>NZ_JBICNA010000004.1:0-620786 GCF_043109535.1 Serratia sp. LACPHL-BACT-2024-00286
GTTAGGCGCTTTCGCTTGCTAACTCGAGGTGGCGTATATTACGCTTTCCTCTTTCAGAGTCAACCCTAATTTTCAGGATTTTTTCTCTTTCTTCCCGGCCGCTGTGTGAAGTGAATCACTTGCGCCGTGTCGATGGAGGCGCATTATAGGGAGCCGGTTCAGAATGACAAGCGATAATATGCATTTTTTATCTGACCGCTCACTATTCATTCGTAACGCCTATTAAACCCGCTTTTTGATGGCTTCAGGCAGGTCCGCCAGGCTATTTAGCACCCAATCGGCCAGCTTTTCGCCCTGCTCCGTCACCGGCTTGCCGGTACGCACCAGCACCTTGGTGCCGACGCCGGCCGCGATCGCCGCCTGCATATCTTCCGGTTTATCGCCCACCATATAAGAAGCGGCCATATCGATGTTCAATTCCTGCTGCGCTTGCAGCAGCATGCCCGGCTGCGGTTTACGGCAGTCACACACCTGACGATACTCTTCTACTACCGCCTCCGGATGGTGCGGGCAGAAATAGATGCCGTCGAAGTCGACGTCGCGATCGGCCAGCGACCAGTCCATCCACTCGGTCAGGTACATAAATTGGTCTTCGCTGAACTTGCCGCGCGCAATGCCGGACTGGTTGGTCACCATCACCAACGCGAAGCCCATCTTTTTGAGTTCGCGACAGGCGTCAATCACGCCGTCAATAAAGTGGAAGTTGTCGATTTCATGGACATAGCCATGGTCAACGTTAATCGTACCGTCACGATCGAGAAAAATTGCTGGAACGCTTTGTGTCACCGCTTTGCTCCTGAGGGCCTGTATACGCTGACAGTATCGCATGTTTTACCCCACGCTGAGAACGCCGGAGAACGTCGCAGGTCGTTGACTTGGACGTCTAGACGCCTTAACATCTGATCCATACCTTGGTTCCACGCCGAGGTTTACTTTTATCTAGCCACGGGCAACCACGCTAAAATAAGAAGAATATGATTAAACTTTCTAACATCACTAAAGTGTTCCAGCAGGGTTCGCGCACCATTACCGCGCTCTCTGACGTGACCCTTCACGTCCCTGCCGGGCAAATCTATGGCGTCATCGGTTCCTCCGGCGCCGGTAAAAGCACGCTGATTCGCTGCGCCAACATGCTGGAGCGCCCAACGTCCGGCCAGGTGCTGGTCGATGGTCAGGATCTGACCTCGCTGTCGGAAAGCGAACTGACGCGCGCCCGTCGCCAAATCGGCATGATCTTCCAGCACTTCAACCTGCTCTCTTCCCGCACGGTGTTCGGCAACGTGGCGCTGCCGCTGGAGCTGGACAATACGCCGCGCGCCGAGATCAAAAAGCGCGTGACCGAACTGCTGGAGCTGGTCGGCCTGGCGGACAAGCACGACGCCTACCCGGCCAATCTGTCCGGCGGCCAGAAACAGCGCGTGGCGATCGCCCGCGCGCTGGCCAGCAATCCTAAAGTGCTGCTGTGCGATGAAGCCACCAGCGCGTTGGATCCGGCCACCACCCGTTCCATCCTGGAACTGCTGAAAGACATCAACCGCCGGCTGGGCCTGACCATTCTGCTGATCACCCATGAAATGGACGTGGTGAAACGCATCTGCGACCAGGTCGCGGTCATCAGCCAGGGGCAACTGATCGAAAAAGACAGCGTCAGCGAAGTGTTCTCGCACCCGAAAACCCCGCTGGCCCAGCAGTTCATTCAGTCCACATTACATCTGGATATCCCGGACGACTACGCCGCGCGCCTGTCGCCGGAGCGTCAGGGCGACCGCCAACCGCTGCTGCGCCTGGAGTTCACCGGCCAGTCGGTCGATGCGCCGCTGCTGTCTGAAGCCGCTCGCCGCTTCAACGTGAACAACAACATTATCAGCGCCCAGATGGATTATGCCGGCGGCGTGAAATTCGGCGTGATGCTGGCGGAGCTGCACGGCAGCGACGAAGACGCGCTGGCGACTATTAAGTTCCTGCAGGAAAATCAGGTAAAAGTAGAGGTTCTGGGTTATGTCTGAGGCAATGATGTGGTTGATGGCGCGTGGCGTGTGGGAAACCGTCATGATGACCTTTGTCTCCGGCTTCTTCGGTTTCGTGCTCGGCCTGCCGGTAGGTGTGCTGTTGTATGTCACCCGCCCGGGGCAGATCATCGCCAACAACTCGCTGTATAAAATCCTGTCCGGGCTGGTGAACATCTTCCGTTCTATCCCGTTCATTATCCTGCTGGTTTGGATGATTCCGTTTACCCGCATGATCGTCGGCACCTCTATCGGTCTGCAGGCGGCCATCGTGCCGTTGACCGTGGGCGCCGCGCCGTTCATCGCGCGCATGGTGGAAAACGCCCTGCTGGAGATCCCGTCCGGTCTGGTGGAAGCGGCGCGCGCCATGGGCGCCACGCCGATGCAGATCATCAAGAAAGTGTTGCTGCCGGAAGCCCTGCCGGGCCTGGTCAACGCCGCGACCATCACGCTGATCACCCTGGTGGGCTACTCCGCCATGGGCGGCGCGGTCGGCGCCGGCGGTCTGGGCCAAATCGGTTACCAATACGGTTATATCGGTTATAACGCCACAGTGATGAATACCGTATTAGTATTACTGGTAGTTTTGGTTTATCTGATCCAATTCTGCGGCGATCGCATCGTCAAAGCCGTTACCCATAAATAGTTTCACAGCATGTTAATGCGAGTCTAATGAGGAAGGGATATGTCGTTAAAATTTAAATCCATCGCGGCAATTGGCGCACTGATCGGCTCTCTGGCTCTGGCGGGCTGCGGCCAGGATGAAAAGAATCCGAACCACATCAAGGTCGGCGTGATCGTCGGCGCTGAGCAGCAAGTGGCCGAAGTGGCTCAGAAAGTGGCGAAAGAGAAATACGGTCTGGACGTTGAGCTGGTCACTTTCAACGACTACGTGCTGCCTAACGAAGCGTTGAGCAAAGGCGATATCGATCTGAACGCCTTCCAGCACAAGCCATATCTGGATCAGCAGATCAAAGATCGCGGCTACAAGCTGGTGCCGGTCGGCAACACCTTTGTTTACCCGATCGCCGGTTACTCCAAGAAAATCAAATCGCTGGACGAGCTGAAAGAGGGTTCTCAGATCGCACTGCCTAACGATCCGACCAACCTGGGCCGTTCGCTGCTGCTGCTGCAGAAAGTCGGCCTGATCAAACTGAAAGACGGCGTTGGCCTGCTGCCGACCGTGTTGGACGTGACCGAGAACCCGAAAAACCTGAAGCTGGTTGAGCTGGAAGCGCCTCAGCTGCCGCGTTCTCTGGACGATCAGCAGATCGCGCTGGCGGTGATCAACACCACCTACGCCAGCCAGATCGGTCTGACGCCGGCGAAAGACGGCCTGTTCGTGGAAGATAAAGACTCGCCTTACGTCAACCTGCTGGTTGCGCGCGAAGATAACAAAGATGCGGAAAACGTGAAAAAATTCGTGCAGGCCTATCAGTCTGACGAAGTGGACGCCGCCGCCAACAAAATCTTCAACGGCGGTGCGGTGAAAGGCTGGTAAGCGCTTATTCGCCAATTTTATTCCTATAATTGCAAGACGGGCCAAGGCCCGTCTTGTTATTTCCGCCATAGATTGCTTCAATAGCGCCACTTTCATTAAGGCAGAGGAATCTCAATGCGTGTTTTACCTCTCTGTTTGTTAGCGCTCGCGCTGGCCGGATGTTCATCGCAACGTATCGCGCCGTCCTCAACAAACAGCACCAGCAAGCCGACCACCACCGCCCCGGCCAAGACCACGCCGGCCGCCCGCCCCGCTCCGGTAAAACTGTACAAAAGTGCAGAAGAGCTCGTGGGCAAGCCATTCCGCGATCTGGGTGAAGTGTCCGGCGAATCGTGCCAAACCACCGTACAAGACTCCCCACCGAATCTGGCTACCGCCCGTAAACGCATGCAGATCCGCGCGTCTTACATGAAGGCCAACGCCGTGCTGCTGCACGACTGCCAGATTGTCAGCGGCGTCGCCGGTTGTTACCAGCAGGCCGTCTGCCAGGGCTCGGCGCTTAACGTCTCGTCCAAATGACCGAATTCGTTTTCGAGCAGATCGGCGTGATCCGCTCGCCATATAAAGAAAAATTCGCCGTTCCCCGCCAGCCGGGGCTGGTCGAAGACGGTGGCGGCGAACTGCTGCTGCTGCCACCTTACAACCAGGCGGAGGCGGTACGCGGCCTCAGCGATTTCAGCCATCTGTGGGTGATGTTCATTTTCCATCAAACCCTGGAAGGCGGCTGGCGGCCGACGGTGCGCCCGCCGCGTTTAGGCGGCAATGCCCGCATGGGCGTATTCGCCACCCGCTCCACCTTCCGCCCCAACCCGCTCGGCATGTCCCTGATCGAACTGAAAGGCGTGCGGGTGAAAAACGGCGAAGTGGTGCTGGAGCTGGGCAGCCTCGATCTGGTCGACGGCACCCCGGTGGTGGACATCAAGCCTTATCTGCCGTTCGCCGAGAGCCAACCGCAGGCCCGCGCCGGTTTTGCCCAGGCCGCGCCCGCCGGCGATATGCCGGTGCATTTCGCGCCTCAGGCCGAGCAGCAGCTGCAGCAACATCAGGCGCGTTATCCGCAATTAAGGCGTTTTATCAGCCAGGTGCTGGCGCAAGATCCCCGTCCCGCCTATCGTAAAGGAGAGGACGTCGAACGGGATTACGCCGTCTGGCTGCTGGATTTCAACGTGCGCTGGCGCGTCGTGGACGGTCATACCGAAGTGTTGGCGCTCGACCCGCGTTAAAATTCCGCCGCCTCTCTTTTGGCGACCCGCTCGCGCTGGTAAACTAAACCACTTTTGTCACTTTTGGCCGCCACTCTGGCAGCCCGATGCAATTTGCAGTTCTAACGGAACCAAAACACCATGCGTACTAGCCAATATCTGCTCTCCACATTGAAGGAGACACCTGCCGACGCCGAAGTGATCAGCCACCAGCTGATGCTGCGCGCCGGGATGATCCGCAAGCTGGCCTCCGGTCTTTACACCTGGCTGCCGACCGGCCTGCGCGTTCTGAAAAAGGTTGAAAACATCGTTCGCGAAGAAATGAACAATGCTAACGCGATCGAAGTGTCCATGCCGGTGGTTCAGCCTGCCGATCTGTGGCAGGAAAGCGGCCGTTGGGAGCAATACGGCCCCGAGCTGCTGCGCTTCGTCGACCGCGGCGATCGTCCGTTCGTGCTGGGCCCGACGCATGAAGAAGTGATCACCGATCTGATCCGCAACGAGATCAGCTCGTACAAACAGCTGCCGCTGAACTTCTTCCAGATCCAGACCAAGTTCCGTGATGAAGTGCGCCCGCGTTTCGGCGTAATGCGTTCCCGTGAGTTCCTGATGAAGGATGCCTACTCCTTCCATACCTCGCAGGAGTCTCTGCAAGAGACTTACGACGCGATGTACGAAGCGTACAGCAAAATCTTCAGCCGCATGGGTCTGGATTTCCGCCCGGTGCAGGCCGATACCGGCTCGATCGGCGGCAGCGCCTCGCACGAATTCCAGGTGCTGGCAGACAGCGGTGAAGACGATATCGTGTTCTCCACCGGTTCCGACTTCGCCGCCAACATCGAGCTGGCGGAAGCGGTCGCGCCGGCGGCGCCTCGCGCCGCGGCCGGCGAAGAATTGCGTCTGGTGGATACGCCGAACGCCAAAACCATCGTTGAGCTGGTCGATCAGTTCCAGCTGCCGGTGGAAAAAACCGTGAAGACGCTGATGGTGCGCGCCACCGAAGAGAGCGGCCACAAGCTGGTTGCCCTGTTGGTGCGCGGCGATCACGAGCTGAACGAAGTCAAGGCCGAGAAGCTGGCGCAGGTTGCCACGCCGCTGACCTTCGCCACTGAAGAAGAAATTCGCGCCATCGTCGGCGCCGGCCCGGGTTCACTCGGCCCGGTCAACCTGCCGATGCCGGTGGTAGCCGACCGCAGCGTGGCGGCGATGAGCGACTTTGGCGCCGGCGCCAACGTCGACGGCAAACACTACTTCGGCATCAACTGGGAGCGCGATCTGCCGCTGCCACAGGTGGCCGATATCCGTAACGTGGTGGACGGCGACGCCAGCCCGGACGGTCAGGGCACGCTGCTGATCAAACGCGGCATCGAAGTGGGCCATATCTTCCAGCTCGGCACCAAGTACTCGGAAGCGATGAAAGCGACCGTGCAGGGCGAAGACGGCCGCAACCAGGTGCTGACCATGGGTTGCTACGGCATCGGGGTCACGCGCGTCGTGGCCGCCGCCATCGAGCAGAATCACGACGAACGCGGCATCATCTGGCCGGACGCCATCGCGCCGTTCCAGGTCGCTATCCTGCCGATGAACATGCACAAGTCGTTCCGCGTGCAGGCGCTGGCCGAAGAGCTGTACAACACCCTGCGCTCCCACGGCATCGACGTGATCCTCGATGACCGCAAAGAGCGCCCGGGCGTGATGTTCGCGGATATGGAGCTGATCGGCGTGCCGCACTCTATCGTTATCGGCGACCGCAATCTCGACAACGAAGAGATCGAGTACAAGAACCGCCGCGTCGGCGAGAAGCAAATGATCAAAACCGGCGAAATCGTTGATTTCCTGCTGGGCCAGATCAAACGCTAAGCGACGAATGCCAGAAAGTAAAAAACCCGCCTAGGCGGGTTTTTTTATATCCGAAATCGCTTATTTGCTGCTGCAGTTCTTGCTGCGGTCAAACACGATTTTGCCGTCCGGCACCAGCGCCTTCTCGGTCAGACCTTCCTCCATCGACGGCTGCACGCTGAAGTGCGCGCTGAACGTCAGGAATACCGGCTCGCCGGCGGTCTTGTATGCTTTGGCGTAACCTTGCTCCAGCGCGATGTTGTTGTCCACCGGGAAGGTTTTGCCGGTAGCGCAGTCCTTGAAGACCGCCGCGTCCGCCATATAGGTGTAGCTGCCTTTCAGCGTCATCGGCGTTTTAGGCAACGGCTTCTCAACCGGATCCAGACGGTAATTCAGCTTGGACTCGATCGGCACGCCGCTGCGATCCAGCATTTCCAGGCTCTTGCCCACCGGGCGGAAATAGCGTTTCTCGCCGTTGCTGTCGGTCAGCACCAGCTTATCCGCGGTGCGCGCCCATTTGCCGTAGTCGGCAAAGGTCTGATCGCCGTCTTTGGTGCCGCGATAGGTTTCCTGCAGCACGAAGGTGCCGTCCTCATCCAGGAACAGCGCCGTCTCCAGACCGCCGCAATCGGCGCAAGGCAACCCCCCTTGATAGCTCTGCGGCATTGGCTGCAGCGGTTGTTCCTTCGGCTGATAATGATTGTTGCATCCCAACAACGAGAGTGCGCCTGCCGCGAGGAACAGGGCTACCGTAATTTTTTTCACAGTTATTCTCCTACTGTGTTCATGTATTCCTAAGTGCGAACCTTGCCACGCAGCGCCTTGGTGGCGCCTTTACGCGCCTTGCCTTCCAGGCGACGCAGTTTGGCCCCTTTTGTGGGCTTGGTCGCCTTGCGCGTTTTTTCCACCACCATCGCCTGCCGAATCAGCGCGGCCAGCCTGGCCAACGCCGCTTCGCGATTCAATTCCTGACTGCGATACTCTTGCGCCTTGATAATCACCACGCCATCGGCGGTAATGAGATGATGATTCAGCGCCAGCAGCCTTTCCTTATAATACTCTGGCAGGCTGGATGCCCGGATGTCAAAGCGCAAATGGATCGCCGTTGAGGTTTTGTTCACGTGCTGGCCGCCCGCGCCCTGCGCGCGGATCGCCGTCAATTCCAGCTCATTATCCGGTATGGCGACGTTTCTTGACAGTTCCAGCACCGGTTACACCTGTGCCTGCTGCCACTCGGCAAACTGGATTTCCAGACTATTCTGAGCATCGGACAGCCAAATAGTTCCCTCCTGCAACGTCGCCTGCAGCGTCATGGTGCGGCTGGCCAGCGCAGTCAGGCGCGCCAGCTGTTCGTCGTCGAGGAAACGCACGCTCAGGTTCTTGTAGCCGGCCACCTTGCCCTGCATTCCCTGCCACCACACGTGCGCGGCGCGCTCGCCGTAGGCGTACAGCACCACGCGCGGCGACTGGTTGCAGGCCTTGCGGATACGTTTTTCGTCGGGCAACCCCATCTCGATCCACATTTCCAGCCCATTGTGGTCGTTGCGCTGCCAGATCTCCGGCTCGTCGTCGGCGCTCAGCCCTTTGGTGAACACCAGCCGCTCGTCGGCATGGCAGATCCAGGCCAACAGGCGCAGCATCATGCGCTGCTCGTTTTCGGACGGGTGTTGCGCCAGCGTCAATGCGGCGTCGTGGTAGAAGTGACGATCCATATCAGCGATATTGACCGCGGCTTTATAAATGGTTGCTTTCAGCGCCATGGGTGACCTCGTTATTATCCGGCGACAGTGTACTTGATCAGGGCCGAACGCCGCCAGCGCGGCCCGGCCGCGGCAGTGCGAAAGGCGTGCCGGGGTGCTGATAACTCCATAACAGCTGTGCTATAGTCGTCTGGGATAGGATAAAACTCCAAGAGCCTGCGCCTCATCGCGATAGTAGTCTTGATGATGCAGAGGTTCTTAAGGGAGGAAACTGTGCAACAATACTGTGAGTTAGTACGCCGTACTTACGCCGAGATTGGCAGTGGAGATCTTGGCTACGTGCCCGATGCGCTGGCTTGTGCGTTAAAGGCATTGGACGATGTCGCAGCGAACGATGCGCTACCGTCCTCCGTTAGGGAACAGGCGGCCTTTGCCGCCGCTAACTTATTGGTGAGCGACTATGTTGATGAATGATGAGTACCAACCCATCAATTGCGATGACTACGACAACCTGGAACTCGCCTGTCAGCATAAACTTATTCTGAAGCTGGAGTTACGCGACGGAGAAGTGATCGAGGCCAAGGCGATCGACCTGCTGCAAAAGAAACGCGTTGAGTATCTGACCATCGAACAGAATGGCCAACAGCGCGACCTGCGTCTGGACCATATCAGCAGTTTCAGTCATCCGGAAATCGGTACCGTGGTCGTCAGTCTGTCGGACTGAGCAGCGGTAACCCCATCCCAACAGGGCAGCCCAACGGCTGCCCTCGTCATTTACGGCTTCAGGCTGGCGTAAAAGGCCGCCAGATCGGCGATATCGTCATCCGACAGCCCCGACACGTAGGCCTTCATCACCTCGGCCTGGCCGCCGTTGCGCTCCCCTTTCTTGTACGCCTGCAGCGCGTGCTGCAGGTACATGGCATTCTGCCCGGCCAGATTCGGGTACATCGGCACCGTCACCTTGCCCTGCGCGCCGTGGCACGCAGCACAGGCGGCGGCTTTCGCCTGGCCGGCCGCCGCATCCCCCGCCGCCAACGCCGGCAGGCTGAACAGGCCGGCGGCCAACAGCGTGATCCCCACAAACTTCATTATTGCTCCTCGCGATTATGATTTTTTTCCCAGCGCAGCCGCCACGGACGTTCGCCTTCCGGCACCTGCCCCGCCTCACAGACGAATACGCCCAGCGCGGCGATCAGCTGCTCATCATAATAAATCAACGGGATGCGTTCACGCTGCCAGGGCGGGATCCCCAGCTCCTGCCACAATTTTTTTATCGGCCGCGAATGGGCGCGCCCCACGATGCGCACCGCGCCCTGCACGCCGCCGAAACGAATGCTGATCCGCTGCGACGGCTGCGGCGCGCGCAGCGCCAGCTCGCCCTCACCCGCGACAAGCCGCCCCAGCCCGTCCGGCAGCGCCAGCGGCTGATCAGGCTGCCAGGGCAGATGCACATCGCGCAGCGCCGCCAGCGGCGGCAACAGGTGCAACCGGCCGCGGAAACGGCGAATCTGATAGGCGCCGAGCTGCAGCTGCGGTTCGGCATCCTCCCGGCTGAGCGCCACCTCCTCCCACAGGCGCTGAAGCTGCTCACGCGCCGGCATGGTGACGTTAAACAACGCGATCCAGCGCCGCAGCAAGGCGAAGCGCCGCACCGGCGAACAGTCCGTCAGGCCGTCGATCGCCAATGAGCGATCCGCCGCCAACAGGCTTTGCAGCGGTTCTGCCAGCAGTTCGTCCAGCAGCTGCTCCTGCTCGGCGCACAGGCCGGCGCTGCGCGCCACCGCCGAGGCGAAGTGCGGCCAGCGCTGGTTGAGCTGCGGCAACACCTGCAACCGCAGGAAATTGCGATCGAAGCGCGTGTCCTGATTGCTGTCGTCATCTATCCAGGTTAAGGCGTGGCGTTGCGCGTAGTTTTCCAACGTCTGGCGTGAGCAACCCAACAGTGGCCGCAACAGCAGGTGCTCGCCCAACGCGGTGCGCGCCGCCATCGCCGACAGCCCCGCCGGCCCGCTGCCGCGCTTGAGCGCCAGCAGGAAGGTTTCGCTTTGATCGTCGAGGTGTTGGGCGGTGAGTAGCGCTTCGCCCTCCGTTAGCGCGGCGCTGAAGGCGGCATAGCGCGCCGCGCGCGCCGCCGCTTCGATGCCGCCCTGGCGGGCGTCCACCTGCACGTGCGTCACCGTCAGCGGGATCTGCCAGTCGGCGCAGCGGCTGCGGCAATGCTCAACCCAGCGGTCGGCGAAGGCGCTCAGGCCGTGATGCACATGCAGCGCGCGCAGTTGCATTCCCGGACGCCGGCGGCGCAACGCCGCCAGCACATGCAGCAGTACGCTGGAATCCAGGCCGCCGCTGAACGCCACCAGCAGCCGCTGCTGCGCGCCCAACTGGTCTGCCACCCGCGTCGTTAATTGATCAGTATTCATCGGTCGGCTTTGTCACTTCTACATAGCTGCACGTTAACCCCGCCTACCGTCATCAATCAAGCATTAACCGTCCGTGCCTGGCGCCGCGTCAGCAGCCACCAACCGCCCAGCACCGCGATCACCGCCAGCGCGCATCCGGCCGCTCCCCAGCCAATCTGGGCGAAAATGCGGCCATACGCCTGCATCGCCGCCCCCTCGACGTGATCCTCGGCGGTCTGGTTGGCGATGATGCCCGCCAGATAGTTGGCGATCGAGCCGGTCGCCAGCATATAGATGCCGGTCAGCACGCCGGTGGCGCCGGGGATATTCAGCCGGGTGATCTGCGCCATCGCCACCGGATCGATAAACAGTTCGGCGAAGCCCATCACCGCCAGGCCGGCGATCATCAGCCCCATCGATCCCGGCCCGTGCAGCCGCGTATTGAGTGCCATCAGCGTAAAGCCGACGCCGATCAACAGCAGACCGAAGGCGAACTTGCACCAGATGCGCAGCGTGCGATCGCCCGTACCGTCGCCGTTCGCCAGCCATGCCAGCGCCACGCCGCCCAGCATCACCGCGCAGGCGTTAACCGACTGGAACAGCGCGGTCGGCACCGTCCAGCCGAACCAGCGCCGATCGACGAAGTGATCGATAAACAGGCTGATGGAGCTGCCGCCCTGCTGGGCGAAAGCCCAGAACAGCGTGCCCAGCAGCATCAGCACAACAATCTGCCATAGCCCCCGGCGCTGGCCGGCGTCCGCACGCAGCATAATGCGTGCCACCAGCGCCACCGCCGCCACGCACACCAGCCCGAGCAAATAGCCGGCCCAGTCGTGCACAAACAGCAGCGTGAAGAACAGCGGCGATGCCAGCAGCGCCGCCAGCAGCCAACCCCAGTGCGGCAAACCCAGGCTTTTGGCGCGCATCAGCGGTGCATTCACGCCGCGGGTATGGCGGAAGTGGCGCCCGCCGAGCAGGAAGATCGCCAGGCCGGCGAACATGCCGATCCCGGCCAACGCAAAGCCGACGTGCCAGCCATAGCGCTCGGCCGCCAACCCACAGGCGATCGGCGCCAAAATGGAACCGACGTTGCCGGCGGCGTACAGCAGCGAGAAGCCCCCTTCGCGGCGCGAGTCGTGCGCCGGATACAGTTCGCCCAGCAGGCAGCTGATATTGGATTTGAACAGGCCGTAGCCGCAGATGATGATGGCCAGCGCCAGATAGAGCGACTGGGCGGAGACCGCGCTCAGGCCGAGTACGATATGCCCCAGCGTCATCAGCGCCGCGCCGGCGATCACCGCGACGCGATTGCCCAGCAGGCGGTCGGCGAGCCAGCCGCCCAAAATAGGAGTGACGTAAACTAACGAAGCGTAAGCGCTGTAGAGATCGATGGCGTGGCTGTCGGTATAGCCGAGTTGGTGGGTCAGATAGAGAATCAGTAACGCACGCATGCCGTAAAAGCTGAAATATTCCCAAATTTGTATGGCTACGACATAGTAGATTGCGCGCGGCTGTGAGGGTGTTTTCATGGAGGTCTCCCATCAGTCGGTGAACGGCAAAGGGGAAGCGCGAGCGCCTCCCCTGTTATTGGCTGCGGTTATTTCGCCTTCAGCACTTTCACCCGATAACGTCCGTCCGCCTGACGATAGGCGCCGTGAATATCGGTTTCAAAGCCCGGATAATGCGCGCCGATTTCGCACAGCATCTGCAGGAACTCCAGCACCGGCCGGCTCTCCTCGGTCAGCATTTCGCCCGGCATCACCAGCGGCACGCCCGGTGGGTATGGGAGGATCATATTGGCGTTGACCTTGCCGACCATCTCTTCCAGATAAACCTCTTCCACTTCGCCGTGCAGCTCTTTCTGGAACGCCTGGTATGGGTTCATCACCATGGTTGGCAGCACTTCGAACGCGCGGTACATCAGGTCCGGCAGGTTGTGCTGCTCCACCAGGCGGTGAATGTTCTGCGCCAGATCCTGAATGCGCATGTTTTCATAGAAATCAGGCGCTTCGTGATACAGCGAAGGCAGCATGTTTTTCACCCGCAGGTTCAGATCGAACGAGCGTTTGAAGTCGGTCATCGCGCGCAGCAGGCTGAGCGCCTTGGTTTTGTCGATGCCGATGCTGAACAGGAACAGCAGGTTGTACGGCCCGGTTTTCTCGACGATGATGCCGCGTTCGTCGAGGTATTTCGCCACGATGCTGGCCGGGATGCCGAACGGCTGCATCTCGCCTTCCTTGCTCATCCCCGGCGTCAGAATGGTGACCTTGATCGGGTCGAGATACATGTGTTCGTTATCGATGTTCTTGAAGCCGTGCCAGGCGCTGTCGGAACGCAGCGGCCAGCATTCCGGCTCATCGATATGCTCCGGCTGCCAGACGTCGAAGAACCAGCCGTCGGACTCGACTTTCAGGCGTTTAATCTCTTTGCGGAACTTGATCGCGCGCTCGATAGAGCCGTTGATCAGGCGCTTGCCGGCGTTGCCTTTCATCATCGCCGCGGCGGTTTCGGTCGACGCCACGATGCCGTAGTGCGGCGAGGTGGTGGTGTGCATCATGTAGGCTTCGTTGAAGGTTTCTTCGTTGATGTCGCCCTTCACGTGAATCATCGAAGCCTGCGAGAAGGCCGCCAGCAGTTTGTGGGTGGACTGGGTTTCATAGATCACCTTGCCCTCCACGCGGCCGCCGCTCATGCCGC
Organism: Serratia sp. LACPHL-BACT-2024-00286; assembly: GCF_043109535.1. Classification (NCBI taxonomy): domain Bacteria; kingdom Pseudomonadati; phylum Pseudomonadota; class Gammaproteobacteria; order Enterobacterales; family Yersiniaceae; genus Serratia; species Serratia sp. LACPHL-BACT-2024-00286. The sequence goes on from NZ_JBICNA010000004.1 coordinate 13,345, forward strand.
ACTTGCCTTTATAGATCGGGTGGAAGTTGGTGTAAGGCACCCAGGCGGAATCGAAGTGGATAGACTTCACGTCCAGGGTGTTCTTGATAAAGTCGGTGTTGTACAGCAGGCCGTCATAGGTGGAGTTGGTGATCACCGCGTGTACCGGCCAGGTGGCGTTCGGGGTCTCCTTCACGCGTTTGGCGATGGTGGCGCGCTGGAACTCGCTCTGCGGAATGCCGCCGAGGATGCCGTAGGCGTTGCGGGTCGGGCGGAAGTAGATCGGCGTGATGTCGCTCATCATCATCAGGTGAGTCAGTGACTTGTGGCAGTTACGGTCAATCAGCACCGTGCTGCCCGCCGGCGCCGAATACATGCCGACGATCTTGTTGGCGGTGGAGGTACCGTTGGTGACCATGTAGCTGCGTTCGGCGTTGAACACGCGGGAAATGTACTCTTCCGCCTCTTTGTGCGGGCCGGAGTGATCCAGCAGCGATCCCAGTTCGGACACCGAAATCGAGATATCCGACTTCATGGTGTTCGGGCCGAAGAAATCGTAGAACAGGCTGCCCACCGGGCTTTTCTGGAATGCGGTGCCGCCCATGTGGCCCGGCGTACAGAAGGTGTATTTGCCTTCGCGCACGTATTTGAACAGCGCCTTGGTCAACGGCGGCAGGATGGTGTCGATGTACTCGTCGGTGTTCTGTTTGATCTTGGCGGCGATGTCGGTTGCCGCGCCGAGCGCATATTCGAAGAAGCGCACCTGCATGCGCAGATCGTTCAGGCTGACGTCCAGCGTCGAATAGGTGTTGGCGAACGCGTACAGCGGCATGTATTCGTTCAGCTGGCTGATCTCTTCGCACAGCTCCAGGTTGTATTTGTCCCAGTCGAAGATCACCCCGCACAAGCGGGCGTTGTTCTCGATCAGTTTCAGCAGGTCTTCGCGATCGTTAGGGTAAACGATGCGGAAATCCAGACTTTCCAGCGCCTGATGCAGTTCACGGATAGGCTCTTCTTTGAAGTAGACACCCATGTGATTCATGATGGCGATAACGTTCATATGCATTTCTCCTGGCAAAGCAAGCCCCTTCCCGTCGCGGCTGACAGGTCGGAAAGAAAGGGGCTGGGTAAATTCAGTCGGTCAGCGGACGCGAATCAGTGCGCTTTGGCCGTGGTGTTTTCATCGACCGCCGCGGCGTTGGCAGCCTGGCGGGTATTCATTTTCCGGGCGTAGAACATCAGGATAATCAGGCTGATGATAAAGGTGCCGGACAGTTCGAATGAGTTGGCGCCCATCAGCGCGATGAAGCAGAAACCGCAGCCGCACACCGAAGCGATCAGGCTCAGCAGGTTGCGCACGTTGACCCCTTCGAAGCGGATCAGGTCTACGCAAGAGTAGAAGTAAGGCAGCATGGTCAGCAGCACCGCGATGCCGGTCAGTTCGCCGAACAGGTCGGACGCTTTGCCGCCGGCGGAGCTCATCAGGGTGATCAGCACCATCAGCGCGGTCATTTTGCAGCCGGCCAGCAGCAGGCCTTTCTTCGGAATGCCGTTTTTATCCAGCTCGCCGTACACTTTCGGGAAGTTGCCGTCGTTGGCGGCGCGTACCCCGGCCTGGCCGACCAGCATCATCCACGAACCGAGCGACGTCAGGCAGGCGAAGGCAGTGAAGGCGGAAACCATCGGTGCTGCCCAGTTGCCCATAATCGCCGAGGCGCTGATGGCGAACGGCGCGCCGCTGGCGGCCATTTCAGACGCCGGGAACATACCGCTGATCACCTGAGTGGCGGCGATGTAGATAATGCCCGCCAGGCCGGTGCCGAGCATGGTCGCCAGCGGCACGGTGCGTTTCGGGTTTTTCACCATGCCGGTGCTGACCGCTGCGGATTCCACACCGATAAATGCCCACAGGCACAGCAGGATACTTTTAATCACCGCATGGCTGTCGGTGGTACCGGAGGTATTCCAGTTAGCCTGGTAGGTGGCGACGTCAAACCAGTGCCAGCCGAGGGTGGCAGTCACGATCACCGGGATCAGCACCAGCACCAGGCCCAGGGTGGTCAAACGGCTGACCCAGGTTCCGCCCAGCATGTTCACGAAGGTGAAGATCCATACGATGGCGATACAGGCGATGCCGGCAGGTACCGGGTTATTCAGCGCCGGGAAGAAGGTGGAGAGATAAGAAACGGCGGTAATGCCGATGGCCAGGTTACCGATCCAGTTGGCATGGTAATAAAGCACGCCGGTCTGGAAACCGAAGGCCGGGGAAATTTCACCCGCGTAGGCGATAGGGCCGCCCTGCTGCGGGTTTTTGGTGGCGAGGCGGGCATACACATAGGCCAGCGACATCGCCCCGATAATCGAGATCACCCATCCCCAAATGGCGATAGATCCGAGACTCGCCAGGTTGGCGGGCAATAAGGCAATCCCGCTCCCCATCATATTACCGGCGACGACGCCGGTGCAGGCAATAAGCCCTATTTTCTTGGGTGAAGCCATGGTCAGTTTCTCCTGATTTACGTTTCTTATAAGCCACACCCATAAATGAAAGATTTTAATGAGCCGGCTTGATAGTCAGGATGCTAACCATCGGGGGGAATAAAGTCCTAAAGATAAAGTGAGATTACGCTCATGATCATACAAATGATAACCTGAGGTTTTTCATTAACACATCAAGATAAAAAGGTAAGCTAAAGAAAAGATAAACATCATTTAAAAACAGCAAAATAGCGAGGTTAATCACGCATAACAAACGGCAAAAAAAGAGCAATATTGCGCAGAAAAATAATACATTCATGCAACATGGCTTTACCAATAAATAACGCCGCCATGATCCCGGAGAATAATGGCAGCGTGATAGCGGTTAATTATTGGCGCTGATAGTTATTTAAATAAGGCACCACGTTGGTCAATGACGTCTGGAATACGCCATTGGTGATCCAATGCAATGTGTCTTCGCCGGGGCGAAGATTGAATGCGGTAATATAAGAATCCGCCGCCAAATGGTTCTGCCCCTGCATTTCATACACTTTCCCCAGCAGCACATAATTCAGCCACGACATTTGCAATTCAATCCCCAGATCGATCGCCCGGTGCGCCTCGTCAATGCGCCCCTGCGTCAATGCATCTACCGCCAGAACTTGCTGCATGATTGGCGTGTTTTTCAATTCCGGGATGGTCGCCAGATGGCTGATATCGGCGCGCAGTTGCGCCAAGGCCTGGCTGTCGAACGGTTGATAAGAATTGCGCAGCAGGTCCACCAGCGCTTTTTCCGCCAGCAGGTAGTGGAAGTTCGGCGCGCTTTTAATCAACTCGCTCAGCTGGGCGCTGGCGCGGGTCAACGAATCGGCGTCGCCGTGGATCAGCAACTGATGCGCCTGGTAGAAACGCTGCAGCAGCGGCCCGTTGTCGGGCAGCAGCTGCGCCAGACGCTGCTCCAGCTGTGGCGGCCAGGGCTGCTTCAGCGCTGCGGACAGGCTGGAGAGGAAGTCGGTCTGGATCTTCAGCTGGTTATCGGCGGTAATGAAGTAACGCTTGTCCAGCATGACTGAGCTGTCGGCGTTATCCACCAACCGCACGGACAGGAAACACTGCTGGGCGCGGTAGTGGCGCTGATTGACGAACTCGATATACAGCGACTTGCCCGAGTTGCTGGGGCCGGAATAGTTGTAGTTGGTCTGGTCGTGCACCAGGAAGGTCGAGTAGGTGTTCAGCGAATCGGTGATCAGCTCGCTGACGCCCACCACATAGGAGAGCTGCGGCATCCAGTTGCTGCAGCTCTCGCCGCCCTGGATGCGAATATCGATATCGCGCGGGTTGAGCAGCACCGGCATGGTCGATACCGGCACGCGCTGCGACAGCGTGGCGATGCCGACAAACGCCACGCAGACGCTGAGCGCCGCCAGAAACGCCAGCCACACCCAGAAGGTCGAGCGGCGATAAAAGCGCGGCTTCTTTTCGCCGGGCGCGGCAACCGGCGCGCTTGCCCGGCGCGGCGGCACATACGGCGTCTCGTCTTCCTCGCTGCCGTCTTCCGGTTCATGCATGATCACCGCAATCTGCGGCGCCGGTGCGGGAGCGGGTTGCGTCTCCCCCTCTTCACACCAGATCACCGACGTCGCCAGCTTATACCCGCGCTTGGGCACGGTGATAATGTATTCCGGGCTGTCGCTGTCGCCGTCTTTCAGGTATTTGCGCAGCTCCGAAATACATTGGGTCACCACGTGGTTGGTGACGATATTGCGCTTCCAGACGTTGTCGATCAGCTCGTCGCGGCTCAGCACCACGTCGGGATGGCGGGCGAAATAGCACAGCATGTCTATCAGGCGCGGTTCCAGCGTTTTTAGGCGTCCGTCGCGGCTGATGGTGTTGTCGGCAGGGGTAACCAGCCACTCCCCGACGCGAAAAGCAGGCTCTTGCATGGCGGAAATAACTCTGTAGGCATGTAGGGCAAGGGCGCGATCATAGCATAACCGCCCCCGGCTGTGGCCGCCGGGAGGCGATTAAGCCGTTAACTCTCGTATAATTCTAACGGTAAACCATCGGGATCGCTGAAAAAGGTAAAGCGGGATTGGGTGTAAGGATCGACGCGTACCGGTTCGCAGGCGACGCCGGCCGCCTGCAGATGGGCGATGGCCTGTTCGATGTCGTCAACGCTGAACGCCAAATGGCGCAGGCCGCAGGCCTCCGGGCGGCTGACGCGAGCCGGCGGCGAAGGGAAAGAAAACAGCTCGATGGCGTATTGCCCGTTGAGCGCCAGATCCGCTTTCCAGGAGTCGCGCTCCTCGCGGTAGACCTCGCTCAGCAGGGTGAATCCGAGAATGTCGCAGTAAAAACGCTTGCTGGCGGCGTAATCCGCGCCAATGATCGCGATATGGTGTACCTGACGTAACGCCAGCATGGCGGCCTCTCCTGTTCGGTCTGATGAGGCAAGGTATCCGGCGGCGGTGATGCCGTCAACGGTCAATCTTTTCTGCTGTTCTCCCCCATTTGCGCTCTCATACAATCCCGCCGTAACATTCAAATTATTTTTGATAATTACAATGCGAAATTATATTAGTATTGAATTTATTTGCCGCCTATTCACGCCATGACGGCAACAAAACTCACCTGAATAAAGGAACAGGTATGAAAATGCGCCCCGGCGTCATCGGTTCGTTAATGTGTATTTCCACTTCGGTTTGGGCAACGACGGCGCCCGTTTGCGTAAAAACAGACCGGCTCCAAATCGAGGGGTTGTTCGAGCAGTGGAATACCGCTTTACAGAGTGGAGAAGCGCGAAAAGTCGCAAATACTTATCTAGACGATGCGGTGTTGCTCCCCACGCTTTCCAACAAGATGCGGCTGACGAATGCCGAACGGGTGGATTACTTCAGACATTTTCTGGCGAAAAGACCGGTGGGCAACATTAAAAGCCGCACCATACGCCTTGGCTGCAACACCGCGATAGATACCGGTATCTATGCCTTTACGTTCGCAGACAAATCGACGGTATCGGCGCGTTATACCTTTACCTATGCCTGGGACGGTGACGAGTGGAAAATCTCCACTCATCACTCCTCCGTCATGCCGGAAAGCTGACCGCCAGAAACCGCGCTACGCCCGATATCAGGAAGGCTTCAACACCTTCACCAGATAGCGCCCGTCCTCCGTCAGCCTGGCGCCGTGGATGTCGGTTTCAAAACCGGGATAGCGCTCGCCGATCGAGCACAACATCAGCAGAAAATCGAGCACCGCCCGGCTCTCTTCGGTAATCATTTCCCCCGGCATCACCAGCGGCACGCCCGGCGGATACGGCAGGATCATATTGGCCGCCACCTTGCCCACCAGCTGATCCAGCTCACAGGTTTCCACGTTGCCCCGCACCTGCTCCTGGAACATCTGGTGCGGCGTCAGCTTCATTTCCGGCAGCACGTCGAACGCCCGCTGCATCAGGCGCGGCAGATCGTGCTGGCAGATCAGGCGATGAATGCCGGCGGCCAGATCCTGAATGCGCATGTTGCGATAGAAATCCGGATCCTCGGCGTACAGATCCGGCAGCATGTTCTTCACCCGCAGGTTGAGATCGTAGGCGCGCTTGAAGTCGGTCAGGCCGCGCAGCAGGCTCATCGCCTTGGTTTTGTCGATGCCGATGCTGAACAGGAACAGCAGGTTGTACGGCCCGGTCTTCTCCACCACGATGCCGCGCTCGTCGAGGTACTTCGCCACCAGCGCCGCCGGGATCCCCTCCTCCTCGAGCGCACCCAGCTCGTTCATGCCCGGCGTCAGGATCGTCACCTTGATCGGATCGAGGTACATGTGATCGCGATCGGTCTGGCCGAAACCGTGCCAGTTGTCGTCCGGATCCAGTGGCCAGCATTGCGCTTCATCGATCTCTTCCGGTTGCCAAATGTCGAAGAACCAACTATCGCTCTCCTCGCGCAGCCGCTGCACTTCACGGCGAAAATGCAGCGCGCGCTCCACCGAGCGGTTGATCAAGCGGCGCCCCGGGTTGCCGCGCAGCATGGCGGCCGCGGTCTCCATCGACGCCACGATGCCGTAGTGCGGCGAGGTGGTGGTGTGCATCATGTAGGCTTCGTTGAAGGTGCTCTCGTCGTAGTCGCCCTTGATATGAATCATCGAGGCCTGCGAGAAGGCCGCCAGCAGCTTGTGCGTAGACTGGGTTTCGTAGAAAACCTTACCGGGCACCCGCTCGCCGCTCATGCCGCTCTTGCCGTCGTAAATCGGATGGAAGTTGGTGTAAGGCACCCAGGCGGAGTCAAAGTGGATCGATGGCACCTCCAGCGTCTGCTTGATGTAGTCGGTGTTGTACAGCAGGCCGTCATAGGTGGAATTGGTGATCACCGCATGCACCGGCCAGGTGGCGTTCTCGGTCTCCTGCACCCGGGCGGCGATGCTTTCGCGGGTGAACTCGCGCTGCGGAATGCCGCCGAGGATGCCGTAGGCGTTGCGCAGCGGGCGCAGATAGATCGGCACGATATCGCTCATCATCAGCAGGTGGCACAGCGATTTGTGGCAGTTGCGGTCAATCAGCACCGTGCTGCCGGCCGGCGCCGAATACATGCCGACGATCTTGTTGGCGGTGGAGGTGCCGTTGGTGACCAGATAGCTCTGCTCGGCGTTGAAGGTGCGCGCGATATACTCTTCGGCCTCCAGGTGCGGCCCGGTGTGATCCAGCAGCGAACCGAGCTCGGTAACCGAAATCGAGATGTCGGCCTTCAGGGTATTGGCGCCGAAAAAGTCATAGAACAGGCAGCCCACCGGGCTTTTTTGAAACGCGGTGCCGGCCATGTGGCCCGGCGTGCAGAAGGTGTACTTCCCTTCGCGCACATAGTTGAACAGCGCCTTGGTCAGCGGCGGCGTAATGGTATCGATGTATTCCGCGGTGTACTGCTGGATGCGCTGCGCGATATCGTCCGCCGCATTCAGGCCATACTCGAAGAAATAGAGCACCATGCGCATTTCATGCAGGCTGACGTCGAAGGTGGAATGGGTATTGATAAAGGCGTACAGCGGCAGGTATTCATTCAGCTCGTTGATTTCGCTGCACAGCTCCAGGCTGTAGTCGTCCCAGTCGAAGATCACCCCGCAAATGCGGGCATTGGCTTCGATCAGCTTCAGCAGATCACCGCTGTTTTTGGGGTACACCAGCTGGAATCCCATGGCGGCCAGCGCCGCGTGGAGCTCGCGGATCGGCTCATCTTTGTAGTAGACGCCCGTCGGGCTCATGATGGCGATGATATTCATCGGCAGCTCCTGTCAGTTAACGGCCAAGTCTCTATAACACCACGAAAATCCGGCGGTGTGTAGCCAAAAAAAAACCGCCCGGAGGCGGTTTCTTGCAGCGAAGCACAGAACTCAGCAGTAGCCGTAGTTCATCAGACGCTGGTAGCGGCGGTTGAGCAACTCTTCGTCGTTCAGGCCGTCCAGATCTTTCAGATCGGCCAGCAGCTGCGCTTTCAGCGCGGCGGCCATTGCCGGCACGTCGCGGTGCGCGGAACCCAGCGGCTCCGGGATCACCGAGTCGATCAGCTTCAGCTCTTTCAGACGCGGCGCGGTGATGCCCATCGCTTCTGCGGCCAGCGGCGCCTTATCGGCGCTCTTCCACAGAATGGAGGCACAGCCTTCCGGCGAAATCACCGAGTAGGTGCTGTACTGCAGCATGTTCACCTTATCGCCCACGCCGATCGCCAGCGCGCCGCCGGAGCCGCCTTCGCCGATGACGGTGCAGATGACCGGCACGTTCAGGCGCGACATCTCACGCAGGTTGCGCGCGATGGCTTCGGACTGGCCGCGCTCTTCCGCGCCCACGCCCGGATAAGCGCCCGGGGTATCGATAAAGGTGATGATCGGCATCTTGAAGCGCGCGGCCATTTCCATCAGGCGCAGCGCCTTGCGGTAGCCTTCCGGCGCCGGCATGCCGAAGTTGCGGCGGATCTTCTCTTTGGTTTCACGGCCTTTCTGGTGCCCGATGATCATCACCGGGCGGCCATCCAGGCGCGCAATACCGCCGACGATCGCTTTGTCGTCGGCGTAAGCGCGATCGCCCGCCAACTCTTCGAAGTCGGTAAAGATGTGTTTGATATAATCCAGGGTATAAGGACGGCGCGGGTGGCGTGCCAATTGGGCAATCTGCCAGGCCCCAAGATCGGCAAAAATCTTGCGCGTCAGCTCAACGCTCTTTTCACGCAGGCGCTGAACCTCTTCGTCCAGATTAATATCTAATTTTTCGTCTTGACGGCTGACTGCAGTCAGCGAGTCAATTTTCGCTTCCAGCTCTGCAATCGGCTGTTCAAAATCAAGAAAATTCAGACTCATAGCATTCCTATTTTAGTCAAATTCCAAGTCCACCTGCTCATTGCCTACCAACGTCCGCAAGTCGATCAACAAGCGGTCGGTGGGCGTCACGCGCCAGGTTGCGCCAAAACGCAGCTTGGCTCGTGCATCTTCCCGTTGATAGTAGAGATGCACTGGAATCGTCCCCGAGCGATGGGGTTCCAACGACTGACGGAGACGGTTCAAAAGCTGGTCATCAATTTGCCTGTCAGTCAGCGAGATAGCAAGCCCGCGAGCGTATTTTTCCCGGGCTTCACTGATGTCCATTACCTCGCGGGCCATCATTTTAAGCCCGCCGCTAAAGTCATCAAAGCTGACCTGTCCACTGGCGATAAGGATACGGTCTTTTTCCAACAAATGCTGGTATTTTTCTAACGCTTCGGTGAATAACATCACTTCCAGGCGGCCCGAACGGTCATCCAATGTACAGATGCCGATGCGGTTGCCGCGCTTGGTCACCATCACCCGCGCGGCGACCACCAGCCCGACGGCGGTGGTCATTTTGCCCCGATCCGTCGGGTGCATGTCTTTCAAACGCTGGCCACCGGCGTAACGTTCGATCTCCTTCAGGTACTGGGTGATCGGGTGGCCGGTCAGGTACAGCCCCAGCGTCTCCCGTTCCCCGTCCAGCACCACCTGCTCCGGCCAGGGCGCGATATTGGCGTAGGATTGCTCCACCTGCTCCGGCGCTTCCGCCAGCACGCCAAACATATCCACCTGGCCGATCGCTTCGGCTTTCGCATGCTGATCCGCCGCTTTCAACGCGTCGCCGAGCGAATTCATCAGCGCGGCGCGGTGCGGCCCGAGGCGATCGAACGCGCCGGACATGATCAGTTTTTCCAGAATGCGGCGGTTCAGTTTCTTGATGTCTGAGCGCGCGCAGAGATCGAACAGGTCTTTGAAGTAACCCTGCTCGCCGCTGTTGCGCGCCTCGATGATGGCTTCGATCGGCCCTTCCCCCACGCCCTTGATGGCGCCGATGCCGTAAACGATCTCGCCGTCGTCGTTGACGTGGAAGTGATACAGGCCGCTGTTGATGTCCGGCGGCAGGATCTTCAGCCCCATGCGCCAGCATTCGTCCACCAGCCCCACCACCTTATCGGTGTTGTCCATATCGGCGGTCATCACCGCCGCCATAAACTCGGCCGGGTAGTGCGCTTTCAGCCACAGCGTCTGATACGACACCAGCGCATAGGCGGCGGAGTGCGATTTGTTGAAGCCGTATCCGGCGAATTTCTCCACCAGGTCGAAGATTTTCACCGACAGTTCGCCATCGATGCCGCGCGCTTTGGCGCCATCTTCAAAGCCGCCGCGCTGCTTGGCCATTTCGACCGGGTTCTTTTTACCCATCGCACGGCGCAGCATGTCCGCGCCGCCCAGCGTATAGCCCGCCAGCACCTGGGCAATCTGCATCACCTGTTCCTGATACAGAATGATGCCATAGGTGGGTTCCAGCACCGGCTTGAGCGACTCGTGCTGCCACTGGATGTCCGGGTAGGAGATCTCTTCGCGGCCGTGCTTGCGGTCGATGAAGTTATCCACCATCCCCGACTGCAGCGGCCCCGGACGGAACAGCGCCACCAGTGCGATCATGTCTTCGAAGCAGTCGGGCTTCAGACGTTTGATCAGGTCTTTCATGCCGCGCGATTCAAGCTGGAACACCGCCGTGGTTTCCGAGCGCTGCAGCATGTCGAAGCTTTTCTTGTCGTCGAGCGGAATGGCGGCGATGTCGATCGGCTCCAGCCCGGTCTTGGCGCGCCGGGCGTTGATCATCTCCAGCGCCCAGTCGATGATGGTCAGGGTGCGCAGACCGAGGAAGTCGAACTTCACCAGCCCGGCGTATTCCACGTCGTTCTTATCGAACTGGGTCACCGGGTGCTGCCCTTCGGCGTCGCAGTACAGCGGCGCGAAGTCGGTGATTTTGGTCGGCGCTATCACCACGCCCCCGGCGTGTTTACCGGCGTTACGCGTCACCCCTTCCAGCTTGCGCGCCATGTCGATCAGCGCCTTGACCTCTTCGTCTGCCTCGTAAATTTCCGGCAGCTGCGGTTCGGCAGCGAAGGCTTTTTCCAGCGTCATGCCCGGATCCGGCGGCACCAGCTTGGAGATGCGATCGACGAAGCCGTACGGGTGCCCCAGCACGCGGCCCACGTCGCGGATAACCGCTTTCGCCGCCATGGTGCCGAAGGTGATGATCTGCGATACCGCTTCGCGGCCGTACATCTCCGCCACGTGCTCAATTACCTGGTCGCGCTTCTCCATGCAGAAGTCGACGTCGAAGTCGGGCATCGAGACACGTTCCGGGTTCAGGAAACGTTCGAACAGCAGGTCGAACTCCAGCGGATCGAGGTCGGTGATTTTCAACGCATAGGCCACCAGCGAACCGGCGCCGGAACCGCGCCCCGGGCCCACCGGCACGTTGTTGTCCTTCGACCACTGGATAAACTCCATCACGATCAGGAAGTAGCCGGGGAACCCCATCTGGTTGATCACCTTCAGCTCGACGTCCAGACGCTCGTCGTATTCCGGGCGGCGCTGCGCGCGCACTTCAGGATCGGGGAACAGGAACTCGAGACGCTCTTCCAGCCCCTCTTTCGATTTGAGTACCAGGAAGTCCTCGGTGCTCATGTCGCCGGTCGGGAACTGCGGCAGGAAGTATTCGCCGAGGCGAATGGTGACGTTGCAGCGCTTGGCGATTTCGACGCTGTTCAGCAGCGCTTCGGGGATGTCGGCGAATAGCTCGCACATCTCGTCTTCGCTGCGCATGTATTGCTGCGGGCTGTAGTTGCGCGGCCGCTTGGGATCGTCCAGCGTAAAGCCGTCGTGGATGGCGACGCGAATTTCATGGGCGTCGAAGTCATCTTCCACCAGGAAGCGCACGTCGTTGGTGGCCACCACCGGCAAACCGCGCTCGGTGGCCAGCGCCACCGCCGCATGCAGGTAGTTCTCTTCGTCCGGGCGGCCGGTGCGGATCAGTTCCAGATAGTAACAGTCCGGGAAGTACTGCTGGTAGAAGTCCAGACACTGATCCACCTGCGCCTGGTTGCCGCGCAGCAGAAACTTGCCGACGTCGCCCTGACGCGCGCCGGAGAGCAGAATCAGCCCTTCGCGATGTTCAATCAGCCAGTCGCGATCGATGATCGGGCCGGCGGCGCCGTAGCCGCGCTGATAGGCGCGGGAAATCAGCAGCGTCAGGTTCTGGTAGCCTTCGTTGTTGCTGGCCAGCACCGTCAGCTGAGCCAGCTCGTCGCCCAGCTCTTCGCTTTGCACATGGAAATCCGCGCCGATGATCGGTTTGATCCCGGCGCCGTGCGCGCTGCCGTAGAACTTCACCAATCCGCACAGGTTGGTGAAATCGGTGATTGCCAGAGCAGGCATGGCTAACGCGGCGGCTCTTTTCACCAGCGGCGCCGTCTTGGCCAATCCATCAATCATGGAATAGTCACTGTGGACGCGCAGGTGAATAAAACGAGGTTCGGCCATCTCCAGATACCTGATTGAAGGGGCTCAGCAGGCTGAACCCGGGTTAATGCTATCGTCGGGCCTGGTCAACCAGGCCCGCAGGCTACAGCGCCAGCGCCCTTTTCACCGGCGCGAAGCTGCGGCGGTGATGCTCGGTGGCGCCCAGCGCGGCCAGCCGCTCCAGGTGGAAGGCGGTCGGGTAACCCTTATGCTGCGCGAAACCGTAGTCCGGGAACTCGCTGTCCAGCGCGGCCATTTCACGATCGCGCGTGACCTTCGCCAGAATGGACGCCGCGCTGATCTCCGCCACGCGGCTGTCGCCCTTCACCACCGCCTGCGAACGCATCGGCAGGTTCGGGCAACGGTTACCGTCGATTAAAACCATGTCCGGCGCGATATGCAACCCGGCCACCGCCCGCTGCATCGCCAGCATGGTGGCGTGCAATATGTTCAGTTGGTCGATTTCCGCCGGCTCGGCGCGCCCCAGGCTCCAGGAGAGCGCCTTGGCGACAATTTCGTCATACAGCGCCAGGCGGCGTTTTTCACTGAGTTTCTTGGAATCCGCCAGCCCGACGATCGGCTGCGCCGGATCGAGGATCACGGCGGCGGTGACCACCGCGCCGACCAACGGCCCGCGGCCCACTTCGTCCATGCCGGCAATCAGCGTGGCAGCGGGATAGATAAAGGGTTCAATCATGCTTTCGCCAGCTCCAACACAGCCTGAGCGGCCTGTTCGTCCGCACCGCAACGGATGCTTTGGTGCAAGGTAAGGAAAGTCTGTTTCAGCGCTTCGGTTTGCGGGCTCTCTTCCAGCAGCGGCATCACGGCGGCGGCCAGTTTGTCCGGCACGCAGTCATGCTGCAGCAGCTCGGTAACGATCTCGCGCCCCGCCAGCAGATTCGGCAGCGAAACGTAAGGCGTTTTCACCAGCTTCTGCGCCAGCCAGAAAGTGAACGGCTTCATGCGATAGCCCACCACCATCGGGCACTTGGCCAGCATGCACTCCAGCGCCGCCGTGCCGGATGCCAGCAGCGCCGCGTCGCTGGCGATCATCGCCTCGCGCCCCTGGCCGTTCAGCAGGTGTACGGTCAGATCCGGCGCCACTTCCGCCTTGATGCGCTCAAACTGCTCGCGCCGTTTGGCGTTGACCAGCGGCACCACCACTTCCAGCTCGGGATAACGGGTGCGCAGCAGCTGCGCGGTCTTGAGGAAGTCGGCGCTCAGCATCTCGACTTCGGCGCCGCGGCTGCCCGGCAGCAACGCCAGACAGCGCGCCTGCGGATCGATGCCAAGCTGAGCGCGCGCCGCCAGCCGATCGGGCTGCAACGGCATGGCGTCCGCCATGGTGTGGCCGATAAACCGGCAGGGCACGTTGAAACGATCGTAAAACGCTTTTTCGAAAGGGAGAAAGGCCAGCACCAGATCGGTGGCTTTGCCAATTTTGAAAACGCGCTTTTGCCGCCAGGCCCACACGGAAGGGCTGACGTAGTGAATGGTACGGATACCGCGCTGCTTGAGGCGGCCTTCCAGCGTGATGTTGAAGTCCGGCGCGTCGATGCCGACAAACACGTCCGGCCGCAGCTCGCCGAAGCGGCGGGTAAGATCCTTGCGGATCTTCAACAGGCGTGGCAAACGCTCGAGCACTTCCACCACGCCCATGACCGCCAGCTCTTCCATTTCGTACCAGGCTTCACAGCCTTCGGCCTGCATCAGCGGGCCGGCGACGCCAACAAAACGCGCGTCGGGTATCTGCGCCTTGAGCGCGCGGATCAAACCGGCGCCGAGAATGTCACCGGAGGTTTCTCCGGCGACCAATCCGATAGTCAATGGACGATTCGACATAACTCAGCGAATGATACCGCGGGTGGAACGGGTAAAGAAATCGAGGTATTGCTGCACCACCGGCTGTTCTTTGGCCAGGGCTTCGATTTCCGCTTTCGCTTCATCCAGCGTTTTCTCGCTGCGATACAGGATCTTGTAGGCGTTGCGGATCGCCTGCATTTCATCCTTGTCGAAACCGCGACGCTTCAGGCCGACCGCGTTGACGCCGAACGGCGTCGCGTGGTTACCCTGAGCGATGACGAATGGAGGCACGTCCTGAGCGACGCCGGAACAACCGCCTACCATCACATGCGCGCCGATAATGCAGAACTGGTGGATCGCCGTCATGCCGCCGATGATGGCGTGATCGTCGATTTCCACATGCCCCGCCAGCGTGGCGTTGTTGGCCAGCACGCAAGCGTTGCCGACCACGCAGTCGTGGGCGACGTGCACGTTGACCATCAGCAGGTTGTCATTGCCCACTTTGGTCAGGCCGGTGCCCTGCGCGGTGCCGCGGTGAATGGTCACGCTTTCGCGGATGCGGTTGCGATCGCCCACTTCAACGCGCGTCGGTTCGCCCGCGTATTTCAGATCCTGGTTCACTTCACCGATGGAAGCGAACTGATAAATCTGGTTATCGCAGCCAATCTTGGTAATGCCGTTCACCACCACGTGGGATTTCAGCACCGTGCCGGCGCCGATTTCCACCTGGGAGCCGACGTAGCAGAAAGGGCCGATATGCACGTTGGCGCCGATCACGGCGCCTTCTTCGACTATCGCGCTAGGATGGATAAAGGCGGTTTGGTCAATCACGGATTAAGCCTCCCGGCTGCGGGCACACATCATGGTTGCTTCGCAGACAATTTTACCGTCAACGGTCGCCACGCCTTTGAAGCGAGTCAGGCCGCGGCGAGTTTTCTCGAAGGTGACTTCCATGACCATCTGATCGCCTGGCACCACAGGGCGTTTGAAGCGTGCTTCGTCGATACCGGCGAAGTAATACAGCTCGCCCGGCTCCAGTTTGCCGACGCTTTTAAACGCCAGGATACCGGTGGCCTGCGCCATGGCTTCCAGAATCAATACGCCTGGGAAAATCGGTTTGCCAGGGAAGTGGCCCTGGAAAAACGGTTCGTTCACCGATACGTTCTTCACCGCACGCAGATATTTGTGCTCTTCAAACTCGAGGACGCGGTCGACCAGCAAGAACGGGTAACGGTGAGGAAGCAGATCCAAAATTTCTGCAATATCCAGAGTATGAGTGTCAGTAGTCAAAATACTCTTCCTGTCTCTAAAAACTGATGGCATCAACAACACGGCCTGCGCTGACCCCAAAAGGAGATCATCATGCAGGCCGCAAATTAACATCTCTTTGCGCTTTTGGTCTCACGACCAACGCGTTTCGTTTTGTACCCGCGAAGGCGGGCGGCAATGATTAGTCTTTTCCGACTTTACGTTCGACAGCTTTCAAGCGTTTGCTGATCTCATCGATATTCATCACCAACGCAGCGGTTTTACGCCAAACCTTGTTAGGCTGCAACGGAATGCCCGAAGAGTATACCCCAGGTTCGGTGATTGGTCGCATAACCATTCCCATTCCGGTAACAACAACCTTGTCGGCAATTTCCATGTGACCGTTGATCACGCTGGCACCGCCGATCTGGCAGTAGCGGCCGATTTTCAGGCTGCCGGCCATGATCACACCGCCGGCGACGGCGGTATTGTCGCCAATCACGACGTTATGTGCAATCTGGCATTGGTTGTCGATGATAACACCATTCCCGATTTGGGTGTTATCCAAAGCGCCGCGGTCGATGGTGGTGCAGGCGCCGATTTCGACGCGATCGCCGATAATCACCGTGCCCAACTGAGGGATTTTGATCCACTCGCCGCGCTCGTTCGCATAGCCGAAACCGTCCGCGCCGATCACGGTGCCGGACTGGATCAGGCAGCGCTGGCCGATTTCAACCGCATGATAAATCGTAACGTTCGCCCACAGACGCGTTCCCGCGCCGATGCGCGCGTGTTTGCCGATGAAGCAGCCCGGGCCGATAACCACGTTATCGCCAAGCACCGCACCCGACTCAATCACCGCGTTCGCCCCAATGGCGACGTTCTGCCCCAGTTGCGCTTCAGGCGAGACAACCGCGCTTGGCGCAATATCCTGCGCCGGCGCCGGCGTGGTGTCCATCAGCTGCGCCATGCGCGCGTAGGTCAGGTAAGGGTTTTTAACCACCAGCGCCGCAGTACGGCAGTGTGGTAAATCCGCTTCGGTAAGCACCACGGCGCTTGCCTGGCAGGAAGACAGCTGCTCTTGATAGCGGCTGTTTGACAAAAACGTGATTTGGCCAGGCTGTGCCGAATGCATAGAAGCAATGCCGGTGATGACGAGATCGCCATCACCGTGCAATTGTGCATCCAACTGCTGCGCTAAATCAGCCAGTCGAATTGAAAGCATGTGTTATTTAACCTGTTTCAGCACGTCAGCAGTGATATCTTTGGAAGAGTCTGCATAGGCAACGGCGTTGGCGTCGATCACCACGTCATAACCGCCTTTGCTGGCGACAGATTTCACAGCGTCCTGAATGCGGCTCAGGATCTTGTTACGCTCTTCCATCTGGCGACGACGGTTGTCCTGCTCGAAAGCCTGGGCTTTCTGAGAGAACTGCTCGCGCTGCGCCATCACGTCTTTTTCCAACTTGCTGCGATCGCTGGCTTTCATGGTAGCGCCGTCACGCTGCAGACGTTGCATTTTGGTCTGCAGGCTACGTTCCATGTTCTGGAGTTCGCTTGCACGGCCTTTAAACTCGTTTTCCAGCTGTTTAGCGACCGCTTCGCGGGCCGGCAGCTGTTGGAAAATGCTGGAGACGTTAACGACAGCGATCTTATCTGCTGCCTGAACGCCAGCTGAAGCAGCCATTGCTAAACCGAGGCCTGCGGCACACAACCACTTTTTCACTATAAACTCCTTACCATCACCCATTTGTGTCATATGACACTGAAGTACACAATTTGCCAGACTTATCCCACCAAACAATGAGAATCATCTCCCTCTGCCGGCGGGCGCCTGGCCATTGCGATTCTTAATAACTTTTATGCCCAGAGGCGAGACCCGTTACCAGGTCTTACCGATGTTAAACTGGAACTGTTCGGACTTGTCGCCTTCGTATTTCTTGATCGGGTTGGCGTAAGAGAACACCAATGGCCCCAGCGGCGACATCCACTGCAGCGCGATACCGGCGGAAGAACGAATATTGCTGGCCTTGCTGTAGTCCGGCACGCCGTACATCAGCGTTTCGTTGGTATTCTTCCACTTGGTATCCCACACGGTACCGGCATCGATGAACAGCGACGTCCGCACTGAGTTGGCGTATTTCTCGCTGATGAACGGCGTCGGGGTGATCAGCTCCAGGCTGGCGACCGCCATGGCGTTACCGCCCACCGCGTCATCCGAGCTACAGATGTTCTGACGCGTGGTCGTGCTGCCGGCGTTGAACTGACACTGGTACGAGTTGGAATTGTAGTACACCGCCTTCGGACCAATGGTGTTGGACTGGAAGCCACGCACGGTGCTAGAACCACCGGCGTAGAAGTTCTCGTAGAACGGCATTTCCTTGCCGCCCAAGCCATCCGCGTAACCCAGACGGCCACGGCCCAACAGCACCCAGGTGCGATCGTCGTTGATCGGCACGTACTGTACGCTGTCCAGCGTCACCTTGTAGTATTCGTTGTCCGAGCCCGGAATGGTGACCTTGCCGTTCAACGTGGTGCGGTTACCCGACGTCGGGAAGTAGCCGCGGTCTAGGTTGTTGTAGGTCCAACCCAGGTTCAACGTAAAGTCGTCCGTCGAGTAGCTGGCGCGGTCGGTCTTGTTCGCATCCACGCCCATCGAGTCGAGGTAACGCCACATGGCGATCTGCGGCTGCATGTTCGACAGGCCGTTGTGGACGTAGCCCAGGCCGGTACGCAACGAGTTGTTTTCGTTGATCGGGAAGCCCAGCGTGCCGTCGATACCGTAACTCTTGTTGGTATAGTCCGACAGATCCGCGTCATCCGCCTTAAAGTCGTTGTAGAAGATGCGGCCGCCCAGGCTCACACCGTCAACGGTGAAGTACGGGTTGGTGACCGACAGTTCCGTATAAGTCTGGTAGTCGTTCTTGGTGCCGCTGATGCCCACCGAGTAGCCGGTACCCAACCAGTTATCCTGCTGCACGCCCGCCTGGAAGCTGACACCGCTCTCGGTGCCGTAACCGACGCCGAAGTTGAAGGTACCGGTGTTGCGCTCTTTCACCTTGTAGGTGACGTCGACCTGATCGGCGGTGCCCGGCACGCGCTGGGTTTCCACGTCAACCGTTTCGAAGTAGCCCAGACGGTTCAGACGCTCCTTGCCCTGCTCGACCTGCTCGTTGCCGAGCCAGGCGCCTTCCATCTGGCGCATTTCGCGACGCAGTACGGAATCCTTGCTGGTGTCGTTGCCTTCGAACTTGATGCGACGCACGTAGAAGCGGTTGCCCGCGTCGACGTTGACGTGCAGTTTGACGGTTTTATCCGCGTCGTTGATCTCAGGCTGAGTGCCGACGCGCGGGTAAGCGTAACCATAACGGCCCAACATCGTTTTGATGTTGTCTTCCATTTTGGTCACCTTGCTGCCGTTGTACAGCTCGCCCGGTTCGATTTTGGTGATCTGAGCGACTTCCGCCGAGTGGCCGGCCAGGTTGCCGTTCACGACAACATCGGAAAGCTTGTACTGATCGCCTTCGGTGATGTTGATGGTGATGTAGATGCCTTTTTTATCCGGCGTCAGGCTCACCTGGGTAGAATCGATGTTGAAGCGGGCATAGCCGCGATCCAGATAGAAGCTGCGCAGGGTTTCGAGATCGCCCGCCAGTTTCTGCTTCTGGTATTTGCGATCGCCGACCAGGTTCCACCACGGCACTTCGTCACGCAGCTGGAAGCGCGAGATCAGTTCGTCGTTGGTGAAGGCATGGTTGCCGACGATGTTGATTTGTTGAATCTTGGCGGAGACCCCTTCCGTGAACACCAGTTTCAGGTCGACACGGTTGCGCGGCAGCGGCGTGACTACGGCTTTCACCGAGGCGCTGTATTTACCGACGCTGTAGTAGAAGTCTTCCAGCCCTTTTTCAATGCTGGAGATCGTGGTGCGGTCGAGCGCCTCGCCCACCCGGACGCCGGAGGCTTCCAGGTTCTGCTTGAGCATGTCATCTTTCACCGACTTGTTGCCGGAGAAAGTGATGCTGGCGATGGTAGGACGTTCCTTCACCTGCACGATCAAGGTATTACCATCGCGCAGTACGCGCACGTCCTCGAAGTTGCCGGTGGCAAACAAGGCACGAATGGTATTACTGATGTCATCGTCAGTGACGGTATCGCCGACGCGAACCGGCATGTTGAGTAACGCCGCACCGACGGCGACTCGCTGCAGGCCTTCGAAATGAATATCTTTCACTACGAACCCGTCTGCACCGTATACGGTGGCGCTGCCAAACAGCAGCGACGCTATGAGCAACTTTTTCATCGCCATCGTTGTTATGCGTTCTTCCTAACCTATCCCCGCCCCTAGAGGCGGGAAAAATCATTGAAAAGTGCAAGACCCATCAACAACACCAGCACGATAGAACCTATGCGGTAGCTGTAGTCCTGTACTCGCTCGGAAACCGGCCCACCCTTCAGCTTTTCTATCGCCAGGAAGAGGAGATGCCCACCATCTAACACCGGTAATGGGAACAGGTTGATGATACCCAGGTTGACGCTAATCAACGCCAGGAACATCAGATAATACACGAACCCGACTCCGGCTGACGCCCCAGCTCCCTGTGCAATCGAGATCGGGCCACTCAGGTTGTTCAGCTTAACATCACCGGTTATTAATTTGCCCAGCATGTTGACCGTCAGCCGCATCAGCTGCCAGGTCTTGTCGCCGGCCTGATACAGCGCCGGGAACGGTCCATACTGGCGAATCGTCTTATACTCGTCCGGCAGCGGCAGCACTTTTGGAATGATGCCTGCAAAACCCACCGATTTGTCTTTTCCCACCGGCTTTGTATCCGGTATCAGCGTCAAAGACAAGGGGGCGCCGTTTCTTTCAATCTCCAAAGCCAGCGGCTGCCCCGGGCCATCGTGGATACGCTTCACCAGCGTCTGCCAACGACCCAACGGCTGACCATCGACTTTAACGATCCTGTCCCCCGCTTGTAAACCCGCCTTTTGCGCCGCCGAGTTAGGCTGCACTTCCGCCAACACGGATTCTATCTGCGGGCCGCGCGGCATAATGCCCAGCGCGACAACGGGATCCTGCTTGTCCGGTTCAAAGTTCCACTGGCGCAAATCCAGGGTTTTTGTCACCACCTGCGAAGAACCGAACGGCGCGACGCCGACTTCGGTTTGCGCATCGCCAATCTTCGCCACCAGCGCCAGACGAACTGATTCCCAATCAGGCGTTTCGATGCCGTCAACCGACTTTAGTTCCATGCCAGACGAAATTTCGGCCTTGGCGGCGATGGATTGCGGCGCGATTTCGCCGATCACCGGGCGGAAACTCGGCACGCCGATGATGAACACCAGCCAATAGGCAAGGATAGCAAACAGGAAGTTGGCGATGGGGCCGGCGCTGATGATGGCCGCGCGCTGCCAGACGGTTTTGTTGTTGAAGGCCTGATGGCGGATTTCCGGCGCCACCGACTCCACGCGCTCGTCCAGCATCTTCACGTAGCCGCCAAGCGGAATCAAAGCGATGACGTACTCGGTACCCTGGCGATCGGTACGGCGCCACAGCGCCCGGCCAAAGCCGATGGAGAAGCGTTCAACGCGCACGCCGCAACGACGGGCAACCCAAAAGTGTCCGAACTCGTGCACGGTAATCAAAATACCGAGCGCAATCAGAAACGCCACCAGGTTCCAAAGCACGCTGACCATCATCCCTCACTTTCCGTCATCGACGGATTAAAACACCAACAGCATCAGGCAGGCAAACACCGGCACCGCCGCAGTCAGGCTGTCGATACGATCCAATATGCCGCCGTGACCGGGGATCAAATGACCGCTGTCCTTGATGCCCGCTTCGCGTTTAAACATGCTTTCGGTCAAATCGCCCAGCACCGAAGCCAGCGCGGCGAGCACCGAACAGGCCAACAGCGTGGTCGGCACCACGTTAAGTGGCGCGTAGCGGCCGAACAGCCAGGAAATGACCGCCGACGTCAGCAGCCCGCCAATCAGCCCTTCCCAGGTTTTACCCGGCGAGACCTTCGGTGCCAGCTTATGCTTGCCGAACAGCTTGCCGAACATGTAGGCGCCGGAATCCGCGCCCCACACCAGCAGCATCACGTACAGCAGCCACCAGGCGCCGGTAAACGGGTTTTGCTCGTAGCCGAACTGGCGCAGCGCCAGCATGCCCCAGAAGAACGGCACGATGGTCAGCAGGCCGAACAGCAGGCGCAGCGGGCGAGAATTGCGCCAGATGGCGGCCGAGCCTGGATAGAACAACACCAGCAGCAGCGCCGCCAGCCACCAGGCCAGCGACAGCCACAGCGAGCCGCTTATCTGCGGCACGGATTGATGGTAAGCGGGGACGCTGAGCATCATCAGCGCCAGCAGAAAACCGCACAGTATCGCCAGCCAGATGCGCTGCGAACGGGAGGTAAAACCGGCCAGTTGGCCCCACTCCCAGGCTGCTAACATGCACACGACGAGCGTTACCAGAGCAAAGGCCAGCGGCGGCAACAGGAACAGCGCCGCGATAACGATCGGGATTAAAATCAGAGCAGTTATGAGGCGATACTTCAGCAAAAGTTCTCCCTAGGACGCATCGGCGCCGATAGGTGTTGTTCCCCCGAAGCGGCGCTCACGTTGTGCAAATGCATTCAGCGCACCTTCAAAGACAAGTTCATCGAAATCAGGCCAGAGCACATCAGTAAAGTAAAGTTCAGCATAGGCGATTTGCCACAGCAGGAAGTTACTGATGCGATGCTCGCCACCGGTGCGGATAACCAGATCCACCGGCGCCAGGTCGCTCATGCAAACCCGCTCGCTCAATAATTCCTCGCTGATCTGATCCGGGTGCAACTCCCCTACCCGTACCTGTTCGGCCAGTTCCTTTACTCCCTGAATGATATCCCAACGGCCACCGTAGTTGGCAGCGATATTGAGCGTCAGGCCATCGTTATTTTCCGTCAGTGCTTCAGAGCGGCGGATCCGCTCCTGCAAACGCGCGCTGAAGCGGCTGATATCGCCGATCACCCGCAGCCTGACGTTATGTTTATGCAGGCTTTTTACTTCACTATCCAGAGCGCGGACAAAAAGCTCCATCAGGGCGGAGACTTCCTGCACCGGACGGTTCCAGTTTTCGCTGCTGAAGGCATAAAGCGTGAGCGCATCTAAATGGTGGCTGGCGGCAAAACTGACCGCGCGGCGAACCGATTTCACCCCTGCTTTATGACCGAAGACACGTAACTTGCCCTGACGTTTGGCCCAGCGTCCGTTACCGTCCATGATGATGGCGACATGACGCGGCCCCGGGGAAGATGGATTAGCCTCTTGTTGGTTTGCGGACGACATAACTCGTACTTATTTCCTCAATAGAAATATAACTGCCTTTCCGGAACATCAGGCCCTTACGCGCAAAAAAAGCCGTGTGCCCGACACGGCTTTCAGCCTGCCCTCGCGATGCCCGGCGCAGCCGGGTCGCTATTGACGCACAAGGCGCCAATCGGGCCATAATTCAACGGTATAACCGCTGACAGGTGGCGCAGACTATACCACCTCAGCGGGGCATGAACAAACGGCCCCGCTGCGGCACGCGTGAATTACGAGCAAAATCGGATAATCGCCGTGCTCAACCGCGCAGCGCGCGAACGCGCTCCTCGGCGGCGGCGCGCGCCTGGCGGTCAATGTCTAAGACCGCTTCGATGCAGGTCGGTTCCTGCAGCGCGAGACCCTCCACCACCTGGCGGTTGACCGCCGCGATGTCGGTGAAGCGAATCTGCTGCTGCAAAAATGCCGCCACGGCGATTTCGTTGGCCGCGTTCAGCGCAGTGGTCGCCGCCTGGCCGGCATCGAACGCTTCGATCGCCAGATACAGGCAAGGATAACGCTCGCGCTCCGGTTCGGCGAAGGTCAACGAACCGATGCGGCAGAAGTCCAGCGCTTCGACGCCGGAGTTCACGCGCTGCGGATACGCCATCGCGTGAGCGATCGGCGTGCGCATATCCGGCGTACCCAGCTGCGCCAGCACGCTGCCGTCGGCGTAACGCACCATCGAGTGAATCACCGACTGCGGATGCAGGATCACTTCCATTTGCTCGGCCGAGGCGTTAAACAGCCAGCGGGCCTCAATGTATTCCAGACCTTTGTTCATCATGGTGGCGGAGTCCACCGAGATCTTGCGGCCCATCGACCAGTTCGGGTGGGCGCAGGCTTGATCCGGGGTCATCGCGGCGAACTGCTCCAGCGGCGTGGTGCGGAACGGGCCGCCGGAGCCGGTAAGCACGATGCGCGAAACACCATGACTGTCCAGGGAAGAGTATCCCAACTGACGCTGAATACTCTCAGGCAAACTCTGAAAAATCGCGTTGTGCTCGCTGTCGAGCGGCAGCAACTGCGCCTGGCTATGCCGCACCGCATCCATAAACAGACGGCCGCAGGTGACCAGCGACTCTTTGTTGGCCAGCAGTACCTGCTTGCCTGCGCGGATCGCCGCCAGCGTCGGCAACAGCCCCGCAGCGCCGACGATCGCCGCCGTCACCTGATCGACATCGTCCAAAGCGGCCAGCTCGCAGGCCGCTTGTTCTCCGGCCAAGACTTCGGTAGCGACGCCGTTTTCCGCCAGAACAGCACGCAGCTCACGCGCGGCGCTTTCATCCGCCATCGCGGCGAAGGCGGGCCGGAATTCCATGCATTGCTGCGCCATGACCGCGACGTTACGGCCGGCCACCAGCGCTTTGATCGCAAAACGGTCGGGATTCGCCCTGACCACGGCCAGGGTGCTGGTCCCTACCGAGCCGGTCGAGCCAAGAATGGTCAGTTGCTTCATGAGTTCACTCTGAATAACTGTCTGATGAGATCGGAGGTGTTCCAGTGTGGAACCTTGGACACCGCTTGTCCATGATCTTTCAGTACGATGAAACGGGATCTGCGCCACAAAAAACAAAGCGCCGCCCAGGCGACGCTTTTTTTCTGCGCGATGCTGATTAGAAATCCATCAGCTCTTTTTCTTTCTCCGCCAGCGCGGCGTCGACTAGCTTGATGTAAGCGTCGGTCATTTTCTGAATCTCGTCTTGTGAACGACGTTCTTCGTCTTCGCTGATCTCTTTGTCTTTCAGCAGCGCCTTGACCTTGTCGTTGGCGTCGCGACGCACGTTACGCACCGCTACGCGGCCCTGCTCGGCTTCGCCGCGCACGATCTTGATCAGATCCTTACGACGTTCTTCGGTCAGCGGAGGCAGCGGAACGCGAATGTCAGAACCGGCGGAAGACGGGTTGAGGCCCAGATCGGAGCTCATGATCGCTTTCTCAACGGCCTGGCTCAGGCTGCGGTCGAACACGTTGATTTTCAGCGTGCGGGAGTCTTCCACGGTCACGTTGGCCAGCTGACGCAGCGGCGTAGCGGCACCGTAGTATTCCACCATGATGCCGTCCAGAATGCTTGGAGAAGCACGGCCGGTACGGATCTTGCTGATTTGGTTTTTGAATGCTTCTACGCTTTTTTCCATGCGTGAATCAGCATCTTTTCTGATTTCATTAGTCACGTTGCAAACCCTTGGAAGCTGGTTACTTGGCAGGCGATACTCAAGTATAGCCCGTAATCGTACTCGGAGAGCGCGCGGCGCCTGGCGTCACGCGCGCCGAAAAAGGGGTGTGAACAGCCTTATTTGCTGATCAGCGTACCTTCGTTCTCACCCATCACCACACGGCGCAGCGCGCCAGGCTTGTTCATGTTGAACACGCGGATCGGCAAGCCGTGATCGCGGGCCAGCGTAAACGCAGCCAGATCCATCACTTTCAGCTCGCGCTCCAGCACGTCCTGATAGGTTAATTGTTCATACAGCGTCGCATCCGGGTTTTTCACCGGATCGGCGGAGTATACGCCATCCACTTTGGTGGCTTTCAGCACCACGTCCGCTTCGATCTCGATACCGCGCAGGCAAGCGGCGGAATCGGTGGTGAAGAACGGGTTGCCGGTACCGGCGGAGAAGATCACCACGCGGTTGTTGCGCAGCAGGCTGATAGCCTCTGCCCAACTGTAATTGTCACATACGCCGTTCAGCGGGATCGCCGACATCAGGCGGGCGTTCACATAGGCACGGTGCAGTGCATCACGCATAGCCAGGCCGTTCATCACGGTAGCCAGCATTCCCATGTGGTCGCCCACTACGCGGTTCATGCCGGCTTGCGCCAGGCCCGCGCCGCGGAACAGGTTCCCGCCGCCAATAACTACACCGACCTGAATTCCCAGTTCGACCAGCTCTTTCACTTCCTGAGCCATGCGATCCAAAACGCTGGCGTCGATACCAAAACCTTCTGCACCTTGCAGGGCTTCGCCACTCAGTTTAAGCAGAATACGCTGATATACGGGTTTTGCATTGGTTGCCATGGTGTTCTGTCCTAAGAAGCAGTATTAGTATTGGGGATTTCAGCCGATGAAACGCGCCTGAGGTGAGTATCACGCTGCAGGACCTGCCACCGGTGTAATTCTGGCTGGATAGTATGGAACCGCCAGACGGCGGTTCCATCGACAGTCATTAAGACTGTTTGCTCATCGCGGCAACTTCAGCAGCGAAGTCGGTTTCGACTTTCTCGATGCCTTCGCCCACTTCGAAGCGAATGAAGTTGGTCACGTCAGCGTTGTGCTCTTTCAGCACCTGAGCAACGGATTTGCTCGGATCCATAACGAAAGGCTGACCGGTCAGAGAAACTTCGCCGGTGAATTTCTTCATGCGGCCTTCAACCATTTTCTCTGCGATTTCTTTCGGCTTGCCGGACTGCATGGCGATGTCCAGCTGAACCTGGTACTCTTTTTCTACCACTTCAGCAGACACGTCTTCTGGCTTCACGAACTCTGGCTTGCTCGCCGCAATGTGCATTGCGATTTGCTTAACCAGCTCTTCGTCAGCGCCTTTAGCCGCAACCAGTACGCCGATACGCGCGCCGTGCAGGTAGCTGCCCAGCACTTCGCCTTCCAGGGAAGCAACGCGACGAATGTTGATGTTTTCGCCGATTTTTGCCACCAGCGCTACGCGCTCTTCTTCGAACTGTGCTTTCAGCACGTCAACGTCAGTGATTTTGCCGGCCATGGCCGCATCCAGCACTTTGTCGGCGAACGCCTGGAAACCGGCGTCTTTCGCTACGAAGTCAGTCTGGCAGTTAACTTCCAGAATGATGCCGTAGTTGCCTTCGATCTTGGTTTTGATCACGCCGTCAGCAGCTACGTTGCCTGCTTTTTTAGCGGCTTTGATCGCACCGGACTTACGCATGTTTTCGATTGCCAGTTCGATGTCGCCGTTGGATTCAACCAGCGCCTTCTTGCAATCCATCATGCCAGCGCCGGTACGCTCGCGCAGTTCTTTTACCAGGGCAGCGGTAATATCAGCCATTTATTTTTCCTCGGTTATCTCGCGTGGAGACAGTTCTCATTCAGATAAGCAAAGGGGGCCTTTACAGGCCCCCCTAACCAACATATGTCAATACCTGGTTAATAAGGGCTCAGTGACGAGCTTGCCTTATTATTCAGCTTCTACGAAGCCTTCTTCCGCCTGAACGGCCAGATCTTGAGAACGACCTTCACGCACAGCGGCAGCAACGGCAGTCAGGTACAGGTTTACTGCACGGATTGCGTCGTCGTTACCAGGGATGATGAAGTCAACGCCGTCTGGGTTGGAGTTGGTATCAACGATAGAGAATACCGGGATACCCAGGTTGTTGGCTTCTTTGATCGCGATGTGCTCGTGATCGGCATCGATAACGAACAGTGCGTCTGGCAGACCGCCCATATCTTTGATACCGCCCAGGGAGTTTTCCAGCTTGGCCAGTTCACGAGTGCGCATCAGCGCTTCTTTCTTGGTCAGCTTGTCCAGGGTGCCGTCTTGAGACTGGATTTCCAGATCTTTCAAACGCTTGATGGACTGACGAACGGTTTTCCAGTTAGTCAGCATGCCGCCCAACCAGCGGTGGTTCACGAAGAACTGGTCACAGCTGTTCGCAGCGTCTTTTACCGCTTCGCTTGCTGCGCGTTTGGTACCAACGAACAGGATCTTGCCTTTACGGGAAGAGATCTTGCTCAGTTCAGCCAGAGCGGCGTTGAACATTGGTACGGTCTGCTCCAGGTTGATGATGTGAACCTTGTTACGAGCGCCGAAGATGAAAGGCTTCATTTTCGGGTTCCAGTAACGGGTCTGGTGACCGAAGTGAACACCAGCCTTGAGCATGTCGCGCATGGAAACAGTTGCCATGATTAAACCTCTATAGATTAATTGGGGTTATGCCTCCACGTATCCCATAACGCCGACCCTGGCGGCGACAAGTCACCTCAGGGCACCCCGGCGGATGTGCCGATACGTGTGTGTTATTTACACAAAATGAGTGCAGTTAAAGTATTTTCGGCCAATTCCTGCCAGGTCACAAGAACCAAGTCGCGGATCGCCGGCGCGCTTTATACCATAAACCCGCTGCCGACACCAACTTTTGTTGCTTTGCGCCGGGCATCGGGAAATGAAATTTGGCAGCCTCCGGCCGGGCTGATACCATAAGTCACTGCTTCTTATTGTCGACGATAACGACACCTGCGGACGAATTTCATGGCAATCTCAATTAAAACACCTGATGACATCCAAAAAATGCGCGTGGCCGGCCGCCTGGCCGCCGAAGTGCTGGAAATCATCGAGCCGCACGTCAAACCTGGCGTGACCACCGGCGAACTGGACCGTATCTGTCACGAGTACATCACCAACGAGCAACAGGCCATTTCCGCCTGCCTCGGCTACCACGGCTTCCCGAAATCCGTGTGCATCTCGGTGAACGAAGTGGTGTGCCACGGCATCCCGAGCGACGACAAAACGCTGAAAGACGGCGACATCGTCAATATCGACGTGACCGTAATTAAAGACGGCTTCCACGGCGATACCTCGAAGATGTTCATCGTCGGCAAACCGACCATTCTGGGCGAGCGCCTGTGCCGCGTCACTCAGGAAAGCCTGTATCTGGCGCTGAAGATGGTCAAGCCGGGCATCCGCCTTCGCACCCTGGGCAAGGCTATCCAGCAATTCGTCGAGGCCGAGAAGTTCTCCGTGGTGCGCGAGTACTGCGGCCACGGCATCGGCGAAGTGTTCCACGAAGAGCCGCAGGTGCTGCACTATGACGCCGACGACGGCGGCGTGGTGCTGCAGGCGGGCATGGCCTTCACCATCGAACCGATGGTTAACGCCGGTGACTACCGCATTCGCACCATGAAAGACGGCTGGACGGTAAAAACCAAAGATCGCAGCTTGTCGGCGCAGTATGAGCATACTATTGTGGTCACTGATAACGGCTGCGAGATAATGACGTTGCGCAAGGATGACACCATCCCCAACATCATTACGCACGAGATGTAAGCACCGCGGCGAACGCCGCGTGCAGAATATCACCAGGCCGGCTTTTGCCGGCCTTTTTTATGGGCTGCGCACTATGTCTGACAATCTCCTTCAACAGGCGGCCCCGGCCGTGCCGATGCCGCCCGCTTCCCCCAGCACCTACGGCGACGAAGAGCTCACCTGCCCGATGCTGAAACAGCGGCTGGAGCAGTTCCAGCTGTGGCTGGCGGCGGCGTTCGACGCCGGCTCCAGCGCCGAAAGCCTGGTGGCGGCGCGCAGCGACTTTATCGATCGCCTGCTGCGCCGGCTGTGGACGTTCTACGGCTTCGAAGATATCCCGGAAACCGCGCTGGTGGCGGTCGGCGGCTACGGCCGCGGCGAACTGCACCCGCTGTCGGACATCGACGTGCTGGTGCTCAGCCAGCGCCGGCTGACGGAACAGCAGTCGCAGCGGGTCGGCGAATTCATCACCCTGCTGTGGGATCTCAAGCTGGAAGTGGGCCACAGCGTGCGCACTCTGGAAGAGTGCCTGCTGGAAGGGTTGGCGGATCTGACCGTGGCCACCAACCTGATCGAATCGCGCATGATCTGCGGCGACGTCGCGCTGTTCCTGCAGATGCAAAAACATATCTTCAGCGACGGCTTCTGGCCTTCGCCGCAGTTTTTCCACGCCAAGATCAACGAGCAGCAGGAGCGCCATCAGCGCTACCACGGCACCAGCTATAACCTGGAGCCGGATATCAAAAGCAGCCCCGGCGGCCTGCGCGATATTCACACGCTGTTGTGGGTGGCGCGGCGCCACTTCGGCGCCACCTCGCTGGACGAAATGGTCGGCTTCGGTTTCCTCACCCAGGCCGAGCGCAACGAGCTGAACGAGTGCCAGAGCTTCCTGTGGCGCATCCGCTTCGCGCTGCACTTGGTGCTGCCGCGTTACGACAACCGCCTGCTGTTCGATCGCCAGCTCAGCGTGGCGCAGCTGCTGCGCTATGAAGGCGAAGGCAACGAGCCGGTCGAGCGCATGATGAAAGACTTCTACCGCATGACGCGGCGCGTCAGCGAACTGAACCACATGCTGCTGCAGCTGTTCGACGAGGCCATCCTGGCGCTGGACGCTACCGAGAAGCCGCGCCCGCTGAACGACGATTTCCAGCTGCGCGGCGATCTGATCGACCTGCGCGACGAAACGCTGTTTATCCGCGAGCCGCAGGCCATCATGCGCATGTTCTACCTGATGGTGCGCAACCGCGAGATCAAGGGCATTTATTCCACCACCGTGCGCCAGCTGCGTCACGCGCGCCGCCACCTGAAGCAGCCGCTGTGCACCATTCCGGAAGCGCGCGATCTGTTTATGGCCATCCTGCGCCATCCCGGCGCGGTATCGCGCGCACTGGTGCCGATGCACCGTCACAGCGTGCTGTGGGCCTATATGCCGCAGTGGGGCAAGATCGTCGGGCAGATGCAGTTCGACCTGTTCCACGCCTATACCGTCGATGAACACACCATCCGCGTGCTGCAGAAGCTGGAGAGTTTCGCTGACGACCAGACTCGGCCGCGCCATCCGCTGTGCGTGGAGCTGTATCCGCGCCTGCCGCACCCGGAACTGCTGCTGCTGGCGGCGTTGTTCCACGATATCGCCAAAGGGCGCGGCGGCGACCACTCGATCCTCGGCGCGGAAGACGTGGTGGAGTTCGCCGAACTTCACGGCCTCAACTCGCGTGAAACCCAGCTGGTGGCCTGGCTGGTGCGCTGCCACCTGCTGATGTCGGTCACCGCGCAGCGCCGCGATATCCAGGATCCGACGGTGATCCAGCAGTTCAGCAGCGAAGTGCAGAGCGAAACCCGCCTGCGCTATCTGGTATGCCTGACGGTGGCCGACATCTGCGCCACCAACGAAACCCTGTGGAACAGCTGGAAGCAGAGCCTGCTGCGCGAGCTGTATTTCGCCACCGAGAAGCAGCTGCGCCGCGGCATGCAAAACAGCCCGGATCTGCGCGAACGCGTGCGCCATCACCGCCTGCAGGCGCTGGCGCTGCTGCGCATGGACAACATCGACGAAGAGGCGCTGCACCGCATCTGGAGCCGCTGCCGAGCCGACTATTTCCTGCGCCACTCGCCGAATCAGCTGGCCTGGCACGCCCGCCACCTGCTGGCCCACGATTCCACCCAGCCGCTGGTGCTGGTCAGCCGCCAGGCGACGCGCGGCGGCACCGAGATCTTCATCTGGAGTCCGGACCGCCCTTATCTGTTCGCCGCCGTCGCCGGGGAGATGGATCGCCGCAACCTGAGCGTGCACGACGCCCAGATCTTCACCAACCGCGACGGTATGGCAATGGACACCTTTATCGTGCTGGAGCCGGACGGCAGCCCGCTGGCGCAGGATCGCCACGCGGCGATCCGCCAGGCGCTGCTGCAGGCCATCACCCAGCGGGAGTATCAGCCGCCGCGCGTGCGCCGGCCCTCTTCCAAGCTGCGTCACTTCAGCGTGCCGACCGAGGTCACTTTCCTGCCGACCCATACCGATCGCCGCAGCTACCTAGAGCTGACCGCACTCGACCAGCCCGGCCTGCTGGCGCGGGTGGGCGAAGTGTTCGCAGACCTGGGGCTGTCGCTGCACGGCGCGCGCATTTCCACCATCGGCGAGCGGGTCGAGGACTTGTTTATCCTGGCCGACGGCGAGCGGCGCGCGCTCGACCAGGAAACGCGCAGAAAGTTGGAGCAACGGTTGACAGAGGCCCTCACCCCAAACGATAAAATGTGATACAAGTAACTTTTTACCGACAACATCAGGAAAGAGAACAGCATGCAGCAATTACAGAACGTTATTGAAAGCGCCTTCGAGCGCCGTGCGGACATCACCCCGGCGAACGTAGACACCGTAACGCGCGAAGCGGTAAACCAGGTGATCGGCCTGCTGGACAGCGGCGCCCTGCGCGTCGCCGAGAAGATCGACGGTCAATGGGTCACCCATCAGTGGCTGAAGAAAGCCGTGCTGCTCTCTTTCCGCATCAACGACAACAAGGTGATGGACGGCGCGGAAACCCGCTACTACGACAAGGTGCCGATGAAGTTCGCCGACTACGACGAAGCGCGCTTCCAGAAGGAAGGTTTCCGCGTCGTGCCGCCGGCCACCGTGCGCCAGGGCGCGTTCATCGCGCGCAACACCGTGCTGATGCCGTCTTACGTTAACATCGGCGCCTACGTCGACGAAGGCACCATGGTCGACACCTGGGCCACCGTCGGTTCTTGCGCTCAGATCGGCAAAAACGTTCACCTGTCCGGCGGCGTCGGCATCGGCGGCGTGCTGGAGCCGCTGCAGGCCAACCCGACCATCATCGAAGACAACTGCTTCATCGGCGCGCGCTCCGAAGTGGTGGAAGGCGTGATCGTGGAAGAAGGCTCGGTGATTTCGATGGGCGTATACCTCGGCCAGAGCACCCGCATTTATGACCGCGAGACCGGCGAAATCCATTACGGCCGCGTGCCGGCGGGTTCGGTGGTGGTTTCCGGCAACCTGCCGTCGAAAGACGGTTCCTACAGCCTGTACTGCGCGGTGATCGTCAAGAAAGTCGACGCCAAAACGCGCGGTAAAGTCGGCATTAATGAGTTATTGCGCACTATCGACTAAATTGAAATAGCGGGTGATTCACCCGCTATTTTTTTGTCTGCGTTTCGCTGGCAGTCACAGTCGCAGACCTCGCTTTCCGCCATAATCGCAGTCGTGGAATATAACGATCACATCTAAAGAGGGCGCAGTATGTACGATAACTTGAAGAGTTTGGGCATCAATCAACCGGAAGACGTCGATCGCTATAGCCTGCGTCAAGAGGCCAACAACGACATCCTCAAGATCTATTTCCGCAAGGACAAGGGCGAGTTCTTCGCCAAGAGCGTGAAGTTCAAGTACCCGCGTCAGCGTAAAACCGTGGTGGCGGACAACGCCGGCCAGGGCTACAAGGAAATTCACGAGATCAACCCGAACCTGCGTTACGTGATCGACGAACTGGATCAGCTGTGCCAACGCGATCAGGTGGAAGTGGATCTGAAGCGTAAAATCCTCGACGACCTGCGCCATCTCGAAGGCGTGGTGTCGCACAAGATTGCCGAGATCGAAGCCGATCTGGAAAAACTCACCCGCGGTAAGTAATGCGGATCGGTTGATCCGCATCATCGCCAAGGCGCCCTTTCGCGGCGCCTTTTTACTTTACGATTGCAGCAGCGTGCCCCACTGCTCGACCCACGGGCAGGCGGCCACTTCCGGCTCCGGCTGTTCCATCGCATCGATCTCCAGCACTTCGCCAACGCGGGTGGCGCCCTGCTCCTGCAGCAGCGCGTCGAACGCGCGCCCGGCGCCGCAGAAGTTGTCATAGCTGCTGTCGCCGAGGGCGATCAGCCCATAGCGCAGCTCCGGCTGATAGCCAACCTGATCGCGAATGGCGTGGAACAGCGGCGCGATGCTGTCCGGCAGATCGCCCTGCCCGGTGGTGGAGGTAATCACCAGCGCGTAGTGCTGACGATAATACTGCCAGGCCTCCAGCGTGCCCTCTTCGAACAGTTTGACCTCATGGCCCTGTTCGCTGAGGATGTTTTGCGCCTCTTCCGCCACCAGCAGCGAATTGCCGTAGACCGTTCCCACGAAGATACCAACCTGAGCCATGGCTCCAACTCCCTTCATTACCTTTAAAAATTGTCAGCTATCCTGACCGTTAGCCGCGCTAAACTCAACCCCGGCAAGTTCAGGGAATACTCCCGCCCAGCCGAACTGCGTCATCACCCCTTGCCAGTCTTCGTCCCAGCGCGCCGTCACCCGCAGCGCCTCACCGGTCACCGGGTGCGTCAGCTGCAAATGGCTGGCGTGCAGCATCAGGCGCGGGCAGCCGAAATGCTGCGCCATGCCGCGGTTCTGCCGCAGATCGCCGTGCTTGCTGTCGCCGATGATCGGATGGCGAAGATGCGCCATGTGGCGCCGCAGCTGGTGCTTGCGGCCGGTTTCCGGCTGCAGCTCCACCAGGCTGTAGCGCGCGCTGTCGTAGCGGCCGACGGCCACCGGCATCTCTACCTGCGCCAGCGGCCGGTAGTGCGTCACCGCCGGCTGCGGCCCTTTATCGGCATCGGCATGTTTATCGGCGATTTTGTCCAGCTCCGCCGTCAGCGGGTAGTCGAGGGTCGCCCCCTCCTGCACGTAGCCGCGCACCACCGCATGGTAGGTTTTCTGCACCTGATGCTGCTCGAACTGCAGCGACAGCAGACGCGCCACCTCGCTGGAGAGCGCCATCAGCAGCACGCCGGAAGTCGGGCGATCGAGACGGTGCACGGTAAAGACGTGCTGCCCGAGCTGATCGCGCACCGTCTGCATCATAAAGCGGGTCTCATGACGATCCAGCCAACTGCGGTGCACCAACCAACCCGACGGCTTGTTCACCGCCACCAGGTGTTCATCCTGATACAAAATCTCAATCACATCGCTTTCCCAGGTAAATAGCCGTTTCGGGCGCGAGTATAACAGGCGTGCGGCTCAGCGCTAGTTCACCCATTCGATGGTCACCAGCCGCGTATCGGCGCGGCCGCGATCGTCCACCGCCCGAATGCGGTAGCGCCCGTTGTCGATCGGCCGCCAATCGATCGGCTTTTTGCTGGCGCTGCTGCCGAGATAGATATCGTCGACGAACCAGTACACCGTCTTGCTGTCGGCGTCCGTCACCGCGTTGAAGGCGATTTTATCTCGCCCCTGCTGCGACTGGCGCAGGGTATAGGTGGTGTTTTTCAGCGGCGAAGTGATGCGCGGCGCGTTGCCGCCGACGGCGATGCCGTTGTCCTTGCAGCGGTTGACCGGCGGCGCCCGCTTCGGCAGCCCGGCCTGGGCGAACACGTTGGCCAGATCGGAAGGCCAGAACTCAAAGATTTCGGTGCGGGTCTGCGCCGCGTCATACGGCGGGCAAACGACCTCGCCGCTGTGAATATCCAGCACCACCGGCCGATAGACGCTGTCGACCTTGATCGGCGACTTGCCGGGAATAAACCAGGTCTTGCCCTTCTGCTGGCACCACGGCGTCGGCAGATCGCCGCTGGCGAGGCAAATATCCACCCGCCGCAGCCGTTGGGGGAACGGGTGCTTCGGTTCCCGCAGGCCGGGGTAGCTGGCATTGACGCTGTCGATGATGTTGAAGAACAGCGGCGCGGCCGCCTCGGCGCCGACCAACGCATTGTTGCCGCGCCCGTCGAAGTTGCCTTCCCACACCACCAGCACGTAAGGACCGAAAATCCCGACGCTCCAGGCGTCGCGAAAGCCCCAGGAAGTGCCGGTCTTCCAGTACACCGGCAGCGAAGAAGAACGCTGCGCCAGCGTATCGCCCGGCCGCCGGTGCTGACGCAGCATATCCAGCGTGATGAAACTGGCCTCCTCGCTCAGCAGCCGCACCGGCGTCGATTCGGCCTCTTTCAGCTGCATACGAAGCGGCCGCAGCTCGCCGCGGTTCGCCAGCAGCGCATACAGCTTCGCCAATTCCTGCGCCGTCACCTCGCCGCCGCCCAGCACCAGCGACAGCCCGTAGTGGCTCTCGTTGGCCATATTGGCGACGCCGGTCAGGCGCAAAAACTGATAAAAGGTCGGCTGGCGCAGCTGCGAGGCAACATACACCGCCGGGATGTTGCGGCTGAAATTCAGCGCGTCGGTGGCGGTCACCGGGCCGAGAAAGCGCCGGTCGAAATTTTCCGGGGCATAGGCGCCGAACGACGAAGGCACGTCCTTCAGGATGGTCATCGGATGCAGCACGCCCTGCTCCATGCCCAGCGCGTAGATGAACGGTTTGAGCGTCGAACCCGGCGAGCGTTTGGCGTTGGTGCCGTTCACCTGCCCCTGGATCGGCCGATTGTAATAATCCGCCGATCCCACCAGCGCGCGCACCCCCATATCGCGGCTGTCCACCAGCAGCACCGCGGCGTTTTGGATGCCGCGGCTGCGGTTGCGGGCAATAAAGGCATTGACCTGCCGCTCAACCAGCCGCTGCAACCCGGCGTCCAGCGTGGTGTCGACGCGGGTATCGCGCTGCACCAGTTGCTGCGTCTGCTGGCGCAGCTGTTCGATAAAGTGCGGCGCGATATAGGGCACTTGTTCGGGCTGGCGCAGCGCCAGCGGCAGGCGGAACAGCGTTTGCTGGCTGGCGTCGGTGGGATAAACCCGCTGCCAGCGCTGGAACAGACGGTTGCGCGCCTGCGTCAACGCGGCGCCGAGCACGCCGGTTTTCGGCTCCAGACGGTAGCTGGGCGACTGCGGCAGCACCGCCAGCGTCAGCGCCTCCGGCAGGGTCAAATCCTTCGGCGACTTGGCGAAATAGATCAGGCTGGCGGCGCCGATGCTTTCGATGTTGCGGCCGTAAGGGGCGTAATTCAGGTAGGCTTCCAGGATATCGCGCTTGGAGTAGCTCAGTTCCAGCTGCACCGCACGCAGCACCTGCAGCAGCTTGCCGCCCGGCGTGCGGGTGTTGAGATGCCAGCGCATGCGCGCCAGCTGCATGCTGATGGTCGATCCGCCCTGCATTTTGCCGCCGGCGACATAGCTGCGCCAGAAGCCGCGCATCAGGCTGACGGGGTTAAAACCGGGGTTGTAGTAGAACCAGCGGTCTTCGTGCAGCAGCAGCCCGCGCACCGCCAACGGCGACACCTGCTCCAGCGGCGTCCACAGCCGGTAGCGGTCGTCGTTGGCCAGGGTGATGCGCAGCAGCGCGCCGTGCCTGTCGTAATAGACGGAAGACTGCGGCAGCCCCTGCCACAGGGGCGGATGCGGCCACAGCCGAATCGCGGCCAGCAGCAGCGCCAGTAAAAACACCGCCATCAAGCCGTTTTGCAGCACGCGCCCGGTCAGGATCTTCATACGTTCTCACCACCCCGGCGCCAGACGCTGGCCTGGCGCCGGAGCCGGCCTAGTCGTTGCCCGCCGGCACCACCACCAGCTTGCCGCCGCCGGCCGACATCGCCTGCACTTCACGGTCATACATGGCTTCGCCGTAGGCCGGTGGAACAATAAAGCTGCCGGTATTGGTGGCCTTGATCTGATAGACGAACTCCTGCACCTCGGTGCCGGCGCTGCCGTAGATAATCACCCGATCTTCACGGATATCGCTGTAATCCGGCGCCCAGGTGGAGCCAGAGGCGGCCAGCGGCGACTGCCAACCGCCGCGGCCTTCGCTCTCCTCGCCGGCGTCGGCCGGTTCCGGCGGCGTTTGCTGCACCACTTCGAACCCGCCCGGCAGCAGATCGACGATCGCCAGGTTGCTCTGCCCCTCTTTCGAGTTGGCGCGCACCTTCAGATGGACGTTGATCTTCTGCCCCAGCGTCACCTGCGTCACCGGTTTGCCCTGTTCGTCGGTGTAATCGCGGACGATCTCAATGCCGCGCGACAGCGCTTTTTGCGGCGCATTCAGGTCGTAACCGGCCTGCGTCACCACATACCAGGCCGGCGCATTGCCACCGTTGGTGAAGCGCACCGCGGTGGCATCGGCGTTGAACTGCCCCTGAACGAACAACCCCTGCAGCTCACTGATGCGCTGCGGCTCGCCGCCGGCTTTGCCTACCTGCACGATGCCCAATGCATCCGCATTGGCGGATTGCGCCGCCACCTGGGCCGAATAGCTTTCCAGCGCCAGAATGCTCATCGCGGAGGAGTAGGTGGTGTAACGCTCTTCTTTCAGCGCCTTGACCATATTCTCCAGCACCTGCGGCGGGATCGACGCCACCTTCTCCGGGAAGTGACGGGTAATCAGATACAGCCGCGTCGCATCCTGCACCAGCGGATCGAAATAGTTCTGCGTCCACCAGGCGCTGTCATACGCCTTGCTCAGCTGCTGCCAGCTCGGTTGCAACAGCGCGGCGGCTTCGTCGTCCATCTTCAACAACCGATAGGAAGAAGCCAGATACAGCGCGCTCAGATCGGTTTTCCACCCTTCGCCATAGCGTTTTTGCAGCGTATCTTGCACCGCCGCCAGCGAGTTGGTGGTCACTTCGCCCTGCAGCGTCAGCAGGTAAACCGCCCAGCTGCGCAGGCGCAGCAGATACAGATCGTCGAATCCGCTGGCCGCCAGCTCGCGCAATGCGCCGTTGGCCTCGTCCAGCATGCCTTCCGGCAGGGCGTAGCCCGCCGCTTTGGCTTCGAGCAGATACTGCACCACATAAGGCGTGACGAAAGGATCGGCATCCGGCGACGAACGCCAGGCGCCGATCGCTCCGCTGTCGTTCTGGCGCGCGCGCAGCACGCCAAGCAGGTTGCGCAGCTGCTTGCTGACTTCCGCCTGGCTCAGGCTGCTTTTCATCTCGGGGTGGCGGCTCTGCAGCATCAGCGGAATGGAGCGGCTGACGATCTGCTCGGAACAGTAATACGGGTAATCCGCCAGGTATTGCGCCAGCCCGCTGGTCAGCACCAGCGGCGAATTCGACACCGCCGCCCGGCGCTGCGCGAAAGCGTCAAACATCTGGCGCAGGCCATCGACGTTCTGGCTGCCGCCGCTCATGCGCCCCATCACCGACTGGGTACGGTACGGCGCCGCCGGCCGCACCGAGGTGCTGACAGTGCGGCGGCTGGCCTGGTCGCCGTAACGGGCGTCGAACACCAGCGGCGCATCGCCCAGCACGGCTTTGGCGCGCAGGCGGAAAGCGATCACGCCTTCGCGTTTTTCCGCCAGCGTCAGGCTTTGCGTCGCGTTGCCCACCACCTCCAACTGCGGCGGCGGCGTCAACAGAACGTTGATGGCCACCGACTGGCCGTTCAGCCCGTCGAGGTTGTTGCTGACGCCCACGCTGACGTCGAACTCGTCACCCGGCGCCACCATCGCCGGCACGTTCGGCGTCATGATGAAATTGTCGCGCACCGTGGCGGCGGTTTGCGCCTTGCCGATTTTCTCCGGGGTCACCGAAATCGCCATCACGCGGATCTTGCCGTTGAAGTAGTCCGGCACCGGGTAGACGAACTGCTTCTCGCCGCTGACCTCGGTAATGCCGGACCAATAGGCCACCGGCTTGTCGCGCTTGCGCTTGAACGGGTTGAGGTTGAGATCCAGCCCCTCGCCCGCATCGCCGCCCGGCGCCGCGGTCAGCGCCATCAGCTTGCTGAACTCCGGCAGGATCAGATCGAGGATCTGCGAGCTGCTCACGTTCAGTTCGCGCTTGCTGAAGAAGAACTCCAGCGGATCCTTCAGGCGGTAGCGCGCCACCTGCAGAATGCCCTCATCGACGGCGAACAGCGCCACCTGCTGCGGCGCGTCGGTCTTGACCGTCATCGTCAGGTTTTCACCCGGCTTGATGACCTCCTGCGCCGTCACCTCGAGGCTGTTTTGCCGCGCCTTGGTGCTGATCTTGAACGGCATCACGCCATAGCTCAGCGGGCTCATGAAGATCTCGCTGGAGTTGATATCGCGCACGAACTGCACGTTGATGTAGCCGTTGCCCTCCATGCCGGCCGGCACGCGGATCTTCTGCACCGAGCTGGTGGTGTCGGTGTGGAACCACTGCCAGGCGTAAACCCTGTCCTTCTCGATGGTGATCAAGCCGCTGCCGGTATAAGGCGCGTTGATCGCCACCTCGATCTCTTCGCCCGGCTGGTATTCCGCCTGGTTCAGTTTCAGCTTCAGTTCGGCGTTGCGATCCAGCGAACGGCTCAGGTTGGCGTTGCCGGCCACGCTGTAGGCGACGCGGTTGAGCGTCTTGCCCTGCGCATCTTCAATCACCAGCACGAAGTCGCCCGGCTTATCGGTCGCCAGCCGCAGATCCGCGCCCTGCGCGCTCAGCGCCAGCGGCTGTTCCGACAGCTGCACTTCCTTCATCTTCGACTGGTATTTGTAAACGCCCGAATCCTGTTTGGTCAGCACCGAAATGTATTTCTGCTCGATCAACACCTGCTTCAGGTTCGGCATGGCGATCTGTTTCAGGTCCGGATCGATGGCGATCACGTTCAGATGCCGCTCCGCGTCGCGGTTGATGTAGCCCAGATCGCCGTCCGCCTTCACCCCGATCAGGTAATCGTAAGGCGAAACCAGCGTGCGGGCGGTCGCCGCCACCGAGCGCCCGCCGCCGGCGACGAACGCCTCCGACAGCAGCTGCAGCTGATAAGTGGCGTCGGCGTAGGATTTCAGATCGAGCGGGATATCGGCCGCGCCGTGCTCATCGGTGGTGCGATCTTCCAGCTCGGTTTCGAACCCGTCGCTGTTTTGCCGATTTTCATAGAACGCATAATCCGGGAAGCGATCGAAGCTCGGATACATCGGCCGCAGCGTCAGCCTGGTGCTCACGCGGCGATCCTGCGCCGGAGTGCCGAACAGGTTCTGCACATCGATGCTGGCCTTCAGCTCGGACGGTTTGACCCAGCCTTGCTGGCGGTTCGGCGTCAGCGCCAGCTTCACTTTCAGCTGATCCGGTTCGAACTCCTTCACATTGACCGCGGTATGGCCGAGCAGCGTGGAGGTATCGTTGTTTTTGCCGATCAGATACAGATAGACGTTCCACTCGCCGGTAGGCGAGTTTTCATCGGTGGTATAGCTCAGCTCATTGAAACCGCTGGCGCCCAGCGTCAGCGGCACGGTGGTCATCAGCTTGTCGCGCGGATCGCGGATTTCGGCGCGCACCGGCACGCCGGCCAGGCCAACGCCCCAGTCGGCGGCGCGGGTGATCAGGCCGATGTTAAAGGTATCCCCCGGCCGATAAACGCCGCGATCGGAGAACAGGTAACTGCCGAGCGTGCGCGGATCGGTCGGCGTTTGTTCACCGGCAACGTCGAAGCGCGAGAAGTCCAGCCCGCGATCGTTATAGCTGCCGGTCGGCAGGAAGGAGACATCCCCCTCCTTTTCCACCAGGAACATCACCGGCTGGCGCTCGTTGGTGTACACGTCGAGCGCCGGGAAACGCACGTGGCCGTCGGCTCCGGTGATTTGGCTGAGCAGCGTCACGCCATTTTTGGCCACCACCGACACGTTGGCGCCGCTGACCGGCGCGCCGCTTTGAATCGACTGCACAAAGACGTCGCGCGTCTTATCCTGCGAGCTCTTGGCGACGATGCCCAGATCGGTCACCACCACAAAGCGCGAATCGCCGACGTCGGGCTGATCTTCCCCGGTGCTCTCGTCCGGTTCCTGTTCTGGCTCGGCGCCCGCCTCTTCCGCCGCCGGTTTCCGGTTCGGCTGCCATTCGGACAGCGTCAGCAGGAATACTCCGCGATGCGAACTGGCGTTGGTGGAGAGATAGCGGGAAAGATCGATGCCCTGATAGTTCACTTCCCCCGGCCGCTCGTTGTTGAGCGCCGTCTGGTATTTGAAATGCTCGGTGAAATACTCATCGTTGAGCCGGTTGAATTCCGTTGACGAGTATTCCCGGCTTTTGAAGGAGACGATGTGCTGCAGCTGACTCGGGATCACCCGCTTGATGTCCAGCCGCAGGCCCGCCACGTTGCGCGCCGCCACGCTGATCTGTTTGTCGCCGTTGACCGACAGCAGCGAGCCTGCGGACATGAACTGCAGCGATTTCGGGAACTCCGGCACTTCGACCACTCGATAAACCTTCTTCGGCATTTTGTAACCGCCGACGGAGACAAGCTGGTTGTCTATCTCGATCAGCACGAAGCGGTGCGCCGGAGCTTCAAAGCGGAAGCTGAACTGCGGCTGGTAGGCCTCTTCCGCCTCGTTAAGCGTCAATGGCAATGCCGTCGCCTGCGCCAGCACGTTTTTGCCGACGCTGTCGACCGTCCATTGATAGAAATCTTCAGCATCGTTGGCGGTCTCGGCATCGCTCGGATCGTGCTGCGGCAGCAGCCAGGCTTTGGTGGCCCGCGCCAGCTCTTTATCCTTCACCGCATCGCTGAAGCCGACCACCAGCGCACGCTGCCCTTGGCCGCCGTCGGTATCCACCACCTGGGCGCTGGCGTCGCTCAGCGCCAGGCTGTACAGCGTCGGTACTTTGACCCAGTTGCTTTTCGCCTCAGCGACCGCATTGCCGGCCGCCGTCGATTTAACGCCTTTGCCGACGGTCAGATGCACAGCACCGCCCTGATCCAGCGCCTGCAGCGGCTCGGAATGCACCCAGGCGTTCAGTTTTTTCTCGTCATAGACCAGGGAGAAGTTCAGCTTTTTCTCGGAGGAAGCGCTGCCCTCCTTCAATCCCAGCGAAATCTGTTTTTCAAAGCTGGCGACGTCGACCGGCGCATTGAACTGCAAATTGAAAATCGCGCTGCGTTTCTGCGCATCTTGCGGATCGCGGTAATACTCGGCCTGCCCCAGGCGGTAATCGAACGCGGGCACGGTGAAGGCATAGCGGGTTTTGGCGAGCTTGACCTGCGGCGCCAGCAAGGTGGCGGGCTCGAGGGTTACGTCATATTTCGCGCCCATCGGCAGCGGTTTTTTCGGCGTGAACACCAGCGTCGACTCATTGCGCCACGCCCACTGCCCTTCCGCAGCCGGTTTGAGGATGATGCCGGCGCTCACGGTTTTACCCACCGCGCTTATTGCCGCGGCCGAGCCGCTGAAGGTCAGGCTCACCGTTTGCGGCGCCTGCCGGGCGGCGGCGTAGTCTATCGGCTCGGGGTTGGCCAACTCGGCGCTGATCTCCTGAACCGCTATCGGCGCCGGTTCGATGGGCTGGGGCCGGTTTTGCCACCAGTGCCAGCCGTAAAACGCGCCGCCTGCGGCGCCAGCCAACAGCAGCAAGCCCAAACCGATCGCTTTCGGGTGTTTATCCACGCCGCTTTCGAGCCGCAAAAAACCGCGCGGCAGCGCAGCCCACCAGGCCGGCGCACGCCAGCTGAGGTTGCCGACCAGCGGTCTCAGCAACCGCCCCAACAGCGACAAAATCCCGCCCAGCAGGCGGCAAACGCCCTTAACCAGGGTAAAAGGCAAACGCAGGATAAACCTTAATAAATCCATTATTGCAGCACCTCATCATCCTAATGCAGCCCCCGGTCAACCGCCGCGGTTCAACCGAGCCGAAAGACGCCTTCGGCTCTCCTGCCCGGCATCCGCGCGAGTACTCTACACTGCCGGGCGGCAAAAATCTGCGCGCCGCCGGCGAATTACGGCGCTTTATTCAACATCAAATCCAGCTGTTGCAGCAACACCAGCAGCGGCAGGCTGCTCGGTTCACGATCTTTCAACGCCTCTTCAAAATAAGGCGTAATGGCGAAGCGCGTCGGCAGCGGCGCTTCGGCGTCCAGCAACGCATACATGCGCGGCAAGAACACCCACTGCAGCCAGGCTTCGGCCGACATGCTGTCGATGCAGAACGGCTCGGTGCTGGAGAAGGCCTCATGATCAGGCGGCGCGGCCTGCCACAGCGCCAGATCGCGCATGGATTGTTCAATCGCCTGCAAACTGCGGCGCACCTGGTTATGTATACTCATCTGCATTCCCGATCTCTTTTCATCATGGTATTCAGCGCGCTGGCTGAAAGGCGGCAAAGCATAGCATTTTTATAGCCCAAATTCGGCGCGCCTGAGACAGCCCGCCGTTTTTATCTGGTGGCGTTCGCCGCCGCGCGGCACAATAGGTCCACCGAGTTACCACACAGATAAAGATTCATGTCCGTAATAACAGAGAAAAAAAACCACGCGACGCCCGGTAAGGCCATGCTGGCTTCGGTCACCGGTTACGCCATGGACGGGTTTGACCTGCTGATCCTCGGCTTTATGCTGCCGGCCATCAGCATCGAATTGGGATTAACCTCATCGGCCGCCGGTTCACTGGTCACCTGGACGCTGATCGGCGCGGTGCTGGGCGGCGTGATCTTCGGCCACCTCAGCGATCGCTTCGGCCGTATCCGGGTACTCACGATCACCATCCTGATGTTTTCACTGTTCACCGGCCTGTGCGCCGTGGCGCAAGGGTATTGGGATCTGCTGGCCTATCGCACCCTGGCGGGCATCGGGCTGGGCGGCGAATTCGGCATCGGCATGGCGCTGATCGCCGAAGCCTGGCCGGCAGAGAAGCGCAACCGCGCTTCGGCTTACGTCGGCATGGGCTGGCAGTTGGGTGTACTGGCAGCCGCCTTCCTGACGCCGCTGCTGCTGGAACACATCGGCTGGCGCGGCATGTTTTTGGTCGGCCTGCTGCCGGCGCTGGCGTCATTCCTGATCCGCCGTACCTTGGGCGAGCCGGAGGAATTCGTACGGCAGAAAGACGCCGGGCAACCGCTCTCCTTCCTGCAGCGTCTGCGCCTGCTGTTTAAGGATCGCGCCACCAGCAAGGCCAGCATCGGCATCTTCATTCTCTGTTCGGTGCAGAACTTCGGCTACTACGGCCTGA
The DNA here is from genome assembly GCF_043109535.1 of Serratia sp. LACPHL-BACT-2024-00286. Lineage (NCBI taxonomy): Bacteria > Pseudomonadati > Pseudomonadota > Gammaproteobacteria > Enterobacterales > Yersiniaceae > Serratia > Serratia sp. LACPHL-BACT-2024-00286. Next base: position 57,284 of record NZ_JBICNA010000004.1, read on the forward strand.
TGATCTGGATGCCGACTTACCTGGCGAAAAACTTCGGCTTCTCGCTCACCAAATCCGGCCTGTGGACGGCGGTGACGGTGGTCGGCATGACGTTCGGCATCTGGCTGTTTGGCGTGCTGGCCGATCGCTTCGCCCGCTGGAAGATCTTCGTGCTTTATCAGATCGGCGCCGTGGTGATGGTGATCGGCTACGCCCAGTTGAGCGATCCGATGCTGATGCTGTTCGCCGGCGCCGTGATGGGCATGTTCGTCAACGGCATGATCGGCGGCTACGGCGCGTTGATTTCCGATACCTATCCGGTGCAGGCGCGCGCCACCGCGCAGAACATCCTGTTCAATCTCGGGCGCGGCGTCGGCGGCCTGGGACCATTAGTGATCGGTGCGCTGGTGACGCAGGTGTCGTTTACCGCGGCCATCAGCCTGCTGGCGGCGATTTACCTGCTGGATATCTACGCCACGCTGTTCCTGCTGCCGAAAAAACAGGGCGCAGGCGATACGCTGGGCGCGATTGGTTAATGCTGAAGAAGGATTAAGGCGGGGCGGGATAAAACAAAAAGTTGGGGGCACTGCGTTAACAGTGCCCCCGGTTCGTTTTATAGCTATCCCGCTACACAGTGTGCTCCCTGCTCAATCCTTGAAAACTTTTCCTGCGGCCATCCTGACCAAGTGATCCCTGCATCATCCTGCAGCATCGTCCTGACGCGGTTCCTCAGCCTTCCTGACCCGCCGACAGTCCCGTGCCGGCTCTCTATCTCCGTCCTGGAGGTGTCCCTGGTTTCTATCCTGAAACATCCTGGGCATCTCCTGACGCCATCCTTCGCTCTTGCCTGAGCGCATCCCTTTCTTCTTCCTGAAGCTGCATCATCCTGATGCTTTCCTGCTCCGCCGGTTCCGTTCCGGTAACGATAAGATCGCTTAAATTCCCCGGAATCACAAGGGTTTGGGAGGTGTCTCACACTAAATTAAGACTAAGAGTTATCCTAAAGAAATTCTAACCAATTGATCTGGATAACAATAATCTCATAGCCTGGGGAAAGGTGGGAAAAATTAAGAGCGATATCTCACAGCCCGTGTGAGAGATCTCTCACACGGGCGACGGCGAATCCGTCGCGATTCAGTCCAACACCGGGCGCAGCGCATCGAGGAAATTCCCCAGCGTCGCCGCCAGCAGGGTGCGCTTATCGCTGCCGAACTGTTCCAGCACCACGTTGCCGCTGACGTTACACAACGACACCATCGTCATTTCAGATTCAGTGGTCGCCAGGAAGAGGGTCGGCGACAGCTTGAGGCGTTTTTGCGTCACCAGATGACCGATCAGGTTTTCCTGCAGGCGGATAAAATCCTCTTCGCTCCAGACCTGCAGCAGGCTCAGGCGATGCTCGCCGAACTGCGCGCTCATGTCGCCGGCATATTGCTGCGTGTAGAAACGGTGCGCGTCCGGCTGCAAACGCAGCTCCAGCGCGGCTTCTACCTTCTCCAGCGTCGCCGCCGGTTCGAAAGGCTGCGGCAACCACAGCACTTCGTCCTCGCGGTTCTCCACGATGCAGGGCGACGGCACGCCGTACAGCGCCTGGCTGGCCGGCGCGTGGCCGCGCTCTTGCTGCCACAACTCGACATAGCGTTGAGTGAATTCACGCAGAGCGTGCGATACATCATGGTCCATATTCTTTCTCGCATACGTTAAACTGACAGCCATTGTACCTATCTCTGACCGAGGTGACAGCAGATGTCCTCATATCAAGACCACCAGGCCCTGTCGGGGCTGACGCTGGGCAAACCCACCGCCTACCGCGACCGCTACGACGCCACGCTGCTGCAGGCTGTGCCGCGCAGCATGAACCGCGAGCCGCTGGGACTGTACCCCGATAACCTGCCCTTCCACGGTGCGGACATCTGGACGCTGTACGAGCTCTCCTGGCTGAACGCCAACGGACTGCCGCAGGTGGCTGTCGGCGAAATCAGCCTCAACGCCGACAGCCTGAACCTGATCGAATCGAAAAGCTTCAAGCTGTATCTCAACAGCTTCAACCAAACCCCGTTCGCCGATTGGGAAACGGTGCGCAGCACGCTGCAGCGCGATCTGTCCGCCTGCGCCCAGGGCGAGGTGAGCGTCACCCTGTTCAGCGTCGAGCAGTTGGAAGGCACGCCGATCGCCCGTCTGGCCGGCGACTGCATCGATCGGCAGGATATCCGCATCGACAATTATGAGTTCAACGCCGACTACCTGCTGAACGCCGCCGGTGCAGAGGTGGTGGAAGAGCGCCTGGTCAGCCATCTGCTGAAGTCCAACTGCCTGATCACCCATCAACCGGACTGGGGCTCGGTGCAGATAAGCTACCGCGGCGGCAAGATCGATCGCGAAGCGCTGCTGCGCTACCTGGTCTCCTTCCGCCACCACAACGAATTCCACGAGCAGTGCGTCGAGCGCATCTTCAACGATCTGATGCGCTATTGCCGGCCGCAAAGCCTGACGGTTTACGCCCGCTACACCCGCCGCGGCGGGCTGGACATCAACCCGTGGCGCAGCAACGTCGAATTCGCCCCCGGGCACGGCCGGCTGGCGCGCCAATAAGTGCGAAACATTGCTCAACAACTGAGCTAACGAGCGGTTTGTGTTGGTAAAAGCGCAGGGACGGCGGTAAGGTTAAAACGAGGCTGCGGCCGGGCAGAGCGCCCGCTGTGCCGCAGCACGCCAACCATAACGAGATGCTGTTTTGCTGCGTATGGATTACTACCGCCCCGCACCGGGTGCAAAGGAGTTACCTTGATTACACACATCAGCCCGCTTGGCTCTATGGATTTATTGTCGCAGCTGGAAGTAGACATGCTGAAGCGCACCGCCAGCAGCGACCTGTACCGCCTGTTCCGCAACTGTTCGCTGGCCGTGTTGAACTCCGGCAGCCAAACCGACAACAGCAAGCAGCTGCTGTCGCGCTATGAAACCTTCGACATCAACGTGCTGCGCCGCGAGCGCGGGGTGAAGCTGGAGCTGGTCAACCCGCCGGAAGAGGCGTTCGTCGACGGCCGCATCATCCGTTCTCTGCAGGCCAACCTGTTCGCCGTGCTGCGCGACATTCTGTTCGTGCACGGCCAAATCGCCAGCGCCGGCCGTTTCCAGCACCTTAACCTGGAAAACTCGGCCCACATCACCAACCTGGTATTCTCGATCCTGCGCAATGCACGCACGCTGCATCTGGATGAAGATCCCAACATGGTGGTGTGCTGGGGCGGGCACTCGATCAACGAGAACGAATACCTGTACGCACGCAAGGTCGGCAGCCAGCTGGGCCTGCGCGAGCTGAACATCTGCACCGGCTGCGGGCCGGGCGCCATGGAAGCGCCGATGAAAGGCGCGGCGGTCGGTCACGCGCAGCAGCGTTACCGCAACAGCCGCTTCATCGGCATGACCGAGCCGTCGATCATCGCCGCCGAGCCGCCTAACCCGCTGGTCAACGAGCTGGTGATCATGCCGGACATCGAAAAACGTCTGGAAGCGTTCGTGCGCATCGCGCACGGCATCATCATCTTCCCGGGCGGCGTCGGCACCGCCGAAGAGCTGCTGTACCTGCTGGGTATCCTGATGAACCCGGAGAACAGCGAACAGGTGCTGCCGCTGATCCTGACCGGGCCGAAAGAGAGCGCCGACTACTTCCGCGTGCTGGACGAGTTCATCATGAACACGCTGGGCGACGAAGCGCGCCGCCATTACACCATCATCATCGACGATCCGGCGGAAGTGGCGCGGCAGATGAAGCAAGCCATGCCGCTGGTGAAGGAAAACCGCCGCAACACCGGCGACGCCTACAGCTTCAACTGGTCGATCCGCATCGCGCCGGATCTGCAGCTGCCGTTCGAGCCGACCCACGAGAACATGGCGAACCTCAACCTGTATCCGAACCAGCCGCCGGAGCAATTGGCCGCCGCGCTGCGCCGCGCGTTCTCCGGCATCGTGGCCGGCAACGTGAAGGAAAACGGCATCCACGCCATCGAGCAGTTCGGCCCGTACAAGCTGCACGGCGAGCCGCAGATGATGAAACAGATGGACAGCCTGCTGCAGGGCTTTGTCGCCCAGCACCGCATGAAGCTGCCGGGCAGCGCCTATGTGCCCTGCTACGAAATCGTCGCCTGACCCTCAATCCCGGGCGGCGTAACGGCCGCCCCGTTTTTTGACCTTGCCGCCCATGATGATACACCTACTGATTGTCGACGCCCTGAACCTCATCCGCCGCATTCACGCCGTGCAGGGTTCCCCTTGTGTCAACGCCTGCCGCCACGCGCTGCAGCAGTTGATCCAGCACAGCCGCCCGACCCACGCGGTGGCGGTCTTCGACGAGGACGATCGCCGCGACAGCTGGCGTCACCAAATTCTGCCGGACTACAAGGCCGGGCGTTCGCCGATGCCGGAAAACCTGCAGCAGGAGATGCCGCAGCTGCGCGAGGCCTTCGCCGAACTGGGCGTCGCCAGCTGGCATTCTCCCGGCAACGAGGCGGACGATCTGGCGGCCACGCTGGCGGCGAAGGTCGCCGGCGGCGGCCACCAGGTGACCATCGTCTCCACCGACAAAGGCTACTGCCAGCTGCTGGCACCGAACGTGCAGATCCGCGATTACTTCCAGAAACGCTGGCTGGATATGCCTTTCGTGCAACAGGAATTCGGCGTGCAGCCGCAGCAGCTGCCGGACTATTGGGGGCTGGCGGGGATCGGCAGCAGCAAGATCCCCGGCGTGGCCGGTATCGGGCCGAAAACCGCCGTGCTGCTGTTGCAGCAGTCGGGCAGCCTGGATGGGCTCTATCAGCAGCTGGAACAGGTGCCGGAGAAATGGCGCGGCAAGCTGGAGCGGCACCGCGAGCTGGCCTACGTCAGCAAACAAGTCGCCACGCTGCGCACCGATCTGTCGCTGGACGGCAACCTGCAGCAGCTGCGCCTGCCGATACCATAAGGGCGCTGCAAGCAGCGCCCTTCATCAGGCTTAACGCGATTAATCGCGCTCGTCGCGCCGGCCCGGCACCGCCGACCACATGCGGCGCACGTGTACGGTGATCTCTTCGCGGTCGTGATACAGCTGCTTGGCATGCACTTCGACGCTGACGCCGGCAGCGCCCAGCGCTTCGCGGATGCTCATCAGGTTCTGCGACACTTCCTCGTAGCGCTTTTTCATCGGCAGCTTGAGGTTAAAAATCGCTTCGCGGCACCAGCCTTTCACCAACCACTGGATCATCAGGCTGGTTACCTTCGCCGGCTTCTCCACCATGTCGCACACCAGCCAGTAGATCTTGCTGCTGTTCGGCTCGAACTTGAAGCCGTCGGCGCGGTGGTGCGTCACCTGGCCGGTTTCCATCAGGCTCGGCGCCATCGGGCCGTTATCCACCGAATGCACCATCATGCTGCGTTTTACCAGCTGATAGGTCCAGCCGCCCGGGCAGGCCCCCAGATCGACCGCGTGCATGCCGCTGGCCAGACGTTCGTCCCACTCGTCGGCGGGGATGAACACGTGGAACGCTTCTTCCAGCTTCAGCGTCGAACGGCTCGGCGCATCGGCCGGGAAGCGCAGACGCGGAATGCCCATGTAGAACGGCGAGTTGTTGTTGCTGTAGGAATAACCGACGTAGCAGCAGCCCGGCGCGATGAAGAACACGTGCACCACCGGGCGAGTGGGGTTCTCGCGCGCCATCAGCACCTTCTGCTCGCGCATCGCGGCGCGCAGCGGCACCGTCAGCTTGCGGCAGAACTTCATCAGCTCTTTGCTTTCGTTGGTGTCCGGCACTTCCACCCGCAGCTCGCCGCCGCGATCAACCACGCCGATCAGCATGCCGACGATCGGCGATACCCGATCTTCCGGCGGCAGATCGCGCAGCAGCTCACCCACCACGATCATCTGGCGGGCGAAAATCAGTTCGCGGAACGGAATTTCCCGCGCCAGGCGATCGGCATCGTCCGGCTGATAGCATTCGAACAACACGTAACCGCTGTGCTCTTTTACCCGCGCAAAGCCGAAAATCTCCCGCTGGGCGGCTTTGTCGGTGATCTCCGCCGCACACTCTTTTTCAAAGCCAGGGCGGCAGTACAACGCAATCTTATTCATGGCGCTCGGCCTTTTTCCTCAGACGCAAAGCGCCAATCAACATCAATATCCAGCCGATCAGGAAGCACACGCCGCCAACCGGCGTGATGTATACCCAGACCTTCAGGTGCGACAGCGCCAGGCAATAGAGGCTGCCGCTGAACAACACGGTGCCGAACGCCAACAGCGCTCCGCTCCAGTAAAACCACAGGCTCACGCGGCGCTGCATCGCGACCGCCAGCGCCAGGATGGCCAGGGTGTGGAACCCCTGATACTCCAGCCCGGTGCGGATCCAGGCCATTTCGTTGGCGCCGAGCGTGCCGCTTAATACATGCGCGCCGAATGCGCCCAACGCGACAAACACAAAGCCGCTGATAGCGGCGAAAACCAGCATGGAACGGCTGCTCATCGTGATTTATCCCATTTAAAATCACCGGCCGCGGCAAGGCGGCGGCCGGTCTTATTGTTCGTAGCGGAAGCGGAACTTCTCTTGTTCGCTGGCGGCGCGCGCTAGGATCCACTGCCGGAAGGCGGCTATTTTACCCAGTTCTGCCTGGCTGTCATGACATACCAGATAAAAAGCGTTTTTACTGACCAGCACATCGTTGAACGGGCACACCAGGCGACCGGCTTCGATCTCGGTTTGCGCCATCACATTGTTCACCAGCGCCACGCCCTGGCCGTGCACCGCCGCCTGCACCACCATCGCGCTATGGCTGAAGATCGGCCCCTGCTGCACATTAATGTGCTGCAACCCCAGCTGGCGCGTATAGGCCAGCCAGTCGCGGCGTGAAACGTCATGCAGCAGCGTATGATAAGCCAGATCCTCTGCGGTTTTCAGCGGATGATCGCCGGTCAGCAGGCTCGGCGAACACACCGGCAGCAGATATTCCGCATACAGGCGCTCGGCGCGCAGCCCCGGCCAGTTGCCGCGGCCGTAGAAAATCGCCACGTCGACGTCGTCCGCCAGCTTGTCTTCTTCGCGATCCACCGCCTGGATGCGCACGTCGATCCCCGGATAAGCTGAGTTAAAGCCGGACAGGCGCGGCACCAGCCACTGAATGGCGAAGCTCGGCGGCAAACTGACGGTCAATGCCCCCTTGGCGCTGCGCGCCTGCAGCTTGCGCGTCGCCTCGTTGATCGAAGAGAAGATCTCCTTGATATCGAGGTAGTAACTTTGCCCCTCTTCGGTCAGCAGCAGCGAGCGGTTACGCCGGCGAAACAGCTTCAGCCCGAGGAAGTCCTCCAGCGACTTGATCTGGTGGCTCACCGCGGCCTGGGTCACGAACAGCTCTTCCGCCGCCTTGGTGAAACTCAGGTGGCGAGCGGCCGCATCGAACACGCGCAGCGCATTGAGGGGAGGTAAGCGTTTAGACATTAAATTAGCTACTTTTGTGTAACATTAATCCGAATGATTCGGCGCCGAAAATCGGGCGGCTTTGTGTGGCAAGCCATCGGTAAACGCTAACGGCGTATTGCCATTAGTTTTTTTAATCCGAGCCATTATAATTTGTCCGTTGAGGATGCGCCAGCAAATACCTATAGTGGCGGCACTTCCCGGGCCGGAACGAAAAGGGAGTGGGTGTCGAGGACGCCGATGAACTTTTGGCTTGTGGTTGTGATGTTGTGTTTGCAAATTGTCCGGCGATTCCGGACATGGTAGCTAGGCTACTGTTTTTTCACTTCCTGTACATTTACCCTGTCTGTCCATAGTGATTTTATGCAGCACCGCAAAACTTGCGGTGCTTTTTTTTGCCTGACGGTTACTGGTTGCTTTCAACCATCTCTTTCACATCGGCGCGGTTGATCTGCTGCTCGACGCCGTTGGCGTCTTTATAGCTGATCATGCCGGTATCGTTGTCCACTTTTGGCTTGCCGTCAGCGACAATGGTGCGTCCGTCATTGGTATGCATCACGTAATTGCTGGAACAGGCGGCCAGGGTGAACGTAAGCATCAGGGCAGAGAGAACTGCGGCTGTTTTCTTCATTGAGGACTCCTTTTTAGTTTTAAATGCTGATAAATACCTTTTATGTGTATAGATGCGATTAATAAGCGCACATTTAATAGCATAACAAACTTTCCCAATTTTGCCAGGCGATAAGTCCTAATAGGCAGGATCGCTTGTCTCCGACGGCAAAATAGGACAGGATCACCCATCGACTCAAGCCAGTGACAATCAGGGTATGACGCCTTTTAACCCCAGCCTTTTTCGCCAACAGTTTCCCGCGCTCGCGCAGGACGGCATCTATCTGGACAGCGCCGCCACCGCGTTAAAACCGCAGGCGGTGATCGACGCCACGCAGCAATTTTATCGCGATGACGCCGCCACCGTGCACCGCAGCCAGCATCGGGCGGCGCAGGATCTGACCGCCCGCTTCGAGCAGGCGCGCAGCCAGGTGGCGCAGTTGATCAATGCGCCGTCGGCCGACGACATCGTCTGGACGCGCGGCACCACCGAAGCGATCAACCTGGTGGCGCAGAGCTACCTGCGTCCGCGTCTGCAGCCGGGCGATGAAATTCTGGTGAGCGAAGCGGAACACCACGCCAACCTGATCCCCTGGCTGATGGTGGCGGAACAAACCGGCGCGCGGGTGGTGAAACTGCCGATCGGCGCCGATCGGTTGCCGGATTTGACGCAGCTGCCCACCCTGCTCAACGACAACACCCGCCTGTTGGCGCTGGGGCAAATGTCCAACGTCACCGGCGGCTGCCCGGATCTGGCGCCGGCGATCGCGATGGCGCATGCCGCCGGCGCACGCGTGATGATCGACGGCGCACAGGGCGTGGTTCACGGCCCGGCCGACGTACGGCTGCTCGACATCGATTTCTACGCCTTTTCCGGCCACAAGCTGTATGGGCCGACCGGCATCGGCGCGCTGTACGGCAAAGCCGAGCTGCTGGCGCAGATGGCACCCTGGCAAGGCGGCGGCAAGATGCTGACCCAGGCATCGTTCGACGGCTTTACCCCGCAAAAGCCGCCGCATCGCTTCGAAGCCGGCACGCCAAACATCGCCGGCGTGCTGGGGTTGGCCGCGGCGCTCACCTGGCTCAGCGAACAGGACATGGCGGCGGCGGAGCGCTACAGCCGCGAGCTGGCGGACCAGGCGGAACAGCGGCTGGCACAGTTGCCGGGCTTTCGCAGCTTCCGCAGCTCCGGCTCCAGCCTGCTGGCGTTCGACATCGCCGGCGTGCACCACAGCGACATCGTCACCCTGCTGGCGGAGCAAGGCATTGCGCTGCGCGCCGGCCAACACTGCGCGCAGCCGCTGATGGCGGCGTTGGGCGTCAGCGGCACGCTGCGCGCGTCGTTCGCCCCCTACAATACGCAACAGGACGTCGATACGCTGGTCAGCGCGTTGACTCACGCCCTCGATCTGCTGGCCGACTGACTTGATTCCCGGAGATGCTATGCTCGCCCCCCATCCTTTTGGCCGAGAGGTCACCGCCGAGGCGTTGATCGCCACCTTCAGCACGCTGAAACAGTGGGAAGATCGCTACCGCCAGCTGATTATGCTCGCGAAACGGCTGCCGCCGCTGCCGGAGGCCTTGCGTAGTGAAGAAATGGCGTTGAGCGGCTGTGAAAACCGCGTCTGGTTGGGGCACCAGTTGCTGGAAGACGGCACGCTGCACTTCTATGGCGACAGCGAAGGCCGCATCGTGCGCGGCCTGCTGGCGGTGCTGCTGATCGAAGTGGAAGGGAAAACGCCGCAGCAGATCGCCGCATTGGATCCGCTGGCGCTGTTCGACCGGTTAGCGCTGCGCGCCCAGCTGAGCGCCACCCGCGCCGGCGGCCTGGCGGCATTGGCCGCCGCCGTCAAGGCGATCGCCGCCCGTTACGCCTGACGCGCCGCCTTCGCCACCATCTTTTTCAGCGCGTGCGACACGGCGACGAAGCCGAAAGTAGCGGTGACCATGGTCGCCGCGCCGAACCCCGCGCTGCAATCCATTCTTTTCGGCCCTTCCGCCGTGCTGCGTGAAGCGCACACCGAACCGTCCGGCTGCGGATAAACCAGCGGCTCGCTGGAGAAGACGCAGTCGATGCCCAGCTTGCCCTTGCCGTTTTTCACCACGTTGAAATCGTGCTTCAGCCGCTCGCGCAGCTTGGCGGCCAGCGGATCCTGGATGGTTTTCGCCAGATCGGCCACTTCGATCTTGGTCGGGTCAATCTGCCCGCCGGCGCCGCCGGTGGTCACCACCGGGATCTTGAAGCGGCGGCAGTATGACAGCAACGCCGCCTTCGGCCGCACGCTGTCGATCGCGTCGATGACGTAGCTGAAGTTATGATCCAGCAGCTCGGCGACGTTGTCCGGGGTGATGAAATCGTCGATGCAGGTCACCCGGCATTCCGGGTTAATCGCCAGGATACGCTCCGCCATCACCTCGGTTTTCGATTGCCCGACGTGTTGGCGCAACGCGTGGATCTGGCGGTTGGTATTGGTGACGCAAACATCATCCATATCGATCAGGGTGATGGCGCCGATGCCGGTGCGCGCCAGCGCCTCAGCCGCCCAGGAACCCACGCCGCCGATGCCGATCACGCAGACGTGCGCCTGCGCGAACACCGCCAGCGCCTGCTGGCCGTACAACCGCGCCGTGCCGCCGAAACGCTGCAGATAGGCTTCCGAATAAGCTGTGCTCATAACGCTTTAATTACCTTCGTAATGCAAATGATAAGGGCCGGAAAATCCGGCCCTTGCGGGTCACTCTTTTCACGCCGTATGCGTTTACCGGGTGGCCAGCAACGAACCGCCGCCGTTTGACTGATTGGCGCTGAACAGCTGACCGCCGCCGTTGTTCTTCAGCACCCAGACGCGGCCGTAGTGGTTGTAGTACCCCGCCGAGTGGCCGGCTTCCGGCCCGATGCCCTGATACATGTCAAAATGCTGGCCCTTGATGGCGCCGCCCACGTCGAGCGCGACCATCAGACGCATCTCGTATTTTCCCGTGAATTTACCCTTGTTGTCCAGCAGCGGCACTTCGGCCAGCAGCGTGGTGCCCGCCGGGATCAGCGAACGATCGGAGGCCACCGAGGCTTTGGCGATCAGCGGCACCGCGCTGGCGCCTCTCACCGGCGCAAAAGCTTCCGGGCGGAAGAACACGAACGATGGGTTTTGCTCCAGCAGCTCACGCACCTCTGCGGCGCTGTGGGTATCCGCCCACTGACGGATCGCCTGCATCGACATGTCCGCCTTGGCCACTTCGCCGCGATCGATCAGCACCTTGCCGATGCTGCGATAGGCGTGGCCGTTCTTGCCGCCGTAGCCGAAGAACACCAGCGGCTGGCCGTTGCCGTAGTCGACATAGCCGCTGCCCTGGACTTCCATCATGAAGTTGTCCATCAGCGAGTTGGTGTAAGCGATGATATAGCGATCGTCGAGCGCGCCGGAATAGATGCCCGCGCGATCCGGCAAGCGGCCCCTGCCCTTCGGCGGCATGCGGTACAGCGGATAGCGGAACTCGCCCTGTTGGGTATAGCGCGCCTGCACCACCGGCGTGTAGTAGCCGGTAAACTGCACGTTGCCGTAATTGTCGACGCCTTCCATCTGGTAAGCGCTGAGGCCGTACTGGCTCAGCATGCGCGTGTCGGCGCCGGACGCCATCCAATTTTGTACCGCCTGATAGGTGCCGTTGTTGCGGTTGAACAGCGAAGGCGACGCGTACTTGATCTCCATCAGCTGATCCGAATAATCCTTGGCGTTGACCGGCGAACCTTTGGCGTTGGGCTGATTGACCAGCTCCAGCGACTGATCCAGACGGCCGTCTTTATATTGCTGACCCCGATCGGTCGGCTTGGACGAACAGCCCGCCAACACCGCCACCATAAACCCGCCCAGCAGGTATTTGCCCCAACGTCCTTTCATCGCGCACACTCTCAAACTGATATGATCTACCGGCTGAACGATAACAAACGCTCATTGATAAAGGAATCGCTGCAAATAAAAAAAGCCGCACGGAGGATGGTGATGAAAAAGAAGGCAAATTGCGGGCAAATTCAGCAGAAAAACGGGTTTAGGCCAATAAAATGCAAAAAGGGTTTGCAACAAAACGCATGGAGAGTATAGTGCGCATCCATCGGACGCGGGGTGGAGCAGCCTGGTAGCTCGTCGGGCTCATAACCCGAAGGTCGTCGGTTCAAATCCGGCCCCCGCAACCAACCGATGCCGCAGCGGCGGTATTTTGCGTTTGGCTTCGATAACAAAGTATTACACGGACGCGGGGTGGAGCAGCCTGGTAGCTCGTCGGGCTCATAACCCGAAGGTCGTCGGTTCAAATCCGGCCCCCGCAACCAACCGAATGTCGTACCAGCGGCATAACATGAAACGGTGGTTCGTAGTAATACAGCATCAAGACGGACGCGGGGTGGAGCAGCCTGGTAGCTCGTCGGGCTCATAACCCGAAGGTCGTCGGTTCAAATCCGGCCCCCGCAACCAATTTCGGTCGTCCTCGATCAATTCTCGTATTTCACTCTCTGTTTTACCTCAGTCATCATTTTTTACGTTTTTCCACCACATTAGTGCTATCGCCATAGCCGATATCATCGCCGGCACCGCCGCCAGCAACAACAGGTCTGACGCCAGCCAATGTCGGGCGATCAATGCCGCTCCCAGGAGCGGGCCAAGCATCGACGCCCCCCGACCAATGCCCAACCCCCACCCCAGCCCGGTTGAACGCAAGAAGGTCGGGTAACTGCCCGCCGCCAACGTGTTCACCCCCGGCATACCGCCGACAACAAAAATACCTGTGATAAAAATGGCGCTGAAAAGCAGCAGTAGATTGCTCGGATCAACACCGATCGCCGCTATCGACACCGTGGCAACGGAAAAACCGGTGATAAGCACGCTGTAGGCGCCAAACTTGTCGATCAGACGCCCCAAGGCCAGCGTACCCAGCACCCCACCAAACTGTAACGTTCCGGTAGCCAGATTCGCCGTCTCCAACGTCAGGCCGGCGTCCCGCATTAAGGTGGGCAGCCAGTTGGCCAGAAAGTACAGATCGATAAGGTTCATAAAATTCACCAGCCACAACAGCAGCGTAAACGTCGTCCGCCGCTCCCGAAACAGATCCAGCACGCTCGCCTTGTCCGGTGTTGCTTCTGCCTGGCTGACCGAGAGATCGACCTCCCGCACTCGCTGTGACGGGAACATCTGCTGCAACAGCGTGCGAACCGCCCTCTCCTTCCCTCCGCATTTCAACAACCATTGTGCGGACTCGGGCAAATAGAACCACATAGCCAGCGCCAACAACATCGGCAACAGGCCGCCGAGCAGAAAGACGGCACGCCAGCCAAAGGGCGGGATCAGCGTGGCGGCTGCAATGCCGCCAAGCCCGCCGCCGATCGCAAAAAAGCAGGTGATTGCGGTGATATAGGTCGCGCGCTGACGGCTCGGGCTGTATTCAACAACCAGCGCAATACAGTTCGGCATCACGCCCCCCAACGCGATGCCCGCCACAAAGCGCAGCGCTAACAGTTGATCGACATTCTGCGCAAAAGCCGAACAGAGCGTAAACGCGCCAAAAACCAACGTCGCCAATAAAATGGCGGGCCTGCGGCCGATCCGATCGGCAAGCCAGCCCAACATGAAGGCGCCGATGGCGATGCCTGCCAGACCGGCGCTGAACACCGGGCCGAGCCGTGCGGTTTCCAGCCCCCACTCTTCCCGAATCGCCGGCCCGGCATACCCCATGGCCTGAATATCAAAGCCGTCGCACATCAGGCAAAGCGCGCACAAAACCAGCAAACGAATCTGGCGGCCGCGCGTGCCCACGTGGTCGATCATCGTTTGAATACCGTTTTTTCCTTCCAGGGTCTCTAGCGGCACGGAGCCTCCCATCAGTTCAGCAAAAACGAGTCGGGGCGTTTACGACATATCGCCATAAAATTTATTTTTTATAAAAATATAAATTTTATTAACTGTCAATCTGCCGTTCACGCAATCTTGTTGTCGGTCCGATTTTCTCTTGCAGGAGCACTCTCAGGGTGAGAGTCTGGGGGTTGAGGGGGCAAATACGCAGCGGTGGATTTCAAGCGGCAACATCCCTCCCCCCGAGCGGGAGGTTGCCATGTGAGAAAATGATGAGGGCGTTTATCGGCTCGCCAGCGCGCCGCCGTTGGCGAAATAAGCCTTGATGCCCGCCAGAATCGACTCCGCCACCTGCTGCTGGAAATGGCTGGTGCGCAGCTTGCGCTCCTCTTCGATATTGCTGATAAACGCCGTCTCCACCAGAATCGACGGGATATCCGGCGCCTTTAACACCGCAAAACCGGCCTGATCGACGCGATTCTTGTGCAGCCGGTTGATTTTCCCCATCCGATTCAACACTTCCTTGCCGAACTTCAGGCTGTCGTTGATGGTCGCGGTCTGGATCAGATCGAACATGGTGTGGTCGAGATAACGGTCGCCGCTCTTGCTGACGCCGCCGATTTGGTCCGAGGCGTTCTGCGTCTGCGCCAGGAACTTGGCCGCCGAGCTGGTGGCGCCCTTGGTGGACAGCGCGAACACCGACGAACCGCGCGCGGCGCGGCTGGTGAAGGCGTCGGCGTGAATAGAAACGAACAGATCCGCGCGCTGCTTGCGCGCCTTGGCGACGCGCACCTTGAGCGGGATAAACACGTCTTCGTTGCGTGTCATGAACACTTTCATGTTCGGCTCGCGCTTGATCATGGCGCTCAGCTTGCGGGCAATCTGCAACACAATGTCTTTCTCGCGCGTCTTGTACTTGCCGATAGCGCCGGGATCTTCGCCGCCGTGGCCGGGATCCAGCATGATGACAATCGGCCGATCGCGCCCCGCCTTGCCGGCCTGCGGCGCTTCCGGCGGCAGCGTGCGCTCCAGATCGCCCTTGTTGTAATCTTCCAGTAACGCCAGCAGCGGATCATACTCCTCACCGCCGCTGCTGCCCTTGGTCGGATAGAGATCCATCACCAGACGGTTGCGATACTCCGGCACCGGCGCCAGCGTGAAAATATGCGGGCTAACGCTCTGCTTGAGCTCCAGCACCAGCCGCACGGTATTCTGATCGAACTGGCCGACGCGCGCCTGCTTGAGATACGGATCGTCGGCGCGCACCTGCCCAGCGATGCCTTTCAGCACGCTGTTGAGGTGGACGCCTTCGATATCCACCACCACGCGATCGGGATTGGTCAGGGCAAACTGCTTGTATTTCAGCTCGACGTTGGATTCCAGCGTGACGCGGGTATAGGTGGAGGATGGCCAGACGCGCACGGCGATCACGTGCGATGACGCGGCGAAGCCCGTGCGACTCACACTCAGCAACCAGCTGGCGGCAACGCCCTGTAATAAACGACGGCGGCCCAGATTGTGATTAGAGTTTGGCATGCGGCTCCGGCAGTAATAGCTGTTTACAACAGATGAAAAAAACATCAATAAAATGGGGATGCCGAAAACTTTAACCAATCATTCCAGCCCTGTCATCAGAAAATCTTTTTATGGTTTTTCAATTTATTAACGATTTAGCGCCCTTAGCCCACTCTTCATGATGATTTCTCGCTTGCCATCGGCGCCATAAAAGAATAAAAATACAAAAATACCGTATAAATATGCAAAAGAGGTTTGTCGTGAAGGAACGTAGTACAGAGCTGGTGCAAGGATTCCGTCACTCAGTCCCCTATATCAACGCCCACCGCGGCAAAACGTTTGTCATCATGCTCGGCGGGGAAGCCATCGAACACGAGAATTTCTCCAACATCGTCAATGATATCGGGCTGCTGCATAGTCTGGGCATTCGCCTGGTGGTGGTTTACGGCGCGCGGCCGCAGATCGACGCCAACCTGGCGCAGCATAACTTTGAGCCGATCTACCACAAGCACACGCGGGTAACTGACGCCCATACGCTGGAGTTGGTCAAGCAGGCCGCCGGTTTGTTGCAGCTCGACATCACCGCCCGGCTGTCGATGAGCCTCAACAATACGCCGCTGCAGGGCGCGCATATCAACGTGGTCAGCGGCAACTTCATCATCGCGCAACCACTGGGCATCGATGACGGTATCGACTACTGTCACAGCGGCCGCATTCGCCGCATCGATGAAGACGCGATCCACCGTCAGCTCGACAGCAACGCCATCGTGCTGATCGGCCCGGTCGCGGTTTCCGTTACCGGCGAGAGCTTCAACCTGACCTCGGAAGAAGTGGCCACCCAGCTGGCAATCAAGCTGAAAGCGGAAAAAATGATCGGCTTCTGCTCCTCGCAGGGCGTGACCGACGCGGAGGGTAACATCCTTTCCGAGCTGTTCCCCAACGACGCGCAAAAGCGCCTTGAAGAGCTGGAAGAAGGCGGCGATTACCATTCCGGCACCGTGCGCTTCCTGCGCGGCGCGGTGAAAGGCTGCCGCAGCGGCGTGCGCCGCAGCCACCTGATCAGCTATCAAGAGGACGGCGCGCTGGTGCAGGAGCTGTTCTCGCGCGACGGCATCGGCACCCAAATCGTGATGGAGAGCGCCGAACAGGTGCGCCGGGCGACGATCAACGACATCGGCGGCATCCTGGAGCTGATTCGGCCACTCGAGCAGCAGGGTATTCTGGTGCGCCGTTCGCGTGAACAGCTGGAGATGGAAATCGACAAGTTCACCATTATCGAACGCGACAACCTGACCATCGCCTGCGCGGCGCTGTACCCGTTCTTGGAGGAAAAAATCGGTGAGATGGCCTGTGTGGCGGTACACCCCGATTACCGCAGCTCATCGCGCGGCGAGATGCTGCTGCAGCGGGTAGAAAATCAGGCGCGGCAGATGGGGCTGAAGAAGCTGTTCGTGCTGACCACCCGCAGCATCCACTGGTTCCAGGAGCGTGGCTTTACCCCGGCGGAGGTCGACGTGCTGCCGATGCAGAAACAGGCGTTGTACAACTACCAGCGCCGCTCCAAAATTCTGCTGGCGGATCTGTAATCCCTGCGGGCGCGGCCGTTGCCGCGCCCCTCAGCGCTTATTCCGTCGCCTGCAGCCGTTCAGCCAATCCGCTGCGGCGCTGGGTCGGCGTGCGAATGGCCCGCAGCAGCACCGCCTCCGTAGCGTACAGCGAAAGCAGCTTACGCGCGCGAGTGATCGCGGTATAGACCAGCTCACGCGTCAACACCGGCAGGAAGTGATTCGGCAACACCAGCACCGTATGGTCAAACTCCGATCCCTGAGATTTGTGCACCGTCATCGCATAAGCGGTTTCATGCGCCGGCAAACGGCTTGGCTGTACCGACTTGATGCTGCCGTCGGGCAGTTGGAAATGCACGCGCAGATCGCCGTGCTCATCCGGCAACGTAATGCCGATATCCCCATTGAACAGCCCCAGCGCGCTGTCATTGCGGCCGATCATCACCGGCCGCCCCCGGTACCAGCGGCCGAGCACGCCCGGCTTGCGGTCAATTAAACCGGCACGCTGCAGCCCGAGCTCAATGCGCTCGTTCAGGCCGGCGACGCCGAACGGCCCTTCACGCAGCGCGCATAGAACCTGGAAACGGCCAAAGGCCGCCAGCACCGTCGCCGCGTCCGCCCCTTCTGCGGTCAGCCGCAAATAGTCGCGGTAGCCCGCCACGCAGGCATCCAACAGCGCCTGATACTCTTCGCTCGTCGCCAGCGCATAGCCCGCAACATCACCGAAACTGCCGTTTAATGCCGCCAGCGCGCGATCCCCCGCTCCGGCGTTGACCGCCAACGCCAGCTGACCGATGCCGGAACGGGCGTCGAAGCGATAGCTCTTGCGCAGCAGGCACAGGCTGTCGCGCACCGCCGCTTCCGCGTCGGCCTGCTGCCCCGTGAGCGAACAACCGGTCAGGCGGCTCAGCTCAGCGGCGCGCGCATCGCTGTATCCCTGCTCGGCAAAACGGCAAATATCGCCCAGCACCGCGCCGGCCTCCACCGAAGCCAGCTGATCGCGGTCGCCGAGGAAAATCACCCGCGCCCGATCGGGCAGCGCGGCAATCAGGCGCGCCATCATCGGCAGATCGACCATCGAGGCCTCATCCACCACCAGCACATCCAAATGCAGCCGGTTGCCACGGTGATAACGCATGCGCTGACTGTTCGGTTGCGCCCCCAACAGACGGTGCAACGTCGCCGCCTCCGTCGGGAACAGCGCCTGCTGCGCCGGGGTCAACGCCAGCTGGCGGCTGGCGCTGCCAAGCGACTCCGTCAGGCGCGCCGCCGCCTTACCGGTCGGCGCCGCCAGCTGAATGCGCAAGCGCGCGCTTTCATCCAGCTGCACCAGCGCCGCCAACAGTTTGGCGACGGTGGTGGTTTTACCGGTGCCCGGCCCGCCGGAAATGACCGCAATGCGCCGCGTGGCGGCCACCGCGGCGGCGATTTTCTGCCAGTCGGGCTCGTCGCTCGCGGCGCCGAACAAGCTGTCGAGAATGGTGCGCAGCTCAGCCTCCGGCACCGCCAGCGACTCGCCTTCGCCGCCGATAAACGCCGCCACTTCGCCTTCGTTTTGCCACATGCGCTGCAGATACAGGCGCGGCCCGCGCAGCACCAGCGGCGTAGCGCCGCTGCCGTCCCCGACCGCCGCGCTGGCCGCCAAACGCTGCTGCCAACGCGCGCTATCCGGCCGCCCGGCCGCCTCCCACACCGCCAGCGCCAACGCCGGCTGGCGCCCTTCAAACAGCGTGTCCGCCTGCAGCTGCTCCAGCATCAGGCAGACGTGACCGGCCCCCGCCTCTGCGCTCAGGCAGGCGGCGGCCAGCAAAATATCGGGCTCGTCTTCGCTCGCCACCACGCGGGCGAACTGCACGTCCAGCGGGCGCAGCACGCCAAGCGCCACCGCCTGCTCCAGCAGTGCGATCATGATCCTTCCTCCGTCGCCGCAGCTTCGCCGCTGAACAAGCGATCCATCCCCTCCACCAGCTCAAGCTCGGGGAGACAGGTGAAAATGCCGTTGCCCGGGTGCGCCGCATCCACGCCGCGCAGGAACAGATAAATCACCCCGCCAAAATGGCGCCGATAATCGTAATCCGGCAACCGATGACGCAGATAACGATGCAGCGCCAGCGTATACAGCTGGTATTGCAGATCGTAACGATGCTCCGCCATCGCCTGCTCCATGGCCGGCCGGGTATAGGCGCTACTGTCTTCCCCCAGCCAGTTGGACTTGTAGTCCAGCAGGTAGTATTTGCCCTGCCAGCAGAACACCAGGTCGATAAAGCCTTTCAGCATGCCCTGCACCTGATGAAAATCTAGCGCCGGGCAGCGGGCGGAAAGCGGATCGTAACGCTTCACCAGGGCATCGAGCGCCTTCGCCTGCAACAACCGGTTAATCGGCAAATAGAACTGCAGCTCGGCCTGCTTGTGCTGCGGCGTCAGCGCCGACAACGTCACGCCGCTGTCGTCGAGCGGCGTATTGAGCAACACCTGCATCCACGCCAGCAGAATCGGCTGCCAGTGCTCGGCAAATCCTTGCTGTTGCAGCTGTTCCTGCAGCCACTGTTCGTCCAGCGGCTGGGTGAAGTCCAGCGTTTCAAACAGGCTGTGCAGGAAGGTGCCGGGCGTTGCGCCGCGCGGGAAGGTATGCGGTGTGAGCGCTGGCTCACTCTCCTCACCCCGCTCGCCCGCGGCGTCGACATCCAGACGCGGCAGCAGATCCTGCATCAGGCTCGAACCGTGCTGTTGCAAACCGGTATAGCTGGTCACCCGCCAAAAATCCTGGATCCGTCGGGTAAAGCTTTTCGCCGCCAGCGTAGCGGCCAGCGATGCCTGGGGCTGCCAGGGCGCCTCGTCCGGCGGTTCCACCAGCGACAGCGCGATGCCGCCGCCCGCCAATTGCTGCAGGCGCTCCTGCAGATACGCGGCGTCGCCGGCCTGCCCGCCCTGCACCAGATAACCCAATGCGCTGCGGTGCAGATCGGTATCGCCCTGTTTCTTGCGCGTGCCCTGGAACAGCGGCGCGATGCCGATGCTGCAGTGGTACACCGAGCGAGTCAGCGCCACGTACAACAGGCGCAGGTCTTCCGCCAACCGCTCTTCCTCCGCCCAGGCCTGGCTCTCTTCATTGGCGTCGAGATCCAGCAACGCCTGGAAACTGTGGCGATCGTGATACAGCGCCTGCTGCTGCTGGCGGAAATTGCCGACGAACGGCAGCCACACCAGATCGAACTCCAGCCCCTTGGATTTATGAATCGTGATCACCTGCACCAGATGCCGGTCGCTCTCCAGCCGCAGTTGCTGATTATCGGACTGGCGATTAGGCTGGGCGATCTGCTGTGCCAGCCAGCGCACCAGCGCATGTTCGCTGTCGAGTTGCGCCGCCGCCTCTTGCAACAACTCCCCCAGATGCAGCACGTCGGTCAAACGACGCTCGCCACCGGCGCTGGCCAGCAGGTTCTCCGCCAGCTGGCGCGCTTTCATCACCTCGCTCAGCATCGGCAACACGCCGCGGCGCAGCCAGAGCGTGCGGTAATTGTCGAACTCGTTAACCAGCTCGTCCCAGGCGCGTTCATCGCGGCTCAGGCCGTCCAGCGTCGGCGCGTCCAGCCCCATCAGCCCGGTGGCCATGGCGCTGCGCAGCGTGCGCTCCTGCTCCGGCGCCAACACCGCCTGCAGCAACCACAGCAGGTCTTTGGCCTCCGGGGTGTCGAACACGCTGTCGCGGTTGGACAGGTAGACCGACGGAATGGACAGCGCGCTCAGCGCATCGCGCACCAACGCCGCCTCATTGCGGCTGCGCACCAGCACCGTGATATCGGAGGCTTGCACCGGCCTTGGCTCCTTGCCGCCCTGCAGCCACGCCTGGCCCTGCTGCCCGGCGCTGAGCCAGTCGCGAATTTGCGTGGCGCACAGGCGCGCCATCAGCTGTTGGTAATCACTTACACCGGCGCCTTCCCCCTGCTGCAGCCAGAACTGCATCGCCGGTTGCGGCTTGCCGTGCAGGTCAAACGCCAGCCCTTGGTTCTTTTCCGCCGCGCTGACCTCGATAAAGGGGATTTGGCCGAACAGGAAAGGTTTTTCTACCTGAGAAAACAGGTGATTAACGCTGGCGACCATCGACGGCGACGAGCGCCAGTTGGTCTCCAGCGTATAGTGGGCGCTCACCTCTGAGCGCGCCCGCATGTAGGTAAAGATATCGGCACCGCGGAAGGCGTAAATCGCCTGCTTGGGATCGCCGATCAACAGCAGGCCGCAATCGGGCCGGCCGACGTAAAGCTTTTGGAAAATGCGGTATTGCTGCGGATCGGTGTCCTGGAATTCATCGATCATCGCCACCGGGTAACGCTGGCGGATCGCCTGCGCCAGCTGTTCGCCGCCGCCGCTTTGCAGGGCGCCGTCCAGCCGGCTGAGCAGGTCGTCAAACCCCAGCTCGGCGCGCTGGCGCTTTTCTTGTTGAATGGAAGTGCGGATCTCGCTGAGCGCGCGCGCCATGATCAGGTCGCGCAGCGTCAAGGGCTCATCGAACAGTTCGTCGATCGCCGTGAACAGCGCATGCCGCG
Source organism: Serratia sp. LACPHL-BACT-2024-00286 (assembly GCF_043109535.1). Classification (NCBI taxonomy): domain Bacteria; kingdom Pseudomonadati; phylum Pseudomonadota; class Gammaproteobacteria; order Enterobacterales; family Yersiniaceae; genus Serratia; species Serratia sp. LACPHL-BACT-2024-00286. Next base: position 78,772 of record NZ_JBICNA010000004.1, read on the forward strand.
GCGGCTCGCCTTTCTTGGTCTTCTCCAGCAGCACCGACTGGCGAAATTTATCCAGTTCCTTCGGCAACTGGTAGTCCTGAGTCTCCTGCCCGCTCCATTCGCCGACCTTGTTCAGCCAGTTCGGCAGGTGCTTGCTGCTGTAGCTGCGCTTATCGACGCCGGACTGGGCGATCAACGCCTCCAGATCGCCCGCCGCCGCACGCCATTGCGCCTTGATGGCATCGATGCGCGCGACGATCTGCTCGTGGCGCATCAGGACGGTTTCTTCCTCTTTCGGCGGCCGGCGCAGCGCCGGCGCCTCACCGTGCAGATAGCCGGAGAGATCGGCCAGCAACGCTTCCGGGCCGCTCCACTCCTGGCTGACCGCACGCGCCACGCCCAGCGGCAACGGATAGCAGTGGCGACGCCAGAAATCGGCACAGGCCTGCCGCCGCAGCGGCAACTCGTCCTGCACCAGCGTTTGTTCAAACAGCATGCCGGATTCGAAGGCGTTGTGCGTCAGCATTCGTTGGCAAAAGCCGTGAATGGTGTAGATCGCCGCTTCGTCCATTTGCCGCTCCGCCGCCAGCAGCTGCGAGGCGGCGTCGGTCAAATCGTCAATTTCAGCCATCAGCGCCGAAAACAGCGGGTTGGCGCTGACGCCACGCACGCAGGCGATGCGCAATCCGTGGATATTGTCGCGGATACGCCCGCGCAGCTCCTCGGTGGCGGCCTCGGTAAAGGTCACCACCAGGATTTCTTCGACCGCCAGCGGCCGGGGAAACGCCGCTTCACCGCCCAGCCCCAGCAGCAAACGCAGGTACAGCGCGCCGATGGTAAAGGTTTTGCCTGTGCCCGCCGACGCCTCGATCAGGCGTTCGCCGAACAGCGGCAGCGTCAGCGGCTCCAGCCTCTGCGGGGCAGTTTCCGTCATGGCGTCGCCACTTTGCGCGGCAGGATCTGCTGCAATGCAGACGCGTTCGGATAGGTGACCCAGCCCTTAGGCGCCGCGTAATCCGCCTTGTCTTGCCCGCTGCCGCTCACCTGCGACAGCACAGCCAGCCCCTGTGGCTGGATCACCGCCTGGTGGAAATAATCCGCCAGTTTGGCCGGCGTCAGCTGTTGCACCTGCGCAATCAGCTTCTGACGAGTATCGAAGGCGAAATTGCCGCGATCGAAATCGTTGGCGAACCGGCTGGCCTCTTCGCTCAGGGTTTGCGGCCGCTGCTTCAGCTCATTGATGAGCGCCTGTTTGTACTGCTCAAAGTCCGCTTCGCTCATGTCGCGCAAGCGTTTCTCGGTTTTCGGATAGAAATCCTGATAGCGCTGGTACAGGTAGGCCGGCTGTTTGCTGTTGCTCTGCAACAGGAAGCCCACGCCCCATTGGCGCCCCACCGACATTGGGAAGGCGAAGACCGCATACCCCAATTGCTCCTGAGTGCGCAGCTGGCTATAGAACCACGGCTGAATAATCTGCCCCAGCAATGAGCTGTAGGCCATGCCGGCCACTTCGTCGTAGCCGGTCGGCACATAGACCGCCGCCAGCGCCGAATCGGTGCTGCTGCCCACCTGTTGCAGATTGGCCAGATGATTTTTGTCCACTACCACGTCTTCGCCGTGCCACCATTCGATGCCGGTACAGCCCAGGCGATGTTTCAGCGTCGACGCCAGCGTGTCGACCTGCTGCTTGCTCATGTTGCCCACCACCAGCAGCTCCGGCGTAGCCTCGGCCAGCAGGCTGTCGCGATAGGCCAGCACGTCTTTCAGCGTCAGCGTCTTCAGCACTTCGCGGCGTTCGCTGCGTTCGGAATACGGCACGCGGGAAACCATCTGCACCGGCTGAATGGCCAATTCAAACGCCTTGCCCTTCTCGGCGGCGTCCAACTGCTCCAGGTACCAGGACTTGGCCTGCGCCAGCTGATCTTCCGTCGGCGTGAAGCTGGAATAGCCCTCGATCAGCGCCGTCAGCAACTGCGGCAGGCGCTGGGTAAAGCCGTTGGCGTTAAACATCAGGCCGTTGTTCGGCGAGGTCGAGAAGCTCAGCCCGCCGACCGATGCCTGATAGCTCAGCTGATCCAGCGCGAGGCCGGCCAGATAATCCGTCAGTGAGAACAGCACCTGGTTGCGCGCGGAATCCATGGTCTTGGCGTTGCGGAAAGCGACGGTGACGTCGGCCTTCGGCTCATCGGCGAAGTAACGGCTCGGCATGTACAGCACGCGCAGGCCGGGGTTATCCACCACCATTTCCGGCTTTTTGAACTCGTGCGACGGCTTGGTCAGGGTAAAGTCATCCGGGATGTACGGATTGAGCGTCGGTAACGACAGGGAAATCCCACTCCCCAACTGCTGCCACTGCGTAAAGCGCTGCGGCGTGATTTTGTCGACCTGGTAAGGCGCGTTGACGAAATAGGCCGTCTTGTTGTGCGGCTCATCCGGGCTGACGAACCAGATGCGGGCGTTTTGCGGCGTCATGGCGTCCAGGCGTTCGGCGATCGCCTTAGGATCATAGCGATCGGCCAGGTAAGGCGCATCCAGCGCATGTTCAACCGGCACGCGCAGCATGGTGTCCACCAGCCATTCGATGTAGTCCATGTCGCGCGTGATCGACGGATAACGGAAATCCAGATTCAGAACATGCGAGATTTCGTCGAAGTAACTTTGCTTGATGCCTTCGCTGCGCAGCATTTTCAGGTAGTTGAAAATGGCGGCGACGACCTCGTCGCGCTTGGCCAGGCCTTTATCGGTCAGGGAGACACTGATGGCGAAGACGCCGCCGTTGCGATCCACCATCGGATCGGCGCCGGCATTGATGGCGTCCGCCAGCCCCTGCTTCTGCAGCCAGTCAGACAGGGTGTTTTTACTGCGGTTGCCGATCAGGTAGCTGATGTAGGTATCGGTTTTGCTGCGAAACGCGGCGCTGTTGTTATCGATGCGAAACTCGACCTTCAGCTGCTTGCGCGGCTGTGCCGGCACATAGTGAATGATGATGCCCTGCTGTTCCGGCGTCACGGCCGGCACGGTGATCGGCGGCACGGTGGCGTCGTGATTCGGCACGCGGCCAAAGGTTTTCGCCGCAATATCAGCCAGCTGCGGCAGCGGCTGATTGCCGTACAAAACGCCCATCATCAAATTGGCGGAATAGTAGCGCTTATAGAAGCCGGTCAGCTCATCGTGCAGCTTGCTGTCCGGCTTGTCTTTCAGCGTATCGAGATTGCCGCCGGAGAAGCGCGCGCTCGGGTGCGCCGGGTTAAGGGTTTCCGCGCCCACCTGCGCCATACGCATACCGTCGCGCGAACGCGCCATCGTCAACTCGGCGTTAACCGCGTTGCGCTCACGGTCGGCATTGCCCGGATCCAGCAGCGGCTCGGCAATGGCGTCGGCCATGCGATCGACCGCCGGCTCCAGCGCGTCATTTTCCACTTCCAGATAGAAGGCGGTGCGATAAGAAGCCGTGCTGGCGTTGTGGCTGCCGCCATGCTTTTTCAGGAACTCGGACAGGTTTTCCGGCTCTGGATAGCGCTTGGAGCCCATCAGCACCATATGTTCCAGATAGTGCGCCAAACCCAGTTGGCTGTTCGGATCTTCGAGCGAGCCGACCGGCAATGCCAGCGCCGCCAGCGATTTCGGCGCCTGGGCATCTGACACCAGCAACACCGTCATGCCGTTAGTCAATTTGATCGCCTCATACTGACGCGGATCGTGTTCGCTTTTGTTGATCTTCTCCGCCAGCGGTTGCCATCCTTGCGCGGCCCAACTCAACGGCGCCCAACACATAGCCAATAATACCAGCCCGGTGATACGGGCCAACTGTCTGCGCATATCCAAAATAAACCCCTATTCTGACGTCGCTGCGCCCACTCCCTGACGGTGGCGACGTTCATCAAAACCACATAACCAAATCTGTACTCACCGGGTTCTTCGCCAATATGGCGACCCGAACTCGGCGGGTATATGCCTGTACGTTATGTAAGACCGGGAATGACCCCAATGGTTGAATATAACCTTCGTTATTTTTACCACCTACCGCCGCACAGCACCACCGGGGGATTGTTACCCCAGGTTATGCCGCGCCACCGGCAGCAGATAACGCTCTGTTTCGGCCAGTATTTGCGCTAAGTATTCATTATCCAATTGGCGAAACACTCGCTGCACGTAGGGATCTTCCCCTTCTCCGGGAATGCGCTGATCGCCCTGCCAGGCCTGCAGCAATTTGGCGCGCGCCTTGATTTGCGCTTCTTCCTCCCAGTCGATTTGCTGCTTTTCCGGCAGATAGCACTGACTCAGCCACGCCCAGCCGCTCTTGTTCAGCAACAGCAGCGGCTGACTCAGACCGCGCTGATAGCCCGTCAGCAGTTCCGCCAGCTGCGCCTGTGCCTCTTCAGGCGCCAGCGCGGCAAAGCGCCAGGCGGAGTTCTTGCGGCCATACATGCGGCTCTCGCCGGTGCCGCCGGCGCAGCAGTACACCAGGTGCTCCAGCCACAGCAATATGCCATCCACCGCCGACAGCGTCGCGGGCCGCCAGCGCAACAGGCCGTCATCCTGCACCTGATGCAGCCAGCCGCTGAGGCGCACGCCGGCGATATCGATATCCAGCTCCAGGCTATGGCTCTCTGCGCGTTCCGCACGCACCTGCTCGGCCAGTTCGCTCATCTCTTCCTGCTGCTTTTGCCAATAAATTTCGCCGAAGGCGCCATAGGGCAAGCCGCCGGCGGCGCGCACCCGCTGGAACAGCCGTTCGGGATCGTCACCGTCGATCAGCGTATTCAGCAGCTGGCTGTTGAACTGGTAGCGGCTGAGGTTATCCAGCGTGAAGGGTTCTTCGTCGGGCAGCTCGGTCTCTTCCAGGATAAAACTGACGCCCAGCCGCAGTTGGAAAAACGCGCGAATCGGATGGCGGTAAAACCGCAGCAGTTCATCCAGCGATATTTGCTGCAGCGCTTCGGCGGGCAGCGGCTGGTTGAACGCCGGATGCGCCGCACCGCGCCCATCGGCGGCGGGCAGCCACTCGGCGGCATAGCTTTGCTCCTCCGAGCCCGGCAAGAAGTTCTCGGCGGCGAACGGCATGCGCGCGTGCCACTTCAGCAAGTGCTCACCAACCCGCCGGGCGCTGTCGTCTGCGCTAAGCTCTTCATCTCCCGGCAGGCAATAGCTTTGTTCCAGGTACTCCAGCAGCTCGGTGACCAGTACCGAAGGGTAGCGCGGGCTGTTGTCCTGAATGGAACGGCCGATGAAACTGATATACAGCCGCTGCTGAGCGGACAAAATCGCTTCCAGGAACAGATAACGGTCGTCATCGCGTCGGCTGCGGTCGCCGCGTTTGACCTGCTGCGCCATCAGATCGAAACCCAGCGGCGGCAGCGTGCGCGGATACACGCCGTCGTTCATGCCCAGCAGGCACACCACCTTGAACGGAATGGAACGCATCGGCATCAGCGTACAGAAGTTGATTTGCCCGGCGAGGAAGCGCTGGCTGATGCGCTCCTGATCGAGACGCGCCGCCAGATCGTCCCGCAGAATGGTCAACGGCACCTCATCGGGATAGCGCGCCGCCAGGCCAAAATTAATGGCCTGCTGCCACTGCTGTTCGATCAGCGCCAGCACCACCTCGGTGTCGCTGTCCGCAGCGAAGAAAGCATCCAGCAGTTGCCGGCAGAGCGGCAGCCACGCCTCGAGCGGGCGCGCTTCGCTCAAGATTTGCCGCCAGTGGCTGAGCTGCGCCAGCAGGTCTGCCAGCTGCCCCGCCAGTTCGGCGACCAATCCGCTCGATTCGTCGTAAGGCAAAATGCCCTGCCAATCGCCGGCATTGCTGTCCATCGCGTAGCCAAGCAACATGCGCGTGATGCCAAAGCGCCAGGTATGTTGGCCGGTAGCGGGCAGATCCAGTTCGCGCACGTTATCGTCGTCCAGGCCCCAGCGCACGCCGGATTCACCGACCCAATGGCGCAGCAGGCGCAGCCCCTCTTCGCCAATGGCGAAACGGGCGGCCAGGGCCGGCACCTCAAGCAGCGCCAGCACCTGTTCCGAGGTAAAACGGCTTTGCGGCAGATCGAGCAGTGAAATGAACGCCTGCAGCGCAGGATGCGCCTGGCGCGCTTTACGGTCGGAAATGGCGAACGGCAGGTAGCGCTCGGCAGGGGCATTGCCGAACACCGCCTGAATGTAAGGCGTGTAGCTGTCGATATCCGCCACCATCACGATGATGTCGCGCGGCGTCAACGACGGATCCTGCGCCAGCATGGTCAGCAGTTGATCGTGCAGCACCTCCACTTCCCGCTGCGGGCTGTGGCAGGCATGCAGGCTGAGGGATCGGTCGTTCTCATCTAGCGGACGTTTGCTGAAGCTGCTTTCCAGCGTTTCCGCGGTAATACCGATCACCGCATGGTCTTCCAGCTCCAGCATGTCGCGCTGAACGGCGTGCAGCATGGTATCGGCCGGGATATCGACAAAGGCGTCAACCTCTTGCGCCCCTTCCATCTGCGACAGCAGATAGAGGTGATCGCGCCCCAGCTTGCCCCAAGAGGCCAACAGCGGGTTGCTGAGCTGCTGCTGGCCTTCGGCGTCAAACAGGCGCGCCGCGTCATCCGGCTGGCGGAACAGCCCGTGCTCGCGTGCCTGATGGTAGTGACGGCGCTTGCGGCTCTGCAAGCGGGCCAAGAAAGCGTAATCCTGAATATCGCCCCAATAGTAGCGACAGGGGTTGGTGAACATCAGGTGGATATCGATATGCCGCCCCAGCGCCTGCAGCGCCTCCAGATAGACCGGCGGCAACGCCGAGATACCGCAGATAAACACCCGCGGCGGCAAACCGGGCGGGCAGGTTTTTGCCTGCTCCAGCGCGTGGATAAATCGGCTGTAAAGATTGGCGCGGTGCCATTCCGGCTGCCCCAGCTCGCGCGTGTACTCCACCAGCCGCGCCCAGAGCGGCGCCTGCCATTGCTGAGCCTCCGCCAGGCCGTCGATGCGCTCACCGCGCTGCCAGCTCTCCAGCCACTGCGGGCGATAAACCAAATATTGGTCGAACAGGTCGGCGACCCGGCCGGCCAACTGGTGAATCTTGCGCTTGTCACCGTCATCGGTCAGATAGTGCTGCAGTGGCGCAAACGCCGGCTGAGTCAGCATCTCCGGCAGCAACCACATCAGCTTCCAGGTCATGGCGTCCTTGCTGAAAGCGCTCTCTTTCGGGATATCCGGCAACACCCGGGTGAACATGTCCCAAATAAAGGTCGCCGGCAGCGGAAACGCAATATTGGCGGCGATGCCGAACTGTTCCGCCAACTGCATCTGCAGCCATTGCGCCATACCGGGGCTCTGCACCAGCACCACTTCCTGTTGAAAAGGATCGGCCAACGGATCTCTGGCTATCAGCGCGCTGGTCAGCGTTTTCAACAAATCCAGCTGATTGGAATGATAAACCGTGAACATCAAGGCTCCTTTAAAACAAAAGACATACCGGCTTAAAAGCGGGTGCAATACCAGCGGCTCAGCGTCGCCCACTGCCACTGCGGCGTTTGGACTCTAACCGTCAATCGGCGGCAATCATTCTCCGCATCGTCAAGCGCCGTCTCGCGTCGCCAACCTTCCGGCGGCAATTCGGCCTCGAGCCGCCCGGTGACGGCGAACGCTTCTAACTGCTGATGCGCCAGCGCCCAGGCTTGCCGGTAGTGCCACTGGCGCTGAAACGACTGCAACAGCACCTGATGATACTGTAACAAGCCAAGCAGCGACACCGAGAACAGCAAGGCCGCCACCAACACTTCCGGCAGGCTGAAGCCGTTGCGGGATAGCCGCCCTGGCCGAGCGTTAGCCGTCACAGTCGGTCAGCCTTTTCTCTGGGCAAAAATCCAGCCGACCGCCCGGCTGAGCTTGCACCTTGCCAGCGGTCTCTGCGCCGTTAAAGGTGCCCCACTGATACAGCCAAAGCGGTTCACCGCCGCGCATCTCACCAAGGCCGCGTATCGTCACAACGCCCGCTCTGGCAGACAGCCGGGCGCAGGCCGTCAGTTCCGCGCGCTGCCTGCATAACCAGGCCGCCGCACTCAGCTCGGCGCGTGGCCAGCGCTGGCTCATGCCCCAACTCAGCGCCGAAGCGGCCTGATTATAAGCCTGAAGGTAACGCTGCTGATCGGCGGCCAGTAACAGCGCGTTATCCAACTGCCGATGCTGAGCGTTAAGCAACATCAGCCCCAGCGCCAACAGCAACATCACCGCCGCCAGAGTGCTACCGCCCCGCTGGGTTCGCCAATTCATGGCAGCGCCGCCATTTCGACGCTCGCACTCAGGCTGCGCCTGATACGCGTATCGCTGGCGGAGCGCCCCGCCAGCGTCAGGCGAGCCAAGGTCGCGCCGTGATCGCCCCGCTCGATCGCCACATGAAACCGCTCAATGCGCACTTCGTCATAATCGAGCAAACGCTCCCAGCCACCGCCATCGCATTGGCTCACGCCGCGCTGCCCTTCCAAGCCGCCATTGCGCAGCCGGTAACCGAAATAGCCCGCATCCTCGCCCGAAGCGAGCCATTGCCCGCTGCGAGCGATGTCGTAGGCAACGATAACGCAACTGCCCGCCGCTTCTCCCGATGCCTGACCGATCAGCAACGGACGGCCGGCGCACTGCCCGGCGCAAAAACCGGCGCGGCGCAGATCTTTCTCAATGCCGAACGCCAGTTGCCGCAGCGTTGACTCCAGCCGAAAGTGCTGGCTGACGACTACACTTTGCTGGCGCAACAACGGATAGGTTTTCGCCGCGCCGAGCGCGATCACGCTGCCGAAGACCAACGCCAACATCACCTCCGGCAAGGTAAAACCGCGTTCTAAAGTCAACATAGCGCAATGCCCCTGACCCGCTGCCCTTCGCTGCACAAACGCAGCCGCCCACGGGCGGACAGCACCAGCCGCAGGCTGCCTGCGTCGTTGCTGAGAAGGATGTGCCCCGCCTGCGCAGTATTGCGCAAACCGTAAAACCCAATCTCTTTGCCGGTGTAGCCGCTCAAAGCGACGTCGCGATAAGACGGCGAGAAAACGGCGCCTTCGGCGGAAGCGCAATCCGTCGGCGGCACGCCACCGCCCAGACACCAGGGCGTGCCGTTCTTGAACCACAGCAGCGTCGCGCGGTTACGCCAGTTGGCGTCCGCCTGCAATCGCAGCAAAAACGCCAGCAGCTGCTGAGCCGTGTGTTCCAGCCGCAGCGCTTGCTGATGATAACGCCATTGCCCGACGCCCCAGCCGGTGAGCATGCCGGCGATCAATATCGCCGCCAACAGCTCAATCAGCGTCATGCCACGCTGGCGATCATCGATGTTCGAGAGAGTATTGTCTTTCATGCCGCCAGTGTAAGGATCGCCACAACGCGGTAAAGCCGCATGCGTAATCGCTGCGGCAAGCTGCGCAATGTTTTATTTACGACGGCAGAGGACGACAAAAAAATGCGGCTCGGTGCGCAATGCGGATAAAAAAAGGGGTGCAATCGCTGCCCCCCTGGTGTGATGCGGTTAAGGTTAGATCGCGACCGGCGCCTTGATGGCCGGGTGCGGATCGTAACCTTCGATCTCGAAGTCTTCGAAACGGTAATCGAACAGCGAAGCCGGCTTGCGTTTGATCACCAGTTTCGGCAACGGACGCGGTTCACGCGTTAGCTGCAGCTGAGTCTGTTCCATGTGGTTGCTGTACAGGTGGGTATCGCCGCCGGTCCAGACGAAATCGCCCACTTCCAGATCGCACTGCTGCGCCATCATATGCACCAGCAGCGCGTAGCTGGCGATGTTGAACGGCAGGCCTAGGAACACGTCGCAGGAACGCTGGTACAGCTGGCAAGAGAGCTTGCCGTCCGCGACGTAGAACTGGAAGAACGCGTGGCACGGCGCCAACGCCATCTGATCCAGCTCGCCGACGTTCCAGGCGGAAACGATGATGCGGCGCGAATCCGGATCCTGCTTCAGCTGTTGGAGCACGTTGCTCAGCTGATCGATCTGACGGCCGTCCGCCGCGCCCCAGGCGCGCCACTGTTTGCCGTACACCGGGCCGAGATCGCCGTTTTCATCGGCCCACTCGTCCCAAATGGTGACCTTGTTGTCACGCAGGTAGGCGATGTTGGTATCGCCGTTCAGGAACCACAACAGCTCATGAATGATCGAACGAAGATGACATTTCTTGGTGGTCACCAACGGGAAACCTTCCTGCAAGTTGAAACGCATCTGATGGCCGAAAATCGACAGCGTGCCAGTGCCGGTACGGTCGGCTTTAGGGGTGCCCTCGGCGAGCACCTTGTTCATCAAATCCAGATACTGTTTCATTTGTCCCTCACGACATTTGTTGCTGCGGGCGACGACGGTACGCCCAAATCATCATAATAATACCGGCCACCACCATCGGGATGGACAGGATCTGCCCCATGCTGATCACGCCGTCGAACAGGCCGAGCTGGGCATCCGGCTGGCGGAACGCTTCAACGATGATGCGGAATGTGCCATAACCGATCAGGAACAGGCCCGAGACGGCGCCCATCGGCCGCGGCTTGCGAATAAACAGGTTCAGAATGATAAACAGCACCACGCCTTCCAGCAGCAGTTCATACAGCTGCGATGGGTGGCGCGGCAGTACGCCGTACTGATTCAATAACGGCAGCAAGGAAGGATCGGCGGCGGCGAGGGCCACGTCTTCGCTGCGCGAACTTGGGAACAGCATCGCCCAAGGGGTATCGGTGGTCACGCGGCCCCACAGTTCACCGTTGATAAAGTTGCCGAGGCGGCCGGCGCCCAGGCCGAATGGGATCAATGGCGCGATAAAATCGGAAACCTGGAAGAAGGTGCGTTTGGTGCGGCGAGCGAACCAGAACATCACCAGAATCACCCCCATCAAGCCGCCGTGGAACGACATGCCGCCATCCCAGACCTTGAACAGATAGAGCGGGTTATCCAGGAACAGCGGCAGGTTATAGAACAGCACATAGCCTACGCGGCCGCCGACGAATACGCCCAGGAAACCGGCGTAGAGCAGGTTTTCAACTTCGTCTTTGGTCCAGCCGCTGCCCGGCTTGTTGGCACGGCGCACAGCCAGCCACATGGCAAAAACGAAGCCGACCAGGTACATCAGGCCGTACCAATGCAGAGAAACCGGGCCAATGGAGAAAATGACCGGATCAAATTTAGGAAACGCCAGATAGCTATTGCTCATCTATCACCACAACATGTCTGTTATTTTTCCCCATGCGGGGGCGGCAGGTGCCAAGCGGCGGCGGAGATTGTCCCGCGTCTTGCAAGCAGCAGCATTGGCCGCTGCGGTGTGCAAGGCGACGAGCCTGCGCCGCACTGAGGTTGCGCATCATAACATAGGCTTAGCGCGGTCCGGTCCGGCAGGCCGGGAAAAGTTCTGTAAAAAAATCACAACGCGCGGCGGCTACCGGCCCCCGCGGATCAATCCGCCCATGCCGCGTCGCTCCATAAACGCCGCCACCAAATGGCGCACTTCCGTGGTCATCTGGGTGTTCAACACCCGCTGCGCCAACATTTCGGCGTCGGCAAGGTCGATATGCCGCAGCAGGTATTTGATGCGCGCCACGCTGCGGCCGTTCATGCTCAGATTGCGATAGCCCATGCCCACCAGCAACAGCGCGCCCATGGGATCGCCGGCCAGTTCACCGCACAGGCTAAGCTGCAACCCGGCAGCGTTCCCCTGCTCGGCGATCAATTTCAGCACCTGCAGCATCGCGGGGTGCAAACTGTCATACAGCGAGGCGACTCGGGTATTGTTGCGATCCACCGCCAACAGGTACTGGGTCAAATCGTTGGTGCCGACCGAGATGAAATCAACGCGCCCGGCCAGATGCGGGATCAGGAAAATCATCGACGGCACTTCCAGCATCACACCGATTTTCGGTTTCGGGATCGCGTAGCCGAGCACCTCTTCCACCTCGCGCCCGGCGCGGTCAATCAGGCGTTTGGCCTCATCGACCTCTTCCAGGCTGGTGATCATCGGCAGCAGAATGCCCAGATTGCCGGTGCCGGCGTTGGCACGCAGCATGGCGCGCACCTGAATCAAAAAGATCTCCGGCTGATCCAGGGTGATGCGGATGCCGCGCCAGCCCAGGCAGGGGTTCTCTTCGCTGATCGGCATATAAGGCAGCTGCTTGTCGGCGCCGATATCCAGAGTGCGCAGCGTAACCGGCTTGCTCGGGTAAAGCTGCAGCATGCCCTGGTACTGCGCGACCTGTTCCTCTTCGGAGGGGAAGCCGCTTTGCAACATGAACGGGATTTCGGTGCGGTATAACCCCACGCCATCTACCCGGCCGCCCAACAGCTGTTCATGTTCCGGGCTGAGGCCGGCATTCAGCATCACCTGAATGCGCTCGCCGCTTTTCAACTGCGCCGGCTGCTCGACGTCGTCTTCCGCCAGCTTGCTCAGCTCCAGCTCTTCGCTGATCAGCCGTTGATATTCCTGCACCAGCACCGGTTCAGGATCGACCAGCAGTTCACCGCGATAACCGTCGACGATCAGCAGCCGCTGGCTGAGCAGAGAAGGCTGGATGTCGGCGCCCATCACCGTCGGCACCCCCATCGCCCGCACCAGAATCGCCGCATGCGAGTTGGCGGCACCGTCGCGCACCACCACGCCGACCAGGCGATCCTGCGGCACTTCGGCCAGCAATGTCGCGGTCAGCTCATCCGCCACCAGCACAAAACGCGCCGGCCACTGGGTGGCGCCCTGAGTGGTGTCGTCGAGGTGGAACAGCAGGCGCTGGCCCAGCGCGCGCAGGTCGCTGCCGCGCTCGCGCATGTAGGTGTCCTGCAGTTTGGCAAACTGCTCGGCAAAGGCCTCTATCACCTGTTTCACCGCCCACTCCGCCACCGAACCGTTGTCGATTTCGGCGAACAGTTCGCGCTTGAGGCGGGCGTCGTTTAGCAGGTGAGAGTAAAGATCGAAGATCGCCGCGCTCTCCTTTTGCGAGCTGGCGGCAAAACGCTTGCTGAAGCGGCGAAACTCCGCGCCGGCCTCTTCCAGCGCCAGCGTCAGGCGCTCGCGCTCGCTGGCGGTGTCCAGCGTCGAAGCGCGGTAAACCTGATCGAGCGAAGGCTGGCTGCTGTCCTGCCACCCTTCCGCCACCGCCACGCCGGGTGAGGCCGCCAGCGCGCGCACGCGCGTTTGGCGATACTGGCCGAAAATGGCGTTAAGCTGCGATTGTGACAGGATCCCGGCCATCTGCGTGGCCAGGGTGACCATGAAAGACTCTTCGCTTTCGTCGAACTGGCGCAGCTCGCGCTGCTGCACCACCAGCACGCCCAGCAGCTGGCGCCGATGAATGATCGGCACCCCGAGGAAGGATCGGAAACGATCCTCTTTCACCTGCGGGACGTATTTGAAACTGGGGTGGCTTTGGGCATCGGCCAGGTTGATAGGCTCGGCTCTGCGGCCGACCAACCCGACGACGCCCTCATCAAACGCCAATGCGATAGTGCGCCCGCGCGGCTTTTTCAGCCCGCGCGTGGCCATCAGGTAGTAGCAGCGGCGATCGTTGTCCGCCAGATAGATGGAACACACTTCGGTGTCCATCGCCAGACAGGTTTCATTGACCAGCAGATCCAGCGCATCCGTCAGACTGGCCGCCGCAGCCACCTTCTCTACAATTTCTCGCAAGCGCGTGAGCATAGTCGGCTTAACTTAACCTCTCTTTCGGCGATAAGCAGGGGCCTGCCGCGGCGCCGCCTGCTCTTGCATCGGCATCACGGTCACGGCGAATTCTTTCATCACCCGGCGGTAAACGTCGCGTTTGAACGACACCACCTGGCGTACCGGATACCAGAAGCTCACCCAGCGCCAACCGTCGAACTCCGGCGTGCTGCTGCGCTGCATATTGATATCAGCGTCATTGCACAGTAGCTGCAACAAAAACCATTTTTGCTTTTGGCCGATACAAACCGGCTTTGTGTCCCAACGCACCAAACGTTTCGGCAATTTATAGCGCAACCAGTTGCGGGTCGAAGCCAGGATGCGCACATCCTTTTTACTCAGCCCCACTTCTTCGAACAGCTCACGGTACATCGCCTGCTCCGCAGTTTCGCCAGGGTTAATCCCACCTTGGGGAAACTGCCAGGAGTGCTGACCGTAACGGCGGGCCCATAAGACCTGCCCCTGACGATTACAGATTACGATACCAACATTCGGGCGGTAGCCATCATCATCGATCACCGGACTACCTCGATAAGCTTAAATTCGCATAGATGTCCTGATTGTTTCACACAAGCTACAGGCGGTAAACCACTGCTTTACGGCGCTGCGGGCCGAATAACATTGGGATAACTCACAGATATAGGCAAAGTTATAAACATACCCTAGCCTTTCAGACCGGTTTTATTCACTTTTTCTGTGGATAGGTGTGTGCAGAACTCGAGGAATAAGCCGGTAAAACTCTTAACCCCCAAAATCCCCCCTCAACACTAAAAACGCATATTTATTTTAAAAACATACAATTATGCATTAACGCATCGTTATATACAGGGCAAAAATGTGATCTATGCACGGTAAGGATCTTACCCTGGCGAAAGATCCATCAACGTCGTTTTTATCCACAGATTATCCGGGCAAGTTACGCACAAAACGGACAAATTCGTAAAAAACCGCCCGAGTCAAGGCTGTAAATTGAACCAGTGATCGGCAAAAATTTGGGTTATCCCAAAAATCTGTGGATAAATAGGTGTAAGATCCTGTTTATTGTCGGTGGCTTCAGGTGAACAAGCCCCGCCAGTGCATTGTCCACCACGCCAAGAAAGGAAAAAAGTCATGTAAAATCATGCTACTATTATTCTTTTCCCCAAGCGATGGCGGTTATCGCTCACCGCGCATAATTGCAGTACGTTTTTCAACCAAACCAGACAGGCTTGATTTATGGCGTTTTTATCCCCTTTGCCGCCCCCGCCGGAAAATGAACGGCAGCTGTTCGAGCGCGCTCAGGCGCTGGCCGGCGCCAGCTTTGGCGAACTGGCCGCTCGCGCGCAGCTGCCAATCCCCAAGGATCTGAAACGCGATAAAGGTTGGGTAGGCATGCTGCTGGAGCTGTATCTCGGCGCCATGGCCGGCAGCAAACCGGAGCAGGACTTTCCCGAGCTGGGCATCGAGCTGAAAACCATTCCTGTCGACGCCGCCGGCAAACCGCTGGAAACCACTTTTGTCTGCGTCGCTCCGCTCACCGGCAACAGCGGCGTCACCTGGGCCAACAGCCACGTTCGCTACAAGCTGGCGCGCGTGTTGTGGATACCGGTAGAAGGCGAACGCCAGATCCCGCTGGCCGAACGCCGCGTCGGTTCGCCGCTGCTGTGGAGCCCAAGCGCGGCAGAAGACGAAATGCTGCGCCGCGATTGGGAAGAATTGATGGATTTGATCGTGCTCGGCCACGTAGAGCGCATCACCGCACGCCACGGCGAAGTGCTGCAGCTGCGCCCCAAAGCGGCTAACAGCAAGGCGCTCACCGAAGCCATCGGCGAACAAGGGCAACCGATCATGACGCTGCCGCGCGGCTTCTATCTGAAAAAGAGTTTTACCGGCGCGCTGCTGGCAAGACATTTCTCAATCTAAGCGATTTCGTTTAACTCTGGTTTAGCTGCCCCTATCAGCGCCATGATAAACGCGTATAATTCACGCTTTGCATTTATTAAGTATTAATAAGGTGTGTCGAGCAATGTTCGAATGGATTATGGATCCCAATGCCTGGTTAGCGTTAGGCACGCTAACCATTCTTGAGATCGTACTGGGTATTGATAACATCATTTTTCTGTCGCTGGTGGTGGCCAAGCTGCCCAAAGCGCAACAGAACAAAGCTCGCCGGATCGGGCTGGCCGCCGCCATGCTTATGCGCCTGGCGCTGCTGGCTTCCATCGCCTGGGTGATTCGTCTAACCCATCCGCTGTTTACCGTGATGGAGCACAGCGTATCCGCTCGCGATCTGATCCTGCTGCTGGGCGGGCTGTTCCTGATCTGGAAAGCCAGCAAAGAGATCCACGAAACCATCGAAGGGTCGGAAGAAGAGCACCACACCAAGGTGCACAGCTTCTTCGGCGCGATCGTGCAGATCATGCTGTTGGATATTATCTTCAGCCTGGATTCGGTGATTACCGCCGTGGGCCTTTCCGACCATCTGTTCATCATGATGGCGGCAGTGGTGATCGCCGTCGGCGTGATGATGTTCGCTGCCCGACCGATCGGCGAATTCGTCAACCGCCATCCATCGGTGAAAATGCTGGCGCTGGCGTTCCTGATCCTGGTGGGCTTCACGCTGATGCTGGAAAGCTTCCAGGTGCACGTGCCAAAAGGCTACATCTACTTCGCCATGTTCTTCTCGATGTCGGTAGAAGCGCTCAATCTGATGCGCAGCAAAAAAAATCGCGCGCCGGAATAACGCTATCTATATGAAAGCCGCCATTGGCGGCTTTCATCACTTCGTTGACCTCTCATTTCACTTTTTCTTATCAGATAAAGACTTATCTGAGACGCGCTTCGCCGAGAGTTTGCTAATCTTGAAAGAACATTATTTTCTGCATAATCGAGGATCCGCAGGATGAAAAAGTGGGTAATGGCAGTGTCTGCGCTGGTGATGGTGGCTGGCCTGGCGGGGTGTTCCAGCGACTACGTGATGGCGACCAAAGACGGCAACATGATCCTGACGCAAGGCAAACCGGAGATCGATGAAGATACCGGCCTCATCAGCTATAAAGACGAGAAAGGCAACCAGCGCCAGATCAACGGCGATCAAGTTTCTCAGGTTATCGAACGCTAATCACCGCCCGCCGGCTATCGCCCGTTCAAGCGCGGTAGCCCCCATTCGCGTCCGCACGGAATCCGCTTCCCCCATCTTCACCGCTTGGTTATAGTCAGGAAAGGCGACATCGCCGCCCGACGGACTCTGCGCCGTCTTCTGACATTGGGCTCCTGTTTCACCGGGCCGCGCGGCCCGTAAGCGCTAACAAGAAAGGAAGGCCGTTAATGCAATACCACCGTATTCCCCACAGTTCTTTAGAAGTGAGCGTGCTGGGACTGGGCACCATGACCTTTGGCGAACAGAACAGCGAAGCCGACGCCCATGCGCAACTGGACTATGCATTGGCCGCAGGCGTCAACCTGATAGACACCGCCGAACTGTACCCGGTGCCGCCCCGTCCGGAAACCCAGGGCCTGACCGAAAGCTATATCGGCAGCTGGCTCAAGGCGCGCGGCAATCGCGAAAAAATCGTCCTGGCCAGCAAAGTCTCGGGCCCGGTGCGCGGCACCGACAGCAGCATTCGCCCGCAGCAGGCGCTCGATCGCAAAAACATCCGCGCCGCGCTGGACGCCAGCCTCAAGCGGCTGAATACCGATTATCTCGATCTCTACCAATTGCACTGGCCGCAGCGCGCCACCAACTGTTTTGGCAAACTCAACTATCAATACACCGACGACAAAGCCACGGTCACGCTGCTGGAAACGCTGGAGGCGCTGACCGAGCAGGTGCGCGCCGGCAAGATCCGCTATATCGGGGTTTCCAATGAAACGCCCTGGGGCGTGATGCGCTACCTGCAGCTGGCGGAGAAACACGAGCTGCCGCGCATCGTGTCGATTCAAAACCCGTACAGCCTGCTGAACCGCAGCTTTGAGATTGGCCTGGCCGAGATCAGCCAGCACGAAGGGGTGGAACTGCTGGCCTATTCCAGCCTGGCGTTCGGTACCCTGAGCGGTAAATACCTCAATGGCGCAAAACCGGCCGGTGCGCGCAATACGCTGTTCACCCGCTTCAACCGTTATTCAGGTCAGCAAACCCAGCTGGCGATCGCCGAGTACGTGGCGCTGGCCAAAAAACACGGGCTGGATCCTTCGCAGATGGCGTTGGCCTTCGTGCGTCAACAGCCGTTCGTCGCCAGCACCCTGCTGGGCGCCACCACGGTGGATCAGTTGAAAATCAACATCGACAGCCTCGATGTGGTATTGGATGAAGACGTACTGCAGGCGCTCGAAGAAATCCATACCCGGTTTACCATTCCGGCGCCTTAATACAGCAAGGGCGCAGCCTGGCTGCGCCCCGTTTCACCGCCGCTGCGACCACCACAGCGCGCTAATCGCCAGCGCAAACACCACGCCAAACCCTACGCCGACGCCCACCACCGGCACGCCCAGCTTCACCACCAGCGAATACAGCGCCAGCATCAGCAACATGGCGGCGTTTTCACCCAGGTTTTGCACCGCGATAGCATTGCCGGCGCCGACCGAATGCTTGCCCCGCTCCTGCAGCAACGCATTGAGCGGCACCACGAAGAAGCCCCCCAGCATGCCGATGATCGCCAACAAGACATAGGCATTGAGCATGGTGGTTTGCAGCGCGAATACCGCGACCGCAACGCCGATCAGGATCCCGGCCGGCATGCAGCGCTTCACCGTCTTCAGCGTGACAAAGCGTGCGGCGGCGCCGGCCCCCACCACGATACCGACGGCTACCATGGCGTTCAGCAGCGTCGGCGTGGCGTTATCGGCGATGCCGAGCGCCACCGGCACCCACAGCACCAGCAGAAAACGCAGCGTCACGCCGGCCCCCCAGAACAGGCTGGTGCCGATCAAGGAAAAACGCGTCTGCCCATCGCGCCATAACGTGACGCAGGCGGTAAAGAAGCTGTTCGTCATGGCCCGCGGGCGCCAGGAAGCCCCCGGGCGCGCCGCCGCGAGGCGCGGAATATACAGGTTGGCGACCACTGCCCCCGCGTAAACCAAGGCGCAGACCGCCAGCGCCGCCACCACATGCCAGTCCGCCAGAATGCCACCGGCCACCGAACCGGTCAGAATGGCGGCGATAGTCGAGGCCTCCATCAGGCCGTTAGCCTTGACCAGCTTCTCGCCGCTGGTGATCTCGCCCAGAATGCCGTATTTGGCCGGCGAATACGCGGCGGCTCCCACCCCGACCAGGCTGTAGCCGAGGAACGGGTTTCCCCCAAAACAGATCACCAACGCCCCCGCCAATTTTAAGGCGTTGGCGAACATCATCACCCGCCCTTTGGCAAAGCTGTCGGCCACCTGGCCGACGAACGGCGCCAGGATGATGTAGGTGGCGACGAAGGCCATCTGCAGGATCGGCTGGCTCCAGTCCGGATACAGCTGCTGCTTGATCAACGCCAGCGTGGCGAACAGCAACGCATTGTCGCCGAACGCCGAGAGGAACTGCGCGCTGATGACGGCGATCATGCCGCGTGACAGCAAAGGGGACTCGGTCGAAGGATTCATCAGGCACTCTCCGGCTGTTCGGCCATATGACGCAGGGTGACGAAATCGGGTTTGCC
Source organism: Serratia sp. LACPHL-BACT-2024-00286 (assembly GCF_043109535.1). Classification (NCBI taxonomy): domain Bacteria; kingdom Pseudomonadati; phylum Pseudomonadota; class Gammaproteobacteria; order Enterobacterales; family Yersiniaceae; genus Serratia; species Serratia sp. LACPHL-BACT-2024-00286. Next base: position 98,030 of record NZ_JBICNA010000004.1, read on the forward strand.
GCTGCCGAGCACCGGCAGCGTTTTCAACAGGCGAATATCGCGCGGCACCGCCAGCTCCGGGCTGCCCAGCTCACGCGCCACCCGCAGCAATGCTTCACGAGTGATGGCGGGATCGGTGGTGAACAGCACCAGCGCCTCGCCTTTGCTGCTGTCGCCTTTGGCCGTGGCGGCATGCATTTTTTCCGGCGACAGCCGTTGCGCCAGCAATTCGACGCTCTCCAGCGACACCATCTCGCCCGCCAGCTTGGCGAAGCGTTTCACGCGGCCGCGAATGGTGCAATAGCCCTGCTCATCCAGGCTGACGATATCGCCGGTGTCGTACCAGCCCGGCTGCAGCACGCCGTTCGCATCTTCCGCCGCCGGCGGTTCCAGCTCGCCGGGGCGCTCAACCCGCAGATAGCCTTTCATGATGTTCGGCCCCTTCAGCTGCAGGCGGCCGCCGTTATCGATGCCCGGCACCGCAATCAGGCGCGCCTCCATCTGCGGCATGATGCGGCCGACGGTGCCCACCTTGGTCGCCAACGGCACGTTAATGGACACCACCGGCGCGCACTCGGTCACGCCATAGCCTTCCAGAATGCGGATGCCGTATTTGTCCTGGTAGATCTGTTTGGTGCTGTCCGCCAGTTTCTCCGCGCCGGCCACCACGTAGCGCAGGCGGGCGAAATCATACGGATGCGCGAAGCGCGCATAGTTGTTGAGGAAGGTCGCCGTGCCGAACAACACCGTGCAGTTGCGGTCATACACCAGCTCCGGCACCACGCGATAGTGCAGCGGGCTGGGGTAGAGGAAAATGCGGCTGCCGGTGATCAGCGGCGTAAGCAGCCCCACCGTCAGGCCGAACGAGTGGAACAGCGGCAGCGACGACATGAAACGGTCGCACGGCGTGAAGTCGGCGATGGTGCGAATTTGTTCTACGTTAGCCAGCAGGCTGGCATGCGAATGCACCACGCCCTTGGGGTGGCCTTCGGAACCGGAAGTGAACAGGATCAGCGCCGCGTCCTCCGGGCGTTGCGGCAACGCCGCGCGCTGCGGCTGCAGCAAGTGCCGCAAAATCCACAGCTTGTCCGCCAGCGTAACGGTGTCTTTCAGATCTTCCAGATACACCCAGTTGGCCTGCGTCACCTGCTCCGGCAGGTGGGTCAGCTTGCCCTTCTCCAGAAACTGGCGCGAGGTGACGATGGTCTTGATGCCGGCGGCGAGCATCGCGCTGTTCAGGCCGTTGGCGCCGGCGGTGTAGTTGAGCATCGCCGGAATGCGGTTACGCAGCGAAGCGCCGAAGATCGCCGCCGCGGTGATGGTGGCGTTCGGCAACAGCAGCCCGACGTGTTCCCCTTCGGCGGTAAAGCGCTGCAGAATGCGGCTGACGCCCAGCGATTTCTTGATCAGCGTCTGGTAACTGTCTTCTTTGAAAGCGATGTCTTCGATACAGGGCTTGCGGCGCCCGTAGCGGTGCTGCGCCGCCAGCAAGGCATGGAACAGCGTCTGCGGTTCGCGCGTATCCATTCGCGCCCGCATCATGATCTGCATCAGCCGATCGCCCGCCAGCGCCCGGCGTTCACGCGCGCGCGGCGCTTCCGGCATCGGCAGCGTGGTCGGCGGCAAGATGCGGATGCTGATTCGCGGGAACCAGCGGATCTTGAATACCCCGGCCATGCGGCCGAACGGGCTGAACTCGGGGCCGTCGATCCGCACCGGCACCACGGTGGCGCCCGATTTGGCAGCGATAAACGCCGCGCCGTCGTAGATTTTCATCAGCGCGCCGGTCACGGTGATGCGCCCTTCAGGGAACACCACGATCGGCCGCCCCTGCTCGACCATGCGCACCAGTTGCTTGATGGCCATCGGCTTGGTGGGATCGAGCGAGACGAAATCAATGTAGGGCCGCAGCCAGCGCATAAACCAGCTCTCGCCGATGCTGGCGTAAACCGCAAACACCGGTTTAATCGGCAGGAACAGCGCCAGCAACACGCCGTCGAGGAAAGAGACGTGGTTCGGCGTAATCAGCAGTTTTTGCCGCTCGAAGTGCTGAACGTCCCCTTCGACCCGTACCCGAAACAGCAGGCGAAACAGCGCGCGCAGCAGTGAAAAGATCATGCCCTTCTCCCTTGGCCATGGAGGCGTAAATCGTTGTAGGGAAAAGAATACTATATGGCAGGCAAAAAAAAACCTACGCATCCGCGTAGGTTGGTGCAATTGAAAATGGCTTCAACATACAGAGTATGCTGATTTCTCACCAATCAATACCTCTGGGATCACCTACTCTAGAGAGATGGCGTGCAGGAAACTACCGGCGAATCGCAAGAGTTCTGCTCCAAATGCAACCAGCTGTAAATTTCCCGCGATCTGCTGTAATAACTCAATGAAACTTAAACCTTCCCGCAGCGGCGAAAAAATAAATACAGCCGCGACGGCGAGCCGGTTATCCCGACGTGAAACCTTCACTCATCGCGCGCTGACCTCCACCAGGCAACTCATGGCGTTCGGCCCCTGCGTCAGCGGCGAGGTGCCGATATCCAGCGTCAGCACGTTCGGGTTGCCCGCCTGCTCGACCGGCCGGCGCTGCGCGTCGTAACCCGGCTCGAACCAGGCGCCGGTCGCCATCAGCACCACGCCGCGCGTCACGCCGTCGGTGAGGGAGGCCCCCGCCAGACAGCTGCCGCGCGCATTGCTGACCAGCACTTCGGCGCCGTCCGCCACGCCGCGCTGCGCCGCGTCCTCCGGATGCATATACAGGGTTTCGCGCCCGGCGGTCTTATTGCCCTGCGCCAGCGGCGCCGGATCCATCTGGCTGTGCAGACGATCGCTCGGTTGAATGGAGATCAGATGCAGCGGCCAGGTTTTGGCCTGCGGCGCCCCCAGCCACTCGACCGGCGGCCGCCACTGCGGATGCGGAGCGAAATCCTCGTAGCGATAACCGGCGATCCGCTCGCTGAACAGTTCGATCTTGCCGCTGGGCGTCTGAAGCGGGTTAGCCTGCGGATCGGCGCGAAACGCGTCAAAAAACACGAACTCCTTGGCCGGCGCGGGCAGTTCGACATAGCCCCGGCGCCAAAAATCCTCAAACTCGGGCCAGGCGACGCCGGCGCGCCGCTGCGCCGCGCCGCATTGCCGATAGATATCTTCGATCCAGGCCCGCTCGCCGCGGTTTTCGGTAAAGCGCTCGCGATAGCCCAGGCGCTCCGCCAGATCGGCGAAGATATCGAAATCGTTGCGCGCCTGATGCTGCGGCGCAATCGCCTGATGCATCGCCAGCACGTAGCGATCGCGCGAGGAGCCGCCGATGTCGTTGCGCTCCAGCGAACTGGTGACCGGCAACACGATATCCGCCATTTTGGCCGCCGCCGTCCACCAGATATCTTGTACGATCACCGTATCCGGCTTCTGCCAGCCTTCCACCAGCCGGTTCAGCTGCTGATGGTGATGGAACGGGTTGCCGCCGGCCCAGTGCACCAGGTGGATATCCGGGTACTGCCGCGTCTCGCCGCAAAATTGATAGGTTTCGCCGGGGTGCAGCAGCATGTCGCAGATGCGCGCCACCGGGATCGCCAGCCCGGCCGGGTTTTCCCCTACCGGCATGGTCGGCGCGGGTGTGTCCACGCGCGGGTTGCCGACGCCGTTCATCGAGCCGTGGCCGAACGAGAAGCCGCCGCCCGGCAGGCCCACCTGGCCCAACATCGACGACAGCGCGATCATCATCCAATAGGGTTGCTCGCCGCGGTGCGCGCGCTGTACGGAGTAGGAACAGGTGATAAAACTGCGCACGCCGATCAGCTGCCGCGCCAGCAGGGCGATGCGCGCCGCCGGAATGCCGGTAATGGCGCTGGCCCAGGCCGGCGTTTTCGCCACGCCGTCGCTCACGCCGTTCAGGTAATCCGCCAACTGTTGATAGCCCACGCAGTGGCTGCGCAGGAAGGCTTCGTCCTGCGCGCCCAGCCGCTGAATTTCGTAAGCCAGCGCCAGCATCAGCGCCACGTCGGTATTCGGCCGGATCGGGATCCACTCCGCGTTGACGAACCCGGGGCAGTCGTCGCGCATCGGGCTGATGTTGACAACCGGCGTGCCCTTGTGCGCCAGCTTTTGCAGCCAGGGTTTGAGCGCATGCTCCGCCGCGCCGCCGGAAGAGACCTGGGCATTTTTCAGCGCCAGCCCGCCAAACGCCACAAACAGCTCGCAATGCTCCACCACGCTTGGCCAACTGGTGACGCGCCCGGTCAACGGCGAGAAAGTGCCGATCACATACGGCAGGAAAAACTGCGCCGCGCCCCAGCTGTAGTTGCCCTGCTGATCGACCCCGCCGCCGCCGCTGAAATAGAACCGTCGCACCAGCGAGCGCGCATGATGCAAGCGCCCGGCCGACGACCAGCCATAAGAGCCGGTAAACAGCCCGGAGGCGCCGTAGCGATCGCGCACCCGGCGATTCTCCTGCGCCACCAAATCGAGCGCCAGTTCCCAATCCACTTCGACGAAATCTTCCCTGCCGCGCAGCGTGCGGTCGCTGCCCTCGCGCTTTTGCAGCCACGAGCGGCGCACCGCCGGCTTGCGGATACGTTTGTCGGAGTAAACCATCGGTACGATGGAATCGAGCAACGGCGAAGGGTCGGGATCGTCGGCGAAAGGTTCACAGCGGATAAGCCGGCCGTCTTCAACCACGGCGGTATAGGCGCCCCAATGGGCGAGCTGCGGATAGCGTTTAATGGACATGGCGTTCTCGGCGCAAATCGGAATGCACAGACGTTACCTCAGCCCGTCGCCAGTGCCAACGTACAAATTGCGCTATCGTTCGGCGGCCGACGGTTATGCGCACAGCCGCGAAAAGATTCTGCAACGGCCGCCACAAGTTGCGCACAACACCGCTTGCAGCCCCGGTTTTTTTCCGCAAAACTGGGGGATGTAAGCGATTACCCAGGATGTGTTGACTGATATGGCTACGATAAAGGATGTTGCCAGGCTGGCGGGTGTTTCCGTGGCCACGGTATCCCGCGTGATAAACAATTCTCCCAAGGCCAGCGAAGGGTCGCGCACCGCGGTGCTGGCCGCCATGGAACAGCTGCAGTATCACCCCAATGCCAACGCACGGGCGCTGGCGCAGCAGTCCACCGAAACGCTGGGCCTGATCGTCTCCGACGTTTCCGACCCCTTCTTCGGGGCGATGGTCAAAGCGGTCGAGCAGGTGGCCTACGCCACCCACAATTTTCTGCTGATTGGCAACGGTTACCACGACGCCGAAAAAGAGCGTCAGGCGATTGAACAGCTGGTGCGACATCGCTGCGAGGCGCTGGTGGTGCACGCCAAAAGTCTGAGCGATCGGGAACTTGGCGGCTGGATGCAGCAGATCCCGGGCATGGTGCTGATCAACCGCACGCTGCCGGGTTTTGAAACGCGCTGCGTGGCGCTCGACGATCGCTACGGCGCCTGGCTGGCGACCCGTCATCTGATCCAGCAAGGGCATCAGCGCATCGCCATCATCTGCTCCACCCACCAGATTTCCGACGCCACCGATCGCCTGCAAGGCTATCTCGACGCTCTGCAGGAGCACGGCATTGCGGTGGATGAAAAGCTGATCGCCTACGGCGAACCGGACGAGATCGGCGGCGAACAGGCGATGACCGAATTGCTCGGCCGCGGCCGCTCTTTCTCCGCCGTTACCTGCTACAACGATCCGATGGCCGCCGGCGCGCTTTCGGTGCTGAGCGACAACAGCGTCGACGTACCGGGGCAAATTTCGCTGATCGGTTTCGACGACGTACTGATTTCGCGCTACCTGCGGCCGCGCCTGACCACCGTTCGCTACCCGATCGTGGCGATGGCGACCCAGGCGGCGGAACTGGCCCTGGCCTTGGCCAATCGTCAACCGCTGCCGGAAATCACCAACATGTTCAGCCCGACGCTGGTGCGCCGCCACTCGGTCGCCACCCTCAACAACGCGCACGAACAGCCGTAATTCGCGCCGCCGCATGGGTGGAGCCATCACCCGTGCGTTCAGATTGCGCAGCCCGCCGCATTTCCCGCTTTTGGATTTTTTCCGCTCCCAGCGTTCGTGCATATTGTTGGCACAATAACCTTTACACTATATAGCATAAACGCTATATTCGGAGCGCATCATGTGGCAAGTGGTGACCGTCGAACGGTTCGACGACTGGTTTTTAGCGCTGAACAACGCCCAGCAAACAAGCATCCTGGCGGCGATCTTCAAATTGCAGACGTTCGGCCCGCAGTTGACGCGGCCGCATGCCGATACGCTGTATTTTTCCGACGCGGTCCGGCAGTTGAAGGAGCTGCGCGTTCAACATCGCGGGCGCCCTTTCAGGGTGTTTTTCGCCTTTGACCCACAGCGGCAAGCGGTATTGCTGTGCGGTGGCGATAAAACCGGCGACAAACGCTTTTACCAGCGCATGTTGCCCATCGCCGCCATGGAGTTTTCACATTATCTGGCAACCCGGAGGTAGTGCAGATGGCCAAACCTTTATCCCAACTGATCGATAAACTCGATCCCGCCGTCGTTGCCGCCGCCAGGCAAAAAGCGGACCAGGAAATTTTCGAGCTGCGGCTGGCGATGCTGAGGGAAGAGCTGGCGGTCTCTCAGGTTGAATTGGCGAAGCGGCTCGGCATCAGCCAACCCTCCGTCGCCAATTTGGAAAAGCGCGGCAGCGAAATAAAGCTGTCGTCGCTCAAACGCTATATCGAGGCCATGGGCGGCACGCTGTCGCTGGATGTGCAATTGCCCAATGGCCAACACCGCCGCATGACGCTGTGAAGCGAGCGCAAGGCGCCCGCCCGCTTATCAGATAAGCTCCAGCGCGATCAGCTCTTCGATGGTCTGGCGGCGGCGGATCAGCCGCGGCTCGCCGTTTTCGAACAGCACTTCGGGCAACAGCGGGCGGCTGTTGTAGTTGGAGGACATCGATGCGCCGTAGGCGCCGGTGTCGTGGAACACCAGATAATCGCCGATCTGCACCGGCGGCAGTTCGCGGGTTTCCACGCCGCCGCCCGCCTGCTGGGTGAACACGTCGCCGGATTCGCACAGCGGCCCGGCAATTACCGTCTCGCGCAGCGCTTGCCGCGAGGTGTCGCGCCCATCGGCCGGCAACAGCGAAATATGGTGATAGCTGCCGTACATTGCCGGACGCATCAGATCGTTAAAACCGGCGTCCACCAGCACGAAGTGGCGGCTGCCCATGTCTTTTACCGCCCGCACCTCGGCCACCAAGACGCCCGCTTCCGCCATCAGGAAACGCCCCGGTTCGATCTCCAGCTGCACCGGATGCCCCAGATGCGCGGCGATGCGTTCACGCGCCCGGTTCCACAACCCGAAATAGTGTTCGGTATCGATCGCCTCTTCGCCGTACTGGTACGGGATAGACAGGCCACCGCCGGCGGAAATGGCGCTGATATCATGACCGAGATCGATCACCTGCTGCACCATCGCATCGCAGACGCGCTCCAGATGCTGGTAATCGACGCCGGAACCGATGTGCATGTGCACGCCGACAAGCTTCAGGCCGTAGCGGCGAATTTTCTCCACCGCCTGCGGCAGGTCGGCATACCAGATACCGTGCTTGCTGTTCTCGCCGCCTGTGTTGGTTTTCTGGCTGTGGCCGTGGCCAAACCCCGGGTTAATGCGCAGCCACACCGGGTGCCCTGCGGAAACCTGGCCGAGCTGATCCAGCATGTCGATGGAACCGGCGTTGACCGGGATCTTCAATTCGCTGACGCGCGCCAGCGTGGCATGATCCAACACGTCCGCGGTAAACACGATTTCGCTCGGTTCGCCGCCCGGCTGAAAACCGGCCTGCAGCGCCCGCTCGATCTCGCCCAGCGACACCGAATCCACCTTCACGCCCTGCTCGCGCATCAAGCGCAAAATATGAATGTTCGAACAGGCCTTCTGTGCGAAACGGATAGTGTCGAAGTGGCGCAGCTGAGCAATGCGCTGGCTGATGATGTCCGCATCATAGGCCCAAACCGGGCAGCCGAAACGCTGCGGCAAGGCCAACAGGTTAGCGGCGTTCAACGCAGTGGAGGTGTCGTGCAACGGGCGTGGCATGGCGATATTCCCAATTCAAAAATGACGGCAGATAACGCCATAGTGCCGCACGCTGAATCGGGTGGAAAATATCTATTTAGCCGTAGTCTATTCATTTATGATATGGCTTTCCCCACAGTCGAGCGCCCTCGCCATGCACAGCATCTCTTTGCGGCAGATCGAAATCTTTCGGGCGGTGATGACCACCGGCAACCTGACCGAGGCGGCGGCCCTGCTGCAGACCTCGCAACCGACCGTCAGCCGTGAGCTGGCGCGTTTTGAAAAGCTGATTCGGCTGCAGCTGTTCGATCGGGTGCGCGGTCGCTTGTCCCCCACGATGCAGGGCCTACGGTTGTTCGAAGAGGTGCAGCGCTCCTATTACGGCCTCGATCGCATCGTCAACGCCGCCGCCGGCATCCGCCAGTTTCAGCAGGCGCAGCTGTCGATCGTGTGCCTGCCGGTTTTTTCCCAATCGCTGCTGCCGGCGGTATGCCGGCCCTTTATCGAACGTTACCCGGAAGTCAGCTTCAGCGTTATCCCGCAAGAGTCGCCGCTGCTGGAAGAGTGGCTGTCGGCCCAGCGCCACGATCTCGGGCTGACGGAAACCACCCTGACGCCGGCGGGCACCGAGCGGGTGACGCTGATGACGTTGAACGAAGTGTGCGTGCTGCCGACGGGCCACCCACTGCTGCTGAAAGATCGGCTGACGCCGCAGGACTTCGCCGGGCAGAACTTTATCAGCCTGTCGAGCACCGACAGCTATCGCCACCTGTTGGATACGCTGTTCGGCGAGCAGGGCGTCGAGCGCCGCATGGTGATGGAAACGCACAGCGCGGCATCGGTATGCGCCATGGTGAGGGCCGGCGTGGGGGTGTCGATCGTCAACCCGCTGACGGTGCTCGACTATGCCGGCAACGGCGTGCACGTGCGGCCGTTCAGCATCGACGTGCCGTTCACCGTCAGCCTGATTCGGCCGCTACACCGCCCCTCGTCGGCGCTGGTGACGGCCTTTATCGACCACCTTCATCAGCAGGCCGCCACCTTTGTCGCCCGGCTGGCCGCCGCCGTCAGGCGCTGAAAGCGGCGGGGGAATATTGCCGCAGCATCAGCGCAGCGTCGCCTGCCACTGCGGATCGGTGGCGAACCACTCCACCAAAAAGTCCAGCATGGTGCGCAAGGTGGCGGGCATCTGGCGGCGCGAGGTGTAGATGCCGTAGATGCCCATCGACTGCGGCCGGTAATCCGGCAACAGTTCGACCAGTTCGCCGCTGGCCAGCAGCGGCGCCGCCGAATAATAGGGCTGCATGGAAATGCCCGCGCCCTGCACCGTGCCGGCCATCAGCACCACCGACTCGTTGGCGCTCAGGTTGCCGCTGACCGCTACCGCCGATTTCACGCCCTGAGCATCGAAGTGCCACAGGCTTTTGCCGAAATAGGAATAAGTCAGGCAGTTGTGCAACGCCAGATCCTGCGGTTGACGCGGGGCGCCGTGCGCCGCCAGATATGCCGGCGCGGCGCACACCACCGATGCGCAGGTGGACAGCGGGCGGGCGATCAGGTTGGGATCCAGCTCGTTGGTGATGCGCAGCGCCAGATCGATACGCTCTTCCACCAGGTTCACCGCCCGATTGTTCATCTGCAGATCGACCGCCACCTGCGGGTGGCGCTTCAGATACTGAGCGACCGCCCCCACCAGCGCCGTTTGCCCCAGCGACTGCGAACAGGTGATGCGCAGCAGGCCGCGCAGCTCGTCGCTCTGCCCTTCCTCCACCAGGTCGATCTCCCCCGCCAGCGCCAGCATTTGCCGGCAGCGCTCCAGAGTACGCTCACCGGCGTCGGTCAGACTAAGCTTACGGGTAGTGCGGTGCAGTAAACGCGCCCCGGCCCATTGCTCCATCTGCGCCAGGTAGCGCGTCACCATCGCGCGCGACATCTCCAGCGTTTCCGCAGCGGCGATCATGCTGCCGCGATCGACGATGGTGACAAAAACCTCTGCGGCGGTAATGCGATCCATGATTAGTCCGATTTATGCAACGAATAATTGCTTATTATCCGGTTTTTCTATCGCTTTATGCAACCTAACATCATTACAACATTAACCGATACCTAAGGACCTCTGCCCATGTTTAAGAAATCACTGTTAACTCTGGCCTTCACCGGCGTCGCCACCCTCAGCGCCTACGCCACCGCGGCCGATACCCTGACCATGGAAGTGTATAACCCGGGCGAGAAAAGCGTGTTCCCGGTGTCTTCCGAAATCATCAGCGGCAAACACGAAGTGGCGCTGATCGACGCTCAGTTCCAGCGTAACGACGCTGAAGCGCTGGTTAAAAAGATCAAGGCGACCGGCAAGAAACTGACCACCGTTTACATCAGCCACTCAGACCCGGATTTCTATTTCGGTCTGGACGTGATTAAAGCGGCCTTCCCGGAGGCGAAAATCATCGCTTCGCCAGGCACTATCAAGGACATCAACGCTACCAAAGACGGTAAAGTCGCCTATTGGGGCCCGATCCTGAAAGACAACGCGCCGAAAACCGTGATCGTGCCGCAGCCGCTGCAGGGCGACAGCTTCACCATCGACGGCCAGAAAGTGGAAGTGAAAGGCCTGAACGGCCCGACCCCCGATCGCACCTTCGTGTGGATCCCGGCGCTGAAAGCGGTAGTGGGCGGTGTCGCGGTCGCCGGTGACAATATCCACCCGTGGATCGCCGACAACCAGAGCGTGGAATCGCGCCAGCACTGGCAGCAGACGCTGAAAAACATCGAAGCGCTGAAGCCGCAGGTCGTCGTGCCGGGCCACTTCCTGCCGGGCGCAGCGCAAACGCTGGCATCGGTGCACTTTACCCAGAAATACCTGACCACGCTGGAAGCCGAGCTGCCGAAGGCCAAGGATTCCGCCGCGCTGATTGAGGCGATGAAAAAGCACTACCCGACGCTGAAAGACGAGTCGAGCCTGGAACTGAGCGCGAAAGTGCTGAAAGGCGAGATGAAGTGGCCGCAATAAGCGCCCGTGCGTGATTGAACCAGCCCTGGCGCCGCGGTGAGCTGCCGCGCGCCAGGCGAGGAGTAAAGATGACCGAAACCACTCTGCATTACATTTTCGATCCGCTGTGCGGCTGGTGCTACGGCGCCGCGCCACTGGTGAAAGCTGCTCAGAGCCTCCCAGGGCTGAAGGTTGTGCCGCACGCCGGCGGCATGATGACCGGTAACAACCGCCGCCAAATCACCGACGAATGGCGCAACTACGTCATTCCGCACGACAAACGCATCGCCGAGATGACGGGCCAGCCTTTTGGCGAAGCCTATTTCAACGGCCTGCTGCGCGACACCACGGCAGTGATGGATTCCGAGCCGCCGATCACCGCTATCCTGGCGGCGGAAAAGCTGGCGGGGCGCGGGCTGGACATGCTGCACCGCATTCAGCAGGCGCACTATCAAGAAGGCCGGCGCATCGCCGATACGCCGGTGCTGGAAGCATTGGCGAAAGAGCTGGGGTTGCCTTCGGCGGCGTTTATCGCCGAAATGCGTTTCAACACCGGCGCGCCAACCGCGCAGCACATCGCGGAAAGCCGGGCGCTACTGGCCAAAGTGCAAGGCCAGGGCTTCCCGACCTTTGCGCTGCAGGACAGCGAAGGCCGCCTGCATCTGCTGCCGGCCGGCAACTATCTGGGTAACGTGGAAGCCTGGAAAAACCTGCTGGGCGCCGCCGCGCTGGCGTAACCTACCTTTCCCGTCCCGGCTGCCGGGGCGGGTCATTCGACCCGCACGAACCGCCCTTCCGCGCGCACGTTGTGACCGAACCCGCAATCCCCCCGCGTGTGCATCTCCAGCGCTTGCTCGCCAAATTCCAGCGTGACGTCGCAGACCTGCGCGCTTTCCGAGTCATGCTGATGGTAGACCGCTTTGCCGTGCTCGATTGGCAGCTCGGCGGTGAAGTCACCCATGTTCGGCCCGTAATACAGCCCCATCAGCGGCATGGCGTAGCCGGAAAAATCGATCAGCCAGCGCTCGCCCTGCGGCTTCACCGCCACTTCGCTCCACACGCCGCGCCCGGCGTATTGCCAATACACGCCGCCCGGCCCCTGTGGCTGCGGCCGCTGCGCCAGGCGTTGGCGCAACAGGCTCATGTTGTGCTGCGATTTGTCATCGTGCGGCGCCAGCGCCAGGTAGGCCTGTGCCTTGAGCAATTCCCCGGCGCGCATCAGCGACAGCGCCACGTTGTTGTAGGCCGTGGCGATGGCCTGCTCGCTCAGGCCGCAAAACTCGCTCCAGGCCGCCTGATCGCGAAAGATGTCGGCAGCTTTGGCGTAATCCTGCCGCTGATAGGCCTTTTTTCCCAGTTCGGCGTAGCTCGCCACCTTTTGGCAGTCGGCGGCGATGTCCGGCTCGTCAATGTGCGCCCAGGCCCGGGCGCCGGCGAAGACGCCGCAGGTCAGCAACAGGGGAAACCAAGCCTTCATCGTTTATCCTTTCTGCAAAAATTCGGCGCCAGTATAACCGCCCGGCGGTGGAGTGTATGCCGCAATTGCGCCCGTCGGTGTGCCGCTGTCGATTCAGCCGCCTTATTTCAAACGGTTAGCGGAGTTAAAACTGCTTACAGTCGCGGTTTGTTTGTTACCGTCCCGCAGCCCATGCTGAACGAAATACCGCAATTATCGAGCCGTTATGAACGCAACCCCCTTGCAGAAACACGCCGTGTGGCAGCTGATCAAACCCTTTTGGGTGTCGGAGGAGCGATGGCGCGCCTGGATGATGCTGATCGCCATCGTCGTCCTGTCGCTCGGTCTGGTCTATATCAGCGTGCAGATCAACCAGTGGAATCAGGTGTTCTACGATGCGCTGCAGAACAAGAACTACCCGGTATTCAAGGCGCAGCTGTGGCGTTTTACCTATCTGGCGCTGATCTTCATCGTGCTGGCGGTCTACAAGATCTACCTGACTCAGGGGCTGCAGATGCGCTGGCGGCGCTGGATGACGGAAAAGTTCATGGAAAAATGGCTGGCGCACCAGGCGTATTACCACGCCGAGCAGCAGCAGATCGTCGATAACCCCGATCAGCGTATTGCCGAAGATCTCAACGTATTGACCCAATATACCCTGTCGCTGTCGCTCGGGCTGCTCTCCAGCCTGGTGACGCTGTTTTCCTTTATCGACATCCTATGGCACGTCAGCGGGCCAATGACCTTCGCGCTCGGCCAGCATGCCATCACCTTGCCCGGTTATATGGTGTGGTTCGCGCTACTGTATGCGGTGCTGGGATCGCTGCTGATCTGGTGGGTCGGCAAACCGCTGGTCATGCTGGGCTTCAACCAGGAACGGTATGAGGCAAACTTCCGTTTCGGCCTGATCCGCATCCGCGAAAACAACGACGCCATCGCGCTGTACCACGGCGAACCGCGCGAGGCGCAGCAGCTGGGCGATCGTTTTGACACCATTCGCAGCAACTGGTGGGCGATTATGCGCATCACCCGGCGGCTGAACATCGCCACCAACTTCTACGGCCAGTTCGCCATTGTATTTCCCCTGCTGGTGGCGGCGCCGCGCTACTTCTCCGGCGCCATTCAGATGGGCGGCCTGATGCAGATCGCCTCGGCCTTCGGCCAGGTACAGGGTGCGCTGTCGTGGTTCATCGACGCATTTAACGATTTGGCGACCTGGAAAGCCTGCGTCAACCGTCTGGCCGGCTTCAACGCCGCCGTCGATCAGGTGCATCATCAGCCGCGCGGCATTCAGCTGCGGGAAGAGACCGCCCATCCGTTGACGCTGAGCAACCTCAGCCTGCACTTGCCCGACGGCCAGCCGCTGCTGGCCGGCGCCGAGATGACGCTGCAACGCGGCGATCGCCTGCTGATCGTCGGCCCTTCCGGCTGCGGCAAGTCGACGCTGCTGCGGGCCATCGCCGGTATCTGGCCTTACGGCGCGGGCGCCATTGGGGTAGCGGCCAATGCCAACACGTTGTTCCTGCCGCAGCGCAGCTACATTCCGATCGGCACGCTGCGCGAAGCGTTGAGCTACCCGAGCCTGGCGTCGGAATACAGCGATCCGCAGCTGATGCGAGTGCTGGAAAACTGCCGCCTGAAGCACCTGCTGCGTTGGCTGGATACCTCCGCCAACTGGAGCCATCGCCTGTCGCCGGGCGAGCAACAGCGGCTGGCGTTCGCCCGTGCCCTGTTGATTCGCCCGAACATCCTGTTCCTCGACGAGGCCACCAGCGCGCTGGACGACGAAACCGAACAGTTGATGTACTGCCTGCTGGTGGATGAACTGCCGGACGTGACGCTGATCAGCGTGGCGCACCGCAACAGCGTGGCGAAGTACCACCAGACCTGCTGGCGCTTCAGCCGCAGCGAAGATCAACCGGCGCGCCTGATGCTAAGCCCGCTGCCGGCATAACCCGCAGAGCCGGGCGCGGCGGCGCCCGGCGTTCGTTCAGATGCCGTCGGCCGGCACGTCTTCGCATTTCACCCGGCGGCGCTCATGCCACAGGCTGGTCAGGCCGCGTTTGCCGCACGCCAGCGCCACCTCGCGAAACTCATCCAGGCTCAACCCGTCGCGCTCCAGCATCATTTCCGCCGCCAGCTGCATGTTGACGCCGGTAAGCACTTCGCAATCGCCCTGCGCATCCGCCAGTTCGCAGGCGCTGCGGAACGGCGAGCCGCCGAGCATGTCGGTGAGAAACACCACGCCGTCCGGCTGCGCCACCGCCGCCAGCGCCGAGCGCAAGGCGTCGTTGAGCTGCGCGGTGCTCATCTGTTCGGGGAAATCGACCGCCGCGCAGTGCGGCTGCGGCCCCACCACCTGCTCCACCGCCTGCAACAGCCCGGTGGCGAAGCCGCCGTGGCCGGTAATCACCATGCCTGGCATAGCCCACTCCTCACAAAATGCCGATAAATTTGCCCGCCACGCCGATCGCTACGGTGACGCCAATCAGCTTCACCGGCGAGAAACCGCGCTTCATCAGGAAGAAAATGAGCAGCGTGAAGCACAGCGGCAACAAGTTGGGCATCAACTTGTCCAGCACGTCTGTCTGCAGCGCCACCCTGGCTTTGCCGGCATGCATCACCAACGGCGTGGACAGATGCACATACGAGGCCACCAGTGCGCCGATCACCGTCATGCCGACGATCGACGCGGCGTGAGAAATGCGCCGGGTGTGGGTCTTCAACAGCGCCAACGCGCTGGTACCGGCCTGATAGCCGTAGTGCGCCAGCCCGAAGCGCAGGCCGAAGTGGAACAGGTTGAACAGCAGCAGGAAGACGATCGGCCCGAACAGGCTGCCCTCCAATGCCAGCGAAGCGCCTATCCCGGCGCAGATCGGCAGCAGCGTCAGCCAAAACAGCGCGTCGCCGATGCCGCCGAGCGGCCCCATCAGCGCCACTTTCACCGCGCGAATGGTGGAGATCTTCTCCTTGTTCTGCTCCATCGCCAGCACCAGACCGGACAGGAAGGTGACGTCGAACGGGTGCACGTTGATAAATTCCATGTGCATCTTCATCGAGTTGGCCAGATCCTGCGGGTTGCGGTGGATCTTGCGCAGCCCGGGGATCAGCTGATACAGCCAGCCGCCGGCCTGCATGCGTTCATAGTTGAACGACGCCTGCAGCAGCAGCGAACGCCAGGCCATGCGGTTGATGTCGCCGCGCGTCAGCGCTTCGGCGGGCTGGCTGTCCAGATAGTCGTCCTGCTCCACCTGGCTGGTGGCCAGCGCCTGCGCCATGCGTTGCTCGGCCTTTTGCGCCAGCAGATCGTCGGAATCGTTAAATGCCATCTTCGGCGTCCTCCTGCGGAGCGGGCCGGGCCGTCGCCTCTGCCGCGCCGCGTTGCGTGTTGAAGAAATCGATCAGGGCGATCGCCAGGGCGCCCAGCGCCACCGCCAGGATCGGCAGCTTGAGGAACGTGACCGAGATAAAGCCGAGGATAAAATAGGCCACGTAGGTTTTTTTCATCATCACCTTCATCAGCAGCGAGAAGCCGATCGCCGGCATCATGCCGCCCGCCACCGCCAGCCCGTCCAGCAGCCAACCCGGCGCCTTCTGCACCATGGCGCTGGCCGCATCGGCGCCGAAGTAAATCGGCAGGAACGCCACCACGAAATAGAAGATGAACAGGATGCCGATGCCGAGATAGTTCACCCGTTCGACGCCGCGCCAGTTCAGCTCTTTCACCATGCGATCGCAGCGGTGCATCATCGGCGAGAACAGCGTAAACAGCAGCGTGATGCAGCCCTGCACCGCAATCGAGAATGGCACCGCCACGCCGATCGCCACTTTAGGGTCGGCCTTGGTCAGAATGGCGAACGCGGTGCCGATCACCCCGCCGATCACCACGTTCGGCGGTTGGGCGCCCGCCAGCGGCACCATCCCCATCCACACCAGCTCCAGCGTGCCGCCCACCAGCAAGCCGGTGTAGACATCGCCCAAAATCAGCCCCACCAGCGGCCCCATCACCACCGGCCGATGGAAGTGGGTCAGGCCGTCGAACAGGTCCACCCCCGCCAGCCCGGCCAACAACGCAATCAATAACGCATCCGTCAACATGCTTTCCCCCTGGCTCAAAAGAGCAATTTGCCGATCGCCTCGCCCGCCTCATCCGGCACCCGGCGCACTTCGCACTCCACGCCCAGCGCCGCTAACGCGCGAAACGCGGCCACGTCGCCGTCGTCCAGCGACACCGTTTTGTGCACCTGCCGCTTCCCCTCGGCGAAGTGCATGTTGCCGACGTTGACGAAACGGATCGGCACCCCGCCGCGTACCAGCGTCAACACATCCTGCGGCGTTTTGCACACCAGAAAAATCTTCTGCCGATCCGCCGCCTTGTGGATCACGTCGATGGTTTTCTGCAGCGTGAAGTAGCGGGTCTGCACCCCTTCCGCCACCACCATGTCCATCAGGTTCTGCTGCACCGGATCGGCGGCGGCCTCGTCGTTGGCCACCACCACCAGGTTGGCGCCGAGGGTGTTGGTCCAGGTCACGCCCACCTGGCCGTGCACCAGGCGATTGTCGATGCGGGTCATTAAAATGTTCGGCATGTCAGCGGCCCTCCGGGTAGCAGGCGGCGTGGTAATCGTCGAGCACCTGCGTCACTTTATGCAGCACCCACTCTTGCGGATCGGCGCTCAATTCGCCGGCGTTCAGCGCCCGCGCCTGATCCGGCAGGTACTGGCTGAGCAGCGCCAGCGGCGCCGGGCTGCGGCGCAGGTTGTCCAGCAGCCCGTCGACCGCCTGCTGCACCTGCGGCTGCGGCCAGTAGTAACGCACCCGATCGCTCAGGCTGTAGTGGCGATCGAGGTACTGTTGGTGCGGCGTGCCGTGGTAGTAGCGGCTCCACTGCTGCGGCTGCTCGCGCATCACCTGCTCCAGCGTGGCGCACAGCTGCGCCGACTGGCGCTCCCCCAGCCATTCACGCTCGATGCGATCGAGGGCGAACAGCGCTTCGCGCAGCGCGAAGGTCAGCGCCGGCCCCACCTTCAGGATGGCGAAGTGATCGCGCACCAGTTGGCGGTAGGCCTGCGGCGGCTGATAGTCCGTGGAGTGCGCTTCATAGATCATTCCCGGCTGGCGTTCGATGAAATGGCTCAATGCGTCGGCGCGCTGCGGCTGATAGCGTTCGACGCGGTGGTGATCGAACTCGACGCCCGGCTGCACCACCAGCGCGATGGTTCTCTGCCAGGCATCGTTCAGCTCGGCCTGTTGCCAGGCGATACGGTGCGTTTCCAGCGTTTGCGCCACCGCCTGCGGCGTGGTGACCTGCAGACTCGCCAGCGCCTCCTGCGCGCCGCCCGGCACCGGCACTTCGGTGCCAATCACATAGACCGGCGCTTCGCCGCCGCTCTGCATCCAGGCCCGCTCCGCCATCGCGCACAAGCGCGCCGCACGCTCGGCGACCGTGGCATCCCCCAGGGGCGAGGGATCGCCGGCGCACGACATGGAACAATCGAGGTGAATCTTGCGAAATCCGGCGCGGACGTAATCGTCGATCAAGGTTTCCGCCAGCGCCATCGCCTCCTGAGCCGGGCGATCTTGCCAGGCGTTGGGCCCCAGGTGATCGCCGCCCAGCCACACGCGATCGCGCGCCAAGCCAACCTCATCCGCCAGATGCCACAGCGCATCGCGGAACTGGGCCGCCGTTTGGCCGGTATAGCCGCCGAACTGATTGACCTGGTTGGACGTCGCCTCCACCAATACCGGCGTGCCGCGCGCTTTGGCCTGCCGCAGCGCGGCCTTCAGAACCCAGGGATGGGCGGAACAGACGGAAAAGATCCCGACCGGCATACCGGCCTTGTGCTGCTCGACAAGCTGTAACAACTGCTGCATGAAGCCCCCATGCAGGCGCCCTGCTACCGATCGGCGATGATGACCTCCACGCCCAGCTCGGTTAACGCCCGCTCGTAATCGTCCGGAAGACGGCTGTCGGTGATCAGCCGATGGATTTGTCCGGCTTCGCGAATCATGCAAAAGCTCTTGCGACCGAATTTGCTGGCATCCGCCACCGCGATAATCTCGCGCGCCACCTCGCACATCACGCGATTGAGGTGCGCCTCACCGGGGTGAGGCGTGGTAATGCCGGCGCTCAGATCGAACCCGTCGACGCCCAAAAACAGCTTGTCGAAGCGGTACTGACGCAATTGCTGCTCGGCGGCCGGACCGTAGAGCGAGTAAGAGTTGCGGCGCACGCTGCCCCCCAGCACCATAACCTCCACCCCGTCGTTTCCCGAAAGCTCGTAGGCAATGTTCAGCGCATTGGTCATCACCACCAGATCGCGCCGCCCCTTCAGGAACGGCACGATCTGCGTGGTGGTGGAGCCGGAATCGAGGATCAGCGCATCGCCGTCGCGCACATAGCCGGCCGCCGCGTTGGCGATCAGCGTTTTGACGTCGCGATTCAACCGCCCCTTGTCCCGCAGCGGCCGATCGAAAGCGAATTGCTGATTGAGCATCGCGCCGCCGTAAGCCCGCAGCGCACACCCTTTTCGTTCCAGAAAGCGCAGATCGTTGCGGATCGTCACCGTGGATACCGCAAACTGTTTGCTGAGCTGCTCCACGCGCACGCTGCCGTGCTCGCATAACAGATCGATAATGTGTTCACGTCGCTTTGCGGTATTCACTGGCATGAGCTGCGGTCCTCAGGTTTCCGGCATCGCCGGGGAGAAGATGGCTTTCGCTCTACTGCGCAGGCATTACAGCAAAGCGAAAGCAATGAAATTGTGATCGGGCTTACAGCCCGGTTTTAGCAAAAAAACCGTCAAAAAACCTTTCGAATCGAAACGGATCGAAAAGCCAAAAAGCGGAAGGGAGAAAAAGTGAAATGCCAGGATGGGCGAGAAGCCCGGAGCGCCGAGGTGTGGGCTGCGAGGAAAGCGAAAGCGGCGCCTGGCGCGCCCCGCGCCCTGACTTTTAGTTCACTCAGTGACCAGGATCACATAATGGCAATTATCCTGCGGCCGGCGAGGGTTAACCGCCGCCATCCCGCCGGGCCATCCCCTTGTCAGCGCGCGCCATCTTCCCTACACTTGCGATCGCATACCGTCGATTTGTCGGTACGTAAGCGTTAACGTCAATCAACGCATCATGCCATGCAGCACTGATTGACTGCATGCCCTGGTGCGAGGAACCCATGCCGCAACCCGCTTCACCCCCAGCGTCCACCGCGACTCCGCGTCGCCGATTGCACCGCCCCGTTCTGCTGATCGTCGGCATTATGCTGATCGCGGCCAACCTGCGCGCCGCCCTGACCAGCGTCGGCCCGCTGCTGGAACAGATCCAGCAGCAGCTGGCGTTGTCCGCCACCGCCGCCGGCCTGATCAACTCGCTGCCGCTGATCCTGTTCGCCATCCTCTCGCCATTGACTCCGGCGCTGGCGAAACGCATCGGCATCGAGCGCACCCTGGGTCTCGCCCTCGCGCTGCTGGTCTGCGGCATCGCGCTGCGTTCCCTGCCGCAAGACGCCATGCTATGGCCGGGCAGCATCCTGATCGGCGCCGCCATCGCCTTCGCCAACGTAGTGCTGCCGACGCTGGTGAAAAGAGATTTCCCGCATCGCGCCGCCGCGATGATCGCCGCCTATGCGGCGGTGATGTCGCTGGTTGCCGCCATCGCCTCCGGCCTGGCGGTGCCGCTGGCTGCCCTGGCCGACCTCGGCTGGCGGTTCTCCTTACTGTGCTGGGGGTTGCCCGCGTTACTGGCGCTGCTGGTGTGGCTGCCGCAGCTGCGACGCTCAGCCACTCCCGCCGCCAAAGCGCCGCAGCCGACGGAGCCACAGCGCTATCGCTCTCCCTGGGGCAGCGCGCTGGGTTGGCAAGTGGCGATGTTCATGGGGCTGCAATCGATCGCCTTCTACACCATCATCGGCTGGTTCAGCGCCTTTGCCGCCAGCTACGGCACCTCAGCTCAGCAGGCAGGTTTCGAGCTGTTCATTTACCAGGTAGTGGCCATCGTCGCCAACTTTGTCATGGTGGTGATTTTGCCGCGCGCGCACGATCAACGGGCGATAGCGCTGGGCAGCTCGCTGCTGATCTTTATCGGCGTCGGGGGATTGTTGGTGCAACCCGCCAGTTCACTGGTGTGGCTGACGTTTGCCGGATTGGGGGCGGGGAGTTCGCTGGTGCTGGCGCTGTCGTTCTTTGGATTGCGCAGCCAGCATCATCATCAGGCGACGCTGCTGTCGGGTATGGCGCAATCCGTCGGTTATCTGTTGGCGGCGCTGGGGCCCACCCTATTCGGCCTGCTGCACGATCTGACGGCAGGTTGGCGTTTGCCGTTGATCGTCCTGCTGTGCCTGACCGTCTTGCAAATGCTGTTCGGCGCGCTGGCCGGCCGCCGCCGCGTGATCAGCTAACGCGGCTGCGCGATGGGGGCCGCGGCGGCTCAGAGTCGGTATCCTGCCATAAGTCTTCAATAAAGGCGCGCTGCTCATCGCTCAGCACCCATGACGGCGGAATTTTGGACTGTGCGCGACGCTCAGCGCCCTCACGGTTTTTAGCCTGCTTCTTGTTCACGAATCGCCTTCCTGCTTAACCTGCTAACTCAGTAACCAGTAAATCACGGCGGCGGTTAACAGCCAGAACAGCCCGCTACCGATAAATACACACAGCCATGCTCTACGTTTGATATCTGATCCATCCTTGCTCACCACAGCGCCCTCAACCAATAGATTAAACCATTCAAATGATGATTATTGATCTATTTTAACGATCAATAAAGTAGCTTTTTCCTATGGAAATTTAAAAAACAACTGCCAGCCATAGGCCTGCATCACCGCCTCAGTAAGAACGGCACCGTGGATATCACTGTTATCGGCAGGCGATAACTTGAATTGATAGGCGAACGAAGGTGCAGTGTGCCATACCTTGGAAGGTCGAAATTAAACCACTGGTAAATAATTCAACTATCAATTATTTGACTGCCCGTAAGCCAAATCGGCAACAGGCAGCGCTGGAGACGGGGGAGAAAATGAAGCGATGTACTGGGATCATGCGGAGAGAACACCGGCCCGTTTTGGTCTCGCTCGGGCCGGCGTGAGTTAACCGATTCTGCTGACGGAATCCCGGCTGGCGTGTTCACGCTCGCTGCCGGTCAGCTCACGTAAATGGCCTGAGCGCATCTCAAGCAACCGATCGGCGTGTTCGAAATAGTGATCGTCATGGCTGATGGCAAACACCGTTTTGCCCATCGCGCGCAGCTCCGGCAATAGTTCACGATAGAAAGTGCGCCGAAATTGCGGATCCTGATCCGCGGCCCATTCATCCAACAGCAAGATATCGCGCTGTTCCGCCACCGCCAGCAGCAAAGCCAGACGTTTGCGTTGCCCCTGCGACAGTTGCGGATTGGTCACCCTGGTGCCGTCAAACTGCAGTTTGCTTTTCATATTCAACCGCTCGAGCCAAATGGCGACCAGATCCGCATCGGGTTCACCGCCTTCCGGCCCTTGCAAGCGATCGAACTGATGAAAATCGGTGAAAATCGCCGAAAACAGCCGCCGGTAGTCCGGCATATCCGCTGCGCTCTGTGCGACGCCATCCAGAACGATATGGCCGCTCACCGGCCGGTACAACCCGGTCAACAACATCGCCAGCGTTGACTTGCCGCTGCCGTTGCCGCCGATCAGAAAGACCAGCTCACCACGCCGCAGCGTCAGATTGAGCGGCCCGACGGCAAAACCGGGCTGCTGTTCCGTATCTGCATAGTGAAAAACCACGTCGCGCAGCTCCAGCGTCTGCCAGGGGCGACCAACGGCGGCAGGAAACGCCGGTTGATACTCGGCCAGGCGCAGCGTCTTCAGCTTGTTAAAGGCCACTTCGGCGCTGACCAACGTCGGAAACGCTCCGACCGCTTGCAGTAATGGCGTGCGCAAAAACAGCAGCGTCAGTGAATAGGTGGCGGCCACCGCCGAGTCCGCCCATCCCAGACTGTTGGCCATAAAGAACACCAGCCCAATCGCGCCCAACATCATGATGTTTGACCAGTTGAGCGCGCTCAAATGGAAGGTATCGGCGCGAATGATGTGGTGGCGATAAGCTTGCGCATCGGGCTGATAGGCCTGTTCGTACAGCGCCTGCGCCCGCTTGCGGTTCAACGTCAGTTCCTTGCGGCCGTCAATCACCGACTCATAACGATGATAGAGACGTTCTTCCGACTCACGCAAACTGGCCATATGACGATAAACCCGTGATACCAGGCAGCCGCTGCCCACGACGGTCACCGCCACCCAGACTGCCGTGACCGCCAGCATTTTCGGCGATAGCCACCCCAGATAGGCCGCTGCCCCCAGGGTTAAAATCACTCCTTGTACCAGTTCAGGCAGGCGCACGAAGGCGACGGTGATATTGCGGATATCGCTGGACAGGCTGGCCAACAATGAGGCGCTGCCCAATTGTTCGAGGCGTTCAATATCGGTATCCAAAATGCGCTTCACTAACTGCCCACGCAGGCGATAGACGAAGTAATGGCCCAATGTCGTCAGCGCCAATTGCGAACCCAAGGTGACCGCTATCAACAATGCCAACAGGGCGAGAAACACCGGCAGCACGGCCAAGGCATCGCCGCCGGCGTCCATCAGGTATTGATTGATAAAAGCAATGATACCGATACCTAAGCCGGCGCTGGCCATGGTCAACGCCATGACAGCCAGAAATGGCCAACGATACTGGTGATAAACCACCCGTAGCAGTTCCATGAAAAAACCTCTGAAGTCGCGATCTGGCAGGCATTGTAAGCGGCGTGAGAATGAGATCAAGACGAATTCTCAACACAGTTTATCAAGCACCGTTCTGAGAGAGGCGGTATCCCCGTGGTCATCTGACGGGGGCAAAATTCCCATACGGCTCTTACAGGACGCTCAATATTCGCTGATTAAATAGCTTCCCGAAATAAATTAAATAAACATATATGAATCAAAAAGCCATTCACTTGAAAAATAAAACAATAAAACCCATGCATTCACAAATGAAATTATTTATTTTCTTTGCCGCCTATTATGTTCCAATGCTTTAATAAAACATCACAATAGAAATCGCCAACATCTAAGACGCAGGAAGGGAAAATGAAAAAAAGGAAATTTCTTAGTCAGGTTGAAATTGAGCAACTGATTGCCGCTGTGAATGAAGGAAAAAATAGCATTCGAGATCGTTGTTTACTATTAATGTGCTTTATTCACGGCTTGCGGGTTAGCGAACTGCGTGCATTGCGCCTTCAGGATATTGACCTTACCTCCAATAGGATCCATATATCCCGGTTAAAAAACGGGTTTTCCGTTCAGCACCCCATTCAACCGCGAGAACGGCAGGCGCTGTTAAACTGGCTGGCCCAACGGGCGAACTATCCTGACGCTGAAGCGCCATGGCTATTCCTGTCGCGCCACGGCGGGCAGATATCACGTCAGCAGCTCTATCGGTTGATGAGAATGTATGGCGAGATGGCCGGCATTAGCGTTCAGGTCCATCCTCACATGTTGCGACATTCCTGCGGTTACGCCCTTGCGGATAAAGGGATCGATACGCGTTTGATTCAGGATTATTTAGGGCACAAAAATATCCAGAATACGGTGATTTACACCGCGACCAACGTTGAGCGATTCCGCACGATCAACATTTAACCTCACGACGAAAATAATTACGCAGCCCCGTCCTCCGTTAAACAACACATCGAGTGCAATGCAATATTCAGATGGGAGAGGCAGCCCGGCACGTCATCAACGGCCTACTCAGCAATATTTTAACGCCGAGCTGCTTTTCATGCATCGGCGCCAGGGATAGGCCACACTGGGTAAGCTTTTAACGGCAAGCCTGCCGATAAATCATAGCCCATACCGTTTCATTAAAGGTTAGGTGCCCTTTGACCATTTCCCCCCCAATTGCCGCGTAATATTGCCGTGCAGAGAAAACAGTTCGCTGTCATTCTTCACCTGCAGCTTACGCATGGCGCTGCATTTATGCGCGCTGATCGTCTTGATGCTGCGCCGTTGCAACTCGGCGATTTGCCGCAGGCTCATTCCGTTGAACAAAAAGGCCAAGACGTCGCTCTCACAGCGGGTCAACTTTCGCGTTGCCGCCTCCTCTCCGCTAACGGAAGGCGCCAGAAAAGCGCCTATCTGCGGGCTCAACACGCGTTCCCCAAGCAGCACGCGATTAAAAAACTCCGCCACCAGCGGCAAAGCGTCATCTCTGGCTACGATGCTAATATTGGGCTGGTTCAACAGACGCCCCACCTCTTCTGCATTCTGGCAGCGGGTATAGACGATCACCCGCAATTCGGGCAACTGCGTGCACAAGGCAAGCAACGTTTCCCTGCCCTGAGCGACCGTTTCATCTTCACCATCCATCTCGCTAATCAGCACGTCAGCCTGCTGATAGACCACGCTATCCGCCACCGCGCGGACGCTGGTTTCCTTTACGACGACTTTTGCCTGGGTTGGCAGCGTTTTTAAAAAACTCGCCAACCCCTCCAGCGTTAATGGGCATCTGTCCATTAATGCTATGTTCAGCGGCTGCTGACGCCATGAATGCATAATCTGCTCCTATGCTTGCTTACCCCAGAGGCATCGCACGCTTGCCTAGCGAACAAAAGACGAACCTTGCGCAGCCATCCATTTCCCCTGAAGATACAATTCCCCATCGCTGTGAAATCCCAACTTCAACATCGCATTGCGTTTATGCGTGCTGACGGTGCGAATATCACGGCACATCGTTAACGCCACGCTGGTCACGCTTTTACCGGAAAACAACTGGGTCAGCACATCCAGTTCCTTCGCCGTCAAAGGCTTGTCGGCTGTCGCCTCATGCAATTGACGCTGACGCACCCGATGGCTGAAACTGCTGCAGCCCGCCAAGACCTGTTGGACGCAATGAGTCAACGCAATGGCCGGCTCTTGCTTCAACATCAGGCCGCGGATGCCGGATGCGATCAGTTGCCGCAGCAGCCTGGGTTCATCCAATGCCGTACAAATAATTATCGCGGTGTCCGGCGAGCTTTCACGCACATCGGCAATCAGCCTGAAGCCGTCCAATACCAATTCTGATTTGCCGCACAAATCCATCACCAGTAAACGATGCGTGTGCTGAGTGAATAAGGCTCTCAGCGCCACCAGGTTCGTCACCTGTCGAACGTTGTCGGGCTGTAGACCGCAGGACTCAATCAATCGGTTTCTCATCCCCAACGCCGTGAGGGGGCAAGGTTCCATGATAGCCACGGCCCCCGTCGCCGCATTGCCGGCCGCCAAGGTTGTTCCATAGGGATAATTAATATTCATATCATCACCTTAAATCTGTCGTTAACCTTCCATCTAGGGCAGCCCTTTGTCTACTGATAGACGAAAGTGACCTGCAGAGCCCCTTCTATCGAACCGGGCGTTGAACCGCCATTGACGCTGAATGCCCGCGCCCGCAAATTGAATTTGGCTTCATTCGTCGCCCGATTAACTAACTGGGCCATACTCTTGCCATTGCCCAGGTTTGCCCCCTGGCTATTTTGCAATTCAATTTGCACTCGGCGAGAACTGCCGGTGCTTTTGTACAAGCTGGCACCTTCATCCGCAGCCGTTCCGCTGAAGGTCGCGACGACCGACGTGGTGGTGCTTGGGCAGTTTTTTAGCGTCAAAGGAAACTCCACCCACGGGCTAAAGGCACCGGAGGTCGCCAGTACGGCGGCAGAAATATCGTCCCCCAGATTGACCGAAACCGTGCCGTTCGCGCCGTCGATTTCACAGGGTGCCGCTTTGATGTTGCCGGTAATCACTATTTTTGATACGGCATGCGCCGACGGCATCGCCAGGAGAAACAGGCCCGCCAGCGCCAATTTGCAGCCAATACCGCTAAAAACCTTCCCCATAATCTGCTCCTTCTCGTTAAACGCCGGGCCCCCGGCGTGCTACCGTTGAAATATCCGTTATTGAATTTCTGCCTGAATGGTCGCCGTTGCATTGAATTGCCCCACGGCAGGAGGTTGGCCGGTGGTGTTGATCGGATATACGCTGATCCGTGAGCTGCCACTCTGGTTGGGATATTGGAAGTTATCGATCGGCAAGCGCCCGCTCTGAGGCCGAATAACATTGCCCTGCATATCCTTAATCATCACGCCAATGTCGCGATTGCTGGTCTTCAGAGCCTCGGGCATGCTGCCGTCCGCCTCACCGCGAAATGACAGGCTGACCTTGACGCCGGCAGAAATATTGCGGCAAGCCAGCGTCAGCGTTCTCTCTTCTGGCGTGACGCCGGACGCCATTGCCCCCTTGGTTTGAATATTCGACGTCAAGATATCGCCAAAATCGATCGTGACCGTTTGCGGACTGATTTCACAGCTCTGCGGCACGGTGACGGTGCCGCTCATGGAGATAGTGGAGACCGGCACATCGCTTTTCACCCCGCTCACCACGGAGACGTAGGTGTCTACCAGGCGGGTGCTGGGGATTGTGGTCACGCCAACGAAAGGGCGGCGGAAATACAGATGAATTCGCCCGCGAGCACCGCTGTTGTAGGGCGTGCTGGCACAGGATTCGTCATCACCATCCATATCGGTCTTAAAGTTAGACTCATTGGTGAACGGCGCGGCAATAAACGCGTTGCGATACCCCGCAACGAAAACTTCGCTGGCCACGCCCAGGTATTCATTCAACGCGTAATACGTTAATCCCCCGCTGCTGAATACCGGCTCGCTCAGCAGCATTTTGGCGGTGACATAAGACGCCGTACGCGTCTGACATTCGCACTTCACCCGATAAGAACCGGGCAAATTCCAGTTGCCGCCGTCAGCATTCTTAATAATCCGCCCCACCACGTTTTGCGACGGGTCGGTTAAAACCGGGGAAAAAAGGAATGAAAACCCATGGGTCCCCGAAATAGGAACACACTGCCCGAAAGCCGCCTGCACCTGTGGTGCGCCCAACGTTGCGCACGCCAATAGCCCACCGACGATGATCCCACGTTGAATCGATATTCCTGTCGCCATCATATGCACCTTATAAACACTGCCCGTTAACGAGGCGAATCCCACCGCTCTCGGGCTGATTAGCCAATTGATAGTTGGCCTGACATTGCTGAGCCGCGTCATTGCCCCACTTAACCCGCAACCTCCCGCTATCCGCCAGGCCAGCCAGATAAACCTGGCCGCCATCACCGACGATGGCTGCATTGTCAGAGGGGCTGTTGAGAGTGCTGACGGTGGCGCCGAACGGCACCGGAGCGCCGCTGCGCGTCAGCAAGGTCAGCAACACACGGGCACCGACGTCCGGATTAAAGCGGGCGCGCACCACGGCGCCGCGAGTTGGGATCACCGTTTGGCTACTCAGCGTCATGTCGACGTCCTCTGCGAAAGATTCACCGTCCAATCCGACGATGTTGCGCCGGTAAGGCGTCAGGTAAGGCACAACCGCATAGCCGCGCCAGTCGGTGCTGACTCCGGTCTGGTTCAGGACATTCACCCCTGAAGCACCAGGCGCTTGCACCAACGCCACCGTATCGCCCAGCGGTTGGGAAAGCGTGATGCCGTTTTGGTGCACCAGAACGCCGCCCTGCACGCCGTAGTTCACCTGCCGGCGATGGCGATCGTAGCCGTACCCCAGGTTCAACTCGGCGAGAGAGCCTTTATAATCCGCCTGAATATTGCCGTTCGCCCCCACATCCCTGCCGGTATAGCCCTGGCTGATGCTGTAGTTCAGGTTGTTTCCCGGCAACGCCGTACCGCTCAACCCAAGGTTGTTGCTGGTGGCACCATTGCGACTGGCGTTCATACTGTAGGTGGCGTAGCTGCCCGGCAGCCATTTGCTGAGCGGTACGCTGACGTTGAAAGCCACGATATGGTCACGAATACTGCTGCGATTGCCGTTACTGTCATAACCGTTCTGGTTGAACGTGTAATTCAGCCCGTAACTGACCGCTTCCCAGCTGTTGTTGTAGCTGAGGCTGACAGACTGCGAACGGCGATTGTTATCCCAGTAGTCTTCGTTAAACAGGCTGAGCGACAGCGTTCCTCCCCGCTCCCACAGGCTTTGGCTCATCGTCAGCTCGGCGCGGCTCTTCTTGTGATCGCTATAGACGGCGCTGTTGCCGCCATAGCTCTCCAGCGCCTCCTGCAGGCTATAAAAGCCGCGCGTGGAGTAGCGGTAACTGGCCAAACTAAAGTTGGTGCCGGTTTCAATGAAGTTTTTACCGTAACGCAGACGCCATGATTGCCCCTGTTCCTTCGGCCGGGTTTCCTGCTTGGTCCAGGCTTGGGTGACATCGGCAGACAGCGCGCCTACCGCCCCCATGTTCTGCCCCCATCCCAGCGCCAAAGACTGATATTTACTGGCCGCCTGCACGCCGCCATACAACGTGGCCCCCCAAGGCAAACCGTAGATCCCGGTTGCCTGGCTGAACGGGCGTTCATCAACGCCGCCGCTGTATGACCGGTATTTCCCGCTGGTCAGGCTGTATTTAAACCGCCCTTCGCGCTGCAATACCGGCACCACGGCGTACGGCACCACAAAATGCTGCTCCTGCCCGTCTGCCTCACGCACGTTTACATTCAGGTCGCCGCTGCCACCCGTGGGATACAGATCGGAAATTTCAAACGCCCCCGGCGGCACATAGCTTTGATAAATCACGTAGCCGTTTTGCCGGATTATGATTTGCGCATTCGTGCGTGCGATCCCGCGCACTACCGGCGAGTACCCTTTCATGCTGTCCGGCAGGATATCGTCCTCAGAGGCCAACTGCCCGCCGCGGAACTGCACGCTATCGAACACATCGCTGGATGTTGTGCTGTCACCCAGGGTCAGGCGGCTTTGCAACGCAACGATATCGCGCTGCAGGTAGGTATTGATTGAGCGCCAGGAAGAAGAGCCACCGGAGTAATGATTCCAGATCGAATAGTTACGCAGGCGCCAGGCGCCCCAGTTGATGCCCGAGCGCAGATTGAGGTAATAGTTATTGTTGTTTTGCCGTTCGCTGGCGCGCATCTGGCTATTGGCGCCGCTGAAATTGTAATTGACCAACAGCGCCGGTATGCCGGAATCCCATTTATCCGGGGAAACGTAGTCGCGCGCATTCAAGCGCAGCGCCGCCTGCGGGATACTCAAATTCAGCCTCAACTGATTGAACAGGAATGTCGAAGAGGCTTGTGGAATGGCCAGCGCCAAATTGACGCAACTCTCCCCAGGCACCATCGCCGGAAACATGGCAACCCTCACGCCCAATTCAGCCAATTTCTCAGTACTGAAGCAAGGTTGCAGCGTTTGTTTACCGCCGGCCCCTGGCATAAGCCGGAACTCGACGTCGAGGCTGTCTATCTGTTCGCCGTTCAGGTAAAGATCGACCCGATAGTTCCCGGGCGCCTGGCTGCTGTTCTCCTCAAATACGGAGAGATCGGCGCCGCGCAGCGCCGGGTTATCGATTTCCAGCAACGCCGGGTTGAAATAATCGCGCGCATAAGCCGTGCCGATCGGGCTCAGCAGCGCCACCTGGCAAGATATCAGGCCGGCAAGAACCGATCGCGCCCCTGGTAAACCAATGCAATTCGGGTTATTCATCCTTTTAACTCCCTGTCCCGATTGGCTCGGCCCGACGAAAAGCCAGGTAAGCCGAACACCTGCTCCAGCGTTATTCCGGAGCAAAAAACACGTACCGCAGCCCGGTTATAATGTGCTGGTGAAGGTCTGGCCGGTGCCGCCATAGTCATTGATGATTTGCCAGCTCAGACCGCCTCCTGCGCCATTCGCCGTCGGCAACGGGAAACTGGCGCTTGCCTGCGGCGCTACCATGGTGTTGCCGGTAATGGCGCGGCCATTCAGCTTCAAATTGAAAAAGGTGAGGTAGTAGGGTGAAGGGTTGGTCACCTGCAGACGATCGCCACTGCGCCGCCACGTCACTTTACCGGCCGCCTCCTCCAGATTGCCGGTGAGCCCCTGCGGGCGGTAAATCAACTTGATACGGGTCTTGATGGCGATTTGCAGGGTATTCTCTTTCTTTTCCACCGAGGGGATCGCCTTCACATTCAGCCAATACAGCGACTCTCTGTCCGTCGGTAAATTGCCGCCCGCACGTACCACGCGCAGCAGGTTATTTTGGCCGCCATCCAAGCGAAATAGCGGCGGTGTAATGATAAAAGGCGCTTTCGCGCTATCGCCTTCTTGCGCATCAACCCAGGATTGGATCAGATAAGGCATCGCATCCGGATTACTGATATTCAGAGCAGACTCTTTTTTGCCGCCGTCGTAGATCAGGCGCGTTCCCCCCACTACTACACCGGCCCGTACCGGAGTCCAAAGCGTCATCAGCAACGCCGCCGTCAGCACAAAGTATCCCGCTTTCATTCTCTTTCTTCCCGTTTCCATCACCGATGAATAAGAGCCAGAGAACACGCTCTCTGGCTCATTTTTCTAACTGTTCCGCCGCCGTAACGGCATGGCCTTACTGATAAACGATGGTGAAGTTGGCCGTAGCGTTGGCGCTACCGACGGAAACGTTGTCATAAGCGAAATAGCGCGCAACAAAGCCCAGAACGTTGTCTTTGTTCTCGGCCAGGGTATAGACGCGGGAATCGTTGCCGATATTTAACACGTTGCTGCCGTCGTCCAGCAGTTGCACGCCAATGCCGCCCGCGACCCCGGCGGTGCCAGCGCCGGTCAGTTGCAGCAGCCCGGACTGCCCCTGCACCTGAGTGCCGTCAAAACGCACGGTGGCGCCGGTGACGGTGGCCGGGCAATTTTTCAGCACCAGATTGAACGCCTTGGCGCCGGCGGTTTTAGACAGGGTGAACGCATCTTTGGCGATCTTGCCCAGAGCAACCTGCTTGTTTTTGGAATCCGCATCGACGGTGCAAGACTGATCGGTGATGGTGCCAGTAATATTCAGCGCGCCGTCGGCGGCAAATGCAGAAGTGGTAAATGCGGACGCGGTCAATATAGCTACAGCCAACAGATTCTTTTTCATCCTACTTTCCTTAAAATTATGCAAAATGTGCATGGGTTTATTTCCGACATATCCTTAATGTCATTCCTTTTATTTAGTTCCATGAATGGGAAACGTCTTAAGCCAAGTTGATTGATGGATTCTGGCTTATTCACCCAAACGATTCATTTTGAACTAAAGTGACTCCTTTGGATTTTTAAACCAATAAATAGACATTTGTCGGAATTTAAAACCAACCAATTGATGAATAACTGATAAATCAGACTAAAAAACCGAGGTGATAACGCAGTGATTTAAACTTGTGGGGTTTTGAGTAGGATTTTACTTAGATTGCCAGGGATGACACGGCATGCACAAAAAACACAACGCATTGTTTTTAAATGATATTTATCTTTATCCTGGAAAGAAGGCATGGGAATATTGACATTGTTTTTACGCGTCCTTACAGTATGTTTCAGTTTAGTTCAAAGTGACTCCTTAACGTTATTAACTTAAATCACACTTACCAAATTTCCTTGAAGCGCTGCGCATTGCTGGCAGTATAAATCACCGTATTCTGGATATTTCGGTGCCCGAGGTAATCCTGAATTAAACGGGTGTCGACACCGCGATCCGCCAATGCAAATCCGCAGCCATGCCGCAGCATGTGCGGGTGCGCATTGACCTCCAATTTAGCCACCTTGCTGTAATGGCGAATCAACCCGTAAATACGTTGACGCGACAGGCGGCCGCCGCGATTGGAAAGAAACAGCCACTCCTGATCTGCCCAGCGGTGCCGCTGACGTTTATCCAACCAGCGCCGCAAACATTGTCTTTCGCGCAGATAAAGCGGATGCACGGTGGAAAAACCATTTTTCAACCGATGCACATAGATATTACCGCCTTCCAGATCGATATCCGACAAACGCCATCCCCCTATTTCACTGGCGCGGCACCCATGAATAAAACACATATAAATCAAACAATAATCGCGTTCTGGATTCTTTCCATGCAGCGTGACCTCAAGCAGTCTCTCCACTTCAGAAGGCGTCAGATGTTTACGATTAGACATACAACCTCATTACTTTGATAGGAAAAATGTGGCTGTCATTTTCCTTTTACATCACCACAATGGACACTCAGGGCAGCCCCTGACATATGGATAGGTTCCTGCATCCAGCGCGGAGTATAACGGATTTGCCGAATGCGAACAGCGCGACAACCGTTATTCTCGCGGCCATCAATCGCCCCTGAGAATCGCTATCGTGAATAATCTGCGCAGCTTTCCGGCCGTATCATAAATAATGAGGCCGCACTGCCGCTATTTTCTTTAGCTTGCATTATCACTTACAAGCGCGATGTAGAGTGAGATTGATAAATTAACCGGCAAAACAAAGAATATTCCTAAAAAATATCGCCACATAATTAACACTCATCATTCATAACACCGCCAAAGGTTGAATAAAAAAACGCCATCTCTGGCCATATTAACCTGACGGATAAGCATTAATATTTATGGATATCGATAACTGAGTGAAGCAGGATGCGAAAAGAATGGAATGGACGTTACAACAGACGAAAAACCCAGGCCAGACACTAGCAAGCGATCGCCTGGGGGGATGAAATTATTGACGGGTTATCAGGTGGCACAATTCGCCGAGGGTCAATTCAGGATGCTCGATAAGCATTTCCGCAGTGAGCGTAATGCCGAATTCTCGCCGAACCAACAACATCAGCTCCATATAATCCAGGCTGTCCAGCCCAAGCTGCTGTAGCGGCATATCCGCCGACAGCAGCGTTCTCTCCAGCCCTCGGGCTTCATGCAACATGCCGCAAATCGTCTCATATAACCGATGATATTTTTCCATGCGTTCTACCGTTATTCATAGTGATTGCCAAATACCAGCGCCGCATTGGCGCCGCCGAAACCGAAACTGAGGCTCATGACATTACGCAGACGACCATGCCGATGTCCTTCGCGAATATAATCGAGATCGCATGCGGGATCGGCTTCGTGCAAATGGCAGGTCGCCGGCATCATTTGCTGCTGTAACGCTTGCAGGCAGACGATCGCCTCAAAGCTGCCGGATGCGCCAAGCAGGTGCCCGGTATAAGATTTCGTGCTGGAAATCGGTGTGCGATAGGCATCGCGCCCCAGCGCCGCCTTGATCGCCTCGGTTTCGTTCACGTCGTTTTGCAACGTAGACGTGCCATGCGCATTGATATAGTCGATTTCATGGCTGCCGAGCCCCGCCTGCTCCAAGGCCCGTCGTAGGGTTTTCACCTTGGCCTGAGGATCCTTCGACGGCGCGGTAAGATCAAAAGCGTCTGAAAAGTTGCCGTATCCTTTGATTTCGCCCAAAATCGTCGCACCGCGCGCTAAAGCCGCTTCCCGTTCCTCAAGGCATAATACGGCGGCCCCTTCCGCCAGGACGAAACCGTTGCGTTCCCGGCTAAACGGGCAACTGGCTTTGGTGATATCCTTTTGCTCCCGACTCAACAAACGCAACACATCCATATTCCAGATCGCGCCGTTGCCGCGCAGCGACTCCGAGGCGCCGGCCAGCATCATTGAAGCGCGGCCGCTGCGTATCACCTCAAACGCATCGCCAATCGCGATGCCGCCGGTCGCGCAGGCCGCCGCCGGCGAGCCTTGATAGCCCCGTAGCAACCAATGCTGGCCGCATATGGCGGTCGCGATATTCGGCATCGCGTGAAAACAGCCAAACAGCTGCCCCAGCCCGGATTGCAGATAGTCCGCATTGTTTTGCATGATCTCATCCTGGCCGCCCCAGCCACTGCCGATAATCGCTCCGCACTCCAACGACGAATAAAAGTGCGCGGGCCCAACAAAACTGGATGAAAACGCCATTTCGATCGCCTCCGTGGCGGCGGCAAGCGCCAGTCTGGCGAATCTGGGCAAGCGGCGGCTTACCCGCGCGGCAACGCCCTCCAGCGGCGGTTCGGCCTCCAACAAAGCAAAAAAGCGCGCGTGGATCCCCGCCGCCGATTTATCGTGATAACGATAGGCCAGACGGCTGGCCATGATAGCCTGCCAGCTTTGCTGCGCGTTGCCCCCCAGCGCGGTGACGGCACCGTAACCGGTAACCACTACGCGTCTTGTTTTCTCCATGCTTATTCTCCTTGCCCGGATGCGAAAGCCTCGTTGCCGCCCAGCGCCAGCCAGAGTTGCATCGTGGCGTTCAGATAGCGGAATTGCAGTGCCGACAGCGAATTCTCGCTGGCCAACACCGCCTCTTGCGCATCCAGCAGCGTTTGCAGCGCAACGGAACCAGCCTGATATTGATGTCGCGCCAACGCCACGGCTTGTCGACTCATCGCCAGATGCCACCGCTGATTGCCGATTTGCCGCTGTGCTTCCAGGCGTTGTCGCATGGCGTTGTCCACATCGGCCAGCGCACGGTAGACCGCATCGCGAAATTGAATCTCCGCCCGCTGCGCCTGCAACGCCGCTTTGTCGCTGGACAAGCGCATCTTGCGCCATTCGATAAACGGCAGCGTCAACGTGGCGCCCAGCGAGCGAGAAGGTTCACTGAACCACTGGCGGAAAAGTCCGCTGCCGGCATCCAACCCGGCCTCCAGGCTCAGCGCCGGATAAAAACTCAATCTTGCCGCCTCGGCACCGGCCAGCGCCGCTCTCAGACGGCGTTCTGCCGCCTGAACATCCGGCCGGCGCGCAATCACCCACGCCGGCTGACGCTGCGCGACAGCCACCTCTTCAAGCGGCAACGAACGCCGTTCGCTATAGCGCAGCAGCGGCGATCGCCCGAACAACAGTGCCAACGAGTTACGTGCATCTTCCCGCAGCCGCTCCAGCTCATGCAGCTGATTCTCTCGCGCCAACAAGCTTTGCTCCGCCTGCAACAGCTCGAATCGGCCAACGTCGCCGGCGGTGTGACGTGCCGCCACCAGCCGCAAAGTTTCACACGCGATCGCCAGCGCCTGTTGCTGATGGAGGACTTGCTGATTCAAGTCGGCAATCTGCCAGTACCCGCGCGCGGTAGCACCGATCAAGGTCAACGCGGTATTGCGCCGATCCAACTCCGAGGCGACGGCCAGCCATTCGGCCTGTTCGCGAATGCGCGCCAGCTTGCCCCATAAATCCAGTTCATAGCTCAGAGAAAGCCCTGCACGGTAGCTTTCCTGCGGCGTAGACGCGCCCCGCAACGCTCGGGTATTGCGGCCGCTCAGGCTGGCGGTGAAATCCGGCGTCAAGTTGCCCTCCGTTAATCCGGCCTCCAACATGGCCTCGCGCCACTGCAATCCGGCCAGCGCCAAATCCTGATTCGCGATCAGCACGCCATCGATCAGCGAGGAGAGTTGCGGATCATTGAAGTTTTCCCACCAGGCGACGCCCGCCCGCAGCGAACCGGAACGCTCATCGACCACGCGCCACTGCTGCGGCAGCGACGGCGGCGCCGTGGCGTCGATCGGCCGCCCTCCGCAGGCGCTCAGCGACAGCATCACCAGCCCGTAAACCCAAAGTCGGCTCATTCTCGCGCCAGCGCCTCCACCGGCTGCAGGCGCGCGGCGGTGCGAGCCGGAAAGAACCCGAACCCGACACCGATCAACGCCGAAAATCCGCAGGCCAGGAGCAACGGCGGCCAGGTAAAGATCATCGTCACCTGCGGCGCCAATCCGCTCAGAACCCCTTTGACCAGCGCGGCGCAGGCGATCCCCAACACGCCTCCCAAGCTGCAGATCACCACCGCCTCAATCAAAAACTGCCGCATAATGTCCTTCTCGGCGGCGCCCACCGCCATTCGAATACCGATCTCATGGGTCCGTTCCGTCACCGAGACCAGCATGATGTTCATCACCCCCACACCGCCCACCAGCAGCGAGATGGCGGCAATCGCGGTAATCAGCAGTTGCATGGAGCCTGAGGCGCGCTGAATGGATTGCGTCAGCTGATCGTCGGTCAACGTGAAGAAATCACGCCGCCCGTGTTCTACGATCAAACGCCGGGTCGCATCCCGCCCCGCCTCTTCCAGCGTCAGTTTTTCATTCACTCGCATCACAATGGATTCCAGCGGCATATCGCCGGCGATGCGGCCGGTCAGGGAGGTATAGGGCAGCCAGGCAAGCGGTTGAGAGCCGGCGTATTGAGCGCCGCGGCGCTGCGCGACGCCGATCACCCGATAAGGCACGCCCGCGATCAGCACTACCGCGCCTATAGGGTCTTGCCGGGAAGCAAACAGCGCCTGTTTCAGCAAGGGATCAATCACCGCTACCGGTGCGCGCTCACTCAGATCCTGCGCGGTAAACAGGCCGCCGGAAAGCAGGCGAATGCCCTGCGTGCGGAAATACCCTTCGCCGACGCCCATCACGGCAAGCGGCACCTGTTTGCCTTCGCGAACGGCCAGCAGTTGGGTGCCGATCACCGGCGAAACGCTGTCGACGTAAGGCAGCGCCGCCAATAATGCGGCATCCCGCTCGCTCAGCGAGCGCGCAAGGTCGGGCCGCGGTTTCTCCCACCCGAGGCCAGGGCGAATCTCCAGCGTGCTGGTGCCAAGCTGGCTGATTTCCTTGAGAATATTACGCCGCGTGCCTTCTCCGATGGCGATGGCGGAGACCACCGCCGCAATGCCGATAATGATGCCGAGCATCGATAGCAGTGCCCGGACCCGGTGCCCCAGCAATGCCCGCCAGGCCATGCCGACGGCCTCTTTCAACGCCGCGCCCGGCGCCATGCGTTTCAGCGGCGCCGCCAGCGGTCGCTCGAACGTAGAAAGATGTCGGGAGGCTTCATGGCGACGATCCGCCACGATCTCGCCGTCGCCGATCTCAATGATCCGCCGCGCCTGTTCGGCGATCCGCCGATCGTGTGTCACGATGACGACGGTATGCCCGATAGCGTTCAGCTCGTGCAAAATGGTCATCAACGCCTGACCGCTGGCGCTATCCAGCGCACCTGTCGGTTCGTCGGCCAAAATAATTTCCGCGCCGTTCATCAGGGCGCGAGCAATACTGACCCGCTGCTGTTGCCCACCGGAAAGCTGCGCCGGACGATGACCGCCGCGCTGCGCCAACCCGAGCCGGGCCAGCAAATGCGCTGCCCGCAGGCGGCGTTCGGCGGCCGGCATGGCGGTATACAACGCCGGGATCGCCACATTCTCACCGGCGGTCAGATAGGGCATCAGGTGATAGCGCTGGAAGATAAAGCCGATATGCCGGCTGCGAAGCTGCGCCAGGCGATCGGCGTCGGCTTGCCCAATAGCCACCCCGTTGATGTGCACGTCGCCCTGAGAAGGTTTGTCCAGACAGCCGATGATGTTCATCAACGTCGATTTCCCGGAACCGGAGGCGCCGACGATAGCGACCATTTCCCCCCGTTGAATGCTCAGGGAAATGCGCTTGAGGACCGCAATTTTCTGCTCCCCCGCCTGAAACTCGCGCGAGACGTTATCCAACGCAATGATGGGAGCGGTGCTAACTGACATCAGCGCCCTCCTCCACATCAGGCTGTTGCTCCAGCAGCACCTGCTCTCCTGCGTTCAGCCCTTCCAACACTTCGGCATAGCGGCGATCGCGGGTACCGATACGCACGCGGCGCACCACCGTTTGCCCGCCTTCCAACACCTTGACCTGATAGCTTCCTTCCTCCAATGCCGCGCCCAGCGCAGCCATCGGTACCCGCACCACCCCCTGTGCGCGTTCGGTCATGATGAATACCTGCGCCGTCATCGAGGTACGCAATCGACGCTCGCCGTTGGCGACGGCAAACACGCCGTTGTAATACACCGCCGCCGTTTGCTGGCTTGAATTCCTGCCCAGCGGGTCGGTTTCCAGCGCCTCCGCCGGCGCCTGCTGTATCGCGCCCATCGCTCCCTCATAGCGGCGGCGGGGATCGGCGGCGACGTAAAACCACAGCGGCTGCCCCGTCTTCACCTGCAAGATGTCATTTTCCGATATGCGGGTATGCACCATCATGGTATCCACGTCTGCCATCACCAAAATGGTCGGCGCGCTTTGCGACGAGACGATGGTTTGCCCTTCCTGGGTGACAATGCCCAGCACCTCGCCGTCGATTGGGGCGGTAATACGGGTAAAAGCCAGATTGGCCCTGGCGGTTTCCTGCGCCACTTCGGCCTGGACGATCTGCGACTCGTTCACTTTCAACTGCGCCAGTTGCGCGTCGTGCTGCGCCTGCGCTTTTTCCAAATCGCTGGCCACGCCGGCGCGGTCTCGCGCCAGCGCTCTTTGCCGCTTCAGCTCCAGCTGGTACTGCTTCAGCTGTGCCTGGCTCGCCAGTTTCTGCGCCTGCGCGCTGCGTAATTCAGCCTGTGACTTGCGCAGTTCGTTAAGCTGCAGCGTCGGATCGATCTCGGCCAACAGCTGCCCCTGGATCACCCTGTCACCCTGTTTGACATACAGTTTTTTCAACTGCCCGTTGACCTGCGCGCCCACGTTCACCTGCCGAAGCGGTTTCAGAATCCCGGTCGCCAACACGCTTTTTTCGATGTCACCGCGCTCAACGCGCGCCGTTTGCGGTGGTTGCATGTCAGGGGGCCGATTCAGCAACGACAGCCCGCCAAGCAACGCCGCCAAAACGACCATCGCCAACGCCACTCGCCGCCAGCGTCTCTTTCCGGGCACCTCACTCCACCTCTGCACAATCATTCATCCTGGCGTCGTCGGTGGATTCAGGCACGAGCCGCCCCTGCGACATGCGCAAGATCCGATCGAATAACGGCAACAGCCGCGGATTATGGGTGACCGTCACCAGGGTTTTACGGTTTTCACGGCAATGCGCCACCAGAGCCGACATCACCGCCGCCGCGGTCTTTTCATCCAGATTCGCCGTCGGTTCGTCCAGCACCAACACCGGGCAACGGCTGTACATGGCGCGCGCCAGCAACAGACGCTGCCGCTGCCCCAGCGACAGCCCGGCATGGCTCTCCCGCACCAGGGCGTTCACGCCCCCCGGCAGCTGCGCCACCGCGTCCGCCAGCCCCAAACTGCGCAACGCCTGTTCCACCTGCCGTTGCTGGCCCGGCGCAGACGGCGCGAACAGCGTGATGTTCTGCAACACCGAGGCGTTGAACAGAATGTCCTCCTGGCTTTGCAGGAAGAACAGCCGCTGCGCGGCGGCACTTGCCAGTACGCGCCCATCCAGCGTCAGCTCCCCCTGCTGCGGCGTCAGCAGGCAGGCGAGCACCTTCAGCAACGTGCTCTTGCCCGCGCCGGAACCGCCGCAAATGGCGATGCACTCACCCCGCTCCAGCGTCAGCGACAAATCGCGCAACACCGGTTGACCAGCGTCGTAAGCGAAGGCCACCCCCCGATACGCCAACCGCGCGTCAAAATGGCTCACGCTTTCGTCCGCAGACTGGGCCCGAGCGGATACCGCAGGAAACAGATCCCGCGCGCGTTCATCGATGACGTGCAGCTGGTTTTTCTGCAAAACGGCAAAAAAGATCTTGCTGCTGTACGAAGTAAAGATTTCGCGCAGAAAGCTGTAGGCGAAGAATGCCCCCAGACTGAGTTCGCCCTCCTTGAGCAGCGGCAACGCCAGCAGCATGAACAACACCATCTCCAGACTGCCGATCAGCTGGTAAATGCTGCCTTTTATCTGTTCATAGATCTTTTGCTGCTGCAGGCAATTGAACAGCGAGCGGGCATGTTCGGCGAACCCTTCCTGCCGCTGGCCAGCCAGGCCGGCTGATTTGATGGTCGAAAACCCCTGGATGGTTTCCAGGATGAAGTCATTTTGCACCGCGCCTCGCACCTGCAGCTGCTGGGTGTAATGCCGATCGCGGTAGATGGCCCATACGCTGACCGCCCCCATCAGCAGCACGCCGACAACCGGCACCAGCGCCAGCATCGGGCTCAGGTAGCACATCACCGCCAACGCGATGGCGCCGATGATCCAGTCGGTGCGCAGGCCGTTGTCCAGTTCGATTTTCTGGCCGGCGGCCATCTGCCAGCTGGTGAAACGGCTGAAGATCTCGCCGGGGGCGCGCTTGCTGAAGAAATTGAGTGAGTTTTCCAGCAGGCGAGAAAAACCGGCGGCGCCGTGCAACAACACGAAATTTTTGATGAAGCGTTCGGTGAGGGTGCGCGCAATCAGCGCCAACGCCGTGGACGCCACAAACGCCAGCAGATAATAGGCGTAGGGGAACGCGACCTCGCCGGCCATGGCGAACACCTGATTGATCGCGCTGGCGACCATCATCGGCATGATGAACAGCGTCAGTGAGATAAAAAACGTCATCGCCGCCAGGCGATAGATGCCGGCGATGCCGGCGGTATCCTTCAGGCTTAAGCTGGCGAAAGCGCTGCGGCGGTGGCTGCGCCGGGCCGGGACGGTGGCTGGCAAATCATCGCGATCCAGCACCAACGCATAACCGCTGATTTCCGCTTTCAGGGCGGCATACGGCAGCAGCTGCTGCCCCAACGCCGGGTTCATTACGCACACGTACCCCCCCTGGCGATACGCCAATAACACATAGTGGCCCGCGCCGTAATGCAAAATGGCCGGTAACGGCAGCGCCGCCAGATCCCGGTGCTCGAACGCCACCGGATAAGCCGGTAGCGCCAGCTCTCCCAAAATGGCGCACAGCGTCGCCAGCGAAGTGCCGTGCTGCGAAGCGGGATAACGCTCCCGCAGCTCCGTCAACGGTGCGCGAATGCCCTGAGTTTCCGCCAGCATGGCGATGCAGGCCAGCCCGCACTCATTGATTTCGCTCTGCAAGACCGGCGTAGGAAGGGTGTTTTCCATACGTTGTGATATCCCTGACTTATTCGTTAATAAAAAATAAAGAGTGCGAATGCCATAGCAACCAATCATCCGCATGCCGCCGGAGGGTTCGCTCGACGATCGCCGGCATGGCGCGGCCGACCCGATCTGCGGCGACAGGTTCTTCAATGTGAATGCGGATGCCGCGATCGAAATAAAGCGAATAGAACACCACCTGAGCCCGCAACGCCCGGGACAGCCGAACGATGCCGCTGTGCAAATGCGCCGGCCGGCCGAACAGATGGCAGGCCAGTTTGGCCGCCACATCCTGATTGCTGTGCAGGGTGTAATCCGGCGTGATGTCGGGGAAGAGGATGATGTTGCGCCGATGTTCCGCCGCTTCCAGCATCGCCTGCGACAGGGTGCCGGCGATGTGCCGCGGATCGTCGTGAATCGAGCAATAGTCGAGCCGCTGCCGCCATTCGTCTTCCGGCGATCGCCGCGCAAACGCCTGCACATCGCCGGAAACGATCACCGTGGCCCGCCCGGGATAAACGCCCGCGCCGACCAGCGTCGCCAACACGTCGGAGACCGTATGCATCGGCGCCAGCAGCACCGGCACGCCCGCGCGATGCAGCGGTTCCACGACCTGATCAAGCTGCGCGGAACAGTGCGCCAAATGGCTCATCAACGCCGCATTGCGGGCAGAGACCGCCGCCATGTCCAGCCACTGCCGCCGCTGCATCAACCAGGCGAAGTCCAGCTTGCCTTCACCCAACAGGCTTTGGCGGTTCGCCAGCGCTACCGCATGCCGGTGGCGAAAGCGGCGCTGCGGCCTGCTTCCCCTCAACCGCCGGCGCACCGCCAGCCACAGGCGATAGTCCACGCGCCGCAGCAGGGCACACGTCAGGCGGTTGCCCATCCCGGCACCGGCAGCCGATAAGCGGGCCATCGCGTCCAGGCCGTTGCGCCAGGCCAAATACCCCCGAACCGCGAGCAGGCGCATCAGAGGGCCAGTGGTTTATCGTGCTGCAACAGCGACAGCAACTGCCGGCTGAAAGCGGAAAACTCGCGATCTTGCAGCGCCAGCCATTTGCGATTGACGATAAAACTGGGAGTCGCGTTGATCTGGTAATAGCGGCTTACCGCCGTCATATGCGCCAACAACGCCTTGACCCGCTCTGACTCTCTGGCCTGCCGATAGGCAGCCTCATCGATACCGTTGGCCGTCAGCCAGGCGCTGAGCTGCTTGTCGTCCGCCAGGTTGAGGTTTTCTTTGATAATGGCGCGATAAGCGGCGGGGCGATGCTGTGCTTCGATCCCCATGATCGTCAGCGTGGCGAACAGGGGCGCAAAGGCCGCCATGCCGGCTTGACTGTCGTCACTGAGGTGCAAGCGCACCAATTTGGCGCCCGCCGGCAAACGTTTTTCCAGCTCTGCCACGCCGCTTTCGTTGACTTCACAATAGTGGCAGGCGTAAGAGAAGACTTCGACAATGGTATTATCGTCTTGCAACGGGCTTTGTTCGATTTTTTCCGGGGAGATAAAACTCAGGCTTTCCGCCTCCGCCGGTTGCATGACGTAATGTTGAAAATAAAATGCGGTCAAAAAAGAAGAGGCAAAAATAATAACGAGCGTGTAGCCGATAAAAAGCAAGGGACGTTTATACATAACGGACGCATCCTGCGTATATATTAATATTCACCCGGCAGAGTGAATACATGAAAAAGAGTTAATGCCGTAAATAATGAGAACGTAAGACGACTTTTTCGCCGGTATCAGGCGGGACAGCGCGAACGCTGCCCGCCTGCCCACCGCTAATCTAAATGCAGGGGGTCAACCCGCATCAGCTTGGCGTGGTTGGGTTAGACGGGCAGCTTGCTACCGGCGCCGGGTAATAAGACTTCTGTACGCCACCGAATTTGTTCGCACAGGTTTTCACCAGCTGGCAGGTGCGGTTGTTGCCGCTGCCCACCCAGGCAAATTCCTTGGTACAAACAAAAGTACCGCCGACGATGTTTTCCGCTTCTGACAGATTGATTTTTTTCATTACAATATCCTTATTTATATTAAAACATAAACACACTACCCATTACCCTGTCGGCAGACAGAGCAATCCTTCAATACATTTCAAAACTATTTAACCAATAACAATGAGAGCGCTTCGGGAAAAAGCATAGCCATCCCAAACGAGCAGATCAATACAATTATTTACACTGCAAGTTAAAGTTAATCGAATAAGTAACGCTCGATTACAGGACTATTCCAATTTAAATTTGACTAAAAACAAGAAAAGTAAACTAAACCCGGTTACAGCAAGAAAAATAAAAAAGGATAATTCTCAGTAAAATGAAAAAACAAATAAGAAAAATTCAGATCTGACCAGTTGGTGACGACGTGCGACACGCTGAAAAGATTGCTTCCTGCCGCGCCGGATTTACACTTGGACAAAAGGACTCTCACTCTACAGGATGCCTATGCTCGCCACCCACGAATACGCCAACGACCTGATTCTGTTCGCCCTGATCGTCGACTGCGGCTCGTTCAGCAAGGCCGCGGAGAGCGCCGGCATCACCAGCTCGGTGGTCAGTAAACGCATCGGGCGGCTGGAAAAATCGCTGGGCGCCCGTCTGCTGTACCGCACCACGCGCAGCCTGACGCTGACCGAAAGCGGCCAGGCGCTCTACCAGCAGGCCAAAGAGATCGGCGCCAAAGTGCAGGAGGCGCTGTACGCCGTCAGCGAAAAGAGCGAAGAGTTGACCGGCACCATTCGCATGTCGGTGCCGACCATTTCGGGCGAGCTGCTGCTGAGCGAGAGCGTGGCGGAATTTTGCGCTCTGCATCCCAGCCTGAAAGTCGAGATGCGGCTGGAAAACCGCTTTGCCGATCTGGTGGAAGAAGGCATCGATCTGGCGATCCGCACCGGCACCATGCCGGATTCGAGCCTGATTGCCCGGCCGATCTTCGATTCCCGCTGGGTGATCGTCTGCTCGCCGGGGTATCTGGAAAGCCACCCGGAACCGCGCTGCGCCGAAGACCTGCTCGGCCACAACTGCCTGACCTACACCTATCAGGAGAGCGGCACCGCCAACTGGCTGATGAAACGGCCGGGGCGCAACGACATCTACGAGCTGCAGGTTAACGGCAACCTGTCGGCCAACAATGCGCGGGCGATCCGCAAAGCGGTGATCGGCGGCCACGGCATCGCCATGGTGCCACGCTGCATGGTGTATGAAGATTTGCAGGACGGCAAACTGACGGAGATCCTGGCCGGCCACTGCGGCAAGGTATTGGGCATTTACGCCGTCTATCCTTACACCCGCAATCTGCCGTTAAAAACCCGTCTGCTGATCGAGCATATCATCGGTTCCTACCAAAATATCAGCCACTATTTTTGAATTTTCCTCGCTGATTATTTCCCCGCGGCCGCAAAAGGCCGCGGAGATTACGGCATTTTTGGACATAATCTATTGAACATTACCGCTTAATTAATGTGAGCCTGCGCATTCATCACACAATAACACTTTCTATCAATCTGATTTTTAAGCAGTTAATTCATCCCCGTCTACCGGCCAATTTCCCACCACCGGCGCCGTTCGCCGATGTTAAAAAAATACCGCATGGCATCGTCGCCAACGTTGTGATTAGAATGAAAATGTTGCGGTAATTAACCTTTCAGCTACATATCTCTGCCCATAAAAATAATAACCCTGAGGATCTTATGCCCCTGTTTTTCAGTATTGCGCCCATCGTCCTGCTGATTTGGATGATGACCAAAAGGAATGGCGTGCCCTCTTATCTCGCCCTGCCGCTGACGGCCGCCGTGGTCTAC
The DNA here is from genome assembly GCF_043109535.1 of Serratia sp. LACPHL-BACT-2024-00286. NCBI lineage: Bacteria > Pseudomonadati > Pseudomonadota > Gammaproteobacteria > Enterobacterales > Yersiniaceae > Serratia > Serratia sp. LACPHL-BACT-2024-00286. The sequence goes on from NZ_JBICNA010000004.1 coordinate 142,950, forward strand.
GCCGTACAGCTCCTGTGGTTCGATGCCTCGCTGCGGCTGCTGCATGCCAATATCATCACCGCGCTGGTATCGACGCTGACGCCGATCACCATCATCGCCGGCGCCATCCTGCTCAACAAACTGATGCAGGTAAGCGGCGCGGAGAACGTGGTGCGCCGCTGGCTGGAAACCATCAGCCCCAATCCCGTGGCCCAGCTGATGATTATCGGCTGGGCGTTCGCCTTTATGATTGAGGGCGCCAGCGGCTTCGGCACCCCGGCCGCCATCGCCGCGCCGATTCTGGTCGGGCTGGGCTTCAACCCGCTGCGCGTCGCCCTGCTGACACTGGTGATGAACTCGGTGCCGGTCTCCTTCGGCGCCGTGGGCACCCCCACCTGGTTCGGCTTTGCCAACCTCGGCCTGTCGGACGCCAGCCTGCTGGAGATCGGCCGGCAGACCGCGCTGATCCATTTTGTCGCCGGCTTCGTCATTCCTCTGCTGGCGCTGCGCTTTATCGTTTCCTGGCAGGATATCCGCCGCAACCTGCCGTTTATCCTGCTCAGCGTGCTGAGCTGCACCCTGCCCTATCTGCTGCTGGCTCAGGTGAACTATGAATTCCCGGCGCTGGTCGGCGGCGCCATCGGCCTGGCGCTGTCGGTGCTGCTGGCGCGCAGTGGCATCGGCCTCGCCCGCAGCGACAAACCGCAGAGCGCCGGGCAGGCGGTGCCGTTCATGCAGGTGGTCAAGGCCATGACCCCAACCCTGCTGCTGATTGCTATCCTGATAGTGACGCGCGTCCACCAGCTGGGCCTTAAAGCCTTGCTCAACAACACCGCGCTGCTGTGGCAGGAAAACCTCGGCTGGCTCGGGGAGCTGCGCATCAGCCGGGCGCTGATCGTCGAACTGCAGCAGGTGCTGGGCACCTCCGCCGCCGCCGGCTACAAAACGCTGTATGTCCCGGCGCTGATCCCGTTCCTGCTGGTGGTGCTGCTGTGCATTCCGCTGTTCCGTCTGAATGGCGGCCAAGTGCGGCAAATGTTCAGCGAAACCGGCGGGCGTATCACGCGGCCCTTTATCGCCCTGTTCGGCGCGCTGGTGATGGTCAACCTGATGATGCAGGGCGGCGACAACGCGCCGGTGATCCTGATCGGTAAAGCGCTGGCGGCGCTGACCGGCGAGAGCTGGCTGCTGTTTTCTTCGTTCCTCGGCGCGCTGGGATCGTTCTTCTCCGGTTCCAATACCGTTTCGAACCTGACGTTCGGCGGCATTCAGCAATCGATCGCCCAGAGCAGCGGCCTTGACGTCAACCTGACGCTGGCCTTGCAGTCCGTCGGCGGCGCCATGGGCAACATGGTGTGCCTGAACAACATTATCGCCGTCTGTTCGATCCTCGGGATCGGTAACGCCGAAGGCAAAATCATCAGAAAGACCGTACTGCCGATGCTGGCGTACGGCGGGATTGCGGCCGGTATGGCGGCGATCCTCACGCTCTGACTGACCACTCGTTATCGCAAGCAAGACAAGAAGGTAAACACTATGATCATCTCCGCGTCAACCGACTACCGGGCCGCCGCCCAGGCCAAACTGCCGCCGTTTCTGTTTCACTACATCGACGGCGGGGCCTACGCGGAGCATACGCTGAAGCGCAATACCGCGGATCTGGCCGATATTGCCCTGCGCCAGCGCGTGCTGCGCAATATGTCCGAACTCAGCCTGCATACCACGCTGTTCGGCGAGCAGCTGGCGATGCCGGTGGCGCTGGGGCCGGTGGGGCTGACCGGCATGTACGCCCGCCGCGGCGAAGTACAGGCCGCGCGCGCCGCGGCTAAAAAAGGCATTCCGTTCACGCTGTCCACCGTGTCGGTCTGCCCGATCGAAGAGGTGGCGCCGGCGATCGATCGGCCGATGTGGTTCCAGCTCTACGTGCTGAAAGATCGCGGCTTTATGCGCAATGCGCTGGAGCGCGCCAAGGCCGCCGGCGTGAAAACGCTGGTGTTCACCGTCGACATGCCGGTGCCCGGCGCCCGTTATCGCGACGCCCACTCGGGGATGAGCGGCCCTAATGCCGCCCTGCGCCGCGTACTGCAGGCGTTTGCGCATCCGCAGTGGGCCTGGGATGTCGGCCTGCTCGGCAAGCCGCACGATCTGGGCAACGTCTCGGCCTACCGCGGCAAACCGACCAGCCTGGAAGACTACATCGGCTGGCTGGGCGCCAACTTCGATCCGTCGATTTCCTGGAAAGATCTGGAGTGGATCCGTGAATTCTGGGACGGCCCGATGATCATCAAAGGCATTCTCGATCCGGAAGACGCCAAAGACGCGGTGCGCTTCGGCGCCGACGGCATCATCGTCTCCAACCACGGTGGCCGCCAGCTGGACGGCGTGCTGTCGACCGCGCGCGCCATGCCGGCGATCGCCGACGCGGTGAAAGGCGACATTACCCTGCTGGCCGACTCCGGCATCCGCAGCGGCCTGGACGTGGTGCGCATGATCGCGCTGGGTGCCGACAGCGTGCTGCTGGGGCGCGCCTTCGTCTATGCGCTGGCGGCGGCCGGCGAAGCCGGGGTGGCTAACTTGCTGGATCTGATCGACAAGGAAATGCGCGTCGCCATGACGCTCACCGGCGCGAAAACCATCGCGGAGATCAACGCCGGATCGCTGGTCAGAAACGCCTGAATCAAAGCGGCTGCACGCCTTCCGGGTAGGCGTTATAGCTCATCTTGCTGATGAAGGCCCCGGCCGGTGACACCAACACCCGGCCGGCGGCGTCCAGCCCGAGGAAGGTGCCGGTGCAACGCCCGGAAATAAAGTCGAAGAAGAACACCGAGCACACCGGGATGATCTTTTCCCGGAAGGTGAACAGGAACATCTCGTCCTCAAACTTGTAGTAGGTGGCGTAGTCCATGTCGCCGTGGCCGAATTGTTCGCCGCGCAGGTTTTGCCAGGCGTAGCGCTCAGTGTTGACATAGAAATGTTCGTAATAGTGGTTGGGGCTGTAGACGTTCAGCGTGCGATAGCCGATAAGCTCGCGGGTCAGATGCGGCGCGACGCCACCCGGCGTGGCGCCGACAATCCGGCCGACGTGGAAGCTTTGCTTGAGGCGGGACCCCTTTTCCACCGTCTGTTCCGGCAACAGCGTGCTGCGCACCAGCAGCGCCCGGCTGCTGTCACGATTGAGTACCAGCGTCAGGCACTCGTTGCCCGGCGACTGCAGCGGAATATTGAAGAAATAGCGCGCGGCGGAGGTTTGCACCTCTTCGTAAGCGTCCTCGCCGCTCTCCCCGCCCCAGGCCCACAGCACCCGCTGCCGATCGGCGCTGAAGCGCAACGTGATTTCCCCGCTGCTTTCAAAAGCGATCTGCAGCGTTTTGCCGCGCCAATCCTGGGTGCCCGGCAGCCGGTTAGTGTCGATACCGCGCGCAAAATCGTCGTAATTCTTCCAGTCCGGTTCGGCATTCTGATTCAGTACGGATTGTTCTGCTGACATCTTCGCTCTCCTTGATTGAATGGGATGAAAACCGCCTCAAACGTCGGCGACGCCCGCCGGTTTCACCGCTCTGCGGCTCACCACCGCAGGTGCAGTTTCATCGAGAAAACAACTCAGTACGCCGGCGCACACGGCGCCGGTAGCCGCCAGCCACATCACGCTGACCAGCCCATAGCGATCGGCGATCAGCCCGGCGATAAACGGCGCCAGACAGCCGCCAATCACCTCGCCAATTCCCATCACCAGCCCCAACGCGGTCGCGATGCGGGCCGGCGACACCGTTTCAGACGGGATGGTGGCCATAAACAGCGTGAAGCAGCCAAGGCCGGTATAAGACAGGAACACCAGCACGCCCAGCAGCCACGGGTTATCGACGTAGCTGAGGAACAGCGGGCAGCACACCGCCAGCAGCGAAAAGAAGATCAGCGTCGGCTTGCGGCCAAGGCGATCGGAAATCGCCGGCACTGCCACGCCCCAAAACACCCAGGCGGCGCCGATGGCGCTCATGATGCCGCCCATCGTGCCCTCGCTGAAGCCGCGGTCGGTCACCAAAAAGTTGGGGGTGAAGGTAATGATGATCATGAACCAGGTGACGAACACGCAGGAGATCAGAATGCACAGCGCTACGTTCTTGATTTTAAACAGCTCGCCGTAAGCGCCTTTGTTCACCGCCTTGTCGGCCGCCGGCGCGGCGCTGAAAGCGGGATCCTTCTTGCCGTTCACATAACGATATATCAGCCACGCCAGAATGATGCCCGGCACGGCGGTCAGGTGAAACGCCATGCTCCAGCCCCACTTCTGCGCCAGATAGATGATCAGCGGCGGCGCGATAATACCGCCCAACAATCCCGGCGCCGCCCCCTGGATCAGCCCCATATTGAAGCCGCGGCGCTGCGGCTGCGATTTTTCCACCATCAGCGATTGCGCGATCGGCAGCACCGGCCCTTCGGCGATCCCCATCAGCGCTCGGAAGATCAATAACATGGCAAAGCCGCTGACCAGCCCCGACAGCGCGGAGAACAGCGAAAACACCAGGATCGACAGGATCAGCATCGGTTTGCGGATATTAAAGCGATCGGCAATCGCCCCCAGCCCCGCGCCAGATAGCGCCCAAGTCAATGCCAGCACCGCCGACAGCGTGCCAAGATGCACGTTGCTCAGCTTCAAATCGGCGGCAATCATCGGAAACAGAAAAGAGATAGTCAGACGATCGACGAACACGCAGCCGAAAACGAAAAACAAAATGATCAGCAATCGGTTCTCTTCGCTCAATCGCGAGCGCTGTCCTGGCGAATTATTCATAGCGTCATTGGTCCATAAGTTAACTTATAAATGGCGAGCGGCCATGGCATAAGTCGGTTAAGCGCTCGGCCAAGAGAGATATTGGCCATCGGTCACGATAACAACTCATTAACATGTTAATGATATAAACTTATCTCAAGCTACGGGCATGTCAAACAGCCGTTGAAAACGGCGACGGAGAGGCAATTCAGGTATTTCTCACAGAACGCGAATGACATGAAAATAAATCAACATCATGTTTTTAATGATTTAAATAAAATTAAACGGCACTTTTTACTTTTATCGAAAAAGCCAAAACGCGCTGATTTATAAACAGGTCAATAAATAAAACTTAACTCCTACTTATAAATGGACGGTATTTCCCTTTTCATCAGCCGCATTACCCCGTCCTCTTTATTATTTGAATCCGTTTGCTTTATAGCGGCTATAACGAGAACTATTAACTCCATTGTGTTAATCAATAATCACGCAATGACATTATCAATGCTGAATGATAATAAAAGCGCAGGCCGTGACAGGAATCACAAACAGAACGCCCCTTAACGCCCTGGTAGCGGGTTATTACCGGCGCGGCTAGCTTATGCCAACTCGATCCAACCCCGAATGGGAAAACAACGGCATGATAAGCGGCAGGCAACCAGCAAGGAGATGAACATGACGACAGCATTGACAAAAGCCGGTTTCTGGCGCAAAACCGCCGACTCTTCATCGCTGCGTGAGCCGCGCGTGCTGATTCGGGTCTACGTTGGCGAAGGCGAAATCGACCGCGCCATCGCCTTTTACGAGCAGTTGCACGGCGTAACGGCGGACATGCGCTTCGATTTTCCCGAGCATCGGCTGGTATTGGCGGCGGTGGGGCCGTTTCTGATCCTGGAAGGGGCGGAAGAGCAGTTGCGCCCTTTCCGCAGCACCGTCGGCACGCTGCTGGTCAATGACATTTATCCCTACCACCAGCGGCTGCTGGCCGCCGGCGCCGAGATTTTCTTCGGCCCGGTGGAGGTGCCCACCGGCGCCTGTTTCAATGCGCGCCTGCCGGACGGCACGATTGTCGAGTACGTGCATCACCGGCCGCGCGCGGGCGAATAAACCGCCTCAGGGCAGCGCCGGCTTCATGGCGTAACGGCGCAGATCCTTGCGCAGGCTGATCATGTACAGCACGATCACCGCCGAGAACGGCAGGCCGCACAGCACCACCGCGGTCTGCATCGCGCTGAAACTGCCGGCGTACAGCAAGCCGGCGCATACCAACGTGGTGACCGCTGCCCAAAACACGCGCAGCCAGGCCGGCGCGTCATCATGGGCGGAGCCGCCCTGGCAGGAGAGGTTGGCTATCATCAGCGTGCCGGAATCGACCGGCGTCAGGAACAGCACGAAGCTGATCACCACCACAAAGCCGGCGGTCAGTTGGGTATAGGGCAAGTATTCGAACAGCTTGAACACCGCCATCGGCGGATCGCTTTGCGCCACCTGCCCCAGGATCGCCTGCCCGCCTTCCAGCACCAGACTGATGGCGGTATTGCCGAAGATCGACAGCCACGCCAGCGTGAAGCCCAGCGGGATCAGCAGCACGCCGAAAATCAGTTCGCGAATGGTGCGCCCTTTGGAGATGCGCGCGATGAACAGCCCGACGAACGGCGCCCACGCCACCCACCAGGCCCAGTAGAACAGCGTCCAGGCACCCTGCCATTGGCGAGCCTTGCCGTACAGATACATATCGAAGCTGCGGCTGACCAGCGAGGTGAGATAATCGCCGAGGTTCTGCAACATGCCGTTCAGCAGGTTCAGCGTCGGCCCGGCCAAAAACACGAACAGCAGCAGCAGGCACAGGAAGCCGACGTTGATGTTCGACAGCATGGCGATGCCCTTCTCGACGCCGGTGACCGCCGCCAGCGTGGCCACCACCATCATCACCACGATCAGCGCCAGCAGCACGCCGGTGCTTTGCGGGATGTCGAACAGATAAAACAGCCCGGAGTTCACCAGCAGCGCGCCGATCCCCAGGTTGGTCACCATCGAGATCACCGTCACCAGAATGCCGAAGCTGTCCACCAGATGACCGACACAACCGTGGGTACGCTCGCCGAAGATCGGGTATAGCGCAGAACGCAGCGCCAGCGGCAGGCCGCGGCAATAGGCGAAATAGGCCAGCGCGGTGGCGATCAGCGCATACAGCGCCCAGCCGTGCAGCCCCCAGTGCAAAAAGGTCAGCGCCATCGCCTGTCGTGCCGCCTGCACGGTGCCGCCGCTGCCTTCCGGTGGCGACAGGAAGTGATCCAGCGGCTCATAGGCGCCGTAGTACACCAGCGCAATGCCGATGCCCGACGAGAACAGCATCGCCACCCACGAGGGATAGCTGAACTGCGGCGGCTCGTCATCCTGGCTGAGGTGAATATGGCCGAAGCGCGACAGCGCCAGCCAGAACACGAATGCCATGCAGGCAACCATCAATAACATGTAGTACCAGCCGAATACGTCGGCGACCCAGCTTTGCGCGGCGTTCAGCCACAGTTTGCTGGCGGAGGGGAACAGAACGACCAGCGTTCCCAGCAGCAGGATCACCGCCGCCGAGCCGAAAAATACCGGAACATTCAATCTGACAGGTTCTTCGTCAAGCGATGGGGGAGTTTTTGTTGTCATTGGCAGGCTTCCATGATGCGAAAGACAGACGATTTCAATGCAACTTTTAGTTAACATATTATCGCCATTTATTTGACATTTTCGCAGCATATAGAGTATTAATTGACCGTTCAATCAATCAAATTCAAAGTGTGATTGGCCTATCAGTTGAGGAAAATATGTACCGAAGAGACATTCCGGAACAGCGTAAGGAACAGTTGATTAACGCCGCCTTCGAGACCATTAATGTCGTCGGGCTGGCCGGCGTCACCCTGTCTCAGGTGGCGAAAGAAGCCGGGCTGTCGACCGGCATCGTCAGCCACTATTTTGGCGATAAAGAGGGGCTGCTGAGCGCCACCATGCGCAAAATCCTGCGCGACCTGCGCGATGCGGTGGCCGAGTGCCGCGCGCAGGCGGCAAGCGACAGCCAGTCACAGCTGTTCGCCATTATCCAGGGCAACTTCCACCCCAGCCAAACCAATGCCGTGTCCATGCGCGCCTGGCTCGACTTCTGGGCCGCCAGCATGCATCAGCCGGTGCTGCGCCGCCTGCAGCGCGCCAACGATCGGCGGCTCTATTCCAATATTTGCAGCCAGTTCCGCCGCGAGCTGCCGCTGCCGCAGGCGCGCGACGCGGCGCGCGGGCTGGCGGCGATGATCGATGGGCTCTGGCTGCGCGGCAGCCTGGCCGGCGACGAGACGGACCTGAAGCAGGACTGCCGCATCGCCTGCGACTACGTGATACAACGGCTCAAGGCCGCGCCATCGGCGGCGTGATCGCCTCCGTCAGTGTGGCTCCTGCTCTTCGCTGTACTGGGTTTGCCACATCGCGGCGTAGCGGCCGTTAGCCGCCAGCAGCGCCTCGTGCCCCCCGCGCTCGACGATCTCCCCCGCCTCCAGCACGATGATTTCATCGGCGTCCACCACGGTGGAGAGCCGGTGGGCGATTACCAGCGTGGTGTGGTTGCGGCTTACCTCGCGCAGGTGCCCCTGGATTTCGCGCTCGGTCTGGGTATCCAGCGCGCTGGTCGCCTCGTCGAACACCAGGATGGCCGGATTTTTCAGAATGGTGCGCGCGATCGCCACCCGCTGCTTTTCACCGCCCGACAGCTTCAGCCCGCGCTCGCCCACCCGGGTGTCGTAACCGTCGGGCAAACCGACGATAAAATCATGGATATGCGCCAGCCGCGCCGCCCGCTCGATTTCTTCATCGCTGGAGCCGGTTTTGCCGTAGCCGATGTTGTAGCGCAGCGTATCGTTGAACAGCACCGTATCCTGCGGCACGATGCCGATCGCCTGCCGCAGGCTGGCCTGGGTCAGTTGGCGAATGTCCTGGCCGTCGAGGGTAATGGCGCCGCCCTGCACGTCGTAGAAACGGAACAGCAGGCGCGACAGCGTGGACTTGCCCGCGCCGGAGGCGCCGACCACCGCCACCGTGTGGCCCGCCGGAATGGTAAAACTCACCTGCTTGAGGATCGGCCGCCGCGTGTCGTAACCGAAGCTGACCGCGTCGAACCGCACTTCGCCGCGATCGAGACGCAGCGGCTGTGCATCCGGGCTATCGACGATCTCACGCTTTTCCTGCAGCAGATCGAACATGTTCTCCATATCGACCAGCGCCTGGCGCACCTCGGAATAAATAAAGCCGAAGAAGTTCAGCGGCTGATACAGCTGCAGCAGATAGGCGTTGACCAGCACGAAGTCGCCGACCGTCATCGTTCCCTGGGTAATGCCCTGCGCCGCCATGGCCATCATCACGATCAGTCCGATCGAAATAATGGCGGTTTGCCCCAGGTTGATCGCCGTAAAACTGAATTGGTTCTTGATGGCGGCGTATTCGTACAGCCGGCGCGACAGGTCGAAACGCTCGGCCTCGAACTCTTCATTGCCGAAGTACTTCACGGTCTCATAGTTCAGCAGGCTGTCGATGGATTTGCTGTTGGCGTCGGCGTTGGCCTTGTTGAGCTCGCGGCGAAAGCGGGTGCGCCAGCTGACCGCCAGCACGGTAAACAGGATGTAGCAGCCGACCGTCGTCAGGATCGCCAGCGCGAACCAGCCGTTCAGCATGTGCCACATGATCGCCGTGACCAGCGAGAGCTCGAACAGGATAGGCACGATGGAGAACAGCAGCCGCGACAGCACCGTGGACACCGCCTGGGTGCCGCGCTCGATGGACAACGACAGCCCGCCGGTCTGGCGCTCCAGATGGAAGCGCAGGCTCAGCGCATGCAGCTGGCGAAACACCCGCACGCCCAGCAGGCGCGTGGCGTTTTGGCTGACGTGAATGAACATCACGTTGCGCAGTTCCTCAAACAGCGCGCCGCCCACCCGCGCCACGCCGTAGGCGACGATCAGCCCCAGCGGCACCGCCAGCATTTTCGCCGTCTCACCGCTCAGCGCATCGACCATCGCTTTGTAGGCCAGCGGCACCAGCGTGGTGCTGACCTTGGCCGCCACCATGAACACGAAGGCTACCACCAGGTACCCCCGCAGCCGCGGGTTGTCTTTCGGCCACAGGTAGGGCAGCAGGAATTTCAGCAAACGGGAACGATCCATCATGTAATATTCATCTTCTCGGTCGGGATCGCGGCGCACGGCCGCGCGGGGGTTATGAGTTTGGCCTGGCCGGCGGCGAACGCCGCAGCCATCCCGTTTTCCTGCGGCGGCAACTCAGCATCATCCGTCAGGAGAAGCGGCGGCGGCTCGGGCAAAGTTCAGGCATGGAGGAGACAATCACATGACCCAGACGTATGCAAAGCGCTTTGCGCAGGTCTTTGACTATATCGACCGCCACCTGGACGAGGCCTGGCAGCGCAGGCTGCGCAATATCGCCTATCTGCCAAAACGCTCGCTGGTTAAGCGCTTTATGGATGAGGTCATCCAGCCTGCCATGACGCTGGTGCAGGAAGAGCTGAGTAAACAAAACACGCTCAGCAGCATCAACGCCACTGCGGAAGACCGCATTCGTTTCGAGGTCGATTTGGGCGATGAGCTTAACTTTATCTATGAAGTCAGACTGCGCGGCTACAGTTCGCCGACGTTCGCTCTGGCCGGGCTGGATAACGATGAACAGCAAGCCGAGCAGCACAAGTATTATCGCGCGGAGATCTACCTGAAAGAAGGCGGCCAGAACTACGATGTCATGGGCTGGAATCAGGAGCAGTTGATCAACGATATTCTTGACCAGTACGAGAAACACCTGCATTTCTTGCATCTGGTTCGCTAGAGAGCGACATGCCGTCCCCCGGGGCGGCATTTTTTTGCCCCGCTTTCTTCACCACAGTGCTGATGATGCGGTTGGAATGGCGGACAAACAGAAACAGCGCTTTATGAGCAAAGGATTGGTTCGGGATAACGTTTCGAAGAATCAGGATGTTTTCAAGAGGGAGTGCTGGAGCGGGTGAAGGGAATCGAACCCTCGTATGCAGCTTGGGAAGCTGCCGTTCTACCATTGAACTACACCCGCATCGGTGTGCGACAGGCATTATAACCGGTTATCGGCGGCGGGCAAGCGGAGATGGCGCGTAACTGTCGATGTTTTAAGCGGTTAAGTCCGGTGGGCAAAAAAAACCGGCGCAGTTGCCTGCACCGGTGGTTTCACGCTAAACGGAATTATTTCTGTGGGCGCATCGCCGGGAACAGAATCACGTCGCGGATGGTGTGGCTGTTGGTGAACAGCATCACCATGCGGTCGATACCGATGCCCAGACCGGCGGTCGGCGGCAGGCCGTGCTCCAGCGCGGTGACGTAGTCTTCGTCGTAGAACATCGCTTCGTCGTCGCCGGCGTCTTTGGCGTTCACCTGATCGGCAAAGCGCTGAGCCTGGTCTTCGGCGTCGTTCAGCTCGGAGAAGCCGTTGCCGATTTCACGGCCGCCGATGAAGAACTCGAAGCGGTCGGTGATTTCCGGGTTAACGTCGTTGCGGCGCGCCAGCGGCGACACTTCAGCCGGGTACTCGGTGATGAAGGTCGGCTGAATCAGATGGCTTTCCGCCACTTCTTCGAAGATCTCGGTCACGACGCGGCCCAGACCCCAGCTCTTCTCAACCTTGATGCCGATGGATTCGGCGATGGCCACCGCTTTGCCCATGTCAGCCAGGTCAGCCAGATCGGTTTCCGGACGGTATTTCTTGATCGCCTCGGTCATGGTCAGCTTCTCGAACGGCTTGCCGAAGTCGAACACTTCGTCGCCGTACTGCACCTGAGAGGTACCCAGCACTTTCTCGGTCAGGGTGCGGAACAGCGTCTCGGTCAGCTCGATCAGGTCTTTGTAATCCGCGTAAGCCATGTAGAGTTCCATCATGGTGAACTCTGGGTTGTGACGCGGAGAAACGCCTTCGTTGCGGAAGTTGCGGTTGATTTCGAACACGCGCTCAAAGCCACCAACCACCAGACGCTTCAGATACAGTTCCGGCGCGATGCGCAGGTACATATCGATATCCAGCGCGTTGTGGTGGGTGATGAACGGACGCGCGGACGCACCGCCCGGGATCACCTGCATCATCGGGGTTTCGACTTCCATGAAGCCGCGTTCCACCATGAAGTTACGGATAGCCGACATCACCTGAGAACGCACCTTGAAGGTGTTGCGCGATTCTTCGTTGGCGATCAGGTCCAGGTAACGCTGGCGGTAACGGGTTTCCTGATCCGCCAGGCCGTGGAATTTGTCCGGCAGCGGGCGCAGCGCTTTGGTCAGCAGACGCAGCTCGGTGCAGTGGATCGACAGTTCGCCGGTCTTGGTTTTGAACAGCTTGCCGCGTGCGCCGAGAATATCGCCCAGGTCCCACTTCTTGAACTGGTCGTTGTACACGCCTTCAGCCAGATCGTCGCGCGCGACGTACAGCTGGATGCGGCCACCCACGTCCTGCAGCGTGACGAAGGATGCCTTGCCCATAATGCGACGGGTCATCATGCGGCCGGCGACGGTCACCTCTACGCCCAGCGCTTCCAGCTCTTCGTTGTCTTTATCGCCGTACGCGGCGTGCAGTTTGTCGGAGGTGGAGTCACGACGGAAGTCGTTCGGGAACGCAATGCCGTTCTCGCGCAGGCCGGCCAGTTTCTCGCGGCGGGACTGCAGTTCGTTATTGAGATCCAGCGCCTGATCGGCGCCCTGTACTTGTTGTTCAGACATTTCTATTCCTCATAACCCGGCTTTCAAACTTGCCTCAATGAATTTATCCAGGTCGCCATCCAGTACGGCCTGCGTGTTACGCGTTTCGACGTTGGTGCGCAAATCCTTGATGCGGGAGTCATCCAGCACGTAAGAACGGATTTGGCTGCCCCAGCCGATGTCGGACTTGTTGTCTTCCATCGTCTGCTTATCAGCATTTTTCTTTTGCATCTCAAACTCGTACAGCTTGGCTCGCAGCTGTTTAAACGCTTGATCCTTGTTCTTATGCTGAGAACGATCGTTCTGGCACTGCACCACGATGTTGGTTGGCAGGTGAGTAATACGTACGGCGGATTCGGTTTTGTTAACGTGCTGACCGCCCGCACCGGAGGCGCGGTACACGTCGATACGCAGATCCGCCGGGTTGATTTCGATATCGATATCGTCGTCGACTTCCGGGTAGATGAACACCGAGCTGAACGAGGTGTGGCGACGGCCGCCGGAGTCGAACGGGCTCTTGCGCACCAGGCGGTGAACGCCGGTTTCAGTGCGCAACCAGCCGAACGCGTAGTCGCCGATGATCTTGATGGTGGCAGATTTCAGGCCCGCGACGTCGCCGTCGGACTCTTCGATCACTTCGGTCTTGAAGCCCTTGGCTTCGGCCCAGCGCAGGTACATGCGCAGCAGCATGCTGGCCCAGTCCTGCGCTTCGGTGCCGCCGGAGCCGGCCTGGATATCCAGGTAGCAGTCGGCGCTGTCGTATTCGCCGGAGAACATGCGGCGGAATTCCAACTGATCCAGCTTGCTCATCAGCTGATCCAGCTCGGCGACCGCTTCGTTGAAGGTCTCTTCATCGTCGGCTTCCACCGCCAGTTCCAGCAGCCCGCCGACGTCTTCGCCGCCCTGCTCCAGCTGATCGATGGTTTCAACGATGGCTTCCAGCGCGGCGCGCTCTTTGCCGAGCGCCTGTGCGCGCTCCGGCTCGTTCCAAACGTCCGGCTGCTCCAGCTCGGCGTTGACTTCTTCTAGGCGTTCCTTCTTGGCATCATAGTCAAAGATACCCCCTAAGAACCGCAGTCCGCTCGGACAGGTCCTGAATTCGGTTTTTTACCGGGTTAATTTCAAACATGGTTTCGTTCTTTTACGTTGATGTCGTCGATGGCGGAATGCCATTGGAACCGCTAATTCTAACGGATCCGGGCGGCAGTTTATAGCGAGTTGGTCAGTTTTTGTGGCGATCGGGAAGGATGCAGGGGATTGGAGAACCCAATCCCCGAATTGTGTTCAATTTCGCCTCAGCGCGGCCAAAGATGCTGGATCAGCAGCTGCACGTTGCGGTTGCCGCGAAACTCGTTGACGTCGAGCTTGTAGGCCAGTTCGACCTCGCGCACGCTGCTGTCCGGCCACAGCGTGGTGTCCACGTTGAATGCGATGCCGTCGAGCAGCGGGCCGCCGCCGAGCGGCTCCACCATCAGCTTCAGGTGTTTCTCGCCCACCAGCCGCTGCTGCAGGATGCGGAATTTGCCGTCGAAGGTCGGTTCCGGGAACGCCTGGCCCCACGGGCCGCCCTCGCGCAGCAGCTCCGCCGTCGTCAGCGACAGCTCCTGCATCGCCAGCTCGCCGTCAGACCAGATCACCCCTTCCAGCATCGCCGGATCGAGCCATTCCCCCACCAGATCGCCGAAGCGCTGGCGGAATTCGTCGAACCTGGCCTCTTCCAGCGACAGCCCGGCCGCCATCGCGTGGCCGCCGAACTTCATCATCAGGCCGGGGTTCAGCATATCCAGCCTCTCCAGTGCGTCGCGCATGTGCAGGCCGGGCACCGAACGGCCGGAGCCTTTCAGAATGCCGTCGCCCGCCGGCGCGAACGCGATCACCGGGCGGTGGAAACGCTCTTTGATACGTGAAGCGAGGATGCCCACCACGCCCTGATGCCATTCAGGGTGATACATCGCCAGCCCGTAAGGCAGCTCGGTACTGGTGCGCTCCAACTGGTCGCACAGCTGCAGGGCTTCCACCTGCATGCCCTGCTCTATCTCGCGTCGCGTCTGGTTCAACGCGTCGAGATCGTTGGCCAGCATGCGCGCCTGCGCAATATCGTCGCTCAGCAGCAGCGCCACGCCAATAGACATGTCGTCCAGCCTGCCGGCGGCGTTAAGACGCGGGCCGAGGGCGAAACCGAGATCGTTGGCCGCCAGTTGGCGGGCATCGCGGTTGGCCACCTCAAGCAGCGCGCGGATGCCCGGTCGGCATTTGCCGGCACGGATGCGGTTCAACCCCTGATACACCAGAATGCGGTTGTTGGCGTCCAGCGGCACCACGTCGGCCACGGTGCCAAGCGCCACCAGATCCAGCAGTTCCGCCAGATTGGGCATCGCCAGCGCGCGCTGTTCGAACCAGCCGCTGTCCCGCAGCCGGGCGCGCAGCGCCAGCATCAGGTAGAACGCGACGCCCACCCCGGCCAGCGATTTGGACGGGAAGGCGCAGCCGCGCAGGTTGGGATTGACGATCGCTTCGGCCGCCGGCAGGGTCTCGCCCGGCAGGTGGTGATCGGTCACCAGCACCTGCATGCCCTTGGCGTGCGCCACGTCGACGCCGGCGTGGGAGGAGATGCCGTTATCGACGGTGACGATCAGCTCCGCGCCGCGCGCCGCCGCCTGCTCCACCACTTCGGGGCTCAGGCCGTAGCCGTCTTCAAAGCGGTTCGGCACCAGGTAGTCGACGCTGGCGCCGCCCATGCTGCGCAGCGCCAGCACCGTCAGTGCGGTGCTGGTGGCGCCGTCGGCGTCGAAATCGCCCACCACCATGATGCGGCGGCCGTCGACCAGCGCCTGTTGCAGCAGGCTGACGGCGGCGTCGATGCCGTCCAGCTGTTGCCAGGGCAGCATGCCCTTGACGCCGCGTTCCAGCTCTTGCTCAGCCTGCACGCCGCGCAGGGCGTAAAGCCGGCGCAGCAGCGGCGGCAAACTGGCGGGCAGATGCGTGTCGTCCGCCGCCGGGCGGCGGCGTAGTTGCGTTTTAATACTCACCGGCGATTAACCACCGGCTTTGGTGGCGGCCTGGTGCGCATCCAGCATAGCGGCCATCTCTTTCGGCCCCTGGTAGCCCGGGATCATCATGCCGTTTTCCAGGATGATCGCCGGCGTGCCCTGAATGCCGAACTGCACACCCAGTTCGTAATGCTTGCTGATGTCGGTTTTGCAGGTCGCCGGGGAGATGGCGTCGCCCTTCATGGCGGCGTCGAACGCCTTGGCCTTGTCGGCGGTGCACCAGATAGACTGCATGTCTTTCTCAGCCTGAGAGGCCAGCCCCTGGCGCGGGAACGCCAGGTAGCGCACGGTGATGCCCAGATCGTTGTACTCTTTCATCTGCTGGTGCAGCTTGTGGCAGTAACCGCAGGTGATGTCGGTGAACACGGTGACCACGTGTTTCTCTTTCGGCGCCTTGTAGACGATCATCTGATCTTTCAGCGCGTCCATCTTGCTGCCCAGCAGTTGGTTGGTCACGTTGACCGGCTCTTTGCCGCTGACGTCGAACAGCGGGCCCTGCAGAATGTGCTTGCCGTCTTCGGAGGCGTACAGCACGCCGCTGTCGGTCAGCACGGTTTTCAGTCCATTGACCGGTGAAGGCTGCACGTCCGCCTGCTGGATGCCCAGGCTGGCGAGCGCTTTTTTGATCGCCGCGTCATCGGCATGGGCGGCGCTGGTCACCGAAGCCACCAGCAGTGAGAGCAGCATTAAACCTTTTTTCATTGTTCCAATCCTTTCGAACCCGCCGCTCAGGCGCGCGGGTGATGCTGTTGATGTAGCTGTTTCAGTCGTTCGGTCGCTACATGAGTATAAATTTGCGTGGTAGAGAGATCGCTGTGCCCTAACAACATCTGTACGACACGGAGATCGGCCCCATGGTTCAGCAAATGGGTGGCGAACGCGTGCCGCAACACGTGCGGCGACAGACGCTCGCTGTCGATGCCCGCAAGGATGGCATAGTGTTTGATGCGATGCCAGAACGTCTGTCGGGTCATTTGCTGGCAACGGGTGCTGGGGAACAGCACATCCAGCGTCTGGCCGTTGACCAGCCACGGGCGGCCGTGCTCCAGATAATTTTCGATCCAGTAGACCGCCTCTTCGCCCAGCGGCACCAGCCGCTCCTTGTTGCCCTTGCCGATCACCCGCACCACGCCCTGGCGCAGGCTGACGTCGCTGATGCTCAGCCCCACCAGTTCGGAAACTCGCAGCCCGGTGGCGTACAACACTTCGAGCATCGCCTTGTCGCGCAGTTCCAGCGGCTGATCGACGCAGGGCGCCTGCAGCAGCGCATCGACCTGCGCCTCGCTCAGATCCTTCGGCAAACGCTGCGGCAGCTTGGGAGACGCCAACTGCGCGGTGGGATCGTCGGCGCGCAGCTTTTCGCGGTACAGGTACTGAAACAGGCGGCGCATGGCGCTCAGCAAACGCGCGGAGCTGGTGGCCTTGTAGCCGCCGTCCACCCGCTCGGCGAGAAACGCCTGCAGATCCAACGCCTGCGCCTGCAGCAAGGCGGTGTTTTGCTGGCCAAGCCAGGTGCCCAGCGCCTGCAAATCCAGCCGGTAGGAGGCCAGCGTATTTTCCGCCAGATTGCGCTCAAGCCACAGCGCATCCAGGAATTGTTCAATCAGCGCATGGTCTTGCTGTTGCACGCGGTCCTCTCTTTGTTGCATTTCCACCCGCGCCATTATGCCTTAAGCCGACGCAAATCAGGTATACTCGCTGCAATTCTCTAAACGGCAACGTAACGGTTTACACATGAAGATTGGTCTGTTTTACGGCTCCAGCACCTGCTACACCGAGATGGCGGCAGAAAAAATCCGTGAGATTCTGGGTGAAGACCTGGTCGACCTGCACAACCTGAAAGACGTCTCTCCCAAGCTGATGGAGGACTATTCCATACTGATCCTCGGCATCCCGACCTGGGATTTCGGCGAACTGCAGGAAGACTGGGAAGCGATCTGGCCGCAGCTGCCGGCGCTGGATCTGAAAGGCAAAATCGTCGCCATGTACGGCATGGGCGATCAGCTCGGTTACGGTGAGTGGTTCCTCGACGCGCTGGGCATGCTGCACGATCACATCGCGCCGCTGGGCGTGCAGTTCATCGGCTTCTGGCCAACCGAGGGCTTCGAGTTCACCAGCCCCAAACCGCTGAGCGCCGACGGCAAACACTTCGTCGGCCTGGCGCTCGATGAGGTCAATCAATACGATCTGAGCGAAGAGCGCCTGCAGCAATGGTGCGAACAGATCCTGCTGGAAATGGAGCCGCTGCTGTAGCCGCTATCGGGCGCTCAACGCGCCCGATTTCCCCCGCTTATTTCCACAGACGGAAGCGTGGCTCGTCTTCGCCGGCCGGCGTTTCCTTTGCCAGACGCGCCGGATCGGCCACCTGATACCAGTCCAGCTTGCGCGTCAACAGCATAATGCCCGCCAGAATGGCGAACAGCAGCCCCGCCCCCAGCACCAACGCATTGTCCTCCGACTGCAGCAGCAAATAGAGCACGCCGTACAACAGCAATAGGCTCGCGGCGAACAGCGCACCGCGCAGCTTGCCGCGCAGCACGGCGCTCAAATAGAAGCCGAGCAGTCCACTACAGGCGATGCTGGCCGCCAGGTAAGCGAGAGCGAATCCCAAGTGTTCGGAGAAGGCCAGCAGAATCAGGTAGAACAACACCAGCGCCGCGCCGACCAGCAGGTATTGAATCGGGTGCACCCGCAGCCCGGTCAGGGTTTCGAACAGGAAAAACGCCATAAATGTCAGCCCGATAAACAGCAGCGCGTATTTGACCGCGCGCTCGGTCAACTGATAGTGATCGACCGGTTCGACCAGGCTGGCGCTGAAGGCCGGCAGCTTGTCCTCGTCGATAATGCCATCGTCGTAATGGAACGCACTGTTGATGTTGTTGGCGAACCAGGTGCTGCGCCAGCGAGCGCTAAACCCTTGCTCCGTCACCTTGCGTTCGTCCGGCAGGAAGTTGCCGAGGAAATTCGGGTGCGGCCAGTTGCTTTGCAGCTGCAGCTCGCTGCTGCGCCCCAGCGGCACCAGCGACAGGCTGCTGGTGCCCGCCAGCGTCAGGGTGAAGTCGGCGCTCAGCCCCGCTTTTTGTTGCAGCGCCGCCAGCGTCAGCGGTGCGTGGATCCCCTGGCGCAACGATCCCACGCCGGTGCCCGGCTCAAACGCCACCGGCTGCGGCGTTGCCAGCGGGGAAATGCTCTTGATGCCGCGAGAATCGCTCAGCGCCACCAGCAGGAACGGCTGGCCGACGGTCACGTTGGCGCGTTGCAAATCCGCCAGCTCCGGCTGGCCGAAACGCACCTTGAAGTTCAGCGGCCCCTGGTAAACCTGCGTCTGATAAATGCCCAACTTGCGCACTTCCACATTCGGTGCCCCCTGCACCTGAAGCGACTCCGGCAGCAAATAGCGGTGATGCTGCACCCGCTGCACCACCGTTTGCCCTTTCTCGTCTTTTTTTTCTTCTTGTTCAATATAAGGAATGACAATCAACGGGCCGAGCACGCGCTGCGCCCCGCTGGTGCTTTCGCTCACCTGCCCGACCACGCTTTGCCGATAGCCGCTGCGTTCGTCGATCACGCTCATCAGTTGGGCGATGGGGATCAACATCACCACCATCAATCCCAGCAGCGTGGTTATTTTCCAGAAAAGTACCGATTTCATCATGCTCGCTCCTCGTAGGTAATGAGGCCACGATAAAACCCGCAGGTGAAATCAGAATGTGGTTATGTGAAGGGAAGGTGAAGTCACAGCGATAACCTGAACGTCGCTTCCACCCCGTGCGGCCGGCGGTTGCGCAGGTGAATGCCGCCATGATGCAGACGGGCGACCTCCTGCACGAAGTTCAGCCCCAGCCCGCTGCTTTTTGGCCGTTCGGCGCGCGGCAACGAATAAAAGCGCTCGAACACCTTATCGAACGCATAGTCAGGAATGCCGCTGCCGTCGTCGCAAACGCTGATGCAGTAATGCTGTTCCCGCCGTTCGCCTCGCACGCTGACGCAACCGCCCGGCGGGGTAAAGTCGATCGCGTTGTCCAGCAGGTTGGTCAGCGCCTGGCTGATCAGCAACGCATCGCCGTTCAGCGTCACCTCCGCCAGCGCCTCCAGCCGCAACCTGACGCCGCGCTGCGTCGCCTGCGCCTCTTTGCCCGCCACCGTCTGGTCGATCAACGCCGCGATCGCGATGGGCGCCGTCTCCATTTCTGGCCGGCTCTCCAGCCGCGCCTGCACCAGCAGTTTATCCACCAGTTGTTGGATGCGCGCGCTTTGCTGCTCAATGTTGGTGAGAAAACGCCGAGCGGTTTCCGGCGGCGGCAGCTCCTGCAACAGCTCCGCCGCGCCCCTGATCGCCGCCAGCGGGCTTTTCAGCTCATGCGTCAGGGCATGCGCATATTGTTCGATATAGGCTTTGCCTTCCAGCTTCAGGCGCATGCTCTCCAACGCCTGCGCCAGCTGGGTCAGTTCCCGGCCGCCCACTTTGGGCAATGGCGCATTTTCGCCCTGCGCCACCCCATCGGCATAACGCACCAGCCGGCCTATCGACCGGTTGATCCACCAGACGAACACCGCCCCGATCAGCAGCGCGATCCCCAGCAGCAACGCGCCGGCCCACAGAATGCGCCGTTCGCTGCGCTTGATCACCGGCGCCATGGTGCTGTTGGGTTTACCCACGGTGAGCACGCCGATAATGCGCCCTTGTTCTATCACCGGCGCGGCCACATACATCACCGAACTGTTTTCATCCTGCGGGTCGCTGCGGGTGCTGCGGGCGCCGTACTGGCCGCGCAGCGTTCGATAAACGTCATTCCAGCGCGAATAATCCTGCCCCTGCGCGCGGCCGGCGGAATCGAAGATGACCCGGCCCTGGGCATCGGTAAGATAGACGTGGTATTCACTGCGGTCCTTGCGGATGCCGGAAATGTTGGCGCCGATCGGCCGCTGATTCAGCTGCGTAAACGCCTGCGCCAGTTGGCCATGCGCCGCATCGCCGCGCTGCATGTCCTGACGGGCGATCTGCGCCAGCAGGTTGGCGGTGTCCACCAGCGTGCCTTCGGTAGCGCGCCGCACGCCGGGCTTCACTTCCTGGACGAAAATGCTCAGCACGAAGTACCCGGCCACCGCTACGATCAGAAAGTACCCCAGCAGCAGGCGCAGGCCAATTTTCATGGCTGGCGGCTCACGCTGTAGCCCAATCCGCGGTGGGTGTGGATCGGCGGCTCACCGGGTTCAACCGCACGCAGCTTGGCGCGCAGCGTTTTGATGTGGGTATCGACGGTGCGATCCAGGCTTTCTTCCGCCTGCGCCCAAACGCTTTCCATCAGTTGCTGCCGCGAGAACACCCGTCCGGGCGCCAACAGCAGCGTCTTCAGCAGCAGGTATTCGTAACGGGTCAGCGGCAGCGGCCGCTGATGGTAGGAAATGGTGGCCGCGTCTTCGTCGAGCGCGAAAGCGCCGAAATGGTAGGGCGCGCTCTGCTGCAGGCGCTGCTGCTTGTGCAGGCGGCGCAAAATGGTGCGCACCCGCGCGCTGACCTCGCGAGGGGAGAACGGCTTGGCGACATAGTCGTCAGCGCCGATCTCCAGCCCGATCAGGCGATCCACTTCATCACTGCGGGCGGTGAGAAACAGAATCGGCAGGTCGGCCGCCTGAGCCAGCAGGCGGCGACACAATTCAAAGCCGTTGATGTCCGGCAAACCGACATCGAGGATAGCGAGCGCGGGCTCGCCTTGCGCCAGCGCCTGCAACGCCGGTTCCGCGCGTTCGAACCAGCGCACCTCGAAGCCTTCGCTCTCCAGCGTGTAAACCAGCGTATCGGCAATGCTGGGTTCATCCTCCACCAACCAGAGTACGGGTTTCATCAGGGATCCTCGCCGTCACCCGCCGGCGGATACAGCAGCAGCTGCCGCAGGTGGCGCCACTCCTCTTTGCTCATGCAGTCGGAAGCCAGCCACAGCCGGCGGCGCTTTTTGCCCTCCATCGGCAGCAGCGTCAGCAGCATGCCGTAACCCGGCATCCACGGTTTTTTCGCCAGCCGCCACTCGCGGCCGTGCCAGCTGAAGCGCCGGTCCGCCAGCAGCCGCAGCTCGCCCTGCGCCGCGGCGATGCGCTTCTGGCTGCGAATGCACTGAAACACCACCAGCGTCAGCAGCACCAGCCAGAGCGGGCCAAAACCTTCCGGCCAGGGCGAAATCAGGATCAGCAGGATCAACACGCCGTGGGTCAACAGTGAAAACAGCTGGGTGCGCCAGGAAATGCGGATATCACATCGCCACTGGGCCACGGTCTTTATTTCGCGTTTGGATCAGGGTCACCATTCTCTGCAGCTCGCCGTCCTGCGGCGCGCCATGATTCATCAGCCAGTTGAACAAATCGGGATCGTCGCACTCCAGCAGGCGGATAAACAGCGCCTTGTCCGCGTCATTCAGGCTGTCGTATTCGTACTCGAAGAACGGCATGATGGAGATGTCCAGCTCGCGCATGCCACGGCGGCAAGCCCAGTGAATACGTGCTTTGTTGTTAATATCCATGTTGTTATGACTCACCTCTTTTCAGCGCGGCAGCGCCAGCGCAGGGTTCAAATGACACACTGTATGGCAACGCCGTCGCAATATAATTCCATCAGCCGGGGATCTGTCTGCAAGGGTGCCCTGGCCGCAAGCCTATAGAGTAACAATTTGACATACACGCCGGGAAGGCGCTTTGCTGCGGAAAGCGTAATAAAGCGCAAAATGCCAAAAAAAGCGCCCCCCGGCGCCGCGGCGCGAATAACAGTTTGCAAAGCCCGCCGCCTCTTTTACCATGGGTTCAATACCCTTCAGGTAAGCTAAACGTTGAGCAGGAACTTACTATGGCGCATAACATTCCATTCCCACCCCGTCAGCCCTCCGCTTCCACCCATCTGCCCCTCACGCTGATCTCGCTGGAAGATTGGGCGCTGGTGACGTTGAACGGGCCGGACACGGTGAAATATCTCCAGGGCCAGGTGACGGCGGACATCGACGCGCTGGCGGCCGATCAACACGTGCTGTGCGCCCACTGCGACGCCAAGGGCAAAATGTGGAGCAACCTGCGTCTGTTCCACCGTGGCGAAGGCTTCGCCTATCTGGAACGCCGCAGCGTGCTGGACAGCCAGCTGGCGGAAATCAAAAAATACGCGGTGTTCTCCAAAGTCACCATCGCCGCCGATAACGACGCGGTGTTGCTGGGCGTCGCCGGTTTCCAGGCGCGCGCCGCGCTGGCGGATCTGTTCGCCACGCTGCCGAGCGCCGAGCGCCCGGTGGTGCAGGACGGCGAGACCACGATCCTGCACTTCAATGCGCCGGCGGAACGTTTTCTGCTGGTGACCCGCCCCGCCGTGGCCGAACAGCTGATCGGCAAACTGCATGACCAGGCGGAACTGAATGACAGCGGCCAGTGGCTGGCGCTGGAGATCGAAGCCGGTTATCCGGTTATCGACGCCGCCAACAGCGCGCAGCTGATCCCGCAGGCCACCAACCTGCAGGCGCTGGAAGGCATCAGCTTCAGCAAAGGCTGCTATACCGGTCAGGAGATGGTGGCGCGCGCCAAATTCCGCGGCGCCAACAAGCGTGCGCTCTACTGGCTGGAAGGTAAGGCGGCCCGCGCCCCGCAGGCGGCGGAAGACCTGGAGCTGCAGCTGGGTGAAAACTGGCGCCGCACCGGCACCGTATTGGCGTCGAGCCAACTGGCCGACGGCAGGCTGTGGGTGCAGGTGGTGATGAACAACGATTTGGACGCCGACAGCAAGCTGCGGGTGCGCGAGGATGCCGCCAGCCAGCTGGCGATCAAACCGCTGCCGTATTCGCTGGCCGAAGAGAAATAATCCGTCGGCCGCAGGCGCCCTGCCTGCGGCCGTCTTCGTTACTCGTCCAACTCCCCGTCGCGCTGCACCAGATAAATCAGCACCAGAATGATGGTGACGAAGAAGCGAAACGCATCGGGCACGCCGTTCCACTGTTTCGACATCCACATGCCAAACCACTCGCCCCCAATCGACATAAAGCCGACCTGCCAGGTGAGGAAGCCCAGCGTCAGCCCCACAACCGCCAGCTTTTTCCGGCCGTTGAAGGATTTAGCGGGCAGTTTCAGGCCGCACAGCAGGCGCAGGCCGCCGATCCAGCACAGCAGCGCGGTCAGGCTCTCCAGCGCAATGATGAAGATATAGCCGGCGTGATGCAGCCACGGCGTTTGTATCGAACGGTAGCCGATGGTGGCGTCGGGGAAAATGGTGTCCATCATAAAGACGTGGCGCACGAAGGCGAAGTTGGAGCCGTAATCGGTGATATTGCCGAAGGCCACCAGCGAAGCGAACAAAGCGATAGCGCAGACCAGCAGCGCTTTGGATAAGCGAACGATCATCGTGATGAGTCCTGAACAAAGTTTAGAGAAAGAGTATGCGGGCTCAGAAATGAAAGAACGGGCTTGCTGGATACCCGAAAGAAGCAAGCGCCTCTTTTTTAAAACAAAAGAGGCGCCCGTTCAATACGCATTCAGACGTAGCGATAACGTTTAGACGTAGAGGTAGATCGCCATGAAATGGCAGGCGCTGCCGCCGAGCACGAAGGCGTGCCAGATGGCGTGGCCAAAGCGAATGCGCTTGGAGGCGTAGAAAATCACGCCGAGGGTATAGACCACCCCGCCGATCGCCAGCAGCGTGACGCCGCCGGCCTCCAGCCGCGTAACCAGCTGATAAATCACGATCAGCGACAGCCAACCCATCGTCAGGTAAGTCACCAGCGACAGGGCTTCAAAGCGGTGGGCGAAGGCCAGCTTGAACAGCACGCCCAGCAGCGCCAATCCCCAGATTACCGCCATCAGGCCCTTCGCCAGCGGCGAATCCAGCCCCACCAGCAGAAACGGGGTGTAAGTCCCGGCAATCAGGAGATAAATGGCGCAGTGGTCAAATTTTTTCAGCCAATGCTTGGCCTTCTGATGCGGGATCGCATGGTACAGCGTGGAAGCGAGAAACAGCAGGATCATACTGCCGCCGTACAGGCTGTAACTGGTGATGGCCGTCGCATCGGCGCCGGTATTCACCGCCTGCACCAGTAGCAACACCAGGCCGACGATACCGAACACCAGCCCGATGCCGTGGCTAATGCTGTTGGCGATCTCTTCCGCCCACGGATAAGCCGAGGCGACAATCTTATTGTTCCCGGCTTTCACTACGTCCGTTTTCCCCATAACGCGCAACCCCTCAAAATGCCCTGCTTTGTGCGAAATTAACGCAAAGCAGCTTAACTGAGAATAATTCCAGTGTACACGTGTACGCTAAAATAAAAATGTGAACGCGTGTAACCATCGAAATCGCCCGCCCGGTGGTCTACAATCGTCAGGCTTCAACCCACCCACCTTGAGGTTTACACCATGTCATCCGCTGTACCCGCGTTAGATTTCGGCTCAATGACCCAGGTCATCCAGTTCCTGATGGAAATCGATAAGTTGAAAGGCGTGCAACGCCGCACCAAAGTGCTGGGCACCCAGCGCCAGGAAAACTCCGCCGAACACAGTTGGCACTTCGCCATCGCCGCCATGAGCCTGGCACCCTACGCCGGTGATGACGTAGACATTCAGCGCGTGATCCAGATGGCGCTGCTGCATGACATCGTGGAAATCGACGCCGGCGACGTGCTGGTCTACGATCTGGCGGCCCGCGCGGCGATCCACGATCAGGAAGTGACGGCGGCGCGCCGCCTGTTCGGCATGTTGCCGGAGGCTCAGCGCGAGTATTTCACCGCTTTATGGCAGGAATATGAAGATGGCGAAAGCGCCGATGCACGCTTCGCCTTGCTGCTGGATCGCACCATGCCGATGCTGATGAACCTGCACAATGAAGGCCAGAGCTGGGTGGAAAACGGCATCAGCCTGGAGCAGGTGCTGGCGCGCAATGCATCGATCGCCGACGTACACCCCGAGCTGTGGCACCACATGGAGCAACACCTGCGGGATGCGCAGCGCAAAGGCTGGTTGAAGTAATTGTATCTGCTGCAGTGAATACACTGCAGCCTGTTTATTTCACCCGACGGCGGCTCCATACTTGCTTTTAGCCGTCATCGTAGCGGTCAGTTCAAGCAAACCCAGCCCCGGCACGGGACATGTGTCTCATACTTGCTTAACCCCAGGTTCTCTCCTTTACTTACCTTTTTCGCATCCATTTCTTTGGGGAAAGTCATGAGCTCACTTCTCGTTCAACGCGATGTCGCCGCATTATTTTATGCCGTCATAGGAAAAAAAGCCGACATTAAAGATATCGATTATTTTTCAAAAAAACTGGCACAAGAAAACCTCTCCCTTGCTGCATTAACAAATAAATTAATCAATTCTGAATTAGGTCAATCACGCCTGTCGCAATTAAATAACAGTGAAAAAATACAGTTTATTTACCATAATATTCATGGTGCCGACGCATCGGAGGAAATACTCAATTACCTTCTCAGCCAATTGGAAAAAAGTGGCGATCTCGGAAGCCTTGCGGCTTACATGAACAACGAACTTTTGCACTACTCCGGGCAAGAAGTCATTTTAAAAGAACAACAAGCCGCGTTGATTGAAACCGTCAATCAAACGCTATTCTCCTCTTTTAACGGCTCAGTATCAGACGGAGCCGAATGGGTGCAGGGTTTTTATTATGCAGTGAAATCAACGATGACATCCGATGGTATAAACTATTGGGGTAACGTGATAAATAAGCACCCTGAACAGTTAAATCTGATTGCACAAAAATTTGTCGATGGTAAAAAAACGTTGTCGAACCTTAGCGACAATGATTTCGTCATCAAAATTTATGAAAATATTTTTGGATCAGCCCCCGATAACAACCAACTACAAAAATATACTGCCGGGTTAACTATCAATACGGAAAACCGTGGCGATGTTATAGTACGAATGATTAATGACATCCGCAATGATGACACCAGCGAACATGCTGATGCCAAAGCGATTTTTTTGGCTAACACGCATGTTTATACCGCCGGAGAGTTACCGGCACCGGTGTATCAAGAGGCCATAACTGCAATATACTTGAGCATTGCCGGTTATTATATTGATGCCAATGCATTGGATACCTACAGTAAGCAATTAGCCGCAGGGCGCTCTGAGAGTGATATCCTCGCCATGTTCGCTAAGCAGCCTGCATTCGCCAAAGCCGTCTCATATCAGATAATATTCAGTAATTTATGGGGAAGACCCATGACGACAGCCGAGTCTGTCGCAATTATGAACGAAAGTGGCAATGATGCACTGAAGGCAACACTGGCGGTATTGGCGCACTTTCGTGCTAATGAGAGTATTATTTCAGGCAATGGCGGAGCTCCGGGCAGTTATGCGGTCCAACAATTCGAAAAAAAGATCGGAGTCAATTTAAACTATGTCAAACAGGGGGTACTGACAAAAAGTGATGAAAACGGAGCATTAACGGGAACAATAAATAATCATGGCGTCGAACATGTTATTTCCAATGCTGAGTTACTCATGCTGAATGACATTACGTTGAACGTCATGAAATCAGGCACTGTCGACATTAGTCAATTGAATGGGTGGCATACCCTTACCATTGACGGTACTGAGAATGTTTTACTGAAGTTGTTCACGCAAGCGCTCAATAATATTAATATATTCCTGAAAAACCCGAATGTCACCTTGGCAAACCCTATTACTGGGAACAATCAAAACGTTATCATCACGGCAGATGCGGATATGGCGCATGCCACCGGCGAGCTTCGATTCAATTTTGCAAAAAATATCAATGTACAGTGGCAAGGCAATAGCATCAATGACGGCGCAAATAGCGTTAGCAATACTTTCAAAATTAAGGGGTATGACCAAGGTTCGGTATTAACGGCTAACCTCATCACCAAGAATGTGTATCTCACCACAGGTAGCGATGGTACGCTTTCCGGCACGATTGCCACCAATGTAGGTAACTTTACGCTTTTCCCCCAGATCGATTTGGCGGGCTATCGCGGTACGGGTTCTATCTACCTTGACGGACAATTAGTCGGCAACGAGGGCAGGCACGTATTTGATATCGGCCTCTTGGCCGATCCCTCTATCGCTAACATACACAACAAGGATTATAAGCATATCACCGACCTGAAAGCCCCCGAGCTTTGGGATCCTGCGTGGGGAATGCCAAACGGTTTTACGGGTTCATACGGTTTTGCGCTGTCTGGCTTTGCCGATAACATTACAGTGATTAATGTGCCGGTAGATTCATTTATGGATGCCCCTTTTAGCCAACGCGCTCTGGAAATCACCGGTAATGCCGGTGAAAACAGCCATATTACCTTCGAGTACGCCCCCGATTACCGTTATAAAAATTTTTCACCCGTGATGACAATTAGTTTTGATGCGAAAAATATAGTTCACGCTGATGCCGGCACTTTATCGTTCAAAACCGATACGGTCTATATTGACTCAGGTATTCCGGAGGTCAGAGAGTTTTTGGAAATATCATCCAAGGGAGATGCGGAAAACACCCTACGCCTTGAGGGCCATGACAACCATATCAGTGAAATTAACATTACCGGTGATAAGGCGCTTAACCTCACCATCAAAAACAATTTCAGCGAAGAATTGAAATCCATCACCAGTCACATGGCTAATAGCACACCACTGCATTTGACCATGGAACAAGGGGGGACCGGCGGCGGGCTGTTCTATCAGCTGCTAAAACAATTAGACGGACTGACGGGATACGATGCCATCATGTCCCAATTGGCCGGTTACCAACTGTCGATCGCCAACGATGCCCCTACGACCAGCGGCATCCAGGCTAATCATATCTACAACGTAATGGGCAATACGAGTCTGGCAACCGGCAAAGGCGCGGATACGGTGGTATTCAACCACAGTACCATTGATAACATGGTCACCTTTAACGATTACGAAAACAGCAGTACGCAAAATGCATCATGGGTTGAAGGCGACAACATTGCCGTCGGTGATATCGACCGCCAGTGGCTCTTTTCCGCGGGTGGCAGCAAGACTATCGATCTCGTCGGCAACTTATCCCTGAATGAGCTGACAGTGCTACTCTCCGGAATGAATGTCGAGACGAATACGACTCCGCAACAATTGTTCATTGAACTGGTATCTACAGTCACTCAAGGCCACAGTCAGAGTGCATTGAGCGAAGTCAGCGCCTTATCGTTGAATGGATTCTATTTTGTGATGGTGGATAAGAATCTGAATCACAGTTTGGATAACGATGACATTATTTTTGGTCTCACAAACGACAATGCCTTCAGCATGGCCCATTACGATTCACCCGTTCTGGAAATTAATGGCATTGGCAGTTTTACCCATGATGCCATCGCTGCATAGCTGCTATTTATCATGCACAACTTTCACGCCGGGCTTTGGCCCGGTGTGAAAGTTACTACGGTTTGTACGCCCTCCCCTTCACGGCAATCACTGCCCACAGCGTGCTCAGTAACACCCCCAGCATGCAAGCCAGCGACGGACCGGCATAACGTACCCGGGGCAGAAACGGTTCGGTGATGAGTGCCGCCTGCGGGATACGCAGCGCAAAGGCTGGTTGAAGTAAGTGAACCGGGCTGCCGCCGCAGCCCTTCAACGTCAAGCGAATGCTCGTTGGCGTTCCAACGCCTCCTCATAGCTCGGCATCGATCCCGCCGCCCCGGCGCGCTCCACGCAGACCGCCGCGTAGGCGGCGGCGAAGCGCACCGCATCGGCTAACGGCACCTGATTCGCCAGCTGCGCCGCCAGGGCGCCGTTAAACGCATCGCCCGCGCCGGTGGTGTCTTTCGGCTGCGCTGGAAACGCCGGGATCAGCTCGCTGTTTTCCCCGTCCGAGAACAACGCTCCCTGCGTGCCCAAGGTCACGATCAGTAAGCGAATGCCCTTGGCGTGCAGCACCTGCGCCGCCTGGCGCGCCGAAGCCGCATCCCGCACCGGCACGCCGGTCAGCAACGTACATTCGGTGGCGTTGGGCGTCAACATATCAACCTGCGCCAACAGGCTGTCCGGCACCGGCTGAAACGGCGCCGGGTTGAGAATGATGAACGTCTGCGCCTCGCGGGCGATGGCGATCACCTGCTCAATCGCCGGCAGATTGTTCTCCAGCTGAGTCAACAGAATATCCGCCGCCGCGATCGCCGGCCGGCACTGGCGCACCTCATCTTCGCTGACCGTCAGGTTGGCGCCGGGATCGACGGCGATCATGTTCTCCGCCTCCTCGCCGGCAACATAGATAAGCGCATTGCCGGTCGGGCAATCGCCGGTCGAGAACAGCGTCACCGCATCGAAACCGGCGGCGGCGAGATGGCGCCGGGCGAAGGTGCCGAAGTCGTCGCGCCCCACCTTGCCGATATAATGCACCCGCGCCCCGGCGCGCAGCGCGGCGGTGGCCTGGTTGGCGCCCTTACCGCCCGCGCCCATCATGCTGTTGCGGGCGATCAGCGATTCGCCGGGCTGCGGAAAGCGCGCCATGCCGGCGACGATATCCAGGTTGAACGAACCGAACACGCAGACTTTGCCTTTCATTGCGGGTACTCCCTGCTCAATTGGAAATGGCGCCGGGCGGCCAGGCAGGCGCCTTTGCTGCCGGTCTCATCGCTAAGGCGGCTGATGGAGATCGCCAGCCCCTGCGCCGGCTGCGGCTCGCGCAGATGGCGGCGGATCTCTTGCTCCAGCTGCGCCAACGGGAAACCGCTCATGGCGATCACGCCGCCGCCCAGGATTAGCCGCTCTGGATCGAGCACGTTCATTTCGATGGCGATGGTCTGCGCCAATCGTTCGACGAAGCGCCGCAGATCCGGATGTTCGCCGTGGCGTTCGAACAGCCGTTCGAACGGCGTTTGCGCCGCGTTGGCGCGCGCCCAGCCGGTCAGCCAGTGACCGGAGGTCAGGCTCTCGACGCAGCCCCGTTTACCGCACGGGCACTCGCCCTGATGGCCCGGCCAGGGAATGTGCCCCAGCTCGCCGGCGGCGCCGTGCGCCCCGTGGTAAAAATCGCCGTTCAGCCACAGGCTATTGCCCATGCCGGTGCCCAAATACAGCCCCACCGCCACCTGCGGCAGCGCCGGCAGCTGCTGCAAGTCCCACCACAGCAGGTGATTGACATCTTTATCCATCCGCACCGGCAGCGCCAGCAAATCGGCCAACAGCGCCGCCACCGGCTGGGCATCCAGCGCCGGAATGAACGGCAGCGACAGCACCCGCGAGCGATCGCGGCTGAGGATCCCCGGCAGCCCGAGCATCACCTGCGCCACCTGACGATCCTGGCAATGCCCGGCGATCAGGCGGCCCAACGCCGCCAGCGGATCGGCCTGCCGTGCCCAATCGGCGGTCGCCATCTTGCGGTAACCGCTGAACTCGCCGTCATCATCCATCAACAGCAGGCGGGTGTTGGTGCCGCCGACGTCTACGCCAAGAAAATGCCGCATCATGTCCCCCGCCTCAGGCCGCCTGCCGCATCTGATCCAGCATTTTTTCCCATGCCGTCTCCAGATCCGAATCGAGGTTGAACAGCCCGGAGCTGCCGACGATCAACACTTCCGCGCCAGCACCCATCAGATCGCGGTAGGTGCGCTGGTTACAGGATCCATCGATCTCGATCAGATAGCTCAGGTTTTGCTGGCGTTTCAGATCGCGCAACTGGCGGATCTTTTCCAGCATTTCGGGAATGAACGGCTGCCCGGCATAGCCCGGATCGACGGTCATCACGGTGATCTTATCCAGCAGATGAAGGTAGTGGCGGATAAACTCCACCGGCGTAGCCGGGTTCAGCACCACCCCCACTTTTTTACCCAGCGCACGGATCTGGTTGATCACGCGGAACGCATCGCGGTTGATGGTTTCGGCGTGCGGGCAGATAAAGTCCGCGCCGGCGCGGGCGATGGGATCGATAAAATCGGTCGGGTTCTCCACCATCAGATGCACGTCCAGCAGCAACGAGGTGTGCGGGCGGATCTGTTCGATAAAGAACGGTGACAGCGTGATGTTTTTAACGTAGTGCCCGTCCATGATGTCGATATGCAGCATATCGGCGCGGCGGTTCAGCACCGCCAATTGCTGCCGGATATCCATCAGGTTCATGCACATCAGTGAAGGTGAAATCTGGTATTTCATTAGCGTTATCCTGCGCAAAAGGGAAAAAGGATCAGTGGCCCGCCGCGGCTCTGGCCTGGGCCGCGCTGCGGCGCATCGCCCGCCGCTGCCGATAGCGATGGCGGAAAAATTTCAGCGCCAGCACCGCAATCAACACCGCGCCCCACATCGCCAGACTGAAGTGCGGGCTAACGTTCATCAGGTTCAAACCGGTGGCGATCACCTGCAGCACGATCAGCGCCAGCACCACGCCGCTGACCCGACCAAAACCGCCGAACGGATCGGTGCCGCCCAGAATGATCGCCAGCACCGTCAGCAGCAGATAAGAGTCGCCGTAGCCCATGCGCGCCGAGTTGAAGCGCGCCATCATCACCAGCCCGGCGATCACGCACAGCAGGCTGGAGAGGGTGTAAATGGCGATCAGCACCCGATGGGTATTCACGCCGCTGAAGTGGGTGGCGTTGATGTTGCTGCCGCTCATGTAGATGCATTTGCCGAGCCGGGTTTTCTGCAAGAACAGCGCCAGCAGCACGGCAACCGCCAGGAAGATCCACAGCGGTACCGGTACGCCCAGCACGCGCTCGGCGCCGATAAACCGCACGATCTCCGGCATGCCACTCAGGGCCGCGCCGCGCGTCAGGTAGATGCCGATGCCGTTGACCGTGGTCATGGTCGCCAGCGTCACCAGAATCGGATGCGCGCCGACGTAGGCCACCAGCGCGCCGGTCGCCGCGCCGATCGTCCCGGCCAGCAGCATCGCCGCCGCCAGCGCCAACACCAGCCACAGCGCCTGCAATCCCAATCCGGCGTCCGGCGGCAGATAGCTGATGAACAGCCAGGCCATCAGCAGGCTGGTCAGGTTGGCGCTGGCGATAATGCACAGGTTCAGGCCGCCGCTGAGGATCGGGATGAACATCGCCAGGGTCAGCAGGCCCAGCTCCGGCAGCTGGAACGCCACGCTGGTGAAGGTGGCGCCGCTGAAGAAGCGCCCCGGCATCAGCAGGCTGAAGGCCAGCACCACCGCCACCAGCAGCGCCAACAGGCCGACGGCGGTGCCGTCCGGACGAAATTTCAGGTAGTTGCCCATCAGGCGCTCCTCAGGCGAAACCGACGTCGGTTTCTTTGCGTTTCTTGTAGTGAGTGACGGTGATCGCCGCGACGATCACCAGGCCGATCACCACGTTCATGAAGTAGCTGGACACGCCGATCAGGTTGAGGCCGTTTTTCAGCACGCCGATCAGGAATACGCCCATCAGCGTGCCGATCACGCTGCCCTTGCCGCCGTTCAGGCTGGCGCCGCCCAGCACCGCCGCCGCCAGTACGTCGAGCTCACCGCCCACCAACGCGTTGGGCACCACTTCGCCCATGCGGTACACCTGCACCAGGCCGCCGATCGCCGCCATCACGCCCAGATAGCCGTAGGCGAACAGGTGCAGCAGGCCGACGCGAATGCCGATGCGCCGCGCCGATTCCGCATCGCCGCCGACGGCAAACAGCTGGCGCCCGAGGTGCGTCTTGTTCAGCAGCAGCCAGGTCAGCAGCGCCACCGCCAGCATCACCAGCGTCGGCAAACCGAGCTGATAGCTCTGTTCACCCAACTGGAACGGCAGCACGCTGCGTGGCAGCGTCCACCAGTCCGGCAATGCGTACAGGCTGCGGCCGTTGGTCAGCCACATCAGCATGCCGAACAACAACGCCTGCATGCTGATGGTGACGATGATCGAGACGATGCGCAGACAGTAGATCAACAGCGCGTTGACCATGCCCAGCGCGGCGCCGATCGCCAACGCCAGCAGAATGCTGCCCGCCGGGCTGGCCAGGCCGTAATGGGTCGCCAGCGTGGCGATCAGGTACTGCACCACCGAGGCCACCGCAGCGAAGGAGATATCGATGCCGCCGGTCACCAGCACCACGAACAGGCCGAGGGCGAAAATGCCGCTCACCGCATAGCTTTCGCAGAGATCGAGCAGGTTTTGCACCGTTAAAAACTGCTCGCTGAGCAGCGAAAAGACGATGACCGTCAGCAGCAGCACCCAGGCCAGGTAGCCTTCGTTGCCGCGCGGTTTCAGGCTGAATCTACGCATTGACCGCCTCCGCCAGCTGTTGCTGGCTCACCTGCCCCGGCAGGTACTCGCCGATCACGCTGCCGCCGCTGAAGTGCAGCACCCGATCGCAGTTGTAATACACCTCCGGCACTTCGTCGGAGATCAGCAAAATGGCGATCCCCTCCTGCGCCAGCAGATGGATCAGTTGGTAGATGCTGGCCTTGGCGCCGACGTCGACGCCGACGGTCGGCGAGTCGAGGATCAGGATCCGCGGCTGGGTCAGCACCCACTTGGCCAACACGATCTTTTGCTGATTGCCGCCGGACAGCGTCGAAACCGCCTGCTCCGGATCCGCCACCCGCACGCCGAGTTTGGCGATCCACTCCGCGACGATGCGATTCTTGCGGTAGTCGTCAATCAGGCGAAAACGCCCGCGCAGCTTATCGAGAATGGTCAGCACCGCGTTGTCCGCCACCGACTGTTGCTGCACCAGGCCGAGCGTCAGGCGATCCTCCGAGACGTAGCCGATGCCGGCCTTGATCGCGTCCTCATGGCCGCGAAAGCGCACCGGTTTGCTGTCGAGGTAGAGCTTGCCGCTGTCCGGCCGAGTCATGCCGAACAGGCTCAGCGCCAGCTCGGTGCGCCCGGAGCCGAGCAGCCCGCATAGACCGAGCACCTCACCCTGATGCAGCCGGAAGCTCACATCCTGATACTGCCCGGCGCGGCTGAGGCGATCCGCCTCCAGCAGCACCCGATCCTTATTCATGCTGGGTGACTTCAGGCGATAGTCCAGCTTCAGACCGGTCATCAGCTCGGTCAGACGATCGCCGGTGATCTCCGCCGCCGACCAGGTGCCGATCTTGTTGCCGTCGCGGATCACCGTGACGCGATCCGAGATCTCCAGCACCTCGTCCAGCCGATGGCTGACGAACACCACGCAGATGCCTTTCGCTTTCAGGTAATCCACCGTGCGCAGCAGCTGATTGACCTCGGTGCGGGTCAGCGAGGCGGTCGGTTCATCCATGATCACCAGCCGCGCCTCCGCCACCAGCGCGCGGCAGATCGCCACCTGCTGCCGCTGGGCGATCGGCAGCTCCGCCACCCGTTTATCGAGATCCAGATGGAAACTCAGCTCCTGCAGCAGCCGCTCGGCGGTGCGCCGCAGCCGCGCCGGGCGGTACCATCCCAGCAACCCATGCAGGTTGTGCTCGAAGGCGATGTTTTCCGCCACCGTCAGGTTGGGAAACAGCGACAGATCCTGGTAGATCACCTGAATGCCGAAGGCGCGCGCCTGATCCGGCGACAGCCGGCCGAAGGTGTGCCCGTCGATGGTGATGCGGCTGCCGTCGTCCGGTTGATACACGCCGGCGATCGCCTTGATCAACGTACTCTTGCCGCAGCCGTTGGTGCCGGCCAGGCAGTGCACTTCCCCCGGCATCAGCGCCAGCGAGATAGCGTTCAGCGCACGTTGCCCGCCAAAGGTCATCGACAGCTGTTGCAGCGCGATCAGCGGCGCTCCCTGGGTTGCCGTATTGCCGGAAATCGCCATGATTACAGCCCCATCTTCACCAGCTTCGGCAGGTTTTGCTTATCCAGGCTTTCAGTGGCGTTGCCGAGAATGGTGTGCTGCTGCGCATCCACCTGCACCTTGCCCATGCCTTCGATGGTCATGCCGTCGGTGATTTTTTCTCCCTTGTGCATCATGTCGGCGATGCGCACGAACACTTCGCCCGCCACCATCGGGTTCCAGATGTAACCGCCCTTGATGGCGCCGCGATTGACCAGCGAAGCGCCCTGGCCCGGGCTGAATGGCCCGATGACGCAGATATCGTTGCTTTTGCCGCGGTTGAGCACCGCGCGACCGGCGCCGATCGGCCCCTGCGATCCGAACGCCAGCACGCCTTTCAGATCGGGATATTTGGCCATCAGATCGTTGGTGGTGCGCACGCTGTCATCCAGCGATTCCCCCACGCCGAACTTGTCGCCCACCAGCTGCATGTTCGGGTAGTGCTGCTTCTGGTAGTTGATGGCCGAGTCCGACCAGGTGATATGCAGCGGCACCGTCAGGCTGCCGACGTACACCGCGTACTTGCCCTGCTCTTTCATGCAGGCGGCCAGCGCTTTCATGTGGTTGACCCCGTGCTGCGAGGCGTCCACCAGCTCAAAGTCCCAGTCGGCGTACTTCTGGCCGGGGGATTCGTGCACGATCACCTTGATGCCCGCCTCCTGCGCGCGCTTGAGCACCGGCTCCAGCACCCGGGCGTCGTTCGGCACCACGCCGATGATGTCCACCTTCTGCGCGATCAGATCTTCGATGGCGCGCACCTGCAGCGCCGGATCCGCCGCCGTCGGCCCGACCATCCAGGCGTCGATGCCGCGTTTGGCGCCTTCGCTTTTGATGCCGGCCTCCATGGCGTTGAACCACGGAATGCCGCCGATCTTCACCACCACGCCCATTTTCAGCTTGTCCGCCGCCTGCGCGGATAGCGACAGCAGCAGCGAGGCAAACAGACCGACCAGTACGGATTTTTTCATTGTTCTCTCTCCACAAGTGTTGGCTGTAAATAAGGGGGTTTCGTTGTTGTTATCGCGCCGCCCTTTTCGCGGCGGGTGAAACTTCAATCACGTCGACGTTGTTCCAGGCCAGTTCCTGACGAAATTCGTCGTCGCTGAGCCGATCGGTGATTAAGGTATCTATCTCCCGGTAGTGGCAGAT
Source organism: Serratia sp. LACPHL-BACT-2024-00286 (assembly GCF_043109535.1). Lineage (NCBI taxonomy): Bacteria > Pseudomonadati > Pseudomonadota > Gammaproteobacteria > Enterobacterales > Yersiniaceae > Serratia > Serratia sp. LACPHL-BACT-2024-00286. The sequence goes on from NZ_JBICNA010000004.1 coordinate 179,330, forward strand.
GCGCGCGAACGAGCGGCGGCCGAACTTGTTGCTGTCCACCAGCAGGAACTTGCGTTCCGACGCCAGCAGCATCTGCTGCTTCAGCCGCGCATGGTGCTCGTTGCTTTCGCGGATGCCGCCGTCCTGGCAGATGCCGTGACAGGAGAAAAACAGCTTGTTGATCACGAACTCTTTCAGCATCTGCTCCGCCAGCACGCCGATAAAATCCTCATACTTGGCGGAATACTCGCCCCCCAGTCCGATGGTGCGCACGTTGGCCTTGCAGGCCAGCGTCTGGATGATGTGCAGCGAGTTGGTCAACACCACCAGCGAGATATCCGGCAGTTGGCGCGCCAAAAACCAGCTGGTGGAGCTGCTGTCCAGCAGCAGGCAATCCCCCGGCGCGATAAACTCCAGCGCGCGTTTGGCGATGCGCGTCTTCTGCTCCGGCGCCTCGTTGCTGCGCTGGCGGAAAGATTCCCCCTGGTCTATCTCGGCGGGCACATAGGTTTTCTCCACCGCCGGCGGCTCGACGAACACCGCGCCGCCGTGGCTGCGCAGCAGCAGGCCGCGCCGTTCCAGCAAGGCCAGATCACGCCGCGCCGTCTCGATAGAGATGTGGCACAGCTGCGCCACCTCCTGCACCATCACGCGGCCGCGCTGGCTCAAGACTTCGGTGATAAAACGATGACGTTCTACAGGCAGCATGTTTCTTTTCTCCTCCACGACGTTGATTACGATATCGATTTGCCGCGCCGCGTTTTGCGCGCAGACGCAAAGCGCATCGCCCCGCGATCGGTCAACGATGGCGGTGTGATAGTTGTCAAAAAAATCGGGAGGAAAATGAAATGAATAATTATGAAAGTGTGGAGTAACAGGCAGTTATGATGCGCGTGCGTCTTAGGCAGACAGGAGAGAAACGGTAAACGGTCACAATTCCACGTTCCGCAACATGACCGTTAATGACCGTTTTTGTGGTTTTGACCGAACGCCGGGCCTAAAGTAGCCCGGCATTCTATTTACAGCGGCTTATGCGCCGTTTCCCGCGCCGCCCATACCGCCCAAAGCGTGATAAGCAGAGCCAACGCGACATAGGCGGAAATCGCCAGCGTGCTGTCGTAAGATTTAAACAACGAAGTGATGATCAGCGGGGCAAAGCCGCCACCGATAATCCCCGCCAAGGTATAGGCTAACGACGATCCGGCATAACGCACCCGTGTCGGGAACTGTTCCGTGATGAAGGCCGCCTGTGGCCCATACATCGCCGCATGGATCAACAGCCCGATCACTACTGCCGTGCAGATCAACACCGGTTGACTGCTGTCGAGCAGGACGAAGAATGCAAACGCCCACGCGATCGCCGCCAATGCACCGCCGATATACACCGGACGACGGCCGAAGCGATCCGACAAGGCGCCAAACAGCGGTACCGCGACGGCGTTGCCTATCGCCCCCAGCATGGTGGCGCCCAGCGCCAGCGGGCGCGGCAGATTCAGCACGGTGGTGACGTAGGTCAATGTGAACACGACCACCAACGCATAGAGCACGTCAGAGCCGATACGCGATCCGCCGGCGATCAGCAGTGGGCGCATGTGCTGCGTGAAGACTTCGCGGATCGGCGACTGCGTAACATCTTTCGACGCCTCCAGTTGCAAAAATGCCGGCGTCTCACCCACTCCCCGACGCAGCCACAAACCGAAGATGACCAGCACCAGGCTCAGCAGGAACGGGATCCGCCAGCCCCATTGCTGGAAATCGTCCGCCGACATCGCCAACGTCACCAGCGTAATCAGGCCGGTGCCGATCAGCGAACCGCAGGACGGCCCTACCTGAGCAAAGGACGCGTTGCGCCCGCGCTGATGCGGCTTACCGTGTTCCATCGACAACAGCACCGCCCCCGCCCATTCTCCGCCCAGCGCAATGCCCTGAATAAAGCGCAGCGTCACCAGCAGCAACGGGCTCCAAATCCCCCAGCTGGCATAGCCGGGCAACAATCCCATCAGCGCCGTGGTCACGCCCATGATCACCAGCGTGGTGACCAGCACAAAACGCCGCCCCAACACATCGCCAAGGTGGCCGAACACGATGCCACCGATCGGCCGGGAAACATAACCCACCGCGTAAGTGGAGAACGCCAGAATCGTGCCCACCAGCGGATCGAACGATGGGAAGAATACATGGTTGAAAATCAACGCGGCCATGATGTTGTAGACGGTGAAATCGTACCATTCCAACGCCGTGCCGATCGAGCTGGCCGCCGCCAGCTTGCCGGTATTGGGCGGTGCGGCGGCACTTTCTGCGGCCGGCGCGGCAGCCTGTGCCGTTTCAGTGGTGTATGCGTTCATGATGTCAGCTCCTGTGCGGTCAGTTGCCAGCCAAGGGCATAGTGCCAGGCATCGGCGGCGGGCATGTTCAGCGCTTCAGCGGCCTGCTCGCTTAAACGCAGGCCGGCTTCGGCGTCGCTGCTTTCGATCAATAGCATCGGCAGCATTCGGCGGTTTTCTCGCGATTCTTTCGGCAGCGGGGAACTGAGTTCGGCATCCGGCGTTAACAGGCTGCTGCGCACAAAGCCAGGCTGTTCAGCCAGCCGCGCGCCCAGTTGCAAGATGCGGGCATGCAGCGCTTCCGATGCCGCCGACGGCAGCACGAAGATACAGAGATGACTGCCGCACCCTTGGCCGGTGACCGCCTCCACCGCACACACCCGGCGCATTGGATCGCGCATTTTCTCCAGGCTGGCCACCGACCAAGGCGTTTGGTGTTGAAACGCGGCGCGATAGGCTTCGGAGGTAAAGCTGGCCAACGATTCGGTTTTATACAGCCCCAAATATTGACGCCCGCCCTGCAATGCCCGATAGCGTGTGCCGGATAAAAAGCCGGGCACCCGCACCCGCTCCTCCACGTGTTCGCGGTCATACCAGCGATTGAAATCCGCATCATCCTGCGTGGCGACATCCGTCGCGACAAACAGCATTCCGTTCGGGGAATCGTTCATGGATATTCTCCTGGTCATCTCAAAAGGCAGGCCTGCGCCCACCGGAAAATCACGCCTCGGCAAGACGGCGTTCGATCGCCAGCGCCCATCCCAGCAGCGCCTCATCACACATCGGCAAGCCCGCCAGCATCAGGCCGATCGGCGCGGCGCCCGGCCGCTGGCAGGGCAAGGACAGCGCGCAGCCGTCGAGGAAATTGACGATCGCGGGATTGCGCAGCATCAGTCCGTTGCAACGGAAGTAGGCATCATCCGCCGCCAGCTCGCCGATAGTTGGCGCAATCATCGGCACGGTCGGCATCAGCAGAGCGTCAAACCTCTGCAGCTCCGCCGTAATCCGCCGCTGCCAGTCGGCGCGTTGCCGCTGCAACAGCTGCAGATCGGCGTCGCCCAAGGATGCACCGCGGCGAATGCGCGACAGCACCCGCGGGTCATAGCCCTCGGCCCGTTCAGCGATCAACACTTGATGCCAGCGCCAGGACTCCAGGGCGGTGAAACCACCGTTGGCATTGAACGCGGCCAGTTCGGCGAACGCCGTAGCGGGAATGAATTCAATCTGCGCCCCCGCCTGAGACAGGCATTGCAGGCTGCGCTGGAATGCCTCGGCAACCGCCGGCTGCAGTTCATCCAGCACCACCGTTTGCGGCACGGCAAAATGCGCCTGCGCCAAGCTTTTTTGCGGCACCCGCAGCGGGCTGTCGGCAATCAGTGCGTCCAGCGCAATACAGCTGCCGACGTCATGAGCGATCACGCCGATCGAATCCAGCGAAGGCGACAGCGGCAATAAGCCAGCGTCATTGATGCGCCGTGCAGTGGGTTTATACCCGGTCAACCCGCACAGCGCGGCGGGAATGCGTACCGACCCGCCGGTATCGCTGCCAATCGCGCCCAGGCACATGCCGTCGGCCACCGCCACCGCCGCACCGGAAGAGGAGCCGCCGGGAATGCGCGCCGCCTGGCGCTCCCAGGGATTGGCCGGCGTCCCGTAATGCGGGTTGATGCCCAGCCCGGAATAGGCGAATTCCGTCATCGTCGTTTTGCCCACCACCACCGCGCCGGCTTGCAACAGCCGTTCCACTACCGCAGCGTGCTTTTCCGCGGGCGGCGCGTCGGCTAACACGCGCGAGCCCGCCGTGGTCGCCTCACCGGCCACGTCAAACAGATCCTTGATTGAGACAGGCACGCCATCCAGCGCCGACAGCGGCGAGCCGGCGGCGCGCCGCCGATCGGAGGCCTGCGCTTGCCGTTGCGCCCACTCGGCGTAGGTTCGCGTAAACGCGCGCGCGCCCTCCCCCCGCTCATCGGCGATCTGCGCCAAAGCGGCGGCGGTCAGCTGCGCTGCGGTGAACTCACCGCTAGCCAGGCCGGCGCTGGCCTGCATCAACGTCAGCTTTTTCATCACGCCACCACCGGCAGTTCAATGCTGCGATAACCGTGACTGATGGTGCGCCCAAGCACATCGTCCACCAGTTCCATGCGAAACTCGCCGGCCGGTCGAATGCCGCCGATCGCCGCTACCGTGCCGCAAGTCATCGCCAACCCGTCGGGCGTTTGCGGTTGCGCCAGCCCGCACTCCGGCGGCTGCATACCGGTGAAGTAACGCTCCAGCAAATCACCGGGCGTACGCAGCGCGGCAAGGCTGCCCTGTTGATACAATCGCCATTCGCCCTCTTCCTTGATCCACGAACGCAAGATCAAACTGTCCCAATGTTCCAGCACCTCCTGCAGCGGCCAGGCTGCTCGCGCCACCGGTTTAACGCAAATCTGTTTCGACAGCGCCACGCTGTGCGCTTCGAGTTGACGATCGGTGTGATCGGACGCCAATGACACGAACAGCTCGCCGCGATGGGCAAAAATCAGCGGCTCCGCTTCGCCGGACGTCGCGTTGCCAATGACTTCAATGGTCTCTTGCTGGCTCAACTGATTGGCGGCAACGCGGTAAAACAGGGGGATTGCACTGGGCTGGGGCACGCCCAGCTCGGCCAATTCACGAATATGGTGCAAGATCGCTTCGCGATCGCGTCCGGTCCAACCGGCGATCACCAGATGATCAATCTCAACATTCAACGTCGCCGCGCCGCGGGATTCAGGTAAAGTGAAGGTCAGTCTCATGGCAGTTTCGCCCCTCTTGTTAAAACACTGTGAAATTTCACTATATCTTTAGTTACCAAATAAGCGATTTTCATGCCATGTTTTTGTGTACTATGTCTAAAAACTTTCTTCTTGCAGGAGCAAAACGTGAAGACTGTTGACGCAGAAAGCCCGCAGCGCCCGATGACGGAAGAAGCCGGCGTCTCACTGAACGAGCTGGCCTACCGGCGCTTCAAACAGGCGCTGGTCACACTCAGCTACAAGCCGGGCGAATATCTCAATACCGCGCAGGTGATGAACGATCTGGATATGGGCAGAACGCCGATCAATCAGGCAATCCACCGCTTGGCCAACGAGGGGTTACTGCAGGTCATCCCGCGCAAAGGCGTGATGGTTTCACCGTTGTCGATGGACGATGCGTTGGAATTGATCGAAGTAAGGCTGGCTAACGAGATGCTGTGCATGCAGCTGGCGAGCCAGAGGATTACCGAGAGGCAAATCGCGACGCTGACCGAACTCAACCGGCAAATCGAAGCCGCGAGCCAGGAGCGAGATAGAGTGCGAATGATGACACTCGATCATGCGTTTCACCAAGAGCTGGCGCAGATCGCCGGCAATAACATGCTGGCGGATATCCTGAGTGTGCTGCACGCCAGGGCGCAGCGTTTTTGGGCCAGCACCCTGTCGCGGGAAGGGCATATGCGCGAAGTGATCGACGAACACCGGGCAATTATCGCCGCGCTGGCCGCACAAGACAGCGCCGCCGCCGCCGAGGCCGCGCAGGCGCATATCTTGTCATTCCGCAGCGCGCTGCTGCACGACGGGTAACCCCGCGGCGCAGGATATTACCGGGAATAGTTATGATGACCCTGTTCTGCCGATGAGCAGGAGATAAACGGTAAACGGTCACATTTCACGCTCCGCAGAATGACCGTTTTTATAGTTTTGACCGAGCTCCGTCGAGAGGTAGCCGACGTTGGTAGGCGTTGCCTTAAAAAACAGCAAAAAAAATCCGGTGAGAATCTCACCGGACCGTTAGCCACCTGACACAAATTATTCCTCGTGCTCATGCTCTTTCAACATCGCCTCACGCAGCACAGCGTTCAGGCGTTTCTGATAGCCCTTGCCTGGCCGCTGAAGCCAGGCCAACACATCCGCATCGATTCGGATGGTTTTCGATACTTTCATCGGTTTATAAAAACGCCCCTGAACCGCAGCCTGCCACTTCTCCTCACCCAGGGCCGGGGCATCGGTATAATCGATATCCTCATCCGGCAGCGCGCTCAGTGAAGCAATTTGCGCTTTCTGCTCCTCCGTCAACGGAGGGAGTACGCTATGCGCCAGATTTTTGGCTGAATTTTTGCGCTTCATATCTTCCCCTCTCTTTGGCATCGGCCTTGCGTGCTGAAATGATGCGCACGATCTCTACTGTATCGCCTTCGACATCCGTTTCGGTCGTCGTATGTGCCACCAGCAGCAACAAACAGGAGCCGACCATACCGAGCGTTTGCCAGCGTTCTTCTCCATCCTCAATCCTTTCCAGCACGGCCAAATGGTTGGGATCCAGAAAAACCCGTTGCGCAATCTCAAAACTGACGCGGTGTTTGCGCTGGTTACTGTGATTTTTATCCTGATTCCATTCAAAATAAACATACATTTTTGTAACTACATTTTGATTGTTATTTAATCAAAATACACTCCGCACGGCGGGATGTCAAAACCCCCTCATGCGTTCAACGCCCGCCCGCAGCCTCGATAAAAGTGCCGGTCACGTAAGACGCGGCGTCAGACAGCAGCCAGGCGATCGCCTCCGCCACTTCCTGCGGTTGGCCGCCGCGTTGCATCGGCAAACTGTCCTTCACGCGATCCACCCGGCCGGGCTCGCCGCCGCTGGCGTGCATCTCGGTATAGATGAATCCGGGCCGCACGCCGTTGACGCGGATGCCCTGCGCCGCCACCTCGCGCGATAACCCGATGGTCAGGGTATCGACGGCGCCTTTCGAGGCGGCGTAATCGACGTATTCCCCGGCAGCCCCCAACCGGGACGCCGCGGAGGAAACGTTGACGATCGCGCCGCCCTGCCCGCCATGGCGCAGCGCCATGCGCTTCACCGCCTCGCGGCAACACAGGAAGTAACCGGTAACGTTAGTGCCGAGCACCTGATTGATGCGCTCGGCGGTCAACTGCTCAATGTTCGCCTGCCGGAACAGAATGCCGGCATTGTTGACCAACGCACTGAGCGTGCCCAGCCGGGCGTCCAGCGCGGCGAACATCGCCATCACCTGCGCTTCGTCGGCCACATCGGCCTGCAGCGCCAGCGCCTTGCCGCCCTGCGCCTCGATTTCCGCCACCACCTGCCGCGCCGCGCTTTCGTCGCGCAGGTAATTCACGCCCACTGCATAACCCTGCCGGGCCAGCAATAACGCGGCCGCACGGCCAATTCCCCGGCTCGCGCCGGTCACCAATGCCACTTTCGTCATACTGTTTTTTCTCTGGTTAGCGATGTCAACACAGCGGCCTGCATGCAGACGCCCCGTTTGCCCGTCAGAGTATAGAGCTGCGCCCTAAAAAGCGCTTCAAAGCTGAGCCAGGCGGCGCAGCTGCTTTTTAATCCGCGCTTTGACGCAGCCGTAGGCGTCCGACGTCGCTGCCTGATGCCCCCGTTGCAAGCCGGCAGCATGCGAGCCATTGTCGCTATGGCTCTGCGCATCGCCGCGAAAAGACAGCGTCAACAGAACGAGCAGCGTCGCCACGCCTGTATATATCAGCCGCCGCGAGGTGCCCGCGAGCGGGGAACCGTCAGTCTGCATGTTTCGCGCCCTCTGTCATGATTTCGAATGGCTGCAAAATAACTGAAATTCCCTCTTGCTCCCTTAACGCGAGATTAAAGCCAGATTAAGGTTTGCTTAAGAACGTGCAGGCAGTGCAGGTTTCCCCGTTGTCTTCCCGTCAACGTTATAGTTAGATAAGCGCGACTCAAAGATCTCAGCGGAAAAAACGTGAACATACTGTTGGTGGAAGACGACCTGCAATTAGGCAAGGCGCTGTGCCGCGCATTGGAGCTGGCCGGCTTTAATTTATGCTGGGTGCGCCTGCTCGCCGACGCGGAAAATAAACTTTCATCCGGCGGGTTCGATTTGATGCTGTTGGATCTCACGCTGCCGGACGGCGACGGTTTGCAGAAGCTGATCGCCTGGCGGGCCGCCGGGCAAAATATCCCGATCATCATCCTGACCGCTCGCGACCGCATCGAAAGCCTGGTGAACAGCCTGGACTCCGGCGCGGACGACTTTCTGGCCAAACCCTTTGCGCTACTCGAACTCATCTCGCGCGTCAAGGCGGTCAACCGGCGTATGGCCGGCTTTGCTTCGCAAACCTGGAGCCTCGGCACGCTGTATCTCGATCCGGTCAACCATCAGGTGACGCTGGATAACGAGCTGCTGATGCTGTCGAAAAAAGAGTATCACCTGTTGCATGAACTGATGCGCTGCGCCGGGACCGTGGTGCGCAAAGCGGTGTTGGAGCAGCGGCTGTTCGGCCACGGCGACAGTGTGGAAAGCAACTCGCTGGAAGTGCACATGCATAATTTACGGCGCAAGATCGGTAAAGAAAGGATTATTACCGTACGCGGCATTGGTTATTTGCTGAAGAAAGAGTAGCGGCATGATCGGTTTTAAATCCTTCTTTATGCGCACCATTATTTTCCAGGTGCTGGCCATTTTATTATTGTGGGGGCTCCTCGTCGCCTGGGTGAAATATTGGTATTACCCCGACATGGAGAAATATTTCGATAATCAGCAACGCATCGTCGCCGCAGGCATCGCCAATATTCTCGATGAAACCGGCACTGACAATATCGATTATCTCGGCATCATCAAGACCATTGAAGGCATGTACATTGATTCCATCAATAATGGCATGCAGGATCAAATCGACTATCACCCGCTGTTCGTGGTTTACGATCGGGACAACCGGATGCTTTACAGTTCGCAGACGCAGGGAGAACCGCTGCGCCTGCCGCCTTCGGTGCTGTCCGGCTCCGTTAAATACGCCGGCGCCAACTGGCATCTCGCCGGCAGCTGGAGCGAAAAGCGTCAGTATCGGGTCATCGTCGGCGAATCGTTCAACGATCGCACCACGCAGTTCGGCAATCCGGCGGAAAGCACCGCCGTACCGCTGCTGGGCATTCTGGCAGCCATCATCGTCACCTTGTTATTTACCGCCTATTTCAGCCTGCGGCCGCTGCGCCAGATCGCCCGCACCATCTCCGATCGCCAGCCGGGCAACCTATCGCCGATCAATGTCAGCGAGCAGTATCAGGAAATCCGGCCGGTGGTGGTGGAGGTCAACAAACTGATGGCACGCATCGACGCCGCCAATCAGCGCGAGAAACGCTTTATGGCCGATGCGGCGCACGAACTGCGCACGCCGATCGCCGCCGTGCTGGCGCAGCTGCATCTGCTGACCCAGGTCAGCGAGCAGCAGGAGCGCCGGGAGATCATCGGCGACATGCAGCAGGGGCTGGATCGCGCGGCGTCGCTGTCGCGCCAGCTGATCAACCTGGCCAAGCTGGAGGCGGAAGATTTTCCGCTGAAAATCGAGGCAGTGGACATCTACGCAGAGATCGGAAAATGCATCGCGCAGCACGAGCACGTCCCCTATGCGCTGGAAAAGGATGTGGAACTCTCGCTCGACGGCAGCGAGGACGTGGTGGTAACCACCGATCGCCATGCGCTGATCGCCATCTTCACCAACCTGCTGGACAACGCACTCAAGTACGCGCCGCCCGGCAGCCGCATCGAAGCCCATATCCGTTCACTGGCACCGCTCGGCTGCTATATTACGTTGCGCGACAACGGCCCCGGAGTGAGCGAAGAGCACCTTCCGCGCCTGTTTGAACGCTTTTACCGCGTGCCCGGCACGCAGCAGACCGGCAGCGGACTGGGATTGGCCATCGCCCGGAACCTGGCCGACAAGATTGGCGCGCAGCTGCGCGTCACCGAAGGCCTCGACGATCGCGGCATCGGTTTTATTATCGATTTGCCGGAAAGTTACCGGCCACAGACTGAGAGTGAACAACGATCATGAGCGCCCCTGTCCTGCTGCAACGGCAGCAACTCGACCGACTATGGGATATTGACCGCAGCGAAATCATCGACACCCTGTATCGCCTGCAGGACGGTAAACTGCAAGCCTACCCGGACTACTACGACGTGCGCGGTTGGGATCCGCACGACAGGGAAACCTATACGCCTATCCACGAAGCCTGCTTCGATCGCGGCGGCGCGTTTTTCGCGCGCTTCGAAGGCGAGGAGATCGTGGCGGCGGCGGCGCTGGATACCGAGCCGCGCGGCCCGCAGCGGGATCTGCGCCAGCTGCTGTTCTTTTACGTCAGCGCGCACAAACGCGGCCAGGGGTTAGGCAAGCAGCTGTTCCAGCTCTGCCTGCGTCAGGCGGCGCAAGAAGGCGCCGCCGGGCTGTACGTCTCCTCCATCCCCAACAAAAGCACCGTAGACTTCTATCTGGCGCAAGGGTGCCGGCTCATCGAGCGCCCGGATGCCGAGCTGTTCGCCCGCGAGCCGGAGGATATTCACCTGGTCTGCCCTTGCCGCTAGCGGCAGGAACTTAGCGGGCGATGCGTATCACCGAACGCACGTCGCTTTTTTTGTTCAGATCCCATACCTCGGCGATCTCCGCCAGCGCGTGCTCCTGCGTCTCGATAGTGAGCGCGCCCGTCGCCGCCAGCGCCAGAATTTCGGTCGCGTAGCGCTGCATCTCCGGGATCGGCGGGAAGTTGCCGGTGCCGCTGCCGAGGATTTGCAGCTGATTGCTGCGCAGCACCGCCGCCGGCAGCCGGATGTCCGGCGCGGCCATCGAGCCGACGTTGACCAGGCGAATGCCGCGCCCGCCGGCGTAAGACGAGAGATCGTGATTATTGAGCGTCGCGAGCAGCGCTTCGGTCGCCGGACCCCAGATATAATCGACGATCACCTGATAACCGCCCGGCCCCGCCGCCGCCGCGAAGGCCTGCGTCAGCGCCTCGCCCTGCAGGCTCAGATCCACCGTGGCATCCACGCCCAACGCTTCCAGCACGCTCAGCCGACGGCCGGCGGCAACGATGCGCCCGGCTCCCGCCTGACGCGCCGCGGCGACCGCCAGTTTGCCCGAGGTGCCGGTAGCGCCGATGATCAGCACCGTTTCACCGGGCTGCAGATCCGCCCGCCAGCGCAGCGGCAGCCAGGCGGCGAAGGCCGGATTGATCAGCGCCGCCGCCGTGGCGTCGTCCACCGCCTCCGGCACCGGCACCGTCCATGACGCGACGCTGCGCTCAGCCATCGCGCCGTAAGGGCGGCGGAAGGAGGCGAAATACACCCGTTGCCCGTCGGCCGTCCGGCCCACGCCGTCGGTGCCGGGCACGATCGGCAGCTGCTTGGGGCTGGAGTAATGGGTGCCGGCGACGGTGGCGCGATCCAGCTGTTTGATACCGGCCGCCAGAACGTCGATCGGCACTTCATTCGCCTGCGCCTGAGGCTCCTCAAAGGTGCCGAAAACCGGGGCTTGCCCCAACGCTGTTACGATTGCCGCTTGCATGGTGACTCCTCAAATCGTGGGAACGTACGGGAAAGAATAGGCCGCAATAAAATAAAAAGGGACACCGCATGATGCGGTGTCCCCCGAACACAAACTTTGCCGAACGTGTTATTCGTAGTCGCTCATCGGCACGCAAGAGCAGAACAGGTTACGGTCGCCGTACACGTCATCCAGACGCTTAACGCTCGGCCAGTACTTGTTCTCGCGCACGCCGGCCACCGGGAACACCGCCAGCTCACGGCTGTACGGATGCTGCCAGTCGTTAACCAGCTCAGCCTGCACGTGCGGCGCATTCACCAGCGGGTTGTCTTCCAGCGGCCATTCGCCTTTGGCGACGCGGTCGATCTCGCTGCGGATCGCCAGCATCGCATCGATAAAGCGATCCAGCTCCACTTTGCTTTCCGACTCGGTCGGCTCGACCATCAGCGTGCCCGCCACCGGGAACGACATGGTCGGCGCGTGGAAGCCGAAGTCGATCAGGCGCTTGGCGATGTCCATTTCGCTGATACCGGTCTCTTCCTTCAGCGGACGAATATCGAGGATACATTCGTGCGCCACGCGGTGATCGCGGCCGGTATACAGAATCGGATAGGCGTCTTTCAGGCGGGTAGCGATGTAGTTGGCATTCAGGATCGCCATCTGGCTGGCCTGCTTCAGGCCTTCCGCGCCCATCATGCGGATGTACATCCAGCTGATAGGCAGGATGGAGGCGCTGCCGAACGGCGCTGCGGAAACCGCGCCCTGCTGGGTGGTTACGCCGTCGATCTGCACGACGCTGTGGCCCGGCACGAACGGCGCCAGGTGCGCTTTCACGCCGATCGGGCCCATGCCCGGGCCGCCGCCGCCGTGCGGGATGCAGAAGGTTTTATGCAGGTTGAGGTGCGAAACGTCCGCGCCGATGTAGCCTGGCGTGGTGATGCCCACCTGGGCGTTCATGTTGGCGCCGTCCAGATACACCTGGCCGCCGAACTGATGCACGATCTGGCACACTTCGCGGATGGTTTCTTCATACACGCCGTGGGTCGACGGGTAGGTCACCATGATGCAAGAGAGCTCTTCGCCCGCCTGCTCCGCCTTGACGCGCAGATCGTGCAGATCGATGTTGCCGTTCTTGTCGCAGGCGACCACCACCACGCTCATGCCCGCCATCTGGGCGGAGGCCGGGTTGGTGCCGTGCGCGGAGCTCGGGATCAGGCAGACGTGACGGCCCGCTTCGTTGCGGCTTTCGTGGTAGCGGCGGATCGCCAGCAGGCCGGCGTATTCGCCCTGCGCGCCGGAGTTCGGCTGCATGCACACCGCGTCATAGCCGGTCAGTTGCACCAGCCACTGAGACAGTTGGCCGATCATCTGCTGGTAGCCGGCAGCCTGCTCCGGCGGGCAGAACGGGTGCAGCTCGGAGAATTCAGGCCAGGTGATCGGGATCATTTCCGCCGCGGCGTTCAATTTCATGGTGCAAGAGCCCAGCGGGATCATCGCCTGGTTCAGCGCCAGATCCTTGCGCTCCAGGCGATGCATGTAACGCATCATCTCGGTTTCGCTGTGATAGCGGTTGAATACCGGGTGGGTCAGGATCGGATCCTGGCGCAACATGGCGGCCGGGATCGATTGACTGCTCTTGCTCACCGCCGCGTCCAGCGCGTCGATGTCCAGGCCGTGGTTGTCGCCGGCCAGCAGTGCGAACAGCGTCTGCACGTCTTCGCGCGAGGTGGCTTCGTCCAGCGTGATGCCTACGGCGCCGTGGATATCGGTACGCAGGTTGATGCCGAAGCTCAGCGCGCGTTCCAGCACCGCCGCTTTGTCTTTCACTTCAACGGTCAGGGTGTCGAACCAGGTGTTGTGACGCAGCGTCAGGCCGGCCTTCTGCAGCCCGGCGGCCAGAATGTCGGTCAGGCGATGGATACGCCCGGCGATGCGCTGCAGCCCCTGTGGGCCGTGGTACACCGCGTACAGGCTGGCGATGTTGGCCAGCAGCACCTGCGAGGTACAGATATTCGAGTTGGCCTTCTCGCGGCGGATATGCTGCTCGCGGGTCTGCATCGCCATGCGCAGCGCGGTGTTGCCGGCGGCATCACGGGAAACGCCGATGATGCGGCCCGGCATCGAGCGCTTGAACTCGTCGCGGCAGGCGAAGAAGGCGGCGTGCGGGCCGCCGTAGCCCATCGGCACGCCGAAGCGCTGCGCGGAGCCGAACACCACGTCGGCACCCTGCTTGCCCGGCGCGGTCAGCAGCACTAGGGCCATGATGTCGGCGGCCACGCTGGTGATGATTTTGCGCGATTTCAATTCAGCCAGCAGCGCGCTGTAGTCGTGCAGCTCGCCGGTGGTGCCCACCTGTTGCAGCAGCACGCCGAACACGCCGTCCAGCTCCAGCACTTTTTCCGCTTTATCGACGATGACGTCGAAGCCGAAGGTTTCGGCGCGGGTGCGCACCACGTCCAGCGTCTGTGGATGCACGTCGTCAGCCACGAAGAAGCGGTTGGCGTCTTTCAGCTTGCTGGCGCGTTTGGCCAAGGCCATCGCTTCGGCGGCGGCGGTGGCTTCATCCAGCAGCGAAGCGGAAGCCAGATCCAGGCCGGTCAGATCGAGGGTCACGGTCTGGAAGTTCAGTAGCGCTTCCAGGCGGCCCTGCGACACTTCCGGCTGATAAGGGGTATAAGCGGTGTACCAACCCGGATTTTCCAGCATGTTGCGCAGGATCACCGGCGGCGTCAGCACGGCGCTGTAGCCCATGCCGATATAGGATTTGTAGCGCTGATTTTGCGAGGCGATCGCCTTCAGCTCAGCCAGCGCCTGGTGTTCGGTCGCCGCGTCGCCGACCGGCGGCGGCCCCGGCAGCTGAATGTCCGCCGGCACGATCTGTTGGATCAGCGCGCTGAGCGAGCGAGCGCCCACCGCTGCCAGCAACTCCTGGCGTTGTTCCGCAGAAGAGCCGATGTGGCGTTCGATGAACGCTTCGCTGTGTTCGAGTTGGCTGAGTGTCTGGGTCATTGCTACAAATTCCTGAATGCTTGCGTGATACGGGATATAGCTTGAGCGGTAACTAAAACGCCCCGACCGAAAGGCCTGGGGCGTGGTCACGATTACTCGTCGATCGAGGCCTGATAAGCCGCGGCGTCCAGCAGGTTCGCCAGCTCGCCTTCGTCGGCGGCTTTAATCTGGAACAGGAAGCCGTCACCGTAAGGCTCGCTGTTCACCAGCTCCGGGGAGCTTTCCAGCTCGCCGTTCACCGCCACGATTTCGCCGCTGATCGGCGCGTAAATGTCCGACGCTGCCTTGACGGACTCCGCCACGGCGCAATCTTCACCGGCGGCGACTTTGCGGCCCACTTCCGGCAGATCGACAAACACCATATCGCCCAGCAGTTCCTGCGCGTGTTCGGTGATGCCTACGGTGTAAACGCCGTTACCTTCTGAACGAACCCACTCGTGGGAGGATGCGTATTTCAATTCTGTTGGCACATTGCTCATCGCCGGTTACTCCTTCGAAGAAATAAAAGAATCAATCAATAAAAAATCAATTTGTCAGCGGCTTGCCGGCGCGAACGAAACCGGGCTTGGTCACTTTGACCGGCATTTCACGGTTGCGGATCTGCACGATGGCCTGCTCGCCGATACCTGCCGGCACGCGCGCCAGCGCGATGCTGAAGCCCAGCGTCGGAGAGAACGAACCGCTGGTGATCACGCCTTCGTGAGTTTGCCCCGCCGCGTCGGTGAAACGCACCGGCAGCTCATTACGTAATACGCCTTTTTCCGTCATGATCAAGCCGACCAGTTGCTCGGTGCCCTGCTCGCGCTGTTGTTCCAGCGCTTCGCGGCCGATGAAACGGCGATCGTCCGGCTGCCAGGCGATGGTCCAGCCCATGTTGGCGGCCAGCGGTGAAACGCCTTCGTCCATCTCTTGCCCGTAGAGGTTCATGCCCGCTTCCAGACGCAGCGTGTCGCGCGCGCCCAGACCGGCCGGCTTGACGCCCGCGGCCAGCAATTTTTGCCAGAAATCCGCCGCCTGCTCTTTCGGCAGCGCGATCTCATAGCCGGCCTCGCCGGTGTAACCGGTGGTGGCGATGAACAGCTCGCCGGCCTGTACGCCGAAGAATGGCTTCATGCCTTCAACCACGCTTTTTTGTTCCGGGGTGAACAGCGTGCCGGCGCGCTCTTTGGCTTGCGGGCCCTGCACCGCGATCAGCGCCAGATCGTCGCGCACCGTCAGCGCGACGCCATACGGCGCAGCGTGCTCTTCGATCCAGGCCAGGTCTTTGTCGCGGGTGGCGGAGTTCACCACCAGGCGGAAATAGTCTTCAGTGAGGAAATAAACGATCAGGTCGTCGATCACGCCGCCGGAGGCATTCAGCATGCCGGTGTACAGCGCTTTGCCGGGTTGGGTCAGTTTGGCGACGTCGTTCGCCAGCAGGTAGCGCAGGAACTCGCGGGTGCGGGCGCCGTGCAGATCCACAATGGTCATGTGGGACACGTCGAACATGCCGGCATCCTGACGCACCGCGTGGTGCTCATCAAGCTGCGAGCCGTAGTGCAGCGGCATCATCCAGCCGTGAAAGTCTACCATGCGCGCACCGCACGCCACGTGCTGGTCGTACAGTGGGGTTTGCTTTGCCATCTTTTCCCTCTTTCCACTCGTCGCTAGAAGTTAGGGTGCTGCCACGCAATGCGGCGGAGCCTGGCTCGCGGCCCGATCGCCATGGCGCACTGACTGCTCAACACAAATGCTGCGCCGGGACGGGCGGAAACTGCGTGCAACCGCCGTGACGCAAACGATACCTTTCCCTCGAACTTATCACCGAACGACCACATTAACCATAAGTTAAAATAGGCTCATCGCCGTTCCGGGGCGGTAAAATGCCGGGCTAGTGTGCAGAGTTTTTCACTGGAAAAATGCGCTTTAAGGCACAAAATTAACAATTAAAGCGGCAAAACTCCGAAGTTATATAACAAACCGACGGCCGCACATGAGATTCCGACTTTTGATAACCGAACATGGAATTAGAAAAAGTAATGATAAAAAGCGGCTGAAATTAGATTATTTCAAATGAGGGTTATATAAGGAAAGACGATGGCATAAGGCGAGAAGCGCGAGCCCGCGGAGGGCTCGCAGAAGGCAGGATGTCAGGCAAGCCACTCGGGCAGATCGTTCAGGCCCATCGCCTGACGCACCAGCTTCGGCTTGACGCCCGGCAGGCTGTCCGCCAGCCGCAGGCCCACGTCGCGCAGCAGCTTTTTGGCCGGGTGGTTGCCGTCGAACAATTCGCGGAACCCCTGCATGCTGGCCAGCATTACCGCCGCGCCATGTTTGCGGCGGCGCTCATAGCGGCGCAGATAGAGGTGCTGGCCGATATCCTTGCCCTGCCGCTGCAGGCGGCGCAGCTCGGAAATCAGCTCGGCGGCGTCCATAAAGCCGAGGTTCACGCCCTGCCCGGCCAGCGGATGCACGGTATGCGCCGCATCGCCCACCAGCGCCAGGCGGTGCGCGGCGAAACTGCGCGCATAGCGGCCGGTCAGCGGGAACGCCAGCCGTTCGCTTTCCAGGCTGCAAGCCCCCAGGCGCATGTCGAAGGCCATCGCCAGTTCGCGGTTGAACTGCGCCGGTTCCAACTGCTTGAGCCGCTCGGCCTCTTCCGGCGTCACCGACCAGACGATGGAGCTCAAATGCGGATCGCTGAACGGCAGGAACGCCAGAATGCCGTCGCCGTGGAAAATTTGCCGTGCCGTCGCCTGATGCGGCTCTTCGGTGCGAATGGTGGCGACCAGCGCATGGTGGCGGTAATCCCAGAAGGTAAGCGGAATGTCGGCGTGCTGGCGCAGCCACGACTGGGCGCCGTCGGCGCCGATCACCAGGCGGGCGGTCAGCATGCGGCCATCCTCCAGCGTGACGAAAGCGTCGTTCTCGCCCCACGCCACCTGCTTGAGCGCGGCCGGGGTAATCAGCGTGATGTCCGACAGGCTTTCGGCGCGTTTCCACAGCGCCTGCTGGATCACCGAGTTTTCGATGATGTGGCCAAGATGGCTGAAGCCGCACTCGTCGCCGCGGAAGGCGATTTTGCCGAAGCTGTCGCGATCCCACACTTCCATCGCGTTGTAGGCGCTGGCGCGCAGCTGGAGAATGTCGTCCCACACGCCGATGTGCTGCAGCAAACGCTCGCTGGCGGCATTGATGGCGGAGACCCGCAGCGCAGGCTGCTCCGACGGCGGCGCCATATCCGGCTGGCGCTGCTCCAGCACCGCCACGCGCAGCCCGCTGCCCTGCAGGCCGCAGGCCAACGCCAGCCCCACCATACCGCCACCGGCGATAATCACGTCAAATGATTGCATGCTGCTCGATTTCCTTAAATAACGCGCGACGCCTTGCCGCGCCGCGTTTTGGGCGCGCCACAGGGCGCCCGATTCTGTGTCTAACGTTCCACCCAGCCCAGCGTGCGCTTGGCGAAGGCGTCGCGCACCGCCGGCAAACGCTCCATCGCCATCAGCCCCAGGTTGCGGCCGACCACCAGCGGGGCATAACGGTTGGCGAACAGGCGGATCAATCCGTCGGTCACGCCGATCGTCGCCTGCTGATCGTTTTGCCGCCGCTGCTGATAGCGGCTCAGCAGCGCATAACCACCGGCGTCTTCGCCGCTGTTCACCGCTTCTGCCAGCGTTTCCGCCAGCGACATCACGTCGCGCAGACCGAGGTTGAACCCCTGCCCGGCGATCGGATGCAGCGTCTGCGCCGCGTTGCCCACCAGCGCCAGACGATGGCTGACATGGCGATCGGCGGTCAGCAGGCTGAGCGGATAGCTGTGCCGTTTACCGGCCTTGAGGATGCGCCCCAGCCGCCAGCCGAAGGCCTGTTGCAGCTCGGCGATAAAACGCTCGTCGTCCCAGGCGTCCACCCGGGCGCGATCTTCGCGCGCATGGCACCACACCAAAGAACTGCGCCCCTGCGACATCGGCAGCAGCGCCAGCGGCCCGTAGCGGGTAAAGCGCTCGAAGGCGCGCCCCTGCGGATCTTCCGCCGTGGTGACGTTGGCGATGGTGGCGAACTGCGGATAGTCCTCCTGCCGCCACTGCACGTTGCAGGCCTGCGCCAGCGCCGAACGCGAACCGTCGGCCGCCACCAGCAGTTGCCCGCACAGGCGCAGACCGGTATCCAGTTGTACTTCCGCCCGCTCGGCGGTGCGAATCACTTCCACCACCCGCGCGGGGCAGTGCAGCGTAACGCCCGGCGCCTTCGCCAGTAGCGCAAACAGCCGCTGCCCGGCGTCGTGCAGTTCGATCACCTGGCCAAGCGCATCGACCTGATAATCCTGCGCCTGCAGATTCACGAAACCGGCGTGGCCGCGATCGCTGACGTGCACCTGAGCGATCGGCGTAGCGCAATCGCGCAGCGCCGACCAAACGCCGATGCGCGCCAGCTGTTGGCAAGTGCCCTGCGCCAGTGCGATGGCGCGGGCGTCAAAGCCCGGATGGCTGTGGTCATCCGGCCGAGTCGCCTCGACCAGATCCACCGCCATTCTTCCCTGAGTAAGCGACGAGATAGCCAGCGCCAGCGTCGCGCCCGCCATACCGCCACCAACGATAATTACGCTCATTTTATGACCTTGTCGCCGCCATCAACGCTTCGATGGCATCGGCGTCTTTCACCACGGTGGCGGTCAGGTTTTCATTGCCGTCGGCGGTGATCACGATGTCGTCCTCGATGCGGATGCCGATGCCGCGGTATTCCGCCGGCACGTCCGCATCCGGCGCAATGTACAGCCCCGGTTCCACGGTCAGCACCATGCCCGGCTCCAGCAGCCGATCGCGGCTCGGCGTGCCGTAGTGGCCGACGTCGTGCACGTCGAGACCCAGCCAGTGGCTCAGTCCGTGCATGAAGAACTGCCGGTGCGCCTGCTCGGCGATCAACTGATCGACTTCACCTTTCAATACGCCCAGTTCCACCAGCCCGACCACCATGATGCGCACCACTTCGTCGTTGACTTCGCGGATGCTGGTGCCGGGTTTAAACAGTTCCAAAGCGCGCTGCAGCGACGCCAGCACGATGTCGTACACCGCGCGCTGCGGCTTGCTGAACTTGCCGTTGACCGGGAAGGTGCGGGTGATGTCGCCGGCATACCCCTGGTACTCACAACCGGCGTCGATCAGCACCAGATCGCCGTCGCGCATCTGGCTCTCGTTCTCGGTGTAATGCAGGATACAGCCGTTTTCGCCACTGCCGACGATGGTGTTGTAAGAGGGGTAGCGGGCGCCGAGGCGGGTGAATTCATGGTGAATTTCCGCTTCCAGCTGGTATTCGAACATGCCCGGGCGGCATTTTTCCATCGCGCGGGTGTGCGCCAGCGCGCTGATCTCACCGGCGCGACGCATCACCGCCAACTCTTCCGGCGATTTGAACAGGCGCATGTCATGCAGCCACGGCCGCCAGTCGGTCACGGTGGCCGGCGCCTGCAGATTCTGGCGGAACCCCTTGCGCAGCTTGTCCAGCGCGCCGAACAGGATCTGATCGGCGTAGGCGTATTCGCCCTGCGCGTGGTAAACCACGTCCAGGCCGTTGAGCAGCAGGTGCAGCTGGTCATTGATTTCATCGAACGGCAGCGCGCGATCCACGCCCAGCTTCGCCGGCGCGGCGTCTTGCCCCAGGCGGCGGCCAAACCAGATTTCCGCCGTCAGATCGCGCACCCGGTTGAACAGCACGCTGTGGTTGTGCGTGTCGTCGCTTTTGATCAGCACCAGCACCGCTTCCGGCTCATTGAAGCCGGTCAGGTACCAAAAGTCGCTGTTCTGCCGATAGGGATAGTCTGAATCTGCACTGCGCGTCGTTTCCGGCGCAGAGAAAATAACCGCCGCGCTGGCCGGCGCCATTTTCGCCAACAGCGCCTGACGGCGGTTGTTGAATTCCTGCTGAGTCATTACCTTCTCCTGAAATCATGCCATCCGCATCGCCGGCGGAGGGCCGATAGGACGTTTAGTGCAACGTCGGTTTGATGTTTTCCGGCGCCGTTGGCTTGTGACGGGTGAATTCGCCGTAGCACATGATGGCGGCAACCCGCACATACTCCGCCACTTCTTCCAGCGACTGCTCCAATTCTTCCTGATCTTCGTCTTCGTCGTAGCCCAGCTGCGCGATGTTGCGCAGATCGTCGATCGCTTCACCGACTTCGTCTTTCACCAGGGCCAGCTTGGGCTGCATCATGCCCAGCCCGAGCAGGAAGTGGTTGACCCAACCGGCCAGCGCGTCGGCGCGATCGAACACGCTGACGGCTTCCCCTTCCGGCAACATCAGTTGGAACAGGAATTCGTCGTCTTCCAGCGTTTCGCGCGTCACTTCATACAGCTGTTGCAGCGGTTGGCTGAGCGCCTGCGGGAAGGCGACGCCTTCGTTGGTCAGATCGTGCACCAGCGCCTGCCAGCCGGCATCACGGCTGCCGCCGCACAGCAGGCCGCTGATCAGGCCGTGCATTTCTGCCGCGGTCAGCGCCACCGACTGCTGGTTGAGGGCCACGGTCAAAGATTGGTAACTTGGAAATGTATTCTGTATAGACATGCGCATTCGTCATCGTTGGCAGGATAAGTTCGTGTTATGCTACCACCAAGGTCCGTCGCTATACCAGATAAGCGCGACACCTCAGTGGCTAGTTATAATCGCGATGTGGCAGGTTTCACACTGCGCCGGCGGGTGACGAAAGTGCGGTAAATACGCATTTTGAAACCCTTTTTTGACTGGCAATGTGCGCCACAGTAGATTACAACCAGGTACTGAAAAAGGGGTTGTATCTTGGTACCGAGGTATATATAGTGGCGCCCGCTTTGACGGCCCGGCCAGGGCGGACAAGGCTGGCGCGAAATTTAGGCAGGAAGGTGGCATGTCTGCACAACCGGTAGATATTCAAATTTTTGGCCGCTCGTTAAGAGTCAATTGCCCGCCAGAACAACAAGATGCGTTGAATATGGCGGCGGACGATCTTAACCAACGGTTGCAAGATCTTAAAGTTCGCACTAGAGTCTCCAATACTGAGCAACTGGTTTTCATCGCGGCATTGAACGTCTGTCACGAACTTGCTCAAGAACGGTTGAAAACCCGTGACTATGCGTCCAATATGGAACAACGCATACGGATGCTGCAGCAGACCATTGAACAAGCGTTGCTTGAACAAGGTCGCATCTCTGAACGTCAGGATGCACAATTCGAATAACTTAAGTTGTTGAAATCACAGTTTCGGCAACGAGTACAAAATTTCTCTGAGATGTTCGCCAGCGGGCCAGTCCCCTGAGCCGATATTTAGTACAAACAGAATGTGTTGCTCCGCGATCGGTGAGCACGCTCGGTGCGCCGAGAAGCCTTAAGATTGCGACGGCACGTTCACCTTGAACCATGGGTTCAAGGGTTACAGCCTGCGACGGCATCTCGGAGATTCCCCTTCTCAGCGGTTTATGTGTGCCGAACGCCACACTGAGCAAGCCTGATACGATGCCTTTTCAACCCCAATTTGCGCAGCAGCGCCAAGCCATTCGTCAACTCATACGCCAACGTCGGCGCGAGCTTACGCCGGGCCAGCAACGCTTTGCCGCAGACAAGATAGCCGAGCGCCTCGTCGCGCATACGCACATTAAGGCGGCGCACAGCATCGCGGTATTCCTGTCGTTTGACGGTGAACTCGACACCGGGCCGCTGATCGAGCAACTGTGGACGCTCGGCAAACGGGTTTACCTGCCGGTGCTGCACCCGTTCAGCCCGGGCCACCTGCTGTTCCTGCGCTATGCGCCGGAAACGCCGCTGGTGCGCAATCGCTTCAATATTCTCGAACCGCGCCTCGATGTGCGCCAGGTGCTGCCGCTGGGCGAGTTGGACGTCGTGCTGACGCCGCTGGTGGCGTTCGATCATACCGGGCAGCGTCTGGGCATGGGCGGCGGCTTTTACGATCGCACCCTGCAAAACTGGCGCAGCGGCGGCCCCTATCCTATCGGCCTGGCCCATGATTGCCAGCAGGTGGAGCGCCTGCCGATCGAGCACTGGGATATCCCGCTGCCGGAAATCCTCACCCCGCTCTGCAGCTGGGCGTGGCACGAGCCCAAATAGCAAAAGGCCGGATCGCTCCGGCCTTTTTCGTTGCGGCGAGCCGCCGAATCAGAACAGCAGACGGGCGCGAATGGTGCCGTCGATGGCCTTCATGCGCTGCAGCGCGGCGTCGGCGCGCGCGGTTTCCGCTTCGATGTCGATCACCACGTAGCCGATTTCAGGCCCGGTTTGCAGATACTGTGCGGCGATGTTAACCCCCTCTTCGGCGAAGATCTGGTTAATCTGCGTCAGCACGCCCGGGCGGTTTTCGTGGATGTGCAGCAGGCGGCTGGCGTTCGGGCCATGCGCCGGCAGCGACACTTCCGGGAAGTTGACGGCGGACAGGGTCGACCCGTTGTCGGAGTATTTCGCCAGCTTGCCGGCCACTTCGTCGCCGATATTCTCCTGCGCTTCCTGGGTGGAGCCGCCGATGTGCGGCGTCAGCAGCACGTTGTCGAACTCACACAGCGGCGAGTTGAACGGATCGCTGTTGGTCGCCGGTTCTTCCGGGAAGACGTCGATCGCCGCGCCCGCCAGGTGATTGCTGGCCAGCGCGTCGCACAGCGCGGGAATATCCACCACGGTGCCGCGCGAGGCGTTGATCAGAATGGCGCCCGGTTTCATCAGCGCCAGCTCTTCCGCCCCCATCATGTTCTTGGTGGCCAGCGTTTCCGGCACGTGCAGCGTCACCACGTCGCTCATATTGAGCAGATCGGACAGATGACGCACCTGCTGCGCGTTACCTAACGGCAGCTTGTTCTCGATGTCGTAGAAGAACACCTTCATGCCCAGCCCTTCGGCCAGAATGCCCAGCTGGGTGCCGATGTGGCCGTAGCCGATGATGCCCAGCTTTTTGCCGCGCGCCTCGTAGGAGCCCACGGCCAGTTTGTGCCACACGCCGCGGTGCGCCTTGGCGTTGGCGGCCGGAATGCCGCGCAGCATCAACAGCAGCTCGCCCAGCACCATTTCGGCCACGGATCGGGTATTGGAGAACGGGGCGTTGAAGACCGGAATACCGCGCTTGGTCGCCGCTTTCAGATCAACCTGGTTGGTGCCGATGCAGAAGCAGCCCACCGCCACCAGTTTTTCTGCGGCGGCGAACACCTCTTCGGTCAGATGCGTACGCGATCGGATGCCGACGAAGTGCGCATCGCGGATGGATGCCTTCAGCGATTCGGTGTCTAACGCACCCTTGTGGTATTCGATGTTGGTATAACCGGCGGCACGTAAATTATCGACCGTGCTCTGATGAACCCCTTCCACCAACAGGAATTTAATCCTGTCTTTCTCCAATGATACTTTTGCCATTTACCCGACCCTATGTTCAGACTTCAGAAGCGGCTGTGACGACACAGCTCCCATCCAACATAACAAAAATAACGCGGGCGGCAATACAAACGATTGCCTGCCCGGCAGGACAAGGCGCAGCGTTGATGGCGGTTTACGGCAGAAAATGCCATAGGGAAAGTTTTCGGCAGAAGCTTTGGGGAGTCAGTTTTCACAATGTGACATAAGTCACCAAATTTGCCGTTTTTCAGAAAAGATATTTTAACCGAAGAATTATGCGGCCCGGCACTACCGGGCCACAAACGGCGGAGGTTTATTTGACCACTTTCACGCCTTCCGGGGTGCCGACCAGCGCCACGTCCGCGCCGCGGTTGGCGAACAGCCCCACGGTCACCACGCCGGCGATGCCGTTGATCTTGTTCTCCAGCGCGATGGCGTCGGTGATGCTCAAGTTATGCACATCGAGGATCACGTTGCCGTTGTCGGTCACCACGTTTTGGCGATACTCCGGCAGGCCGCCGAGTTTCACCAGCTCACGCGCCACGTAAGAGCGAGCCATCGGGATCACTTCCACCGGCAGCGGGAACTTGCCCAGCACGTCCACTTGCTTGCTGGCGTCGACGATGCAGATAAATTTCTTGGCGATGGCGGCGATGATCTTCTCGCGCGTCAGCGCCGCGCCACCGCCTTTGATCATCTGCATATGGCCGTTGATTTCGTCCGCGCCGTCCACATAAATATCGAGCGAGTCCACTTCATTGCTGTCGAACACATGGATGCCGAGGCTTTTCAGCTTGGCGGTGGAGGCGTCGGAGCTGGACACCGCGCCTTCGATCTGGTGCTTGATGGAGCCCAGCGCGTCAATAAAGTGGGCGGCGGTAGAACCGGTGCCGACCCCGACGATGGTGCCCGGCGTCACGTATTCCAGCGCTGCCCAACCCACCGCTTTTTTCAGTTCATCCTGCGTCATAATATGTCCCTTGCCTCTGTACGAAAACGTGTGCGTATTATAGGGTAAAACGCTGTTTTTCACGCCGGCAGGATCACACTTATTTGCCGCAGCCCGCATTTTTAGCCGCTTAGCGGCGAGACGGGGGCGTGATTTTTCCACCTGCGCCGCGCGCAAAATGTGGCATAGTGCCGGTATCATTCTAATTTAAGGGATATCTTTCCGATGAAACGCCCAGACTATCGTACGCTGCAAGCGCTGGACGCGGTGATCCGTGAGCGCGGCTTCGAGCGCGCCGCTCAAAAACTCTGCATCACGCAATCGGCGGTATCCCAACGCATCAAACAGCTGGAAAACCTGTTCGGCCAACCGCTGCTGGTCCGTACCGTGCCGCCGCGCCCGACCGAACAAGGGCAAAAGCTGCTGGCGTTGCTGCATCAGGTGGAATTGCTGGAAGAAGAGTGGCTGGGCAACGACACCGGCGTCGATACGCCGCTGCTGCTGTCGCTGGCGGTCAACGCCGACAGTCTGGCAACCTGGCTGCTGCCGGCGTTGAAGCCGGTGCTGGCGGATTCCCCAATTCGCCTGAATCTGCAGGTGGAAGATGAAACCCGCACCCAGGAGCGGCTGCGCCGCGGTGAGGTGGTGGGCGCGGTGAGTATTCAGCCGCAGCCGCTGCCTAGCTGCCTGGTGGATCGGCTGGGGGCGCTGGATTACCTGTTCGTGGCCTCCAGCGCCTTCGCCGAGCGCTATTTCCCGAGCGGCGTCACCCGCTCCGCGCTGCTGAAAGCGCCGGCGGTGGCCTTCGATCATCTCGACGACATGCACCAGGCGTTCCTGCAGCAGAACTTCGATCTGTCGCCGGGCAGCGTGCCTTGCCATATCGTGAACTCGTCGGAAGCCTTCGTGCAGCTGGCGCGTCAGGGCACCACCTGCTGTATGATCCCGCATCTGCAGATCGAAAAGGAGCTGGCTTCCGGTGAGCTGATCGATCTGACGCCGGGGCTGTATCAGCGCCGCATGCTGTACTGGCACCGCTTCGCGCCGGAAAGCCGCATGATGCGCAAAGTGACCGACGCGCTGCTGGAACACGGCCACCAGGTGCTGCGCCAGGATTAAAACGAAAAAAGGTTCGCCGCAGCGAACCTTTTCTTCAACACGAACACCTTACTGCGCGGCGTTGCGCTGCAGCTCGAACACCACATCCACCTGATCGTCGAAGTGAATGCTTTGCTGCTCATAGGTTTGCGCCGCGTCGCTTTCCGCCGCCGCACCGGCCGCCTTATACATCCGCGCCACCGGCATCGGCTGGTAGTTGGCGACCCGGTAGCGAATGCTGTACACCGGCCCCAGCTTGGCGTGGAAACCTTTGGCCAGGGATTCGGCCTGCTGAGTCGCGTTCTCGATCGCTTTTTGCCGCGCCTGCTCGCGATACACGTCCGGCTTGGCGACGCCCAGCTCCACCGCGCGGATCTCGTTCAGGCCGGATTTCAGCGCGCCGTCCAGCAGCTCGTTCAGCTTGTCCAACTGACGCAGGGTTACCTGCACCTGACGCACCGCCCGGTAGCCCTTCAGCACCGACTCGCCGGTTTTCAGGTAGTCGTACTCCGGCTGGGTGCGCAGGTTGGCGGCGCTGATGTCTTTCTTCTCGATGTTATTTTTCTGCAGGAAATCAAAGTACTGCGCTACGCGCTCGTCCACCTGCTTCTTCGCCTGGGCGGCGTCTTTGGAGGAAACGCTCACTTCGATCGCCAGGGTGGCGATATCCGGCGTGGCGTCCACGCTGGCGGTGCCGGAGGTGACGACGTGCGGCCCTTCAGGCACTTCAGCCGCCTGCAGCGCCATCGGTAACGTCCCTAATCCGACCATTGCGGCCATAGCCAATGCTTTTAGCTTCACAGTGTCTCCTTAATGACAGGCTGTCTCTGATCGCCGGCTTTTCCCTGTGAGAACCGCCGGATTCCTGGCATCAAACGTAGCATATCGCGCGGCGTTTTGAATTCGGATTAGTGGCAAATTCTTATAAATTTGCCCCCTGCCAGGCCAGCTGCAGCGCGATGCCCCACATCACCAGCCCGACCAGCGCGTTGATGATGCGCTGCGCCCGCTGGGTGTTCAGCCACGGCGCCAGCCAGGAGGCCAGCAGCGCCAGCCCGAAGAACCACGCCGCCGACGCGCTGACCGCGCCGAGCGCGAACCAGGAGCGTACGTCCGCCGTCAGCTGCCCGCCCAGGCTGCCGAGCACCACAAAGGTATCCAGATAAACGTGCGGGTTCAGCCAGGTAACCGCCAGCATGGTGACCACGAGGCGCCAGCGGCTCTGCGCCAGCTCCTGCGCCGCGGCCTGCGCCGGTTGCGGGCTGAAGGCGGAACGGAACGCGCCCCAGCCATACCACAGCAGAAACGCCACCCCCCCCCAGGTGACCAGCGCCAGCAGCAGCGGCGAGCGGGTCAGCAACGCGCTGCCGCCGAAAATACCGGCGCAGATCAGCACGATATCGCTCAACGCGCACAGCGAGGCGATCATCAAATGATACTGGCGGCGAATGCCCTGATTCATCACGAATACGTTCTGCGGGCCCAGCGGCAAGATCATGGCGGCGCTCAGGGCAAAACCCTGCAGGAAGACGGCTAACATGGGGATTCCTCGAATGATAAAAGGCGCCGGATGAGGGCGCGTGTCGGTCAACACGCGCATCATACGAGGAAGCGATCATTAGGTGAAATTGATGTTTCTAATCCAGTATCAGAGATGCTAATACTTAAATCGGTGTGACGAACCCCAGCTCCTGCGAGATGCGTTGCGCAGTGGCCAGCACCGGTTTAATCAGGCTTTTGACGCCGATTTGCTGCAGCTTGGCGGTCGGCAGAGAAACAGACACCGCATAGGGCACGCGCTGTTGAATATCGAATACCGGCGCCGCCACGCAGGAGACCCCCAGCTCGTTTTCTTCGCGATCCATCGCCATGCCGCGCTGGCGAATATCGGCCAGTTCCTCATACATTTTCGGCAGCTCGGTGATGGTATTGCGCGTCAGCGTCTGAATCTCCTGCTGATGGCTCTGCCAGTAGTGGGCCGGGTAATCGTCGTTGCCGTAGGCCATGAAGATTTTACCCATCGCCGAACAGTACAGCGGCATATGCTGGCCGATATAGGCGCGGGTGCGCATCATGCCGGTGGTCGGCTCCAGCTTGTAGATCAGAATGACGTGGTCGTCTTCGCGGCTGGAGAAGTTGACCGTCTCACCCACTTCCAGATTCAGCTGTTCCAAATGCGGCGCGGCCACGTGAATGATATTGAGTGACGACAGCGCCTTCTGGCCGATGGAAATGAACTTGGTGGTCAGGCGGTAGCTGCCCGGCGACGGCGCCTGGGTCACATAGCCGCTGGTGTGTAACCCCTGCAGCAAGCGGTGCACCGTGCTCTTGTTCATGCCGGCCAGCTCGGACAGATGCGCCAGTGGGCATCCATTGGGGAAATTGCTCAGGATCTCAATCAACTGCAAACCGCGGAACAGGCTTTGGCTGCCCAGCGGTTTGTCTTTCTTGTCATCTTTCTCGTCGACGGCTTTCAGGCTCATAGCGAAAATCTCTCCAGTGTCGAACCGCCAACCGGCGCTGCGGCGAAGTCAGCATGCTCTTTGCCGGGCATGTTACCCCAAGGCCTGCATCACGTGAAGACGGAACGCCGTTTCATTGTCCGCAGCGGGCCAAAAATCCGCAATATTTCCCCCGCATTGAAGTGAGCCATCGGTCACACTTCCGCAAAGTAAAAAATAACCCATTGTTTAATAAAAACAATTAAAACTTCATCACCTTTGATTTAGCGCAACGAACGTCATATTATTTTTGAAATTGAATTTCGCATATTGAAATTTAAAGGCCAGATACTCACCAGCGGTTTAGCTGATTTGCCCGGCATCTTCGCTCGGGCGCAACACCAGGGGCGCATCACATGACTATCGATAATGCGGTACAACCCATCCTTACCCTCAGCCACATCGTCAAGCGATTTGGCGGCAACGTGGCGGTCAACGACGTCAGCCTGCAGGTGATGCCGGGCGAGGTTCTGGCGCTACTGGGCGAAAACGGCGCCGGCAAATCGACGCTGATCAAAGTGCTGGCGGGCGTCTACCCGCGCGACGGCGGCGATATTCGTTTTCAGGGCGCAAGCATCGCCTCCGCCGCCGCCATAAAAAGCGCCAGCCGCCAGCCGATCGCCTTTATTCATCAGGATCTCGGCCTGATTGAATGGATGACGGTGGCGGAGAACATGGCGCTGGTGATGGGGTTTCCCCGCCGCTTTGGGTTGATCGACTGGCGCGCCATTCGCCGCCGGGCGGCGCAGGCGCTGCACGACGTCGGTATCGCGCTCGATCCCGATGCGCGCGTCTTCGAACTGTCGCGCACCGAAAAATCGCTGCTGGCGATCGCCCGCGCGGTGGCGGTCAACGCCGAGCTGCTGGTGCTGGATGAACCGACCGCCTCCCTGCCCGCCAACGACGTGCGCCATCTGTTCGCCGTGATCAACCGGCTGCGCGCCAAAAAGGTCGGCATGATTTATGTCACCCACCGCCTGGACGAAGTGATCGAAATCGCCGATCGGGTCTGCGTAATGCGCGACGGGCGCTATGTCGCCGGCGGCCGCACCGCCGACTACTCGCTGCGCGATCTGGTGCAAACCATCGTCGGTGAAGCGATGGCGGACGATCAGCGCGAACCGCTACCGGAACATCGTCCGCCGGTGCTGCAGCTCGATAGCGTCACGGTAGGCGACATCGGCCCGGTGAGCTTCGATTTGCAGCCGGGCGAGATGCTGGCACTGGCCGGCCTGCGCGGGGCCGGGCAAGAAGAGATTGGCCGGCTGCTGTTCGGGTTGCGCCAGGCCGACGGCGGCGCGATTCGGTTTCGCGATCGGCCCTATCAGGCGAGCTCCCCGCAGCAGGCGATGGCGTGCGGCGTTTCGCTGGTGGCGGGCGATCGCACCGGCGAAAGCCTGGTGATGTCGATGAGCGTGCGTGAAAACCTGTTTATCAACCCCTGCGCCAGCGGCCACCGGCTGCTCTCCCGCTACGGGCGGCGAGCGGAGATCGGCGCCAGTTGGTGGAAAGTGCAGCTGTTCGACGTGCGCCCCAAGGACGTCAATATCGATATCAGCGCACTGTCCGGCGGCAACCAGCAAAAGGTGGTGATGGCGCGCTGGATGCACCTGGGAGCGCCGCTGCTGATCCTGGAAGATCCCACCGCCGGCGTGGACGTCGGCGCGCGAGCGGAAATCTACCACCTGCTGAATAAATCCCTGGCGGAAGGCGTGGCGGTGCTGGTGATCTCCAACGATTTCGAGGAGATCGCCCATATTTGCAACCGCGCGCTGGTGTTCAACCGCGGGAAAGTGGTCGGCGAGCTGAAAAATCAGCAGGTGTCATTCGCCAATTTATTGGAGCTGGCCTCTGCCAGCACCGGGGAAAGCGTCGCAATCACGTCAGAATCCGAGGTAGGCCATGTCTAAAACATCCGTTAAATCAACCGCGCTGGAGCAGCGCGTCAGTCTGGCGCAGGACGGCGCCGGCCCCTGGCTGATGCAGGTTCTCACCCGCTATGGCCTGCTGCTGCTGTGCGTCGCGCTGGTCGTGCTGTTCTCACTGATCACTCCCTCTTTCGCGTCGATGCTGACGCTGCAGGCGATCCTGTCGAGCAAGGCCAAAATCGCCCTGTTGGCGCTGGCGGCGACCATCCCGATGATCGTGGGCAAGATCGATCTTAACGTCGGTTTCGGCATTGTGTTGTGGCATATCCTGGCGATCACGCTGCAGGTGGAATACGGCTTCTCCTGGCAGATGGCGGTGCTGACGGTGCTGGCGATCTCGGCGCTGTACGGGTTGCTGAACGGCATTCTGGTGGCGCTGGCCGATATCGACAGCTTCGTCGCCACTCTCGGCTCCGGCACCGTGCTGTACGCCATTGCCCTGTGGCACTCCGGCGGGCGGCAGATCGTCGGCGACTTGCCGGATGCCTTTATCGCGCTGCACCACACCGAGATCGCCGGCATTCCGATCGTGGCGTTTTACGTGCTGATCGTCGCGGTGGTGCTGTGGCTCATCACCGAACATACCCCGCTCGGCCGCTGCATGTATGCGGTGGGCGGCAACCCGGCGGCGGCGCGCCTGAACGGCATCTCGGTCAACCGCTTCACCATCGGCGCTTTCATCGCCTCCAGCGTGCTCACCGGTTTCAGCGGCGTGTTGATCGCCGCCGAACAGGGCGTCGGCCAGGCCAGCGTCGGCATGGACTATCTGCTGCCGGCGCTGGTCGGCGCCTTCCTCGGCAGCACCACCATTCGCCCTGGGCGCGTCAATGTCTGGGGCACCGTGGTCGGCATCGCCATTCTGGCTATCGGCATCGCCGGCATTCAGCAGTTCGGCGGTGAATTCTGGGTCGAGCCGCTGTTCAACGGCGCGACGCTGTTGCTGTCGATCACCCTGGCCGGCTATGCCCAACGCCGCCGGCTGCTCAATCAGAAAGCGGTACAACGCAGCCAGGCGACGCCGGCTGACAACAACAATCAGACAGCGACCCACCCTTAAACCAGGAGCACACCATGAAACGCATTTGGCTGTTACCGGGGTTCACCACATTCTTGCTCGCCGCATCGCCGGCCTGGGCCGACGCCTATCTCGATCAGGCCACCGCCGCCGTCGCGAAGGCCACCGCCAGCGCCACCCAGTGGGACGGCCCCACCAGCGGCCCGCAGCTGCAGGCCAACAAGAAGATCATTTTTATCGCCTCCGACATGAAGAACGGCGGCGTGCAAGGGGTGCAACAGGGGTTGAGCGAAGCGGCGAAAGCCGCCGGCTGGAAGCTGGAAACGCTCGACGGCGGCGGCTCGGTGAAAGATCAGCTGGCATCGCTCAATCAGGCCATCGCCCAAAAGCCGGACGGCATCGTGATCGGCGGCTGGAACCCTAACGTCGCCAAGATCCCGCTGAAAAAGGCCGTGCAGCAGGGTATCGTGCTGACCGCCTGGCATGCGGTGCCGGAACCGGGCCCCATCGCCAAATATAACGTGTTCTATAACGTCACGTCGGACTCCAACGAAGTGGCGCGCATCGCCGCGCAATACGCGGTGGTGCAGTCCGGCGGCAAGGCGAGCGTGCTGATCTTCACCGACTCGCTGTACCAAATCGCGCTGGACAAGGCCAACGTCATGAAAGAAGAGATCGCCAAATGCAGCGGCTGCACGCTGCTGGAATTCATCGACACGCCGCTGGCCGATACCGCCAACCGCATGCCGGCGATGACCTTCAGCCTGCTGCAGAAATACGGCGACAAATTCCAATATGCGCTGGCGATCAACGATCTGTACTTCGACTTTATGGCGCCGGCGCTGAAGACCGCCGGCAAAGGTGGCAAGAACGCGCCTTACAACGTATCGGCCGGCGACGGTTCAATCTCCGCCTACCAGCGTATCCGCTCGGGCGATAGCCAGTCGGCGACGGTGCCGGAACCCTTGAAGCTGCACGGTTGGCAACTGCTGGACGAATTCAACCGCGCCTTCGCCAAGCAGCCGCCTTCCGGCTACGTCACCCCGGCGCATCTGGTCACCCGCGACAATATCGCCGCCGACGGCGGTGCCAATAACCTGTATGACCCGCAAAACGATTATCAGGGCCATTACAAAGCAATCTGGGGCGTGAAGTGAACGGCGATTCATTGCGCACGCACGCCCGGCTCGAGCGCCTGTGTTCGCCGGCGATTTGGGCCGAGGGGCCGGTGTGGCTGCCGCAGGAGGATGCGGTGGTGTTCAGCGACGTGAAAGGCAATCGCATGTTCCGCTGGTCGCGCCGGGGTGAGCTAAGCCTATACCGTTCGCCGTCGCACTACGCCAACGGCAATGCGCGCGACGGCGAGGGGCGCGTGATCAGCTGCGAACACGGGCGGCGCGGCATTAGCCGCACCGAAAGCGATGGCGAGGTACGTCTGTTGATCGACCGCGTCGACGGCAAGCGCTTTAATTCGCCGAACGACGTGGCGGTGCGCTCCGACGGCACCCTATGGTTCACCGATCCGCCCTACGGCATCATCGGCGACGAAGAGGGTTACAAATCGGAAAGCCAGGTGATCGGCTGTTATCTCTACAGCTTCGATCCGCGCGACGGTTCGCTGACCATCGCCGCCTGCGACCTGCAGCGCCCGAACGGCCTGGCGTTTTCACCGGATGAAAAATGGCTGTACGTTGCGGACATGTCGATCGTGGATTTTCCGACGCTGGGCCGCCGCGAGCTGCGCGTCTATGCGGTCAACGGCCGCGAGCTGGAAGCCGGCCGCCGTTTCGCGACGGTGGAGCCCGGTTTCCCGGACGGCTTCTGCGTCGATCGGGCCGGCAATCTGTTTTGCAGCTGCGCCGACGGCGTGCTGGTCTTTGATCCACAGGGGCGACAGATCGACAAAATCAGCGTGCCGGAACGCGTCTCCAATTGTACCTTCGGCGGCCCGAACGGCGATGAGCTCTATATCACCGCCACCACCTCGCTCTACCGCATGGTGCTGAACACCCGCGGTTAGCCGGGGCCTCGCAAGACGCAGGGTGGGTTTCGATCCGCCCTGCTTTGTCGCGTCTGAAGCACGTCATTCCCACCAAAACGTGGCGGCGATCACAAAACCACCACTCAATTTTAACGTCATGTTTTTCATGAATAATTTTACCCCCTCTTGCTTTGACTTCCCTGAACCGCCGGGATAGCATTTATTTGAAATGCAATTTCGTATATTGAAATTTAGCGAACCAAAAACAGACGATTCGCACAGGCGGAGAACCGGCATGAGAGTGAGTTACAGCGAGTTAAAACAGCAATTCAAACGCGTGCTGCTGGCGCGCGGCGTGGCGGAACACACCGCCGACGACTGCGCCGGCATGTTCGCCGACACCACCGCCAGCGGCGTTTACTCCCACGGCGTTAACCGCTTTCCGCGCTTTATTCAGCAGTTGGACGCCGGCGATATCGTGCCGGACGCCGAACCCAGCAAACTGTTGTCTCTGGGGGCGATCGAGCAATGGGATGCGCACCAGGGCATCGGCAACCTTACCGCCCGCCGCATGATGGATCGCGCCATGCAGTTAGCCGACGATCATGGCATCGGCCTGGTGGCGCTGCGCAACGCCAACCACTGGATGCGCGGCGGCGGTTACGGCTGGCAGGCGGCGGAGAAAGGCTATATCGGCATTTGCTGGACCAACTCGATCGCCGTGATGCCGCCGTGGGGCGCCAAAACGTGCCGTATCGGCACCAACCCGCTGATCGTCGCCGTGCCCGGCAACCCGATCACCATGGTGGATATGTCGATGTCGATGTTTTCCTACGGCGCGCTGGAGCTGAACCGGCTGGCGGGTAAAACCCTGCCGGTGGACGGCGGCTTCGACAACGACGGCCACCTGACCCGCGATCCGGCCATCATCGAAGAGAACCGGCGCATTTTGCCGATGGGGTATTGGAAAGGATCGGCGCTGTCGATCGTGCTGGACATGATCGCTACCCTGCTGTCCGGCGGCGCCTCGGTGGCGGAAGTGACGGAAGATCACCGCGACGAATACGGCGTCTCCCAGGTGTTCATCGCGATTGAGATAGACCGGTTGATCGACGGCGACAGCCGCGATCAAAAACTGCAGCGCATCATGGACTACGTCACCAGCGCCGAACGGGACAATCCCGACGTCGCCATTCGCCTGCCGGGCCACAAGTTCCCGCGCATTCTGGAAGAAAACCTGCGCGACGGCATTCCGATTGACGAACGAGTCTGGGCGCGCATTCAGGCGCTGTAACGGGAGGATCATCATGATATTCGGCCACATCGCCAACACCGCGCCCGAGCAGTATCCGAGGCCGGTCGCCAACGCCGTCGCCTATCTGCAACGCACCGATTTCAGCATCTTGCCCGCAGGGCGCTATGAAGATCCCGCCACCGGCTACGTGGTGCAAGTGCTGGATCTGCATACCCAACCACCGGATGCGCTGCGCCCGGAAGTGCATAGGCAAAACGTCGACGTGCAGTTTCTGGTCAGCGGCACCGAGCTTATCGGCGTAGCGGCGGACAGCGGCGACAACGTCGTTCATCAGGAGCTGCTGGCGCAGCGCGACATCCTGTTTTATCAGGACGTGGCCGATGAATCCTGGCTCACGATGCAACCCGGCAACTTCGCGGTATTTTTTCCGCAGGACGTGCATCGCCCGGCCTGCATTAACCAGCGCCCCAGCGCGATACGCAAGGTGGTGGTGAAGATACCGCTGGCGTCGTTTAGCGCCTGATCGGCCGCAACACCCGTAACGATAACAACACCGGTCCATGGGGCCTGTGCGGGCGCCCTTGCGCTCAAACCAAGCAAAACAATAACGCCCGACCCTACAAAAAAGCGAACATCGAAAGAGGTCCTTATGAATACAGCCTCCGTTTCCGTCAGCCAAAGCCAGGCGATACCCAAGCTCCGCTGGCTGAGGATCGTGCCGCCGATCCTCATCACCTGCATCATTTCTTACATGGACCGGGTCAATATCGCCTTCGCCATGCCCGGCGGCATGGATGACGAACTCGGCATCACCGCCTCGATGGCCGGGCTGGCCGGCGGCATTTTCTTCATCGGTTACCTGTTTCTGCAGGTGCCCGGCGGCAAGCTGGCGGTATACGGCAACGGCAAGAAATTCATCGGCTGGTCACTGTTGGCCTGGGCGGTGATCTCGGTGCTGACCGGCCTGGTCACCAACCAATACCAGCTGCTGTTCCTGCGCTTCGCCCTCGGCGTTTCCGAAGGCGGCATGCTGCCGGTGGTGCTGACCATGATCAGCAACTGGTTCCCGGATAAGGAGCGCGGCCGCGCCAACGCCATCGTCATCATGTTCGTACCGATCGCCGGCATCCTCACCGCCCCGCTGTCGGGTTGGATCATCACCGCCTGGGACTGGCGCATGCTGTTCCTGGTGGAGGGGGCTCTGTCGCTGGTGGTGATGGCGCTGTGGTACTTCACCATCAGCAACCGGCCGCAGGAAGCCAAATGGATCTCGCAGGCGGAAAAAGAGTATCTGGTGAAGACCCTGCACGACGAACAGCTGCTGATTAAAGGAAAAACGGTGCGCAACGCCTCGCTGCGCCGGGTGCTGGGCGACCGGATCATG
Organism: Serratia sp. LACPHL-BACT-2024-00286; assembly: GCF_043109535.1. Classification (NCBI taxonomy): domain Bacteria; kingdom Pseudomonadati; phylum Pseudomonadota; class Gammaproteobacteria; order Enterobacterales; family Yersiniaceae; genus Serratia; species Serratia sp. LACPHL-BACT-2024-00286. The sequence continues at coordinate 215,424 of NZ_JBICNA010000004.1, forward strand.
TGGCAGTTGATCCTGGTGAATTTCTTCTACCAGACCGGTATCTACGGCTACACCCTGTGGCTGCCGACCATTTTGAAAGGGCTGACCCACGGCGATATGGAGCAAGTGGGCCTGCTCGCTATCCTGCCCTATATCGGCGCCATCTTCGGCATGCTGATCATCTCCACCCTCTCCGATCGCACCGGCAAGCGCAAAGTCTTCGTCGCCCTGCCGCTGGCCTGCTTTGCTGCCTGCATGGCGCTGTCGGTGCTGCTGAAGGATCACGTCTGGTGGTCTTACGCTGCGCTGGTCGGCTGCGGCGTGTTTATTCAGGCGGCAGCCGGGGTGTTCTGGACCATCCCGCCCAAATTGTTCAACGCCGAAGTGGCCGGCGGCGCGCGCGGCGTGATCAATGCGCTGGGCAACCTCGGCGGCTTTTGCGGCCCGTATATGGTCGGCGTCCTGATCAGCCTGTTCAGTAAGGATGTCGGCGTCTACAGCCTGGCGGCCTCGTTGGCGATCGCCTCCGTGCTGGCGTTGATGCTGCCCAATAAATGCGACCACGGCGCGAGGAACGAATGATGGAATATTGGCTGGGGCTCGACTGCGGCGGCACCTTCATCAAGGCGGGATTATACGACCGCCGGGGCCATGAACACGGCGTTGCGCGGCGCAATCTGGCGATCGTCGCGCCGCAGCCCGGCTGGGCCGAGCGCGATATGGCATCGCTGTGGCACACCGCCGCCGACGTGATCCGCGAAGTGCTGTCCGCCAGCGGCGTCGCCGCCGGCGCCATCCAGGCCATCGGCATCTCGGCGCAGGGCAAGGGCGCATTTCTGTTGGATAAGCAGGGGCAGCCGCTGGGCAACGCCATGCTCTCTTCCGATCAGCGCGCGCTGGCGCTGGTGCAGGAATGGCAACGGCAGGGCGTGCCGCAGGCGCTGTATCCGCAAACGCGCCAAACGCTGTGGACCGGGCACCCGGTCTCGCTGCTGCGCTGGCTGAAGCGGCATCAGCCGGAACGTTACGCCCGCATCGGCAGCGTGCTGATGGCGCACGACTACCTGCGCTATTGCCTGACCGGCGAGCTGGCCTGCGAAGAAACCAATATCTCCGAATCCAACCTGTATCAGATGCGCAGCGGACGCTATGACCCGGCGCTGGCGCAACTGCTGGGTATCGGCGACATCATGCCCGCCCTGCCGACGATTGTCGGTTCGGCCGATATCGCCGGGCGCGTCGCGGCAAACGCCGCGGCCATCACCGGCCTGCAAACCGGCACCCCGGTGGTCGGCGGGCTGTTCGACGTGGTGTCCACCGCGCTGTGCGCCGGCCTGCAGGACGAAACCCGGCTCAATGCGGTGATGGGAACCTGGTCAGTCACCAGCGGCATCACCGACGCCATCGTCGAGGGTTTCGATCATCCCTTTGTCTATGGCCGCCACGCCGAAAGCGGCCAATACATCGTGCATGAAGCCAGCCCCACGTCCGCCGCCAACCTGGAATGGTTCTGTCGCCAATGGGGGCTGCAGGACTACGGCCAGCTTAACCGCTGGGTCGCCGCCCTGCCGAAAGCCGCCGGCGATCTGCTGTTCGCCCCTTTCCTGTACGGATCCAACGCCGGCCTGGGGCTGAGCGCCAGCTTCTACGGCCTGCAGGCCTTCCACCAGCGCGAGCACCTGGTGCAGGCGATCTACGAGGGCGTGGTGTTCTGCCACATGACGCACCTTAACCGCATGCGCCGGCGTTTCCCTGAGGCGCAGGCGCTGCGCGTGACCGGCGGCCCTGCCAAATCCCTCCCCTGGATGCAAATGTTCGCCGACGTCAGCGGCCTGCCGGTGGAGCTGCCGCAGGTGGAAGAAACCGGCTGTCTGGGCGCGGCGATGGCGGCCATGGTCGGCAGCGGCGCCTTCAACGATTTCACCGCCGCCCAGCACCGGCTGGCGCCGCGTATCGAGCGGCTGCTGCCAGATGCGGCCGCCGCTGAAGCTTACGACAACAAACACCAACGTTATCAGGCACTGATTGCTGCATTGCAAAATCTGCAGCCCGCCAACAAGGAGGCTCCATGAGCACGAAACCGCGCCTGCAGTTGGCGCTCGATCAAACCCGTTTGGATACGGCGCTGCGCACCGCCGAGACCCTCAGCCCCCATGTGGACATCATCGAGGCCGGTACCATTTTGTGCATCAGCGCCGGCATTCAGGCGGTTAGCGCGCTGCGCGAACGCTGCCCGCAGCACACGCTGGTGGCCGATCTCAAGGTGGCCGACGCCGGCGCGACGCTGGCCGAGCAGGCTTTCGGCCAGGGCGCGGACTGGATGACGGTGATCTGCGCCGCGCCGTTGGCCACCATGGCCAGCGCGCGGGAGGTCGCCGAGCGTCACGGCGGTGAAATCCAGATAGAACTGTTCGGCCGCTGGACATTGGAGGATGCACGGCAATGGCGCGGCCTCGGCATTCGCCAGGCGATCTATCACCGCGGCCGCGACGCGCAGGCCAGCGGGCAAACCTGGGGCCGGCAGGATCTGGATCGGATGAAGGCGCTGTCCGATCTGGGCATCGAACTGTCGGTGACCGGCGGCATTACGCCCGCAGACCTGCCGCTGTTTAAAGAGATCGCCGTCACCGCCTTTATCGCCGGCCGCGCGCTGGCCGAAGCCGGGGATCCGCCGGCGGCCGCCAGGCAGTTCCGCACCGCCATCGATGACATCTGGAGATCATGATATGCGTCAGCACCCGTTGGGAATTTACGAGAAGGCGCTGCCGAAACACCTGAGCTGGCCCGAACGCCTGGCGCTGGCCAAGGCCTGCGGTTTCGACTTCGTCGAAATGTCAGTGGACGAAAGCGATGAACGCCTGGCGCGCCTGAGCTGGAGCAAAGCGCAGCGCCTGGCGCTGGTGGACGCCATGCTGGAAACCGGCATCCGCATCCCGTCGATGTGCCTCTCCGGCCACCGGCGCTTTCCGTTTGGCAGCCACGATCCGGCGCTGCGCCAGCGCGCCTTTGACGTGATGGAACAGGCCATTCAGTTGGCCCAAGACGTCGGTATCCGCACCATCCAGCTGGCCGGCTACGACGTGTATTACGAAGAGCAGGACGAGGGGACGCTGGCACGCTTTAGCGAAGGCATGCAGTGGGCGGTAGACCGTGCCGCCGCCGCCCAGGTGATGCTGGCGGTGGAAATTATGGATACCGCCTTTATGAACTCGATCGGTAAATGGAAAGCCTGGGACGCCCTGCTGGCCTCGCCGTGGTTCACGGTGTATCCGGACGTTGGCAACCTCAGCGCCTGGGGCAACGACGTGCCGCGCGAGCTGGAGCTGGGCATCGATCGCATCGCCGCCATTCACCTGAAAGACACCTACCCGGTCACCGCCGCTTCGCCGGGGCAATTCCGTGACGTGCCGTTTGGCGAAGGCTGCGTCGACTTCGTCGAGGTGTTTCGCACGCTGCAGCGCCTCAATTACCGCGGCGCATTCCTGATTGAGATGTGGACAGAAAAAGCCGAGGAGCCGGTGGCCGAGATCGTTCAGGCCCGCCGCTGGATCGAACAGAAAATGCAACAAGGGGGCATGACATGCTGACTCAGTTAAAACAACAGGTGCTGGAGGCCAATCTCGATCTGCCGCGCCATAAGCTGGTGACCTTTACCTGGGGCAACGTCAGCGCGGTGGATCGCGAACGCGGCCTGGTGGTGATCAAGCCTTCCGGCGTTGAATACGAGCATATGTCGGCGGAGGATATGGTGGTGGTCGATCTGGCCAGCGGCCGCACCGTCGAAGGGGCAAAGAAACCGTCCTCGGACACCGCCACCCATCTGGCGCTGTACCGCGAATTTGCCGATATCGGCGGCATCGTCCACACCCATTCCCGCCACGCCACCATCTGGGCGCAGGCCGGGCTGGACATCCCCGCCTGGGGAACCACCCACGCCGACTATTTTTATGGCGCTATCCCCTGCACGCGCCTGATGACCCAGGATGAAATTGAGCACGATTACGAACTGGAAACCGGCAAGGTGATTATCGAAACCTTCCGCCGGCGCGATATCAATCCCAACGCTATCCCAGCGGTACTGGTCAACGCCCACGGCCCCTTCGCCTGGGGCAAAGACGCCCACAATGCGGTGCATAATGCGGTGGTGCTGGAAGAAATTGCCTACATGGGCATTTTCTCACGCCAGCTGACGCCGGGCATCCACAGCATGCAGCGCGAACTGTTGGACAAACACTACCTGCGCAAACACGGCCAAAACGCCTACTACGGGCAGTAGCGCGCCAGGGCCATAATCGTTGCGCCCGATGCTTTGCCGCATCGGGTGCCAGCGGGCATGAGGCGCAGTGATAACGATAACCGCATTCGCCCATCGGCGAAAAATTCGCTATCATCCGCACCCACCCTCCAGCCGGCCGCCCGATGTCTACTGTCACCGATACCTTTATCGCCCCGCCATGCCATGACCAAATAGAGATCCTCTATCAGGACGATCATCTGGCGCTGATCAATAAGCCGGCCGGGCTGCTCAGCCTGTCGGGCAAGAATCCGCAGAATCTCGATTCGGTACACCATCGGCTGGTACACACCTTCCCCGGCTGCACCCTGGTGCACCGCCTGGATTTCGGCACGTCCGGCTTGATGGTGGTGGCCCGCAACAAGGCCGCCAACGCCGCGCTCTGCCGGCAGTTCAGCGAGCGCACCGTCGGCAAAGTGTACAGCGCGCTGCTGTGCGGCCATCTGGCGGATAACGAAGGGGTAATAGACGCGGCGATCGCCAAAGATCCGGCGCTGTTCCCGCTGATGTCGATTTGCGCCCTCCACGGCAAGCCCGCCCGCTCCCGCTATCGGGTCGTCGAGCGTTTTTATCGTGAAGCGGAGGACGGGATCTCGCTGCCGCTGACGCGGGTGCAGCTCATCCCGGAGACCGGGCGCACCCACCAGCTGCGTATTCACAGCCGGCAGTTGGGCCACCCTATTTTAGGCTGCGACCTGTATGGCGGGCGACTGCTGCCAGGTACCGAACAGACGCCGCGGCTGATGCTGCACGCCAGCGAGCTGGACTTTGTGCACCCCATTAGCGGGGAGCGGATCGCCGCTCGTCACGCCGCGCCGTTCTGAACGCGGCTTACCACATCAAATCGTCGGGCACTTTAAAGTCGGCGTACGGATCGTCTTCATCCTGTTCTTCCTGACTCAGCGCGCTGTGCAGCACAATGCTGGCCGCATCGCGCTGCGCGATTTTATCGGCGACGCTCGCGGGGATAATCGCGTATTCACACTCTTCCCGGTTCTCGACCACCAGGCGTGCAATGGCGAGGCGGCCATTGATCAGCTGGGTTTGCGTCGCCTTATCCACCAGGATTTTCTTGATCAGGTTACCGTCGGTGAAGTTGAAACCGATATCGCCTTTCGCCAGAACGATGCGGTTCATTTCGATCAGCTGTTTCACCTGCGCCTTGTATTCTTTGGACAGCGCGGCCTGCTTTTGCTGCTCGTTCAGCTGCTTATCGCGCTCAAGCTGCGCCTTTTTATTCTCTTCCACCGCCTCTCTGGCCTCGCGGGCCTGAACGCGTGATTTTTTAGCCGTTCTTTGGACTTTGGCCATTTTCTTGCTGGTTACCAAGCCCGCTTTGAGCATCTGCTCTTGTAAGGTGAGTTTTGTCATGTTCGTGTCTGAAGCCGTGGGATCATGGGGGGATTATACCCGTAATTTTTCAGGCTGCACCAGGTTGCCGGCCCGGTACGTTGGCGGTTTGCGCCGCAGGGCGACGGCGGCCAACCGGTCCGAACGCCAGATCATGAATAGCGCTCATGTGGTAATGAAATTAAGTCTCTTTCACTCCCACCGGGACTCTGGCAAAAATAGACCTCATTAACGACAGACAATATGAAATCGGCTGAATAAAAAAAGATAAAAACAACCCATTGAAAGAAATGGATAAATCCAGCCTTCATATCATATAACAGGATGCTATAAGACGATGAATAGAGACTTTGCCTTTACGATTAAGAGCAGTTCTTTCGATGAAGATTATAACCCTTCTGAAAGTACGCGTATCACCACCAACTTCGCCAATTTGGCCAGAGGGGAAAACCGCCGGGAGAACCTGCGCAACACGCTGGTGATGATTAACAATCGCTTCAATTCGTTGGCGCATTGGGATAACCCCAAGGCCGACCGCTATTCGGTTGAGCTTGACATCATTTCGGTGGAGATGCGCGTTGAAGATCAGGGCGCCAGCTTCCCGGTGATCGAAATCCTGAAAACCAACATCATCGATAAAAAAACGCAAAAGCGAATTGAGGGCATCGTCGGGAACAATTTCTCGTCTTACGTGCGCGATTATGACTTTAGCGTCTTGCTGCCGGCGCACAATAAAAACACGGCGGAATTCACTATCCCGAATGATTTCGGCGATTTGCACGGTAATATCTTTAAGCACTTCGTCAATTCAAACGAATACCATGAGAATTTCAGCAAACCGCCGGTGATCTGCCTCAGCGTGTCCAGCAAAGACACCTATCATCGGACGGGCAATCAACATCCGGTGTTGGGCGACGAGTATCGGCAAGACGGCGCTTCGCTGACCGACCGGTATTTTAAAAAAATGGGCCTGCAGGTGCGCTATTTCATGCCGAAAAATAGCGTCGCGCCCTTGGCGTTTTATTTCCCCGGGGATTTGCTGAGCGATTACACCGATCTGGAGCTGATCGGCACCATCAGCACGATGGAGACCTTCCAAAAAATCTATCGGCCTGAAATTTACAATGCCAACTCGGCGGCGGGGCAATGCTATCAGCCAAGCCTGAATAACCAGGACTATTCATTAACCAAGATTGTTTACGATCGCGAAGAGCGTAGCCAGTTAGCGATTGAGCAGGGGAAATTTACGGAAGAGCAATTTATCAAACCCTACAAGCCCATTCTTGAGCAATGGTCTGCTCACTACGCGCTTTGATTCACTTAAATACAGGTCATCTATTATGAAAATATTGCTCCCTACCTCGACCGCCGGCAGCTTGCCCAAACCTTCCTGGCTGGCCCAACCGGAAACCCTGTGGTCGCCCTGGAAATTGCAAAATGAAGAATTAATCGAAGGGAAACAGGATGCCCTGCGTTTGTCGCTGGCTGAACAACAACAGGCCGGCATCGATATCGTCAGCGATGGCGAGCAAACGCGCCAGCACTTCGTCACGACGTTTATCGAACACCTCAGCGGCGTCGATTTCGAGAAACGCGAAGTGGTTAAAATCCGCAATCGCTATGAGGCGAGCGTGCCGAGCGTCGTGGGTGCCGTGGCGCGCCAAAAGCCCGTTTTCGTTGAAGACGCCAAATTTTTACGCCAGCTGACCAAGCAGCCGATTAAATGGGCCCTGCCGGGGCCGATGACCATGATCGACACGCTTTATGACAACCACTATAAAAGCCGCGAGAAATTGGCCTGGGAGTTCGCCAAGATCCTCAATCAGGAAGCCAAAGAGCTCGAGGCCGCCGGCGTCGACATTATTCAGTTTGATGAGCCCGCATTTAACGTGTTCTTTGACGAGGTGAATGACTGGGGCATCGCCGCCCTGGAAAGGGCCGTTGAAGGGCTTAAGTGTGAAACGGCGGTGCATATCTGCTATGGATACGGCATTAAGGCCAATACCGACTGGAAAAAGACGCTGGGCTCAGAGTGGCGGCAATATGAAGAGGCGTTCCCCAAGCTGCAAACGTCTACCATCGATATTATCTCGCTGGAGTGCCATAACTCGCACGTCCCGATGGATCTGCTGGAACTGATTCGCGGTAAGAAAGTGATGGTCGGTGCCATTGATGTAGCGAATCATACCGTTGAGACGCCGGAAGAAGTGGCCGCTACGCTGCGCAAAGCGCTGCAGTTTGTCGATGCCGACAAGCTCTATCCGTCGACCAACTGCGGCATGGCTCCCCTGCCTCGTCAGGTCGCCAGCGGCAAGCTGAATGCCTTGAGTGCCGGCGCCGAGATCGTGCGCCGAGAATTGCTGGCCAAATAATCGCGCCATCGCCCGCCGCAGTAGCCTCCTGCGGCGGGCGATGATCATCGACTCCCCCTCCCCGCAACGCCCCCGCTCTGGTGTATACTCGGATTTCTACGCGATGCCAGCCACAGCGGCCTGAACGGCCCCTCAGCCAGCCCACACCAGCTTAATAACAGTGGAACCCTCATGAGCCCAGATACCGCTCGCATCAGCGAAATTATCGATCGCGCCAGGATCTCGCCTTATCAAATCCTCATCCTCACCCTGTGTTTCCTGATCGCCCTGCTGGACGGGTTCGATACCGCCATCATCGGCTATATCGCCCCGGCGCTGCGCGAAGAGTGGGGCCTGCAGCCCTCGCAGCTCTCCCCCGCCTTCGGCGCGGGGTTGTTCGGCCTGCTGATCGGCAGCCTGCTGTTCGGGCCGATCGCCGACGCCATCGGCCGCAAACGCGTGCTGCTCGTCGCGGTGCTGGTATTTGGCGGCTGCACCCTGGCTTCGGCCTATACGCATTCGATCGAATCCCTGACCCTGTTGCGCTTCATCACCGGCATTGGCCTCGGAGGCGCGATACCGACCTGCATCACCCTCAGCTCGGAGTACTCACCGGCGCGCCGCCGCATGCTGATGGTCACCCTGAGCTGGAGCGGCTTTACCGCCGGCTTGGCCCTGGGCGGCCTGCTGGCCGGGCAGATCATTCCTGCATTTGGCTGGCGCGGCGTGCTGCTGGTCGGCGGCATCGCGCCATTGGCGCTGCTGCCGCTGCTGGCCTGGCAGATGCCCGAATCGGTGCGCTTTATGGCCGCCAGCGCCAGGCATGCCGATCGGCTGCGCCGGGTGGTCGAGCGTATCACCGGCCAACGTTGGACGGGGATAACCATTGTCGATGACGAGCGCCCGGCACAGGCCAAGTCGCCGATCTCGCACCTGTTTATCGAAGGACGCGCCGTGCGCACCCTGCTGCTGTGGGCGGCGTTCTTCTGCTCGCTGTTTGTGTTCTACCTGCTTACCAGTTGGCTGCCGACGATACTTAAAGACGCCGGTTACGATATCGCCCACGCCTCGCGCATCGGGGCGATGGTGCCGCTCGGTGGCACCCTGGGCGCCATCCTGATGGCGCTGCTGATGGACCGGATCGGGCCCTACCGCGTGCTGGCCGTCTCCTACCTGGGGGCCGCGCTGGTGATCGGCGCGACCGGGTATCTGATGGGCGACGTCTACACGCTGGCCGCCGTCGTGTTCCTGATAGGCTTCGGCGTGGCCGGCGCGCAGAACGGCCTGAATCTGGTTTCCGCCACCCTTTATCCGACCGCGGCCCGCGTCACCGGCGTCAGCTGGGCCATGGCCAATGGCCGCTTCGGCTCGATCGTCGGCTCGATGCTCGGCGCCTGGATGATGACCGCCGCCGGCTCGGCGGAAGTGTTCTTCCTCTGGCTGGCGCTGCCGGCGCTGCTGGGCGCGGGCGCCATCTTCCTGCTCTATCGCCTCAGCCTGAGCCGCCGCGCGCCGCTCGCCAAGCCGGTCGCCGGCGCCTGAACTCGCGGAAAAGAAAAGGCCGAGACGCCCTTGGAGATGTCTCGGCCTGTAATCAAAAAAGGGGGCCAAGGCCCCCTTCTCTGTTATTCCGCCTTGGCGGAAGCGTCTTCGGTGCGATACAGGTGCACGTCCATCTGCGGGAACGGAATGCCGATGTTGTGGGCATCCAGCGAGCGCTTGAAGTTTTCCATCAGATCGAAGTACACGTTCCAGTATTCCGCGTTGGTGGTCCAGGAACGGGTGACGAAGTTCAGGGAAGACGGCGCCATCTCGTTCAGACGCACGGTCACGCCTTTGGCGTGCATGATGCGCTTGTCGGCGGCGATCACATCGCCCAGCACCTTCTTCACCACGTCGATATCGGCGTTGTAGGCCACGCCTACCACGATATCCACGCGGCGGTTCGGCTCGCGGGAGTAGTTGATGATGTTGCCGGCGATGATTTTACCGTTCGGCACCACGATGGTTTTGTTGTCTGCGGTACGCAGGGTGGTGGAAAAAATCTGCACCTGATCGACGGTACCGGCCACGCCGCCCAGATCGACATATTCCCCCACGCGCAGCGGACGGAAGATCACCAGCAGCACGCCGGCGGCGAAGTTGGACAGCGAGCCTTGCAGCGCCAGGCCGACGGCCAAACCGGCGGCGCCCAGCACGGCGATCACCGAGGTGGTCTGCACGCCGACACGCCCCAGCACGGCGATGAAGGTGAACGCCAGCACGCCGTAGCGCACGATCGCCGCCAGGAAGTCTGCCACCGTGGCGTCGATGCCGCGCAGCTTCATCACGCGGTTCAGCGCATTGCCGACCACGCGAGCCACGATCGAACCGATGATCAGGATAACGATGGCGGCGACGATATTCACCGCGTACTGGATCAACAGATCCTGGTTCTTCACCAACCAGTTGCCGGCACCGTTGATGCCGTCTACTACATTCAAATCTTTCATTCGTGTCGTCCTAACTCAGTCCCTAACGGGAGAAACTCGCAAAAATACACTGGCCTCGGCAGCCAGTCGGAAACCACCGCCTAAGGGTAACCAACATTAAAGGCTCATGCCAACCGTCAGCGTTAAAAATAGCCGAAACCGCTCGCCGCTTCTTCTATGCTGAAAACAGCGCGTTGGCCATTTCACGACAAGGGATCCGTTCTTCATGCACATTCGCTCTTCGCTCAAACATTATTGGCAAGTGCGGCCCAGGCTGCTGTTTTCTGTCGGCGCCGGGCTGTTGTGCTTTCTGCTGCTGCCCGCCCAGCTCTCGTTGCTGCAGCGCTTGATGATCGGCTGGAATACGCTGGCCTGGCTCTACCTGCTGTTTCTCTGGCGGCTGATGCTGGTCAGCACGCCGCAGCACATTCGCCAGATCGCCCGGCGACAGGATGAAAGCGCCAGCACGGTGTTGGCGCTGGTCAGTTTCGGTTGTCTGGTGAGCATTCTGGCGATCCTGTTCGAATTGAGCAGCGCCAAACAGGCCAGCGACTCGCTGAAAACCCTGCATCTGGCGTTAACCGGCGGAACGCTGGCGGTCTCCTGGCTGCTGCTGCCGACCGCCTTCACCATGCACTACGCCCATCAATTTTATCGCCAGGGTGCGCAGCAGGAGCCTTTGCCGCTGCTGTTCCCCGGCAATCTCACCGAGCCGACCTATCTGGACTTCGCCTACTTCTCTTTCACCATCGCGGTCGCCTCGCAAACCGCCGACGTGGCGGTCGGCGCCGCGGAGGTGCGTAAAATCGCGCTCGTACAGTCGGTTATTTCGTTCGTGTTCAACATGCTGATCCTGGGCCTGTCTATCAACGTCGGCGCCGGCCTGCTGGGCTGAAAACGAAAAAGGCTCCCCGCAGGGAGCCTTTTGCATCGTGCAACAGGTGCCGAAGATTACAGAACGTCTACCGCGTTCAGATCTTTGAAAGCCTGCTCCAGACGCGTCACCATGCTGGTCTGCGCTGCGCGCAGCCATACGCGTGGATCGTAGTATTTCTTGTTCGGCTGATCGGCGCCTTTCGGGTTGCCCAGCTGGCCCTGCAGGTAAGCTTCATTCGCTTTGTAGTACTGCAGGATGCCGTCCCAGGTCGCCCATTGGGTGTCGGTGTCGATGTTCATCTTGATCACGCCGTAACCCACAGACTCTTTGATCTCTGCGTCGGTAGAACCGGAACCGCCGTGGAACACGAAGTTCAGGCTGTTGTGCGGCAGGTTGAATTTCTTGGACACGTAGTCCTGAGAATCACGCAGGATGGTCGGGGTCAGCTTGACGTTGCCTGGCTTGTACACGCCGTGCACGTTACCGAAGGAGGCAGCGATGGTGAAGCGCGGGCTGATGGCGTTCAGTTTTTCGTACGCGTAAGCCACGTCTTCCGGCTGGGTGTACAGAGCGGATGCGTCCATATGGCTGTTGTCCACGCCATCTTCTTCACCGCCGGTGCAGCCCAGTTCGATTTCCAGCGTCATGCCGATTTTGGCCATGCGCTTCAGGTAGGCGCTGCAGATCTCGATGTTTTCTTCCAGAGACTCTTCAGACAGATCGATCATGTGGGAAGAGAACAGCGGTTTGCCGGTAGCGGCGAAGTGCTTCTCGCCGGCGTCCAGCAGGCCGTCCAGCCATGGCAGCAGTTTCTTCGCGCAGTGGTCGGTGTGCAGGATCACCGGCACGCCGTAGTGTTCAGCCATCTGGTGAACGTGGTGTGCGCCGGAGATGGCGCCCAGAATCGCTGCGCCCTGAGGCACATCGGTCTTCACGCCTTTGCCGGCGATGAACGCGGCGCCGCCGTTGGAGAACTGAACGATGACCGGCGCGCGCACTTTAGCCGCGGCTTCCAGCACTGCGTTAATGGAGTCGGTACCCACGCAGTTTACCGCTGGCAGCGCAAAGTTGTTCTCTTTAGCAACTGCGAAGACTTTCTGAACGTCATCACCCGTGATGACACCCGGTTTTACGAAATCAAAAATTTTAGACATGTTACTTTGTCCTGTTTCGTCGGCCGTAGATGGATGTAAATCGATGTTTTCACGCCGCGCAGCGTGAGCCGCGCGGTATAAAACAAACGGGCGGCTTTCGCCTCCCGTTGTCTGAATTACTGCTTAGCGCGCTCTTCCAGCATCACGACTGCAGGCAGCGGTTTCCCTTCAACGAATTCCAGGAATGCGCCACCGCCGGTGGAGATGTAGGAAATTTTGTCAGCGATACCGAACAGATCGATGGCTGCCAGAGTGTCGCCGCCGCCAGCGATAGAGAAAGCGTCGCTATCGGCGATCGCGCGGGCGACAATTTCGGTGCCCTTACGGAAGTTAGGGAACTCGAATACGCCAACCGGGCCATTCCACAGAATGGTCTTGGCGTTCTTCAGGATAACGGCCAAACGCTCGGCAGAGACGTCGCCCATATCCAGAATTTGCTCGTTGTCCTGGATTTCGTTGGCCTGCTTCACGGTCGCGGTCGCGGTTTCGGAGAACTCGGTCGCTACGCGCACGTCGGTCGGAACCGGGATGTCGCAGGTTTCCAGCAGTTTCTGCGCGTTCGGGATCAGGTCAGGTTCGTACAGGGACTGGCCCACGTTGTTGCCCTGCGCCGCCACGAAGGTGTTGGCGATGCCGCCGCCGACGATCAGCTGATCGGCGATTTTGGACAGGGAATCCAGCACGGTCAGTTTGGTGGAGACTTTAGAACCGCCCACGATGGCGACCATCGGACGGGCCGGGTTGCCCAGGGCCTTGCCCAGCGCTTCCAGCTCGGCGGACAGCAGCGGGCCGGCACAGGCGACGGGCGCGAACTTGCCCACGCCGTGGGTGGAAGCCTGCGCGCGGTGCGCGGTGCCGAACGCGTCCATTACGTACACGTCGCACAGCGCCGCGTATTTCTTGGACAGGGTTTCGTCGTCTTTCTTCTCGCCCTTGTTGAAACGGACGTTTTCCAGCACCACCAGTTCGCCTTCGGCGACGTCGACGCCATCCAGATAATCCTTCGCCAGACGCACTGGGGATTTCAGGTGTTCTTTCAGGTAGTTAACAACAGGCAGCAGGGAGAATTCTTCGTTGTACTCGCCTTCGGTAGGACGACCCAGGTGGGAGGTTACCATCACGCGGGCGCCTTGCTTCAGCGCAGCTTCGATAGTCGGCAGGGAAGCGCGGATACGCGCGTCGGAAGTCACTTTACCGTCTTTTACCGGCACGTTCAGATCGGAGCGGATCAGTACGCGTTTACCCGCCAGATCCAGATCGGTCATCTTAATTACAGACATGGTGAACCCTCTTTATTGAATCTCTATAAAATTGCCTGAGCAGCGCGCCAATCACGCCGGCGCCGCCGTACTAGAAACCGCTGGCGGCCATTGCCCGTGTTGTATCCAACATCCGATTGGCAAAGCCCCATTCATTGTCGCACCAGACCAAGGTCTTTATCAGGTGCTGCCCGCTGACCCGGGTCTGCGTACCGTCGACGATAGCGCTGTGCGGGTCATGGTTAAAATCGATCGAGACCAATGGTAATTCCGTGTAGTCAACTATACCACGAAATGATTCCCGTGCGGCCTTTTGCAACAGCTGGTTGACCTCCGCCACCTTCACCGCGGCGCTCACGCTGACGCTGAGATCGATAGCCGTCACGTTGATGGTCGGCACGCGCACCGAGATCGCCTCGAAGCGATCGCAAAACTGCGGGAAGATACGGGTGATGCCCGCGGCCAGCTTGGTGTCGACCGGAATGATCGACTGGCTCGCCGCGCGGGTGCGCCGCAAATCCGCGTGATACGCGTCGATCACCGGCTGATCGTTCATCGCCGAGTGAATGGTGGTCACTGTGCCGGATTCGATGCTGTAGGCGTCGTCCAGCAGCTTGATCACCGGAATAATGCAGTTGGTGGTGCACGAGGCGTTGGACACGATGCGATGTTCCGCCAACAGCGTCTGATGGTTGACGCCGAACACGATGGTGGCGTCCAGATCGTTGCCGCCCGGATGGGCGAACAGCACTTTCTTCGCCCCCGCCGCCAGATGGGCTTCGCCATCCGCCCGGCTGCCGTACACGCCGCTGCAGTCCAGCACCACGTCGACGCCCAGCTCGCCCCAGGGCAACTGCTCCACCGCCGGCTGATGCAACAGGCGAATCGCGTCGTCCCCGACGCTCAGCGTGTCGCACTCTTGCCGCACATCCCAGGCGAAGCGGCCGTGGCTGGAATCGTACTTCAGCAGATGAGCCATGCCCTCGGCATTCGCCAGCTCGTTGATCGCCACCACGGAAATTTCCGCCCGTCGTCCCGATTCGTACAGTGCGCGCAATACGCTGCGGCCGATGCGGCCAAAGCCGTTTATCGCTATGCGGATGGTCATGCTGCTCCTGAAAAAGGGCCGTCCCGCCGGGCTGACTCACCGGCGCCGGGCCGGCGCTGACTGGTTGTCTCACTAACCCGCATAGAGTAGTGGATCGCACCGCCCGCTGTGAATCGCCGCGTTTGCATTATTCCCGCGCTTCAGCGGCTTTTCACCGCCGTCACATCGGCATTTCTGTCGAAGAGTGCTTCAACTGAAACGCTTCAGCTGAGCATAAACCAAAGTTTTGGCAAAAGGAACAGGTGCAACAGTTCCACAAGTAACGGAGGGGAGTTTTACGAGCATAAGATGATCTGGCGCACATTTTTGGCCTCAAGGCCGCGGCGGATTTTCACTCGCCGGCCCCGTTTCGCCGTAGTGCTTGCGGAAATAGTCGCGCAAAAATTCGACCGTCACCCGCACTTTCGCCGACGTTGCCAGCCGGGAAACGTACACCGCCCGGAAAAGATCGCCGCTAGCGGTTTAACTCTGTAAACGGAGCGCCCGCGTCTGCGGGCGTCCTGATTAGGCTTTCGGGAATATCCACAGATGCTCGGCCGGCAGGGAGAGCCGGCACAGCGCCCGATCGCGCGCTTCGTGGCCATAGGCGCGCACCACGAAATCCTCGGCCACGGTGCGGAACAGGTATTCCCAGCGATCGCCGAGATACATGCTGGTCAGCAGCGGCAGCTCAAGCTGGTTGCCCTGCGGATCTTCGCCCAACCGCACGCGCTCCACGCGGATCACCGCCGAGCCCTCCTGGCCGACCTGCACGCCTGCGCCCGCTTTGCCCCACAGCGCCCAATCCTTGCCTTCGATGCGCGCCCGGTCGCCTTCCAGCGCGACGATCTTGCCCGGCAAGCGGTTATTGCTGCCCATGAACTCGGCGGTGAACAGCGTGGTGGGCGAACCGTACATCTCCTGTGGCGTGCCCTGCTGCTCGATTTTGCCGTTATTGAGCAGCAGGATGCGATCGGAAATGGCCATCGCCTCGTTCTGATCGTGAGTCACCATCAGCGCCGACAGGCCAAGCTTGATGATCAATTCGCGCAGGAATACCCGCGCCTCTTCGCGCAGCTTGGCGTCAAGGTTGGACAGCGGCTCGTCCAGCAGGATCACCGGCGGGTTGTAGACCAGCGCACGCCCAATCGCCACGCGCTGCTGCTGGCCGCCGGATAGCTGGTGCGGATGGCGTTTGGCCAGATGCCCCAACCCGAGCTGATCCAGCACCGCCTGCACCCGTTGGGTGATTTCCGCCGAGGCGATCTTACGCAGCTTCAGCGGGTAAGCGACGTTCTCAAACACCGTTTTATGCGGCCACAGCGCGTAGGACTGAAACACCAGCCCCAGATTGCGCTCTTCGGCGGGGATTTCGCTGCGTGCGCTGCCGTTGTACACCGCGCTGTTGCCGATGACGATCCGGCCCTGGCTCGGTTTCTCCAGCCCGGCCACCGCCCGCAGCAGCGTGGTTTTGCCGCTGCCCGACGGGCCCAGCAGCGAGACCACTTCGCCCCGTTTCAGATCCATCGACACCCCTTTCAGCACCGGGTTGTCGCCATAGGTCAAATGCAGATTCTCTACCGAAAGTTCAATCATGTAATTTCACTCCAAAGCGCAAGGCGATCCCTAACCCCAGCACCACCAGCAGGATATTGATGAACGACAGCGCGGCGACGATATCGATAGCGCCCGCGGCCCACAGGGAAACCAGCATCGAGCCGATGGTTTCCGTGCCCGGAGACAGCAGATACACCCCGGTGGAGTATTCGCGTTCAAAAATCAGGAACATCAGCAGCCAGGAGCCGATCAGGCCGTAGCGCGACAGCGGAATGGTGACGTGGCGAGTGATCTGGCCGCGGCTGGCGCCGGCGCTGCGCGCCGCCTCCTCCAGTTCCGGCCCCACCTGCAGCAGCGTGGAAGAGATCAGCCGCAGGCCGTAAGCCATCCACACCACGGTGTACGCCAGCCAGACGCTGAAGATGGTGCTGCGCAGCGAACGCAGCCAGACAATCCAGTTAGCACGCAGCCACTCGGCCATCGGCAGCGCCGACAGCCAGCCCTCCTTGAGCGATTTGTCCAGCCACATCGGCAGGAACAGAAACACCCACAGGAACGCCAGACCGGCCAGCAGCCCCGGCACCGCGCGCGGCACCAGCACGCTGTAGTCGAGGAAGCGCGTGGCGCCATCCGGCTTGCGGTGCATGGCGATGCCGATGAACAGATAGCACGCCACCGCCAGCGCCCCGCCAATCACCCCAATCGCCATTGAGTTGACGATGGCGCGCAGCAGGTTGGGCTGCGCCCAGATGGTGCGGAAGGTGTTGATCGACAGCTCGTCCCAGACTGACACGCCCACGCCCCAGTTGGAGATAAAGGCGCGCAGCACCACGCCGATCAGCGGCACGCCGATGGTCACGGTCAGCCAGAACACCACCACCGCGCCGGCCACCCAGCGCCATTTGCCCAGCGGCAGCGCACGGGCCTGCGAGGCTTTGCCCTTGACGGTAACGAAGCGGTTGGCGGTGCGCATCAGCCGGCGCTGCAGCATCACCAGCGGAATGGTGATGCAGATCAGCACCACCGCCACCGCCGCCATCAGGTGGTAAGACGGCGTGCCCAGCTTGTTGGTCAACTGGTACAGGTAGGTCGCCAGCACCAGATTGCCCTCCGGATCCCCCAGCACCAGCATCAGGCCGAACACTTCCAGCCCGAGGAAGAACAGCAGCACCCCGGCGTACAGGATAGACGGCCGCACCATCGGCAGGCTGACGGCGGTCATCACCTGCAGCGGCGTGGCGCCGGCGGTGCGCGCCGCTTCTTCAACGTCGGAGCCCACGCTGCGCAGCGCCGAGGAGATGTACAGATACGCGTGGGGCACGTGCGTCAATCCGGCTATCACCACGATGCTGGCCATCGAATAGATGTTCCACGGCACGAAGCCCAGCAGCGCCTGCGCCCACAGCGAGAAGAAGCCCACCGGCCCCGCCGCCACCACGTAGCCGAAGCCCAGCACCATCGGCGACACGAAGATCGGCACCAGAATCAGCGGCTCGATGATCCGCCGCCCCGGCAGATCGGTGCGCACCATCAGGAAGGCCAAAATGCCACCGAGGGGGATGGCGATGATCACCAGGCCGAATGCCAAAATAAAGCCGCTCTTCAGCGCTTTGTAGAAATCCGGATCGGTAAAGATGAACTCGAAGGCCTCCAGGCTGAAGACCTTGGAGGGAGAGAAAAACGGTGCCGAGAGGAAGCTTTGAATGATGATAAACGACAGGGGGACATAGATAACCAGCGCGGTTATCAACACCACCAGGCCGCGCGGCAGGCTCTGCCACTTTCTGCGCCATGCTTGCATAAATGCTCCCTATGGTTGTAAACGACGACCAAAGGGCGCGCGCCTATAAGGCAGGCGCGCGTCCGAATGCAGTCCCTGTTATTTCGCCGCGGCGGCGCGCCACTGTTTGATGTAGTCGAGGCGTTTGGCCGGCTGCAGATATTCCAGCAGGCTGTCGTCGACCGGGATCGGCTTGAGCGCGTTACCCAACAGCTTGGTCATGCCGTCGATGTCGTTCTTGCCTTCGATGTCGTTGCGGATCGAGGGGATATCCGCCTGATTGGCGAGAATACTTTGCCCTTTCTCCGACAGCACGTAGTCGAACCACAGCTTGGCGGCGTTAGGGTTGCCGGCCTCTTTGCTGATGAAGCTCACGCGCGACAGCACCAGGGTATAGTCTTTCGGATAGACGATGCCGAGCGACGGGTCGCTCTTGGCGCGGGCCTCGGCGTACGAACCGAGGATATTGAAGCCGATCAGGTTTTCACCGGAGGAGACGCGCTCCATCATGGTGCCGGTGGAGGATTGCACCGCCAGCCCGCCCTTGGCCACGTCGGCCAGCGTTTTGAAGTAGTTGGGATCGGCCTTGAAGTCCTGCACCGACAGCATGAAGCCGACGCCGGATTTTTCGATGTCGTACGTGGTGACTTTCTTCTTGAATTTGTCCGTCTGGCCGGCGATCAGCTTGGCCAGCGCCGCGTGCGAATCCGGCACATCGCCTTGCGGGATCAGGCGTTTGTTATAGATAAACACCACCGGCTCATAGGTGGTGCCATACACTTTATCTTGCCATACCGCCCATTTCGGCAGCTGGGCCTGCTCAGGGGAGGCATACTCCTGCGCGTAATCGCCCGCCAGTTTCAAAATGGTGTCCATCGACGAGCTCCACACCACGTCGCCGCTGGTGCCGCCGGCCGCCTGCTCGCTGATGAAGCGGTTATAGAGTTCGGTGCTGTTCATGTCGTTGTATTCCACCTTGATGCCCGGATACAACGCCTCGAACCCCTGGATCAGCGGCGCCGCCGCCTTGGTGTCGGTGGTCGAGTAAATCACCACCTTGCCTTCTTTCTTCGCGCCGTCGACCCATTTCTGATAGTCGGCGGGGTAGCCCGCCGGGAAGGCCGCATAGGCGGAAACGGAGCCCAGTAAGGTGATTGCAGCTACGGTCGCGCTGATTTTTTTCATCATCATCCATCCCCTGATCACATTTAATAAACCAAAAATTAACATATAGTTAATAACTGCAACGAGGCAACGGCGTTGCTTTGTTATCTTTCGGTTTTGTGAGGTTGGACATTTTTTAGCCAACAAAAAAGCCCGGCAGCGCGGGCTTTGCGGCACTTTCTGTTGCAGACTATTCGGCCAGGCAAGAGCGCCGCAGCAGGCGAATTCGCTGTACGATGGCGATCTTGGAAACTTCAGGACAAACGCCGGCATTCAACCCGCGATATGCCGATCTTTTTCACCCGCAAACCGGTCGAAGACGGCCATGTCTCTTTCGCCTATGACTCTTTCAAACCGCATATCGAAATCCCGCTGTCGATAGACAGGGTGGCGCGCGCAAGCTAAAGCCCTGCCGAGCCGGTCGCCATGATCCCTCTGTGCGGCCGGTTCACGCCAGGATAAACAGCGCTGGATTAATCAGGTTTTTGTCGCCGAATTATTATATCCTGCCGGACGAAAATTTTGCGGGCGCTCGCGGCCCCCTGCGCCTGCCCTCTGCGGTTCTCCATCCGCAGCCAGGCCGTTTATTTCATGAATACAGGCAGTGCCATACCGTTATGACCAAGAGTTTATCCCCGAAAGACATTATCGCCCTGGGCTTTATGACCTTCGCCCTGTTTGTCGGCGCCGGCAACATCATTTTCCCCCCGCTGGTGGGGCTGCAGTCCGGCGAGCATCTGTGGCCGGCCGCCCTCGGTTTTATGGTGACCGCTGTCGCCTTGCCGGTGATCGCCGTGATCGCGCTGGCGCGCGTCGGCGGCAGCATCAGCCTGCTGACCGGCCCCATCGGCCGCACCGCCGGCCTGCTGTTGGCGACCGTCTGCTATCTGGCGCTCGGCCCGCTGTTCGCCACGCCGCGAACCGCCAATGTCTCTTTCGCCCTCGGCATCGCGCCCTTCACCGGCGACGGCGCCCTGCCGCAGTTCATCTACAGCCTGCTGTTCTTTACCCTGGCGATGATCGTCTCGCTGTATCCCGGCCGCTTGCTCGATAACGTCGGCCATATTCTGGCGCCGCTAAAAATTCTGGCGCTGGCCGCGCTCGGCATCGCCGCCCTGGTTTGGCCCGCCGGTGAACCGGTCTCCGCCGTCGGCAGCTATCAGGCAGCGGCGTTTTCCACCGGCTTCGTGCAGGGGTATCAAACCATGGACACGCTGTCGGCGCTGATGTTCGGCTCGATTATCGTCACCGCCGCCCGCTCGCGCGGCGTCAGCGACAGCGGCCTGCTGCTGCGCTACACCCTGTGGGCCAGCCTGATCGCCGGCGTCGGCCTGACGCTGGTCTATATCTGCATGTTCAAGCTCGGCGCCGGCAGCGGCGGCCTGGTCGAGAGTGGCGCTCAGGATGGCGCGGCGATCCTGCACGCCTATGTGCAGCACACCTTCGGCGATCTGGGCAGCATCTTTATGGCGGTGCTGATGTTCATCGCCTGCCTGGTGACGGCGGTCGGCATGACCTGCGCCTGCGCGGACTTCTTCTCCCGCTACCTGCCGCTCTCTTACCGCGCGCTGGTGGTCATCCTCGCCCTCTTCGCCATGCTGGTCTCCAACATGGGGCTGGCCAATCTGATCCGCGTCTCGCTGCCGGTGCTGACGGCGATCTATCCGCCCTGCATCGCGCTGGTGTTGCTCAGCTTCAGTCAGAACCACTGGCGCAGCGCCAAGCGCGTCTTCGCGCCGGTGATCGCCACCAGCCTGGTGTTTGGCCTCGCCGACGGCCTGAAGGCCTCCAGCTTCAGCGGCCTGCTGCCCGCCTGGTTCGATAAGCTGCCGCTGGCCGAACAGGGTCTGGTCTGGCTGCAGCCTACGCTGCTGGTGCTGTTGCTGGCGGCGGCTTACGACCGGTTGCGCAGCGTCGAAAGCGCCAACGCCGCGTCGTAACCGCGGGTTCCGCCCATAAAAAAAGCCGGTCACGATGACCGGCTTTCTTATCGGCTGGCGCCATGCCGCTTACTTCAGCAGCGCCTGCGCCTTGGCCACCACGTTGTCCACGGTGAAGCCGAACTCGGCGAACAGCTGCTCCGCCGGCGCCGACTCACCGAAGGTGGTCATGCCCACGATGGCGCCGTTCAGCCCCACGTACTTGTACCAGTAGTCCGCGATACCCGCTTCCACCGCCACGCGCGCCGTTACCGCCGCCGGCAGCACCGACTCGCGGTACGCCGCATCCTGCTTGTCGAACGCGTCGGTCGACGGCATCGACACCACGCGCACCTTGCGGCCCGCCGCGGTCAGCTTGTCCGCCGCTTCCACCGTGATGCCCACTTCGGAGCCGGTGGCAATCAGGATGACGTCCGGCGTGCCCGCGCAGTCTTTCAGCACGTAGCCGCCGCGGTACACGTTCGCCAGCTGCTCTGCGGTGCGTGGCTGCTGGGTCAGGTTCTGGCGCGAGAACACGAGCGTGGTCGGGCCGTCGTTGCGCTCGATGCCGTACTGCCACGCCACCGCCGATTCCACCTGGTCGCACGGGCGCCAGGTGCTCATGTTCGGGGTCACGCGCAGGCTTGCCAGCTGCTCCACCGGCTGGTGGGTCGGGCCGTCTTCGCCCAGACCGATGGAGTCGTGGGTGTAGACGAACACGTTGCGCAGCTTCATCAGCGCCGCCATGCGCACCGCGTTGCGGGCGTATTCCACGAACATCAGGAAAGTCGCCGAGTACGGCAGGAAGCCGCCGTGCAGCGCGATGCCGTTGGTGATGGCGGTCATGCCGAACTCGCGCACGCCGTAATGAATGTAGTTGCCCGCCGGGTCAACGTTCAGCGCTTTCGAGCCGGACCACATGGTCAGGTTGCTCGGCGCCAGGTCGGCAGAGCCGCCCAGGAACTCCGGCAGCACCTTGCCGAACGCTTCCAGCGCGTTCTGCGACGCCTTGCGGCTGGCGATGTTGGCCGGGTTGGCCTGCAGTTTTTCCACGAACGCCTTGGCGTCGGCTTTCCAGTCGGCCGGCAGCTCGCCGTTCATGCGGCGCTTGAACTCGGCGGCCAGCTCCGGGAAGGCCCTGGCGTAGGCGGCGAATTTGTCGTTCCAGGCCGCTTCTTTGGCCTGACCGGCTTCCTTGGCGTCCCACTGGGCGTAGATGTCCTGCGGGATTTCAAAGGCGGCGTATTTCCAGCCCAGCGCTTCGCGGGTGGCGGCCACTTCGGCGGCGCCCAGCGCGGCGCCGTGCACGTCATGGGTGCCGGCCTTGTTCGGCGAACCGAAGCCGATAACGGTCTTGCACATCAGCAGCGACGGCTTGTCGGTCACCTTGCGGGCTTCTTCAATCGCGGCCTTGATGGCGTCCGGGTTGTGGCCGTCGACGTTGCGCACCACGTGCCAGCCGTAGGCTTCGAAGCGCAGGGCGGTGTCGTCGGTGAACCAGCCGTCGACGTGGCCGTCGATGGAGATGCCGTTGTCATCGTAGAAAGCGGTCAGCTTGCCGAGCTTGAGGGTACCGGCCAGAGAGCAGACTTCGTGCGAGATGCCTTCCATCATGCAGCCGTCGCCCATGAAGGCGTAGGTGTGGTGGTCGACGATGTCGTGGCCCGGGCGGTTGAACTGCGCCGCCAGGGTGCGTTCGGCGATGGCGAAACCGACGGCGTTGGCGATGCCCTGGCCCAGCGGGCCGGTGGTGGTCTCAACGCCCGGGGTGTAGCCGTACTCCGGGTGCCCTGGGGTTTTGGAATGCAGTTGACGGAAGTTTTCCAGCTCGCGCATCGGCAGGTCGTAGCCGGTGAGGTGCAGGAGGCTGTAAATCAACATGGAGCCGTGGCCGTTGGAGAGCACGAAACGGTCGCGGTCAGCCCAGTGCGGATTAGTCGGGTTGTGGTTGAGGTAGTCACGCCACAGGACTTCGGCGATGTCCGCCATGCCCATAGGGGCACCCGGGTGGCCGGAATTGGCTTTTTGTACGGCGTCCATGCTGAGTGCGCGGATGGCGTTGGCAAGCTCTTTACGAGAGGACATGTTTTACTCCAGGTCGGATAAAAAAAGCAGTCAAGTTCCCTATTTTCTCAGACTCCACATCACAACGGCAATCCCTAATGCCAAATGAGAGCGAGTTCACCACTTATTAGCACGATTGGACGCTTTTTCGGAATAACACTATTCTCGCCCCGGCTGGCGTACACTAGGCTCTTGCAACAAGATTTCCTCCAAGCAAAATGACTCTTTTACCTTGTTACCTTCACAGGAAGATGGCGTTATGAAGATCCGTACCTCTTTGATTGCGTTGGGCATTGCCACCCTGGCAACCGGCTGTCAAAACTTGAATACCGAAACCTTGATGCAGTCCGGCGCGCAGGCGTTCCAGGCGGCGACCCTGAGCAACAACGACGTTAAGGCCCTGAGTGATAAATCCTGCGCCGAGATGGACAGCAAGGCACAAATCGCGCCGGCCGACAGCACCTACGCCAAGCGTCTCAACAAAATCGCCGCGGCGCTGGGCGACAACATCAACGGCACCCCGGCCAACTACAAGGTCTACGTGACCAAAGACGTCAACGCCTGGGCGATGGCCAACGGCTGCATCCGCGTCTACAGCGGCCTGATGGACATGATGAACGACAACGAAGTCGAAGGCGTGCTGGGCCATGAAATGGGCCACGTGGCGCTGGGCCACACCCGCAAGGCGATGCAGGTGGCTTACGGCACCGTGGCGCTGCGCACCGCGGCGTCCTCCGCCGGGGGCGTCATCGGCTCGCTGTCGCAGTCGCAGCTGGCGGACATCGGCGAGAAGCTGGTCAGCGCCCAGTTCTCGCAGAAGCAGGAAAGCGAAGCGGATGATTACTCGTTCGATCTGCTGAAAAAGCGCGGCATCGATCCGAATGGCCTGGCCACCAGCTTCGAAAAACTGGCCCAGATGGAAGCCGGCCGTCAGAGCAGCATGTTCGACGATCACCCGTCTTCCCAAGCGCGCGCTCAGCACATTCGCGATCGCATCGCGGCAGAGAAATAACCACGAGAACGCCCGGCAATCGCCGGGCGTTTTTTATCGTCTCAATACAGCGTCTTCTGCGGCGGCCCGGCGAAGGTCAGCGGCCCGACCTGCTTCATGTCCACCTCGACCACCGACGGCCCCGGGTAGTTGATCGCCTCGGCCAGCACGCCGTTGAACTGCGACGCCGCGTCCACCTTCCAGGCTTTCAACCCCATCGCTTCGGCGATCTGGGTAAAGGCCGGCGTATGCAGCTCGTTGTAATACTGACGCCCGGCGAAGTACTTGTCCTGAATGCCGCGCATCACGCCATAACCGCCGTCGTTCATGATAATCAGGGTGATGTTCACCTGTTCCTGCGCCATGGTCGCCAGCTCGCCCAGGCCCAGCGCCAGACCACCGTCGCCCACCAGCCCCACCACCTTGCGCTGCGGGTTGGCGATCGCGGTGCCGATGGCCATCGGCAGCCCCATACCGATGGCGCCCGCCAGCGAGTGAATGTTGCACAGCGGCGAGATCGCCCGGAACAGCCGGCTGCCCCAGACGCTGCCGGAAACGGTGATATCGCGTACCAGCAACCCGTCCTGCGGCAGCGCGGCGTCGATGGCGTCGTTGAGTTTGGCGTATTCGCCGGACTGCTGGCGCAGCGCGCTCTCCGCCTGCTGCACCGCCCCCGCGATCTCGGCATCCCACTCGGCGTTGACCTTCTCGCCGGGGCTCAGCCGCGCCGCCAGCGCCGCCAGCAGCGCCGCACAGTCGCCGTTGATCTGTTCATCGGCCAGATAGTTGCGGTTGGCCGCCGCCGGATCGATGTCAATCTGCACCAGCGGGCGCGGCAGCGGCAGCGTCCAGGTGCGGGTTTCATTACTGCGCAGGCGCGAACCGGCCACCAGCGTCAGATCGCACTGCGTCAGGATCGCTTCGATGCTCGGTGAGTTATGGAACGCCCGCAGGCTGCGCGGATGGCTGTCCGGCAGAATGCCGCGCCCGTGGGTGCTGGAGATCACCGCTACGCCGGCGTCCGCCAGCTTGCGCACCGCGTCGCCGCAGGCCAAGGCGCCGCCCCCCAACCACAGCAGCGGACGCTTGGCCTGTTTCAGCCGCTGATGCAGCCGTTCCACCGCCGCATCGTCCGCCTTCGGCAGCGGCGCCGGCGCCAACGGCTCGGTCAGCACCGAACGGGAAACCAGGCTGCTTTGAATATCGATCGGGATCTCGACCGCCACCGGGCCGCAGGGCACGGTTTGCGCATCCAGGATCGCCCGCTGGATCACCGCCACCGCCTGCTCCGGCGAATTGACCCGGTAAGCGCGTTTGGAGCAGGCGCGCAGGAAGCCGAGCTGATCGCGGGTTTCATGAATAAAACCGGCGTCGGCGTCCAGATAGGCTTTTTCCACCTGGCCGGTGATATGCAGCAGCGGCGTGTTGGCGTTGAGCGCCTCAATCATCGCCCCCACCGCGTTGCCGGCGCCGGCGCCGGTGCTGGTCAACGCCACGCCCAGGCCGGAGAAGCGCCCGTGCGCGTCGGCCATGGTGACCGCCCCCGCTTCGCCGCGCGCCGGCACGAAGCGAATTTTATCGCGCTGCCCCACCGCATCGGCGATCGGCAGATTATGAATCGAAATGATGCCGTACATCGCCGACACCGCGTACTGTTCCAGAGTCCGGGCTATCGCCTCGCCAACCGTGATTTTATCGCTCATCATCTGCCTTCTTAGGGTATTCGTTATTAGGGTTATGCGTAGAGGTGTCGGCCTAGTCGCTCCAGCGACTCACCTGATGGCTCAGCGCCAGATACACGCTTTTCTGCTGCATGTAGGCCTTGATGCCGTTCAGGCCTTTTTCGCGGCCCAGCCCGCTCTCCTTGAAGCCGCCGAACGGCGTGGAAATCGAGAACGTTTTGTAGGTGTTGACCCAGACGGTGCCGGTTTCCAGCCGCTCCGCCAGCGCCATCGCACGAGGGAAGTCGCGGCTCCAGATGCCGGCCGCCAGGCCGTACACCGAGTCGTTAGCCTGTTCAGTCAGCTGTTGCTCGTCGTCGAACGGCAGCGCCACCAGCACCGGGCCGAAGATCTCTTCCTGGCAAACGCGGGCGTCGTTGTTCAAGCCTTCGATAATGGTCGGCAGGTAATAGCTGCCGCTCGCCAGTAGCGGATCGGCCGGCACTTCGCCGCCGATGATCACCCGGCCGCCCTCCTGCCGCGCCAGCGCCACGTAGTCCGCTACGCTTTGCCGATGTTTGGCGCTGATCAGCGGGCCGAGATGCACGCCCGGCACCAGCGGGTTGCCGATGCGCAGCCCCGCCGTCAGTTCGGTCAAGCGCGCCAGCAGCGGCTGATACAGCGAACGATGCACGAACAGCCGCGAACCGGCGATGCATGCCTGGCCGGCGGAGCTGAAAATGCCATAGCAGATGCCGCGCGCCGCCTGTTCCAGATCGGCGTCCTCCAGCACGATGGTCGGCGACTTACCGCCCAATTCCAGCGAAGTGGGGATCAGCTTGTCGGCGGCGATGTGCGCCAAATGGCGCCCGGTACTGGTCCCGCCGGTAAAGGCGATCTTTTTCACCAGCGGATGGCGCGCCAACGCCTCGCCGATCACCGAACCTTTGCCCGGCAACACGCTGAGCAGCCCGGCCGGCAGGCCCGCCTGTTCGAACAGCTCGGCCAGCTTCAGCGCCATCAACGGCGTGGCTTCGGCCGGTTTGAGCACCACCGCGTTGCCCGCCGCCAGCGCCGGCGCCACCTTCTGCATTTCGCTGGCGATCGGCGAGTTCCACGGCGTAATGGCGGCGATCACCCCCATCGGTTGGTACTGGCTGAGCGTCATCACCTCAGCGCTGCGCGGGGTCGGCAGCTCGCCTTCCAACACCTCGCAGGCGGCCGCGAAGTAGCGCGCGGTCGCCGCCGCGCTGGCCACCAGCCCACGGGTCTCGGCCAGCGGCTTGCCGTTGTCGCGGGTTTGCAGCTCGGCCAACTGCTCCTGCTGCGCCAGGATCAGGTTGCTGACGCGGTAGAGGATCGAGGCGCGTTGATGCGGCACCAGCCCGCGCCATTCCGGCGCGCGCCAGGCGCGCTCCGCCGCTTCCACCGCCTCGTTCACGTCCTCGACGTTGGCGGCGCGCAGCCGCGCGTTGACGCTGCCGTCGGCCGGGAATACCGAAGCCATCTCTTCGCCACGCCCTTCACGCCAGCGCCCGGCGACAAAAATATTCAATCGTTCCATGCTCCGCTCCTGCCGTTCAGGCAATAAAACCGCCGTCCACCAGACGGCGGCAGGCTTGTACCGCGCTCAGCGCCGCCAGGGTTGATGTTTTGGGATTGCTTGCCAGCGGGGTGCCGCTCAGCTCGATGTGAAATTCGCCAAAGTCGCCGCATACCTGCAGACGATGGGTATTGCGCCGGGTGGCGGGATCGACCTGCAGGCGCACCCGGGTGGCGTCCATCCCCAGACCGTTGAGCGCAATGGTGGCCGCCACGTTGGCATTGGCCGGGAACAAACGCGCCGCTTCGCGCGCCGAGCCTTCAAAAAATACCTGCGCTTCGCTCACCGCATCGAGGTCGATCAGCTGCTCCGCCGGGCTGCCTCGCCAGCTGGCCGGGCTTTTGCTGGCCTGATAAGTCACGCTCTCCAGCCCGCCTTCGCGCGCCGACGCCAGCCCATCCATCCCCGCCACCGCACCGGACAGCACGATCAGCTGCCCGTGATGGCGGCGGCAAACCTGCTGCAGCCGCTGTTGCAATGCGGCGTCCGCCAGCGCGCCGGTCGAGATCAGCGCCAGCGGCCAGCCGCGCTGCAGCACCGCTTCGCCGAACTCCGCCACCGCCTGCTGGCTGGCGCACTCCAGCACCAGATCCGGCCGCTGCAAACACTGCTCGGGATGGGTCAGCGCCTGCACCCGCCCGCCAAAGGCCGCGGCGATCGCCGCATGATGAGCCGCGCGCGCCAGGATCCAGCCAACCTCCACGCCTTCCGGCAAACGGGCGATCACTTCCTTCGCCATCGCGCCGTAGCCAATCATCATGATCTTCTTCATCTTTATCGGCCCCTGCTACACATGGCGGTTAAAGCCGCCGGATACGTCCAGCGCCGCGCCGGTGGTAAAGGAAGCCAGCGGCGAGGCGAGGAACAGCAGCGCCTGCGCCGGCTCCTGCGGCTTGCCCAGGCGCTTCATCGGGATGCCGCGCCGTTCGGCGATCGCCGCCGTCCACTGTTCCCAGCTTTGATCTTTATCGCTGCGCTCGTCGAAACGGCGGCGCCACTGGCCTGACTCCACCATCCCCAGCAAGATCGAGTTAACGCGAATGCCTTTGCCCACCAGCTCTTTCGACAGCGTCAGCGTCATGTTGAGCAGCGCGGCGCGCGCCGCCGAGGTGGCGATCATGTGTTCTTCCGGCTGTAGCGCCAGCAGCGAGTTCACGCAGGTGATAGACGCGATCGCCGACCGTTCCAGCGCCGGTAAGAACGCCTGCACCGGGTTGATCACGCCGAACAGCTTCAGCTCGGCCTCATGCAGCCAGGCTTCGCGCGGCGTCTGGTCAAAATGGGCGACGAAGCCCTGACCGGCGTTGTTGATCAGCAGATCCACGCCGCCGAAATGCGCCGTCACCTGAGCGGCGAACTGCGCCACCTGCTGCGCGTCCAGCACGTCGCAGCGCAGCGCCAGGATCTCCGCCTGCGGGAAGTCCGCACGCAGGCTGGCCTCCGCGCCGGCAAGTTTGTCCGGATCGCGGCCGCAGAACGCCACCTTCGCCCCTTCGGCCAGCAGCAGCTTCAGGGTTTCGAAACCGATGCCCGACGAGCCGCCGGTCACCACCGCCACCCGGTTTTCAAGCTGAAAATTCATCGTTGGATTGCTCCCGTAAAGTCCCGCAGATAGCGGTTGAAACACGCCGGCGCGTCGAGGTAGCTGGCATGGCCGGCGGCGGCGATCAAACGCAGCATCGCGTCCTGCTCACGCGCCAGCTCGGCCGCCTTCTCCGGCGGCGTAATGCGATCCTGTTCACCACACCACACCTCCAGCGGGCCGCGATAGCGCGCCAGATAGCGGCCGATATCGTCGTTGGCCAGCATCCAGGCTGCTCTCAGAAAGCCGTCGGGATCGAGCTGCTGCATGCCGTTGCGCACCCAGGCGATGTCCTGCGGATCCGCCCCTTCACGCAGCAAGGCCGCCGCCCGCTGCTCGCCGTAGCCCACCGGCCCCAGCGTCTCTATCATCTGTTGGCGCTGGCCATAGACCTGCCGGCGTTTTTCCTCCGGCACCATGGCATAGCCCTGCGCCGGATCCGCCAACGCCAATCCGCATAACCCGTCCGGATAGCCGGCGGCATAGGCGCTGCCGATCAGCGCCCCCAGCGAATGGCCGACGATCAGCGGCTGCGCCAGCTGCAGCTCATCAATCAGCGCCGCCAACGCCGCCGCATAACCGGCGGCATCGGCCTGCGGATCCGCCAACGGCAGGCTGCCGCCGTAGCCCGGCGCGTCCCACGCCAACAGACGGTGGCCATCCGTCAGGCCGCTATCGTTGAGCTGCTTGATCCACGAGGCCGATCCGGAGCTGATGCCGTGCAGCAACACCACCGGCCGCCCCTGCCCGGCCTCGCGCCAGCTCAGGGTATACGCCCCGCAGCGCGCCCGTTGGCGTTGCGCCAGGCCGTTCATCAGTTGCGCTTCACTTTGGATAGCGGATGATCCGCCGGATAGGTTGGGATCTCCGGCTTGGCGGTGCCGAGCATCACGCACATCAGCGCCTCTTCCTCACCGTGGTTGAACAGGCCACGATATACCCCCGCCGGCACCGAGATCAGATCGCGCTCTTTCAGCCTGGTCTCGTAATACTCTTCCCCATCCTGAATCATCAGCGTGATGCTGCCTTTCAGCATGAAGAACACTTCCTCCACGTCGTCGTGCAGGTGCAGCGGGCCCTCGCACTTCGACGGCAGCACCATGGTGGAGAAGGTGAAGTTGCCCGCCGGAATGGTGTTGGCGTCGCTGGCCACGCCGGTGGCGCCGGTGCCGATGTAGCGCATCTGCGCACGGCGGTATTTCGGATCAAAGTCGGCCTGGAATTTCAGCGCGTTCCAGTCGTATTTACGGCCTTCGAAACGGGCGATGCGCGACTCCACCCAGTTTTCCATCGACAGATCCTGCGGCTTGACGCCGGCTTTGTTCTCAACCTGAGACATGTTGTCACTCCTCTGTTGAATCGATTGATTAATCAGTACTTTCTCAGTAACGGCAGCAGAATGAGGCAGCCGACGAAAGCCATCACCACCAGGAACAGCAGGCCGTTATCCATATTGCCGGTAGCGGCGATCAACGCCCCCATCAGCACCGGCGCCAGCGCGCCGGCAAAATTGCCCAACCCGTTGAAGATGCCGCCGGCGGTGGCGCTGACCTTGCTGCTGGTCGCCTTCGCCAACAGCGCGAAAATATTCGGCGCGCCGGCGCCCCACATAAAGGTGCTGAAGGCCATGGCGGCGATTACGCTGTAGGTGCCCTGCAGGTGCAGCACCACCGCCAGACCGAGGCCGGCGCCGCACAGCGACAGGAAACAGGCCAGCGCGCGCCGATCCAGCTTGTCCGACAGCCAGGCGCCCAGCACTTCGCCGAGCAGCATGGCGATGAACGGCAGCGAAGAGAGGTAACCGGCATGCTCCAGATGAATGCCTTTCCCCTTGATCAGATAGCTCGGCAACCAGCCGTTCATGCCCCACAGGTAGGTCAGGAAGGCGATGTTGAACAGGCAGATCATCCAAAAGTGCGGGCTGCGCAGCAGCTCGCGGCGATGCTGTTTGCGTTCGGACACCGCCGGCTTGGTTGCCGCCGCCGGGCGCGCGACGTTCAGGTGGCGCATGCCGAACAGCACCAGCAACATCACCGGCAGCGTCAGAAACGCCATAAAGAAGAAGGTGGCCTGCCAGTCGAAGGTATTGAGGATGTACAGGGTGACCGGGAAGCCAAGCGCGGCGCCCAGCGGCGTGCCGAGCAGCCACAGCATGGTGGCGCGCGCCTGCAGCTGCGGCGGGAAGGCCTGACGAATAATGGCGTAGGCCATCGGCAGCAGCGGCCCTTCGGCGATGCCGAGCAGAATGCGCAGCGTCATCATGGCGTGATAGGAACGCGTCATCCCCATCAACACCATCAGCACGCCCCACACCACCATCATGCCAATCAATACCTTGACCGGATTAAGCCGATCGCCGATGCCGCTGAGCAGCATCGAGGAAATGCCGTAGGAGAACAGAAACGCGCTCATCAGCAAGCCCAGCCGCGCCGGGTCAAACCCGATGCCCAACGCCTGCTGAAACTCACTATCGGAAAACAGCGCTGCGATGCTGATCTTGTCGAAAAACGCCAGCAGCACGCAGGCGAACAGCGCGATCGGCACCGACCAGCGCACCCGCTGCTGCGGATTTTCGGCAACGGCTTCCCCCGCCCGTCCAGCGCGGGCGTCAATGTCTTGCGTAGTCATAAAACGCTCCCGAGGTTCGGGCGTTATTTCAACGCCATCAAAGAAAACTCCGCATCCGCCAGCTGCTGCGGATCCAGCACCCGGCCGCTCGCCAGCCAACGCTTGCCGAGCTTGATGGTGCGCGCATCGTTGAACGCCACCATCTGCACCAGCTGCCGATCGGCGTTCAGCGTGAAGAACACCTGCGACTGCGGCGTGCGGCGCACCACATGGTGCACGCCGCCGCTCGGCACGCCGAGGATCTGGATATTGGCGTCGTATTGATCCGACCAAAGCCAGGCCACGTCGTCATACGGTGCGGCGAAGGCGTCGAGCATCGCGCAGGCGGTGCTGATGGCCTGATTTTGCGCGTAGGCCCAGGACTGCAGGCACAGGCCGAGCGTCGGGTGGCGCGCCACGTCGCCGGCGGCGAAGATCGCCGGATGGCTGGTGCGCCCCTGGCCGTCGACCACGATGCCGGACTCGATCGCCAGCCCGGCGCTGCGCGCCAGTTCGAGATTCAGCTCGACGCCGATCCCCACCACCACCAGGTCGAAGGCCTGCGGATCGCTGACTTCGCTGCCGATCCAGGCGGCGCCATCGCGATCTTCCAACGAGATCTCGCCGCAGCCGCACAGCACCGTGACGCCCTGCTGACGATGCAGTTCGAGCAACGCCTGTGAAACGTCGGCGCCGACGCTGCGCATGCACAGCGCGGGCTGGCGTTCAAACACCGTCACCTTGGCGCCGAGACGGCGCGCGGAAGCGGCGATCTCAAGCCCGATCCAACCGCCGCCGACGATCGCCAGGCGCCCGCAACCCTGCAGGCCCTGCCGCAACCGAGCCGCATCGTCCCAGGAACGCAGCGTCATCACGCGCGGGTGCTGCGCCCAGGCGGCGCCCGGCAAACGCGGCCGACCGCCGGTGGCGATCAGCAACTGCTCGAACTGCAGCCGTTGCCCGTCGCTGAGCGTGACGATTTGCTGTTCTGCATCGATGGACTCGGCGCGCAGCGGGCGGCGCCAGTCGATATTCAGCTCCGCCACCGTCTGTTCGCTGAACAGCCGGCTGAGGGGAGCCGCGGCATCCAGCAGCGCCGCTTTCGACAGCGGCGGCCGCTCGTAAAAATCGTAGGGTTCGTCGCTGACCACCGTCAGCCGGCCGCTGTAACCGCGATCGCGCAGCGTCTTGGCCGCCCAGCCGCCGGCCTGGCCGCCGCCGACGATGACGATGCCCGCGTGTTCCGGCCGGTTCATAACGCCTCCGCCTTTTTATGCTGGCGGCGCGTGTCGTGATCGATGCCGCCCTCTACCGCCCATTCGGTGAAGGAGACCAACGAATGCTCCAGCTCGCGCGGCTGCCAGTTTTCCGTCAGATAATCGTCGTTGGTGTAGTACTCGAACGCCCCGCCGGTCGGGCTGTTGACGTACCAGAAATAAGCCGAGGAGATCGGGTGGCGGCCGGGGCCGATAAAGGTGCTCCACTTCTCCTTGTTCATGGCGATGCCGCCGCCGATCACTTCGT
Source organism: Serratia sp. LACPHL-BACT-2024-00286 (assembly GCF_043109535.1). Lineage (NCBI taxonomy): Bacteria > Pseudomonadati > Pseudomonadota > Gammaproteobacteria > Enterobacterales > Yersiniaceae > Serratia > Serratia sp. LACPHL-BACT-2024-00286. The sequence goes on from NZ_JBICNA010000004.1 coordinate 248,698, forward strand.
GGATATCGCGCACGGTGAACGCCACGTGGTTCAGGCCGCGTGGACGGTTCGGCAGTTTCAGCAGGAACAGGTTATGGTGGCCGCCGCGCGCCTGGGTACGCAGGAAGACGGCGCGATCGATATAGCGATCGGAAACCTGGAAATCCAACAGCTCGCGATAGAAACGCTCGGTCGCCGCCAGATCCTCAACGAAGAACACCACGTGGCCAATGTTGATCGGCTGCGCCTGCGAATAGACCGGGCTGGGTTGATCGATGCGGCGCACGTCGCCCCATTGGTTGATCGGCGTGACCGGCACCTCGACCGCCTGCTGGCGGCTGACGACGAAGCGCAGCGTCATGCCGTTGGGATCGAGGCATTCCAGCTCTTCTCCCACCTGCCGGAAGCCGGGCATCAACGCCAAACGCGGCTGCAGGCGCGCCAGCTCGGCGGGCGAGGCCACGCCCCAGGTCATGCGGCGCAGGGTTGAACCGCCCTCAAACGCCGCAGGCAGCGCCGCGCTTTGCAACGGATGCAGGACGACACGCGCCCCGCTCAGGGTGGTGAATTCGCGCTGCGGTTCGCCCCAATGTTGCGTGGCGGGCTGCAGGCCGAAGTCTTGCATGAATTTTTCGCAGGTTGGCAGATCTTCGACGCCAAATTCCAGTTTTTCGATTCCGATTACGCTCATTGTTCAGCCTCACGTTCTCGCTGCATACGGTTTTCAGGCATGAGTCAACCCCGGCCCCTATTTGCTACGGGCCTTATCCCTGCCTGAGTAAAAGAGTCGGTCCTGTCGGTTAGCCGACGTTGGCCTGCGGCGGCGCGCCGAGGAAGCCGGAAATTTTCTCCGCCGCGTCGCGTACTTCCATGCGCAGCCGCTCGCGATCCGCTTTCGGGATCTCATCGGACGGCACCATGATGCTGACCACCGCCTCGACCCGCTGCTCGCGGTTGAAGATCGGGTAGACGATCGAGGAGATGCCGTGGCGGAAGAACGACTCGCCGATCACATAGCCGCGCGCTTTGTCTTGCTGCACCATCTGCCACAGCGTTTCGCGATCCGCCGGGGTGCCCGGCGCATTGCCCGGCAGCTGCGCGTCCGGATAAAGTTGTTCGAACTCGCTGCGGGTGGCGCTGGTCAACAGCATGCGGCCGAGCGAGGTTTGATGCACCGGCAAGCGAGTGCCGACGCTGACCTGATTGATCTGCGAACCGGCGGCGCTGACGCGGGCGATGTAGATAACGTCGCGCCCATCGCGGATCGCCAGATGACTGCTGCACTGGCTGCGATCGCGCAGCTGCTCGATCACCGGCTGGCCGGCCTGCGCCACGTCCAGCGACGCGATGTATTCAAAGCCGAGGCGCAGCACCTTGATGCCGAGCGCAAAGGTGTTGGTGCGCGGATTGCGTTCCAGAAAGCCCAGGTGCTCAAGCGTCTGCACCACACGGTAGGCGGTGGCCTTCGGCATATCGACCAGGCGATGCAACTCGGCGAAGGTCATTTCCTTATGCTGCTCGCCAAACGCCAGCAGCAGCTGCAACCCGCGATCCAGCCCCGGGATCAGATACTTACATGCTTGCTCGTCCGCCATCTCTCGCTCCTGCGCTGTGCGCCGGCCCTGCGGGCCTCAGTTGAATACGAAGCCGCCGTTGACCGGCAGCAGTTGGCCGGTGACGAAATCCGCCAGCGGCGACAGCAGATAAAGCACCGTACCGTTCACATCGTCCGGGTGCTGCGCCCCGGCCAGCGCGCGCCCCTGCTCGTACAGCTGATGGCGCTCGGCGGGCACATACTCGGTGGCTTCCACCCGCGTCAGGCCCGGCGCGATGGCGTTGACGCAGATCCCCTGCGGGCCCAGCTCGCGCGCCATCGATCGGGTCATCGCGATCAGCGCGCCTTTGCTGGCGACATAGGCCATCAGGCGCGGCGCCCCCCACAGCGCAGTGTCCGACGCCACGTTGACGATCTTGGCGTGCGGGCTGCGCGCCAGCAGCGGCACCGCCGCCTGGCTCACCAGCCAGGTGCCGCGCACGTTGACCTGCATCACCCGATCCCACAGATCGATATCGTATTCCATCATGGTTTTGCCGCCGACGCCGGTCGCCAACGCCGCGTTGTTCACCAGACCGTCGATCCCGCCGCCTGCAGCGATCTTCTCGAACGCCGAACGGATCGAATCCGGTGACGCCAGATCGATGGTCTGCGTTTCCACCTGAGCGCCCTGCTCACGCAGCGCGGCGCCGCTCGCCGCCAGCTCATCCGCCAGAATGTCGCACATCACCACCTGCGCGCCGGCGGCGGCGATGGCGGCGGCGAAGCTGTAGCCCAGGCCGCGCGCCGCCCCGGTGACCACGATGCGTTTACCGTTCAACAGGCCGTTCACTGCGCTGCCTCCCGCTCGCGCAGCGTCGCCAGCTGTTTCTGCGCCTCTTTTTGCATCAGGCGGCGCAGGCGCGAAAGGCCGACGTCGTGCTGGTACAGATATTCGTGGCCGCGGGCGTTAGGCGCCATGTTCTCAAGCACGATGCGATCCTGCTCAAGCACGTCCCAATGCAGCGACTCCAGGCGGTTGCGGTACATGAAGCGCCACATGTCGCGCTGCCAGTCTTTGACCTTACGGATGCGCCAGAAGAATACCCGGCAGTGATCCTTGTCTTCCGGCACCACCATGCCGATGATCCAGAAGTGACCGCCCGGCCCGAAGCGCTTTTTGTACGGGATCGACAGGCGCATCCAATACGCGCCGCTGTTGCCGAACTCCACCCAGTCGAAGTTGACGCCAATCTGGCCGTTCTTCTTGAAGATAAACCCGCTGTCGGTCGGCTCCAGCCCCATATCCGCCTTGCGGTCCCCTTCCGCCATCGAGTGCGAGGAGGAGTGCAGGTAGGTGCCGTGCATCGGATCCATCACGTTTTCCAAGGCGTATTGGTAGTTGCAGTTCCAGCTGGCAGTGCACAGGAAATTGCTGTACGACGCTTCGTCCGCCAGCTCTTGCGGGAAAGTCAGCTCCGCCGGCGCTTCATCCGCCGTCACGCCGAAATAGAGGAACACCGCGCCGTAGGCTTCTTTGGCCGGGTAAGACCGCAGGCATTTTTGGCCCACCAGCGGGCAACGATCCACCGCCGGCACGTCTTTCACCGTACCGTCGCCGCCGACCTCCACCCCGTGATACCAGCAGGCGATGCGATCGCCGAGGTTCCATCCCATGGAAAGCCGCGCGCCGCGGTGCGGGCAGCGGTCTTCCAACGCGTGGATCTGGCCTTCACCGTCGCGCCACACCACGATTTGCTGCTCCAGACGGGTGATGCCGACCGGATTGTTGCCCACTTCCCAGCTGGCCAGCACCGGATACCACATGCCGCGCAGCCCCTGGTCAAGATAGTCCTGCAAGCTCTGTTCGGAGGATGTTGTATTTGCTGTCATTGTCTTCTCCCGGATGTGGCTCAGAAACCGTTAACGTGAAGGAATTCGCGGAACGTCGCCTCATTCCACGGTTGGCCGCTGCGATCGAACAGGCGGCGCTGATTCAACGCGCTGACGATCTGCTCCAGCTCTTCCGCGCCCTGATCGAAGATCGTTTCCAGCGCCGCCACCAGGGCGGTTTCGAAACCGTCCGGCACACGAGCACGGTTTTGCCAGATCACGTTGCGAAATTGGCCCGGCTGATGGATTTGACCGTTGCCGCCTTCGCGGGCCGGCGTCACCTGTTGGGTGTCCGGCAGCCAGGGATTGAAATCGGTGATGTGCTGCATGATTACTCCTCCGCGATAAAGGTGATCTGGATTTGGTTGTCGACCACCCGGGTGGGATAGGTTTGCAGATCGCGGCCGCCCGGCTCGCGCAGGCACTGGCCGGTGCGCACGTCAAACAGCGCTTCGTGCAGCGGGCACTCAACCTTGCCGTCGTCTACAAACCCCTGGCTGAGCAAGGCATAGGCATGCGGGCAGACGTCTTCCAGCGCGTAGTAGTTACCGTCGAGCAGGTATACCCCGATCTCTTTTCCTTCCACGTTGCCGGAAAAAGGAAAATCTTCTTTCACCTGAGACACTTCGCACACATTCTTCCAGCTCATTGCTTTTATCCTCTATCTGATTGTTTCATATATGAAACTCAGTTTCTTATTTAATACAGTCACTATAAGTGTGGCGAAACTTTCGTCAAGCGAGCGGAACGGCAAATGTTAATGAAAGGTTGTTTAAAAATGACAAATGCGGGAAGGATCACGAAATAATGCACCGATATGAAAAACCTATGTCAGTTGTGCGCTCCCCTGCTAATTTATGGCAAAAAACGCGTTGATTCCGGCGACGCATTGCGCGTAAAAGTGTTTTCTCTCTGTCTTTCACACCCTATTTGATAACAATAATTTTACATCAATCAGCCTCATCCTCCCGCGTTTGCGCTAACTGGCATCCTCGGGTGAGTTTGCTGCTGCCTGAATTCGTCAACCGCTCGCACTGAGGAACGCGCCGTGCAACAACGTCAACGCTGGTTTGGAGTGATCGCCCTGCTGTTTCTGATCGTTATCGCCTATGCGGATCGGGTCAATATCGCCGTGATGTTGGTCAATCCCGACTTCCTGCAACACTTCCAACTTGGCGGTGACCGCGCTCACCAGGGCACGCTGATGACGGTGTTTTTGCTCGGCTACGGGCTGTCCGCCATGTTGCTGACGCCTTTTCTGGAAACGCTGATGGGCTACCGCCGCGCGCTGACGCTGAGCGTGGTACTGTGGGCGCTGCTCACCGCCGCCTCGCCGCTGGCGGGCTCGCTGATGCTGCTGTGCGTGGTGCGCGCGCTGCTTGGCGTCAGCGAAGGGCCGCTGTTCTCGCTGAAGACCATGTACATCGGCGACCATTTCGCCGCCGACGAGCGCGGCAAGCCCAACGCGGTCAGCGCGCTGGGCGTTTCGTTGGGGCTGGTGCTCGGCTTTCCGCTGGTGAGTTTTCTGATGGCGCACTTCGGTTGGGCGATGTCGTTTCACCTGCTGGCGCTGCTCAATCTGCTGCTGGGGCTGGCGCTGGTGCGGCTGTTCGTTCACCCGCTCCCCTTATCCTCATCTTCACGCCCTGCCGATCCGCAACCGGTGCTCAACCGCGTCTGGCGCACCTTTGCACTGGCCTGGCGCACGCCGATGCTCGGCTGGATCCTGCTGATCGAGATCGCCACGCTCAGCTACCTGTGGGGCTCCAGCGCCTGGCTGCCGGCGTATCTGACCGATGAAAAGGGGTTTTCCATCAAGCAGATGGGCTGGATGGCCGCGCTGCCTTTCATCGTCAGCATCGCCTCCAAATACCTCGGTGGCGTGTTGCTCGATCGTATCCGCCCTTATCAGGCGCCGCTGATCTTCGTCTGCGGCGGCGCAGCGACCGCGCTGTGCATTTATGGCGTGATGCACAGCCATCAGCTTGGCTGGATCGCCTTCTTCCTGCTGGCGGCCAACGCCTGTTGGGGGGCGCAGGGCGCGGCGATACCCACGCTGCTGCAACATTATGCGCGGCCGGAGGCGGTCGGCAGCGCCTATGGGCTGATCAACGGCATCGGCAATCTGTTCTCGGCGTTTGTGCCGATGGCGATGGGCATGGTGATGGCCAGCCAGGGCAAGGTGTCTTCAGGCTTTGCGGTGCTGATCGCCTCGCAGCTGCTGACGCTGCTGGCGGGCGGCGCGCTGTTTGGCCGCATGTTGCTGGCACAGCAGATGAAGCGGGCATAAACCCGTTTCTCTGCCCTGTGCGGCGGAAAACCGAAAGCGTTGAGAGGGTGCTCGTGGATCTGGACGCCAACAGCCAGCAGACGGGGAACATCCCCGTCGCCGGGTTGCCTTACCGTTCGGATTCGTAAGCCAAAATGGCCGCAACCTCCGTATTGCCCGATCGGATCCGCAGCTCACACAGCGTGCTGCGAGTTATCCATGCCAGTGATATTACCGTGGCACAAATAACCACCAATTTTAACAGGCTCCGTTTGTTCGGCATCATGCCTTCTTCTCCTTGCCTCGCGGCGGGTAAGAGGCTAACTTAACGTTGTCTGGCGTTAGAGTTGGCCTCGGGTTGATGGATATCGACTCGGGGCTTTTCTCTTTGTACCTTTCACGCAGGCTCCAGATACAAAGATCCAGAGCACCCGCGCGCAGTATATTCATCCTCTCCGTTGTCCCGTTTCCTTTTCTCTGACTCAGTTTCATTTCTGCGCAGGATTGCGCAAAGGCGTTGCAACAGGCTGAAAATCGCAGCGCGGAGGCGACAAATGCAATAAAAAAGCGGCCCCCATACGATGGAGGCCGCTTTTTCAGCGAGGAGTGGCCTGGCGTCAGGCGTGTTTCTTGGCCGCCTGCAGGTACAGCATCTCCAGGCCCAGGGTCGCCGCGGCCAGCGCGGTGATCTCGGACTGGTCATAAGCCGGCGCCACTTCCACCACGTCCATGCCGACGATGTTCAGCGACTGCATGCCGCGCACCAGCTTCAGCGCGCGATCGGAGGTCAGGCCGCCGATCACCGGCGTGCCGGTGCCCGGTGCGAACGCCGGATCCAGGCAGTCGATGTCGAAGGTCAGATACACCGGCATATCGCCGACGATGCCCTTGATCTGGGTCAGCAGATCGTCCACGCTGCGATCGTTCACCTGCGCGGCGTCCAGCACGGTAAAACCGTTGTCATGATCGAACTCGGTACGGATGCCAATCTGCACCGAGTGGTGCGGATCGATCAAGCCTTCGTTCGGGGCATGGTAGAACATGGTGCCGTGGTCGAACTTGCTGCCGTTGGCGTAGGTATCGGTGTGGGCGTCGAAGTGCACCAGCGCCAGCTTGCCGAAATGCTTGGCGTGCGCGCGCAGCAGCGGCAGGGTCACGAAGTGGTCGCCGCCGAACGAGAGCATGCGCTTACCGGCCTTCAGCAGTTTCTCCGCGTGCGCCTGCAGCTTGTCACTCATGTCTTGCGCGTCGCCGAAGTTGAACACGATATCGCCGCAGTCAACCACGTTCAGCCGATCGCGCAGATCGAAGCTCCACGGCCAGCGGTTGCCTTCCCAGGCCAGGTTGGTGGACACCTGACGAATAGCCGCCGGGCCGTGACGGCCGCCGGCGCGACCGGAGGTCGCCATGTCAAACGGAATGCCGGTGATGACCCACTCTGCATCGCTGTCGTAAGGCATGAAGTTCAGCGGAAAGCGCAGGAAACCAAAGGCGTTGGACACTAATGAATTATCGGACTGATGGCCTAAGGTGCTCATAGTAAACCCTCGTAGTTCAACAAGTTGCCGGGCGCAGACGCCGGGCCGTTACAAAAAAAAATCCCTCCCGCGTCGTTAGCCCGACGAGAAAGGGATTTGTTCGATGTTTGTTTCGGTGCTACCGATACGGCTGATTATGGCCGCATTTTATCCATGCTTCAAGGGGGCCGATATCGCCCGCCTGAAGAGGGCAGTTACTCGTCTTCCAGATACGTGTAGCCGTACAGGCCGGCTTCAAACTCTTCCAGGAATTGCGCCTGCAGCTCGCTGTCCAGATCGGTTTCTTTGACCTGATCGCGGAACTTGGCCAGCAGCGCACCCGGATCGAGCTGCACGTACTCCAGCATATCCGCCACGGTGTCGCCCTCGTCGGACAACTCGGTCTCGACGCTGCCGTCCGGGAACACGTACACGTCAACCGAGGCGGTGTCGCCGAACAGGTTGTGCATGTTGCCGAGGATCTCCTGGTACGCGCCGACCATGAAGAAGCCCAGCACCGGCGGGTTCTCCGGATCGTACGGCGGCATCGGCATGGTGGTCGCCACGCCGTCGCCGTCGACGTAATGGTCGATAGTGCCGTCGGAATCGCAGGTGATGTCGAGCAGCACCGCACGGCCTTCCGGCGGCTTATCCAGCCCTTCCAGCGGCAGCACCGGGAACAGCTGATCGATACCCCAGGCATCCGGCATCGACTGGAACAGCGAGAAGTTGACGTAGAACTTGTCCGCCATGCGCTCTTGCAGCTCGTCGATGATTGGACGGTGCGCGCGGTTGCTCGGATCGAGCTGCTGCTGGATCTTGTTGCAGATGTTCAGATACAGCTGCTCGGCCCAGGCACGCTTGGTCAGATCCAGCATGCCGTGCGCGTATTGGGTATGCACGTCGTGCAGATCCATCTGGCTGTCGTGCAGCCATTCGCGCAGCGAGCGGCGGTTCTCCGGCTCGTTCATTTCCAGCCAGGTTTCCCACATGCTTTCCAGCGCGCGCGGCGCGTCCGCTTCCGGCGGCAACGGTTCGCTGAATTCGTTGCGCTCGACGCCGATCACGTTGGAAACCAGCACCGTATGGTGCGCGGTCACGGCGCGGCCGGACTCGGTGATCACCGTCGGGTGCGGCAGGCCGTGTTCGTTACAGGCATCGCCGATACCCCAAATCACGTTGTTGGCGTATTCGTTCAGGCCGTAGTTCACCGAGCAGTCGGACTGCGAGCGGGTGCCTTCGTAGTCGACGCCCAAGCCGCCGCCCACGTCGAAGCACTGAATGTTGACGCCCAGCTTGTGCAGTTCAACGTAAAAGCGCGCCGATTCGCGCACGCCGGTGGCGATATCGCGAATGTTGGCCAGCTGCGAGCCCAAGTGGAAATGCAGCAGTTGCAGGCTGTCGAGACGGCCCGCTTCGCGCAGGGTTTCCACCAGCTTCAGCACCTGCACCGCCGCCAGACCGAACTTGGATTTTTCGCCGCCGCTCGACTGCCATTTGCCGGAGCCCTGCGACGCCAGGCGCGCACGCACGCCCAGGCGCGGCACCACGTTCAGCCGCTCAGCCTCTTCCAGCACCAGGTTGATCTCGGACATCTTCTCGATCACCAGGTACACCTTATGCCCCAGTTTTTCGCCGATCAGCGCCAGGCGAATATATTCACGATCTTTATAGCCGTTACAGACGATCACCGAGCGGGTCATGCCGGCATGCGCCAGCACCGCCATCAGCTCGGCCTTGGAGCCGGCTTCCAGCCCCAGCGGTTCGCCAGAGTTCACCAGCGACTCAATCACGCGGCGATGTTGGTTCACCTTGATCGGATACACCAGGAAATAGCCGCCCTGGTAACCGAAAGACTCACGCGCGCGTTTAAACGCGGCGTTGATCGAACGCAGGCGATGCTGAAGGATCTGCGGGAAGCAGAACAGCGCAGGCAAACGTTGGCCGTCTTGCTGGCGCGTTTTCACCAGTTCTGCCAGATCGACGCGCGCCTGCGGGACATCCGGGTCCGGGCACACGCTGATATGGCCCAGCTCGTTGACGTCATAGTAATTGTTGCCCCAGTAGGCGACGTTATAAGTACGCAGCATCTTGCTGGCATTACGATCATTCATGGCAACCTCCTGCATGGAGCGCAAAGATAAAGACTCGCCCGCAACCGGCGGGCGGTGAATCAACAGATCATCAGACATGGTTCGCCTCACATTCCGCACTGACGAAACCGTCAGCCACTATCGCAGCTACCACCCGCGAGAACAACCCAACAAGCCGTGCTGGCGGCAGCGAAGAGAACCGCCGTTCGCGGTCAGCGATCGGTTTATCACTCATATAATTGTAAGACACCCTGTTCAAACCTCGTGAATCGGGCCAAGAAACATCCCACAGGAAGGCTGCAGGCTACCCTTGTTCAGTTCTTCAGACGACCGTTAGCCGGCCCGAGAATCCTGAGTAGCGGCCAAGTGTTTATCGCACCTGGTAAGTGACAAAGAGACAAGACGGGAAATAGCAGAAGAATGTGCGCCAGAACGGCACTGCTGTTGGGAACCAACAACCGGTAGACAACGGATCATTAATCCAACCACCTCCACGCGCGCCGTTCGGAGTGAACGACCAAGCCTCTAAAATAGTGTAAGAACGTGACCGTTCGATGAAGCGGCGGCGCTCACGGCGAACGCCTGCGACGGATAATAGCGCAACGGCGGCGAATGCAAAGCGGAAGTTTATCGCGCCTTCCCCCACTCAAGACCGCCGTACTGTGCAGCAAATGAACCGCGCGCGCAGTTTATACCGGTAAGCAGGTGAAAAAGCAAAATGAAAATTCGCCGAAAACTGTTTCAAGCGATGAAAATGGCGCCAACCCGTTTGCGCAAAAGAGCGAAAGCGCAAAAAATTACTGGCAATCTGGCTAAACCCTGACCTAAAATAGACGTCCAGATGTTAATCCATCTATACTGGTTAACTGATAAACTGCTTAACGGCTTTGCCTGAGGGGCGTTGCAGGATGCATCTCGCGCCATCAGCGGAAGACCCTTCGCTTTGATGCCGGATCTCCAGCGCTGTGCAGTAATTTCTAACCCGTCTTATGCAAGGTAAAGAACACAATGGCTAAACACCTCTTCACGTCCGAATCCGTCTCCGAAGGACATCCCGATAAAATCGCCGATCAGATCTCCGATGCCGTCCTCGACGCCATCCTGGAACAAGATCCGAAGGCGCGCGTCGCCTGCGAAACCTACGTGAAAACCGGCATGGTGCTGGTCGGCGGTGAAATCACCACCAGCGCCTGGGTCGATATCGAAGAGATCACCCGCAAGACCGTGCGCGAGATCGGCTACGTTCATTCGGACATGGGCTTTGACGCCAACTCCTGCGCAGTATTGAGCGCCATCGGCAAACAATCCCCGGATATCAATCAGGGCGTTGACCGTACCGATCCTCTCGAGCAGGGCGCCGGCGATCAGGGCTTGATGTTTGGCTACGCCACCAACGAAACCGACGTGCTGATGCCGGCCCCGGTGACCTACGCGCACCGTCTGGTGCAGCGCCAGTCCGAAGTGCGTAAAAACGGCACCCTGCCGTGGCTGCGTCCGGACGCGAAGAGCCAGGTGACCTTCCAGTACGACGACGGCAAAATCGTCGGCATCGACGCCGTGGTGCTGTCCACCCAGCATTCCGAAGACATCGCGCTGAAAGATCTGCAAGAAGCGGTGATGGAAGAGATCATCAAACCGGTCCTGCCGGCGGAATGGCTGACGGCGGGCACCAAATACCACATCAACCCGACCGGCCGTTTCGTTATCGGCGGCCCAATGGGCGACTGCGGCCTGACCGGCCGTAAGATCATCGTCGACACCTACGGCGGCATGGCGCGCCACGGCGGCGGCGCCTTCTCCGGTAAGGATCCGTCCAAGGTTGACCGTTCCGCGGCTTACGCGGCACGCTACGTGGCAAAAAATATCGTTGCCGCCGGCCTGGCCGATCGTTGCGAAATCCAGGTGTCTTACGCTATCGGCGTAGCGGAACCGACCTCCATCATGGTGGAAACCTTCGGTACCGAGAAAGTGCCAACCGAACAGCTGACGCTGCTGGTGCGCGAATTCTTCGATCTGCGCCCATATGGCCTGATCCAGATGATGGATCTGCTGCAGCCGATCTACCGCGAAACCGCTGCCTACGGCCACTTCGGCCGCGAGCACTTCCCGTGGGAAGCGACCGACAAAGCCGCGCTGCTGCGCGATGCCGCCGGCCTGAAATAAGCCCCGACATCAACATGAAAACGGCGAGCCCTGGCTCGCCGTTTTTTTTGAGCGGATGGGTGCTCCTGGATCAACGCATCGACTGCCGGCCGGCGGAGGCACCGCCCCCGCCGCCGGGTTGCCTTACCGTTCGGATTCGTAAGCCAAAATGGCCGCAACCTCCGTAGTGCCCGCTCGGATCCGCAGCTCACACAGCGTGCTGCGGGTTATCCATGCCAGTGATATTACAGTGACACAAATAATCACCAGTTTTAACGGGCTGCGTTTGTTCGGCATCATGCCTTCTTCTCCTTGCCTCGCGGCGGGTAAGAGGCTAACTTAACGTTGTGACGCGTTAGAGTAGGCCTCGGGTTGATGGATATCGACTCGGGGCTTTTCTCTTTGTACCTTTCGCAGAAGCTCCAGAGACAAAGATCCAGAGCACCCGCCCGCAGTATATTCATCTCACCGACACGCCTCGCGTTCCTTTTCGCACGCAATATCGTTTTTGCGCACCCGTTCGCAGCGCCTTGCAACATCATGAAAAATAAAAAAAGGCCCAGCAACGCGGAGCCTTTGATGACAGAGAAAACGCAGCCGAGACGCCGCTTACGAGGTCTGCTTACGCAACAGATACACGAAGTACGGTGCACCGATAAAGGTCGCCAATAACCCGGCGGGGATCTGATACGGGAACAGCAGCATCCGTCCGCACCAGTCGGCAAACACCATCAGCAAGCCGCCCAGCAGCGCGGCGATCACCATTTGCGGCAGCGCGCGGCGGAAGCCCAGCATGCGCGCCATATGCGGCGCCATCAGCCCGACAAAGCTCAGCGGCCCTACGGTCAGGGTCGCCATCGCGGTCAGGGTGGCAGCCAGCAACAGAATGGTCAACCGCGTCGGCGTCAGCGCAATGCCCACAGAACGGGCGGTGGCGCCGCCGAGCGGCAGGATGGTCAGCCAGCGGCGGCACAGCGGCGCCAATACCAGCAATCCGGCGGCGATCAGCGCGGTGCGCAGCGCCTGCGCCGGCTCCACCGAATAGGTCGAACCGGAGAGCCAGGTCAGCAAGCCCCCCATACGCGGATCGCCGCTGGCCAACAGCAGGAAGATGACGGTGGTAAAGGCGGTGCTGAGCGCGATACCGGCCAGCAGCATGCGTTCGGTCGAGAAACCGCCGCGGCCTGCGGCGATCATGATGATCAGCAACGTGGCGGCCGCTCCCAGACTGCCGGCGGGCAGCAGCCACACGAAGGCGTCGCCCGGCACCATAAACAGCATCATCACGACGCCAAAAGCGGCGCCGGAGCTGATGCCCAACACTTCCGGGCTGGCCATCGGATTGCCGGTCAACTTCTGGATCAGCGTGCCGGCGACCGCCAGCATCATGCCCGCCGCCAGCGCCGACAACACCCGCGGCCAGCGCCACGGCAGCAGAGCGTCCAGTTCCGCGCCCAGGCTCCAGTGCCAGCCGCCGGCATTTTTGCCCAGCATCAGCGCCAGCGCCAGGCCGATCAGCAGCACGAGGCCGCCCACCAGGATCCAGCCGGGCAGATTCCCGCGTTCGGCAGGCACCTTGTCGCCGAGGTTCATCGGCGGCGGCGTGGCGGCGCTGCGCAAACGCGGCAGCAGCCACAGCAGCAGCGGCGCGCCGAACAGCGCGGTGGCCGCGCCGGTCGGGATCTCGTGCCACACCTGCGTTACCCCGAGCATCACCTGATCGGTCAGCCACAGCAACAGCGCCCCCAGCAGCGGCGCCAGCATCATGCGGTGCGCCAGGCGGCGAGCCCCCAACATCTTCGCCATCAGCGGTGCAAACAGGCCGATAAAGCCGATAACGCCCACCGCACTCACCAACATGGCGCTGAAGATGATGGCCACCCCCAAAGCACAGAAGCGCGCCATCGACAGCCCTAACCCCAGGTTGCGCGCCACACCGTCGTCCAGCCCCAGCAGCGTCAGCGGGCGCAGCAACAGCGCCGCTAACAGGCCAGCCACCAGCAAACGCGGCAGGAGGAACTGCACGGCGCTCCAGTCCTGTTGGTTCAACGCGCCGGTGCCCCACAGGAACATGCCCTGCAGCTGATCGTAATTAAACAGCGCCAACAGGCTGTTGACCGCGCCGCAGTACAGCCCCAGCACCAGCCCGGCCAGAATCAGCGTGACCGGCGACATCCGCTTGCCCCAGGCGACGCCGAACACCAGCCCGCCCACCACAATCGCGCCCACCATAGCGGCCAGCTGGCGGGTAAACTCACCTCCCGGCAGCACCCACAGCGTGGCGATGGTCAGGCCAAGCTGCGCGCCGGCGGCGACGCCGAGCGTCGACGGCTCCGCCAACGGATTGCGCAACACCTGCTGGAACAGCACGCCGACCAACCCCAGACCGGCGCCGGCCAACAGCGACACCGTCAACCGCGGCAACAGGCTGTAATGGAACAGCATTTGCCGCACGTCGTCGATGTCCGGCGCGCTGAGCGCCCGCGCCCATTGCGCCGGCGGCAGCTGCTGCGCCAGGTTGTATATCGTCAGGCCACCTGCCGCCGCCAGCAACAGTAGGATCAGCGTCAGCGGCAATTTCCGGATGCCCGAACTCATGACGCACTCTCCTGAGCCTGCGCCAGCAGGCGGCAAAACCGCATCGTCGACAGCGTGGCACCGTAGAACCACACCGCCGGCACCTGCCGCAGCTGGTTTTGCCTCACGAAGGGCAACGACTGCCACAGCGGCGTCGCGCTGACCTTGTCCATCATCGCCTGATTACCGTGATCGAGATAGATGACCCGGGCATTACGCACCGTGGCCAACCGTTCAATGCCCACCACCGCCGTGCCCCAGAAATTGGTTTCTTCCTGCCAGGCATTGCGGATGCCCAGTTGATCCATCGCCTCCTGGAACAGGCTTTTCTGGCCGATGATCAACGCATGGCGCGTGTCGATCAGCGAAAACAGCAGCAGCGGTTGCCGGGTGTAGCTTTGCAGGCGCTGACGCGCGTCCTGCATAAAGCGGTCAAACTGCGCCAGGTGCTGTACCGCGCGGCTTTCTATGCCCAATCGTTGCCCCAGCGCCAGCAGCGACTGGCGGGCGACGGTCAGCGGTTTGCCGCTGCCGTCGTTGAAGCCGAAGCTCATGGTTGGCGCGATGGGTTGGATTTTTTGCGGCGTTGGGCCATAGCCTTGCGACAGCAACACCAGCGAAGGCTGGAGCTGCTGCAGCAGTTCGAGGTTAGGTTCGGTGCGCTGGCCGACGTCGACCACCGTCGCCGGCAGCTTCGGCTCCGCCACCCACAGGTTGTAGTTATGCACATCGGCCACCGCCAGCGGCGTCACGCCCAATGCCAACAGCAGTTCGATCGGCAACCATTCCAGCGCCGCAACGCGGGCGATATCCGACGGCGCATCCGCCGCTCGGCCGGGCAACGAACCCAACAGCGGCGACAGCGCCAGCGCCATCAACAAACGGCGGCGCAGCGGATCGTGAGAAGAAGTGAATGCAGAGGACATCAGTAGACAAAACTCACCGGCGCGCCGCCGCTCGGGTGCGGCAACGTGCCCATAGGAATACCGTAAATTTGTTCCAGCACCGGCCCCTGCATCAGTTCCAGCGGGCCGCCCTGGGCGATCATTTCACCGCCGCGCAGCGCCACCAGATGGTCGCAGTAGCGTGCCGCCATGTTGATGTCGTGCAGCACGGCGATCACCGTGAGATCGCGTTCGCGGCTCAGGCGCTGGATCAGCGCCAGCACCTCGACCTGGTGTGCGATGTCCAGCGCCGAGGTCGGTTCGTCAAGCAGCAGGCAGCGGCTGTCCTGCGCCACCATCATCGCCAGCCAGGCGCGTTGGCGCTCGCCGCCGGAGAGGCTGTCCACCAAGCGGCTGGCGAACGGCTTCAGCCCCACCAGCGCGATGGCCTCCTCCACCAATTGGCGATCGTTGGCGCCAAAACGCCCCAGCGCGCCGTGCCACGGATAGCGGCCGACGGCCACCAGCTCGCGCACCGTCATGCCTTCCGCCGCCGGCAACTGCTGCGGCAGGTAGGCCACCTGGCGGGCGAAGGATTTGCTGTCCCACTGCGCCAACGGCTGCCGATTGAGCAAAACCTGACCGCCGCTGGGCGCATGATGCCGCCCGAGCAGTTTCAACAGGGTGGATTTACCGGAACCGTTATGGCCGATCAGGCCGCAGACTTTGCCCTGGGGAAAACTGAGCGACAGCGGTTGCAACAGCACCCGGCCGGGGACGGCGAAGCTGGCGTTATCCAGCGCGAAGGTCGCGCCGGGATTAAGAAGTTTGTCCTGCATAGATCCTGCTTTGTCCGGGGCGACGCGGCGCCGCCCCGGCTATCCGGTTAGAAACGGAAGGTTGCGGTGGCGACCACCTGGCGTTCTGCGCCCCAGTAGCAGCCATAAGTAGCAAAGCAGCTGGAGACATATTCCTTATCAAACAGGTTGTTCACATTGATGCCTATCGAAGAGCCCGGCAAATTGAAACGCGCCAGATCATATTTTATCGCGGCATCAAACACCGTGTAATCCTTCACTTTAAACGTATTGGCCTCGTCACCATAGCTGGAGCCGACATAGCGAACGCCTGAACCCAAGGTCAAACCGCTAATCGCAGTTTCATGGAAGGTGTAATCCGCCCACAGAGAAGCCATGTGTTTAGGGATAGCGGAAGGTGTATTCCCCTGTAGCGAAGTATCTTTAGTATATTCAGCATCCGTGTAGGTGTAAGAGCCCAACAGATTGAGGTTAGCCGACAAGGCCGCTTTCGCCTCCAACTCAATCCCACGAGAACGGACCTCCCCTCCCTGGACGCTAAAGAACGGATGTTCTAAGTCAGCCACTTTATTGTTGGTTTTAGTCAACTGGTAAAGCGCCAAACTGGCGGTGATCGGACGATCCTTAGGTGCGTATTTAACCCCAGCCTCATACTGCTTGCCTTTAGAGGCAGCAAACGTATTACCTGAAAAATCAGTGCCTGAGGTTGGCTCAAACGATTCGCTGTAGCTGACATAAGGCGCGATGCCGTTTTCGAAAACATAGTTCAAGCCAGCACGGCCGGTAAACTGGTTATCCTGCTGCTTAGAGACGGAATTCTGGTTCAGGCGATTGGTGCTGTTGGTATCGCTCCAATCATAGCGCCCCCCCATCGTCAGAACCCAGTTGTTCCATTCAGCCTGATCTTGCACATACAGGCCGGTCTGCTCCTGACGGTTAACCTGACTGGCACCACCGGTAATGGTATAGCTCCGATTGCCGTACTGTGGAGCGATGACATTCAGATTGGATGCACTGCCATATTGATAAACAACATCATTGCGCATACGCATATAATCCACACCCATCAACAAGATATGGTCAACTTGCCCGGTCGCAAATTTAGCCTGTGTCTGTGTGTCGACCGCAAAGCTGGACATATGCTCTTTGGAATTCATCACGCCACGCTTCAGCTCAGCTGAATTATCTGGATCAATGCCTAGGCCGTAAATAGAACGGTAGTCCACATCCATTTTCGAATAACGCAGGTTTTGGCGCACGGTCCAAACATCATCAAAACTATGCTCAAAGGCATATCCGACCATTTGCTGCTTGCGGGAAATGTTGTTATAGCCAGGCTCACCATCGTTGAAACTGGTCGGTAACTTACCGTTGATACCATTTTGCACCGTACCTTCTTTCGGCAACCAGCCATAGAAGCCAACGCTAGGATCATCCTGGAAGCTGCTGAGGAAAGTCAAAGAAGTGCGATCATCAGGTCGCCAACTGAAGGAAGGAGCAATAGCATAACGTTTACTTTTCTCGCCAACCTGCTGCTGATCTTCATCGCGCGCAACCCCCGTCAGACGATATGAGTAAACCCCCGCATCATCCAAAGCGTCACTGAAGTCAAAACCGGTCTGGAACAGATTATCTGTCCCCATTTTGAATTGAACTTCGCGCAGCGTCTCTGTTGTCGGCCGCTTACTGACCAGCGCGACCACCCCACCAGGGTTGCTTTTGCCGTACAATACCGAAGACGGTCCGCGCAGTACTTCCGCTCGCTCAAGGAAGTAAGGGTCTATCTGATAAATCGAATAGTTATCGTCCTGCAGTTTCAGGCCATCCAGATACATATTGGTACCTACCGAGCTGAAACCACGGATGTTCACTGCATCATAGGCGGTGGAGGCACCGCGATTTCCAATCATCACACCCGGCGTATAGGCCAGTGCGCCCTTCACCGTATCCGGCTGGCGCATGTCCATCTCTTCACGCGTCACTACGGAAACGGACTGCGGGTTCTTCTCGATTGGCGTATCGGTTTTGGTGCCGGTGGCGCTGCGTTTGGCGACATAGGTGCCGACCGGCCCCCAGGCGCTTTCCTGCTGGGCGGTATTGCTGCCGCCCACAACGGTAATCGTGTCTTCCTTGGCGGCCGGCTTGGCGTCGGCGGAAAAAGCTGGCATCGCCAGCGTGCCCAACGCCGCAGCGACGGTGATCGCTAACGCGCTGACGGGGGTACGGCCCTGCTTGGCCGCGGATGACGAAAGACGCTTGGTCGGCATAGTTGATTTCTCTGATGAATTATTAAATGAAGAATGTAAACGATAATAATTATTATAAGCGTCGCATTTTATGCAGAAGCCAAATTAAACTGCAAGCCGAATTCATGGGGCAAATAGGTTAAGGATTAGGCGCTTAGCCATGCGGTTAACAGGGAAATAAAACGAGCGAAAAAATAAAAAAGCCCGCAACCAAGGTTACGGGCTTAATAACAAAGAAAAAATTTTCACCGGGGCCGACGCCCCGGTAGCGATTACTGGCCGAACATATCCTTGATCCAGCCGGCGACGCCATCGCCATCTTTTTGCTCACCCGCCGCCGGTTGCTGCTGTTGCTGCACCGCCGCCTGGCTGGCCTGGCACAATCCCTGCGGATTGTCGGTCCAGACCGGGATGGTGCGCCAGCTGCCGCCGCCGCAGATAAAGTTGCCGGCAGAGTCGATGCTCATCTGGTTAATGCCTTCCGGCGGCTGCAGCATCAGCGGCAGCGGCGTCTGGTTTTCCAGATAACGACGATACAGGGTCAACGCGCCGTTGGCGCCGGTCAGCTTGGCCGGGCCGTTGTTGTCGCGCCCCACCCAGGCGATCGCCACTTCCTTGCCGTCGATGCCGGCGAACCAGCTGTCGCGCAGATCGTTGGTGGTACCGGTTTTCGCCGCCAGGTTGTAGTTCGGGAACTTCACCGACAGCGAGCGGGACGTCCCGCGCGCCACGCCTTGCTGCATCGCGTACAGCGTCAGGTAAGCGGCCTGCGCCGGCACCATGCGTTCGGCCTGCGGGAAGCTCTGGTACAGCACCGTGCCGTCTTCGGCGATCACCGAACGCACCGCCGACAGCGGCGCACGGTTACCGCCGCTGGCGATGGTCTGGTACTCCTGCGCGACTTCCATCGGCGTCAGGCCGATCGCCCCCAGCAGCATCGAAGGCACCGGGTTGATCTCCGCTTTCGGGATGCCCAGACGTTGCAGCGTGGCGCTGATCTGATCCAGCCCCACCGACAGGCCAAGGTTCACCGTCGGCACGTTCAGCGAGTTGGCCAACGCATCCACCAGCATCACCTGACCGCGGAATTTGCGATCATAGTTGTTCGGCTGCCAGACGGCGCCGTTCGGCTGTTTCAGCGACAGCGGCGCATCCGCCAGCCAGGTGTTGAGGCGGTATTTATCCGGTTCGGACAGCGCGGTCAGGTACGTCGGCGGCTTGGCCAGCGAGCCGACCAGGCGGCGCGCCTGCATGGCGCGGTTGAAACCGGCGAACTGCGGATTGGCGCCGCCGACCATGGCGCGCACTTCACCGCTGAAGCGATCGACGATCACCATCGCCGCTTCCAGATCCTGCACGTGACGCGCAGCGCGCAGCGCCGGGATGCCGTCTTCGACCGCTTTTTCCGCCGCGTCTTGCGACACCGGATCCAGCGTGGTGAAAATCTTCACGCCGGACAGATCATTCACCTTATCGCCCAGCCTGGTCTGCAGCTCCTGACGCACCATCTGCATAAAGGCCGGCTGTGGCGTAATGACGCCGCCTTTCGGCTGCACGCCCAGCGGACGCGCGCTCAGCATGTCATACAGCTCGCCGTCGATCACGCCCTGGTTCTGCAGCAGCTTGAGCACCAGATTGCGGCGTTCCAGCGCCAGTTTCGGGTTACGCCACGGGTTATACAGCGACGCGCCCTTGACCATGCCGACCAGCAGCGCCTGCTGATCGAGGCTCAGCTCGTCCACCGGCCGGCCGAAGTAGTACAGGCTGGCCAACGGGAAACCGCGGATCTGGTCGCTGCCGCTCTGGCCGAGGTACACCTCGTTCAGATACAGCTCCAAAATGCGGTCCTTGCTGTAACGGTAATCGACCAGCAGCGCCATATAGGCTTCGTTGGCCTTACGCCACAGCGAGCGTTCGTTGGTCAGGAACAGGTTCTTCACCAGCTGCTGCGTCAGGGTACTGCCGCCCTGCACCGCACGGCCGGCGGTCAGGTTGGCCAGCACCGCACGGCCGATGGAGTACGGGCTGATGCCGTCATGCTCATAGAAGTGGCGGTCTTCCGTGGCGATCAGCGTATCCACCAACAGATCCGGGAAACCGGCGCGCGGCACGAACAGACGCTGTTCACCGTTTGGCGACTGCAGCATGGTGATCAGGCGCGGATCGAGGCGGAAGAAACCGAAGCTGCGGCCGCTGTCCAGGTTTTCGATCTTAGCCAGACGGTTGTTCTGGAAATCGAGACGGGCGCGGATCTGCCCTTCTTTACCATCCGGGAAATCGAACGGGCGGCGCAGCATCTCGATGCTGTTAGCCTGCACGGTAAACTCGCCCGGACGCGTCATGCGGCTGACCTGGCGATACTGCATGCCTTCCAGCAGGTTGACCATTTCCTTCTTGCTGTACGGCATGCCCGGTTCCAGGTTGACCATGCGGCCGTACACTGCCGCCGGCAGCTGCCAGACTTTGCCGTCGATGCGGCTGCGGATCTGGGAATCCAGATAGACGCCGTAGATCGCCAACAGGACGGCGATCACCAGGATCAGTTTGATAATCAGGCCGAGCCAGCGGCGTTTTTTACGCGGCGGAGTCGCTTTTACCTTACGCGGCATGCGTTCCTCCTCCTCTTCATACTCATCATCGTCATACTCGTCTTCTTCGTAATCGTCATAATCGTCGTCTCGGCGACGGCGCGGCGGCTTGCGCGACGCGGTGTTTTTTGGTTGTTTTCCTTTGCGCCCGATGGGCTCGCGGTCATCCCCAGCCATGGCTGTTGTTCTCCGAGCTTGCCGACACTGCCGGCCATGATTAGTCGCTTAATCTGTGCCTACGCCGCAGCGCTGACCAGAAGAAACATCTGAATTCCAAACCTTGAATGATCGCGGCCTACTGATATTTCTTCGTTCGGCGCGTCGGTACCGCCGTGGCCGGATCGTCCGGCCAAACGTGTTTCGGGTAGCGGCCCTTCATCTCTTTTTGCACCTCGCGGTAGGCGCCTTGCCAGAAGGCCGCCAGATCGCCGGTGATTTGCAACGGCCGGTGCGCCGGTGAGAGTAACTCAAGCACCACCGGGATGCGACCCTCCGCCAACATCGGGCTGCGCTGCTCGCCGAACACCTCCTGCAAACGCACCGCCAACGCCGGCGGTTTGCCGGCCTCATAACGGATCGGCAGGCGGCTGCCGGTCGGCACAGTGTAATGAGTGGGTAGCGCATTATCCAGCCGCTGCTTTTGCTGCCAGTCCAGCAGGCGGGACAGCGCCTCGGCGATGTTGACCTGCTTCAAGCCGCGCAGATCGCGCACGCCGTTCAGCGACGGCAACAGCCACTGCTCCAGCGCCGCCAGCAGCGGCTCTTCATCCATCGCCGGCCATTCCGCCTCCGGCAACCAGGCTTGCGCGCACTGCAGGCGCACCCGCAATTGTTCGGCGGCGCCCTCCCAGTTGAGCACCGCCAGCCCCTGTGCGCGCACCCAATCGAGCAGCGCCTGCTGCAGCTCTTCGTCCGCCGGTTTGGCCAGCGGCTGGGCGCGCAGCGTCAGACGGCCGATCTGCTGGCGCTTCCAGGCGCGCAGCGTGCCCTTCTCGTCATCCCACTCCACCGCCGTGCGCTGCGTGACGATCGCCGGCAGCTGCGCCGCCAGCGCGTCGATGTCCACCGGCAGCGCCAACAGGATGCGCGCATCGGGGCTGTTGTGGCCCTGCAACAGGCTGGGGACGATGAGCCAGGGCGCGCGCGACAGCGCCTCATCCTGATTCATCGCCGCCCCCATGCCGTTGGCCAGCAGGTAGCGGCCGTCCTGGCCTCGCCGCTGGGCGATGCGATCGGTAAACGCCGGCGCCAACAGGCGCGGCGCCAGATCGACGTCGACTTGCCCCGCACGTTGCGGCAGGCGTTTGGCCAACTGCGCGGCACGCTGCCGCCAGTTCGGTTGCGGGCGGCTCAGCCAGTAGCCGATATCCATCTGCCCGCCGCGCGGCGGTTCTTCCAGCAATGCCGCCAGCAACGCCGCCGTCGCCAGGCCGTCGGCACTCAGCGCCGCGCCGGCGGTCAGCATCGCCGCCAGCCGCGGCTCGCATCCCAGCGCGGCCATCTGGCGCCCCGGTGCGGTAAGTTTGCCACCGTCATCCGTGGCCCCCAGCCGGTGCAACAGCGCCCTGGCCGCTGCCAATGCGGCGGCAGGAGGCGCATCCAGCCAGGTCAGCTGCGCCGGGTCGTGGCAACCCCACTGCAGCAACTCGAGCCAAAAGCCGGTGAGATCGCTCTGTAAAATGTCCGGTTCGGCGTGTTCCGCCGCGCGCTCCGCCTGTTCTTTGGCGAACAGATGCCAGCAAATGCCCGGCTCCAGACGCCCGGCGCGCCCGGCGCGCTGCACCATCGAGGCCTGACTGATGCGCTGCGTCGCCAGCCGCGTCAAACCGTTGCGCACGTCGTAACGCGCCACGCGTTCCAGGCCGCTGTCCACCACCAGCCGAATGCCCTCGATCGTCAGGCTGGTTTCAGCGATGTTGGTTGCCAGCACCACCTTGCGGCGGCCAACCGCCGCCGGCTGAATCGCTTTTTGCTGCTGCGCCAGAGGCAGCGCGCCATACAGCGGGCAAAGATCGGTATCGCTCGCCACCTCGCCGGTCAATCGCTCCAGCACCCGATTGATCTCCGCCACGCCCGGCAGGAACAGCAGCAAAGACCCCGGCTGTTCGGCCAGCAGGCGCTTCACCGCCGCCGCTACACCATCCTCCAGCCGCTGATGGCTGGCCAACGGCTGATATAAACGTTCAACCGGGAAGCTGCGCCCCTCGGACACCACCACCGGCGCTGCCGGCAGCAGCTGCGACAGGCGCGCGTTGTTCAGGGTGGCCGACATGATCAGCAGTTTCAGATCGTCGCGCAGCCCTTGCTGCACGTCGAGCAGCAGCGCCAGCGCCAGATCGGCCTGCAGGCTGCGTTCGTGGAACTCATCGAGGATCACCAGCGACACGCCCTGCAGCTCGGCGTCCTGCTGCAGCATGCGGGTGAGAATGCCTTCCGTCACCACTTCCAGCCGGGTTTGCGGCCCGCTTTTACTTTCGGCGCGCATGCGGTAGCCCACGGTCTGGCCGGGCTCCTCCCCCAGTTGCTGCGCCAGGCGATAAGCGACGTTTTTCGCCGCCAGCCGCCGCGGCTCCAGCATGATAATGCGCCCCGGCAACCCGGCCTTAGCCAGGATCTGCAGCGGCAACCAGGTGGATTTACCGGCGCCGGTCGGGGCGTGCAACAGTACCTGAGGAGCGGACTGCAACGCAGCCAGCAACTCATCAAGCACCGCGCTGACGGGCAATGAAGACACTGAACTCTCCGTGGTGGTTAACGTTAAACGGCGTACAGTGTAGCATTAGCTTTGCCCCCGTAGCCTTTCAAACTGCGGCATCGTTAGCTATAGTACGGAGCTCGTCCAGGCGTCCCGCTTCGCGCGAGGCCGCTGCAAGCCGCATTCAAATCTGTTCCTGACGGATTTGTCATTATTTACCGAGCCCCCATGTCCAATTCGCGCCGCCTGTTTTTCGCCCTGTCCTTGCCTGATGCCCTGCAACAGCAGGTGATCCGCTGGCGCGCCGAGGCGTTTGCGCCGGAGGCCGGCCGGCCGGTGGCGGCGGCTAATTTGCACCTGACGCTGGCGTTTCTCGGCGAAGTCACCGCGCAGAAAGAGCTGGCGCTGCGCAAACTGGCCGGCCGCATCGTGCAACCCGGCTTCAGCATGCGGCTCGACGATCTCGGCCATTGGCCGCGCCCCGGCGTGGTCTGGCTCGGCACCCGCCGCGCGCCGCGCGGGCTATTGCAGCTGGCCGAACTGCTGCGTTCGCAGGCCGCCCGCAGCGGCTGCCATCAAAGCGCGTTGCCGTTCCATCCGCACATCACGCTGCTGCGCGCCGCCACCCAGCCGGTGGCGATCCCGCCGGCGACGCCGGGCTGGGCGTTCAGCGCCGACGCCTTTTCCTTGTATGAGTCGGTGTTCGAAAACGGGCGCACCCGTTACCAACACCTCGAACAGTGGCCGCTGGCCACGCAGGCATCCGCATGATTTTCTCTCCACCGCTGCGTTCCGCCACGCTGATAAAACGTTACAAACGCTTTCTGGCGGACGTGATCACCCCGGAAGGGGAAACCTTTACGCTGCACTGCGCCAATACCGGCGCCATGACCGGCTGCGCCACGCCCGGCGACACCGTTTGGTACTCCACCTCGGATAACCCCAAGCGCAAATACGCCCACAGCTGGGAACTGACCCATACCCAACAGGGGCACTGGATCTGCGTCAACACCCTGCGTGCCAACGCGCTGGTGCGCGAGGCGATCGAACACAATTTAATCAATGAATTATCCGGTTACAGTAAAATCAGCGGCGAAGTGAAATACGGCGGTGAAAACAGCCGTATCGATTTGTTATTACAGGCAGAAAATCGGGTTAACTGCTATATTGAAGTTAAGTCAGTCACATTACTGCAACAACAACGTGGTTACTTTCCTGATGCGGTAACGCTCAGAGGGCAAAAGCACCTGCGTGAGTTGCTCAGCGTGGTTGAAAGCGGGCAACGGGCGGTGTTGTTCTTTGCCGTGTTACACAGCGGTATTGAGCAGGTCGCACCGGCACATCATATAGATGAGCGCTATGCGGCGCTGTTGGCACAGGTCCGGCAGTTGGGAGTGGAAGTGGTTTGCTACGGGGCAAAGTTATCACCTGACGGTATTTATCTCTGCGATAAGCTGCCGTTTTTTATCGATTAGCGCGGTCGGGTCCCTATAAATAGACAACCGGCCAGCACGATCGCCAAATACGCCCTCCTTCACACGATTGTCAAGCGGGCGACAGGAATAATTGCCAACCTACCTTCCTTCTGTTATTTATAGCGGCCTGTTTTTCCCCCGCATTGGGGATTCGATAGTGCGTGTGTATGTAGGAGAAGCAACATGCAAGAAGGGCAAAACCGTAAAACCTCGTCCTTGAGCATTCTCGCCATCGCTGGGGTGGAGCCGTACCAAGAGAAGCCGGGCGAAGAGTACATGAACGACGCCCAGTTGTCGCATTTCAAGCGCATTCTTGAAGCGTGGCGCAACCAGCTCAGGGACGAAGTGGACCGTACTGTATCGCATATGCAAGAAGAGGCAGCCAACTTCCCTGATCCGGCCGACCGTGCTACCCAGGAAGAAGAGTTCAGCCTTGAACTGCGTAACCGTGACCGTGAACGCAAACTGATCAAAAAGATCGAGAAAACGCTGAAGAAAGTGGAAGACGATGATTTCGGCTACTGCGAATCTTGCGGCGTGGAGATCGGCATTCGTCGCCTCGAAGCGCGTCCGACCGCCGATCTGTGCATCGACTGCAAGACGCTGGCTGAGATCCGCGAAAAGCAGATGGCCGGCTAATACCGCTACTCTAAATGATTGGAGCTGCATCAAGGCGGCAAGAATGCGCATCCCGATGAGCTTACTCAAGTAAGTGATTCGGGTAAGCAGGCGCAGCTAACACAGATGCAGTTTCAAGCATAACGAGTATGTTACCGCTGCGGCGTGCGCACCCGCGTGCGCCGCACAGAGAAAAGGGAACCACTCCCCTCTGATATGCAAGAAAGTCATTATGTGGGGCGCTTTGCCCCATCGCCTTCCGGGGATCTGCATTTCGGTTCGCTGATTGCCGCTCTGGGAAGCTACCTTCAGGCTCGCGCCCAACGCGGGCAGTGGCTGGTTCGCATCGAAGATATCGACCCGCCGCGCGAAGTCCCCGGCGCCGCCGCTCGCATCCTGTCCGCGCTGGAACATTATGGTCTCCACTGGGACGGCCAGGTCATCTATCAATCCCAACGTCACGACGCCTATCGCGCCGCGCTGGATCTGTTGCAGCGTCAGGGGCTCAGCTATTACTGCACCTGCACCCGCAGCCGCATCCAGCACATCGGCGGATTGTACGACGGCCACTGCCGCGATTTGCAGCTCGGCCCACAGGGCGCCGCCATCCGCTTGCGCCAGACCGCGCCCGTTTACGGGTTCCACGATCGCCTGCAGGGAGAATTGCACGCCGATCCGGCGCTGGCGGGGGAAGACTTTATCATTCGCCGTCGCGACGGGCTGTTCGCCTACAACCTGGCGGTGGTGATCGACGACCATTTTCAGGGCGTGACCGAGATTGTGCGCGGCGCCGATCTGATCGAACCGACGGTGCGTCAAATTGCCCTCTACCGCCAGCTGCAGGCGCCGGTGCCCGCCTATGTGCATCTGCCGCTGGCGCTGGGCGCCAACGGCATCAAGCTGTCGAAGCAAAATCATGCGCCGGCGTTGCCCGCAGGCGATCCGCGCCCGGTGCTGATCGCCGCGCTGAAATTTCTGCGCCAACCGCTGCCGGAAAGCTGGCAAGATCTTGACCTGCCATTATTATTGAGCTGGGCGGTCGCACATTGGCGGTTGGAAAACGTGCCGCGTCAGGAGGCTATCCCTCTGGATGAAAACACGCCGGCATTCTCAAAGGAGCCATGGTGAGCTATGATTAGCCGCTATTTTTTGTTAGCTCCATTTTTATCAGTCACTATCGAGGTGTACCATTTTTACCCGAGTAGCCAACTTCTGTCGTAAGGTACTGACCCGCGATGACAAGCTGCCCCGCGACGACGCGGCGGCCGGCGATAAAAACGTAGTCCGCGAAGAGCGTGCCGCGGCGCCAAGCCGCCCTGCGCCGCAGCCGCGCGCCGCCGATAACGGCAGCAACGCCCCTGCCCGCCGCTCAACGCCGCGCAAGCGTCCGCCTTTTCCTATCGCCGAGAGCAACGACTCGATGACCGTGATCCCGCGCGAACAGCACTCGATTTCCCGCAAAGACATCAGCGAAAATGCGCTGAAAGTGCTTTACCGCCTGAACAAGTCCGGCTACGAAGCCTATCTGGTCGGCGGCGGCGTGCGCGATCTGTTGCTCGGCAAAAAGCCGAAAGACTTCGACATCACCACCAACGCCACGCCGGAGCAAGTGCGCAAGTTGTTCCGCAACTGCCGCCTGGTCGGCCGGCGCTTCCGCCTGGCGCACGTGATGTTCGGGCCGGAAATCATCGAAGTGGCCACCTTCCGCGGCCACCACGAACAGAACCCGGAATCCGACAAGAACTCGTCTCAGCAGGCGCAAAACGGCATGCTGCTGCGCGACAACATCTTCGGTTCGATCGAGGAAGACGCCCAGCGCCGTGACTTCACCATCAACAGCCTGTACTACGGCGTGGCGGATTTCACCCTGCGCGATTACGTCGGCGGCCTGAACGATCTGAAACAGGGCGTGATTCGCCTGATCGGCGATCCGGAAACCCGCTACCGCGAAGATCCGGTGCGCATGCTGCGCGCGGTGCGCTTCGCCGCCAAGCTGGATATGCGCATCAGCGAAGAGACCGCCGAGCCGATCCCGCGCCTGGCCTCGCTGCTGCATGAGATCCCGCCGGCGCGCCTGTTCGAAGAATCCCTCAAGCTGCTGCAGGCCGGTTACGGTTTCCAGACCTACCTGAAGCTGTGCGAATACCAGCTGTTCCAACCGCTGTTCCCGCTGATCGCCCGCAACTTCACGCCAAACCACGATACGCCGATGGAGCGCATTCTGGTGCAGGTGTTGAAGAACACCGATCACCGCCTGCAGAACGACATGCGCGTCAACCCGGCGTTCCTGTTTGCCGCCATGCTGTGGTACCCGCTGCTGGAGCACGCGCAGAAGCTGGCGCAGGAAAGCGGCCTGGCCTACTACGACGCCTTCGCGCTGGCGATGAACGACGTACTCGACGAGCAGTGCCGCTCGCTGGCCATCCCGAAACGCATTACCACGCTGGTACGCGATATCTGGCAGCTGCAGCTGCGCCTGTCCCGCCGCCAGGGCAAACGCGCGCACAAGCTGATGGAACACCCGAAATTCCGCGCCGCCTATGATCTGCTGGCGCTGCGTGCGGAAGTGGAAGACAATCAGGAAATGCTGCGTCTGGCCGAGTGGTGGGGCGAGTTCCAGGACGCCACGCCGGCGCGGCAGAAAGCCATGCTGAGCACCCTGGGGGACGATCCGGCGCCGCGCCGCGCGCGTCAACGCCGCCCTCGCCGCCGGGCACCGCGTAAAGAAGGGGCATAATGATCCGCGTTTATATCGCGCTGGGCAGCAACCTGGCGCAGCCGCTGCAACAGGTTAAAGCCGCACTGGAGGCGCTGGAGCATCTCCCGCGCACCCGGCTGGTCACCTGTTCTTCGTTTTACCGCACCAAGCCGCTGGGGCCGCAAAACCAGCCGGACTTTCTCAACGCGGTAGTGGCGCTGGATACCCTGTTGCCGCCCGAACAGCTGCTCGACCATACCCAGGCGATAGAACGTAATCAGGGGCGCGTGCGCAAGGATGAACGCTGGGGGCCGCGCACGCTCGATCTGGACATCATGCTGTACGGCGACAAGGTGATCCATACCGAGCGCCTGACGGTGCCGCATTACGGCCTGAAAGAGCGCGAATTCATGCTCTACCCGCTGGCGGAAATCGCTCCCGATCTGATTTTCCCCGATGGCGAGCCGCTCGCCAGCTGCCTCAAGCGCGTGCCGGAAAACGGCATGGCGCTGTGGCATCAGCCAAAACTCAAGTCCTGACCCGCCTACAACGTCAGCCGCGCAACGAACCCGCCCGCCGGGCGATTGGCAAAGCCGATCTGTAAACCATGCAATCCGGCGATACGCTGCACGATCGAGAGGCCCAGCCCGCTGCCGGTTTGCTCCTGCCCCGGCGGGCGATAGAAGCGTTCTCCCAGCCGCGCCAGATGCTCCGTGGTGACACCCGGACCGTCGTCCTCCACCGTCAGCGAGCGTTCGCTCAACGTCACGGTGACGACGCCGCCCTGCGGGGTATAGCGCACCGCGTTATCCAGCAAGTTGCGCAATAGCAGCGACAGCAGCAAGGTTTCCCCCTGACGCGGCGGCGGCGTTCCCTGATGTTCATAGCGCAGCGTCACGCCCGCCGCATGGGCCTGCCGATCCTGCTCCGCCAGGGTCATCGTCACCAGTTCGTTCCAGTCGATCGGCGCCAGTTCGGCCAGATCCGACAGCGAGTCCAGCCGCGACAGCGTCAGCAGCTGATCCACCAGCCGGGTGGCGCGATCGATGCCGACCGTAAGATTGTCCAGCGCGTGCTCGCGCATCGGCGCATCGTCCCCCGCCAGTTGAACCACTTCGGTCTGCACCCGCAGCGCCGCCAGCGGGCTGCGTAACTCGTGCGCGGCATCGGAGGTGAAGCGCCGCTCCCGCACCAGCAACGCGCTGATGCGAGCGAACAGCGCATTGAGCGCATCCACCAGCGGACGCACCTCGGTCGGCACCTGGCGCGCGTCCAACGGCGTCGCGTCATCGGGCGCGCGCCGGCGCAAACCGGCCGCCACCGCGCGCAGCGGCCGCAGCTCGCGCCCGACCATCAGCGCGATCAGCAGCATCAGCACCGGCAGCGTCGCCAGCCAAGGCACCAGCTGGCCGGTCACCATGCCCAGCGCCATATCGCGCCGGTAATCCCACTCCTGGCCGACCACGATGCGATAGCGCCCATCCGGGCTGGTCAGCCACAGCAGGCGCCAGCTGTCGTCATCGCCTTTGCGCTCGCCGTCGGTAAAACCTTCACGCTCCCCGTCAAACAGGAAATCGGCGCCGTTCTCGCCGTCGTTGAGCAGCATCTTGCCTTGGCGATCGAAGATGGCGAACGCCAGCGCGTCGTCGTCCTGATCGCCACGCTTGCCATGATGCACCAGCTTCTTGGTTTTCGGCAGGCTGCGCGCGCTTTCATCGGCCAGCAGATCGCCGAGGTTGGCGGTCGCCAGCCGTTTGGCGAACAGCATCTGCTGGGTGTCGAACACTTCATTGATGGTGTTGCGCGACATCACCCAGGCCACCACGCTGGCGGTGCACCAGGTCATCAGCGCCAACAGGCTGAAGATCAGGATCAAACGCAGCCGCAGGCTGAGACGCTTCACGGCGCATCCCCCAGCGTGTAACCCACGCCGTGAATGGTGCGGATGAAGCCGTTGCCCAGCTTGCGCCGCAGGTGGTGAATATGCACCTCCACCGCGTTGCTGCTCACCTCGTCGTCCCAGTTGTACAGCTTCTCCTGAATCAACGGCCGCGCCAGCACCCGCCCCTTGTTGTGCAGAAACAGCTCCAGCACCGCCAACTCGCGCGGCGTCAGCGTCACCGGCTCGCCGTTGCAGCTCACGCTGCGGGTGGCGCTGTCAAACACCACGTTGCCGTGCGTCAGCTGCGGCATCAGTTGGCCGTGGCGACGGCGGATCAGCGCCTGCAGGCGCGCCGCCACTTCGGCCAGCGCGAACGGCTTGCACAGATAATCGTCGGCGCCGCTTTGCAGACCGCTGACCCGCTGCTCCAGCGCATCGCGGGCGGTGAGGATCAGCACCGGCACGTCCTGCCCGGCCTGGCGCCACTGGCGCAGCAGATCCAGGCCATCGAGGCCCGGCAGGCTGAGATCGAGGATCACCGCGTCGTACGGCGCGCTGTCCAGCGCATTTTTGCCGACGGCGCCGTCGGTGAACCAGTCCAGATTGAAGCCGAGTTTGGTCAGCCCGGCCTTGATGCCGTCCCCGATCAGTTTGTCATCTTCGATCAGCAGAATTCGCATGAGTATCCCTTTTCAGTCATTGCGCCATTGCACCACAAGGTTCTTAAGAACCGCTTAAGCATGGCGATCCGCGCTACCCACCCCGATCGGGTTACAGTAGAATGGCTGCACTTTTTTGCAGCCTGGGCCTGCGCAAGCCGCACGGCCCGTTTCAGGAGACGTTGTGATGAAACCCACCACCGTGACCCACTTGCGCCAGTGGAAACAGGAGCAACGCAAGTTTGCTACCCTTACCGCCTACGATGCCAGCTTTGCCAAACTGTTTGAAGAGCAAGGCATCAAAGTCCTGTTGGTGGGCGATTCGCTGGGCATGACGCTGCAGGGCCACGACTCCACGCTGCCGGTCACCGTCGCCGACGTAGCCTACCACACGCGCGCCGTGCGCCGCGGCGCGCCGGCCTGCCTGCTGCTGGCCGATCTGCCGTTCATGAGTTACGCCACCCCGGAACAGACCTTCGCCAACGCCGCCGAGCTGATGCGCGCCGGCGCCAACATGGTGAAACTGGAAGGCGGCAGCTGGCTGTGCGACACGGTGAAAATGCTTGCCGAGCGCGCGGTGCCGGTGTGCGGCCACTTGGGCCTGACGCCGCAGTCGGTCAACGTGTTCGGCGGCTATAAGGTGCAAGGGCGCGACGAACTGGCCGCCAAACAGCTGCTGCAGGACGCGCAGAACCTGGAGCTGGCCGGCATTCAGCTGCTGGTGTTGGAATGTGTGCCGACCGAGCTGGCGCGCCAGATCACCGAAGCGCTGTCCATTCCGGTCATCGGCATCGGCGCCGGCAACGGCACCGACGGCCAGATCCTGGTGATGCACGACGCCTTCGGCATCACCGGCGGCCATACGCCGAAGTTCGCCAAGAACTTCCTGGCGCAGAGCGGCGATATCCGCACGGCGGTGCAGCACTACATTCAGGAAGTGGAACAAGGCCTCTACCCGGCGGCTGAACACTCTTTTAACTAAGCGATGGTTCCAGGAGTCACCCAATGATTATTATCGAAACCCTGCCGATGCTGCGTCAGCAGATCCGCCGCTGGCGCCAGGAAGGCAAACGCATCGCGCTGGTGCCGACCATGGGCAACCTGCACGACGGCCATATGACGCTGGTCGATGAAGCGCGCGCCCGCGCCGACGTGGTGGTGGTGAGCATCTTCGTCAACCCGATGCAGTTCGATCGGCCGGACGATCTGGCGCGCTACCCGCGCACGCTGCAGGAAGACAGCGAGAAGCTGACCCGCCGCGGCGTCGATCTGGTGTTCGCGCCAGCCCCGGCTGCAGTCTATCCGCAGGGGCTGGAGCAGCAGACTTACGTCGACGTGCCGGGCATCTCCAGCATCCTGGAAGGCGCAAGCCGGCCGGGCCACTTCCGCGGCGTTTCCACCATCGTCAGCAAGCTGTTTAACCTGGTGCAACCTGACTTGGCCTGCTTCGGCGAGAAGGATTACCAACAGCTGGCGCTGATCCGCAAAATGGTGGCGGACATGGGTTACGACATCGACATCGTCGGTGTGCCGACCGTGCGCGCCAAAGACGGCCTGGCCCTCAGCTCGCGCAACGGCTACCTGACCGCCGAAGAGCGCAAGGTCGCGCCGCAGCTGAGCAAGATCATGAATGGGCTGGCGCAACAGTTGGCCAATGGCGAACGCCATGTTGAAACGCTGCTGGAGCAGACCGCCGAGCAGCTGCGCGCCGCCGGCTTTACGCCGGATGAGCTGTTTATTCGCGACGCCGACAGCCTGCAACCACTGACGGTGGACAGCCAGCGGGCGGTGGTGCTGATGGCCGCCTGGCTGGGCAAGGCGCGTCTTATCGACAACCAGCAGGTCGACCTGACGCTGTAAGCCGTTTTTTATACTGTCGTCACCCTTGGCCACTGACCATTGGTAGACAATGGCGGAGCAATCGGTGACGATAGAGATTGCAGGGATGCAGGAGAGATGTTCAACCCCAGCGCCTGTGAAGGCCGATATTCAGTTAGGTAAAGCTATGATACGTACTATGCTGCAAGGCAAGCTGCATCGCGTCAAAGTCACTCAGGCTGACTTGCACTATGAAGGGTCCTGCGCCATCGACCAGGATTTCCTGGAGGCCGCCGGCATTCTGGAATATGAAGCGATCGATATTTACAACGTGGATAACGGCCAGCGCTTCTCCACCTACGCCATCGCCGCCGAGCGCGGTTCGCGCATCATTTCGGTTAACGGTGCCGCCGCGCGCTGCGCCTGCGTGGGCGACAAACTGATCATCTGCTCCTATGTGCAAATGACCGACGCCGACGCCCGCCAACACCACCCGAAAGTCGCCTATTTCGAAGGTGACAACAACCTGCAGCGCAAGGCGAAAGCCGTGCCGGTTCAGGTCGCCTGACACTAAAACGGGCGCCTTGCGCGCCCGTTCTTCCTTACTGTACCACCACCGTGCCCGGCTTGTTGGCTATCCGATCCGCCATGGTCTGGATCGAGTCGGTGCGCAGAATATACAGCCGCTTCAGCGTATAGGGGTTATCCCCCGGCTTCACCTTGCCCTGCACCGTGGTCACCGCCAGATGGAAACCGGCGTCCTGCGCCGCCTGGATCGCCCGCTGGTTATAGCCGCCGAACGGGTAGGACAGATACAGTACGTGCGGGTTGAACTGCGACAGCGCGCGGCGCGAGCGCTCAAAATCGAACTCGATATTGTGCAGCGAACGGCTCAGCAAAATCGGCTGGCGATTGCCGTCGGTGCGGTGCAGGAAGTGAGTGTGCGACTGCACGTCGAACACGTCCTGAATCTGCTTCAGCTCCGAGACGCTCATAAACTGCAGCGAATCCGGGTTCCATTTCTGCGGGTGGCGTTTGATGCGCGAAGAGATGATGAACGCCGTGGCGCGGAAACCGTAATCCTTCAGCACCGGGTAAGCGTAGCGATAAACCGATTTCAGCCCGTCGTCGAAGGTCAGCACGATCGCCTTGCCCGGCAGGTTGATCTGGTTCTTCAGGTAGGCTTCCAGCTGATACAGCGAAATGGTGTCGTAGCCCGCCTGCTTCAGGTAGGTCATCTGGTTGCTGAACGCCACGTCTGAGGTGGTGGTCGAGGTGTGGCGGAAGCGCTTGTTCTCTTCGTTTTTTAGCAGGTGATGATAGGTCAGCACCGGTATGCCGCTATCTATCTCGCAGTCCAGCTCATTGACAAACCCCAGCCGCTCGCCGATGTTGACCTCGTACCAGG
Source organism: Serratia sp. LACPHL-BACT-2024-00286 (assembly GCF_043109535.1). Lineage (NCBI taxonomy): Bacteria > Pseudomonadati > Pseudomonadota > Gammaproteobacteria > Enterobacterales > Yersiniaceae > Serratia > Serratia sp. LACPHL-BACT-2024-00286. Next base: position 282,491 of record NZ_JBICNA010000004.1, read on the forward strand.
TGTTGTTCAGGCGATCCTTCAGCTTGCCGATGATCGGATAGCGCAGGTTGCCTTCCAGCGTGCCCAAGACCTCGCTGTCCTTGTCCGCCGCGGTATAAACGTCGATCGTTTTTTGGGTGATCAGATTCTGGTTGGTCAGCGGTTTGTTCAGCTCGCCCAGATCGTCTTGTACCTTGCGCGACTTCTTCAGTTCGCGCACGTCATCTTTATCGATAAAGCCGGTGCCGTGCCCGAATTTGAATTCGTAGTATTCCGCATCCGCCGGGAACACCTGGATCAGCTGCCCGCGCTTCACTTCTCCTACCGGGATCACATGCTCGCCCACCAACGCATAGACTTCGCTATCGCGCTGCGCTTCCATGTATTCAGATTTAACCGCGCCGTCTTCCGACAGCAGATTCGCCAGGCTCACAGGGGAAACCAACGACATCAGAATGCCGAGGAAACCAGCCGCTAACGTGTATTGAGGCCGCATGATGATGTTCTACTTACGAGTGCGTAATGACTAAAGTGAAGGAAATGTGGAGCGCCAGCATAGCACGATTTGAACAACGGGGAACTAGCGGTTATTTGAGCAATTCTATTGATTTACGCGCCGCCTGCGCCAAATCAAGAAAAGCGCCCCCGCCGGAAAAGCGGGGGCGCGATACCATCAGCTGCGCAGGCCGCGGCCGCGCTCGATCAGGTACCAGGAAAGCAGGTAAAACACCGCGATAAACGCCAGCAGCACCGCCATGGTGAACGCCAGCGGCACGTCGTTGATGCCGAGGAAACCGTAGCGGAAACCGCTGATCATATAGACGATGGGGTTCAGCTTGGACACCGCCTGCCAGAATGGCGGCAGCAGCGACAGCGAGTAGAACACCCCGCCCAGGTAGGTCAGCGGCGTCAGCACGAAGGTCGGGATCAGGCTGATATCGTCGAAGGTGGTGGCGAACACCGCATTGATCAGCCCCGCCAGCGAGAACAGGATCGCCGTCAGCAGCAGCGTCAGCGCAATCACCCACCAGGCGTGCACCTGCAGCGGCACAAAGAACAGCGAGATGATGGTCACCAGCACGCCGACGCAGATGCCGCGCGCCACGCCGCCGCCGACATAGCCGGCGATCACCACGTGGGTCGGCACCGGCGCCACCAGCAGTTCCTCAATGTTGCGCTGGAATTTGGCGCTGAAGAACGACGAGGCAACGTTGGCATAGGAGTTGGTGATCACCGCCATCATGATAAGGCCGGGCACGATGAACTGCATGTAGCTGAAGCCGTGCATATCGCCGATGCGCGAGCCGATCAGATTGCCGAAGATGATGAAGTACAGCGTCATGGTGATCACCGGCGGCACCAGGGTCTGGATCCAGATGCGCGCGAACCGGTTCACCTCTTTGGCCCAGATGCTCTGCAAGGCTACCCAATACAAACGCGTCATGCTTTTTCTCCATTGCCGTTAACCAGGGTGACAAACAGTTCTTCCAGGCGGTTCGCCTTGTTGCGCATGCTCAGCACCTGCACGCCCTGCGCGCTCAGTTGGGTGAACAGGCCGTTCAGCCCCTGCTCGCGCATCACTTCCACTTCCAGCGTCGAGGTATCCGTCAGGCGGCTGTGGTAACCGTCCAGCTTCGGCAACGGGCTCTTCGCCGCCAAATCGAGGATGAAGGTTTCCGACTTCAGCTTGGCCAGCAGCCCCTTCATCGAGGTGTTTTCCACCAGCTCCCCGTTCTGGATGATGCCGATGTTGCGGCACAGCATCTCCGCCTCTTCCAGATAGTGGGTAGTGAGGATAATGGTGGTGCCCTGGGCGTTCAGCTCTTTCAGGAAGCCCCACATCGAGCGACGCAGCTCGATGTCCACCCCGGCGGTCGGCTCATCGAGGATCAGCAGCTTCGGCTGATGCATCAACGCGCGGGCGATCATCAGGCGGCGCTTCATGCCGCCGGACAGCATGCGGGCGCGCTCGTTGCGCTTGCCCCACAGATCCAGCTGATTGAGGTATTTTTCGGCGCGCGCCATCGCTTCACGCCGCGTGACGCCGTAGTAACCCGCCTGGTTCACCACGATCTGCAACACGGTCTCGAACGGGTTGAAGTTGAACTCTTGCGGCACCAGGCCGAGCTGGCGCTTGGCGTTGACGATGTCTTTATCGATGTCGTAACCGAACACCCGCACGCTGCCGGCCGTTTTGTTCACCAGCGAGCTGATGATGCCGATGGTGGTGGATTTTCCGGCGCCGTTTGGCCCCAGCAGGGCATAAAAATCCCCCGCTTCGACGCTCAGGTCGATACCGCGCAGCGCCTTGACGCCACCGGCGTAAGTCTTGGTCAGCTGCGCTAATTCCAGTGCATAATTCATATGTAAAATAGTACCTTATGACGATGAGTATGCCGCCGCGCCCCTGTTTGCGAGGCTTGAAACACTAACGATAATCCTAGCATCGGCGACGTTTTCACTGAGTCGAATCCGTGCGGAAAATGAGGCTGCACCACTGTTCCGATTTCCAAAGTGTGACGCTTACCCTATATTACCCCAACGCAATCTGTCCGTTACGGGTCAATCACCTCCATGAAAGAAATCGAAGAGCTTATCGCCAACAACCAGGCCTGGTCGGCCAACATCAGCCAGGAAGACCCGGAATTTTTTGAACGTTTAGCCCAGGCGCAAAAGCCCCGCTTCTTATGGATTGGTTGCTCTGACAGCCGCGTTCCCGCAGAACGCCTGACCGGCCTCGAGCCGGGTGAACTGTTCGTCCATCGCAACGTGGCGAACCTCGTTATCCACACCGATCTTAACTGCCTGTCGGTGGTGCAGTATGCGGTAGATGTGCTGGAAGTCGAACACATCATCATCTGCGGCCACCTGGGCTGCGGCGGCGTGCAGGCGGCGGTGGAAAACCCGGAGCTGGGGTTGATCGACAACTGGCTGCTGCACATTCGCGATCTGTGGTACAAGCACAGCTCGCTGCTGGGCGAGCTGCCGCCGGAGCAGCGTTTCGACATGCTGTGCGAGATCAACGTCATTGAGCAGGTATACAACCTGGGCCACTCCACCATCATGCAGTCCGCGTGGAAGCGCGGCCAGAAGGTGATGATCCACGGTTGGGTGTACGGCATTCAGGACGGCCGCCTGCGCGATATGGAAGTGCTGGCGACCAGCCGCGAGAGCCTGGAGATGGGCTACCGCAAAGCGATAGCCAAACTGAAGCAGGATAAGGGCATATAACCCCGCCGCGGGCGCGGCTGGCCGCGCCCCACATCAATTACTCGTCCAGCAGCACCACTTTGCCGACGTACGGCAGGTGACGGTAGCGCTGAGCGTAGTCGATGCCATACCCCACCACGAACTCATCCGGGATCGAGAAGCCGACATATTCGACCGGCACCTGCACTTCACGGCGCTCAGGCTTGTCCAGCAAGGTGCAAATCGCCAGCGATTTCGGCCCGCGCAGCGCCAAAATCTCGCGCACTTTGTTCAGCGTGTTACCGGAATCGATGATGTCTTCCACGATCAGCACGTCTTTGCCGCGAATGTCTTCGTCCAGATCCTTGAGGATCTTCACGTCGCGGGTGGTGGACATGCCGCTGCCGTAGCTGGAGGCGGTCATAAAGTCGACTTCGTGCGGCACGTCGATGGCGCGGCACAAATCGGCCATGAACATGAAGGAGCCGCGCAGCAGCCCGACCAGCACCATGTCGCTGCCGCTGTCGCGGTAATGTTCGGTGATCTGGCGGCCAAGTTCGGCGATACGGGTCTTAACTTCCCGCTCGGAAATCATTACGTCTACAGTGTGTTTCATAGTATTCAGGTCAGTTGCCGGAAGAAAGGCGCAGAGTTTAGCATAGGCTTTCGCCGGTGGCGACGCGAGCGCGCCGCCACCTGAGCGACGGGCCGCGATCATTCGCCGACGGTGAAGCCCATCATCATGCCGGTATCTTCGTGCTCCAGCAGGTGGCAGTGGGCCATGTACGCATGTTCGCTGCTGGCCGGATGGTCGAAGCGCACCAGCACTTCGCTGCGCCACCCTTCGACGCGCACCGTGTCCTTCCAGCCGCTGCGATGCGCCGCCGGCGGTTTGCCATTTTCCGACAGGATACGGAACTGGGTACCGTGAATATGGAACGGGTGCAACATCATGTCGCCCTCGCCGGAAATGGTCCACTTCTCATACTGGCCCCGTTTGGCGGCGAACATCGGCTTGGTCATGTCGAAGGCCTTGCCGTTGATCATGTTGCCGTGGCTGAAATCGAACGGTTTGGCTTTACCCTGCGCGCCGCCGTGATCCATCCCGGCCATCTTGCCATGATCCATGCCCTTCATGTTGCCATGATCCATGCCCTGCATGCCGCCCTTTTCCATGCCTTTCATGTTGCCGTGGTCCATGCCTTTCATGTCTCCACCGCCCATCGCGCCATGATTCATGCTCATGCCGGCCATCGCCTGGTGACCATAACGATCCATCAGCTCCTGCATGCCGAGCATATCCAGCTGCGGATCCATCATCAGCTGCAGCCAACGCTCCTGGATACCGGTGGCAGCGGGTAATGTCGGCAGCTTCACCAGGCTGTCCGGCATGGTTTTGATGCCCTGCGCCAGCGACGGCTGAATGCGCAACACCGGCAGCGGTTGATCGAACGGCGCCAGCGTCATACCCATCTGCTTCACCGGCAGCGTCACGATGTCGAACGCTTTCCCGTCGGAGGCATCCACCAGCACTTCAAAACGTTCGCCCATCAGCATCGGCAGCTCGGTCAGTTTCACCGGCTCCGCCAGGAAACCGCCGTCGCTGGCGATGACATACAGCGGACGGTTGTCACTGGCCGCCAGATTCAGCGAACGGGCGTTGCAGCCGTTGAGGAAGCGCAGACGCAGCCAGCCGCGCGGCGCCAAATGTTGCGGATACTGCGCGCCGTTGGTGAACATGCGATCGCCAAACCAGCCCACCGCCGCGCTCATCACGTCCAGGCGGTATTCGATTTGCGCGTCTTTGCCCAACCGCTTATCTTGCAGGATCACCGGAATATCATCCTGCCCCCAGGTTTTCGGCAGCGGCAGTTTGGCGCTCTCCTCATCTTCCAGCAGCACCAGCCCCGCCAGCCCCATCATCACCTGGCTGCCGGTTTTACCGTGGGTATGCGGGTGGAACCAGCAGGTGGCCGCCGGTTGATCGACGGTGAAATTCACCGTGCGCGTCGCGCCGGGATGGATCAATGCCTGCGGGCCGCCATCGACGTCGCCGGGAATTTCCAGGCCGTGCCAGTGGACGGTGCTGGCCTCCGCCAGGCCGTTTTTGATATCGACCGTCACCGGCTGGCCACGCTGCAGCTGCACCGCCGGCCCGAGCAGCGCGCCGTTGAATCCCCAGGTTTTGGTGGCGGCGCCGGGCAACCAGCGGGTTTCCCCCGCCTGCAGCGCCAGCGCAATTTTTCCCTGCGCGTCCGGCTTCAACAACGGCGGCACCGGCAGGGCCGGCCGATCGGCCGCCCAGGCGGCCCGGCTCCATAACGGCAATGTGCTCGCAGCGCCCAGTGCGGCGGTTAATTTAATAAAATCACGGCGTAACATCGCTGACTCCCTTTTCTCAGTGACATAACTCAATGCCGCCAGCCTAAACCTTCCCCCTGGCGGAAGGTCAAGCCTTTCCTGGCGGTATTTTAAGCTATGCCTCACAATCAAGAGAATATGGCTGGCAAACGCAACGCCGGCCCGGCAGCAATAAAATTTGGTGCCTTTACAGGCAAGTGTGGTAACGTCAGCAAACGACAAACAGGCCTATTTCATGATGAAAAAAACAACGTTATCGATGCTGTTGCTGGCGATGCTGGGCTTCTCCAACGCCAGTCTGGCGCTGAATGAATCCGAGGCGGAAGATCTGGCCGATCTGACGGCGGTATTTATTTATTTGAAAAATGATTGCGGCTACAACGATTTGCCAAACGCGCAAATCAAACGCGCCATCGTCTATTTCGCGCAACAAAACCGCTGGGATTTGAGCAACTACAACAGCTTCAATATGAAGGCGCTGGGCGAAGACAGCTATCGCGATCTCAGCGGCATCGCCATTCCAACTCCCAAGAAGTGCAAATCGCTGGCGCGCGACTCTTTGAGCCTGCTGGCCTACGCCAACTAATTCCTTCCCCTTTCCCGCCCGCCTAACGCTCTCTCTGTCTGAAATTCAACCGTGCATCGCCAGGCAGAGTTAGCTATGATGTTGCGCCGATTTTTCATGGCTGTTATTACGGAGTTTCCCGCACATGACCCAGAAAGAAATTTGGTACGAAACGCTGCATACGGGCTTCGGCCAGTATTTCTCGGTAGAGAAGGTGCTGTACCGCGAGAAGACCGATCACCAGGATCTGGTGATCTTCGAGAACCCGGTGCTGGGGCGCGTGATGGCGCTCGACGGCGTGGTGCAAACCACCGAGCGTGACGAGTTCATCTATCACGAAATGCTGACCCACGTGCCGCTGCTGGCGCACGGCGCGGCGAAGAAAGTGCTGATCATCGGCGGCGGCGACGGCGGCATGCTGCGCGAAGTCAGCCGGCACCCTGGCGTGGAGCAGATCACCATGGTCGAGATCGACGCCGGTGTCGTCGAGTTCTGCCGCCAGTACCTGCCCAACCACAGCGCCGGCGCCTATGACGATCCGCGCTTCAAGCTGGTGATCGACGACGGCGTCAACTTCGTGAACCAAACCGACGAAACCTTCGATGTGATCATCTCCGACTGCACCGATCCGATCGGCCCCGGCGAAAGCCTGTTCACTTCGGCGTTTTATGAAGGCTGCGCCCGCTGCCTGAATGAGGGCGGCATTTTCGTCGCGCAGAACGGCGTCTGCTTCCTGCAACAGGACGAGGCGGTCAACAGCCACGCCAAACTGAGCCGCTACTTTACCGACGTCAGCTTCTATCAGGCGGCGATCCCGACCTATTACGGCGGCATCATGACCTTTGCCTGGGCGAGCCAGAACCCGGCGCTGCGCCAGCGCGATCTGCCTACTCTGCAACAGCGCTTTAACCAAAGCGGCCTACACTGTCGTTATTACAACCCGGCAATTCACGTCGGCAGTTTTGCCCTGCCGCAATATTTGCTCAATGCCCTGAACGTAACACGTTAAGCGAGAAGATAAAGGAGGTGGCCCAAATTGCATAAGCTAAAACTGCACGGCTTCAACAACCTGACCAAGAGCCTGAGTTTTTGTATTTACGATATTTGTTACGCCAAGACCGCGGACGACCGCGACGGCTATATCGCCTACATTGACGAACAATATAACGCCAACCGGCTGACCGAGATCCTGAGCGAAACCTGCTCGATCATCGGCGCCAATATTCTGAACATCGCGCGTCAGGACTACGAGCCGCAGGGCGCCAGCGTCACCATCCTGGTCAGCGAAGAGCCGATCGATCCGAAAGACGTCGATACGTCGGAGCATCCTGGCCCGCTGCCGAACACGGTCGTTGCGCACCTGGACAAGAGCCATATCTGCGTACACACCTACCCGGAAAGCCATCCGGAAGGCGGGCTATGCACCTTCCGCGCCGATATCGAGGTTTCGACCTGCGGCGTCATTTCGCCCCTCAAGGCGCTGAACTACTTAATTCACCAGCTGGAATCCGACATCGTCACCATGGACTATCGCGTGCGCGGTTTTACCCGCGACGTGAACGGCGTGAAACATTACATCGATCATGAGATCAATTCGATCCAGAACTTTATGTCGGAAGACATCAAGGCGCTGTATCACATGATGGACGTGAACGTTTACCAGGAAAATATCTTCCATACCAAGATGTTGCTGAAAGATTTCGATCTGAAACACTACCTGTTCAACGCGGAACCGGAGGCGCTGAGCGCCGCCGAACGCAAGCAGATCACCGATCTGTTATGGAAAGAGATGCAGGAAATCTATTACGGCCGCAATATTCCGCATCTGTGATGGAAAGGGCGCGGCACGCCGCGCCCTGATGCTTAGTATTTCAGCATGAAAGAACGATAGGCCTTCAACACCAGCAGGAAGTCCTCAACGCCGCAGAATGAGAGGCTTTCTTCGTCGTAGTAATTCATCCCCTCTTCCATTTCATCGCCCTCGAACTCCAGCTGATTGGCGCGGATCATCACTTCTTCACCATCCATCAGCAGCGTATATTCATGGCCTTCCAGCTGCCATTGACGTTCACTGCCTTTAACCTCGGCCGCACCGGCTTCAATCCGGTCCAGCAGGTTGAAATCGCCTTTGACTTCTTCGTTGATCCAGTGGCCAATCGCTTCATGCCCCATCGAAAATCTGACGATCACCTGACCGGTGACGTCACGCAGAAATTCGTAATCCATAGCATGCCCTCCTGAGCCCTTTTTCTTAGTGTAAACATAAATGGCGGACTAACTCAGTGAGCGCTCGCAAAGTTGGCAACTGAGCAAAATAAAACGGGAGGCCAAGGCCTCCCGTTAAACAGTTGCGCAATATAGCGGCTTACACGGCGGTTTGGAAGATCACGCCGTCGGCTTTTTCGGTGTACTGCCCCAGCTGGTCAAAGTTCAGGTAGCGGTAGGTATCCGCCGCCGTCTTGTCGACCTGCGCCATATAGGTCTGGTACTCGTCCGGCGTCGGCAGGCGGCCCAGCAGGGACGCAACCGCAGCCAGTTCGGCAGACGCCAGATAGACGTTGGCACCGGTACCCAGACGGTTCGGGAAGTTACGGGTCGAAGTGGAAACCACCGTCGCACCGTCCGCCACGCGCGCCTGGTTGCCCATGCACAGCGAGCAGCCCGGGATCTCGATACGCGCGCCGCTTTTGCCGAAGACGCTGTAGTAGCCTTCTTCGGTCAGCTGAGCCGCGTCCATCTTGGTTGGCGGCGCCACCCACAAGCGGGTCGGCAGCTGGCCCTTATGCTGATCCAGCAGCTTGCCGGCCGCGCGGAAGTGGCCGATGTTGGTCATGCAAGACCCGATGAACACTTCATCGATTTTGCTGTTGGCCACGTCGGACAGCAGGCGTGCATCGTCAGGATCGTTCGGCGCGCACAGGATCGGCTCCTTGATCTCGTTCAGATCGATGTCGATCACCGCCGCGTATTCCGCATCCGCATCGCCTTCCAGCAGCTGCGGATCCGCCAGCCATTTTTCCATGCCCTGAATACGGCGCTCAAGCGTACGGCGGTCGCCGTAACCTTCGGAGATCATCCACTTCAGCAGCACGATGTTGGAGTTCAGGTACTCTTCGATCGGCGCCTTGTCCAGCTTGATGGTACAACCGGCGGCGGAACGTTCGGCGGACGCATCGGTCAGCTCAAACGCCTGCTCGACCTTCAGATCCGGCAGGCCTTCGATCTCCAGGATGCGGCCGGAGAAGATGTTTTTCTTGCCCTTCTTCTCGACGGTCAGCAAGCCTTGCTGGATCGCGTAGTAAGGGATAGCGTGCACCAGATCGCGCAGGGTGATGCCCGGCTGCATTTTGCCTTTGAAGCGCACCAGCACCGACTCAGGCATATCCAGCGGCATTACGCCGGTCGCGGCGGCAAACGCCACCAGGCCGGAACCGGCCGGGAAGGAGATGCCGATCGGGAAGCGGGTGTGGGAATCGCCGCCGGTGCCGACGGTGTCAGGCAGCAGCATGCGGTTCAGCCAGGAGTGGATCACGCCGTCGCCCGGACGCAGCGAGACGCCGCCGCGGTTCATGATAAAGTCAGGCAGCGTGTGGTGCGTGGTCACGTCGACCGGTTTCGGGTACGCGGCGGTGTGGCAGAATGACTGCATGACCAGATCGGCGGAGAAGCCGAGGCAGGCCAGGTCTTTCAGCTCATCGCGGGTCATCGGGCCGGTGGTGTCCTGAGAACCGACGGAGGTCATCTTCGGTTCGCAGTATTCGCCAGGGCGAATGCCGGCGACGCCGCAGGCGCGGCCGACCATTTTCTGCGCCAGCGAGAAGCCTTTGCTGCTGGCGGCGACCGGCTTGGCGATACGGAACACATCACTGTGCGGCAGTCCCAGCGCTTCGCGCGCCTTGGTGGTCAGGCCACGGCCGATGATCAGCGGGATACGGCCGCCGGCGCGCACTTCATCCAGCAGCACGTCGGTTTTCAGCTCGAAGTTGGCGATCAGCGCGCCGGTTTCGTGGTTGCGCACTTCACCTTTGTATGGGTAAACGTCGATCACGTCGCCCATGTTCAGCTCGGACACGTCCACTTCGATCGGCAAGGCGCCGGCATCTTCCATGGTGTTGAAGAAGATAGGCGCAATCTTGCCGCCCAGCACCACGCCGCCGCCGCGCTTGTTCGGCACGTGCGGGATGTCGTCGCCCATAAACCACAGCACGGAGTTGGTGGCGGATTTACGGGAAGAACCGGTGCCGACCACGTCGCCGACGTAGGCCAGCGGGAAGCCTTTTTTGTTCAGCAGCTCGATCTGTTTGATCGGGCCGACGCTGCCCGGCTGATCCGGCACGATGCCTTCACGTTCGTTTTTCAGCATCGCCAGCGCGTGCAGCGGGATGTCCGGGCGCGACCAGGCGTCCGGCGCCGGAGAAAGGTCATCGGTGTTGGTTTCGCCGGTGACTTTGAACACGGTGACGGTGATCTTTTCCGCCAGCTCAGGGCGCGACAGGTACCATTCGGCGTCGGCCCAGGACTGCATGATCTGCTTGGCGTGCGGGTTACCGGCCTTGGCCTTCTCTTCCACGTCGTAGAAGTTGTCGAACATCAGCAGCGTGTGGGACAGCGCTTTCGCGGCGATAGGCGCCAGCGTTTCGTTATCCAGCGCTTCGATCAGCGGGTGAATGTTATAGCCGCCCTGCATGGTGCCTAACAGTTCAATGGCTTTCTCGGGGGTAACCAGGGGGGATGTCGCTTCACCTTTGGCGATGGCCGCCAGGAAACCTGCTTTGACGTAGGCGGCTTCGTCGACGCCCGGTGGAACACGGTTAATCAGCAGGTCTAACAGGAATTCTTCTTCGCCTTTTGGCGGATTCTTCAGTAGTTCGACCAGCGCGGCCATTTGGGTGGCGTCTAGCGGCTTAGGGGCGATGCCCTCAGCAGCACGCTCGGCTACGTGCTTACGGTATTCTTCTAGCACGACGTTCTCCTCGCTCTCATTGTCATTTATTGTGCCTGGCGTATATGCAAACCGGGTTTATACCCTTGGGGTTTCACTCTGTGGCTAGGCGATCGGCCCGTAAAGGCCCCGAAACGGTGATTGGGGCAAACAGACACGGTCAAACAGCGTTACAGCATGAAAGACTGATGGGTAGAGCGCACGGCGATATTGATGCCATCTATCCTGACGGGGCACTGCTGTCGATGTCCTGGACTGTAAGGTACAGTGCCCGGTTCCGCTCAGCCAGCATATCAGGATTTGAAACGGTTGTTAATTCGTTCACATAAAAGCAACATTAAATCTTTGCTGAATCGTTGAGCGCAGCGTAATCGGCTGCCGGACTAGCAGGGCATTATATCCATATAATTAGAATGGATATAAGCAGGGGGATCGGAATTTGGCGCAGCGGCCACAAAAAAACCGCTTTCTGTGTTTGAGCAAAAAAAACGGCTCCTTGTCAGGAGCCGCTTGTTAACCGGTCAAACCAGCAGAATTACTTCTTCTTGGCTTTCGGGTTAGGCAGGTCGGTGATGCTGCCTTCGTAGATCTCCGCCGCCAGGCCCACGGACTCGTGCAGGGTCGGGTGAGCGTGGATGGTCAGCGCGATGTCTTCCGCGTCGCAGCCCATCTCGATAGCCAGACCGATTTCACCCAGCAGTTCGCCGCCGTTGGTGCCGACAATCGCGCCACCGATGATGCGGTGAGTTTCTTTGTCGAAGATCAGTTTGGTCATGCCGTCTGCACAGTCGGAAGCGATCGCACGGCCGGAAGCCGCCCACGGGAAGGTGGAGGTTTCGTAGCTGATACCTTTCTCTTTCGCTTCTTTCTCGGTCAGACCCACCCATGCCACTTCCGGCTCGGTGTAAGCGATGGATGGGATCACTTTCGGATCGAAGTAGTGCTTCATGCCGGCGATAACTTCTGCGGCAACGTGGCCTTCGTGCACGCCTTTGTGCGCCAGCATCGGCTGACCGACGATGTCGCCGATAGCGAAGATGTGCGGCACGTTGGTGCGCAGCTGTTTGTCGACGTTGATGAAGCCACGCTCGTCAACTTCAACACCGGCTTTGCCGGCATCCAGCAGTTTGCCGTTCGGCACGCGGCCGATCGCCACCAGCACCGCGTCGTAACGCTGTGGTTCTGCCGGCGCTTTTTTACCTTCCATCGTGACGTAGATGCCGTCTTCTTTGGCTTCTACCGCGGTCACTTTGGTTTCCAGCATCAGGTTGAACTGCTTGCTGATACGTTTGGTGAAGACTTTCACCACGTCTTTATCTGCCGCCGGGATAACCTGATCGAACATCTCAACGACGTCGATCTGTGAACCCAGCGCATGGTATACGGTGCCCATTTCCAGGCCGATGATGCCGCCGCCCATAACCAGCAGACGCTCTGGGACGGTTTTCAGCTCCAGCGCATCGGTGGAATCCCACACGCGTGGATCTTCATGAGGAATGAATGGCAGTTGGATCGGACGAGAACCTGCAGCGATGATGGCGTTGTCGAAGTTGATGGTGGTTGGGCCGTTTTCGCCTTCAACAACCAGGGTGTTAGCGCCGGTGAACTTGCCCAGGCCGTTGACCACTTTCACTTTACGGCCTTTCGCCATGCCAGCCAGACCGCCGGTCAGCTGAGTGATGACTTTTTCTTTCCAGACGCGCACTTTGTCGATGTCGGTTTTCGGCTCGCCGAAAACGATGCCGTGTTCGGCCAACGCTTTGGCTTCTTCGATCACTTTGGCAACGTGCAGCAGTGCTTTGGAAGGGATACATCCCACGTTCAGGCAAACCCCGCCCAGAGTGGAATAACGTTCAACCAGAACGGTTTCAAGACCTAAGTCAGCGCAACGAAAGGCTGCAGAGTAACCTGCCGGGCCCGCCCCAAGTACCACGACCTGAGTTTTAATTTCAGTACTCATCATGACCTCTTAATTGATTGTCCGGCGGGTCAGACGTCATTTTTATTGCTAATCGATCTCATAACGCCCTTCATCCACCGGGACGCTTACACCGCGAGCAGTTTACAGAATTGTTAATAATCTGCAAAGCGTGTTCGAGTGACCCGTGTCTCAACAATTTTGTCGAGTTATGCAAAATCCGACAAAACTGCTACAGAATCGTCAGGGGCGCAGCATGCTGCGCCCCTTTTGCATTACATCACCAGACGGCGAATGTCGGACAACATGTTGTTGATGATGGTGATGAAGCGCGCACCATCGGCACCGTCGATAACGCGGTGGTCGAAGGACAGCGACATCGGCATCATCAGGCGCGGCATGAACTCTTTACCGTTCCAGACCGGCTCCATCGCAGACTTGGAGACGCCCAGGATAGCCACTTCCGGCGCGTTGACGATCGGCGCGAAGTGGGTCGTCCCGATGCCGCCCAGGCTGGAGATGGTGAAGCAGCCGCCCTGCATCTCGCCCGCGGTCAGCTTGCCGTCGCGCGCTTTCTTGGAGATGGCCATCAGTTCGCGAGACAGCTCGGTGATGCTCTTCTTGTTCACGTCCTTGAACACCGGAACCACCAGGCCGTTCGGGGTATCTACCGCCACGCCGATGTTGATGTATTTCTTCAGCGTCAGCTTCTGACCGTCTTCGGACAGCGAGCTGTTGAAGCGCGGCATCTGCTCCAGAGCGGCAGCAACGGCTTTCATGATGAACACGACAGGCGTGAACTTCACGTCCAGCTTGCGCTTGGCCGCTTCTTCATTCTGCTGTTTGCGGAACGCTTCCAGATCGGTGATGTCGGTTTTGTCGAAGTGAGTCACGTGCGGGATCATCACCCAGTTGCGGCTCAGGTTCGCGCCAGAGATCTTCTGGATGCGGCCCATTTCGACTTCTTCGATCTCGCCGAACTTGCTGAAGTCCACTTTCGGCCATGGCAGCATGCCTGGCAGACCGCCGCCGGCAGCGGCCGGGGCCGCTTCAGCGCGTTTCACCGCGTCTTTCACGTAAGCCTGAACGTCTTCGCGCAGGATGCGGCCTTTACGACCGGTGCCTTTCACTTTCGCCAGGTTAACGCCGAATTCACGCGCCAGACGACGAATGACCGGGGTCGCGTGCACGTATGCCGCGTTCTCGGCGAACTCGCCTTTGTCGTCAGCTTTCGCAGCCGGAGCGGCGGCTTTCGCGGCGGCCGGCGCCGGCGCAGCTTCCGCTTTAGCGGCTGGAACGGCGGCAGCGGCAGGCGCAGCGCCTTCCACTTCGAACACCATGATCAGGGAGCCGGTTTTCACTTTGTCGCCGGTCGCGATCTTGATCTCTTTCACGGTACCCGCGAACGGTGCAGGCACTTCCATGGAGGCCTTGTCGCCTTCCACGGTGATCAGAGACTGCTCGGCGGCAACCTTGTCGCCCACCTTAACCATCACTTCGGTCACTTCGACTTCGTCGCCGCCAATATCCGGCACGGCGACGTCTTTGGCCGCAGAGGCCGCAGGCGCTGCAGCGGCAGCCGGTGCTTCAGCCGTAGCCGGGGCCGCAGCGGAAGCGGCGCCGGCCACTTCGAACACCATGATCAGGGAACCGGTTTTCACTTTGTCGCCGGTCGCGATCTTGATCTCTTTCACGGTACCCGCGAACGGCGCAGGGACTTCCATGGAAGCCTTGTCGCCTTCCACGGTGATCAGGGACTGCTCGGCTTCCACCTTGTCGCCCACTTTCACCAGGATCTCGGTCACTTCGACTTCGTCGGCGCCGATGTCCGGCACGGCAACGTCTTTGGCCGCAGCGGCGGCCGGGGCAGCTGCTGCTGCCGCCGGTTTTTCTTCCGCTTTCGCCGCCGGTGCAGCTTCCGCTGCGCCTGCCGCTTCGAAGATCATGATCAGTTTGCCGGTTTCGGTTTTATCGCCGACCGCCACTTTGATCTCTTTCACCACGCCCGCCTGCGGGGATGGCACTTCCATGGAAGCCTTGTCGCCTTCCACGGTGATCAGCGATTGTTCCGCTTCAACTTTATCGCCGACCTTCACCAGAATCTCGGTGATTTCGACTTCATCTGCACCGATGTCCGGTACGTTGATTTCGATAGACATTATTCAGTACCTCTTAGGCCAGACGCGGGTTAACTTTTTCCGGGTTGATGTCGAATTTCTTGATTGCATCGGCAACCACAGAAGCTTCGATCTCACCGCGTTTAGCCAGTTCACCCAGAGCAGCAACCACCACGTAGGATGCATCGACTTCGAAGTGGTGACGCAGGTTTTCGCGGCTGTCCGAACGACCGAAGCCGTCGGTGCCCAGTACGCGATAGTCGCTGGCCGGCACATAAGTACGAACCTGTTCGGCGAACAGTTTCATGTAGTCGGTAGAAGCTACCGCCGGCGCGTCGCTCATCACCTGAGCGATGTAAGGCACGCGTGGCGTTTCGGTTGGGTGCAGCATGTTCCAGCGCTCGCAGTCCTGGCCGTCGCGCGCCAGCTCGGTGAACGAGGTCACGCTGTAGGTGTCGGAACCCACGCCGTAGTCCTTCGCCAGGATCTGCGCAGCTTCGCGCACGTGGCGCAGGATGGCGCCGGAGCCCAGCAGCTGTACCTTGCCTTTGCTGCCTTCCAGCGTTTCCAGCTTGTAGATACCCTTGCGGATACCTTCTTCCGCACCCTGCGGCATCGCAGGCATGTGGTAGTTTTCGTTCAGCGTGGTCAGGTAGTAGTACACGTTTTCCGGGTTGTCGCCATACATGCGCACCAGACCGTCGTGCATGATCACCGCTACTTCGTACGCGTAAGCCGGATCGTAAGAGATGCAGTTAGGGATGGTCAGAGACTGAATGTGGCTGTGGCCATCTTCGTGCTGCAGACCTTCGCCGTTCAGGGTAGTACGGCCCGAGGTCCCGCCGATCAGGAAGCCGCGCGCCTGTTGGTCGCCCGCTGCCCAGCACAGGTCGCCGATACGTTGGAAACCGAACATCGAGTAGTAGATGTAGAACGGAATCATCGGCAGATCGTTGGTGCTGTAGGAAGTCGCTGCGGCCAGCCAGGAAGAGGCTGCGCCCAGTTCGTTGATGCCTTCCTGCAGGATTTGGCCTTTCTCGTCTTCTTTGTAGTAAGCAACCTGTTCACGGTCCTGCGGGGTGTACTGCTGGCCGTTCGGGCTGTAGATACCGATCTGACGGAACAGACCTTCCATACCGAAGGTACGCGCTTCGTCGGCGATGATTGGCACCAGGCGATCTTTGATCGACTTGTTCTTCAGCATCACGTTCAGGGCACGCACGAAGGCGATAGTGGTGGAGATCTCTTTGTTCTGCTCTTCCAGCAGCGAGCTGAAATCTTCCAGCGCCGGCATTTCCAGTTTCTGGGTGAACTCCGGCAGACGCGTCGGCACGTAGCCTTTCAGCGCCTGGCGACGTTCGTGCAGGTATTTGTACTCTTCGGAATCTTTCTCGAAGGTGATGTACGGCAGTTTTTCGATGTCAGCATCGGCAACCGGCACGTTGAAACGATCGCGGAAGTGGTGAACCCCTTCCATGTTCATTTTCTTCACCTGGTGAGCGATGTTTTTACCTTCCGCGGTTTCACCCATGCCGTAACCTTTGATGGTGTGGGCCAGGATAACGGTCGGTTTGCCTTTGGTGTCCTGCGCTTTTTTCAGTGCAGCGAAGATTTTCTTCGGATCGTGACCACCACGGTTCAGCGCCCAGATTTCGTCGTCGGTCATGTCTTTGACCAGCGCCGCGGTTTCCGGGTAACGGCCGAAGAAGTGCTCGCGCACGTAAGCGCCGTCTTTGGATTTGAAGGTCTGGTAGTCGCCGTCCAGGGTCTCGTTCATCAGCTGAACCAGTTTACCGCTGGTGTCTTTACGCAGCAGTTCGTCCCAACGGCCGCCCCAGATCACTTTCAGCACCTGCCAGCCTGCGCCGGAGAAGATGCCTTCCAGTTCGTTGATGATCTTGCCGTTGCCGGTGACCGGGCCGTCCAAGCGCTGCAGGTTGCAGTTGATGACGAACACCAGGTTGTCCAGCTTCTCGCGGGTCGCGATGGTGATGGCGCCTTTGGATTCCGGCTCATCCATCTCGCCGTCGCCCAGGAAGGCGTAAACGGTCTGCTCAGAGGTGTCTTTCAGGCCGCGGTGTTCCAGGTATTTCAGGAACTTCGCCTGATAGATGGCGCTGATTGGGCCCAAGCCCATGGAAACGGTCGGGAACTGCCAGAATTCCGGCATCAGCTTAGGATGCGGGTAAGAGGACAGGCCGTTGCCGTGCACTTCCTGACGGAAGTTGTTCATTTGTTCTTCGGTCAGGCGGCCTTCAAGGAAGGCACGCGCGTAAACGCCCGGAGAGATGTGGCCCTGGAAGTACACCAGGTCGCCGCCGTCTTTCTCGTTGCGTGCGCGGAAGAAGTGGTTAAAGCAGACTTCATAGAAGGTCGCGGAAGACTGGAAGGAAGCCATGTGGCCGCCCAGCTCCAGGTCTTTTTTGGATGCGCGAAGAACGGTCATGATCGCGTTCCAACGGATCGCTGAGCGAATGCGGCGTTCCAGATCCAGGTTGCCTGGGTAGGCCGGTTCGTCTTCTACCGCGATGGTGTTGACGTAGTTGTGCGCTGCAGCACCGGCCGCAACGTTAACGCCGCCTTTGCGGGCTTCTCCCAATACCTGATCAATCAGAAACTGAGCTCGCTCAACACCCTCTTCACGGATGACCGATTCGATCGCCTGCAGCCAGTCGCGGGTTTCGATCGGATCCACGTCATTGTTTAAACGTTCTGACATGGTGGTATTCCTTATCTGTCTAATGGTTTGTTTGGAGCCTGTCTTCCTGTGCTCTGTGCAAAAACACACGAAGACAGGCCCATCAGTTTAGTTGCCGCTTAAGTACTTAACTAAGTACCTCGAACTTAACCCCCGCAGGCTGGTGTACCCTGAAGAGGACAGCTCTTAATCCTTGCGTTGCTGGAGACGCCGTAGCGATCTCTCGCGCCGAGTATGCTCCCGGCTGAGATCCAGCAAGATTTCCTCGATAAACGCCAAGTGGCGATGCGAGGCTTCACGGGCCTTTTCCGGCTCGCGTGCCACAATCGCCTCAAAAATTCCGGCGCGGTGGCTGCTCACTTTTGCCAACATCTCACGGCGCGAGTAGAGCAATTCAAAGTTCTGACGCACGTTCTGTTCCAGCATCGGCCCCATGCAGCGTAGCAGGTGAAGTAACACAACGTTGTGGGCAGCTTCGGTCACGGCGATTTGATACTGCATGACCGCATCGGCTTCGGCGTCGAGATCGCCGCTGTCTTGAGCCTGTTGAATCACGATGTGGCAGTCGCGGATGCGCGCCAGATCTTCATCGGTGCCGCGCAGCGCCGCGTAATAGGCGGCAATGCCTTCCAGCGCGTGACGGGTTTCCAGCAGATCGAACTGTGATTCGGGATGGTCGGCCAGCAGCTCGGCCAGCGGATCGCTGAAGCTCTGCCACAGATTAGTTTGCACGAAGGTGCCGCCGCCCTGACGACGCAGGAGCAGCCCTTTCGCTTCCAGGCGCTGAATGGCCTCTCTCAGAGAAGGACGGGAGACATCAAATTGTTTCGCCAGCTCGCGCTCCGGAGGCAGTTTTTCGCCTGGGCGCAGTGTCCCCTCGAGGATCAGATATTCGAGCTGTTGCTCGATAACATCTGACAACTTGGGTTGGCGGATTTTGCTGTAGGCCATGAGTGAATTCTTCTCTGCGAATGGCGCGGAGTCAATTGGTAATACCAATTTCAAAAACGTGACGGTAAAGTAACAAAGTATTCACCTCCTGTCCATACGGGCCTTGATCGAAATCAGGTTACCCGCACATTTTAACACCCCGCTGAAAACCCCGCTGCAAACCGGTAACGCCGTGATGGTATTACCATTTACGCGCCGGGTTGGGGATTTAACTTTTACCAAACCTTACGCAAGGAAGAGTGCAAACTTTTTGCCCAAGTTTTATTGCATGGTTATGACGCTTTAATGAATGGCTATTTGGCGAGCAGCGCCACGGTGATTCGTTCATTATTTGAACGCGCGCCGCCGCTCGGATCTACGTTATTTTTGCGCATTATGTGATTTGTTGCTTATTTCATGCACTGAATCCCTCCCGCCGTCACACAACCCGCATTTTGTTTCCTAAACTGCTGCAATCTTAATCACTCACACGACAAAGCAGGTGCAAACCGACGCACATAACATTATTCTCTGCCAAACGGTAGCGGCGCCGTGGAATTAATAGCTATAACGCCGTAAATAAAACAAAACACACATCGTAACCACTGCTTTACAGGCAGGTGGGCATTCACAACGACAGAGGGTTTGATTGATGGATGGTCAACAGCATGGTGACCAGCTGAAACGCGGCCTGAAAAACCGCCATATTCAGCTCATCGCCTTAGGTGGCGCAATCGGCACCGGGTTATTTCTCGGTATCGCTCAAACAATAAAAATGGCCGGCCCGTCAGTGCTTCTCGGCTACGCCATCGGCGGCTTCATCGCGTTTCTGATCATGCGCCAGCTGGGGGAGATGGTGGTGGAAGAGCCGGTTGCCGGTTCCTTCAGCCACTTCGCCTACAAATACTGGGGCAACTTCGCCGGCTTCGCCTCCGGCTGGAACTACTGGGTGCTGTATGTCCTGGTGGCGATGGCGGAGCTGACCGCGGTCGGCATCTACGTGCAGTACTGGTGGCCGGAGATCCCCACCTGGGTTTCCGCCGCGGTATTCTTTCTGGCGATCAACGCCATCAACCTGGCCAACGTCAAAGTTTACGGCGAGATGGAGTTCTGGTTCGCCATCATCAAGGTGGTGGCGATTATCGGCATGATCGTGTTCGGCGCCTACCTGCTGTTCAGCGGCATGGGCGGCCCGGAGGCCACCGTCACCAATCTGTGGGCGCAGGGCGGGTTCTTCCCGAACGGCGTCATGGGCCTGGTGATGGCGATGGCGGTGATCATGTTCTCCTTCGGCGGCCTCGAGCTGGTCGGCATCACCGCCGCCGAAGCCGACGACCCGCAAAAGAGCATTCCGAAAGCCACCAATCAGGTGATCTACCGCATCCTGATCTTCTATATCGGTTCGCTGGCCATTCTGCTGTCGCTGTACCCTTGGGGCAAAGTGGTCGAAGGCGGCAGCCCGTTCGTGCTGATCTTCCACGCGCTGAACAGCAACCTGGTGGCTACCGTGCTGAACATCGTGGTGCTTACCGCCGCGCTGTCGGTGTACAACAGCTGCGTCTACTGTAACAGCCGCATGCTGTATGGCCTGGCGCAGCAGGGCAACGGCCCGAAAAGCCTGTTGAAGGTCGACGGCCGCGGTGTGCCGGTGGTGGCCATCGGCATTTCCGCCCTCGCCACCGCGCTGTGCGTGCTGATTAACTACCTGATCCCGGGCCGCGCTTTCGAACTGTTGATGGCGTTGGTGGTATCGGCGCTGGTGATCAACTGGGCGATGATCAGCCTGGCGCACCTGAAGTTCCGCGCCGCCAAAAACCGCGAAGGCGTGGTGCCGAAGTTCAAAGCGTTCTGGTACCCGTTCAGCAACTACCTGTGCCTGCTGTTCATGGCCGGCATCCTGGTGATCATGTACCTGACGCCGGGCATTCAAATCTCGGTGCTGCTGATCCCGGTGTGGGTGGCGATCCTGGCCGTCGGTTACGCCATCAAACAGCGCAGCCAACGCGTCGACGGCGTCACCAGCCGTTGAACCCCGTGACCGCGCAATAAAATGGCCCGCTGATGCGGGCCATTTTTTTCGCCTGAACGCCGCTTATTTGCGCAGCGCTTTCACCTGTTCGGCGGTGATGTCCGCCGGCAAGCCGCCCCAGGTCACGCGCAGATAATTCACCAGCTCCGCCACGTCGGCATCGCTCAGCCGTTCGCCGAAGCCCGGCATGCTCTGCATGCTTTCGCCGTTCGGGAACTGCTGAGCCGGCAGGCCGTCCAGCACCGACACGATCAGGTTCTTGCCGTCCACCTGGCGCAGCGTGGCGTTATCGCGCATCGCCGGTGCGACGTGCGGTTTGCCCTCGCCTTCGCGGGCGTGGCAGCCGGCGCACTGATCCAGATAGGCCATGCGCCCGGCATCACTGCCCTGGCCCATTTTCACCGGCACCGCCGCCGGCGGCTGCTCGCCCATCAGATACAGCGCCAGCGCCTGATGGTCTTCCGGCGTTAAATGCCGGGTGCTGAGATCCACCACCATGTGCATCTCGCTGAAGGCGGAACCCTGCGGCGCGAGGCCGGTGCTGAGGAAGCGGCTGACGTCCTGCGGCGTCCAGCCGCGCTGCGCCAGGCCGTGCGGCGTAATGTCCGGCGCCATGAAGCGGCCGAGATCGCCGCCCTGCATCGGCTTGGCGAGATCCATCTGCCCCAGCGCGCCGCGCGGCGTGTGGCATTCGCCACAGTGGCCCAGCACGTCGGCCAGATAGCGGCCGCGCTGCCATTGCGGCGAGCTGCCCTGCGAACTGGCCGGCAGCGGATCCTGGCTGCGGAACAGCAGGTTCCAGCCGATCAGCGCCATGCGCTGGTTGAACGGGAACGGCATCTCGTTGGCCGGAATGGCCACGTCCACCGCCGGGCGCGTCATCAGGTAAGCGTAGATGTCGTCGGCATCCTGACGCGACATGCCCTTGTACGAGGTATAAGGCATCGCCGGGTACAGGTGCCGCCCGCCCGGCGCCACGCCCTGCGTCAGCGCCAGGAAGAAGTCGTCCTTGGTCCAGCGCCCGATGCCGTGGTCGGCCGACGGCGTCAGATTGCTGCCGTAAATCGTGCCGAACGGCGTTTCCAGCGGATAGCCGCCGGCCAACGGCGCCCCGCCGCTGGCGGTATGACAGGCGGCGCAGTCGGCGGCCTGCGCCAGATAGCGGCCGCGGGCGATCTGTTCGGCGCCGGCGGTCACCTGCTGCACCGGGCCGTCGTAACGGCGGTTTTCCCGCCACCACAGCAGCGCAATCACCACGATCGCCACCAGCACAATCAATACTGCGAGACGTTTTTTCATTGCGCCGTCTCCTTCAGCAGGCCCGGCGTTTTCAGCACCACGTCGCGCACCGCTTCGTAGTAACGCACGTAGCCGGTGCAGCGGCAGATGTGGCTGTCCAACGCCTGCTCGATGGCGCTTTCCAGCTGCTCGCGAGCGATAGGTTCACGCTTGAGCTTTTCCACGAAAATGGTGGCGGCATTGACGAAGCCCGGCGTGCAATAGCCGCACTGGAAGCTGTAGTGCTCCAGAAACGCCTGCTGGATCGGCGACAGTTCAACCACCTCGCCCTGCTCGTCCACCCTGGCGTGGCCTTCGACGGTACGCACTTTCTTGCCGTTGAAGAAATGCGCGCCGGTGATGCAGGTGCGCACCTCTTCGCTGGTGCCGCTCGGGTGATCGACGATTGCCACGCAGGCGTGGCAAATGCCCTGCCCGCAGCCGAGGCGCGAGCCGGTCAGGTCAAGGTATTCGTGCAGGAAATCGATCATCATCAGGCCTTCCGGCACCTCGATTGGGCCGTACTGCTTCTGGTTGATGGTCAGGGAGATCGGCTGGGTTTTAATGCTCATTGTAATACCTCACGAATATTTTCTGCACGAACGGGCAAATCACGGAAACGGTGGCCGGTGGCGTCGGCGATGGCGTTGACCAGCGCGGCCACAATCGGGATCATCACCACCTCCGCCATGCCTTTCGGCGGATCGGTTTCCGACAGCGCCGGCAGGATGTCGCCACTCTGCTTCCACACCGCCACGTCGCTGGCGCGAGGCAGGTGGTAACGGTTGAAGTTCCAGGTGCCGTTGCCCGGCCCGTCTTCATACAGCGGTAAATATTCGTGCAGCGCATGGCCGATCCCCATCGCCAGACCGCCCTGCAGCTGGCCGGAAACCAGTTCCGGCACGATCAGGTTGCCGCACTCCATGATCGAATGGTGATTCAGCAATTCCACCTGGCCGGTGGCGATATCCACCGCCACTTCCGCCAGCGTGCCAACGGCGCTGTAGTAGGTGACCGCCGCATTGTTACGCTGGGTTGGCGGGTAGTAGACCTGCCCACGCGCCAGCGGTTTGAATTCGCCGCCGGCGTTGCGCAGCGCCATGCCGTCGATCGGCAAGCGCTCGCTTTTGCCGTTCAGCGTGAAATCGGCCTCCGCCCACTGCCAGCGATTGAAGACGTGCACCGCCGCGCCGGTGACGCCGCCCATCTGATAGGCCGTCTTGGCCAGCAGCTCGAGGCTCAGCACCGACATGCCCGCCGCCGTCAGGCCGCCTTCGACCCAACGCGCATCTTCACGCCGCACCACCAGCGGCGCCGCCTGGCCGCCGCCGATGCCGGCCTGCCACAGCGCCATCGCCGCCGGCCAGACGCCGTGATCGAAGATCAGGCGCGCCGCTTCGCGGGTGCTGTGCGAGAAGTAATAGGCCGAGTTGCTGGCGCTGGACGGCGAACAGTAGCTCGGCGTCCAGTTAGGGTTGGTTTGCAGCTTGTCCTGCTCCTCCTGCGACATCAGGTAGGGATCGCCGCTGGTGACCATCGGCAGCACCGACCAGTCGGTGACCGAGAAATGCGCTTCGTCGGCCGG
The DNA here is from genome assembly GCF_043109535.1 of Serratia sp. LACPHL-BACT-2024-00286. Taxonomy (NCBI): domain Bacteria; kingdom Pseudomonadati; phylum Pseudomonadota; class Gammaproteobacteria; order Enterobacterales; family Yersiniaceae; genus Serratia; species Serratia sp. LACPHL-BACT-2024-00286. The sequence goes on from NZ_JBICNA010000004.1 coordinate 306,082, forward strand.
TTTGCCCAGCCACTGCGCGCACAATACCGACTGCGAGGTCGACATGCCGGTGCCCATCTCCGCGCCGCTGTGATGCAGCGTGATGCGGCCGTCTTCGCTCAGCTCCACCCGGGCGAACGAGGTTTCCGCCCCGGTGCCGAAGTCTTTCTGCACGCAGCCGAAGCCAACGCCATAGCGCTTGCCGGGATGGCGGCTCTCAAACTCGGCCTTGCGTTCAGCGCGCTTGAGCCACATCTCATGCTTCGCCGCCTTCTCCAGCACTTCATCGGCGCGGATCGCACCGGCCGGGATCGCCCCCTGGGTGTTTTTCATGCCGGATTTCAGCACGTTGCGCAGGCGGAACTCGATCGGGTCGATCTTCAGCTCGGCGGCCAGCTCATCCACCATCATCTCGGTGGCGGCCATGCTCTGCAGCGTGCCGTAACCGCGCGCCGAGCCGGCGTCGATGGCGCGTGAGGCCAGCCCGACCGACGACAGATCGCTTTTCGGGAAGTAGTAAATCGACTGGGCGGCGGTCGCGCCGACCATCACCACCGAAGGGGTAAAGTTGCTGCGGCCGCCGCCGTCCGCGGTCATGTCGCCGAGGAACGACTGCATGACGCCGGTCTGCTTATTCACCGCGATGCGGTAATTCATGTCGAACGCGTGGCGCTTCAGCGCCGTCTGGAACTGCTCGAAGCGATCGTTGGCCAGGCGCACCGGGTGGCCGTCGCCGTACATCGCCGCCACCGCGCCGTAATACGGGAAGTTGTAGTGATCTTTCGAGCCGTAGCCCACGGTGTAGCATGGGTGCAGGATCAGCTGTTTCACCGGCGGGTTGCGCTTGGCCAGCATGCGCGGCATCTCGTCGGCCACTTCCTGCGGCGACTGGGTCGGCACCACCAGATGCAGCGTTTGCGTCTCGGCATCGAACCAGCCGTTGGCGTTGTCCGGCTCCAGCGCCGAGGTGTCGATCGACTGCGTGGTGTAGCGGCGCGACATCACCAGCCAATCGGCCGGCGGATTGGCCATCTCGTCGGCGATCAGGCCCGCATAGCGCATGCCTTCCTGATCCAGCTTGCCGCCCTCGCGCCCTTCCGGCCACTCCGGCAGGTGTTTTTTCATCGACACCGGGAAGATCGGCGTGTCCTTCAGGCTGGAGAAGCGATCGTCGTCGAACGGTTGATCGCCCCCCACCCGCACATAGCGGAAGCTGCCCCAGGGATCGCGCTCCAGCGGGCCGGTGACCGCGCCGTATTTGATGGTTTCCTCACGGAATTTCAGCTTGTCCTTGGCGAAGCGGAAACGGGCGAAGTCGTGATAGATCAGTATCGCCACCGCCTGGCCGAGATAGGCCGGGGTTTTGCCGCTCGGCAGCAGCATGTCGTCGCCGTAGAACGCCGGGAAGGCCAGGCCGTCGCGCGCCAGATCTTCCGCCGTCACCAGGCGATCCGGCTGCAGGTCGTCCCCCAGCAGCGACAGATCGACGCCCTCGAACAGCCGGTCGGCTTTAGTGACGCGAAGAATGAAGGCGTGCGCCTGTTTCTGCGGCCAGTGCGGCATGTCCACCGCGCGGATGTCGCGCGCGAACACCTTCTGCCCCATGACCTTGGCGCGGCCATCGATACGGAAACGGACGCGTTTGGTCTGCGGATCCCAGTTGGGTGACTGGAGGATTTTTTGCTCGAACAGCGCGGCGTAGGCGCGGCTGTACAGGGGCGCGAGGTACACGGACACCCCCGCAATCACGGCGCCTTTGATAAAGCGGCGCCGCGACGGGTTGAAATTGCTCATAAATAAGTCCTTCACGTCTTTCTTGTAATTGGTTTTTGTTCGCGGTGTTGTTGCGCAAACGCTGACGACCTTGCCGTAGACGTCATAAGCATATGCTTATAACTAAAATTATGTGATGATTAACAGGCTGTTTTCAACAAAAAAACATTTACAAAACACAGGTAGTTTGTAGGCTAATAAATAATTTGCGCAAACGCGGACTTCAACCATGACCACGGGCATTGTCATTACCGCCGCCGGACGCGGGGAGCGCTTTATTCAGGCCGGCGGCCAGGGCAACAAATTGAACGCCGGATTTGCCGATGCGGCGGGCGAGCGGCGATCGCTGTTCGAACACACCCTGCGCCAGGCACTGGCCTCCGGCCTGCCGGTACAGGTGGTGACCCGGCCGGATAATCTGCCGGTGCTGGCCGCCTGCGCCGCCAACCAGGTGCCGGTCACCCTGCTCGCCAGCGCGGGCCTCGGCGACTCGATCGCCGCGGGCGTTGCGGCCACGCCGCACTGGCAGGGCTGGCTGATTCACCTGGCCGATATGCCGTTCGTCGGCGCCGATGTTTTCCGGCAGGTGGCGGATGCCTTACGGCAGCACGCGATCGTGCGCCCCTGCTATGCGCAACAGCCCGGTCATCCGGTCGGCTTTTCCGCTCTATTGCGCAAACCCCTTTGCCAACTGCGCGGCGATAATGGCGCGCGTGAACTGCTGCAAGGCGCGGCAGTGCACCTGCTGCCGCTTGAGCAACCCGGCGTCGTGCAGGATATTGATCTTCCATCGCAACTCCCGGCCAGCGAGTAAATTCACCTATGCAACATCTTGACGTCACCGTGGTCAGCCAGGCGATAAGCTGGCTGCAGCAACAGCCGGTCTGGTTATGTACCGTGCTCAGCACCTACGGCTCTTCGCCGCGCTCGCCGGGCGCGCTGATGGCGGCGACCCGCGATGGCCGCTACAGCGGCTCGCTGTCGGGCGGCTGCGTGGAGGAGGATTTTTTGCGCCGCGTGGCCGCCGGGGAGTATCAGGCGGCCAGCCAGGTGATTCGCTACGGCGAAGGCGGCATGACGCCCAACGTGGCGCTGCCCTGCGGCGGCGTGCTGGACGTGCTGATCGAATACCTGCCGGCGAGTGAAGCCAGCATCGCTTACCTGCGGCGCATCGCCGGCGCGCTGGAAGGGCATCACGCGTTGATCAAACGCCTGACGCTGCCCAACGCCTGCCACAGCCTCGAGCAGAGCCACTTCACCAGCGCCACCCAGGTCGAACGCCGGCTCGAGCAGATCACCCTGCACATCGCGGCCGCGCCGCGCCTGCTGATCGCCGGGCTGTCCAGCGTGGCGCTTTACTGCGCCGATTTCGCCGTGGCGTTGGGGTTTGAGGTGCTGGTGTGCGAGAACCGCCCGGAGGCGCTGGATAACTTTGCCGCCGAGCTGAAACCGGGCGTGACGTTGCTGCGTCAGTTTCCGGCCAAATTCATTGAGGAAGGGGGTTGCCACGCCAATACCGCCGTCGTGGCGCTGACCCACGATCCGCGCATGGACGACCTGACGCTGATGGAAGCGATCCACACCCCGGCGTTTTACATCGGCGCCATGGGCTCGCTCAGAAACAGCGCGCGGCGGCGCCAGCGTTTGCAGCAGATTGCCGAATTCACCCCACAGGAGTTGGAACGCATCCATGCGCCGATCGGCCTGCCGCTGGGCAGCAAAACCCCGGCGGAGATCGCCCTGGCGGTGATGGCGGCGATCGTGCAGCAAAAAAACCGGCTGCCGGCCGCCGACGGGCTCAATGCAGCGGCACCACCGGCACCAGATGCTGCAGCTCCAGATGCAGCTCCTCTTTCCCGCTCAGCGAATAGCTGAACACCGTCATGTCCGGCCCGTCACCGCGGGCCAGCCCCATTTCGGGCAGCACCTGCGTGTAGATTTGAATGATGTGGTCATTGAGCGCCACCGGCTTGCCGGAATAGCGAAAACGGCAAAACTCGCCGTGGATCTCCGGCAGCGGCTCCAGCACCACGCCTTCGCGCAGCGGGTATTCCGTCGTCACGCCCAGGGTATAATCGACCCTGACCCGCTCGCCGTCCGGCACCAGTTGGGTAAACGAATAGGTTTGCATCGGGCGCTCGCCCAATAAGGTATAGAACTGCGCCCGCAGCGCGCTGCGCTGCGGCAGGTGCGACTTGTCCAGCTTCTCGATATCCAGGTGATAAGCGTACTGCTTGCCGTGAAAGGCGTATTGCCCGCTGGCGATGCTGACGCGTTCGACCTGAATATCGCCCGGCTGGCTGGCCGCCAGCGAACGCACCAGATTGCTGAAGTCCTGCTTGCGGGCATGGCGATAGACGCTGGGCGATTCGGCGAAGTGTTTCTTGAAACAGCGCGAGAACGTCTGCTGGTTATCGAATTGGTATTCGACCGAGATATCGAGGATGCTCTTCTGCGTGAAACGCAAGGCGAAGGCGGCGAGATAGAGGCGGCGAGCGCGGATATACGAAGCTAACGATAATCCGGTCTGCTTCTTGAACATGCGCTGCAGATACCATTTCGTATAGCCTGACTTGGCGGAAACGATATCCAACGACAGCGGATTGGTCAGATTATCCTCAATCCAGACCAGCAATTCCTTGATATGACTTTCCTGCGTACTCATGTGCTTGCCGAGCCTTCTGTTGCCGATATTCCATTAGTCGAATTTTAGTGCTGTCCGCGTAGGGTATACAGGTTAAAACTCGCCGTCCAGCAGGCTACAGGACTTTACACAATCCCCTTCACCGCCCGCAGGCGGCGAAGGGGGCCGCGCTTATTTCAGGCAGCTGGAGCACTGACCGGCCTGGATCTTCTGGAAGAAGTCATTGCCTTTGTCATCCACCAGGATAAACGCCGGGAAATCTTCCACCTCGATTTTCCAGATCGCTTCCATGCCCAGCTCAGGGTACTCCACGCACTCCAGGCTCTTGATGCTCTGCTGCGCCAGCACCGCCGCCGGGCCGCCGATGCTGCCGAGATAGAAACCGCCGTGCTTGTGGCAGGCATCCGTTACCTGCTGGCTGCGGTTGCCTTTCGCCAGCATGATCATGCTGGCGCCGTGGGATTGCAGCAGATCGACGTAGGAGTCCATACGCCCGGCGGTGGTTGGCCCCAGCGAACCGGACGCGTAGCCCTCCGGCGTTTTGGCCGGGCCGGCGTAGTAGATCGGGTGATCCTTGACGTACTGCGGCAGGCCTTCACCGCGATCCAGGCGCTCTTTCAGCTTGGCGTGCGCGATATCACGGCCGACGATGATGGTGCCGCTCAGCGACAGGCGGGTGGAAACCGGGTACTGCGACAGCTGTTTGAGGATCTCGGCCATCGGACGGTTGAGATCGACCTTGATCGCCTCTCCCTCCCCGGCCTGGCGCAGCTCCTGAGGAATGAATTTCCCCGGATTGTGCTCCAGTTTTTCCAGCCAGATGCCGTCGCGGTTGATCTTGCCTTTGATGTTGCGGTCCGCCGAGCAGGAGACGCCCATGCCGACCGGGCACGACGCGCCGTGGCGCGGCAGGCGCACCACGCGGATATCGTGCGCGAAGTATTTGCCGCCGAACTGCGCGCCCAGACCCAGGTTCTGCGCTTCTTGCAGCAATTCCGCTTCAAGTTCCAGATCGCGGAACGCCTGGCCATGCTCGTTGCCTTCGGTTGGCAGACCATCGTAATACTTGGTCGAAGCCAGCTTGACGGTTTTCAGCGTCGCTTCCGCCGAGGTGCCGCCGATGACGAACGCCACGTGGTACGGCGGGCAAGCCGCGGTGCCCAGCGTGCGCATCTTGTCGACCAGGTAATTTTTCAGTTTGCCCGGCGACAGCAGCGCCTTGGTTTCCTGATACAGATAGGTTTTGTTGGCGGAACCGCCGCCCTTGGCGATGCACAGGAACTTGTACTCTTCACCGTCCACGCTGTAGAGATCGATCTGCGCCGGCAGGTTGCTGCCGGTATTGACCTCTTTATACATATCCAGCGCGGCGTTCTGCGAATAGCGCAGGTTCTCTTCGATGTAGGTGTTGTACACCCCGCGCGACAACGCGGCTTCATCGCCGCCGCCGGTCCAGACGCGCTGGCCCTTTTTGCCGACGATGATCGCCGTGCCGGTGTCCTGGCAGGTCGGTAAAATACCCTTGGCGGCGATTTCTGAGTTACGCAGAAATTGCAGCGCAACGTACTTGTCGTTTTCGCTGGCGTCCGGATCGTCGAGGATATCGGCCACCTGCTGTTGGTGCGCCGGGCGCAGCATGAACGAGGCGTCGTGGAACGCATGCTGGGCAAGCAGGGTTAACGCTTCAGGGGCAACTTTCAGAATTTCCTGGCCTTCAAATTCGCTCACGGAAACGTGGTCGCGGCTCAGCAGGTAGTATTCGGTATCGTCTTTCTTCAGCGGGAACGGATCTTGATAGTGGAACGGTTTATTCGACATTGATCTCTCACTTGCAACATCAGCTGCGTTAAATTCACACTTGCGGCGCACGGCTCGGCGCCTTGTCAAAAAACTGCCTCCACCTTACGTATTTTTAATCAGTCAGTTATTGCGCCAAATCGCAAAATAACCGCTCTTTGCGTAAGGGATTACCACAGGCGGCGTTTCAACCTTGCTCGGTGAGAACTGCGGGTACAGGCTCATCATGCACGCTTTATTATCCCGCAGTTAACACATTGATTACAATCCATCGGCGGCGATCGCCTTATCAATGTGGCGAAAAACCGGCGCGCAGCGCCAAGAAAGCGTCGGATGCGGATTTACGCCGGGGTATATTGTCAGCCGCCGCGCCATTGCTTAAGCTAGGCCGCAATGAACAAACCGAGAATCCCCATCGCGCTGCAACAAGCGGTGATGCGCTGCCTGCGAGAAAAGCTGCAGTTGGCCCGCCGGCATTTTGCCGTCGAGTTCCCCGAACCCAGCATCGTCTATCAGCAACGCGGCACCAGCGCGGGCACCGCCTGGCTGCAAAGCTGGGAAATCCGCCTGAATCCGGTGCTGCTGCTGGAAAACCAACAGCCGTTTATCGATGAAGTGGTGCCGCACGAGTTGGCGCACCTGCTGGTGTTTCGCCAATTCGGCCGGGTGGCGCCGCACGGCCGCGAATGGCGCTGGATGATGGAAAGCGTGCTGCTGACCCCCGCCAGCCGCACCCACCGCTTCGAAACCGCCTCGGTGCAAAGCAAAACCTTCCCCTATCGCTGCGGCTGCGGGCAGCACCAGCTCACCATTCGCCGCCATAATCGCGTGCTGCGCGGCGAAAGCGAATACCGCTGCCGCCGGTGCGGCGAAAAACTGAAATTTCTCGCTAGCGAGAACCTTTAGTTAAACGATTTATACGTTAAAACAAGCAAATATCGCCATTTGCCACTGCCGGCAAGTTCCGTTACCCTGCCTGCTTTTCCAATTTTGAGCTGTTTTGGAATATGCTTCGCAGAATTTTGTTTATGGCGGTTTTCGCCGCAGGCGCCGTACAGGCGCACGGCATCAATAATTTTTCTCAGGCCAAGGCGGCGGCGGCCAAGATTAACCAGGATGCGCCGGGCAGCTTTTACTGCGGCTGCCGCATCGACTGGCAAGGCAAGAAGGGCATCCCGGATCTCGCCGGCTGCGGCTATCAGGTGCGTAAAAACGCCCAACACGCGCAGCGTATCGAGTGGGAACACGTGGTGCCGGCCTGGCAGTTCGGCCACCAGCTGCAGTGCTGGCAGGACGGCGGGCGCAAGAACTGCAACAAGGACGCCACCTATCGCCAGATAGAAACCGATCTGCACAACCTGCAGCCGGCGATCGGCGAAGTGAACGGCGATCGCAATAACTTCATGTACAGCCAATGGAACGGCGGTGAAGGCCAGTACGGGCAATGCCCGATGAAGGTGGACTTCAAGAATAAACAGGCGGAGCCGCCCGCCCGCGCCCGCGGCGCCATCGCCCGCACCTACTTCTACATGCGCGATCGCTACCAGCTGCGGCTGTCACGCCAGCAAACCCAGCTGTTCGAGGTGTGGAACCGGCAATATCCGGTGAGCCAATGGGAATGTCAGCGTGAAGCACGTATCGCCAAGGTGCAGGGCAACCACAACCCCTATATTCAACAGGCTTGTCAGCAGCGGAAAAGCTAACCTACTATAGCCTTTATCTTTCATGGCGCCGCCAACCCGCGGCGCCGTTTCGTCAGGATCAGACTACCCATGCGCATACCCCGCATTTACCATCCGCAGCCGTTGACCGATCGGGCGGAGATCGCCCTCAGCGAGGACGCCGCCAACCACGTCGGCCGCGTGCTGCGCATGAGCGCCGGCCAGGCGCTGCAGCTGTTCGACGGCAGCAACCAGGTGTTCGACGCCGAGATAGTTCGGGTGGACAAAAAGAGCGTGCTGGTGCGCCTCGGCGACGGCCGCGTGGACGACATCGAATCGCCGCTCAACCTGCATCTGGGCCAGGTGATCTCGCGCGGCGAGAAGATGGAGTTCACCATTCAGAAGTCCATCGAGCTGGGCGTCAACGTCATTACCCCGCTGTTTTCCGAGCGCTGCGGCGTCAAACTGGACGGCGAGCGTCTGGCGAAGAAAATCCAGCAATGGCAAAAGATCGCCATCGCCGCCTGCGAACAGTGCGGCCGCAACCGCATTCCCGAAATCCGCGAGGCGATGTCACTGGAAGCCTGGTGCGCCGAGCAGGACGGCAGCCTGAAGCTCAACCTGCATCCGCGCGCCAGCCACAGCATCAACACGCTGCCGCAGCCGCTAGACCGCGTCCGCCTGCTGATCGGCCCGGAAGGCGGTTTGTCCGCCGACGAAATCGCCATGACCACCAACCACGGATTTACTGATATTCTGCTGGGGCCACGCGTGCTGCGTACCGAAACCACAGCGCTCACCGCCATTACCGCTCTGCAGGTCCGCTTCGGCGACCTGGGTTAAAGGAGAAAAGATGATTAAGCTCGGCATCGTGATGGACCCTATCGACTCCATCAACATCAAGAAAGACACCAGCTTCGCCATGCTGCTCGAAGCGCAGCGCCGCGGTTACGAATTGCACTACATGGAGATGAACGATCTCTATCTGCACGCCGGTGACGGGCGCGCCCGCACTCGCCTGCTGAGCGTGAAGGAAAACAAGGAAAACTGGTTCAGCTTCGGCAGCGAGCAGGATCTGGCGCTGCACGATCTGGACGTGATCCTGATGCGCAAGGATCCGCCGTTCGATACCGAATACATCTACGCGACCTACATTCTGGAGCGCGCCGAAGTCAAAGGCACGCTGGTGGTCAACAAGCCGCAAAGCCTGCGCGACTGCAACGAGAAGCTGTTCACCGCCTGGTTCCCTGAGCTGACGCCGGACACGCTGGTCAGCCGCAGCGCCGCGCACATCCGCAAATTCCACCAGCAGCACGGCGACATCATCCTGAAGCCGCTGGACGGCATGGGCGGCGCGTCTATCTTCCGCGTGAAGCAGGACGATCCTAACCTATCGGTGATCATCGAAACCCTGACCGAACACGGCAGCCGTTTCTGCATGGCGCAGAACTTCCTGCCGGCGATCAAGGACGGCGACAAACGCATCCTGGTCGTCGACGGCGAGCCGGTGCCTTACTGCCTGGCGCGCATTCCGGCGCAGGGCGAGACCCGCGGCAACCTGGCGGCCGGCGGCCGTGGCGAAGCGCGCCCGCTGAGCGAGAGCGACTGGAAAATCGCCCGCGCCGTCGCGCCGACGCTGAAAGAGAAAGGGCTGATCTTCGTCGGCCTGGACGTGATCGGCGATCGCCTGACCGAAATCAACGTGACCAGCCCAACCTGCGCACGCGAAATTGAGGCGGCATTCCCCATCTCGATTACCGGCATGCTGATGGACGCGATTGAAAAGCGCCTGGCGGCGAAGTAATGCGCATGCGGGCGGCCTGCCGTCCGCTATCCAGCATCGCGCCCGCCAAAGCCGCCTTTTCGCGGCTTGAAAGGCGGCGGGTATAGCCGCATACTGGCGGCTGTTTATTTTCTCACCCATTGATTACCTTATACTAACGCCATGAATTTACAGCACCATTTTCTGATCGCCATGCCCACCCTGCAGGATCCTCGCTTCAAGCGCTCGGTGATTTACGTCTGCGAGCACAACGAAGAAGGCGCCATGGGTTTGGTGATCAATAAACCGGTGGAGCAGTTCACGGTAGCCACGGTACTGAGCAAGCTGAAGATCATGCCGCCTGCGCGCGATCCGGCCATCAGCCTGGACAAGCCGGTGTTCGCCGGCGGCCCGCTGGCGGACGATCGCGGATTTATCCTGCATACGCCGCGCCACGGCTTCGGCGCCAGCATTCAAATTTCCCCCAACACCATGATCACCACCTCGAAAGACGTGCTGGAAACGCTCGGCACCCCGGAACAACCGGACGACGTGCTGGTGGCGCTGGGTTATGCCGGATGGGAAAAGGGCCAGTTGGAGCAGGAGGTGTTGGAGAACGCCTGGCTGACCATCGAAGCCAACACCGACATTCTGTTCCGCACGCCGATCGCCAGCCGTTGGCGCGAAGCGGGGAACCTTCTGGGTATCGACATTCGCAGCATCGCCAACCACGCAGGACACGCCTGATGAGCAACCGCACCATTATCGCCTTCGACTTCGGCACCAAAAGCATCGGCGCGGCCGTCGGCCAGGAGTTGACCGGCAGCGCCCGCGCCCTACCGGCCTTCAAAGCGCAGGACGGCTCGCCGGACTGGCTGAAAATCGAAAAGCTGCTGAAGGAGTGGCAGCCGGATCTGGTGGTGGTCGGCCTGCCGCTGAACATGGACGGCACCGAACAACCCGTGACCGCCCAGGCGCGCAAGTTCGCCAACCGCCTGCACGGCCGCTTCGGCATCCAGATCGATCTGCATGACGAGCGCCTGAGCACCGTGGAAGCGCGCGCCAACCTGTTCGATCGCGGCGGCTTCCGCGCGCTCGACAAAGGCAGCGTGGATTCCGCCTCTGCGGTGGTGATCCTCGAAAGCTGGTTCGAACGGCAGCTGGGTTAACTCCCCGCCCCTTCGCCAACACAATCCCCCAACACGCCGGCGTCGATCCGCTGCTGCAAACCTTGCTCAAAGGTTTGCATGCCGGACTGCGCGCCGGTTTGCAACACGCTCGCCAACTGATGGGTTTTCCCTTCGCGGATCAGGTTGCTGACCGCCGCCGTCGCCGTCAGCACCTCAAAGATCGCCACTCGCCCGCCGCCGGGCCGCCTCATCAGCTTTTGCGCGATCACCGCCTGCAGGCTGCCGGCCAGCTGGGCGCGCACATAGGGTTTCTCTTCCGCCGGAAACACGTCCACCAGCCGTTCCACCGCCTGCGGCGCGCTGCGGGTGTGCAGCGTCGCCAGCACCAGGTGGCCGGTCTCCGCCGCGGTGAGCGCCAGCCGAATGGTGGCAATATCGCGCAGTTCGCCCAGCAGGATCACATCCGGATCTTCGCGCAGCGCGGCGCGCAACGCCGCATCGAAGCTTTGACTGTCGCGGCCGATCTCCCGCTGCTGGATCAGCGAACGTCGGCTGCGGTGCAGGAATTCGATCGGATCCTCCAGCGTCAAAATGTGCCGCGGCTGGTGCCGGTTGATCTCGTCGATCATCGCCGCCAGCGTGGTGGACTTGCCGCTGCCGGTGGCGCCGGTGACCAGGAGAAGCCCATCGTCGCGCCGCAGCAACGCCGGGACGATGGCCGGCGCCGCCAGCTCGGCAAGCGAGGGCGCCTGCCCGGCGATGCGCCGCAATGCGAGAGACATCCCCGCGCTTTGCTGAAAAACGTTGACCCGCAGCCGCTCCCCGCCCGGCCGGTGCAGCGCCAGATCGACCTGCCCCTGCCGCCGCAGGCTCTCGCGCTGCTGCGCATTCAGCAATCCGTCGCAGAGGGCCTGCACGCCTTGCGCCGTCAGCGTTGGCGCCGCCGCCAGCGGCTGCAGTTCACCGTCGATGCGCAACATCGGCGGATGGCCGGCACAAAGGTGCAGATCGGAAGCATTATGCTTTACACTAAGGGCCACGAATTCATCGATATCCATATCACTCTCCCGGGTCAATAATGAGCACTATCCAACAGAACCTGCAGGATGTCAGAAACCGCATCGCGGCCGCCGCGCAAAACTGCGCGCGGGCGCCAGAAGAAGTTGCCCTGCTTGCAGTCAGCAAAACCAAACCTGTGGCGGCGATCGAAGAAGCCATCGCCGCCGGCCAGCGCGCCTTCGGCGAGAACTACGTGCAGGAAGGGGTAGACAAGATCCGGCATTTCGCCGAGTCGCCGCAGGGCGGCGAGTTGGTGTGGCACTTTATCGGCCCGCTGCAATCCAATAAGAGTCGGCTGGTGGCGGAACACTTCGCCTGGTGCCATACCGTAGATCGGCTGCGCATCGCCCAGCGCCTGAGCGATCAGCGCCCGGCCGGCATGCCGCCGCTCAACGTGCTGATTCAAATCAACATCAGCGACGAGCAGAGCAAATCCGGCATCGCGTTAAGCGAACTGCCAGCGCTGGCCGAAGCGATCGCTGCGCTGCCGAACCTGACGCTGCGCGGCCTGATGGCCATCCCGGCGCCAGAAGCGGATTATCAGCGGCAGCTGGCGGTATTCAACCAGATGAACGACGCATTTCTCGCCCTGCGTCAGCGTTATCCGCAGGCCGATACGCTATCTATGGGCATGACGGACGACATGGCGGCAGCGATCGCCGCAGGCAGCACCCTGGTGCGCATCGGCACCGCAATTTTTGGCGCCCGCGACTACTCGCAGGCCTGACAAACAGACGAGGGATTTGATGCAACATCGCAAGATTACCTTTATCGGCGCCGGCAACATGGCGCGTGCAATCATCGCCGGCCTGGTGGCGGGCGGCTATCCGGCCAAATCCATCAGCGTCTGCGCCCCTTCGGCGAAAAACCGCGATGCGCTGGCGGCGGACTATGGCATCGTCAGCAGCGGCGACAACGTCGCCTGCGCGCGCGCGGCCGAAGTAGTGGTGTTGGCGGTCAAACCGCAGATGATGGCCGACGTTTGCCAACCGCTGCGCGAGCAGGTCGATTTCAGCGGCAAACTGGTGCTGTCGATCGCCGCCGGTATTCAGGTCAGCCGTTTCTATCAGCTGCTCGGCGACAAGCTGGACATCGTGCGCATCATGCCCAACACCCCGTCGTTGGTCGGCAAGGGCATGAGCGGGTTGTACGCGCCGGCGCAGGTCAGCCAGCAGGATCGCGACTACACCGGCGATTTAATGGCGTCGGTCGGTAAAGTTTGCTGGGTCGATGACGAAAATGGCATCAACGGCGTGATCGCCGCCGCGGGCAGCGCCCCGGCCTATTTCTTCCTGTTTATGGAGGCGATGCAAAAAGAGGCCGAACGTATGGGCTTCGACAGCCAGACCGCGCGCGATCTGGTGCAGCAGGCCGCTTCCGGCGCCGCCGCGCTGGTGGAAGCCAACCCGGATACGCCGCTGGGCACGCTGCGCGAGCAGGTGACCTCCAAAGGCGGCACCACCGCTGAAGCGCTGCGGGTGTTCAATGAACGCCAGCTGCCGGAAACCGTGGCGCAAGCGATGCAGGCCGCCGTTTCCCGCGCGCAAGAGATGGAAAAATTATTTTAAATAACCATGAGTTAAGGAGAAGGACCACTTCATGCTAACGCTGACTTTCCTGGTCAAGACCGTTATTGATCTGTACGTGATGGTGCTGTTGCTGCGCATTTGGATGCAATGGACACGCACCGATTTTTACAACCCGTTCTCGCAGTTTGTGGTGAAGATCACCCAGCCGGTGGTCGGCCCGCTGCGCCGCATCATCCCGTCGCTGGGGCCCATCGACAGCGCTTCGCTGCTGCTGGCGTTCCTGCTGATGACCATCAAGTACCCGCTGCTGCTGCTGATCCAGGGCGGCGCGATGTCGCTCAGCCCCTATAACCTGCTGTTCGGCCTGATCTCGCTGGTGAAGTCTGCCGGCTACCTGATCTTCTGGGTGATGATCATTCGTGCGCTGATGAGCTGGATCAGTCAGGGCCGCAGCCCGATCGACTATGTAATGTACCAGCTCACCGAACCCTTGATGGCGCCGATCCGTCGCATCATCCCGGCGATGGGCGGCATCGACTTTTCCGCCATGGTGGTGATCCTGATCCTCTATCTGATCAATTACCTGGGCATGGATCTGTTCGGCGAGATCTGGTTCCTGCTGTGAGTGCAGTCACTCCGGTGCTGGACGGGCTGGCGATCAGGCTATATATTCAGCCGAAAGCCAGCCGCGACCAAATTATCGGCTTGCATGGCGACGAACTGAAAGTCGCCATCACCGCCCCGCCAGTCGACGGCCAAGCCAACGCCCATCTGATCAAGTTTATCGCCAAGCAGTTCAAAGTGGCGAAAAGCAACGTCACCATCGAGAAAGGCGAACTGGGGCGGCATAAACAGTTACGCATCTTGAATCCGCAACAGATCCCCGCCGTGGTCGCGGCGCTCATCGAATAATTTTCAAGGTAGTCATTATGCAAAAAGTCGTTCTTGCCACCGGTAACCCGGGCAAAGTGCGCGAACTCGCCGACCTGTTGGCCGATTTCGGCCTGGACGTGGTCGCGCAAACCGATCTGGGCGTGGAATCCGCCGAAGAAACCGGGCTGACGTTTATCGAAAACGCCATTCTGAAAGCGCGCCATGCGGCACAGGTCACCGGCCTGCCGGCGATCGCCGACGACTCCGGCCTGGCGGTAGACGCGCTGGGCGGCGCACCGGGCATCTACTCCGCGCGCTATGCCGGTGAAGACGCCGACGATCGACAGAACCTCGACAAGCTGCTGGCGGCGCTGAAAGACGTGGCGCCGGGCCGGCGCGGCGCGCAATTCCACTGCGTGCTGGTCTATCTGCGCCATGCGCAGGATCCGACGCCGCTGGTGTTCCACGGCAGCTGGGCCGGCGAAATCACCGAGCAGGCCGCCGGTGAAGGCGGTTTCGGTTACGATCCTGTCTTCTACGTGCCGGAGCTGGGCCGCACCGCCGCCGAGCTGAGCCGCGACGAGAAGCGGGCGATTTCGCACCGCGGCAAGGCGCTGAAGCTGATGTTGGAAGCCATGCGCAATGCTTAAGCTGCCCCCGCTGAGTCTCTACATCCACATCCCGTGGTGCGTGCAGAAATGCCCGTACTGCGACTTCAACTCCCATGCGCTGAAGGGTGACGTGCCGCATCAGGAGTATGTCGATCATCTGTTGGCGGATCTGGATGCCGACCTGCCGCTGGCCGGGGGCCGGGAGATAAGCACCATCTTTATCGGCGGCGGCACCCCCAGCCTGCTGAGCGCCGAGGCGATGCAAGCCTTGCTGGACGGCGTGCGGGCGCGCATTCGCGTCGCCGACGACGCCGAAATCACCATGGAGGCCAACCCCGGCACCGTGGAGGCCGATCGCTTCAGCGGCTACCAGCGCGCCGGTGTCAACCGCATCTCCATCGGGGTGCAAAGCTTCAGCGCCGAGAAGCTGACCCGCCTGGGGCGCATCCACGGCCCGGAAGAGGCCAAGCGCGCGGCAACGCTGGCGACCGGCCTCGGCCTGCGCAGCTTCAACCTCGATCTGATGCACGGCCTGCCGGATCAGTCGCTGGAAGAGGCGCTGGACGATCTGCGCCAGGCTATCGCCCTCAATCCGCCGCACCTGTCGTGGTATCAGCTGACCATCGAGCCGAACACCCTGTTCAGCTCACGCCCGCCGGTTTTGCCGGATGACGACGCGCTGTGGGATATCTTCGAACGCGGCCACCAGTTGCTGAGCGCCGCCGGCTATCAGCAGTATGAAACCTCGGCCTATGCCAAACCGGGCTACCAATGCCAGCACAACCTTAACTACTGGCGCTTCGGCGACTACCTGGGGATCGGCTGCGGCGCGCACGGCAAGGTGACCTTCAGCGACGGGCGCATCCTGCGCACCGCCAAGACCAAGCACCCGCGCGGCTTTATGCGCGGCGACTACATGGACAAGCAGCATGAGGTGGCGGCGGCGGATCGGCCGTTCGAGTTCTTCATGAACCGCTTCCGCCTGTTGGAAGCCGCGCCGCGCGCCGACTTCGTCAACTACACCGGGCTGGCGGAAAGCGTCATTCGCCCGCAGCTGGACGAAGCGCTGGCCAAAGGCTATCTGGAAGAAACCGCGGAGCACTGGCAGATCACCGAGAAGGGCAAACTGTTCCTCAACTCGCTGCTGGAACTGTTCCTGGCAGACGACGAGTAAAAAAAAGCGCTGAATAATCAGCGCTTTTTTATTGGTGTTAATCCGGGTAAAACGTCTGAGACAGAATCTGCTGAGTTTCCCAGATGCCGTTTTCCGGATACACATCCAGCCCGGTTTCGGCCGTGGCGAGCGCAACGGCCTTCGACCAGACGACATCCAGCCAATCAGCATCGCCCAGTTTACCTTTTAGGCTGGGAGACTCTTTCAAGCTGTAAAGCACCTCTTTGCGCTGCGCTTTAATCGTTCTCTCCCAACTGGTTCCGCGCCTGGCCGGCTGATATTTCCATTTAAGCAAATGTGCAATCAGCACCGTCATCCGGCTAGCAAGTTCCCTTTGCTCGCTCTTCCCCACGTCCTCAATCTCCTCGGCGATCTTTTCAATATCGATCTCAGACAATTTTCCGGAGCGCAAAAGAGCTGCCTGTTCATTTGCCCAGGCGACAACATCGGTTTCGTAACGTGTATGGCTCATAGCGTCCTCCGTAAACATCCCTAAATCTGTACGTAGTTTGACCAGTCTGTCAGATAAGCTTCAGAAGGTCAAAAAACGTTCTCCCGAGGAAATTCTTAACTTACTTCAACGCCTTCAGCAGATCCTTGCGCTGGGTTTCCAGTGCGGTGACGCGGTTGCAAACGTCGCGGCCGAAGTTCTGGAAGTCCTGCTCCTGGTTGTTCCATTCGTTCTGGATCGCCTTCTGCAAGCCGCCCAGATTGCCCATGATCGCCTGCAGCGGGTTGCCGCCGCTGTTGGCGGCCTGTTTGACGCCCATCTCGTTCAGGCTGTCCTGCAGCACCCCGCCCATGCTCTGCTGCACGATGTTGCGGCCGTCCTGTTCCACCTGGTCAATCGCCTTGTGGTGGAAGGTCAGGCCGTCGCTGCGGTGTTCGATGATGCGGTTCATCTGCTGCTTCAGCTGGCCGTTCAGGGTGGTCAGCCGGTTGCGCACGTTGCTGTTGCTGCCCAACTCTTTGACGATCACCTTATCCAGCGCCGAACGGGCTTTCTCCAGGTGCTGCTGCGCGCCGTCGTCGATCCACGGCAGCTGCTTGCGCAGCGCGCTCTGGTAGCTGAAGGCTTTCTGCCGCTGGCTGTCGTTCAGGCTCAGCGCCTGGCCGTTGCGGATCACGTCGCCATCCGGCGAAATTTGCAGGTCGCCGCTGGCGCCTTTCACCTGCACGCTCTGCGGGCTGATGATCACATCATCCTGGGGTTTAACGCTGCATTGGTACTCGGCGTGGGCCTGCGCGGCAGTCGCCGCCAGCAGCAGTAAGGCTAACCCGGTTTTCTTCAACATAGCTTCTCCTGACTCCCATCCAGATTGGGATTAAAAAATCGAACGACCGATACGTTGAGACAACAGTTCCAGCGCCGCAGTTCCCGCCAGCGAGTTGCCGGAAGCATCCAGCTCCGGCGACCAGACGACGATCGACAACTCATCCGGTACGATGGCCACGATGCCGCCGCCCACGCCGGACTTGCCCGGCATCCCCACCCGATAGGCGAATTCGCCGGCGCCGTCGTACATGCCGCTGGTCATCATCAGAGCATTGATCTGCCGGGCCTGCAGCGGGCTGATCACCGCCTCGCCGCTGAGATCGCGGCCGCGATTGGCCAGATACACGAAGCTGCGCGCCAGCTCCACGCAGCTCATGCGCAGCGCGCAGTAGTGGAAATAGGTTTGCAGGACGGTGATCACGTCGTTCTCGAAGTTGCCGAACGACTTCATCAGGTAGGCGATGGCCGCATTGCGATCGGAGTGTTCGAACTCGGAGCGCGCCACCCGCAGGTCATAGGCCAGGTCGTCTTCGCCGGCCAACTGGCGCACCACCTCCAGCATCCGCTGTTTGGGGGCGCTGAGCCGGGTTTGCAGCATGTCGCACACCACCAGCGCGCCGGGGTTGATAAACGGATTGCGCGGTTTGCCCTGTTCCATCTCCAGCTGCAGCAGCGAGTTGAACGGCAGGCCGGAAGGCTCTTTGCCGACGCGCCGCCAGATCTCAGGCTCCTGATAGCGCGTCAGCGCCAGCGTCAGGCTCAGCACCTTGGAGATCGACTGAATGGAGAAGCGCTCCGCGGCGTCGCCGGCCTGGAACAGTTCGCCGTCCACCGTGCAGACGGCGATCGCCAGCCGATCGGCGGGCACTTCCGCCAACGCCGGGATGTAGTCGGCCACTTTCCCCTGGCCAATCAGCGGGCGCACCTGTTGCAGGATCTCCTCCAGCAACGCGTTATCCAATGTTGTTACCACCTCGGTCACACTCCGGGCAAAACAAAGGCGCCGTTAAGGCACCTTAAATCAATAAAACGGCGCGGCGCGAAGCCGCGCTCATCGGGCAAGCGCGATCAATCCCACCAGATATCGAACAGATCGCTGACCTTAACGTCGCTCAGTTTGCGCGCTTCCAGCCAGTTTTTCACCAGCTCGCGATGCTCGTCGGTGCAGTGGCCGATCTTCTGCAGGCAGATCAGACCTTCCCACTGCAGGTAGCCGCTGCCGTCAAACGCCAGGCCGTTCGGCTCGATCACTTCATCGATGAAGGTATCCAGCGTGCTGTCGATGTCTTCCACCGACGTGCCTTCGGCGAAGCGCCAGGCTACGGAGAAACCCAGCTCCTGAAATTCTTCAATGTGCAACTTTTTACGTAAACGACGACTGCGGTTCTTAGCCATTATTCTTTCCTCTCAAACATCAAGTCCCAAACGCCATGTCCCAGGCGCTGGCCGCGTAATTCAAATTTCGTCAGTGGGCGCGAATCCGGACGCGGCACGTAATCATTATCGCTGGAAAGATTACGGTAGCCTGCGACCCCGTTCATAACCTCTAACATATGTTCCGCATAAGGTTGCCAATCGGTGGCCATGTGGAAGACGCCGCCGGTCTTCAGCTTGCGCAGCACCAGTTCGACAAACGGCGTTTGCACGATGCGGCGCTTATTGTGGCGCGCCTTGTGCCACGGATCGGGGAAGAACAGCTGCACCATGTCCAGCGAGCCGTCCGGGATCATGTTTTCCAGCACCTCAACCGCGTCGTGGCACATCACGCGCAGGTTGCTCAGCTTCGCCTCGTGGGCGTCGGCCAGGCAGGCGCCCACGCCCGGCGAGTGCACCTCAATCCCTAAAAAGTTCTGCTGCGGGTTGTTGCCCGCCATGGTCACCAGCGAGGCGCCCATGCCAAAACCGATCTCCAGCACCGTCGGCGCGTCGCGGCCGAACAGCGCGGCGAGATCGACAGCGTCAGCCTGATACTCCACGCCCATCACCGGCCAATAGTTCTCCAGCGCGTGCTGCTGGCCTTTGGTCAGCCGCCCCTGGCGGCGGACAAAACTGCGGATACGGCGCATCGCGCGGCCGTTCTCATCAAATTCCGGGGAGATGACGTCATTAATCATAGTGCTTTCTGTCTGTTTGGCTGCCAATTAGGGAAACGCGCATTATGCAAAGATACATTGGTTTAGCAAGTGTTCATCTTCTGTACCCGCCGTGCGGCGTCGGAAAGTTCCGGTTTACAGCACCATGACTCTATGCTGCAATCTCGCTTCATTTTCTGCCGGATAACGACGCTGCTCATGATGCAAGCACAACAATTCGCACAGGTGGTGCTTGACTGGTATCAGCGCTACGGCCGCAAGACCCTGCCGTGGCAGCTGGAGAAAACCGCCTATCAAGTATGGCTCTCCGAGGTGATGTTGCAACAGACCCAGGTTGCCACCGTCATTCCTTATTTTCAGCGCTTTATGGCCCGTTTTCCCAACGTGCGCGCGCTGGCGGAGGCCCCGCTGGACGAAGTGCTGCATCTGTGGACCGGCCTCGGCTATTACGCCCGCGCCCGCAACCTGCACAAGGCGGCGCAGACCATTGTCGCACAGCACGGCGGCGAGTTCCCGACAACCTTCGCAGAAATCGCCGATTTACCGGGCGTCGGCCGTTCCACCGCCGGCGCGGTGCTGTCGTTGGCGCTGGGCCAACACTATCCGATCCTCGACGGCAACGTGAAGCGCGTGCTGGCCCGCTGCTACGCGGTGGAGGGCTGGCCGGGCAAGAAAGAGGTCGAAAACCGGCTGTGGAAAATCAGCGAAGAGGTCACCCCGGCGCAGGGCGTCGGCCAGTTCAACCAGGCGATGATGGATCTGGGCGCCATGGTCTGCACCCGCTCCAAGCCCAAGTGTGAACTCTGCCCGCTCAACGTCGGCTGCCTGTCTTACGCCAATCACAGCTGGGCCAACTACCCCGGCAAGAAACCCAAACAGATCCTGCCGGAAAAAACCGCCTACTTCTTATTGCTGCAGCACGGCGAGCGCGTGTGGCTGGAACAGCGCCCGGCGGTGGGGCTGTGGGGCGGTCTGTTCTGCTTCCCGCAGTTCAGCGCGCGCGTCGATTTGGAACTCTGGCTGCAGCAGCGCGGTCTGAAAGGCAAGCGCCTGGAACAGCTGACCGCGTTTCGCCACACGTTCAGCCATTTCCACCTCGATATCGTGCCGATGTGGCTGTCGCTCGACGCGGCGGGCAGCGGCATGGATGAGGGCGCGGGTCTCTGGTATAACTTAGCGCAGCCGCCGTCGGTCGGGCTGGCGGCGCCGGTGGACCGCCTGTTGCAACAGCTGGCGAAGCAGCCCCCGATCCAACAAAACTTATATGGCGATAGCGCCATCGATGAGGAATTAGCATGAGCCGCACCATTTTTTGTACTTTCCTGCAGCGCGACGCCGAAGGCCAGGACTTCCAGCTTTATCCCGGCGACGTCGGCAAGCGCATCTACAACGAGATCTCCAAGGAAGCCTGGGGCGAGTGGATGAAGAAGCAGACCATGCTGATCAACGAGAAGAAGCTGAACATGATGAACGTGGACGACCGCAAGCTGCTGGAAGAGGAAATGATCAAGTTCCTGTTCGAAGGGCACGACGTGCACATCGAAGGCTATACGCCGCCGAGCGAATAACGCTGTTGGGGCCAGGCGCTGGCCCGCTTCAATCCTCTTATACTTCTTCCAAACGGCTTTAAGATGAAGAAAATTTTAGCTTTGCTCGTAATAGCGCCTTTGCTGATCTCCTGTTCCGGCAAAAAAAGTGAAGATATCAACGAAGCCTGGATCAAAGATACCAACGGCTTCGACATTCTGATGGGCCAATTCGCCCACAACATCGAGAACATCTGGGGTCTGAACGAAGTTCTGATCGCCGGGCCGAAAGACTACGTCAAATATACCGACCAATACCAAACCCGCAGCCACATCAACTTCGACACCGGCGCCATTACCATCGAGACCATCGCCACCACCGATCCGGCCGCGCACCTGCGCCAGGCGATCATCAGCACGCTGCTGATGGGTGACGATCCGGGGTCCATCGATCTCTATTCCGACGCCAACGATATCCAGATCAGCAAAGAGCCGTTCCTGTACGGCCAGGTGCTGGATAACAAGGGCGCGCCGATCCGCTGGGAATGGCGCGCGGCGCACTTCGCCGATTACCTGCTGCAGACCAAGCTGCAAAAACGCACCTCCGGCCTGCACGTGATCTACTCGGTCACCATCCAACTGGTGCCGAACCACCTGGACAAACGTGCGCACAAATACCTGCCGATGGTGCGCAAGGCGTCGGAAAAATACGGCGTGGACGAATCGCTGATCCTGGCGATCATGCAGACCGAATCGAGCTTCAACCCGTATGCGGTGAGCGGTTCGGACGCGCTGGGCCTGATGCAGGTGATGCAGCACACCGCCGGCAAGGATGTGTTCCAGATGCGCGGCAAGTGGGGCACCCCGAGCCGCAGCTACCTGTTCGATCCGGAGAACAACATCGACACCGGCACCGCCTATCTGGCGATCCTGCAGAACAACTACCTGGGCGGCATTCAGAACCCGACCTCGCGCCGCTATGCGGTGATCACCGCCTACAACGGCGGCGCCGGCAGCGTGCTGCGGGTGTTCTCCAGCGACAGAACGCGCGCGGTGGGCATCATCAACGCCATGCAGCCGGGCGACGTGTATCAGACGCTGACCACCAAGCACCCGGCCGCCGAGTCGCGCCGCTATCTGGTGAAAGTGAATACCGCGCAGAAGAGCTACCGCAGGAAGTAACGCGTTCCGCGTGGATAAATGAGAAGGGCCGGTGCGAACCGGCCCTTTTTCTATGGCTTGATCATATAGCCGAAGATGCGCTTCCAGCCGTGATCTTTTTTCTCGATGTAGACCCCCTGCAGCTCCGGCGAGAAGCCCGGCAGGCGGTTGATGCCCTCTTCCAGCGCCAGGAAATAGCGCTGCACCGCGCCGCCCCACACTTCGCCCGGCACCACGCACAGCACGCCCGGCGGGTACGGCAAGGCCCCTTCCGCCGCGATGCGCCCTTCCGCCTGGCCGATCGGCACCAGCTCGACGTTATCGCGGATAAACTCCACGTTGGCGTCCTGCGGGTTCATCACCACCGGCGGGAAATGATCCTGGCGGAACATCTCCTTTTGCAGCTGTTTGACGTCGAAGCTGACGTACAGATCGTGCATCTCCTGGCACAGCCGGCGAATGCTGTAACCGCGGTAGCGCTGCTCGTTCTTGCGGTACACCGTCGGCAGCACCACGCTCAGCGGCGCGTCCTCTGCAACATAGCGCTCGAACTGCGCCAGCATCTCCACCAGCTGTTCCATCTTGGCCGGGTTCTCCGCCGGGGTCAGCAGGAACAGGATCGAGTTGAGATCGCACTTCTCCGGCACGATGCCGTTCTCGCGCAGGAAGTTGGCCAGAATGGTGGCAGGCACGCCGAACTCGGTGTATTGGCCGGTCGCGGCGTCAATCCCTGGCGTGGTCAGCAGCAGCTTGCACGGATCGACCAAATACTGATCCTGGGCATAGCCTTCGAAGCCGTGCCACGTCTCCCCCGGCACGAAGGTGAAGAAGCGCGCGTCGTTGGCGATAAGGTCAGTATCGTGATCCTGCCAGTCTTTGCCCGCCACCTGCAGCGGAATAAACGGCTTCAGCTGCGAGCAGCGCTTGAGCAGCTGTTTGCGCGTCTCGATGCCCAGCTTGACGCAGTCCATCCACATGCGGCGCCCGGCGGGGCCGGCGTGCATCTTGGCGTTGACGTCCAGCGCGGCGAACAGCGGATAGAACGGGCTGGTCGACGCATGCAGCATGAACGCGTTGTTCAGGTGCTTGTGGTTGCAGTGGCGCTTTTGCCCTTTGATATGATCGTCTTTCTTGTGGATCTGCGAGGTCTGCGAGAACCCCGCCTGCTGTTTATGCACCGACTGGGTGACGAAAATGCCCGGGTCGTGTTCGTCCAGCTCCAGCAGCAGCGGCGAACACTCTTTCAGCATCGGAATAAAGCCTTCGTAGCCCACCCAGGCGGAGTCGAACAGGATGTAGTCGCACAGGTGGCCGATGGTGTCGATCACCTGGCGAGCGTTGTAAATCGTGCCGTCGTAGGTGCCGAGCTGAATGATCGCCAGCCGGAACGGCCTTGCCGCCGCGGCCTTCTCCGGCGCCACTTCGCGGATCTGCTCACGCAGGTAGCGTTCGTCGAAGCAGTGCGCGTCGATGCCGCCGATAAAGCCGAACGGGTTGCGGGCGGTTTCCAGATAGATCGGCGTGGCGCCGGCCTGGATCAGCGCCCCGTGGTGGTTGGATTTGTGGTTGTTGCGATCGAACAGCACCAGATCGCCACGGGTCAGCAGCGCGTTGGTCACCACCTTGTTGGCCGCCGAGGTGCCGTTGAGCACGAAGTAGGTTTTATCGGCGTTGAACACCCGCGCCGCGTGCTTTTGCGCATCCTTGGCCGACCCCTCGTGGATCAGCAGATCGCCCAGCTTGACGTCGGCGTTGCACATATCGGAACGGAACAGGGTTTCACCGTAGAAATCGAAGAACTGCCGGCCGGCCGGGTGCTTGCGGAAGAACTCGCCGCCCTGATGCCCCGGGCAGGCGAAGGTCGAGTTTTCCATCTCGACGTAGGTCTTCAGCGTTTTGAAGAACGGCGGCAGCAGCGCCTGCTCGTAGGCGTCGGCGGCGGCCTCCAGCTGCGCCATGTAGAACGGCTTGCTGGCGCCGGCCAGCAGCGCGAAAACCCCACTGACGAACGGCAGATAGTCCGGCGAGAGATGCTCGTCCCCTTCCACCGCCACGAAGGTCGGAATGTCGAATCCCGTCGCCTGCAAGCGCGCCAGAATGCCGGCGTTCACGTCGGCGACCGACACCACCACCGCCGCCACGTCGGTGTAGTCCGTCTGCTCTACGCGCACGATCTGACGCAGCGTCTCAATGGTAGCGACCAGGCTGGCGCTGGTCGCGATTTTCAATTCTTTCATCATGCTGACTCTCAAACGGTGAAGGATGAGGGTGTGCCACCGGCACGGTAATGAGATAACGCGGTTATCCCGGTAAAGCGATACCCGGGCACGGCAGCATAAGCGGCGTGCGTGACCGGCTCATGATCGGCGATCATCAGGCGGCTATCGGGGGAACTGGTCTTGGCAGCGTCCGACAGGCATCAGTAAAATCAGGGCCGCAGCGCTGGCTTTACGCATGCCTAACAGCGAGCATCAGGCGGCCTTACCGCATGGCCGGCAGGCGTATTCGGGCGGATGGCGTACGGAGGAAACAACGGCGGAACGGTGGCGGCGTCAGATGTCTGGTGCGCAGCAGCGCTTGAGCAACAAAACCAGTCATGCCAATAACCCTCTGGCTTATAAGAAGCGTGAACACCGTCAGGGAACGGAGAGTGCTAAAATTTGCGCAATGATTGCATGATTCGTTGCGGGGTTCAAGCAAGAATCGCCTTGATTGAACGCTCGTTGATTAAATCATAATGCATTGTTATTTAATTAAAAAATAATAACCCACGCTCGTGTCATCGGTATAAATACACGTTTTATATGCATATTTATTGAAAGGCGATATCCCCCCGCCCCCCATCCCGCCGGGTTCGCTGCCTGAAAATAGAGCAACCGATCGGCTTTGTGACAGAAAGCGATTGACGCCATCCGGCCAATACGGTTTAATGCGCCCCGTTGCCCGGATAGCTCAGTCGGTAGAGCAGGGGATTGAAAATCCCCGTGTCCTTGGTTCGATTCCGAGTCCGGGCACCATATTCAGAAGAACCCGCCTATGGCGGGTTTTTCGCTTTCTGGGGTACGGACTCTCCATCGAACTGCGTTCGATTATTCGGCCTGAAGGCCTCACCCTGCGGGCCAGCGCTAAAGCGCTGTTCAACGCGGCGCCAGCGCCGGTTGTCCGAGTCCGGGCACCATATTTAGAAGAACCCGCCTATGGCGGGTTTTTCGCTTTCTGGGGTACGGACTCTCCATCGAACTGCGTTCGATTATTTGTCAGGTACGCCATGCGTTAAGCGATAGTGATCGGGGTCGGTTACAGCCAGGCAATCATCAATGGCAGAAAGGTTGTTGTGAGGCGGAAAACACTCTGGTTAGCCTATTCTGTTGGTTAATCAGCAAGTGGCCGCCGGCGAGGAAATGCCTTTCCAGGTGTGAATGAGCAATACCCCGGCGCTTCTTACCTGTGCCCAAGATGAATAAACCGGCTTCGCCGTTTATTAAAATTTAACGCGTTGTCTCCTACCATAAAATTTTATGACGGCTAATAATCAGCCGTTTTTTCCTGACTAATTTAATATGCATATAAAAAGACAACAGGCTAAATAAAAATAGTATTGCTGCAGAAAGCAAAAAAAACACTTAAGTTCCTTTTGTCAGAAAAAGAAAGCTCTTAAACTGCTAAAATAGGAAGCCATCATTTTCAAAAAAAGATTAGTCATCTTGCGATATTAACCAATACATAAATTCTCGATGGCGATTCAGCATCAGTTTTTTCATCACCGACCGTTTATGGCTATGTACCGTTTTTACGTTTATCCCTAGGAGTTTGGCTGTTTGTGATTGATCAAAACCTCTTTTTAGATAACCGATTACCTGTTTTTCCCTACTCGTCAGAACATAACCGAGAAGCTGTTTTTCAGCAGGATTTTTAACCAAGCTCTTCGCCAACAACTCAAATAGTCTGCTCCGGTTATCGGTTCGATAAAGGACACTCTCACTCTCATTAACGCGCCCTACTCTTTTTTCTTTAATGGTCATGATAGCCGATACAGCTTCGCAAGGATTCATTTTACGCCATCGCTGTGCGCGCCACATCGATGCTGCAATCACCATATCAGCCTGTACGCCATCATCAGGCGACAAAAAACTTACCGTCTTATGATTTTTTTCCGCATATTCCGTAATGCTGAAACGTAATCCCGCCACGAAATAAGCATTGTCATCATCAATAACGATATTGATTCGTTCCATTATTCACCTCTTAAACAATGCAGATAGACTGGCGGAAAACGAATTTATTGGCCCAGGCAGAGGAAAAGCATAAGGAATGGATTACACCGTAAAATAACCGCGATGGCAGAATGCAACTCCTTAACCAAACCTCCCATACCTATCTATTCATATTCCAGGTTAAAGGTGACAGCAGCACTAAAATCCCCACGAACAATGGTTCTGCTTTGTAGAGCAAGCGGCTCACCTCGAATATAGGCCTGAAGACGGATCTGATTATTACCGCTTACCAGTGAGATCTTTTCGCCCCGTTTATTCAGCGGCAGCGATTTACCTTCCATACTCTCTAAGCCGATTGCAACGCCTCTGGCCTGGCTGCCGGTATCCAACGCTAAATAGCCTGGTAAGCTGCCGTTTTCGCTACCGACAAAAGTTACCGTCAGGGATTGCCCCAGACTCAGATCGCACTCTGCCAGCTGAATGGCCAATGGAACGGGTAACGTACGTTGATAGCTATAAAGGTATTTATCTATCACGGTGCCAAAATCGAGCGGGATAATTTCACTGCCAGGCGGGATCACGCAGGGCTCCGCCACCAGCTCGCCATGAAAATACAGGTTATCCTCTGCCCGGGCGTGTGGAGTGAAAACAATCAATAACGCCATCGCTGCAGAAAAAAACGGAAAAACTTTCATATCAAGCTCCTAGAAAAATTCAGCCAGCAAAGTCGCGGTCGCAAAAAAAGCGCCTTCCGTCAACGTGGCCCCCGGTCTGCTCACCGGCACCGCCTCCAGCCGCGGCGGGCTACTGGGATCGATAGAAATGGAGCTGTAGATCACAAAAGGCTCGTCATTTTGATAAACGCGAATCCCCAGATCTGCTTTATTGCTCTGTAGCGCGGCCCCATCAAACGCGGTGCCATTCCCCTTCAGGGTTAACCTTAGCTCCCAAGGACGCGCCCCCGGTTCACAATCAAGGTGGTAATCGATCGCCTGGCGGTAGTTAACGCCATCCACTTTTTTGATCCCAACGCGCGAGCCAAAATCGACATCTATTTTCGCCCCGGCGTTAATCGTGCAAGGAGGCGGGGCAATCAAGCCGCCACGAAATTGCATCGCAACCTCCTCTGCAGCCAGCGCAGCCCCCTGGAAACATAGAGCCAAACACACTACAGGAAAGACAAAACACGGCTTCATGCATTCACTCCAAGGGTTATTGATAGTCGACCCGCAACGTTGCGGATGCGGTGAATTCTCCCGTTTCCAGATTGACGCCGCTCCGCTTTACCGGCACGGCATCCAATTTAACCGGATTGGGATAGGAAAAATTGTGCCAGGAATTCAGCGGCAGTTGATCCCCACCTTGCCTTTGCAAGATGAGGATAGCCAAACCATCCCGACTGGTGCCGAGCAGCCCCTGGCCGAAATTGGCGGTGCCGCCCTGCACCTGCAACCGCATGGCGTTTTTATAGGGATTATTACAGGTGAACGAAAAATCTATCGGCATACGGTAAAAGTTACCGTTAATGCGTGTTGTCATCACCTCATCGCCAAAATCCACCTCAATCGGCCGTCCGCCGTTGATGGTGCAGGGCAAAGGCTGCATCACCGTCACACTGACTTTCACTGTCGCCGCCTGTGCGAAGGCCATTACGCTACTGCCGCACAGAAGCAACGCCGCAGCGGTTTGTCGTACTCTGGTTACCATTTTCACCCGTTACCCCTCAGTCATAGCTCAGATGAAAATCCACCACGGCACGATAGCTGCCCGCCACCAGAGGCTGCGCGGTACGCTCAGCCATAATCCAGTAAGCCAGCGCATTGCTCCCCGGCGTCAGCCACAGCGGCTCACCTCGGCTGCCCAAGCGCACGTTGCGGCCGTGCTCATCCAGCATTCGCAATCCCATGCCGCTCACCCCCTGCGCTTTTATCAGCTGCGGGTTATCCCGATCGGCCCGTGCGCTGAAGCTCACTCTGACCGCCGGTTGATCCGGTGCCCAGCTTAAAGCTCCCGTACGCTCATCCCGGCTGGCCGACCGAGTACGCAAGCAATCGCGCAGGCGCAACTCAACCGCCACCGGCGTACCGCGAGCCCCCACCTGTTCAAGCCTTCCGGTCGCCATTTCTCCCAGCCATATATCCTGGCGAGCAGAAGCCATCTCCAACCGGCAAGCACTCTCGGCCAGCGCCCCCCTGATATGCAGCACGCCATTGGAACCCTCCACCTGCCAGTTATCCGCCGCCCGTGTTGCAGGCAGCAGCCACAGCATCATCGCCACGCTGAGCGGCGCCATCAGCGCCAGCCCCGCCAACGTCAATCCGTAACGCCATCCGTTCACCCCATAGCGCCAGATTTCCGGTATTGCATGCCTACGTGCCATTCGTTTTCTCCTTTAACTACGGCCGCCGGTTATCTCACGAGCTTTTCTTCTCCGGTACGACGCTGCATTTACCCGCCTGACAATTGAACGCCAGCTGCGGCCGGCCGCCATAGTCGTTGATATAGGTCAGCACTGGATTGCCGCCCAAGGTCGCGGCGCTCACCGACAATGGCGCGCTGCCCTTCGGCGGCACCATAAACGGTTCGAAGTTTTGCGCGCCCGCAGCGCCTTTACGGCTGGCCGCATCGATAAGGGTGACGTAATACGGCGTCGGGTTATTGACGATGTATTTATCGCCTTGCCTGGTCAGCGTTAATTGCTCCTGCCACGGCGCAGCGTTGCGCTCGGGGGCTATCGCCGCCGGGCGATAAAACAGCTTGATGCGCGTCTGCAGCGCGATCTGCAGCGAATTCGGCTTGTTGCTCTTCGGCGGGATCTCGCGCAGGTTAAAGTAGTACAGCGTTTCCCTGTCCTGCGGCAGCTGTTTGGCCGCCGGCAACGCCTGGATCTTCACCTGGCTTGGCTTGCCCGGCTCAATGCGCTGCACCGGCGGCAGCACCGTCAACGGGCTTTGAATCTTGTTGCCCTGCTCGTCTTCCAGCCAGCCCTGCGCTAAATAAGGCAGCTGCTTATTTTGGTTGCTGACGCTCAGGCTCACTGACTGCAGCCCACCATCGAAAATAACGCGGGTGCGATCCAAGGCAATGGCCGCCTGCGACGACATCGACAAAAAGACACTGCCAATTAATGCTATTGCCGGTACGGCTCGCGCGACATTATATTGCATAGATATATTCATAAATAACCTTCCTCCCGGCAGCTCAATAAAAACCTCAGCCACCGAATTAAATAACGGCATAAAATTTAAAACTGCTAAATGACTTCAAATACAATCAGCGCATTGCCAGAAAAAGTGCCGCCTTCAATACCACTCAACTGCGCGCCGTCCAATTTGGCCACAAAGGCATAGGTCGCATTAAAACCTGGCGAGACGTCAATCACCTGCTCATTAGACGAATTTGGATCGCCAATCGACAGCTTCGCTTTTATTTCATCACTCGTGCCGCTCTTACGCAGCGTTACCGTATTTGCCCCCACCTGATTGACATCGGTAAATCTGAGGCGGGCTTTTCCCGAAGTCCCGCCCTGGCAGGCCAGTTTGGCGGCAATGCCCTTCACTTTGTTTTCACCCGGCGTCATCACGCCAAAATCAATCTCGCCGCTGCTTTGCCATGTCACCGCGCAAGAAAGCGGCTCCGGTGGGCGCGGCCTGGTTGGCGGCAGAGGCGGCAATAAACCAGAGCAGTCGGAACCTAATAGGTAAGAGGTCCACCCCGTTATTAGTCGTAATTCTAAACAGTGCGGAGGACGCACCTCCGAGCGTCTAAATTGAACTATTTCCGCCAAAGGCAAAACATTTCTCATCACTGCATTTGCCTCGTCAACACTAAACTTGACGCTTCCATATGCAAAGGTAAGACCTTTAGAATATATACCACGCCCAAATGCATCGTAGGTGCGAAACTGAAGCTGACAAAAACCGTAACAGTCTAGCTTACCTTCGTTATTAATATCACCAAATGCCTTGTCGCCAGCCTGAAAAATAACCGTAGAGAAATTAAAATCCAACTCCCCTAACCTCGGATAATCATTATCGCTAGGCGGATCAAGCCAGCGCCAATCGGAGTACCATCCCTCTACGTATGTTGCTTGTACCATTGTGCTATAAAAACAGATGGGTAAAGCAAATATAAGGGCAATTAGCTTTTTCAATTTACGCTCCACTTTTCAATCCCTCCGTTCCCGCTAATACCCGGCAAGGAAGCAGTAAATTATTCACCAGCATTTCTGGCGGCAATAACATCGGCATTTGCACTTCGCACTGTGCTGTGCCCCCCCAGTGCACGGTCATATTTTCTCCGGCTTTGATACCGCTCAGATACACGCTGCCGCCGTCGTTGACGATGCCGGTTTCCTGTTTCCGCGCGTTCCGCACCGTGGCGCCGAACGGCGGCTCGCCGCCGTCCGCCAACTTGATCACCGCCATCGCTTTCTCCCCGGCAATCACTTCAAACTTGCGGTAGCCGATGGCGCCTTCGGTCAGCGTCGCCTGCACCACCGATTTGATCGCCTCGGCGCCATCGCCCAGCTCGTCCAGATCGATGCTGGCCTTGTTGCGGTAGTAGCTGTTGACATCCGCCACCACCGCTTTCCCCCAGCGGTTGGTCGCCGCAACGCTGCCATAGCCGCGCACCGGCACCCCGCCCACTCCTTCGGTATCCAGCAGCAAGCGGGTGCCGCCCGGCAGGTTGCTGCGGTGCAACGCTCCGCCTTCTGCGGTCAGCGTCATGCCCCCCTGTGCCGACAGGCCGAAAGCGCTATATCTGTCCTGCTGATAGCTGGCGTTAGCGGTTACGCGCGCCATATCGCTATCGCGGGTGTAATAACCGCTCAAATTAGCGCCGCTGCGCGAGCCGCCGGCGCTGAGCTGGTAGTTGCTGCGCTCGTCGAAGCGATCGTAATAGCTCACCCGATGGGTGTTGTCGCTGCGGTTAAGCGTGGCGTTATAGCTGACGCTGGCGCCATTGCCCCACGGCAGCGACAGCGACAGATACATGCCGTCGTCGTTGCGCTCGTTGTAACGGTTACGATACGCCGACAGCGACAGCGCCAGATTTTTGAAACGGCCGACGTCGAAATAGCGCGACAGCGTCAGGTTATAACGATCGTTGGCCGGTTTATCCCAATAAGTCTGATGGCTGTAGTTGAGATAAGCGCTCACCCCCAGGTCCCGCAGCTGTTGGTTATAGGTAATGGTGTACATCTCTTTACTGTTGCCGAAACGCCTGCCGTACTCGCGCGCATCCAGATATTCGCTCATGCTCATAAAATTCTGCTCCGAGAAGCGGTAGCCGGCAAAGGTCACCTGGCTGTCCAGCTCATCGAAACTCTTCGAATAGCTGAGGCGGTATGAACCGCCGCTCAGCGTTTCGCCGTTATACGGCAACCTGGCTCGCGACTGGGTGGCGTCAAACGACAGCGCCCCCAGCATCATCAGATCGCGGCCGATGCCCAGCGCCGCAGCGTTATAATCTCCCCCGAACAACCCGCCGCCGTACAACGACCAGCCGTTGCTCACCCCCCAGGAAAACTCACCGGTGCCGAACAGCGGCCCGCGATAGCGGTGATCGAGATCGGAGGGTTTACCCAAAGCCAGCTTGTAGCGCAGCGATCCCGGCCGCGTCAGATACGGAATGCTGGCGGTGCTCATCGTGAACGCCTGCACGCTGCCGTCTTGCTCTTCCACCCGCACGTCCAGATCGCCAGACACCGCATCATTCAGATCCTGGATGCGGAACGGCCCCGCCGCGACCGTGGTCTCGTACAATACCCGCCCCTGTTGGCTGATAATCACTTTGGCATTGCTCTTCGCCACCCCCGTCACCTCCGGCGCATAACCGCGCAGGTTAGGCGGCAACATGTTGTCGTCAGAGCGCAGGCTCAGGCCGCCGAAGCGGAAGCTGTCGAACAGCCCGGAATCAAGATACCCTTCACCAAGCGTCAGTTTTGATCGCAACGCCGGCACGGCCCGATAAGCGTAGTAACGGCTCCAGTCCAAACGTTTGTCAGTCGGCTGCCCCGAACCCGTCTGGTGATTTAGCTGCGCCTGCCAATCTGCCCGCAACCGCCAGGCCCCCAGGTTAGCCCCCGCCGTGCCGTTACCGCTCATGCTATAACCACGCGTACCCGCCTGTATTTGATGCTGGGTTTGCGCATTGAGATTGTAATCAAACAACAGCCCGGGAATGCCTTCATCCCAGCGCGACGGCGGATCCCAATCCTCCGAAACATAGTCCATATAGGCCTGCGGAATGCTGAGATACAGCGATGAGGTGGCCAAGTCACCACGTATCTCCATCCCCTTCAGGCTAGCCTCATCCAGGCACTCCCCCTGATGCCACCAGAGCAGGCCTTGGTACAGCGCCGTTTTCAGTCCCAGCTGTTCCATCAGAGGGCGGGAAACGCAGGCGCGGCTGCCGTTAGGATCATCATCCGGCGCATAGAAAGCGATTTGCTGTTCCGGCAAATCACTTTTATTGACGTGCACCGCCATACCGTAAGTGCCCGGCATAATGTAGCCGCTGCGAGCGAACTGGCTCAGATCGATGTTTTTGCGATCGTTTACGTCCAGTACATCAATATTGAACTGGATTTCTTCCTGAGCGCCGGTAGCAGAGGTGAAACCAAAGCAGCACAACGCCACCCAGGCACTCAGAATAGATAAACGAAATGACTTTCCGGCAGGCAAAAACATCATGTTCCAAACCTTCTATCTGTTAACTTCCCTGAAATAGTCGATCGATTCAGTAATAATCCATTTTGAATCTAACCGATGAAAAATAACTTCCCGCCGTTAATGGTTGACGATTCGCCATGAGGTTTATGACGTAATTCAACCGATAACTCCCCAGAGGAATATTCATTAACGGCAACGGCATGCCCGGCCTGGCGATATTGCCGTCATCATCGCTTATTTTTAACGCCACACCGGAGGCTTCTCCGCGAATGCCAAACATTTCACCATCGGCATGGCCATCAAAAGTCACCTGAAATTGCTTCCAACCCGGTAATTTTTTATCTGCTCTCTCCAAGATGCAATTCACTAACTTGATACTGAAAGAGACGTTTTTCCCCTGCCCATCGCGAGCAATATCGGAGACAGGAATCACCTCCATATCGATAATCTGTTCACGGCTTTCCATAGCGATCGCACAGGCTGCATCATTAATGGCCCCTTGCATATTGACGCGCCCCTCGCCCTGTGAAGCAGAAATAGCCTGCGATACAAAGAACAACGGCACCGACAATAGGCAAAACGCCCCTAACTTTGTTATCTGATGCTTCATTATCTCTTCCCGTGAAATAACGATTCCCTATAAATGGCATGCGGGTTGCCCCACATGCCAATAATCATGCGTATTTCGTTAGGCTAACGAATTACTGGTAAGCCAGGGTAAAGTCGGCAACAGACTGGAATTCACCCGGAACGATCGTCGCATTGGACGCGCTGCTGCCCTGCAGGTAAGCGGCAAAACTCAGGGTGTTGGCGCCGTTCTGCAGATCACGTGCTTTAGAAGCCTTGCCCAGTTCGATGTTGGTGCCGGCGCCGTCGGTGATGGCGATGCCAGCCCCTTTAGCGGTACCGGTGATGCCCAGCAGCTTGCTGTCCGCTTCCGACGCTGAACCGGAGAAAGTCAGCGAAACGGTGTTGTTTTTGCCTGGCGCGACGGTGGTCAGCTCGCAGTTTTCCAGCTTGATCTGGAAGTTACGCGGCGTGGATTTACC
Organism: Serratia sp. LACPHL-BACT-2024-00286; assembly: GCF_043109535.1. NCBI lineage: Bacteria > Pseudomonadati > Pseudomonadota > Gammaproteobacteria > Enterobacterales > Yersiniaceae > Serratia > Serratia sp. LACPHL-BACT-2024-00286. The sequence continues at coordinate 340,070 of NZ_JBICNA010000004.1, forward strand.
GCCGTTTTTCAGCGCCACGTTGGAGATGGCGCCCAGCTCAACGGTCTGATCCAGAGACTCAGGCGCGATAGAGCAAGGTGCGTCGATGATCGAGCCGCTGAAGGTCACTTTACCGTGCCCCTGATCGGCGGCGTGTGCCAGAGAAGAAACACCAAACGCCATAACGGCAGCCAGCATGATTTTATTCAGTTTCATATAACCAATTATCCTTAATCGTATTAATACATAAGGTATTTTCTTAACAATGAGTAATGTGTATCAACGGCCTGGCCTGATGCTTTAAAAAACCAAGCCGCCTTTTCACGCGGCTATTACTGATGTAGTGGATAACCATGGTTAATAGGTCAGCCACATACTATTCAAGGAATAAACCAATTACTCATCCTGTTTTCCCAACCGATGAAATCCTCCATCGCCGGGGTGAAGCCACTTTAGCGCCCCTGCTGCAATCTTGAAATATTATTTCATCAAACACGATAAATACGAGATTAAAACCTAATAAACAACATTAAATTACACATAGAATCTAAAAATGACATCTTTTAGTTCAATAATTAGATCTCCATAAAAAATTCATTATGGATAAATTATCACTTAGTGACAGATATCAATATTATTGGAAAACACAGAGAATCAGGGTTATTGAAAAATATAACCTCTCAGCGCAAAATCCCTTCCCGAAACAAAAAATGAGAGGATTCCTATGATTTTCATTATAAACGGAAGGGTTAAGTTCAATGAATACGAAGGAACCCTGGAGAGCGTCAATGCCCCGCAAAATATGCAGCCGCTAGCGGCCGCGGCTTGCCGTTTGCTTTCTATTTTCGTCAGGAACAATGAAATGTTGATTAAGCGTCAACAATTACTTGAAGAGGTCTGGGAAGAACGAGGACTAAAAGGAACAAACAGCAACTTGAATAACTATATCTCACTATTGCGCCGCCATCTGGCGCAACTTGGCGAGACGGAGTTGATAATCACCTACCCTAGGCAAGGCTTTAAGTTCGTTGCAAAAAAAATTAGCCGACACGCCACTGCCGAACCGGAAAAAGAACAAAACATAATGGAGGAAACCGCTGTTCCCACGCAACCGCCGGGGCAAGCCGCCCCCAGAGGGCGTGGTAGCGGAAAATTATTATCGGCCTGGCGGCAGTTTCAGAGTTGGAATAAATGGGTTAATCTCATCCTATTCATCAGCATCGCTGCATTGATCATGGCCAGCCATCAGTACTCCGTGCGTAACAACCTATTCAGCGGCACTCAGTTCGCGGGTTGCCAAATCTACAACATGGGTTGGGATTACCCAGAGAAGGAAACGGTAACCGACATGGTAAAGGCCTATGTCAATTGCCAGAAAAAGACTAAAGTTTATTACTATAACAAAATCACGCAGGATAACAGGCAGTTTGAAGAGAAAATGCTCGTATCCTGCCGAGAAAATGCAGGCCGCCAACCTTGCGAAGTGGTTTATATTCCATAATTGAGTAACGTTTTTCACTACCAGTGATACAAAAACAGCAAGATGTCCGTTCACGGACACGTTCAACCTGCCGTTATTTGCTATACACGCCATCACCAACCACATCCCATAATCGTCTCATTATGGGATGTTTCCATCATTTTCTGGTTACGGAACACAGCAGCTCAGGCTGCCTGCCGTAGTACATAATAAAATTGTCATCATTCAATTTGGCAATTTTTAAAACATAGTAATGTTTTTCCTCACCCAACAGAAAGGTCTGCGCATCGGAGTAGGTGAAGTTATCCATGGATTGAAGGATTTTCTTTTCAATGGCGACATAGTAGTACCCACGATGATAGTGATACTTCGTTTCGAGCACGCGGGCTATCACCTGCTTCTTTCCATCCCGATAGGCTAAACCGTTAAGCGTAATGGTCGCGCGGCGCCATCCCGAACGCACGATGTTCACGTACAGACCGCTGGTTACCGTCCCATTCGGCGTCATGCGCGTCGTCGATAAAGACGCATTGCACTCAGGGAAATCTCGCGAGGCGGTCAATAAATAAATCAATATAACAATAACAAGGGCAATAGCAGCAGATAATGCCAGGTAGAAAGCACGGCGCGAGCTAACCTTCATTGATCACCTCAAACTCATCTTCACAGTGCGCATCCATATTCTTAACGCGGTGTTTCGGGCAATACGAGATGAAATCAATCAGCTTTTTGTAGTTCGTATAATGGTATGTCAATCGAGAGTAATAAACCGTTGCCGGTACATCACAATCAAAACCACGGCTTTTGAGCCTTTCCAGGGCGTCGGCAATATACCGCTCGTCGATCCGCTCGCTGGCGTTCAGCGTCTCCACGCGGCAAGATTTGTAGCTGGCGATCTGGGTCTGATAAGCGGTGTCGTAACGTTCGGTAAAAAAGTAAACGCCCGCCAATACCAACGCAATCCCGATAAACAGCAGCGTTACCTTAGGTAAAATGGCATCGCAACGGCGCCGGACGGGTAAAGGCGCGGCAGGAACGCTTTCGTCCTGCGTCATATTGTCCGCCACGGAATGAATGCTGGCGGCGGTAAACATAAATCCCTGCCTCGGCACGGTAACCAGAATTTCGCTCTCTCCCAAGCCGGCAAATGTACGGCGCAGGCTGGCGATATAGTTGTTCAGGTTACTGTTCGAGGCCGTTTTGCCATGATCGTCCCAGACGGTGGAAAAAATAAAGTCCCGGCTAATCAAGATGCCGTTATTTTTTACCAACAGCGCGAGCAGACGATTGGCTATCGTGGTGAGCGTCACCGGTTCGAGGTTCTCCTCCGCCAACGCCAGCGTCGAGTTATCCTCATCGAAGATAATTCGGTTATTGATTAAGAACCTCATAATCGCTCTCTTAGACCTACTCCTGGCGCGGATTATAGCTGAAACATAAGAATCTTCCTATCACACGAACAATTAACCGCCGCGCGGTTAGACAAGTCTTTCTCACAACGTAACCACGTCGAGCGTGACGGCCAGCCTCTCTGACCTTCCGCCGGCATTGAGCCGGTGTCCACTAAACGAACAGCGCATTTTGCATGCAGCATGAGCAATCTTTGCTCAGCCGATGAGTGCCCGCAGAGAGGGAATGCTTTGGGTTCAGGAGGAATACAGCGAAGGAAGAGGCTCACTGCAGCAGGAAAAACCCCTGCTCACTGGCTCGCCACGCCATTACAAGCAACAATTCAACACGTTGAATTATATGACAAAAAACAAATCACAACAGGCTGATTTCATAATTTCACTTTTAATTTCATATTTTCAAAACGCCCTCTGCTTCTAATATCATGTTATTTCACCTTCCCAGGACGCATTTTAGGGCTATTCTAAGCAACGAATACTTGATCCCAGAGACATAAGACGAACGCAGACCAGCGTCGACACGAGAACAACTGATGAAAACCCAACGGCTTTTCTTTTCCCTGGGTTGGCGTTTTTATGGAATTACAAATAAGACTTTATCGGATTTATACCTAAACGAGTTAATTATAAACACACGCAAGCTCTCATTGGGACTTTCATGGAAAGAAATACGCCCGTAGCCTTTACCTGATGTGCTACCGAATTCTAAACGGGCATTTAAATAATGCGGTATTTTTGGCCCGCGCACCTTTTAATTACATTTAATTCGTGAAGCTTACTTATAAGAAAAAGGCAGCCTGGTTGCTATAAGCCGCCCTTCTGCAGCCGTATTTCTGGGTATTATTCTCATTATACTGGAGCTTATTAATGAATCAGCATTTGGATATCATCGGTATTGGCCTTGGCCCGTCGAATCTTAGCCTGGCGGCCTTAGGGAGTGAAATAGAGGGATTTACGGGGCAATTCCTGGAACGCAAACCCCATTTCTCCTGGCACCCAGGGATGATCCTGGCGGATTGCAGCATGCAGACCAACTTTTTAAAAGACCTGGTGAGCGCGGTTGCCCCAACCAACCGGTACAGCTTTCTCAACTATCTGGTAAAAAACAGGAAGTTCTACCGTTTCCTGACCACGGAACAGCGCACCGCATCGCGTGAAGAGTTCGCCGATTACCTCTCCTGGGCCGCCGGCGGCATGCGCTCATTAGCATTTAATCAAGACGTTCAACGGGTCGAGTTTGACGATCGGCAGCGTCAGTTCGTGGTGACCACCTCGAATAAGGTCTTCCACGCCAGGCACGTCAGCATTGGGATTGGCAAGAAAATAAAGTTGCCTGATTGCGTGACGGCGCAAAGCGATCGCTGTTTCCATGCCAGCGAAATGATGCTGCGCAACCCCGATCTGACAGGCAAACGCGTGGCGATCGTCGGCGGCGGCCAGAGCGGGGCCGATCTGTTCCTGAATATTTTTAAAGGGGAATGGGGGCAACCGGAACAGCTCGACTGGATATCGCGCCGCAACAATTACAACGCGCTCGATGAAGCGGCCTTTGCCAACGAATATTTCACGCCCGATTACGTCGAGAGCTTTTACTCGCTGGATAGCGCGGCCAAGCGGCATATGCTGGCCGAGCAGAAGATGACCTCAGACGGCATCACCAGTGAGTCGCTGCTGGCGATTTATCGCGCCATGTACCACCGCTTCGACGTCCTGCGCGAGAAATTATGGGTGCGCCTGCTGCCCAGCCGTTCGCTGACGGCCGTGAAACACACGCTGGATAACGCCTACCAACTCGAAACGCGCCATCATCTCGATCACGGCGAAGAAGCCTTCAAGGCGGACGTGGTGATCTTTGCCACCGGTTACCAATCGGCAACGCCAGAGTTCCTCGAGCCTTTGGCCCACCGTTTGCTGACCACTGCGGATGGCGAATACCGCATCGCCCCCGACTTTACCTTTGAGTGGGAAGGCCCTGCGGAGAACTGCTTATTCGCCATGAACGCCAGTATGCATAATCACGGCATTGCCGATCCGCAGTTGAGCCTGATGGCGTGGCGATCGGCCCGTATTCTTAATCGCGCTTTAGAACAACAGCCGTTTGATCTGAGTACAACGCCGAGTGCAATTCAATGGCGAAGTGAAGGTGTCTCTCCCACGTTTTAATCGCGAGCACGCCTTAATCATTATCACAGCGCTATGATGGAATGACGTATATGAAAAGACAAATTATTAAATTTATTATAAAGCAGCTGGCCGTATTGGCCCCCGAATTCAAGGCCAGATTGCTCTACAAAAAAGCGTTTGGCAAACCGTTAAACTTGCAGGCGCCGTCCACCTGGAATGAAAAGATCAATCACCTGAAGTTGAATGGCTATAGTCACAATGCGTTGGTAAAGCAATGCGCAGATAAATATGCGGTGAGAGAGTACATCAAAGAAAAGGGGTGCGAAGAGATCCTGAATGAATTGTACTTTGCCTGCGATTCAGTAAACGATATTCCGTGGGACACGTTGCCGGACAAATTTGTGATCAAAGGGAATCACGGTTCCGGGTATAACCTGATTTGCCAGAATAAAAAATTGCTGAATATCACGAGCGCCAAAAAATTGATCGACGGCTGGATGAAAGACGATTATTGGAAAACCTATGTAGAACTCAACTACAAAGGGATACAAAAAAAGATCATTGGCGAGAAGTATATCGAATCGGCCAATGGTCACGGGCCTGAAGACTATAAGATCTATTGCTTCCGCGGCGTGCCTTACTGCACCTTACTGTGTGTCGGCAGGGATACCGGGTCGCCGAAGTATTACTTCTTTGATAAAGATTTCAAGTTTCTCTGCTACAGCGATGACTGTCTGGCCTTGAGCCAGGAAGAAATAGACGCCTTCGTGAAGCCAGAGGGTTACGATGAGCTGTTTGAGTACGCCTCGCGCTTGTCGGCGCCCTTCGAGTTTGTTCGCGTTGATTTCTACATCTCGCAAGGCCGAATCATTTTTGGCGAGCTGACCTTTACCCCTTCCGCCGGGCTGGATACGGATATCCTGCCGCCGACCGATGTTTTGCTTGGCGAGATGCTGACGCTGCAACAGCACTGATTTTCACCTGGCCCCACGGTGAAGATCGGCAATACCGGCCGGCATGTTCGCGGCCTGCCGGCCGGTATTGCCCTGAGGGTTATCGGGCCGCCGATCTCGCCGGTTCATGCCGCCGTTACAGCAAAACCCCTGCCGGCAATCCCTGGCAGCCCACGCCCGGCCCAAGAACAATACCTCAGCCAGACCACATAACCATTTGAAAAATAATGGCATTAAGCGATTAATAAGAATCACTTACATATTTATAATAAAATGTTCTATATGTATAGGAAGCTATAATATAAGATACCGGAAAGTTTCCCTGGTGTTGTTGTGTGTCTTTGCCCTATTTTATAGGGCTTTTTTTGCTCAAAATCGTTGATAACCGTGTGTTTTCATCCGCCCTCGCCGTTTCTCCCCCCATAAAAATCATAACTATTTCTAATTAATGCTAATCCTTCTTATTCCTGACTTACCAATAATAACAATGAGTTGCTATTAACCCGGCAAAGCAACTGGCGGCGCGCTTCCGGGTTTCGTGGCCGGAATGTCCACCCTAAAGGTAGGTTTTTGCCTGACGCGAACGGATGCTACTATCGGCCTTTTTCGAGGATGTTGATCCGCATGTTCTTGTCCAACCGGCATTTTATCTCCGCGCTTCTGGCGCTCGCCATCGGCCTTTGGCTGCCGGGCTCCGTGCTGGCCAAGCCCGATTTGGAACGCAAGATCGGCACTACCGTAGCCGATAGCGATTCTGCGGATTATCGTTTCAGCGATCTGCGCTTCACCTCCGCCGATGGTCAACGGCATTACCGTGTGCGCATCGCCCAGCCGCGTCGGGCGCCTGCGCCTGACGGCTATCCAACGGTTTATTTCCTCGACGGCAATGCGGTGCTGATGGAGTTGAACGCCGCCTTACTGGCCAAATTGGCAGCGGCGAAACGGCCGCCGGTGCTGGTGATGATCGGTTATGACAACGATCTGCGCATCGATGCCGCCGGCCGCGCCTACGACTATACGCTCCCTCTGCCGGCAGGCATGAAGAAAGCGCCGCGGGCCGGCGGGGGCGCGGATGCGTTCCTGCAATTGATTGAAACTCGGATCAAACCGGCGATCGCCGCCAAACTGGCGGTCGATCCGCAGCGGCAAACGCTGTGGGGCCACTCCTACGGCGGGCTCTTCGTTCTGCACACGCTGTTCACCCATCCCGCCGCCTTCCAGCGCTACATCGCCGTGGAACCCTCACTGTGGTGGGGCAACGGCATGATCCTGCAAGAAGCGCAGCAGATGACGGAACGACGTGCGGTGCCGGCGACAAGGCTGCAACTGTGGGTTGGCCTGGCGGAACGCGATCGCGCGGCTCCGCCCGGCGTGAAGAGCCCCACTCTGCCGGCGGATGCAACGCATTTGCTGGCCGAACAGCTGGCGCAGCTCGGCGGTCTCACCGTCGGCTATCGGGAGTGGCCCGCCTTAGGGCACGGCGCCATGCTGGGCGCGGCCATCGAGCCGGCGCTGAGCAGCGTCATCGCAGAGGATTGAATCCGCGGATTGGAAGGTATCGGCCACATTTTCATCTGCGGCACATATCTTCTGATGAGAAGAGTGTTTACTATCTGAGACGGTGAAGGGTGGTCGCGGATGGGGGCGTCAAAAAACAAAGTGGCTCCCCCGTCGGCAAGTGAGCTTGCTCTATCCGGTGGAGCCATACAGTACTGCAGTTTTCCCGGTGGGGCCCTGGTGAGGCGCAAGTAGGAAAAGATGGTGTTGGCAGGGCATTTCAGCGTTTTAATACCGCCTGTTCACTATTTTCTTCTCCCTGTGACGCCTACTATAAGCGTCCGCTCACCGGGCGGAAAAGGGTGAAAACCACCCTTGAAATACATTAATAAAAGTGATAATAGAAGCGGTTGGGGCGAAAGCGTCTAGTTCAGATTTGAATAATTAAATCAGGGAATTATATTAAAAATGAATATTAACATCACCGACAAACCCAACCCGCAGGATGAAGAGTTCGTTATCGACAGCCTCTGGGCGCACAACCATAAAACCCAGCCCGTAGACATTCACCCGCTGTTCCTGACCGTCACCGACGACAACCAGCAGATCGTCGGCGGCCTGGTCGCGCGCACCTGGTGGGGCGGCCTGGAAGTGCAGTATCTGTGGGTCGGCGATCAATGCCGCAAAAGCGGATACGGCCGCCAATTGATGGAGCTGGCCGAAGAAGAAGCCCGCAAGCGCGGTTGCCATATGGCCTACGTCGATACCTTCGATTTCCAGGCCAGAGGCTTCTACGAAAAACTGGGCTACCGGGTCTACGGCGAGCTGGGCGACTATGCGCATCGCCACACCCGCCATTACCTGGCTAAAAGCCTGTAACGCGGCCTGAGCGGCACAGAGGTGGGTATGGGTTCATCGCATAAAAATAATGAATCTTATTTTAAGGGCCTCATCACCATGATGGAGCACCTGAGCGAACCCTGGGGCATCAAAGATCAGCTGTCCCGCCACCTCTATATGAACCGCGCCGCTTATCTCTATACCAATACGCCGCTGAATTTCGACGTCGCCGGTAAATATGACCACGAGTTCCCCGCCGACTGGGCCGACTCCGCCGCCGACTTTATCGAGCATGACAAGATGACCGAAGCGGCGCGCGATCGGGTCACGGTCATAGAAACGCACTACTGGTACGGCAAAGACAGCCTGACGCCGTTTATCAGCGAAAAGCTGCCGGTGTACAACGATGACAAACAGGTGATTGGCGTGATCTGGAACGCCAAGCCGATGAACAGCCTGTCGCCGCTGAAATACATCAATCAGCAAAAACCCAGCGTGTTGACCACCGAAGTCAATAACGAGCTGTTCACCCGTGCCGAACTCGATGTCATTTTCCTTATGCTGCAACGATTTACGGTGAAAGAGATCGCCAAAATCTATAACGTCAGCAATAAGACCATCGAAAACCGCATTTATAACATCTACCAGAAGGCCAACGTGCATACTCAGCAGCAATTTGAAGAGTACTGCAAACACGCCAACCTGGATAACTACATTCCCGATCGCCTGATAACCAAAGGCATTCAGTTTATTTGAACCGCAAGGAAGATCTCACCGTGATAAAGATCGAAGATTATCCGCTCACCCGGGTGCCGCAGGATAAACGAGTTTCGTTTTTAAGCGTGGCCATCGTGCATATGGGCATGTTGACCGCGCTGGACCAGTTCATGCTCGGCGCCGTGCTCGGCAACTCCATGACGCTGATTGACGCCTTCACCGCCATTTTCGTCGGCAGCCTGATCTTCGGCGTGGTGACCTACGGCCTGGGGCTGGCGGGCATGCGCGAAGGCATTTCCGGCAGCCTGCTGGCGCGCTGGTGCGGCTTCGGCCGTCTGGGCTCGGTGCTGATCGGCGTGGTGGTGGCCGTCAGCCTGCTGGGTTGGTTCGGCATTCAGAACGCCATTTTCGCCAAGTCGCTCGACTTCGCGCTCGGCAATAAACTGGGCTTCGGCCTGGCCGCCGGGCTCTCGGGCACGCTGTTGACCATCCTGGTGGCATTCGGCTTCAAGGCGCTGCGCATCGCCGCCCGTATCGCGGTGCCGATGTTCATCATGCTGGTGGCCTATATTTCGGTGACCGCGCTTTCCGGCCATAACCTGCAGGAGATCATCCAGCTGGCGCCGCCGGGTGAACCGCTGACCATCAGCGCCGGCATCACCATCGTCGTCGGCGGCGCCATCGTGGCCAGCCTGATGACCCCCGATCTGACTCGTTACTCCAAAAACGGCAAGCACGTGCTCGGCGTCACGCTCTTCACCATCATCGCCGGCGAGTTCGTGGTGAACGGCCTGGCGATCCTGATCGCCAAAACCCTGGGCACCGCCGATGTGGTCACCATCATGTCACAAGCGGCCGGCGGCGCCGGTTTGCTGGTGGTGGTGTTCTCCACCCTGCGCGTCAACGATCTCAACCTGTACTCTTCTTCGCTGGGCATCGTCAACGCGGTGGAAGGCATCACCGGCAAAAAGCTGAAGTACACCTACACCACGTTGGTGATCGGCATTCTTGGCACCACGCTGTCGGTGCTGGGCATTCTTGACCGCTTTGTCGACTTCCTGACGGTGCTTGGCGTGGTCTTCCCGCCGATTATCGGCATCATGCTGGTGGACTATTACCTGCTGCGCAGCCACCGCAAGATCCTGGACGAGAGCCGCCGTACCGGCCAGCTGCCGAGCGAAACGCCGACCATCGGCTGGGCGGCGATCGTCGCCAGCATCGTCGGCGGCGCCGTTGGCCTGGCGACCGAATGGGGCGTGCCGACCATCAACTCTCTGGTGGCCGCCAGCCTGCTGTATTGGGTGCTCAAACTGGCCTTCAGCCGGGCGCAAAAACCGCTGGCCTCACAGAAATCGCTCTGATTTTCGCGCACGCGTTAATGCACTCCTCCGGTAACGGGGGAGTGCTTGATGCTCGAAAAGGGAGATTTAGTGCAAAAGAATAGGCCGATCGCGCAGACAAACGGCCGTGGTAGTTAGGGTCCCTGGTGTCGGTAGCAAGCTATCCATTATGCTCAGAGTGTGGCAACGCCCCCTCTGGGCTTTTTATTATAAAAATTGTTGGCTTCCGTGTTTGATCATAAAGAAAAACTTCAGCTTGCATGAACAGTAGCCCATGAAATCGGTTTTGGTCAACATAAAAGTAAACATAAAACCGGCTTTTGTGTTCACTTTTCCATAAGAAAAACCTAATCAATTGATTTACACGGCTTTATCTTTCGCGCAGAGAAAGCAGGCCATCCCCGCTGACATCACTGCGCTAAACGGCTGACGAGAAACAATAATTACCGCCAATAATCAGCCTGTTACCCGCGCGTCAGCGCCTTTTTATCTGGACAACGCCAGTGCGTAGGATATAGTGAAGCCTGCGTAATGTTTGTAAGGACAGCCAATGAAAACCACCAACGCACAGCGCAAAATCAACATCATTAAAAATATTGAATATCTGATGCGTACCCGCGGTGAAACCAAGGCTTCCTTTTCCAATCGCAGCGGCCTGACGCGCACGACTCTCTACAAAATTCTTGACGGAAGAGTGAACAACGTTCAGCAATCCACCGTGAATCGGATCTCCGATTTCTTCGGTGTCTCCTGTGAAGAGATCGAAGACTACGATCTGGAAAAGCTGGAGCTGCTCAACGAGACGCTGTCCACCGAGGGCAACAAGAACCCTTCCGCCATTCCGGTGATCCCGCAGTCGCGCTATCTGGCCGTCTCGCAGCGCAAGATCGGGCAACTGGTCACCGAGTTTCCTCTGACTTATTTCTTCGGCGATGAGTCGAACATGTTGGCAATGAAAATAGAGACCGAAATTAAAGGGTCATTTATTCCCGGCGAGATCATCATCATAAAACGTCCGCCGGTACTGATTTGCGATTCGCCTTTGCTGTATCACTCGGGAAAAAGCGGCTTCTTTGTGGTTGACGACAAAGACAGCGAAAGCATGGACAAACGCCCTCAGGACACCGTGCAATTCCTGGGTTACATCGTTGGAGAAAGGTTATAAATGGAACCGAATCAGAAGTTCAAGCTGTTGGGCTTCACCCGGCATGGCACCATCGCGGCCAATGTCATGGTATTGGCCACCGGCAAAACCATTACCATGGGGCTGAATGAGCTGGCCGACAGCGAAATATCGGAAGATCTGAGCCGGCACGAGCTGCAGGCGCTGTACCGCAAACTCTATGGCGACAACCAACAAAAAACCGCCTACGAGCTCAGCGATCGCCATGAACGCTCCTGGTACGCCTACCTGATTATTACCGTGGCGCTCAGCGTGATTTATATTTTCTCAACGCTGTGCGGCGTCAAACCGATCCAAATCCCGGTGCTGAATCTCATCACGCCGCCGGCGATCTTCATCTACCCGCTCACGTTCATTCTGGTGGACATTCTCAACGAATTCTACGGGTTGCGGCTGGCCAGGCGCACCATCATCATCTCGTTTATCGCCAACCTGACCTTTGTCCTGGGGGTCTGGGTGACGACGCTGGTGCCGAGCATTCCGCAGTGGGAGTACAGCGAGACCTACAACGGCATCGTGCACAGCATCATGGCGGTGCTGGTGGCCTCGTCGGCGGCCTATCTGATCTCCGAGAACGTCAACTCCTACCTACTCTGCAAAATCAAAGAGTTGACCAACTCCCGCTACCTGTTTGTGCGCGTGATCACCAGTACCGTAGTGGCTTCGGCCATCGACAGCGTGGTGTTCTGTACGCTGGCGTTCTACAACGTGCTGAGCTGGGACATCATCAAAACCATGATCCTGTCGCAGTTCCTGATCAAGGTGGTTTACGCCCTGCTGGGCGTCGGGCCGATCTACGCCACCCGCAGTCTGTTTAACCGCTACATCAATACCGAACAAGCAAAGGGCAATGAATATGCATATCCAAAAGCAAGATAAGATCACCCATCTTGGCGCCAACTCCGATTATCCGGATCAATATGCTCCCGCATTGCTCGAAGCCTTGCCGCGCGCGCGCGGCCGCGATCTGATCGGCGTGGACGAGCGGCAGCTGCCGTTCAGCGGCTTTGATCTGTGGACCGCCTTCGAGCTGTCCTGGCTCAACGCCAAGGGCAAGCCGGTGGTGGGCATCGGCGAATTTACCTTCCCGCACTCCTCGTCGAACCTGATCGAATCCAAGTCGTTCAAGCTGTATCTCAACAGCTTCAACCAAACGCGCTTCGACAGCGTAGAACAGGTGAGCGCCGCCATGCAGCAAGATCTGTCGCAGGCGGCCAACGGCCAGGTCACCGTCAAGCTCTATCCGGGGCTGGAAGGTTACCCGGCGCAGATCGACCGCCTGCCGGGCATCAACATCGACGATCTGGATATCGCGGTCGACGACTTCGCCTTCAAACCGGAATACCTGAGCGGCGCGGCCGAGAGAGGGGAACCGGTGTCGGAGACGCTGTCTTCCAATCTGCTGAAATCCAACTGCCTGGTCACCAACCAGCCGGACTGGGGCAGCGTGGTGATCCGCTATGAAGGCCGCAAAATCGATCGCGAAAGCCTGCTGCGCTATCTGATCTCCTTCCGCCAGCACAACGAATTCCACGAGCAGTGCGTCGAGCGCATTTTCAACGACATCAAGCAGAGCTGCCGCCCGGAAAAACTCAGCGTGTTCGCGCGCTACACCCGCCGCGGCGGCCTGGACATCAACCCCTTCCGCAGCGATTTCGAAACGGCGCCGGCGCTCGGCCGCCTGATCAGACAGTAAGCGTTATCCCCCCAATGCTCCCGCCGGGGAGCATTGTTTCCCTCGCATTCATCTCCCTGTTATTTTTCGCCATTATCGTCGTCAGCGGCTATCTTCAAAGCACACTGACGGAGATTAACGACGCATGCCTGACCTTTCACGCAGAGACATCCTGCGGGCTGCCGCCATCGGATCGGCTTTCTCGCTGTTGCCGGCCTCGATTCGCAAAGCGCTGGCCATTCCCGCCAATAACCGCACCGGCACCCTGCGCGACGTCGAACACGTGGTGATCCTGATGCAGGAGAATCGCTCTTTCGACCACTACTTCGGCACCCTGCCTGGCGTGCGCGGCTTCAGCGATCGTTTCACCATTCCACTGCCCGGCGATCGCCACGTCTGGCAGCAGCAGGGCGCCGAGCGGCTGGTGCTGCCCTACCACCTGGACAGCAAACGCGGCAACGCCCAGCGCGTCACCGGCACGCCGCACTCGTGGGTGGATGAGCAAGCCGCCTGGGATCACGGCCGCATGAGCGCCTGGCCCACCTACAAAACGCCGGCCTCGATGGGCTACTACCGCCAGCAGGAGCTGCCGTTCCAGTTCGCGCTGGCCAACGCCTTTACCCTGTGCGACGCCTATCACTGCTCCATTCACGCCGGTACCAACACCAACCGGCTGTTCCACTGGACCGGCACCAACGGCCCGTCCGCCGCCGACGTGGCGGTGGTGGTCAACGAGTGGGACAGCCCCGGCCCGGCGGAGATCGGCTACCAGTGGACAACCTATCCGGAACGGCTGGAGGCAAGCGGCGTCAGCTGGAAGGTGTATCAATTCCTGCCGGACAACTTTACCGACAACCCGCTGGCGGGTTTTCGCCAATACCGCGCCGCCAGCATTCAGGTGGGCAATCCGGCGCGGCCGCCGAAAGACTTCAACGCCTTCGTGACCTACAGCGATGCGCTCAACGAGGCCGCGCCGCTGTACAAGGGCAACGGCAACACCCTGCCGGCCGCCGACGGCAACGATCTGGACGCCATGCTGGCCGGATTCCGCGCCGACGTGCAGCAGGGCAAACTGCCGCAGGTCAGCTGGATCATCGCGCCGGCGGCCTATTCGGAACACCCCGATCCCTCCAGCCCGGTGCAGGGCGGCTGGTTCACCCAAGAGATCCTCAACGCGCTGACCGACAACCCGGAGGTGTGGAGTAAAACCGTCCTGCTGGTCAACTACGACGAAAACGACGGCTTTTTTGACCATATGCCTTCGCCTTCCGCGCCGTCGCTGCGCGAAGACGGCAGCTTCGCCGGTAAATCGACCGTGCCGTTCGACACCGAGATCTTCCAGCACGTGGCCCCGCCCGGTTCGCAGGATCAACCGCCGCCGGACGGCCGCATCTACGGCCCCGGCCCACGGGTGCCGATGCTGGTGCTGTCGCCCTGGAGCCGCGGCGGCTGGGTCAACTCGCAGGTCTTCGATCACACCTCGGTGCTGCAATTTTTGGAAAAGCGCTTTCAGGTGCATGAACCCAACATCAGCGCCTGGCGCCGCGCGGTGTGCGGCGATCTCACCTCGGCGTTCAACTTTGTCGATCCTAACGGCGAAGCGCTGCCGAGCCTGCCCGCCACCAGCCGCCACGCCGCCGACGGCCTGCGCCTGCGCCAGGAACAGCTGCCGCAGGTGCCGCTGCCATCCCCCGCCCACCAGCGCTTGCCCCATCAACGCCGCCTGGCACGCCCTTCCCGCGCGTTGCCCTACCAGCTGCACGTCGAAGCCACCGTCGCGGCCGAGCAGCGCCGCGTGACGCTGAACCTGTTCAATACCGGCGAGCAGGGAGCGGTGTTTCACGTCTACGATCGGCGGGATCTGACGCAGATCCCGCGCCGTTTTACCGTCGAGGCGGGTAAAGCGGTCAGCGACGACTGGCTGGCGAAGAATGAGTACCATCTGTGGTTGCTCGGCCCCAACGGCTTTCATCGCGAGCTGCGCGGCACCCTGAGCCGGCCACAGCCGGAGGTGCGTTTGCGCCCGACGGGCCGCAGCCTGCTGCTGCAGTTGAACAATCCGGGCACCGAAGCGATAGCGGTCACCCTAGAACGCTGCCCCTACACGCAGCAAGGGCCGTGGCCTATCACGCTGCCGGCGGGCGGCAGCCACCAGCAAGCGTTTGACGCCCGCGCCAGCGGCGGTTGGTATGACCTTACGCTGCAAGGCGCCGACGGCTGGCTGCGCCGCCTGGCGGGGCGGCTGGAAGATGGCGAACACAGCGTCAGCGACCCGCTGATGGGCCAGGGGTAATCGATCGGCATCAAGGGAGTTCAAAAAGCGAAAGGATATCGCTTATCATTGCGTTCTCGTTCCCAGCCGATTACCCAAGGATCTTCATGCCCGCTGTTCTTATCGCCAAAGCCGGCCGCTGGTTGGCCGCCTGCGTTTTGCTGTTGGCCGGCGCCGCTCAAGCCGCGCCTATCGTCGTCACCGATGTCGCCGGCCGTCAGGTCACCCTGCCGCAACTGGCCAAACGCGTTATTCTGGCCGATGCCCGCGCGCTGCTGGCGCTGAATATTCTGCACCCGCAGCAGCCGCTGAAAAACATCATCGCCTGGGACAACTCGCTGAAGGTCAAAGCACCGGATCTGGTTGAGGCCTATGCGAAAAAATTTCCGCAGGTCATGCAAATCCCTACCTTCGACAACCCCTACACCAGTGATTTCAGCGTGGAAAGCGCGGTGGTGCGCCAACCGGACCTGATCATTTTCGACATCGGTCTGCTGAGCAAATTGAAAGACAGCGGCGTACTGACCCAGCTGGAAAAAGTCGGCATCCCGGTGCTGATCATCGATTTTCGCCAGCAGCCGCTGACCAACACCGTCGCCAGCATGGCGCTGTTGGGTAAAGTGTTTGACGAGCAGCCCAACGCCGACGCCTTTATTCGCCTCTATCAGCAGCGCCTCGAGCTGGTGCGCCAGCGCGTCGCCACGCTGAAACCGGAGCAGCGCCCCAGCGTCTTCATCGAGCGCAGCGCCGGCATCAAAGGCGATCAGTGCTGCAACACCTTCGGCAAAGGCAGCTTCGGGCAGTTCATCGATACCGCCGGCGGCAACAATATCGGCAGCAAGCTGTTTTCAGACATGGGCGGTGAAGTGAACGTCGAGCAGGTGATCAGCAGCAACCCGGATTTCTATCTGCTGACCGGCGCCGACTGGAGCCGCGGGCATCGCGGCACGCTGGCGGTGCCGCTGGGTTACGCTACAGATATGGCCACCAGCCAAAAGAAACTGGCGCATCTGCTGGATCGCACCGGCATTAACGTGCTGAAAGCGGTGAAAGAAAAACGCGTGATGGCGATTTACCATCAATTTTACGACACGCCGCTCAACTTTATCGCCGTTGAGGCGATCGCCAAATTCCTGCACCCGGCGCTGTTTAAAGATATTGATCCGCAAGCGGATATCGAAATGGTGCATCAGAAATTCACCGCGCTGGATTACAGCGGCGTCTTCTGGCTTACGCCGCAATAACCCCCGCCAGGGCCCGCCAGCCGGGCCCTGTTTCCCGCATTCATTATTTAGTTACCCACTTAACTATCCCGTAACAATTCTATTTACTTGCCAATAATTATCATTAAGATTGTCTTTTCTAAAAAAACACATCCGGGTCTGAAACTCTTAAGGCATTATTATGTCACCTCTTTTTCGGCTTTCCCTGCTGACGGCTGCCATCGCCGTCGCGTTCCCTGTCCTTGCTACTGATAATTCATCTCAGAACGATACCGACACTGTGACCGTCGTCGGCAACTGGCTGGACAACCCTGATACCAGTTCGGTGCTGCTCAACCATCCGGGCGCGCGTTCCATCGTCACCCAGCAGCAGATGCACGAACAGGGCGACCAAACCATCGCCGACAGCCTGCGCGGCGTACCCGGCGTGCAGGTGCGCGACAGCAACGGCACCGGCGGCAGCGACATCTCGCTCAACGTCGGCGTGCGCGGCCTGACTTCGCGTCTTTCTCCGCGCTCAACCATTTTGATGGACGGCGTCCCGCTGGCGGTCGCGCCTTACGGCCAGCCGCAGCTGTCGATGGCCCCGCTGTCTATCGGTAATCTGCAATCGGTGGACGTGGTGCGCGGCGGCGGCGCGGTGCGCTACGGGCCGCAGAACGTCGGCGGCGTGATCAACTTCGTTACCCGAGACATTCCCAAAACGTTTGGCGGCACCGCCAGCGTACAAACCCAGGGTGCCAGCCACGGCGGCCTGAAGACCCTGACCAGCGCCTCCGTGGGCGGCACCGCAGACAACGGCCTCGGCGCCGAGCTGCTCTACTCCGGCCTGCACGGCCAGGGCTACCGCGACAACAACGACAACACCGACATCGACGATTTCATGCTGAAAACGCGTTATGCGTTCAGCGATCGCGACGAGCTGCTGGCCAATTTCCACTACTACGACGCCAAAGCCGGCATGCCTGGCGGGCTGAGTGCCGCGCAATACGCGCAAAACCCGTTCCAATCCACGCGGCCGTGGGACCAGTTCGAAGGCCGCCGCAAGGATATGTCGTTCAAGTACAAACATCAGGAAGACGACAAACAGTTCGAAGTGTTGACCTACTTCACCGACAGCTACCGCGGCAGCAACATCGAATCGGAAGGCACCGGCAAAAACGCGGGCCAGCGGCGCATGGTCTCCTATCCGCGTCACTATTCAACCTGGGCTATCGAACCAAGCTATTCGCAGGTCTTCCGCTTCTGGGATATGGCGCACGAGATCACCCTCGGTTACCGTTACCTGAATGAAACCATGGATGAAAAGGCGTCGCGTTCGGCCTGGTATAACCCGGCGGATATCGGCTCGACGCCGGAGACCCCGGACTATTACCAGCACACCTCCGGCGGCACCGCGGCCAACGCGTTCTATATCGACGACACCATCAACGTCGGCAACTGGACGGTCACGCCGGGCCTGCGTTATGAAAGCATCCGCACCCACGTGGACGATTCATTCAACAACATCAGCCGCGAGAAAAGCTACAGCGAACCGCTGCCGTCCTTGAACGTGATGTACCACCTGTCCGATGCCTGGAAGCTGTTCGCCAACGCCAACACCTCGTTCGGCAGCATGCAGTATTTCCAGCTGACCAAAGGCGGCAACGGCAACCAGCCGGCGCCGGGGCTGACGGCGGAAAAAGCGCACACCTATGAATTCGGCACCCGCTACGACGATACCGTGGTCAAAGCCGAAGCCACGCTGTTCTACATCGACTTCGATAACCAGCTGCAATACATCAGCAACGACGTAGGCTGGACCAATATGGGCGCCACCAAGCACAAAGGTATCGAGCTGGCGCTCAGCTACGATCTCAGCGAGCTGAACCGGGCGCTCGACGGCGCCAGCGTCTATACCAGCTATACCTACACCAAGGCCAGCACCGATAAGGGCGACTTCGCCGGTAAAGACCTGCCGTTCTACTCGCGCCAGGTCTATACCGTCGGCACGCGCTACGCCACCGGCAGCTGGGTATGGAATCTGGACGGCTACGCGCAGTCCAAACAGCATTCGCCGGGCACCGGGCCGGAGTACGTCACGCAGGAAAGCGCCGATGGTCAGTTCGGCGATATCGCCGGTTACATGGTGTGGAATATGCGCGGGGAATATAACTTCGGGCCGCAGCTGTCGAACCTGACGCTGGGCGCCGGGGTGAAAAACCTGTTCGATCAGCGCTACTTCACCCGCTCCAACGACAATAACTTCGGCAAGTACGTCGGCGAACCGCGCACCTTCTTCGTGCAGGGGTCGATCGCCTTCTGATACCGAGGCCCCGCCGGGGCCTCGGTATCACCGACAGTAAAGGCGAAACAGGCGCGCCAGGTGCGCGCCCATCGGCGTCAAAGTGGTGTCCTTGCGTTGGATAAGATAAAACGTCGCTTTCGGCAGACTCTCTTCCAGCTCGAGCGGCACCAAATGCTTGCCCAGAATCGGATCCGAAATCACGTCCACCGACAGAATGCTAACAAAATCGCTCTGCGCCACCAGGCTGGTACAAGCCATAAAGGTCTCGCAGGTCACGCTGATCGACGGCGCCATGCCCAAGTCCCCGAACAGATCGTGCAATAACCGGTAATAACTGCCTTTCGGTGTCGGCATGGTCCAGTCGCAGTGCTGCAGCTGTTTCAGCGAGGTCGCCCCCTCCATCGGATGCCCTTTGCGCACCACCACCCGATACTCTTTTTCCATCAGCCGTTCGTACTGCAACTCGTTGTCGAGGCTGCTGGGATAGTAGGTATTGACGGTAAAATCCAGCTCGCCCTGGCGCAGTTCAGGGATCATCGATACCAGCTGCCCCTCGACGATGCGCACCTTCACGTTGGGATACTCACGATGAAACTGCGTGACCACCTGCGGCATCACGGTGCGCGCAATGCTGCCACCGACGCCGATATTCACCGTGCCGCCCGCCAACCCCAGCCGCTGCTGGATATCTTCCTGCGCCACCCGCAGCTCTTCAAGGATCAGGCTGGCATGCTGGAAAAAGTTATCGCCGCAGTCGGTCAAGACCACACCCTGGCTACGGCGAATAAACAGCTTGGCGCCCAGCACCTCTTCCAGCTCCTGAATGGCCTTGGTCAGTGCAGGCTGGGAAAGGCGTGATGTGCGGCTGGCGGCGCGGATGCTGCCCTGGCGGCTAACGTCCACGAATGCACGCAATTGGTGCAATTTTATCGAGGCTGGCATAGGCGAAAGGCGATAACCGTTATTTATCAATAGCAAGATATTGGCATCTTATTTAGCCAGATTCCATTGTGTACATTCGGAAAAAACATAATAAATAACCAAATTCTTATTTCGCTTAATTAAGCGCATTTTCTGCGCCAATAAGCGCCATTCACGGCAGTTAGTAACCAAATACACCTTTTTCTTTGCAATAGCTTCACCGTCTGATTTCAGTTCAGAGCATAACTGCTGCCTGGAGCGATCCAGCGCGCGATAACTTATGAGATATCACTATGACTAATTCGCTTTCGATGTTGGTGGCCGATTTGTACCCGCAATTGCAGGCCTGGCGCCGCGACTTCCATCGCTATGCCGAGTCCGGCTGGTTTGAGTTCCGCACCGCTACCCTGGTGGCGGAAGAACTCGATCGGCTGGGTTATCGCCTGCAGCTGGGCCGCGAGGTCATCAAGGCAGAGTCTCGCATGGGGCTGCCTTCGTCCGATGAGCTGGAAGCGCAGGAACAGCGCGCCCGCAATCAGGGGGCGTTGGAAAAATGGTTGCCGCACTTTTCCGGCGGCTTCGCCGGCATCGTCGCAACGCTCGATACCGGCCGCCCCGGCCCAACCATCGCCTACCGCGTGGATATGGACGCCCTCGATCTCAACGAATTGCTGTCCCCCGAACACCTGCCGTTCCGTGAAGGCTTCGCCTCTTGCAACAGCGGCATGATGCATGCATGCGGTCATGACGGCCATACCACCATCGGCCTGGGGCTGGCGCACGTCTTCAAAAGCCTGGAGTCCCAGCTTAGCGGCACCGTCAAACTGATCTTCCAGCCGGCGGAAGAAGGCACCCGCGGCGCAAAATCGATGGTGGAGGCCGGCGTGGTGGACGACGTCGATTTCTTCACCGCGGTGCATATCGGCACCGGCGTGCCGGCCGGTGAGCTGGTGTGCGGCAGCGACAGCTTTATGGCCACCAGCAAGCTGGACGTCACCTTCCGCGGCGTCGCCTCCCACGCCGGCGCCAGGCCGGAAGACGGTCGCAACGCTCTGCTGGCAGCGGCCCAGGCTGCGCTGGGGCTTTACGCCATCCCGCGCCACAGCGAAGGCAGCTCGCGCATCAATGTCGGCGTGCTGCAGGCCGGTACCGGCCGCAACGTGATCGCCGATCGGGCGTTTATGAAGGTGGAAACGCGCGGCGCCACCAATGAGATCAACGCTTTCGTCTATCAGCAGGCGCTGAACGCCATCGAAGGCGCAGCCAAGATGCACGGCGTCGCCTGCGACATCGCGCTGATGGGCGCTGCGCAGAGCAGCAAACCGACCCAACCGTGGGTGGATTACATCCGCCGCCAGGCACAGCAGGTAACCGAGCTGACCTCGGTGGTCGATCGCCGCGAACAGGCTGCGGGTTCAGAAGACGCCACCTACATGATGGAGCGGGTTAAATCCCGCGGCGGCCAGGCCTCATACGTCATTTTCGGCACCGAGCTGAGCGCCGGGCACCATAACGAAAAATTCGACTTCAACGAGCAGGTGATGGCGGTGGCGGTGAAAACGCTGGCGTCGCTGGCGCTGAACCTGCCGACATTCGGGAGCGAAGCATGAGCAACTCAGCACTGCAGGCATTTATCGACGACTACATTGACCAACGCCGGCCCCGCTTCAGCGCGCTGAGCGACGCGATTTGGGACCACCCGGAAACGCGCTTCAACGAGACCTATTCCGCCACGTTGCTGGCCGATGCGCTGGAGCAGGAAGGCTTCTCGGTTGAGCGCGGCGTGGGCGACATCGAGACGGCGTTTATCGCCAGCTACGGCAGCGGCCACCCGATCATCGCGCTGCTGGGCGAGTACGACGCGCTGGCCGGGCTGAGCCAGCAGGCGGGCCGCGCCACGCCGCAGCCGCTGGTGGAAAACGGCAACGGCCATGGCTGTGGCCACAACCTGCTGGGCACCGCGGCGCTGGCGGGCGCCTTCGCCGCCAAGGCGTGGATGCAGCAAAACCGGCTGACCGGCACCCTGCGCTTCTACGGTTGCCCGGGCGAAGAAGGCGGCTCCGGCAAAACCTTTATGGTGCGCGAAGGCCTGTTCGACGACGTCGACGCCGCCCTCACCTGGCACCCGGAAGGCTTCAGCGGCATGTTCAATACCAGTACGCTGGCCAACATTCAGGCGGCGTTTCACTTCAAGGGCGTCGCCGCCCATGCCGCCAACTCGCCGCACCTGGGGCGCAGCGCGCTGGACGCGGTGACGCTGATGAATACCGGCGCCAACTTCCTGCGCGAACATATCGTGCAAGAAGCGCGGCTGCACTACGCGGTCACCAACACCGGCGGCAGCTCCCCCAACGTGGTGCAGGCCGACGCCGAGGTGTTGTACCTGATCCGCGCGCCGCAGCTCGACCAGGCGCAGGACATTTACCAACGGGTGATTAACATCGCCAAGGGCGCAGCGCTGATGACTGACACCCAGATGGAAGTGCGCTTCGACAAGGCCTGCTCCAACTATGTGCCGAACCGCAGCCTGGAACGCGCGATGTATCAAAACCTGTGTGATTTCGGTCTGCCCGAGTACAGCGACGCCGAACGCCGCTTCGCCGAGGAAATCCGCCAGACGCTGAGCCGCGACGATCTGCGCAACGCCAAACTCAACATTGCCCGCACCGGCGGCGCAGCCGGGCGCGAGTGGGTGCAGCTGCTGGGAGATAAGGTGCTGATGGACGAGGTCGCTCCTTATGTGGAATCCGACGACCTGCTGTACGGTTCTACCGACGTTGGCGACGTAAGCTGGGTGGCGCCGACTGCCCAATGCTTTAGCCCCTGTTTCGCACTCGGCACCCCTCTGCACACCTGGCAACTGGTGGCGCAGGGCCGCACCGCTATCGCCCATAAGGGCATGTGCCTGGCCGGCAAGGTGATGGCGGCGACCGCCATCGATCTGCTGAGCGACAGCGCTCTGCTGGCGCGCTGCCGCAGCGAGTTTGAACGCCGGCGCGCCGAACAGCCGTACCGCTGCCCAATCCCGCAGGGGGTGAAACCCTCCCCATTGAAATAGCATGAACAGACAGGGCCCGGAGAACCGGGCCACTAAGCATAATTATAAATAAATCAAATAATAACAATCACACAACAGAGCAAACACAGAGGGTAAAATCATGAGTGAGGCCACAACGCCAATCAATAAAAGCCCCGGACGCGTTTTTTACTGGGTGGAACGCATCGGCAATAAGATCCCCAATCCGTTTTTACTGTTCGTCTATTTGATCCTGGTGCTTATGCTGGCCACCGCGCTGTTTTCCTGGCTCGACGTGGCGGTGAAAAATCCGGCCACCGGCGAGCTCATCAAGGTCAATAACCTGATGAGCGTGGCGGGCATGCAGTGGATATTTCCCAACATCATCCATAACTTCAGCAGCTTTGCGCCGCTGGGGGCTATTTTGGCGCTGGTGATAGGCGCCGGCCTGGCGGAAAAGGTCGGCCTGCTGCAGGCGCTGATGTATAAAATGGCCTCGCGCGTCAGCGCCCGCTACGCCAGTTATATGGTGCTGTTTATCGCCTTCTTCAGCCATATCTCGTCGGACGCCGCGCTGGTGGTGATGCCGCCCCTTGGCGCGCTGATGTTTGTGGCGGTGGGCCGCCACCCGATAGCCGGACTGCTGGCGGCGATCGCCGGCGTCGCCTCCGGCTTTACCGCCAACCTATTGATCGTCACCACCGACGTATTGCTTTCCGGCATCAGCACCGAAGCCACCAAAGCGGTGGATGGCGCGGTTCACGTTAGCGTAATCGACAACTGGTACTTTATGGCCACCTCCGTGATCGTGCTGACCATCGCCGGCGCGCTGCTCACCGACAAGTTTATCGAGCCCCGGCTGCCGAAGTGGCAAGGCGGCGCCGAAGACAAAATCGCAGCGCTGACCCCGTTGCAAAACCGGGGGCTGATGATGAGCGGCATCGCCGCGCTGGTGTTTATCGCCATCATCGCCGCTCTGGTGGTGCCGGAGGCCGCGCCGCTGCGTGACCCGAACACCGGTTCGGTGATCCCTTCTCCGTTCATCAAGGGCATTGTGCCGATCATCATCCTGTTCTTCTTCACCGTCGCCATTACCTATGGCGTAGTCACCAAACAGATCCGGCGGCCGGATGACATTCCCCACCACTTGCTCGATCCGATGAAAAGCATGGCGGGTTTTATCGTGATGGTGTTTCCGCTGTCGCAGTTCGTGGCGTTCTTTAACTGGAGCAACATGGGCAAGTTTATGGTCGTCGGCCTGACCGATATGCTGGAAGCCGCCGGCATGAGTGGCGCGCCGGCATTTCTCGGCCTGATGTTCCTCTCCGCCTTCCTGTGCATGTTCATCGCCAGCGGCTCGGCGATCTGGTCAATTTTGGCGCCGATCTTCGTGCCGATGTTTATGCTGCTCGGTT
Source organism: Serratia sp. LACPHL-BACT-2024-00286 (assembly GCF_043109535.1). NCBI lineage: Bacteria > Pseudomonadati > Pseudomonadota > Gammaproteobacteria > Enterobacterales > Yersiniaceae > Serratia > Serratia sp. LACPHL-BACT-2024-00286. The sequence goes on from NZ_JBICNA010000004.1 coordinate 364,401, forward strand.
TTCACCCGGCGTTCGCCCAGATGATCTTTCGCATCGCCGACTCTGCGGTGCTGCCGCTGGCGCCGATGTCGCCGTTCCTGCCGCTGTTCCTCGGCTTCCTGCAGCGCTACCGCAAAGACGCGCAGCTCGGCACTTATTACGTGCTGATCCTGCCCTATCCTGTGGTGTTCTTCAGCGTGTGGATTTTGCTGCTGCTGGTCTGGTATGCGCTTGGGTTGCCAATCGGCCCGGGCGTGTATCCGAAACTGGGCTAAACCGCCCCGCTACCTCGCCCCCGAGCCGGCTCGCGGGGCGGGTTCTCTTCCCCCCGATCCCCGAAAAAAAATTGATCTTCCTCACCCTCCCAACGCCCCAGCGCATTATTTCATTGCCTTGCTAAACCGGTTCTTCTATTTTAGCACCCCATCTGACAAGGACAAAAACAGGGATTAAGCATGATGAATCGCGTATGGGTATTGGGCGACGCCGTGATCGACCTGGTGCCGGAAAATGCCAACGGTTATCTCAAATGCCCCGGCGGCGCGCCGGCTAACGTGGCGGTGGGTATCGCCCGGCTCGGTGGCGACAGCGCTTTTATCGGGCGAGTGGGGCAAGACAGCTTCGGCGCCTTTTTGCAGCGGGTGCTAAGCGATGAAGGGGTGGATATCGGCCATATGCGGCCGGATCCCGAACACCACACCTCCACGGTCGTGGTGGATCTCGATCTGCAGGGTGAGCGCTCATTCACGTTTATGGTGCAGCCCAGCGCCGATCTGTTTTTGCAGCCCGACGATCTGCCGGTTTTCCAACGGGGCGAATGGCTGCACCTCTGCTCCATCGCGCTCTCGCAGGAGCCCAGCCGCAGCGCGGCCTTTACGGCGATGGAACGCATTCGGGCGGCCGGCGGCCGGGTCAGTTTCGATCCCAACATCCGCGAAGAGGTCTGGCGCCAGCCGGAAGCGCTGCGCCCCTGCCTGCAAAAGGCGCTGCTGCTGGCGGACGTGGTGAAACTGTCGCGCGAAGAGCTGGCTTTCATCAGCCATCTTGACGATCTGGAGAACGCCATTCGCTGGATGATGCAAACCTATCCGCTGCGCCTGCTGCTGGTGACGCTGGGCGGCGACGGCGTCTGCGTACACGATGGGCAGCGTCTGCGCCATTTCCACGCGCCATCGATCGTGCCGGTCGATACCACCGGCGCCGGCGACGCCTTCGTCGCCGGGCTGTTAGCGGCGCTGGCGCGCCTTCACGAATTGCCGCAGGAAGCGCAATGGCCGGCGGTTATCGCCCAGGCCCAGGCCTGCGGCGCGCTGGCCACCACCGCCAAAGGCGCCATGACCGCCCTGCCCCGCGCCGACGAGCTGGCCGCTTTCCTGCGTTGATCTTCAGCATTCACGGCGATCCGCAGGTTCGCCGTGCTTTTACCCACGATTTGCGCGCTCGATCACAATAGCTGAATCGGGTTAGCTAACTGAGTTGCCAGCTCGCTTCGCTCTCGTTATCTTTCGCCATGAAAAACCGGTTTAGCAATTTAGCAAACAATAATAACAACCCTTACCCGGATGATAGACGATGATGAAAAAACTCAGCTATTTGGCGATAACAACAGGGCTTTTCCTCTCCGCTTCCAGCGCAGCGGCCTCGGGCAGCGGCAGCATCGAGGCGCGTCTCAACGCGCTGGAACAACGTCTGGCGCAGGCGGAACGGCGCGCCGCACAGGCTGAAACCCGCGCGACGGCGGCGGAACGTCGGGCGCAACAGCTGGAACAACGCACCGCCAACACCGAACGGCAAACCGCACAGATTGCGCAGCAGGCCGCCACGCCGGAAACGCCGGTTGCCCCGGCCAGCGCGCTGCAGCTGAGCGGATTCAATGACCTGAAGCTGTACGGGGATGTGGAGTTCAATCTGGACGGCGCCAGCCGCAGCGGCCAGCTGACGTCGCTGAAAGGCAGCGACCACAAGGACTGGAAGCCCGGCAACAAAGAACGTTGGGATATCAACGGCCGCATTCTGGTCGGGCTGGACGGCTACCGCCGCAATCCGGACGGCAACTTCTCCGGCTTCAGCGTGCAGCCGCTGGCGGACATGACCGGCAAAATGAACCTGGACGACGCCGCCTTCTTCTTCGGCAATGAAAAGAACTGGCAAACCAAAATCGGCCGCTTTGAAGCCTACGACATGTTCCCGCTGAATCAGGACACCTTCATTCAATACTCCGGCAATACCGCCAACGATCTGTACGCCGACGGCTTCGGCTATATCTACATGATGAAAGAGGGCCGCGGCCGCAGCAGCAGCGGCGGCAACCTGATGCTGAGCAAATACGCCGGTGATGTCTATTTCGAGCTGAACACGCTGGTGGAAGACGGCACTTCGCTGTTCCAGGACAACAGCTACCACGGCAACGCCCTGGACAATAAGAAAAACGTCGCCTATTTACGGCCGGTGATCGCCTGGAAAAAAGACGCCTTCAGCATCGCGGCGGCGATGGAAAGCAACGTGGTGAATAACGCCTACGGCTATCGGGACAGCCAGGGCCGTTTCGTCGATCAGTCCAAGCGCAACGGCTACGGCATGACGATGAGCTGGAACAACAGCGCCGCCGATCCGGACAACGGCGTGGTGGCCAACCTGAGCACCGCCTATCTGGATGCCTCAGGCGAGCAAGACTTCACCGCCGGCGTCAACGTGCTGTGGCGGCGCTTCGAACTGGGTTATATCTATGCCCATAACAATATCAAAGAGTTCAATACCGCCGGGATCGCCGCCGATATCCGCAACCCGCTCAGCGAACCGGGCAACTACGACATCCACACCGTTCACGCGTCGTATCAGATACCTGACATTATGAATATGAAGAATTTCAATCTGTATTTGGGCGCCTATGTGTCGCTGCTGGAGGCCAACGCCGACAACAAGATCGCCAACGGCGACAACGACCAGCGTTACGGCATGCGCGCCAGATTCAAGTATTTCTTCTGACATCGATTCACGGCGCTGCGCCGCAAACGGCGCGGCGGCATTTTTATTTAGCAAGGGGACAACATGGACATTACCGCAACCGCCAACGCGCTGTTGCCGCTGCTTGGCGGTAAAGAGAATATCGCCAGCGCCGCCCACTGCGCCACGCGCCTGCGCCTGGTGCTGGTGGACGACAGCAAAGTGGACAAAGAGGCCATCGGCAAACTGGACGGCGTCAAAGGCTGCTTCAGCAACGCCGGTCAAATCCAGGTGATCTTCGGCACCGGGCTGGTGAACAAGGTGCATGCGGAATTCATCAAGGCGGCGGGCGTCAGCGAATCCAGCAAGGCTGAAGCCGCCGATATCGCGGCGAAAAAGCTCAACCCGCTGCAGCGCATCGCCCGCCTGCTGTCGAACATCTTCGTGCCGATCATTCCGGCGATCGTCGCTTCCGGCCTGCTGCTGGGGCTGCTCGGCATGGTGAAAACCTACGGCTGGGCCGATGCCAACAGCGCGCTGTTCATCATGCTGGATATGTTCAGCTCGGCGGCGTTCATTATCCTGCCGATTCTGATCGGCTTCACCGCCGCACGCGAATTCGGCGGCAACCCCTATCTGGGCGCCACGCTCGGCGGCATTTTGACGCATCCGGCGCTGACCAACGCCTGGGGCGTCGCCGAGGGGTTCCACACCATGAACTTCTTCGGTCTGGAGATCGCCATGATTGGCTATCAGGGCACCGTGTTCCCGGTGCTGCTGACGGTGTGGTTCATGAGCGTGCTGGAAAAGCGGCTGCGCAAGGTGATCCCCAACGCGCTCGATCTGATCCTGACGCCGTTCCTGACGGTGGTCATCTCAGGCTTTGTCGCCCTGCTGTTTATCGGCCCCGCCGGCCGCGCGCTGGGCGACGGCATCTCCTTCGTGCTCAGCACGCTGATTGCCCATGCGGGCTGGTTCGCCGGGCTGCTGTTCGGCGGCCTCTATTCCGCTATCGTCATCACCGGCATTCACCACAGTTTCCATGCGGTAGAGGCCGGGCTGCTCGGCAATCCCAATATCGGCGTCAACTTCCTGCTGCCGATCTGGTCGATGGCCAACATCGCGCAGGGCGGCGCTTGCCTGGCGGTGTATTTCAAAACCCGCGACGCCAAAATCAAAGCCATCGCGGTGCCGTCGGCCTTTTCCGCCATGCTCGGCATCACCGAAGCGGCGCTGTTCGGCATCAACCTGCGCTTCGTGAAACCGTTCCTGGCGGCGCTGGCGGGCGGCGCGCTCGGCGGCGCCTGGGTGGTGGCCAACCACGTCGGCATGAACGCGGTAGGGCTGACGGCGATCCCCGGCATGGCGATCGTGCAGGCCAGTTCGCTGGTCAGCTATATCATCGGCCTGGCGATCGCTTTTGGCAGCGCCTTCGTGCTCTCCCTGCTGCTGAAATATAAAACGGACGCGCAATGATGGAAAAACTCAGCTTAATCAAACAGGCGCTGCGGGCGGTAATGAACGGCCAGACACGCGCGCTGCGCGATCCGCACCGCCCGGCCTGGCATCTGGCGCCCAGCGTTGGCTTGCTGAACGATCCCAACGGCTTTATCCAGCACAACGGCGTTTATCACCTGTTCTATCAGTGGAACCCGCTGGGCTGCGATCATCGCAACAAGTGCTGGGGACACTGGCAATCGACCGATTTATTGCGTTGGGAACATCAGCCGATCGCTCTGGCGCCGGGCGCCTGTTACGACAGCCACGGCTGTTACTCCGGCTCGGCGGTGGTGGCGGAAGACAAAATCACGCTGATCTACACCGGCAACGTGAAATTCCCCGACGGCTCGCGCACCGCTTACCAATGCCTGGCTCAGGAAAGCGATCGGGGCGAATACCGCAAACTCGGGCCGGTGCTGCCGCTGCCGGAGGGCTACAGCGGCCACGTACGCGATCCGAAAGTGTGGCGTCATCAGGATGCCTGGTACATGGTGCTCGGCGCGCGTGACTTGCAGGATCGCGGCAAGGTGCTGCTGCTGCGTTCCTGCGATCTGCGCGACTGGCAAGCGCTGGGGGAGATCGCCGGTTCCGGCCTGAACGACCTGGGTGAATTCGGCTACATGTGGGAGTGCCCGGATCTGTTCTCGCTGGACGGCGACGACGTGTTGATCTGCTGCCCGCAGGGGCTGGCGCCGCAGCCGGAACGCTATCTCAACCGTTATCAGGCCGGCTATCTGCTCGGTAAGCTGGATTACCGGCAGGCGGCCTTCAGCCACGGCGAATTTCGCGAGCTGGACGCCGGCTTCGAGTTTTACGCGCCCCAGACGACGCTGGCGGAAGATGGCCGCCGCCTGCTGTTCGGCTGGATGGGCGTGCCCGAGCAAGATGAAGAAGCCCACCCGACGCGCCGTTACGGCTGGATCCACACCATGACCTGCCCGCGCGAGCTGTCGCTGCGGCATGGCCGCCTCTACCAGCGCCCGGCGCGCGAGCTGCAACAGCTGCGCGGCGAGCGGGCTGGCTGGCAAGGCCGCGCCGATGACGCCCCCGCCTATGCGCTGGGCGCCGCGGAGCTGCAGCTGACGCCGCAGGGCGCGTTCAGCGCCGCCTTTGGCGACGCCATGACGCTGAGCTGGGGCGGCGAACGGCTGCAGCTGACGCGCGCTTCCCTGGCCGACGGTAGGCCGGAGCACCGTTACTGGCGCGGCCCGGTCACGCATCTGCAGCTGCTGTTCGATCGTTCCAGCGTGGAGATTTTCATCAACCACGGCGAGGCGGTGATGAGCGCGCGCTACTTCCCGGCGGGTGAACCGCAACTGCGGCTGAACGGGAGCGCGCCACTGGCGTTGGAATACTGGCCGCTGACGCCATGCATGCTAGAATGACGCATCCTCCGATGACTTCAGACGGCGTCAGTGAAAAAAAATAAACGCATTACCATCAGTGACATCGCCACGCTGGCCGGGGTGTCGAAATCGACCGCCAGCCTGGTGCTGAACGGCCGCAGCAAGGAATACCGGGTGTCCGACGACACCCGCGATCGCATTCTGGCGCTGGCGCACGAACACCATTATCAGCCCAGCATCCACGCCCGCTCTTTGCGCTCCAACCGCAGCCACACGCTGGGGCTGGTGGTGCCGGAGATGACCAACTACGGCTTTGCGGTGATCTCGCGCGAGCTGGAAACGCTGTGCCGCGAAGCCGGTCTGCAGCTGTTGATCGCCTGCACCGATGAAAACCCGGCGCAGGAGATGATGGCGGTGAACAGTCTGGTGCAGCGGCAGGTCGACGGTTTGATCGTCGCCTCCAGCCAGCTGAACGACGCGGAATACCAGAAGATCAACGCCGGGCTGCCGGTGGTGCAGATGGATCGCCTGATCGCCGGTTCCGAACTGCCGCTGGTGATCACCGATTCGGTCAATTCGACCGCCGACCTGGTGGAGAAGGTCGCGCGCCAGCATCCGGATGAGATCTATTTTCTCGGCGGACAGCCGCGCATTTCACCGACTCGCGATCGGCTGGCCGGCTTCCAGCTTGGCCTGGAGCGCGCCGGCGTATCGTGCAAACCGGAATGGATCATCAACGGCAGCTATCACCCCAGCTCGGGTTACGAGATGTTCGCTCAGCTGTGCGCGCAGCTGGGGCGTCCGCCCAAAGCGCTGTTCACCGCCGCCTGCGGCCTGTTGGAAGGGGTATTGCGTTATCTGACTCAGCATCAGCTGATGGAAAGCGACATCCACCTGTGCAGCTTCGACGATCACTACCTGTTCGATTGCATGACGTTGAAGATAGACACGGTGGCGCAGGACTGCCGGGCGCTGGCGCAACATAGCTTCAGCCAGGTCACCGCGCTCATCGACGAGCGGCCGCTGGAACAGAACGCGCTTTATCTGCCGGGCCGTATCCACTGGCGCCATGCCGGTTCGCGGGCGTTGTTGGCCGGGGAGTGATATTTCTGAATCAATAAAAAAGGGCGCCTGAGCGCCCTTTATCGTTTTTCTGCCGCTACTTGGCGGCGCCTTCCATGCCCACCAGCCCCACTTTCAGGTAGCCGGCTTTACGCAGGGTGTCCATCACGCTCATCAGCGTTTCATAGTCCACGCTCTTGTCCGCCTGGAAGAAGATGGTGGTTTCTTTGTTGGCCTGAGTGCGTTGATCCAGCACCGAAGTCAGCTGATCGGCATTCACCGGCTGATCGCCAACGTAGAGCTGCTTGTCGGCCTTCACCGACAGGAACACCGGTTTTTCCGGCCGCGGCTGCGGTTTGGCGGAAGAAGCCGGCAGATCGACGCGGATATCTACCGTTGCCAGCGGCGCGGCCACCATAAAGATGATCAACAGCACCAACATGACGTCGATAAACGGCGTCACGTTGATTTCATGCAGTTCGCCGCTGTCGTCCAGATCTTCATTTAAGCGCATCGCCATGACTCACCCCGCCCGCAGTTGGTGTGCGTGCTGTGAGCGCTTGGCTTCCGCCGTCGCGGCCAGATCCAGATCGCGGCCCTGCAGCAGCAAGACCTGCGCCGCCACGTCGCCTACCTGGGCGCGATGGCCGCTGATGACGCGGGCAAAGATGTTGTAGATAACGACGGCAGGGATCGCCGCGACCAGGCCCAGCGCGGTCGCCAGCAGCGCTTCAGCGATGCCCGGCGCCACGACCGCCAGGTTGGTGGTCTGCGAATGGGCGATGCCGATGAAGCTGTTCATGATGCCCCACACGGTGCCGAACAGGCCGACGAACGGCGAGATGGCGCCGATGGTGGCCAGGAAACCGTTGCCGCGGCCCATGTTGCGGCTGTAGGCCGCCACGCGACGCTCGAGGCGGAAGCCGGTACGCTCTTTGATGCCGTTGTTGTCGCTGGACTCTGCGGACAGCTCCAGCTCATTTTGCGCGTCGTTCAGCAAGACAGCGCTGACGCTCTGCGAGCCGAAGTTTTGCGCCAGCTCGGAAGCTTCATCCAGCGAGCGCGCGTCGGCCAGCGCCAGCTGTTCGCGGCGCAGGCGGCGTTTGGCGCGCAGCAATTCACTGCCTTTGGAGAACAGAATGGTCCAGGTCACGATCGAGGCCAGCACCAGGCCGATCATTACCGCTTTCACCACCGCGTCGGCGTGCTGATACATGCCCCAAACGGACAGATCCATGCCGCGGGTTTCCGGTGGCTGGATCGTTGGCGCCGGGTTCACCGGCGTGATGCTCTCCGGCGCGGCGGCTGCAGGTGCAGGCGCGGTGGTCGGCGCAACGCTTTCGGTAACGGCCGGATTGGCCGCCGGCGCCGCCTGCGCGCTGCCGGCCAGCCCCACGACCAGCACCATTGAAGCCATCAGGCTGCGGCCAAAGGCCTTGCCCCACTGCGCCCGGCCCTGGCCGAACGATCCTTGATTTAAATTCTTGCCAGCCGTTTTCACGCTGTGCCTCCACCCATTACCGATCAAAATTAAGGAATAATTCAGCGTGCGATCATATCAAACCAACCGGGGATTGATAGTAGTTCTCATTATTATTTACCAAATAAACGAGAAAATTTTAGCCAACACCGCGGCAAAGCGCCAATCCGCGTCCGTTCACCGCCAAACGCCCCTTTTATGGGGTTATTTCGTTACTTTTCCCCCACAACGGCGCAACAAGGCCACGCTGCCGAACGGCATCCGACCGATGAATGGGCTTCTCTCTCGCCGCTCGGCAGAAGGATGAGGCGAGAAATGCGCAGTCGGCAGCCAATTATAGCCGTTTCTGTATCTGGAAGTTAAAACGTCTGGATGGCTATATTAACTCATGTTAACGTAAGGGCTATCGCAAACGGGCACGTGCAGAGCAACCAGAGGTGAGCCAGGTACCATGACGTCAAAACATATCGAAACCACGCTGATCGGCGCCGGCCGCGGCAAGCGCTACACCCAGGGCTCCGTCAATCCCGTCACGCAACGCGCCTCTTCTTTGGTCTTCGACTCCGTCGCCGCCAAAAAACACGCCACCGCGCAGCGCGCCCACGGCGAGCTGTTTTACGGCCGACGCGGCACCCTGACCCACTTCGCGCTGCAGGATGCGATGGTGGAGCTGGAGGGCGGCGCCGGCTGCGTGCTGTACCCCTGCGGCGCGGCGGCGGTAGCCAATGCGATCCTGTCGTTCGTCGGCGCCGGCGATCACCTGCTGGTCACCGGCTCGGCGTACGAACCGACCCAGGATTTCTGCACCCATATCCTCGGCCGCATGAACGTCAGCACCACCTATTTCGATCCATTAATTGGCGCCGATATCGCCACGCTGATCCAGCCCAATACCCGCGTGGTGTTCCTGGAATCCCCCGGCTCCATCACCCTGGAAGTGCAGGATATTCCGGCGATGGTGCAGGCCATCCGCGCCGTGGCGCCGGAGGTGGTGATCATGATCGACAACACCTGGGCGGCGGGCGTGCTGTTCAAGGCGCTGGATTTCGACATCGACATTTCGATTCAGGCCGGCACCAAATACCTGATCGGCCATTCCGATTACATGCTCGGCACCGCCGTCGCCAACGCGCGCTGTTGGGATCGGCTGCGCGAGTACTCCTATCTGATGGGGCAGATGGTGGATGCCGACACCGCCTACATGGCGAGCCGCGGCCTGCGCACCCTGAGCGTGCGCCTGAAGCAGCACGAGCGCAGCAGCATCGAAGTCGCCAACTGGCTGGCGGCACGGCCGGAGGTGGCGACGGTCAATCACCCGGCCCTGCCCAGCTGCAAGGGCCACGAGTTCTACCGCCGTGACTTCAGCGGCTGCAACGGGCTGTTCTCCTTCGTGCTGAAAGAGCGGCTGGATGATGCGCAGCTGGCCGCCTACCTGGACAACTTCAGCCATTTCAGCATGGCCTACTCCTGGGGCGGCTTCGAGTCGCTGATCCTGGCCAATCAGCCGGAAGAGCTGGAAGCGATCCGTCCGGCGGGCGGCGTCGATTTCTCCGGCACGCTGGTGCGCCTGCACATCGGCCTGGAGAACGTCGAAGACCTGATCGCCGATCTGGCGGCCGGCTTCGATCGCCTCAACGGCGTGCGCCAAGACGGATTCCGGTAATTTTCTTCGCCTTGTTTAATGTCGGCTTAAGCTATTAGCGGTACACTAATCGGGTAACTGTCAGATACGGTAACCGCCGCATCCTGGAGAACGTGACCCCGGGCGCAACCGGCATGCAACAGGACATAAAATGGATGTATTACGAGAGATTATTCATGCGCTTTGGCAGCAGGACTTTATCGCCCTCGCCGATCCAAGCGTAATTTGGGTGGTTTACGCCGTACTTTTCACCACCCTGTTTTTGGAAAACGGACTGCTGCCCGCCTCCTTCCTCCCCGGCGACAGCCTGCTGCTGCTGTCGGGCGCGCTGATCGCCAAAGGCGTGATGGGCTTTGCCCCCACCCTGCTGATTCTGACCGCCGCCGCCGGCCTCGGCTGCTGGCTGAGCTATATCCAGGGCCGCTGGCTGGGCCACACCGGCCTGGTGAAGAGCTGGCTGCTGCAGCTGCCGGCGCAGTACCACCAGCGCGCGCACAACCTGTTCAATCGCCACGGGCTGACGGCGCTGCTGATCGGCCGCTTCCTCGGCTTCGTGCGCACGCTGCTGCCGACCATGGCCGGCATTTCCGGGCTCAACAGCTCGCGCTTCCAGGTGTTCAACTGGCTGAGCGCGGCGATCTGGGTCTGTGCGCTGGTGGGCCTCGGCTACGCTTTCAGTCAAATCCCACTGGTAAAACGCTACGAAAGCCAGGTGATGACCGGCCTGATGCTGCTGCCGCTGCTGCTGCTGTTCGTCGGCCTGCTGGGCGCCATGCTGGTGATCTGGCGCAAAAAGCGCGCTTCCTCTTCCTAAATCCGGCGCGCTACAGCGCCTTCTCGACCAGCGCCCGGCAAGATCGCCCTGCCCCCGTAAACGCGGCTCAGCCCTCCAGCAGCAGCGGGTTGGCCTCGCGCAGCCGGGCGACTTCATCGCTCGGCGTCATGCCGAACAGCCGCTTGAATTCACGGCTGAACTGCGACGCGCTCTCGTAGCCGACGCGGATCGCCGCGGTGCTGGCCTTCAGGCCGTCATGCACCATCAGCAGGCGCGCCTTATGCAGCCGGTACGACTTCACGTACTGCAGCGGCGAGGTGTTGGTCACCGCCTTGAAATTGTGGTGGAACGCCGAGACGCTCATGTTGACCTCGCCGGCCAACTGCTCGACGTTGAGGTTGTCGGCATACTGATGTTCGATGCGCCGCAGCGCCTTGGCGATCTGGCTGAAGTGGGTATGGCGATTGACCAACTCCTGCAGCGACGCGCCGCAGGTGCCGCGCAGCACGTAGTAAAGGATCTCGCGCACGATCTGCGGCCCCAGCACCCGGGCGTCGAGCGGCTTGGCCATCACGTCCAGCAGGCGTTCGGTGGCGCACAGCAGCGCTTCCGTCAGCTCGGCCAGGTTCACCCCGTTGCTCTCCGCCCGCGGTTGCATCAGGTAGTCGTCGTCGCCGATGTCGATCAGCAAATCCTGCAGCATTTGGGTATCGATATTGACCGCCAATCCAACCAGTGGCAGTTCCGGGCTGGCGAAGGTTTCGCATTCGAACGGCAGCGGCACCGTCATCAGCAGGTAGTTGCGCGGATCGTACTGGAACACCTTACTGCCGCAATAGCCGACCTTGTGCCCCTGAAAGATGATGACGATCCCCGGTTCGTACATCACCGGTTGGCGCGGGCAGTGGCGATCGACATACAGGATCTTCACCCGCGGCACCGGCGACGGCGTGTAGCCGTTGCCGGTGGCGATAGCCATCGCCTGGCGCGCCATGCGGCTGCGCTGCGCATCGATTTCAATCACGGAAACACCCTCTTACAGTCAGAACGATTCGGCATAAATCATAATTTAAAATTCGCCATTCCTACAGAGGATTGTAGAAATAGGCAAGAACCAAACAGGAATGTGCATTGTGCGCTGCCGGCAGGTTGCTGACAATACGGGCCAGAAACCTTTGCGCCGCGTTGGCGCCCGCCTGACAGAAAGAGAGAAATCAACCATGCAAAACTTCATTCTGCATACCCCAACCAAAATCCTGTTCGGCAAGGACCAAATTGCCGAAGTGGCCGGCCAGATCCCGGCGGACGCACGCATCCTGATCACCTACGGTGGCGGCAGCGTGAAGAAAAACGGCGTGCTGGATCAGGTGTATAGCGCGCTGGCCGGCCGCGACGTGCGGGAGTTCTCCGGCATCGAGCCGAACCCGACCTACGAAACGCTGATGAAAGCGGTCGAGGTGGTGAAGGCGGAAAACATCGATTTCCTGCTGGCGGTCGGCGGCGGGTCGGTGGTTGACGGCACCAAGTTCATCGCCGCCGCCGCCCGTTATACCGCCAACGGCGACGCCTGGCATATCCTGCAGACCGTCGGCAGCCACATCGCCGACGCGGTGCCGATGGGCTGCGTACTGACGCTGCCGGCCACCGGTTCCGAATCCAACAGCGGCGCGGTGATCACCCGTAAAAGCAGCGGCGACAAGCAGCACTTCTTCTCGCCGCTGGTGCAACCGCGCTTCGCCGTGCTGGATCCGGTGGTGACCTATTCGCTGCCGCCGCGCCAGATCGCCAATGGCGTGGTCGACGCCTTCGTACACACCCTGGAGCAGTATCTGACCTACCCGGTCGACGCCAAGGTGCAGGATCGCTTCGCCGAAGGCCTGCTGCTGACCCTGCTGGAGGACGGCCCGCGCGCGCTGGCCGAACCGGAAAACTATGCGGTGCGCGCCAACGTGATGTGGAGCGCCACCATGGCGCTGAACGGCCTGATCGGCGCCGGGGTGCCGCAGGACTGGGCAACCCACATGCTGGGCCACGAGCTGACCGCCATGCACGATCTCGACCACGCGCAAACGCTGGCCATCGTGCTGCCGGCGCTGCTGCACGAGAAGAAAGCGCAGAAGCGCGCAAAACTGCTGCAGTACGCTGACCGCGTTTGGGGCCTGCGCGAAGGCAGCGAAGACAGCCGCATCGACGGCGCCATCGCCGCCACTCGCGCCTTCTTCGAGCAGATGGGCGTACCGACCCGCATGGCGGATTATCAGCTCGACGGCAGCAGCATTCCGGCGCTGCTCGACAAGCTGCATCAGCACGGCATGACCGCCCTGGGAGAGCATCAGGACATTACCCTGGACGTCAGCCGCCGCATTTATGAAGCGGCGCGTTAATCGCAAAACGGCGATTTTTTGCTAGGCTTTAGTCTCCGCCAGCCATTTTTCGCCGCATCCGGCGCCCGGCCGATCACCGGGCGCCGTCAGGGGCCTCAGCGCGCCGCCGATCGTTTCGCACCACCCGTCTTACCGCTCATTCGCAGGGAGAGCGGCGAGAAAATCGCCCTCCCGCCACCGCTGAAATTAGGCTGGCAAACCCGGCAACCGCCCACTTTGCCAACTAGAATTTATCTATAGCCGTTTCGGTGCCGCAGGCGCCGCAATCCGTACACAAGGAGATGCGCATGACAACGCAACAACCCATCATCAAACTCCACGATGGTAATCTGATGCCGCAGTTGGGTCTCGGCGTTTGGCAGGCGAGTATTGAAGAGACCACCCGCGCGGTGAGCAAAGCGCTGGAGATCGGTTACCGCTCCATCGACACCGCCGCGATCTACAAAAACGAGGAAGGCGTCGGCGCCGCGCTGCAGTCCAGCGCGCTGCCGCGCAGCGACCTGTTCATCACCACCAAGCTGTGGAACGACGATCAGGGCGATCCGCTGGCGGCGCTGGAAACCAGTTTGGAAAAACTCAAGCTGGACTATGTGGATCTGTACCTGATCCACTGGCCGCGCCCGCAGCAGGATCAATACGTCTCCGCCTGGCGCGAACTGATCAAACTGCGCGATCAAGGCCTGGTGAAAAGCATCGGCGTATGCAACTTCCATACGCCGCACCTGCAGCGCCTGCTGGATGAAACCAACGTGGCGCCGGTCGTCAACCAGATAGAGCTGCATCCGCTGCTGCAACAGCGCCAGCTGCGCGCCTGGAACGCCACGCACCACATCGCCACCGAATCCTGGAGCCCGCTGGCGCAGGGCGGTGAAGGGGTGTTCGACCAGCCGCTGATCAAGGCGCTGGCCGAAAAATACGAGAAAACCCCGGCGCAGATCGTGGTGCGCTGGCACCTGGACAGCGGCCTTATCGTGATCCCGAAATCGGTCACGCCGTCGCGCATCCGCGAAAACTTCGAGGTGTTTGATTTCAAACTCGATAAGGACGAACTGGGCGAGATCGCCAAGCTGGACATCGGCAACCGCCTCGGGCCGGACCCGGATACCCTGTAAGTCCTCCCCAAGCCCTCTCCCGTCGGAGGGGGCTTTTCCTTTCCGCACATTGCTCCCTTGCGCCGCCTGACGTTATGATGACGACGCCGGAGGCTCCGCCCGCCGGTTAATACCGTTAAAAAACAGACAAGCACGGAGCACCATGAAATTCTCTTTCTCACACGGGTCACGGCTGGGCATGCTTTGCATCATGCTGGTGCTGGCGGGTTGCGCCGGCAAGAAACAGCGCGTCAGCTACGATCGCCACGCCTTCGACAGCGCCATTAAAGACGCCGCCAGCGAATACGGCGTAGACGCCAAGCTGATCACCGCCATGATCCAGGTGGAGTCCGGTTTCAACCCCGCCGCAGTGAGCAGATCCAATGCGATCGGCCTGATGCAGCTGAAAGCCGATACCGCCGGCTGCGACGCCTATCGTTACAAAGGCAAACGCGGTTGCCCGGACGATGACGATCTGCTGGATCCCGACACCAATATCGATCTCGGCGCCGCCTATCTGGCCACCTTGCAAAAACAACAACTTAAAGGGATCGCCAATCCAGTTACGCTGCGCTACGCCACCATCATCGCCTACGTCAACGGCACCGGCGCGCTGCTGCGCACCTTCTCCAGCAACCGCCAGCAGGCCATCGCGATGATCAACAACCTGTCGCCGGAAGCCTTTAACTGGCACGTGCGCAAATACCACCCCGCTCCGCAGGCGCCGCGCCATTTGATGAAAGTGGAAGCCGCCTACGATCGGCTGTGATGAGTAAAAGTTAAAAGGAGAACCCGAGGGTTCTCCTTTTTGTTTGCGCCCGCGGCGTGGCCGTTACGGCTTGGCTTTGCGAATCGGTTTGCGCGGCGGCCGGTTGGACGGCGTGCGCTGCCGATTGATATCGGTATGTTTGGTCAGCGCCGGCCGGGTATGGCGCTGCAGGCGTTTCGCTTCGCGCTGCTCGTCGATGCTCGGCGCCGGCACCAGACACTCGCGGCGGCTGCCGATCAGGTGCTTCAGCCCCATCTCTTCCAGCGCGGCGCGGATCAGCGCCCAGTTGGCCGGGTCGTGGTAACGCAGCAGCGCCTTGTGCAGGCGGCGCTGGCGATCGCCGCGCGGCACCACCACGTCTTCGCTCTTGTACCCCACCTTGCTCAGCGGGTTTTTGCCGCTGTAATACATGGTGGTGGAGTTGGCCATCGGCGAAGGATAGAAGTTCTGCACCTGATCGAGGCGGAAACGGTTCTTCTTCAGCCACAGCGCCAAGTTCACCATGTCTTCGTCGCGGGTGCCCGGATGCGACGAGATGAAGTACGGGATCAGGTACTGCTCTTTGCCCGCCTGCTTCGAATAGTGATCAAACAGCTGCTTGAAACGATCGTAGCTGCCCATGCCCGGCTTCATCATCTTCGACAGCGGCCCTTCTTCGGTGTGCTCCGGCGCGATCTTCAGGTAACCGCCGACGTGGTGGGTCGCCAGTTCCTTGATATAACGCGGATCTTCCACCGCCAGATCGTAACGAACCCCGGAAGCGATCAGGATCTTCTTGATGCCCTCCAGCGAACGCGCGCGGCGATACAGCTTGATGGTCGGCTCGTGGTTGGTGTCCATGTAGGTGCAGATCTCCGGATACACGCACGAGGCGCGGCGGCAGGTCTGCTCGGCGCGCGGGTTGGTGCAGCGCAGCATATACATGTTGGCGGTCGGGCCGCCGAGATCGGAGATCACGCCGGTGAAGCCCGGCACCTTGTCGCGGATCTCTTCGATTTCGCGAACGATCGAATCTTCCGAACGGCTCTGGATGATGCGCCCTTCATGCTCGGTGATCGAACAGAACGAGCAGCCGCCGTAGCAGCCGCGCATGATATTCACCGAGAAACGGATCATGTCATAGGCCGGAATGCGATCCTGGCCGTAGGACGGGTGCGGCACGCGCTGATAAGGCAGCGCGAAGACGCTGTCCATCTCCGGCGTGGTCAGCGGGATCGCCGGCGGGTTGATCCACACGTAGCGGTCGCCGTGTTTCTGCATCAGCGCACGGGCGCAGCCCGGGTTGGTTTCATGGTGCAGAATGCGCGAGGTGTGCGCATAAAGCACCTTGTCGCCCTTCACTTTCTCGAAGGACGGCAGCAGCACGTAGGTCTTCTCCCACGGCTTCGGCTTGGCGGCGCGCACGGTGACAGGCTTGGCTTCCGGCTCTTTCGGCTTGGCGCCGTCGGCACACGGCAGATCGTCGCCGTACGGGTTCGGGATAGGTTCGATGCGGCCCGGCTTGTCGAGGCGGGTGGAATCCACGCCGCTCCAGCCCGGCAGCGCTTCTTTGCGCATTACGGCGGTATTGCGAATATCGTGGATGTCGCCAATCTTCTCACCGGCGGCCAGGCGATGCGCCACTTCCACCAGCGGGCGTTCACCGTTGCCGTAGATCAGCATGTCGGCCTTGGAATCCACCAGCACCGAGCGGCGCACGGTATCCGACCAGTAATCGTAGTGGGCGATGCGGCGCAGGCTGGCTTCGATGCCGCCCAGCACGATCGGCACGTCTTTGTAGGCTTCTTTACAGCGCTGGCTGTAGACCAGGGTAGCGCGATCCGGGCGTTTGCCGCCGACGTTGCCGGCGGTGTAGGCATCGTCGTGGCGCAGTTTGCGATCGGCGGTATAGCGGTTGATCATCGAGTCCATGTTGCCGGCGGTGATGCCGAAGAACAGGTTCGGTTTCCCCAACCGCATGAAGTCTTCTTTGTTGCTCCAGTCCGGCTGCGCGATGATGCCGACGCGGAAGCCCTGCGCTTCCAGCATGCGGCCGATGATCGCCATGCCGAAGCTCGGGTGATCGACATAGGCGTCGCCGCTGATGATGATCACATCGCAGCTGTCCCAGCCCAGTTGATCCATCTCTGCTCGCGACATCGGTAAAAACGGCGCGGTGCCAAAACATTCCGCCCAATAAGGCTTATAGGAAAACAGTTCACGATCGGGTTGGATCAGGCTGGTGGTGCTCATTCTGCTGCTCTTTTTACAGGTTAATTAATCGCCGGGCGGCGATTATACGCACTAGCTGCAAAAAGAGCATGGTTATTTCGCTAACCGTTCACTTCGAATTCATAAACGTCGCTGCGGCACAAGATATCGCTGAACTCCAGCGCCTCACCCTGGGCATTGCGGCTGGTCTGGGTGATGTGCAACAACGGCGCGCCACACGGCACGTTGAGCAGCTCGGCAACCTCGTCGCTGCAGGATACCGCCTTCAGCAGAAAGTGTTTATCTTCGGGCACGATGCCGCGCGATTGCCATAACGCATACAGCGAATGTTCCAGCTGCCCCGGTTCGGGCAGGAAGCGCGGCGGAATATAGGTGGTTTCCAGCGAGACCGGGCTGCCGTTCAGCAAGCGCAAACGCCGCAGTTTGACCACCTCATCCCCTTCCGTCAGCCCCAGCGCCGCCGCGGCCTTGGCCGGCGCGCCGACCCGGGTGCGCAGCAGCCATCGATTGCTGACGCTGCTGCCGTGACGCAGCGCCTGAGCGGTGAAACCGCTGTCCTTATCGAGGGAATAGCCAATGTGCATCGCCACGCGGGTGCCAACGCCCTGCTGTCGCAAAATCAGCCCCTTCTCCTCCAGCAGTTTCATCGCCTTGCTGACGGTGACGCGCGACAGCGCCAGGCCTTCAGCCATCTGCCGTTCGGGCGGCAGAAACGCCTCCGCCGCCAGCACCTGCTGCCTGATTGCGGTTTCTATCGCCATCGCCAGCTGAATATAACGCGGCGCTACCGCCCCCTGCGCCAGATGGCCACGCAGCCAGGCCATAAAATCCGTCATTCGCCCGCCCTCTTACCTATGCCATTTGTCTGGATTTCGTTTTTTATCCTATCGCCTGTCCGGCGATAAGCCCCTCACCTTAACTAAAATATCGCTAATGTTTTCAGAGTGGCATCACAATTTTTGCCTAATGGACTTTCATTGGATCTAGATCGCGCGTAATCTGTGCTTATTGATGTTGATACATCAATCGCACCAACACCAGGGACCCACTTTAAAAACAATAAAAAACCCGCTGCCAGCCCTAAAGGATACCCTTGATGGCCGGCAGCGGGGATATACTGTCAGCACAAACGGCCGAGAATAAGCAACGTAGCTAATGGATAGCTTGCTCACTGCTCATAGCCACATCACAGGATCCCCTCGCGGTGGGCGCAACGGATCGATGTCGGCAAATAGAAACGTTCCCGCTTCGCCAAACCCCGCTGCAGACCCACTCTTTGACTACACTCATTGGCGCCGTGCGGCCGACGTGCCTCACCCGATAAGGCGGATACCGCCCTCACTTTGACAGACCCGGCGGTATCAGCCGCTACACACTGCGCGGAATCGGCGTCTTCACCGACAACGGAATAGCCGGCGTCAACCGCGCTAACGGAATCGATTTTCAGTCAACTGCGGCGGCCCTCGCGGCCCTGCGCTACAGGGATCATTTGCTATGACCGATATCAATCGCAATGAAGCATGGAAGGTAGAAAGCACCGGTATCGATCGGGTGCCGGACGCGGAACAGACCGGCAAGCCCATCGAGCTGTTTTGGATCTGGTCGGCGGCCAATATCGGCATTCTCGGCGTGGTGTACGGCGCCATTATCGTCGGCTTCGGCTTATCCTTCCTGCAATCGGTACTCGCCGCGCTGGTCGGCGTCGCCAGCTTCGTGCTGGTCGGCCTCACCAGCTTCGCCGGCAAGCGCGGGCGCACCTCGACGCTGACGCTCTCGCGGGTGATTTTCGGCCTGAAGGGCAACGTGGCGCCCACCCTGTTCAGTTGGATCAACCTGATGGGCTGGGAAGCGGTCAACGTGATCACCGGCACCCTGACGCTGGCGGCGCTGTTCGAGGCCTTCGGGTTGGGTAGCAGCCACCTGCTGACCGCGCTCAGCCTGCTGCTGTTCGGCGGGCTCACTGTCGTCGTCAGCCTGCTGGGGCAAAATACCGTGGTCTGGATGCAAAGCTGGTTCAGCCGCATCTTCGGCACCATGACGCTGATCGTGGTGCTCTATATCCTGTTCAACACCGAGTGGAGCCAGGTGCTGGCGCTGCCTTCCGGCAGCTGGTTGACCGGCTTCCTGCCGGCGGTATCGGTGATTGCCGCCGGTACCGGCATCAGTTGGGCGATCGCCGGCGCCGATTACAGCCGCTATCAAAGCCCGAGCTCGTCGAGCAAAAGCATTTTCGCCGCGGTGATGGGCGGCGCCTGTTTGCCGCTGATGCTGCTGATGCTGGCCGGCATCCTGCTTTCCGTGCAGCTGCCCGATCTGGCCAGCGCCGCCAACCCCATCGCGCTGATAGGCTCGGTGCTGCCCGCCTGGATGGCCATTCCTTATCTGCTGGCCGCCACCGCCGGCATCGTCACCATCGCGGTGCTCAGCCTGTATTCCGCCAGCCTTAACCTGCTGACCATCGGCGTGCAGGTCAAGCAGTGGCTGGCGGTGTCGATCGACGCGGTGGTGGTGTTGGGCATCGCCCTGTATGTGCTGTTCATCTCCGGCGATTTCATGGGGCCGTTCATCTCCTTCCTGGTGTTCTGCGGCGTCTTCCTGGCGGCCTGGGAGGCGATTTTCCTGCTCGATTACCTGTGCCTGCGCCGCCGCCACGGGTATGATGGCAACGCTTTGTACGGCCTGCATGGCCAGAACCGCGGCGTGCGCAAAGCCCCGCTGTTCTGCTGGTTCCTCGGCGCCCTGTGCGGCCTGCTGGTCACCAAAACCGGTTTTATCGACGGCCCGCTGGCCAAAGGCCTGTTCGCCGATTCCAGCCTGGGGCTGTTTGTGTCGTTCGCGGTGAGTCTGATCGCTTACGGTCTGTACCTGACCCAACGCAGAGAACATCAATGAGTGAGTGGGAAGCTGTAACACCTGTCCTGGTGATTGGGGGCGCGGTCGGCGATCTGGTGATGACGCTGCCGCGCCTGCCGACCAGCGGCGAAGATATCGAAGCCCAGCCGCAGGCGCGGCAAATCGGCGGCTGCGCGTTCAACGTGGCGCGTGCGCTGGTGCGCCTGGAAACGCCGGTGATTAACGGCATGCCGGTTGGCAACGGTGAATGGGGCGCGGCTGCCGAAGCCGCCATGAGCGAGCTGGGGCTGGAGGTGCTGCTGCGCCACGGCCAGATGGACAACGGCTGGTGCCTGGCGCTGGTGGAGCCGAACGGCGAACGCACCTTCATCACGGTTTCTGGCTGCGAAAGCCAATGGAATAAAGCGCAGCTGGCGACGCTGCCGCTGACGGAGCACACCCTGATCTACGCCAGCGGCTACGAGCTGGCGGGCGAAAGCGGCGAGGCGCTGCGCGAGTGGCTGACGCGTATGCCGTTCGACCAACCGCGCCTGATCGATCCCGGCCCGCGCATCGCTCAGCTCAGCGAAGATTTCTTCGCCATGCTCAGCGACAGCCACACCCTATTGACGCTCAACCGCGACGAAGTGACCGCGCTGTGCGGCGCAGGCGACGCCGTGGAGGCCGCGCAGCGCTATGCCGCCGTTCGTAACCTGACGCTGGTCTGCCGCCTGGATCGCGACGGCGCGTGGATCTGCGACGGCCGCACGCCGCCGCTGCACGTGCCCGCCTATCCGGTAGACGTCGTCGACACCATCGGCGCGGGCGATGCCCACTGCGCCGGTTTGCTGGCGGGCCTGTCCGCCGGCTGGCCTCTGCCGCAGGCGGTCGATCTGGCCAACCGGGTCGCCGCTTGCGTGGTGGCCAGCCTCGGCGCCGCCAATCCGCCGGACCGGCAGCAGTTGCAACAGCGCTTCCCGCAGGCCTGACGTTTCAAGGCGCCGTCACGCGGCGCCTTCTGCCTTACTGCGCCGCCGCCGCGCTCTCCTGCGGCGGGTGGCGATAGTTGAAGCTCAACGCGAACACGATCCCCAGCACCAGCGTATACAGCGCAAACACCAGCCAGATGCTCTGCCAGTCTTTCACGCCGTCATGGCTGAAGAAGTCCACCACCTCGCCGCTGGCAAGCGCACCCAGATAGGCGCCCAAACCGTTCACCATGGTCATGAACAGCCCCTGCGCGCTGGCGCGGATGCGGCGATCGGCCTCTTTCTCGACGAAGATGGCGCCGGAGATATTGAAGAAGTCGAACGCACAGCCGTAGACGATCATCGACAGCAGCAGCAGAACGAAACCAAAGCCGACCGGCGTGCCATAGGCCAGGAACAGGAAGCGCAGCGTCCAGGCCGCCATGCTGATCAGCATCACCTGCTTGATGCCGTAACGGCGCAGGAAGAAGGGAATGGTGAGGATAAAGAATACTTCGGAGATCTGCGACAGCGACAGCAGCACCGCCGGATACCGGACGCTGAGGCTGTCCTGATACAGCGGGTTGAGCGACAGATCGTGCAGGAACGGGTTGCCGAAGGTATTGGTTATCTGCAGCGCCGCGCCAAGCAACATGGCGAACAGGAAAAACAGCGCCATGCGCCGCTGGCGGAACAGCACCAGCGCATCCAGCCCCAGCACGCTCACCCAGCTCTTCGACTCGGCCGCGCGGTTGGTCGGGCAGCGCGGCAGCGTCAGTGAATAAGCGGACAGCAGCAGCGACGCCGCAGAAGCCAGATACAGCTGCAGATTGCTGAGCTCGATTCGGCTGAAGCCGACCAGCCACATCGCCAGAATGAACCCCACCGTGCCGTACACCCGCACCGGCGGAAAGTCCTTCACCGTGTCAAAGCCGTGCTTTTCGAGACAAAAATAGGAAATGGCGTTGGAGAGCGCGATGGTCGGCATATAGACCATGGCGTTGAACAGCATCACCCAGAACATCAGCATCGGTTGCTCGACCTGCGCCGCGCAGTATAGCGCCAGCGCCCCGAACAGGTGACAAAGCGCATACAGGTAGTTGGCCTTCATCCACCGATCGGCGATGATGCCCGCCAGCCCCGGCATGATCAGCGCGGCGATGCCTTTGGCGCTGTAAACCATCCCCACCTGCATGCCGCTGAAATGCAGCGTGTTGATCATGTAGGAGCCCAGCGTCACCAACCAGGCACCCCAGATAAAGAACTGCAGGAAAATCATGACCTTCAATCGTGCTTTTATCGCCATCGCCATCACCTTGTTATTATGCTTTCAACGATGATTGGTGCGGCGGGCCCCTGCAGCCCACCGCCGGTTTGCCTGCGGTGTTACAGCGTTTTGAACAGCTCGCGGATCAGGCGCATGAAATCGTCCGCCGCCAGCGCCGCGCAGCTGAGCGTTTGTTCATGGGAGAGCGGCGTATCCGACAGCCCTTCGGCGTAGTTGGTCATCGCGGACACCACCAGCACCTTGAGGCCGCAGTGGCGCGCCGTCAGGACTTCCGGCACGATCGACATGCCCACCACGTCGCAGCCCAGGGTCTGCATCATGCGGATCTCCGCTGGCGTTTCGAAATTCGGCCCGGTGTAGGCGGCGAACACCCCTTCCGCCAGCGGAATGCCCGCGCTTTCGGCCACCGCCGCCAGCCGGGCGCGCAGATCGCGATCGTAGGCGTTCGCCAGGCTGAAGAAGCGCGGCCCGAAGCGCTCGTCGTTGGCGCCGACCAGCGGCGATTCCGGCATGAAATTGATGTGATCGGTGATGGCCACCAGGCTGCCCGGCGCCACCGAGCGGCGCAGCGAACCGGCGGCGTTGGTCGCCAGCAGGAATTCACAGCCCAGCAGTTTGAAGGTGCGCACTGCGGTGGTCATCACCTGCATGCCGCGCCCTTCATAGAAATGACCGCGCCCTTTCATGCACAATACCGGCACGCCTTCCAGCTTGCCGGCGACCAGCTGCCCGGCATGGCCGGCGACGCCGCTCACCGGGAAGCCCGGCAGCTCCGCGTAGTCGATGGTGACGGTTTCGGTCATCACCTCCGCCAGGGCGCCGAGCCCGGAGCCGAGAATCAAGGCCGCTTTCGGCTGGAAACCCGGCAGGCGTGCGCGGACGACATCGGCGCAGGTAAAAGCATCTTCTTGATTAAACATCGTATTCTCTCTTTCAGCGGGGGATAATAATCCCCATAGTAGAGAGCGAGGCGCGGCCGAGACCAATACATTCTTGGCGGCCGATTTATTCCATTTACCTATAAGTTGAGCTGCGTCACAAGGAGGCGATACCCCGGATGAATCAGCCCCATACCCTGCCCGATCCCGGCCGGATTAACTTCCGCCTGCTGCACTATTTCCGCGTGGTGGCGGAAGAGATGAACTTCACCCAGGCGGCGCGGCGGCTGAATATGTCACAGCCGCCGCTCAGCAAGCACATCAAGGAGCTGGAAAGCCAGCTCGGCGTGGTGCTGTTCAAACGCACCACCCGCTCCATGACGCTGACGCCGGCCGGCCGCACGCTGCTGCGCAACGTCGAGCGGCTGCTGGATCAGGCCGACAGCGCGCTGCATCAGGTGCAACAGATGGGGCGCGGCGAAGGCGGCCACATGGTGGTCGGCATGGTCGGCACCTCGGCCTGGGGCGGCCTGATCGCGGCGCTGCGGCGGTTCAGCGAGCAAAACGCCGGCGTCACCTGGTCGTTGAACGAGCTGACGCCCAGCCAGCAAATCGCCGCGCTGCAAAAGCGGCATATCGATATCGGGGTCTGGCGAGAGGCGCAGCAGCAGACGCTGCCGGGGTTGACCTGCCAACGCTTGGCGAGCGAGAGCATCGCCGTGGTGCTGCCGCTCGATCATCCGCTGGCGCAGCAGGAAAGCATCCCGTTGGCGGCGCTGCAGAACGACAGTTTCATCGTGCTGCCGCCGCACGAGGCCAGCCTGGGGCTGTATCTGCACAATCTGTGCCTGCAGCAGGGATTTTTGCCGGACGTCGCTTATCAGGTCAACGAACCGCAAACCCTGCTGGCGCTGGTGGCGGAGGGCTGCGGCATTACGCTGCTGCCGGACAGCTACGGCCGCATCCCGTGGCCCGGCGTCCGCTTTTGCTCGCTGCAGCAGGCGCCGCCGGCGGATCTGTACGCGGTTTACCGCGCCGACAGCGTCACGCCGGTCGTAGAGGCCTTTCTGGAGATGCTGCGGGCGCCGTAAGCGGCCCGCAGCGCAGATTACATCGTCGGCTGCACCATCAGCTGGCCGGCGGTGCCGCGATCGGCCATCTCCAGCGTCTGGCTGTAATACAGGAACGGGAAGTGTTCGGAGGTAGGTTGGTTGAAATACACCAGCAGCTCGACGTCGCCATCGACCCAGACGGTGTCCTTCCAGCCGCGATCTTCCGCCATCGGCTGCGCGCCGTTGACGCGTTTGATCAGGAACTGCACGCCCTGAATATGGAACGACTGCGGCGTATCCGCATGAATGTTCCAGCGTTCCCAGGTGCCTTGCTGCGCCTGCACGTCGATGCGGTTCATGTCCCAAATCGCGCCGTTGATGCCGACGCCGCCGTCGCCCAGGCGGAAATCGCGGGTGCGGCTGGCGCTGCCGTCCAACAGCTGATCCGCCAGCAGGCGCATCGGCAGGTTGTCGGTCACCAGCGGCAGCAGGCCGGTCGGGCGCAGCGTCAGCACCTGGGTGGACACCAGAATGCTCGACGGCTCGAACAGGCCGCGCAGGCGATCCATGATGCCCGCCGCTTCACCGGCGGTGATGGTCACCTCCTCGCCCTTCGACATGTCGATCAGCACTTCCCGGCGTTCGCCCGGCGCCAGCGACAGCTGCTGCACCGCGACCGGCGCGGGCAGGAAGCCCTGATCGCTGGCGATCACGTTGAATGGGCGCCCGTCGCTGAGCTGCAGGGTATAGCGGCGCGCGTTGGAGGCGTTGAGCAGGCGCAAACGCACCCAGCCGCGCGACACCTCGACATACGGATTTTGCACGCCGTTGACCAACAGCGTATCGCCGACGAAACCGCCCTGCGACGGCGCATCGTATTGCGGCGTGCCGAAGTTATCGAAGCGCTTGTCCTGAATGATCAGCGGGAAATCGTCGACGCCGTAGTGGTTGGGCAGCGGCAGCGCTTTGCTGACGGCATCCTCCACCAGCCACAGCCCGGCCAGCCCGTTGTAAACGTGCGGCGCCATGCGGTTCGGCGTATTGGCGTGGTACCAACAGGTGGCCGCCGCCTGACGAATAGGCAGCACCGGCGACCAGTCGACGTTGGGCGACATCATGCGCGGCGCGCCGCCCATCAGCGTGCCCGGCACCTGCAGACCGCTGACGGTCATCGCCACCGGCTCCTGCAGGCGGTTGCTGTAGATCAGTTTGACGTCGTCACCGCTGTAAACCCGCACCGTCGGCCCCAAATACATGCCGTTGATGCCCCACACCGCCGCCTTGCGGTTATCCATAAACGCCCAGTGGGCGCGCTGCAGGGTCAGGAACAGCGGTTGACCGCGGCGAGACTCCAGCAGTGGGGGGATGGGTAATGGGGTCTGCGTTCCGCTCGCCTCTGCCCTCAGCGGCACGGCGCTCGCGCACAGCGCCAGGCCCGATGCCTGTATAAACTGACGTCGACTGAGTGACATATTTTCTCCATGAAAAGCAATAACTAAACCGTGTGCAAAACCCAAACGCCCGCCAATCAAGATTAGCAGGCGCTCAGGCGTTAACGGCGCTGAACGCCAATTAAAAACGTATTCTTTGAAGCCGGTAGACTCTTATTTTTTGGCGGCGTTGCGCTGGGCGACTTCGGCGTCCAATTGGGCGATTTTCGCCTCCATCAGCTCGCGGCAATGCGCCGCCAGCTCGCGCACGTTTTCTTTGCCGTATTTGCTGGTATCCACCGGCGCCAACATCTCGACGATCACGTGACCGTTATTCCAGCGATTAAGATTTATATTACCGCTGGTGGTCGATACGCAGATCGGCACAATCGGCACGCCGGCGGCGATGGCCGCGTGGAACGCGCCGGTTTTAAACGGCATCAGCCCGCGACCGCGGCTGCGGGTCCCTTCCGGGAACATCCAGATCGAAATGTCTTTCTTTTTGAACTGCTCCGCCACCTGGGCGATGGTGCCGTGCGCCTTGGCGCGATTATCACGATCTATCAGCAGATTACCGGTCAGCCAATACAGCGGGCCGAAAAACGGGATCCACACCAGACTTTTTTTACCGACGGTCACGGTGCGCGGCTGCACGATATTGGCGGCCGTCACCATGTCGTAGTTATTTTGGTGGTTGGCGATATAGATGCAGTTGCCGTTGTTGGCCGCATCGGCCGGCACGCGGGTTTCAACCTTGATGCCGAACAGCGTCGACAGGCGGCCGAAAAGGTGGCCGAAGGTCGCCACGTGGCGGGGATTGCGCGGGCTGAACAAGCAATAAACAGAACCGAAAATACACACCAGAACACAGAAAAGAGTGGCGAGAACGGCACGCAAAATCAATAACATAACAACCTCATTAGCACACTGCCAACGCAGTTTACTTCGCTGCGCAGATTCCTTTACTCATTATTTGCCGGCCAGGCGATAAGCACGCCGATGTCGCCTGCCTTTCTCGCTATTTTCCCGCCAGCCGGCAATACGCACAATAATTTTATGCGCAGAAATGTTAACTATTTGGAAAATAAACGCCAGTAAAAATAAATAAGGCGGCCACAGCATGCTGCGACCGCCCGTTAACGCTGGCGTCAACGCTTACTCTTCGCTGTCGCCGCCCGACGCCCGCATCGGCGCATCCACTTCGACGCGATCGATGCGCTGCAGGCCGCGCGGCAGCTGGGTGCCCTTGCGCCCGCGCTCGGCGCGGAATTTCTGCAAATCCTCCGGCCGCAGCGTCAGCTTGCGTTTGCCGACGTGCAGCGTGACGGACGCCTGCGGCGGCAACACGAACAGCCAGGCCAGCTTGTCGTCACCGGCCGCCGCCTGGGCTGCCGGAATGGAGACGATCTTGTTGCCTTTGCCCTTCGACAGCTGCGGCAGATCGGCGACCGGGAACATCAGCATGCGCCCGGCGGCGGTGATCGACAGCAGCATGTCGTCTGCGCCGTGGATTTCCATCGGCGGCAGCGCCCTGGCGTTGTCCGGCAGCGTGATCATCACCTTGCCGGCGCGGTTGCGCGCCACCAAATCGTTGAAGGTGCAAACGAAGCCGTAACCGGCATCGGACGCCATCAGCAGCTTCTGATCGTCGGCCGCCATCAGCACTTGCTCAATGGTGGCGCCCGGCGGCGGCGTCAGCTTGCCGGTCAGCGGCTCGCCCTGCCCGCGCGCCGAAGGCAGCGTCATCGGATCGAGCGCATAGCTGCGCCCGGTGGAGTCGATGAATACCACCGGCTGGTTGCTCTTGCCGCGCGCCGCGCCGCGGAAGCTGTCGCCGGCCTTGTAGCTCAGGCCGGCCGGATCGATGTCGTGGCCCTTGGCGCTGCGCACCCAGCCCATTTCCGACAGCACGATGGTCACCGGCTCGGACGGCACGAAGTCGTGCTCGCTCATCGCCTTGGCTTCCGCGCGCTCGGTCAGCGGCGAACGACGATCGTCGCCGTAGGTCTGCGCATCGGCCTGGATCTCTTTCTTGATCAGCGTGTTCAGCTTGCGTTCGGACGCCAGCAGCGCCTGCAGCTGATCGCGCTCTTTCGCCAGCTCATCCTGCTCGCCGCGGATCTTGACCTCTTCCAGCTTGGCCAGGTGACGCAGTTTCAGCTCGAGGATCGCTTCCGCCTGGGTGTCGGAGATGCCGAAACGCTGCATCAGCACCGGCTTCGGCTCATCTTCGCTGCGGATGATGTGGATCACCTCGTCGATATTGAGGAACGCCACCAGCAAACCTTCGAGGATATGCAGGCGTTTCAGCACTTTCTCGAGGCGGTAGTTCAGGCGGCGGCGCACCGTGTCGCGACGGTAGGCCAGCCATTCGGTGAGGATCTCCACCAGCCCTTTGACCTGCGGGCGGTTATCCAGACCGATCATGTTCATGTTGATGCGGTAGCTGCGTTCCAGATCGGTGGTGGCGAACAGGTGGTTCATCACCTGTTCCAGATCGATACGGTTGGAGCGTGGCACGATCACCAGACGCGTCGGGTTTTCGTGGTCGGACTCATCGCGCAGATCTTCGACCATCGGCAGCTTCTTGGCGCGCATCTGGCTGGCGATCTGCTCCAGCACCTTGGCGCCGGACACCTGATGCGGCAAGGCGGTGATCACCGCGCTGCCGTCTTCTTTCTTCCACACGGCGCGCATGCGCACCGAGCCGCGGCCGCTCTGGTAAATTTTGCGGATTTCGTCGCGCGGGGTGATGATCTCGGCTTCGGTCGGGAAGTCCGGCCCCTGCACGAATTCGAGCAGATCGTCGAGCGAGGCGCCCGGCTTGTCGAGCAGCGCCACCGCCGCGGCGGCGACTTCGCGCACGTTGTGCGGCGGAATGTCGGTCGCCATGCCGACGGCGATACCGGTGGTGCCGTTCAGCAGGATGTTCGGCAGGCGCGCCGGCAACATCTTCGGCTCTTGCAGCGTGCCGTCAAAGTTCGGGATCCAGTCGACGGTGCCTTGCCCCAGCTCGGCCAGCAGCACTTCGGCGTATTTGGACAGGCGCGATTCGGTATAACGCATCGCCGCAAACGACTTGGGATCGTCCGGCGCCCCCCAGTTACCCTGGCCGTCCACCAGCGGATAGCGATACGAGAACGGCTGCGCCATCAACACCATGGCTTCATAACACGCGCTGTCGCCGTGCGGGTGGTATTTACCCAGCACGTCGCCCACGGTGCGGGCGGATTTCTTGAATTTGGCGCTGTTGTTCAGCCCCAGCTCAGACATGGCGTAGATGATGCGGCGTTGTACCGGCTTCAAACCGTCGCCAATGTACGGCAACGCCCGATCCATGATGACGTACATGGAATAGTTCAGATAGGCGTTTTCAGTGAATGTGTGCAGCGGTAAACGCTCTACACCATCATGAGTCAGATCACTCATTACTCAATTATCCTCAGACCGTGGCTTGGCAATCCCTGGACGACAATAAGGCATCGCTTGTCGATTCTGCCCGCGATAGTAACCCATCTGCGGGGTGGCTGTCACAGTTGGCGCAAGGATCGCCGGCCGAAGGCGCTGCCGCCGGGACGTTTAGGCAAAATTCCATCGCGATTGTTGATTAAGAATCAATACTGTTGTGTCTGTCGTCACGTTTTTACTTGCCTGGCCAGCGATTACACTCTCGTTCAGCAAGCTGTTTTTGCGCACCGCAGCGGAAAACGGCATCTATCTTAACTCTGACGGGAGACGCAAAAGATGAGCAATATCCTGATTATCAACGCTAAAAAGCAATTCGGCCATTCCAACGGCGAACTCAACCAAACCCTGAGCGACGTGGCGGAAAGCTTCCTGCGCGATCTGCAGCACGAGGTGCAGGTCACGGTGGTCGACGACGGCTATGACATCGAAGCCGAAGTGCAGAAATACCTGTGGGCCGATGCGGTCATCTATCAGATGCCGGGTTGGTGGATGGGCGAGCCGTGGATCCTGAAAAAATACATCGACGAAGTGTTCACCGCCGGCCACGGCAGCCTGTACGCCAGCGATGGCCGCACCCGCTCCGACGCCGCCAAGAAGTACGGCTCCGGCGGCCTGATTCAGGGCAAAAAATACCTGCTGAGCCTGACCTGGAACGCCCCGCTCGAAGCCTTCACCGATCCGAACCAGTTCTTCCACGGCGTCGGCGTCGACGGCGTTTACCTGCACTTCCACAAGGCCAACCAGTTCCTGGGGATGGAAGCCTTGCCGACCTTTATCTGCAATGACGTGATAAAACAACCGGATATCGAAACGGACATCGCACGTTATCGCGAGCATCTGGCGGGAATTTTTGCTTAACTGGCAGCGAAGGGCTTAACCAACGAGGTAATGATGATCACCGTAATCGCAGAAATCAAAGTCAAACCCGGCCACCGCGCCACCGTGTTACAAGCCATTGAAAAACTGGTGCCACTGGTGCTGGCGGAAGAAGGCTGCGGCGAATACACGCCGATGGTAGACAGCCACACGCAGGCCCCCTGGCAGAAACTGTCGCCGGACTCGGTGTTTATGCTGGAAAAATGGCAAAGCCAGGCGCATCTGGAAAAACACCTGCAGATCGACCATATGCTCAAGCACCGCGAAACCATCAAGGACTACGTGCTGGGCACCGAGATCTACGTGCTGGAAAACGCGCTGTAATCCCTTCAGAGGCCCTCTGCGGCCTCTGGCGTCTCTCCCTCAAGGCGGGCGCTGACGTAGTCGAGAAAACAGGTGAGGCGCGCCGCCAGCTGGGCGTCGTGGTAATACACCGCGTTGATCGGCTGACGCTCGTCCAGCGTCTCCCGCACCAACAGCGACACCAGCCGGCCCGCTTCCCGATCGCGTCGCGTCATGAAGTCCGCCAGTTGGACAATGCCCGCTCCGCGCAGCGCCAACTCACGCAGCGTCTCCCCGCTGGAGGCCGAGATCGTCGGTTCGATGGCGAAATGCCGCGCCTGCCGGTAACGCAGCGGCCACTGGTTCAGCGATTCTGGGTAGGTGAATCCCAACAGGCAATGGCGGTGCAGATCTTCCACGCCGCGCGGTTCGCCATGCCGTTGCAGGTAATCCGGGCTGGCGAGGATGCGCAACCGGCTGTGCCCCAGCAGGCGCGCATGAAGCGTGGAGTCACGCAGCGCGCCGATGCGGATCGCGATATCGGCGCGTTTCTCCAACAGGTCGATATTGCGATCGTCGGTGTCCAACTCCAGCTCAATCTGCGGATAACGGCGGCGGAACTCCGCCACCATCGGCACCAGCACGTGCGCCATGAAAGGGGCGGCGGCGTTGACCCGCAGCCGACCGGCGGGCAGCTGGCGCCGCAGCGCCATCAGTTCTTCGGCCTGATCCACCGAACGCAGTATTTCGCGCGCAGGCGCCAGGAAGCTCTGCCCTTCTTCGGTCAGGCTCAGGCGACGCGTGGTGCGGCGCAAGAGCGTAGCGTCGAGTTTCGTTTCCAGGCGGCTGAGTGCGCGGCTGACGCCGGAGGTGGTTTGGCCGAGCCGATCGGCGGCGGCGGTGACCGAACCGCTGTCGACCACCGCAGTGAACGCCAGCAGCTCTTCGAGGGTGATCTTCACGCGGTTCGCCCCAGGTTGACGGGCGCCGCATGCAACGCCCTGCGGGAAAGCAGGCCCGGCGTTTCACCGGGCCAGGGTCAGGCTCAGACCGCCAATTCGGCCATGTCGCCCTTGTCTTGCAGCCAGTTGCGGCGATCTTCCGAACGCTTCTTGGCCAACAGCATGTCCATCACCGCCAGCGTCTGATCGACGTCATCCTCTGCCACCGTCAGTTGCACCAGACGGCGGGTGTTCGGATCGAGGGTGGTTTCGCGCAGCTGCAGCGGGTTCATCTCGCCCAGCCCTTTAAAGCGCTGTACGTTCGGCTTGCCCTTCTTGCGCTTCAGCTGTTCCAGCACGCCGGCTTTCTCTTCTTCATCCAGCGCGTAGAACACCTCTTTACCGAGATCGATACGGTACAGCGGTGGCATGGCGACATAGACGTGGCCGCCTTTCACCAGCGAGCGGAAGTGGCGCACGAACAGCGCGCACAGCAGCGTGGCGATGTGCAGGCCGTCGGAGTCCGCATCCGCCAGGATGCAGATTTTGCCGTAGCGCAGCTGGCTGAGATCTTCGCTGTCCGGATCGATGCCGATCGCCACGGAAATGTCGTGCACGTCCTGCGAGGCCAGCACTTCGTCCGAAGACACTTCCCAGGTGTTCAGGATCTTGCCCTTGAGCGGCATGATCGCCTGATATTCGCGATCGCGCGCCTGCTTGGCCGATCCGCCCGCCGAGTCCCCTTCCACCAGGAACAGTTCGGTCATGGCCAGATCCTGCGAGGTGCAGTCCGCCAGCTTGCCCGGCAGCGCCGGCCCGCTGGTCAGCTTTTTGCGCACCACTTTCTTGGCGGCGCGCAGGCGGCGCTGGGCGCTGGAGATCGCCAGCTCGGCCAGCTGTTCCGCCGCCTGAACGTTCTGGTTCAGCCACAGGCTGAAGGCGTCTTTCACCACGCCGGAAACGAAGGCCGCGCACTGGCGCGAGGAGAGACGCTCTTTGGTCTGCCCGGCGAACTGCGGATCCTGCATCTTCACCGACAGCACGTAGGCGCAGCGATCCCAGATATCCTCCGCCGACAGCTTCACGCCGCGCGGCAGAATGTTGCGGAATTCGCAGAACTCTCGCATCGCGTCCAGCAGCCCCTGACGCAGGCCGTTGACGTGGGTGCCGCCCTGCATGGTCGGGATCAGGTTGACGTAGCTTTCGGTCAGCAGCTCGCCGCCTTCCGGCAGCCACAGCAGCGCCCAGTCCACCGCTTCGGTGTCCCCGGCGAAATTGCCGACGAACGGCGCTTCCGGCAGGGTAATCAGGCCGTTGACCGCTTCCATCAGGTAGTCGGTGAGGCCGTCCTGATAGCACCAGCGCTGTTCGGTGTTGTTCACCTTGTCGATGAAATAGATCTCGACGCCGGGGCACAGCACCGCTTTGGCTTTCAGCAGGTGAGTCAGGCGCGATACCGAGAAGCGCGGGCTGTCGAAGAACTGCTCGTCCGGCCAGAAGTGCACGCTGGTGCCGGTGTTGCGTTTGCCGCAGGTGCCGGTCACCGTCAGATCTTGCACCTTGTCGCCGTTTTCGAAGGCGATGCCGTAGACGTTGCCGTCGCGGCGCACGTTGACTTCCACCCGCTTCGACAGGGCGTTGACCACCGAGATCCCCACGCCGTGCAGGCCGCCGGAGAACTGGTAGTTTTTATTCGAGAATTTACCGCCGGCGTGCAGCCGGCACAGGATCAACTCAACCGCCGGCACGCCCTCTTCCGGGTGGATGTCCACCGGCATGCCGCGGCCGTCGTCGATCACTTCCAGCGACTGATCGGCGTGCAAAATCACGTCGATGCGCTTGGCGTGACCGGCCAACGCTTCGTCGACGCTGTTATCGATCACCTCTTGGCCGAGGTGGTTTGGGCGCGTCGTGTCGGTATACATGCCGGGACGACGGCGCACTGGTTCTAGACCGCTGAGTACTTCAATGGCATCAGCGTTATAGCTGGATTGAGTCATCGTTGATTATTTTTTCGTGGTTAAAGGGAGGTGCCGGAACGGTCCGTCAGACCGCGTTTAGCCCTAAAAAATCCACAATCTGGGGGAAGTAGTGCTCGAAACCGACGAAGGCGTGGTTTCCACCCGACTCCACCGTTTGCCGACACGCGGTGTAATACGCCACGGCCTGGCCGTAATCGAGAATTTCATCGCCCGTTTGCTGCAGCAGCCAGATTAAATCCGGCGACTCCAAGGGATCGATCTGCATCACTTTCAGATCGTAAACGTGCCGAGACTCTAACACATATTGCTGGCCGGTGTAGGGGTTCTCGTTGGCGCCGAGATAGTCGACCAGCAGCTCAAACGGCTTGACCGCCGGGTTGACCACCACCGCCGGCAGCGAAAAACACTGCGACAGCCAGGTGGCGTAATAGCCGCCCAGCGATGAACCGACCAGCCCGAGCGTTTGGCCGGCGCGCTCCAGCACCATATTCTCCAGCATTTCGGCGGCCTCCGCCGGAAAGGCCGGCAGCTGCGGCACCAGCATCTCGATATCGGGATGGTGCTCGGCCAGCCAGGCCTTGAAGGCCACCGCCTTGGCCGACTGCGGCGAACTGTTGAAACCGTGCAGGTAGAGCAGTGTCGAAGGCATCAGTATCCATCCGAGTCCATATCGGGGCGGAAATCGTCGTTTTCCAGGCGGAACACCTGCGTCTCGACGCGGCCGTCCGGCAGCAGATCGAGGTAGCGCCAGCCGGGGGAGACGTCGTCAATGGTGAAGTTCGTGCAGTGCGGCTTGAATTGCACGCAGGTGGACGGCGTCGCCAACAGGCGTCGGCCCTGCCATTCCAGATCCAGATCCTGGTGAATGTGCCCGCACACCACGGTATTCACTTTCGGATAACGCAGCAGGATCGCGCCCAGCATATGCGGGTTGCGCAGGCTGTGCTGATCGAGCCAGGTGCAGCCGGACGGCAGCGGATGATGGTGCAGCAGCAACAGCGTATAGCGCTCGGGGTGAGCCTGCAGGCAGCGCTCCATCCACTCCAGCTGGTATTCGCTCAATTCGCCGTGCGGCACGCCGAACACCTGGCTGTCCAGCATCAGCACCTGCCAGCTGTCGCCCAGCAGCACCTGTTTGGAAGGCGCGATGCCGGCGGCGGCCAACGCATCGACCATCGCCGGTTGAAAATCATGGTTGCCCGGCAGCCACACGCAGGGAGCCGGCAATTGCGCGATGCCGGCGGCGAAGTGGCGGTAGGCCTCTTGCGAATGATCCTGCGCCAAATCTCCCGTGGCGACGATCAAATCGACGTCGCGGCGCTGCGCCTGGATGGCGTCCAGCACCGCGTGATAGCTGCGATAGGTATTGATGCCGAGCAACGTCTCGTGTTCGCCGGCAAAAAGGTGGGTATCTGTTATTTGTAGAATCCTGACCGCGGCCCCACTCGCCACGGGCAGTTTAAACAGGCTTTCCAAATGGTGTCCTTTGTTATTTCAGTCTGTCTAACAAACCGGAACCGCCATCGCTCCATGCGCCAAACAGTAGCGCAGCCAATCAGCAAGAAACTGGTTAATTTGATGCTTTTCGTCGCGTTGATGCAACTTTTTATTAGGATAATCATAACGCGCTTTAAAGCGATAGATCTGCTGACTGGAACACACTTCCGCAACCATGGCGTCATGGTACAGCCGCACCGTCATCGCGGGCAGGCTCCAGTAGCTGACCGCCGGAAAGATCTGCTCGATCTCCACCAGCGACGTGTAACGCGTGGACTCAACGATGGTCAAACGATAGCCGGCGCCGTTCACCTGATAAGTCACCGTTTCGCCCGCTTCGTCGTTGCGCGGCAGCAAGCGGCGCAATTGCGCGAAGTTGGTTTCGCACAATCTCATCATTTCGGGGAAATCAGGGGTATAGCGCTGTTTCATTAGTTGGCCCACTCTTTTCTCAACGATTCATGGTGCAACGCCAGCCATTGCAATGCAATCACTGATGCGGCGTTATCGATCGCGCCCTCCTCAACCCAGCGGTAAGCCTGCTCGCGGCTGACCACGTGGACGCGGATATCTTCATGTTCTTCCGCCAGGCCGTGGATGCCCTCGGCGGTGCCGGCGTCCACCTCGCCGACCATGATCGACAAACGTTCGCTGGTGCCGCCGGGGCTGGCCAGGTAGCTCAGCACCGGCTTGCAGCGCCCGACCACCACGCCGGCCTCCTCCTGCGCTTCGCGGCGGCACACGTCCTCGACGCTTTCGCCGGTCTCGATCATACCCGCCACCATTTCCAGCAGCCAGGGCGAATGGCTGGTATCGACCGCGGCGATGCGCAGTTGTTCAATCAGCACAACCTCGTCGCGCACCGGATCGTAGGGCAGCAGCACCGCCGCATGGCCGCGTTCGAAAATTTCACGCGTGATTTCAGGGCTCATTTCGCCATTGAACAACCGATGGCGAAACCGGTATAAATTGAGTGAAAAAAAACCACGGTACAGCGTCTCGCGTGCAATAATTTCTACATCTTTTTTCTCGAAAGTAACGGGCGACGGCTGCGAACGGTTCATGCGCGAATTCTCCTGCTTGAGTATGCCGATAAAATAATCGGTTTTGATGACAGAAACAGCGGGACTCTCCGCCGCGGCTTTATGTTAGGCTGTTTTCCGCCGCCGGATGCGGCACGTTTGTGCGCTCGCAGGTAATAGCGGGAAACAATCCGGATTGTCAGCCATAATATCAGCTGCAGTCGACCCGGGCAGTACGCCAAGGTAAATGGGCGGTCTGAAAGGTAAAAGTTACGTGAGATGGCACATTCAGCCACCTGATGCGTACCCCAGACTCTGCTAGAATCGGCAACTATTTCGTCTATCGTCAGCGCTAACATAGCAATATTGCTGCACAACAAGGAATGCAAATGAAGAAACTGCTCCCCCTTCTTATCGGACTGAGCCTGGGCGGCTTCAGTGCAATGAGCCAGGCAGAGAACCTGCTGCAGGTCTACAAACAGGCCAGGGAAAGTAACCCGGATCTGCGCAAAAGTGCTGCTGACCGCGACGCCGCATTCGAAAAGATCAATGAAGCGCGCAGCCCGTTGCTGCCGCAGCTCGGTTTAACCGCAGGTTACGATTACACCAACGGTTATCGTGACAGCAATGGCGTTAACAGCAACGTGACCAGCGGTTCGTTGGCGCTGACGCAAACTATTTTCGACATGTCGAAATGGCGCCAGCTGACGCTGCAGGAAAAGACCGCCGGCATCTCCGACGTCACCTTCCAGACCGCTGAGCAGCAGCTGATTCTCAACACCGCCACCGCCTACTTCAACGTGCTGAAGGCGATCGACACGCTGTCCTACACCCAGGCGCAGAAAGATGCGGTATACCGCACGCTGGATCAAACCACCCAGCGCTTCAACGTGGGCCTGGTGGCGATCACCGACGTGCAGAACGCCCGCTCGAACTATGACACCGTGCTGGCGGCGGAAGTCTCCGCCCGCAACGATCTGGATAACGCGCTGGAAACGCTGCGCCAGGTGACCGGGGCCTTCTACCCGGAGCTGGCCTCGTTGAATACCGATCGCTTCAGTACCCAGCGCCCGGAAGCGGTGAACAACCTGCTGAAAGAAGCGGAAGCGCGCAACCTGAGCCTGCTGTCCGCCCGTCTGAGCCAGGACCTGGCGCGCGAGCAAATCCGCGCAGCCCAAACCGGCTATATGCCGACGATTGACGTCAGCGCATCAACCGGCATCAGCAATACCAAATACAACGGCTCCAACACCGGCGGCGCGAATGCCGCACGCTACAGCGACTCCGATGCGGGCCAAAATAAGGTCGGCATCAGCTTCAACCTGCCGCTGTACAGCGGCGGCGCGACCAACTCGCAGGTCAAACAAGCGCAGTACGGCTTCGTCGGCGCCAGCGAGCAGTTGGAAAGCTCACACCGCAGCGTGGTGCAGACCGTGCGTTCGTCGTTCAACAACGTTAACGCCTCGATCAGCAGCATCAACGCCTACAAACAGGCGGTGATCTCCGCGCAAAGCTCCCTGGACGCGATGGAAGCCGGTTATCAGGTCGGTACCCGCACCATCGTCGACGTGCTGGACGCCACCACCACGCTGTATAACGCCAAACGTCAGCTGTCCGACGCGCGTTATACCTATCTGATCAACCAGTTGAACATCAAGTCGGCGCTCGGCACGCTGAACCAGAACGATTTGCTGCTGCTGAACGGCGCGTTGGGCAAACCGGTGTCGACCGCACCTGACGCCGTGGCGCCGCAGAATCGCGCGCAGGACGCCTATGCAGACGGCTATCAGGACAATGCGCCGATGCAGCAAACCGCGGCGCCGGTACCGGCGGCCACTCGCGCATCCGCGCCGGCCGTGGCCACCAGCCAACCGGCTCGCAACAGCGGCAACCCATTCCGCAACTGATGCGCGCACATTGATAAACACGGGGTTCGGCCTGCGCCGCGCCCCGTTTTTTTTGCCTCGATTTCACCACTTCTGCCCGCCGTCTCACAGCCGCCGCCACGTCAGGTGGTATCATCGTCACTCTCGTTTTCGCAGTCTGGATGAGGTTCGATGGACAACGATTCACGCTGGCAACGGCTGATTAACGACGGCGAACTGCCGCCGCCGCTGCGCCCGGCACAGGCGGTTTACGCCTCCTGGCTGCGCTGCCGCAGCCTGATGCAGCCCGACGTCTGGCAAGCACCGCACCGCGCTCAGGGCGCCACCTTCGAATCGATTTGCCGCCGCAAGAACGATCTGCTGACGCTCGGCCAGGCGGCGCTGGAAGACGCCTGCGAGTACATGGAGCCGCGTCGTTGTCTGTTGATGATCCTCGACGAGAGCGGCTGCATGCTGTGGCGCTGCGGCGACGCCCAAACCTGGGAACATTTACAGCAACTGGGGTTCGCCCCCGGCGCTTACTGGGCCGAAGGGCAGATCGGCACCAACGCCCCGACGCTGGCAGCAACGGAAGGCCACCCGGTGCGGGTGAGCGGCGGGGAGCACGTGCGCCGGGCGCTGCACGGCTGGTCGTTCTGCGCTACGCCGGTCTACGACAACAGCGGCCGCCAGCGCGGTTCGATCGCGCTGGGCTGTCTGTTGGCCGACTGCGCCGCCGGCGATCTGTCGCTGACGCTGGCCATCGCCCGCGAAATCGGCAACTCGCTGAACGCCGACGGCCTGCTGGCGGAATCCAACCGCCATCTGAATCAGCTTTACGGCCTGCTGGACGGCGTGGACGACGGCGTGATGGCCTGGGATCACCGCGGCTATCTGCAATACATCAACCAGCGCGCCGCCGCCCTGCTGAAGCTGGACGAGCAGCAGAGCCAGGGCAAACCGCTGGCGCAGCTGCTGACGCTGCCCGCCCTGCTCAAGCGCGCTATCGCCGACCGGCAGCCGCTGCAACACGTCGAAGTCACCTTCGAAAGCCAGCGGCAGTTTATCGCCGCCCTGCTGACGCTAAAGCCGATTTTCGACGGCGATCGCTGCAGTTTCATCGCCCTGCTGCACCCGCTCGAGCGGCTACGCCAGTATGTCAGCAGCCAGTTGGGGCGCGTCAGCCACAGCTTCGAGCAAATGCCCTCCGCCTCGCTGGAGATGCGGCGGCTGATCCGTTACGGGCAGCAGGCGGCCAAGGGCCAGCATCCAATCCTGCTGCGCGGGGAGGAAGGGGTTGGCAAAGAGCGGCTCAGCCAGGCTATCCACAACGCCGGCGAACGCGCCGCCGGGCCGTATATCGCCCTCAACTGCCAGCTGCTGCCGCAGGCGCAGGGGCTGCGTGAACTGCTGGGCAGCGACGCCAACGAAGAAGAGGCGGGCCAGCTGAGTAAATTCGAATTGGCCAACGGCGGCACGCTGTACCTCGAACAGATCGAATACCTGCCGGCGGAGATGCAGTCGGCGTTGCTGCAGGTGCTGAAAACCGGCGTGGTGATCCGCCTCAATTCCAGCCGGGTGATCCCGGTCGATGTCCGAGTCATCGCCGGCAGCGCCGCCGATCTGCCGCTGCTGGTGCAGCAAAACCGCTTCCGCCGCCAGCTGTTTTACAGCCTGCAGGCGTTCGAGATCCAGATCCCGCCGCTGCGCCAGCGGCTGAGCGATATTCCGCTGCTGGTCAAACACCATCTGCGCACGCTGGAGCAGCATTTTCAGTGTCGCTTTCGGGTGGATGACGAAGTGATGGCCCAGCTGGCGCTCTACCTGTGGCCGGGCAACGATTTGGAACTGAAAGGGGTGGTGGAGCGCGCGGCAATGATCTGCCACGGCCACCACATCCAATTGGCGGATCTGCCGGCGCACCTGCTCGGCCAGCCGTCGCTGCTGGAAAGCGATCCGCAGCCCGGCGCGCCGCTGCTGACGCTGACGGACATGGAGCGCCAGGCGATCCTGCGCGCGGCGACCGTCAGCCGCGGCCAGCTGACGGAAATGGCGCAGCTGCTGGGCATCGGCCGCACCACCCTGTGGCGGAAGATCAAACAGCACGGGATCGACATCCGCCAGTTCAAGCTGCGCGCCTGAACGCCTAGTGGCTGAGCTGCAGTACCCCGCGCGCGGCGTCCAGCATCGCCTTCTGCCCGCTGCGGGTTTTGCTCAGGCAATCCTGCATGCCGACCACCATCGGCATGCCCATCGCCTTCGCCAGAATGGCGCTGTGCGACAGGGCATTGCCGCCGCTCAGGCAGATGCCGAGCACCAGCCGCCTGTCGAGCATCACCACCTCCGAAGGCATCAGTTCGTCCATCACCAGTATCGACGGCTCTGCCAGCGCAATCGTCGGTAACGGCAGCCCCTGCAGATGGCACAGCGTGCGGCGCAGCATGTCGCGCACGTCCAGTTCGCGCGCCCGCATATAGTCGTCATCCAGCTCGCGGTACTCTTCGGCGATCGCCTCCAGCACCTGTCGCCAGGCCTGCTCGGCGTTGCACAACTGCTGCGCGATGCGGGTGTACGCCGCCTGCTGCAGATCCGGATCGTCCAGCAGCATGCTGTGGGCGCCGAAGATCGCCGCCTGCGGCTTGCCGATCAGCGTGCCGGTGCGCTCTGCCAGCCGGTTCAGATCGCTCAGCGTGCGCTGCAGCGCCTCACGCAGGCGTTGCTGTTCGCCCAACACCTCGTCCGCGCCGATTCGTCGATCGACGGTTGGCGGCCAGAAGCTGTGGGCCTGGAACACCGGCCCGCTGGTGACGCTTTCCGCCACCGGAATGCCATGCAGCGAAGGCTGCTGCCGCTCGGAAACCGTCTCGCCGAAATGCTGTTCCGCCAGCGCTTTAAACGCCGCCAGCGCTTCGTCCGCCTGCGCGCCGTCGGCGATCAGGCGAATAGTATCGCCGTGGCGCACCTGCAGCAGCGCCAGCTGATTGAGGCTGCGCGGATCGACGCACTGCCCCTGCTTTTCCAGCACCAGCTCGGCCTTGAACGGCGCCAGCGTCTCGACCAGCCGCGCCGCCGGGCGCGCGTGCAGCCCGTGCGGGTTCTGCACCGTCCAGGTTGCGCTTTTGCCCTGCGCCAGCGGCAAGGCCGCGCTTTTTGCGGCCGGCGAGCCTTCGCCCAGCTGCGCCTGTTTGGCCTGCAGCGCGCCCTGCGCCTCCGCCACCACCTGCTCCAGCGAGGCACCGGAGTTGGCGGCCACCACCGCCGCCAGCGTGCCTTCGACCAGCGGCGCCGCACACAGCCGCACTTTGACAGCCACGTCCGGGTCCAGCAGATCGAGCGCGGTTTCGGCGCTGAGCAGCGCGCTGCCCAGATCCATCAGCACCAGAACGCCGTCGCCGTCGGCGACCGCTTCGATCGCCTCCATCACTTTGACGGCGTCCGTGCCGATCGGGTGCTGCTCGTCATCCACGCCCGCCGCCAGCGCCAGTTTGCAGCCGTCGCCGCGCATCATCTGCCGCGCCAGTTGCTCAACGCCGCGCGCCAACAACGCGCTGTGCGAAACCACCACGATATTAATCATCTCGCCTCCTGCTAGCTGCCGGCGACCTCGGCCAGCGTTTTCATCATCAACATCACCGAAGTGGCACCGGGATCCTGGTGGCCGATGCTGCGCTCGCCCAGGTAACTGGCCCGCCCCTTGCGCGCCTGCATGGTAATGGTGCTCTCCACCGCCCGCTCGGCGCTGTCGGCGGCGCGCTGCAACGCCTCCGCCACGCTCAGGTTCTGCTGCGCGGACTGCCCGAGGCTTTCCACTACCGGCCACCAGACGTCGCACATGGTCTTGTCGCCCGGCTCCGCCTTACCGCGCATCACCACGCCTTCAACCCCCTCTTGCATCATTTGATGCAGCTCCGCCAGATCCAGGCTTTGCTTGGCGTTCGCCGCCTGCGCCGCGCGGATGAAGAAGGTGCCGAACAGCGGGCCGCTGGCGCCGCCCACGCTCGACAGCAGCGTCATGCCGGTGTTTTTCAGGATGAAGCCGATGTCCTTGTCCGCCACCGACGGCAGCTTTTCCACCACCTTGTTGAAACCGCGATTCATGTTCAAACCGTGGTCGGCATCGCCGATCTCGGTGTCGAGCCGGGTCAGAAAATCGCGCTCCCGGCTGAACACCTCGCCGCAACGCATCAGCCAATCGACAACCTGTTGTTTGGTCAACGCCATGATTCCTCCTCAGCAACCCCAACGCAGCGCAGGCGTTTTCACCGGCGCATCCCACAAGGACAACAGCTCGTCGTCCACGTTCAACAGCGTGATGGACACGCCCTGCATATCGAGCGAAGTGCAGTAAGAGCCCACCAGATTGCGCTCAATGATGATGCCCGCCTCGGCGCAGCGCTCCGCCAGCCGATGGTATACGCCGTACAGCTCAGACAGCGGCGTGGCGCCCAGGTTGTTGACCAGCGCGATCGCTCGATCGCCGCGCGTCAACGGCTGCTTGGTCTGCATCTCGTCGCGCCACTCGCCCTGCTGACGATCCCAGACGCGGATCGTGCGCTGATAGTGGCCGTGGTCGATCAGCGTATGGAACATGTCGTCCACCGCCGCGTTCAGCGTGGTGAACGGGCGGCGCGCAATGCCCGGCTCGCCGTGAATGCCGACGCCGAACTCCATTTCGTTCTCCGCCAGGGTAAACGACGGCTTGCCGGCGGCCGGCACGGTGCAAGCGCCCAGCGCGATGCCGATCGAATGCCCGTGGTTATTGATGCGATGCCCTAACGTCACCACGCTGTCCAGATCGTCGCCGCGCGCCGCGGCGGCGCCCAGCAGTTTCTCCATCAGCACGGTGTTGGCCACCCCGCGCCGCCCGGCGGTAAACAGGCTGTCTTTGACCGCCACGTCGTCATCCACCAGCACCGTCGCCACCGCGACGCCGCTGTCGTGCAGCAGCTCGGTGGCGGTTTCGAAGTTGAGCACGTCGCCGGTGTAGTTCTTGATCAGCATCAGCACCCCGGCGCCGCCGTCGATCGCCTGGCCGCACTCGTACATTTTATCCGGCGTCGGCGAGGTGAAAATCTCGCCCGGACAGGCGCCGTCGAGCATCCCTTCGCCGACGAAACCGCAGTGCATCGGCTCGTGGCCGCTGCCGCCGCCGGACAGGATCGCCACCTTGCCCGCCACCGGCGCGTCGGCGCGGGTCACGAACAGCGGATCCGCGTGCACCAGCAGCTCGGGATGGGCCTCCGCCAGCCCCTGCAACTGCTCTTCCAACACCGACTCGACCTGATTAATCAGTTTTTTCACGATGGTTTCCTCTGTAAGAACAGGGGCGCGGCGCACCGCGCCCCAACGATATCAATGACGCTGCAGCCAGGCGGCGCCCAGCCGATCCGCCGTCAGGATCGCCGCCTGCACGCCCGCGGGAGTAACCTTGAACGGCATGTTGTGAATGGTTTCGCCGGCGGCGCAGCTGGCTTCGGCCACCGCCATCATCTTCGCCGCCTCATCGCCGGTGACGCCCATCTGCGCCAGCGAGATCGGCAGGCCGATGCCATGACAAAACGCCAGCACGGTTTCAATCTGCGC
This sequence comes from Serratia sp. LACPHL-BACT-2024-00286, assembly GCF_043109535.1. NCBI lineage: Bacteria > Pseudomonadati > Pseudomonadota > Gammaproteobacteria > Enterobacterales > Yersiniaceae > Serratia > Serratia sp. LACPHL-BACT-2024-00286. Next base: position 407,547 of record NZ_JBICNA010000004.1, read on the forward strand.
CATCGGGCTGTTCTGCAGTACCAGCTGCGCCAGAGTGCCGAACGCCACTTTCTCACCGTGATACAGGTGGTGGCACTCTTCGAGCACGGTAAAACCGTTGTGAATGGCGTGCGCCGCCGCCAGCCCACTGCTCTCGAAGCCGATGCCGCTCAGATAGGTATTGGCCTCAATGATGCGTTCCACCGCTTCCGTCACCACGCCGGCCTCGACCGCCAGTTTGGCTTTCACCCCTTCCGCCAGCAGCGTGTCATAGCACAGCCGCGCCAAACTGAGCGCCGCCAGCGTCGATTTGCCGCCGGCCATGCTGGTGGCCTGGGCGTCGAAGCAGGCCTGGGCTTCGAAATAGGTGGAGAGCGCGTCGCCCATGCCGGCCACCAGCAGGCGCACCGGCGCCTTGGCGATGATGGCGCTGTCCATCACCACCATGTCCGGGTTGCGCGGGTAAATCAGGTATTCGGCGAATTCGCCCTGTTCGGTGTAGAGAACCGACAGCGCGCTGGTCGGCGCATCGGTGGAGGCGATGGTGGGAATGAGCACCACCGGCAGCTGTTGGTAGTGCGCCACGGCCTTGGCGGTGTCGAGCGTCTTGCCGCCGCCGACGCCGATCACCCCGCGGCAGCCGTGAGCCTGGAGCTCATGGCCGAGCCGGTCTATCTCCTTGCGGCAGCATTCGCCGTTGAAGCGGGCCGCATGATGTTTCACGCCGTGCTGCTGCAGGCTGCCCATTAGGGTGTCGCCCGCCAGCTGCATCACGAAGTCGTCGGCGATCATCAGGTAATGATCGGCGAGGGATTTGGCGTATTCGCCGACGGCGGCCAGCGCATTGGCGCCCTGAATATATTTGCCTGGTGACTGGATGATTCTCAACATAACCGGATCCTTGTAGGGAGTTGGCGATGGTAACGTTCAGATATCAGGTGATGACGCGCCGACTTCGCCGCCGGCTTGTTGTTGTGCTTCGACTATGAGCGCCCGCCGCCCGCCTGGCGAGCCTCGCGATTTTGTTCCATTATGGAACATCATCATAGCGACAACGTTTCATGATGAAACGCCAACGCGCGTTTTTTCGCCGCGAAAGCGAACTGGCGCACACCCCAACGTATAACTGCGTAAAGAGTCGATTCTGCGGGCGTTTCAGCTTTAATTTTGACCATGTTTCCCCTATCCTTAGCGCCACTACTGGGAAAGGGCGAAAACAGCCCGCATGATGGGATTGATAACGATGAAACGGACAAAAAACATCAACCAAGAGACGTTCCGCAAATCCTGGCGCAGCTACCGTGTCGCGCCCGTGGCTTTGGCGATCAGCGCCGTCTTTATGCTGGCCGGCTGCGAGAAGAGCGATGAAACGGTCTCCCTGTATCAGAATGCCGATGACTGTTCGCGCGCCAATCCTTCGATGAGCGAGCAGTGCACCACCTCCTACAACAACGCCCTGCAAGAAGCGGCGAAAACCGCGCCGAAATACGCCACCCGCGAAGACTGCGTCGCCGAATTCGGCGAAGCGCAGTGCACCCAGGCGCCGGCGCAGGCCGGCATGGCGGCGGAATCGCAAAGCAGCGGCAGCTTCTGGATGCCGCTGATGGCGGGCTACATGATGGGTCGCCTGATGGGCGGTTCCGGCTTCGCGCAGCAGCCGCTGTTCACCTCCAAGAACGCCGCCAGCCCGGCGAACGGCAAGTTTGTCGACGCCAGCGGCAAGAGCTACGGCCCGGCCACCGCCGGCGGCCGCACCATGACGGTGCCGAAAACCGCCATGGCGCCGAAGCCTGCGGTCACCAACACCGTGACCCGCGGCGGCTTCGGCGAGACCGTAGCCAAGCAGACCAGCATGCAGCGCAGCAGCGCCACCTCCAACTCCGGCTCCCGCAGCATGGGCGGTTGATGCATGAAACGTATTGCTATTACCGAGCGCCCGGACTGGCGTGAAAAAGCAACCGAGTTCGGTTTCCGTTTCCACACCATGTACGGCGAGCCGTACTGGTGTGAAGACGCCTATTACCAGTTCACGCTGGCGCAGATTGAAGAGATCGAAAGCGCCACCGCCGAGCTGCACCAGATGTGTCTGCAGGTGGTGGAAAAAGTGGTCGGCAGCGACGAGCTGATGGCCAAGTTCTGCATCCCGAAACACACCTGGGAGTTCGTGCGCAGTTCGTGGCGCACCAATCAGCCGTCGCTGTATTCGCGTCTCGATCTGGCCTACGACGGTGTCAACCCGCCGAAGCTGCTGGAGAACAACGCCGATACGCCAACCTCGCTGTATGAGGCGGCCTTCTTCCAGTGGCTGTGGCTGGAAGACCAGACCAACGCCGGCAAGTTGGATCCGGAATCGGATCAGTACAACAGCCTGCAGGAGAAGCTGATCGAGCGTTTCGCCGAACTGAAAGCGCATCACGGCTTCGGCCTGTTGCACCTGGCGTGCTGCCAGGACAGCGAAGAAGATCGCGGCACGGTGCAATATCTGCAGGACTGCGCGCAGGAAGCCGGTCTGCCGACCGAGTTCCTGTTCATGGAAGAGATTGGCCTCGGCGAAAAAGGCCAGTTTACCGATCTGCAGGATCAGGTGATTGGCAACCTGTTCAAGCTCTACCCGTGGGAATTCATGCTGCGCGAGATGTTCTCCACCAAGCTCGAAGACGCCGGCGTGCGCTGGCTGGAGCCGGCCTGGAAGAGCATCATCTCCAACAAAGCGCTGCTGCCGCTGCTGTGGGAAATGTTCCCGAACCACCCGAATCTGTTGCCGGCTTATTTCGCGCAAGACGAGCATCCGCCGATGGATCATTACGTCACCAAGCCGCTGTTCTCACGCGAAGGCGCCAATATCCAGATCGTCGAAAACGGTCAGGAAGTGGCGCGCGTCGATGGGCCGTACGGTGAAGAAGGCATGATCGTGCAGCAGTTCCATCCGCTGCCGAAGTTCGAAGACAGCTACACGCTGATCGGCAGTTGGCTGGTGAACGATCAACCTTGCGGCATCGGCCTGCGCGAAGATCGCGAACTGATCACGCAGGATCTGTCGCGCTTCTATCCGCACACCATCCTCGGCTGATAGCCCCGCCGAGACCAAAACGCCAGTCTCTGACTGGCGTTTTTTCTTTAGCCCACCTGCACCGACAGCATGCTCAGCGCTCCCATTTCGATACCGTCGATCGGCACGCTGATGGCCTCTTTGCCATCCCAGCCGCCAAGCACGTACAGCAACGGCAGATAGTGTTCCGGCGTCGGATTCGACAGCGCCGCCCCCTCATGGCGCATGAAATCCACCAGAGGATGGTTTTCACCCCGATAACGCAGGTTATCCCGGACAAAGTTATTGAACGATTCCGCCCACGGGTAGGCGCTGGTATCGCCCTGCCATTTCACCATGCGCAGGTTGTGCACCACGTTGCCGCTGGCGACGATCATCACGCCCTCATCGCGCAGCGCCGCCAGTTTGCGCCCCAGCTCATAGTGATAGGCCGCCGGCTGCGTGCCGTCGACGCTGAGCTGCACCACCGGGATGTCAGCATTGGGGTACATCTTGATCAAGACGCCCCAGGTTCCGTGATCCAACCCCCACTCGCCGAGATCGGCCGTCACCGGCACCGGCGCCAGCATTTGCTGCAGCTGCGCAGCCAGCGCGGGAGAGCCCGGCGCCGGATAACGGGTATCAAACAGCGCCTGCGGGAACCCGCCGAAGTCGTGAATGGTTTTGGGTTTTTCCATCGCGGTGACCGCGGTGCCGCGGGTATACCAATGCGCGGAAACCGCCACGATCGCCTTCGGGCGCGGCAATGACTCACCCAACGCACGCCATGCCCGGGTGTAGCGGTTGTCTTCCAGCACGTTCATCGGGCTACCGTGGCCAAGAAACAGTGCCGGCATACGAGAGGTGTTCATAGGGAGATCCTTAGTTCAAATTGTGCTATGCCGCTACATTACGCGCTTTGCCGCGCCAACACAGCCGGATAACCGTGATGAAGATCTTCAATAAATTTGAATTAAAAGCGGAGGAATGCGCCGGCAGACAGAAAGATAAAAATTTAATATATTTCAATAGATTAATAATATCAGTGAATGCCATGACATTACTGCCACACAGATCTAATTTGTGAATAATTTATGTATTTTTTGTTAACGCGATCTATACACTCCTCCTCTGCCGACGGGAGCAGGCAACCCCGCCGCGCGATGGGAATTACGTCTCACCAAGGAGGAATTCATGTTCAGACTCACACTGGCAACCCGCCTGGCGCTTTCCATATCCTTACTCGCCGGCTGGACGGCCACCGCCGGCGCGGCGGACAACGCGCAGCTGACGCAGCGCGAAGATCCTTACTTCCTTCAGGCGCAAGCTCAGCTGCAACAGCGGTTGAAACAGACGCCAAACACCAACCGCGCCAAAAACGTCATTCTGGTGGTCGGCGACGGCATGGGGTTTTCCACCGTGACCGCTGCCCGCATTTTTGAAGGGCAGCAGCGCGGCGTGGACGGCGAATCCAACGTGCTGGCCTGGGAGGCCTTCCCCTATCTGGCGGCGGCCAAAACCTACTCCGCCGACGCCCAAATCACCGACTCCGCGCCCAGCGCGGTGGCGATGACCACCGGCGTCAAAACCATCAACGATCTGATGGGCCTCAACCATACGGCCACCCTCAACAATTGCGAGGATCAGCAAACCAAGACCGTCACCACGCTGTGGGAGATGGCCGCAACGCTCGGCATGGCCACCGGCGCCGTGACGACCGCCACCATCACCCACGCCACGCCGGGCGCGACCTATGCCCATATCGCCAACCGCGATTGGGAATCCGACGCCAAAATGCCGGCAGCGGCTCTGGCCGCAGGCTGCCGCGATATCGCGCGCCAGCTGGTGGAAATGAAGTACGGCGACGGCCTTAACGTGGCAATGGGCGGCGGGCGCGCCAACTTCCTGCCCGATAGCGTGAGCGATCCGGAATACCCCGGCAAGAAAGGCGCCAGAAAGGATGGCCGCGATCTGACGCAGGCCTGGCTGCAACGCTATGGCGAGCGCGGGCAATACGTCTGGAATCAGGCGCAGTTCGACAAAATCGAACCGGGTAAGGTCGATCATCTGCTGGCCCTGTTCGAGCCGTCGCACATGAACTTCGAGCACGATCGGCGGCAAGACGCAGCGGGAGAACCCTCGCTGGCGGAAATGACCGGTAAGGCCATCGATATTCTGGCCAGGAATCCCGAAGGCTACCTGCTGTTGGTGGAGGGCGGACGCATCGATCACGGTAGCCACAACGGTAACGCCTACCGTACGCTGAGCGACGCGGTCGCCCTGAACGAGGCGGTGAAAACCATCGTCGACAAGGTCAACCTGGACGAAACCCTGGTGATCGTGACCGGCGATCACAGCCACACATTGACCATCGCCGGCTATGCCAAGCGGGGTAATCCTATCCTCGGCATTTCCGTCGGCGTCGACGGCAAACCGCGGCTGGGCAGCGACGGGAAACCTTACACCACCGTCGGCTTCGCCAATGGCCCCGGCGGCACGATCCCGCTGACCGAACGCCCGACATTGACCATGGAACAGGCCACCGCGCCCGACTTTATTCAGCCGGCGCTGGTGCCGCTGAAAAGCGAGACCCACGGCGGGGAAGATCTCGGCATCTACGCCATCGGCCCCTGGGCCCATCTGTTCCAGGGTACGGTGGAAGAGAACTACACCTTCCACGTGATGAATTACGCCAGCCGCATCGGCGAACGCCTGTCAGAACGATAGCCACAAAAAAGCCGCGTTACGCGGCTTTTTTTATCGTTGAAAGCGACCGGCTATCAGCTGGCCTTTTTCTCGTGCGCCTGGCGGTAGGCCACCAGATCCTCGATGGTCAGCACCACCATGTCGTGCTGTTTGGCGAAGGCGATCACTTCCGGCGCGTGCGCCATGCTGCCATCGTCGTTGGTCAGTTCACACAGCACGCCGGCAGGTTTGAAACCGGCCATGGAAACCAGATCGATGGTCGCTTCGGTGTGGCCACGACGGCTCAGCACGCCGCCCGGCTGCGCGCGCAGCGGGAACACGTGGCCCGGACGGTTCAGGTCGCTCGGCTTGGCGCTGTCTGCCACCGCCGCACGGATGGTGGTCAGGCGATCGGAAGCGGAAACCCCGGTGGTCACGCCCTGCGCCGCTTCGATGGTCACGGTGAAGGCGGTCTGGAACTGGCTGGAGTTGTTGGTCACCATCATCGGCAGCTCAAGCTGCTGACGGCGTTCTTCGGTGATGCACAGGCACACGATACCGCTGCCGTGGCGAATGGTCAGCGCCATCTGCTCAACGGTCATGGTTTCCGCGGCGAAGATCATGTCACCTTCGTTTTCACGGTTTTCATCATCGAGCACCATTACGCCGCGCCCGTTGCGCAGTGCGTCGATCGCGCGTTCAACGCGTTCTGTCGGCGTGCCGAAGTCTGAAAGTAGCGTCTGATTCATGGTAAAAAACCTCATTAAAAATTATGGATTACCAGAACCAGGGCGATCTTGAGGAGTAGCTAGCAATAGCTAAAAAAATAACGCAAGCGGGCGCAAGCCCGGCAGATACCGTTACTCTCTCCCATCCGGACTATAACCGTCGGCCCCGGAATTGCACCGGATCTGCTGACCTCTAACCGGCCTTTACAGGCTGGCTGAGCGCTCGCGGGCTTTCACCGTAGAAGGTGATTTACCGCCGGTGGGGACTTTCACCCCGCCCTGAGAATAAGCAGGATGACTATAACGCTAATGGGTAGGCAGGGCAATTGGCAAAAGCACAATTCGGCCACGCGCGGCGAATGCGCTTAATGGTGTTTATCCGGCGGGCAACTCGCATTACACTAAGCGGCAGCAATTAAACTCTGAAAGGGATACGCCATGATTGACCCGAAAAAAATCGAACAAATCGCACGCCAGGTTCATGAGTCCATGCCTAAAGGCGTTCGTGAATTCGGGGAAGACGTTGAGAAAAAAATCCGTCAGGTGCTGCAGTCGCAGCTGACCCGCCTGGATTTGGTTAACCGCGAAGAGTTCGACGTGCAGACTCAGGTGCTGTTGCGCACCCGCGAGAAGCTGGCGCTGTTGGAACAGCGCCTGGCCGAGCTGGAAAGCAAGCTGAGCGCGGCGCCGGCCGCCAAACAGGAAGACGAATAATTCCCGCCAAGGGCGCGCACCTGAACCGCGCGCCCCTGTTCTTTCGGTCGCCCGGCGTTAGCCGCGCCCGTCTTTGATCGCTTTGATGATGTTGGTGGTCGACAGCCCGTCTTCAAAGTTCAACACTTTGACATCGCCGCCGTTGGCCCACACTTCCGCACTGCCGGCAATCTCTTCCGGTTTGTAATCGCCGCCTTTCACCAGCAGATCCGGCAGAATGTCGGCGATCAAGCGCTGCGGCGTGTCCTCTTCGAACGGCACCACCCAATCCACCGCTTCCAGCGCGCCCAGCACGATCATGCGATTCTCCAGCGCGTTGACCGGGCGTTTTTCCCCTTTCAGGCGTTTGGTCGAGGCGTCGCTGTTCACCGCCACGATCAGGCGGTCGCCCAGCTTGCGGGCGTTGGCCAGATAGGAGACGTGGCCGGCGTGCAGAATGTCGAAAATGCCGTTGGTCATCACCACTTTCTCGCCGCGCTGACGCGCCTGAGCAACAGCGGTTTTCAACTGCGCTTCGGTCATCACGCCAAAGCCGGTTTCGGCCCGGCCGCGCACCGCGTTTTCCAGCTCGATTGGCGACACGGTAGAGGTACCGAGCTTGCCCACCACCACGCCGGCGGCGGCGTTGGCCAGGAAGCAGGACTCTTCCAGCGAATTGCCGGCGGCCAGCGAAGCGGCCAGCACGCCGATCACGGTGTCGCCGGCGCCGGTCACATCGAACACTTCCTGCGCCTGGGTCGGCAGGTGCAGCGGCTCAACGCCCGGCTGCAGCAGCGTCATGCCGTGTTCGGAACGGGTGACCAACAGCGCCGACAGCTCGAAATCCGCCACCAGCTTCATGCCGCGCGCCACCAGTTCCGCCTCATCCTTGCAGTGGCCCACCACCGCTTCGAACTCGGACAGGTTCGGCGTCAGCAGCGTCGCGCCGCGATAGCGCTCGAAGTCAGAGCCTTTCGGATCGATCAGCACCGGCACCTTGGCGGCGCGCGCCAGTTGGATCATGCCCTGCACCTGGCTGAGCGCGCCCTTGGCGTAATCGGACAGCACCAGCGCGCCGATCTGCGGCAGCGCCTGCTGAATGCGCTCCAGCATCGGCTGCGGATCGACGTTGGAGAAGCCTTCTTCGAAGTCGAGACGGATCAGCTGCTGGTTGCGCGACAGCACGCGCAGCTTGGTGATGGTCGGATGGGTCGGCACCGAGACGAAGTCGCAGCGCACGTTGACTTCATTCAGCTTGGCGCTCAGCGCCCGCGCCGCATCGTCGATGCCGGTCAGGCCCACCAGGCGGGAATTGGCGCCCAGCGAAGCGATGTTCATCGCCACGTTAGCCGCGCCGCCGGGACGCTCTTCGATGGTGTCGACCTTGACCACCGGCACCGGGGCTTCCGGTGAAATGCGGCTGGTCGGCCCATACCAATAGCGATCCAACATGACGTCACCGACCACCAGCACACCGGCGCGGCGAAAATCAGGCAGCGTAACTTTCATCCGATAACTCCAAAAAAGAACAAAATTTTAGTGGCGCAGATATTACCACAGACCGCCGGAATACCCGCAAAAAGGTATTAATCCAGCCATTTGGCCCAGCTGGCGCGCACCTGCTCGCGCTCGGCGGTGAACAGCTCGCTGCCGACCTTGCCGGAATGCTCCTGCAGCGCCAGATGGTGGATCTCGTCGCGCATGGTGACATAGGCCTGGGTCAGCGCGCGCGCCTCCTCTTCCGGCATGATGTCGTAATTGGCCATCAGCTCGAAGATGCGCACGTTGTCCGACCAACGCGTCAGCCGCGGTTCATCCGGCGCATAGCGTAAGACCAGATATTGGGCGATAAATTCGATGTCGGTAATGCCGCCCTCATCGGTTTTGATATCAAACAGATCGCGCTGCTTGTTGCCGAGATGGTTGCGCATCTTTTCGCGCATCTCGCGCACTTCGCGCTTCAGGGTCTCCGCATCACGCGTTTTGCACAGGATTTCGCGCCGAATCGCGTCGAACTGCTGGTGCAGCGCCGGGTCGCCATGCACGATGCGCGCGCGCACCAGAGCCTGATGTTCCCAGGTCCAGGCTTCGTTTTGCTGGTAATCGGCGAACGCCTCGACGGTGCTGACCAGCATCCCCGCGGCGCCGGAAGGCCGCAGACGCGCGTCCACCTCATACAGAATGCCGGAGGAAGTGCGGGTGCTGAACAGATGCATCACCCGCTGCGCCAGCCGCAGGTAGAACTGGCGGCCGTCGATGCAGCGATCGCCGTCGGTCATCACCTCCGGCGGGCAATCCAGCAGGAACACCAGATCGAGATCGGAACTGTAACCCAGCTCCCAGCCGCCCAGCTTGCCGTAGCCGATCACCGCAAAGCCGCGCCCTTCGCGCTCCTGCAGATGGGTCGGCTGGCCGTAGCGCGCCACCATGTCGCTCCAGGCCTGTTGCACCACCGCGTCGATGATCGCCTCCGCCAGATAAGTCAGGTGGTCGCTCACTTTCATCACCGGCAGCGCGCCGGCGATATCCGCTGCGGCGATGCGCAGCTGCTGCGCCTGTTTGAACTGGCGCAGCGCCTCCAGCTTTTGCTCTTCGTCGTCTTCCGGCACCCGCAGCAGGTACTGGCGCAGCTCGCTGCGGTAGGCGTCCAGCGCCACCGGCTGATACAGCGTGGCCGGATCCAGCAGTTCGTCCAGCAACAGCGGGTAGCGCGACAGCTGGTTGGCAACCATCGGCGAAGCGGCGCACAGACGGATCAGATGGCTGAGCGCCGCGTGATACTCAACCAGCAGTTCGAGGTAAGTGGTGCGGGTGACGATGCTGAGCAGCAGCTGCGCCAGCCGCACCAGCGCGGTGGGCGCGTCCTGGCGCGGGCACACTTCCGCCAGCAGGCGCGGCATCAGCTGATCGAGCACGTCGCGGCCGCGCGGGCCGATGGTGCGCTTGTCGACGTCATGGCGGAAATCGGCGATGGTGCGCAGCATCTGTCGGCGCCCCTCTTCGTCCAGGTGCGGCGTCAGCGGCGCCAGCTCGTTTTCCTCCAGCGCGTCCTGCCACAGGCTGTGATAGTGCTGGTAGTCGGGATCTTCGCCGACATCCGGGCTATCGTCGCCGATCAGATCGTCGAACACCGCCCGCACCGCCTGCATGTGCACCTCCAGCGTCGCCATCAGCGCCGGCCAATCCGCCAGCCCCATGCCGTAGGCCAGCCGCGCCTGGTCGAGCGCATCCTGCGGCAGCGTCTGGGTTTGCTGATCGCCGATCGCCTGCAGCAGATTCTCCAGCCGCCGCAGGAACAGGTAGGCGGCGCTCAGCGCCCGCACCTGCTCGGCCTCCAGCAGCCCCAGCTCACCCACCGCCTGCAGCGTCGGCAGCAGCGAACGCCCCTGCAGCGCCGGCTCACGGCCGCCGCGGATCAGCTGAAATACCTGGGTGATGAATTCGATTTCGCGAATGCCGCCGGCGCCCAGCTTGATGTTGTCCTTCAGGCCGCGCCGCCGCACTTCACGGGCGATCATGCCCTTCATGTTGCGCAAAGACTGGATGACGCTGAAATCGATATAGCGACGGAACACGAACGGCCGCAGCGTTTTGCGCAGCTCCTGGCTGTAGGCGTCTTCCGCCCCGCCCATCAGGCGCGCCTTCACCATCGCATAGCGCTCCCAGTCGCGCCCCTGCTCCTGATAGTAGTCTTCCAGCGCCGCGAAGCTCATCACCAATGGGCCGCTGTCGCCGAACGGCCGCAGCCGCATGTCGACGCGATAGACGAAGCCGTCGATGGTCTGCTGATCCAGCGCCTTGATCAGCCGCTGGCCCAGGCGGGTGAAGAACTGGGCATTGTCCAGCTCGCGCCGCCCGCCCTGGGTCTGGCCGTTTTCCGGATAAGCGAAGATCAGATCGATGTCCGACGAGAAGTTCAGCTCGCCGCCGCCCAGCTTGCCCATGCCGAGGATCAGCAGCGGCTGCGGTTCACCGTCGGCATTGCACGGCGTGCCCCACTCGCGGCAGCAGGTTTGGTACAGCCAGTCGCGCGCGCTGACGATCAGCGTCTCCGCCAGCCCGCTCAGCTGCAGCAGCGTTTCTTCTGTCGAACACAGCCCCTGCGCCTGCGCCCAGGCAATGCGCACCAGCGTTTCGCGGCGAAACAGACGCAGCGTGCGCATCAGCTGCGCCTCATCGCGCACCTCTTCCAGCTCGTCCTGCAGCCAGGCGGCATAGTGTTGCCACTCGCCGGGCGCCGGCGGTTGTTCGCGCAGCGTCGCCAGCCAGGCCGGCTGGGCGAGCAGTGCGTCGCTGACGAAGTCGCTCGACGCCAGCACCCACTGCTCCTGCTCGCTAAAGGCGCTGTCCGCGCCGTGAACTTCCTGAAAACGCTGCACAACCTGCTGTGCCTGAGCCTGTAACGCGGCTGAAAGTGGCGACATAGTGTATGACCCGTTCTGCGGCCCACGGCTGGCGGGCCGGCTTGATTAACGAAGCGCGCCGTTTAACCAGAATGGCGCATGCGATAAGGCCTGTTTGCGGCTGGCTTCATACCAGCCCTGGCGGCGCTCGCTCAGCGCCGCCTGCAGTTCGCGCCAGGCCTCGATATAAGGGCCGGTCTGCTCGTCGGGGTAGGCGCCCGACAGCAGGACCAGCGCCGAAATCTGACGCGTCAGGCGCGGCAATTGTTCCTGATATTCATCTTCGTTCAGCGTACGGCTGAAGGCCTCTTTCAGCTCCGCGCCGCTGCGCCCCAGCATGATGTCGCTGAAGCGTTTGAAAGAACCGTCCAGCTTGGCCTGCCCTTTGGCGTCGATAAACGGCCGCCAGGCGCCGCTCACCAGCCATGATGTGAGCGCTAACTTACATTGCAGGTAGGCCGCGCTGTAGCACAGGCTCTCTGGTTGCGCGGCTTTGTCCGCCAACAGCGGCTCGAGCTCGGTCAGGCGGGCGCGCAGATCGGCGCTGGCCTTGCGCGGCACCAGGCCGCCGAAGATCACCAGCGCCTGGCGGATCGTGCCGACCGCCTCAATCACCGAAGCGCGCGCCTGCGCGTCGCCGCGCAGCCACAGCTCTTCATGGTACTGCCAGTGGCTCAGCGCCAGCTCGAAGGCGGCGATCATCCCCTGCTCCACGGTCGCCTTCGCCGCCGGCTTCAGCACCCGCAGCGGGCGCACCTCGCGCGGCGGATTGCCCTGCGCCAGGTGGTAACCGCGCGCCGCCTTGCTCAGGCTGCCCTGACGCAGCCCGTCGTGCGCCGCCAGCTCACCGGCCAACGCCAGCAGATCGGCGGTATTGCCTTTCAGCAGCTCCAGCTCGATCTCGCTCAAGGCTTCGCTGAGATCACCGGCGCGCACCTCGCCCTGATCCAGGCCAATCTCTATCTCGCTTTGGCCGCAAGTAACCACCCACTTCTCACGCACGAAATCGGTACGGAACAGCGGTTGCAACGCCTGCTGCAACGCTGCGATATCGCAATCCTGCGGCCAAATGTCGGCAGGAAACTGCGCCAGCGCCAGCTGCGGCTCGGCGATAGCGACATTGTATTCCGGGCGCTGGTGCAGGCCGCCCACCACTTTACCGGCGGTTTTGATGGTCATCTCATAGCGATCGTCGAAACCGCGAATGCGCAGCCCCATGTCGTGACGGCGCAAGAAGTTGTCGGCCGTTTCGAAGTAAATGTTGGTCAGTTTTTGCGGCGCGGAATGCTGATGCGGCCAGGCGGCGAGCCAGTGTGGCAGAGCGGCCACCGCTTGCGGCGCGGCGATGAATTTCAGTTCAATTTCAACGGTCATAATTCTTTAACACCAATAAGTTATGCATTCACGTCGGTTTCAGCGCGGCGCGTTCGGCCCGCCGTATGCTGCCCACTGACGCACAGTTGCCGTTATCTTACCGCGATTCCCGGCGCCTTAACCCTGCTAACTGTAGAAAAAACCTGTTACGTTATAAAACACTGCGCAACTCACAGAATCAGCCACAGTAAGATAGTTCTCATTCCGGTTTTGGCGTTGCGTCGTCAGACTGAACCCTCTACTATCGTTCCATAAATTCACCCAGAAACGATGAACTAATGCAGAAATTACGCCTGATTTGCCTTGCCGCGCTGAGCTTCAGCATCACTTGGGCCGCACATGCCGAAGATAAACGCTATATCTCCGATGAGTTAAGCACTTACGTCCATAGCGGCCCAGGTAATCAGTACCGTATTGTCGGCACTCTCAACGCCGGTGAAGAAGTGACCCTGCTGAGCGTCAACGACAGCACCAACTACGGCCAGATCCGCGATCCGAAAGGCCGCACCACCTGGATCCCGCTCGACCAGCTCAGCCAGACGCCAAGCCTGCGCACCCGCGTGCCCGAGCTGGAACAGCAGGTGAAAACCCTGACCGACAAGCTGGCCAACATCGACAACACCTGGAACCAGCGTACCTCGGAAATGCAGGAAAAAGTCGCGGGCAGCGACAGCACCATCAGCAGCCTGCAGAAGGAAAACCAGGATCTGAAAAACCAGCTGGTGGTCGCGCAGAAGAAGGTCAACGCCGTTAACCTGCAGCTCGACGACAAGCAGCGCACCATTATCCTGCAGTGGTTCATGTACGGCGGCGGCGTCGCCGGCGTCGGTTTGCTGCTGGGCCTGCTGTTGCCGCACCTGATCCCGCGCCGCAAGAACAACAACCGCTGGATGAACTGATCTCAGTATCGTTCAGTTTGAGTATGGGCGCCTGCGGGCGCCCTTTTCATTGGCGCCGACATCCCGCGGCCAATTCATGTAATCTGATAGACAGAGCCTTACACGATATTCAGGAGTCAACAGTGCAGATTTATCTGGTCGGCGGCGCCGTTCGCGACAGCCTGCTCAATATTCCGGTGGTCGATCATGATTGGGTGGTGGTGGGCGCCACGCCGGCAGAGCTGCTGGCGTTGGGCTACCAGCAGGTCGGTAAAGATTTTCCGGTGTTCCTCAACCCCGACTCCCACGAGGAGTACGCGCTGGCGCGCACCGAGCGCAAATCCGGCCAGGGGTACACCGGTTTTACCTGCTATGCCGCGCCGGACGTGACGCTGGAAGAAGATCTGCTGCGGCGCGATCTGACCATCAACGCCATCGCCCGCTCCGCCGAAGGAGAGCTGATTGATCCTTACGGCGGCGTGGCCGATCTGCAGGCGCGCGTGCTGCGCCACGTTTCCGACGCGTTCGGCGAAGATCCGCTGCGCGTATTGCGCGTGGCGCGATTCAATGCCCGCTTCGCCCATCTGGGTTTTCGCATCGCCGACGAAACGCTCGCCCTGATGCGCCAGATGGCGCACAGCGGTGAACTGGCCGCGCTGACCGCCGAACGCGTCTGGAAGGAAACCGAAAAGGCGCTGCAAAGCCAGAGCCCGCAGGTCTATTTTCAGGTGCTGCGCGATTGCGGTGCGCTGGCGGTGCTGTTCCCTGAAATCGATGCGCTGTTCGGCGTGCCGGCTCCCGCCAAGTGGCACCCGGAGATCGACACCGGCGTACACACGCTGATGGCGTTGGCGATTGCCGCCCGCCTCACGCCGGAGGTGGACGTGCGCTTCGCCACCCTGTGCCACGATCTCGGCAAAGGGTTGACGCCGAAAGAGTTCTGGCCGCATCACCACGGCCACGGCCCGGCGGGCGTGCGGCTGGTCGAAGCGCTGTGCCAGCGGCTGCGGGTGCCCAACCCGGTACGGGATTTGAGCAAGCTGGTGGCCGAGTACCATGATTTGATCCACACCGTGAACAAGCTGCGTCCGGAGACCCTGTTGAAGCTGTTCGACGCCATCGACGTCTGGCGCAAACCGCAACGGCTGGAGCAGATGATCCTGACCAGCGAAGCGGATGCGCGCGGCCGCACCGGCTTTGAGGAGAATCCTTATCCGCAGGGCGACTATCTGCGCCAGGCGTATCAGGTGGCGAACGCGGTATCTATTAAAGAAGTGGTAGCCAGCGGGCTGCAGGGCACCGCGATCCGCGACGAGCTCAAACGCCGTCGCCAGCAGGCGCTGGCCGACTGGAAGCTCAATCAAACCATCCTCAACGATCAGGCATAAAAAAACCCCGCGGAGCGGGTTTTTTTCCTGGCATCGGGCTTACAGGAACACCATGTAAACCACGGCCGCCACGATAAAGCGGTAGATGGCGAACGGCACGAACGAGATGCGTTTGATCAGCGACAGGAAGGTCTTGATCGCAATCAGCGCCACCACGAAGGCAGTAACGAAACCGACGGCGAACATCGGCAGGTCGCCCCAGGTCAGGAAGTGCAGGCTCTTGTACAGATCCAGGCCGCTGGCGCCTATCATCATCGGCACCGCCAGGATGAAGGAGAACTCGGACGCCGCATAGCGGTTTACGCCCACCAGCATGCCACCGGCGATGGTCGCTCCCGAACGGGAGAAGCCCGGCCACAGCGCCAGGCACTGGAAGCAACCGATCAAAAACGCCTGCCGGTAGGTGATGTCATCCAGCCCTTCCGCACGCGGCTTCTTCGGCTTCAGCCATTCCGCCGTCAACAGCAGCAGGCCGCCGACCACCAACGCGTACATCACGTTTTTCGGCGCGAACAGCGATTTAATGACATCGTGGAATATCAACCCCAGCACCACTGCCGGGATCATCCCCAACAGGATGTGCCCCAGCTTCAGCCGGCCGCGGGTTTTGCCCTCGTGCTCCACCGGCTTGCCGCCGAAATGGATGCCGATCAGGCCGAACAACCGGCGCCAGAACATCACTACCACCGCCAGGATCGACCCCAGTTGGATGATGACTTCAAAGGTCTTGGCTTTGTCGCCGGTAAAGCCCAGCCACTCGCCAACGATGATCATATGCCCGGTGGAAGACACCGGCAGAAATTCGGTTAATCCCTCAACAACCCCAAGAACAAACGCAATAAACAGTGAATGCATGTCCGTCATGTGCTTCGCTCACCCCATAAATTTGCGACTAACATAAACATAAAAAAGCGGCAGTGCTTAAAGACAATGCCGCTAAAACAATTCTCAGGATTAAGACCAGCTTAACGGTCTTTCGTTGCAAGCAGATGACATAAAATCATGCGGGACGAGTGCCGCGCTCAATGATCACGCCGACCCGATTGGCATGTGCTACAGCGCCCGGTTTGCTGACCTTAATACGGACCCACGGGGAATTGAAGCGCTGAAGCAAAATTTCGGATATTTCCTCCGCCACGCGTTCCACCAGCGCGAACCGGTTCGATTCAACGTGCCGGATCACGGCGTCGCTCACGTCGGCATAGCTCAGACAGTCAGTTACGTCGTCGCTGGCGGCGGCCGGCCGGTTATCCCAGCCCATTTCGATATCGAACACCAGCTTCTGACGAATACCCTGTTCCCACTCATAAACGCCAATGGTGGTAATTACGGTAAGCTCTTCAATAAATACGATATCCATCACGTCATTCTCTGTTTTTGGCCTTGCCGGATACCACTTCCAGCGGAATGTGCGTATTATCCATGGATGTTGCGAGTAAAACGACCATTATTAAACGGAACCGCGTTATGAGTGCTACCGCGCTTGGCATGATTATCTTCGCGTATCTGTGCGGCTCGATTTCCAGTGCGATCCTGGTTTGCCGGATCGCCAGGCTGCCGGATCCGCGTGAACATGGCTCAGGAAACCCCGGGGCGACCAACGTCCTGCGCATCGGCGGCCGGCTGGCGGCGGCGGCGGTGCTGGTGTTCGATATTCTGAAAGGGATGCTGCCGGTCTGGCTGGCCTACAAACTCGATGTGCCGCCGCTGTACCTCGGCCTGACGGCGATCGCCGCCTGTCTGGGGCACATCTATCCGGTGTTCTTCCACTTCCGTGGCGGTAAAGGCGTGGCGACGGCATTTGGCGCCATCGCGCCTATCGGCTGGGATCTGACCGGCCTGATGACCGGTACCTGGCTGTTGACGGTGCTGCTCAGCGGTTACTCTTCGCTCGGCGCCATCGTCAGCGCGCTGATCGCCCCGTTCTACGTCTGGTGGTTCAAACCGCAGTTCACCTTCCCGGTGGCGATGCTCTCCTGCCTGATCCTGATGCGGCATCACGACAATATTCAGCGCCTGTGGCGCGGCCAGGAAGGCAAGATTTGGGGCAAGCTGCGCAAGAAGAAAAACGACGCGGATAACGGCGACCAGCCGAAAGACGAATAGCAGAAGGGCCGGATAATCCGGCCCTTTGTTTTATACCGCAGGCAATTCCGCCAGCGGCCAGCGCGGCCGCACCGAAACGCTCAGCTCCGGGTTGGCGCCGCTATTCAGGCGCACCATGCCGGCATAGGCGATCATCGCGCCGTTGTCGGTGCAAAATTCCGGGCGGGCATAGAACACTTCCCCACCGCGTTTATGCATCATCTCCGCCAGTTTGGTGCGCAGCGTGCGGTTGGCGCTTACGCCGCCGGCCATCACCAGGCGCTTGAAGCCGGTCTGCTCCAGCGCGCGTTTGCATTTGATCGCCAGCGTATCCACCACCGCATCCTCGAAGGCGCGGGCGATGTCGGCACGCGTCTGATCATCGTTGCCGTTGGAGCGGATGGTGTTGGCGGCGAAGGTTTTCAGCCCGGAGAAACTGAAGTCCAGCCCCGGACGATCGGTCATCGGCCGCGGGAAGGTGAAGCGCCCCGCCGTGCCCTGCTGCGCCATCTTCGACAGCATCGGCCCGCCGGGATAATCCAGGCCGAGCAGCTTGGCGGTCTTGTCGAACGCTTCGCCGGCCGCGTCGTCGATCGACTCGCCCAGCAGCTCATACTCACCGATGCCGGTGACGCTGATCAGCTGGGTGTGGCCGCCGGAGACCAGCAGCGCGACGAACGGGAATGCCGGCGGATTGTCTTCCAGCATCGGTGCCAGCAGGTGGCCTTCCATATGGTGCACCGGCACCGCCGGCACGTTCCAGGCGAACGCCAGCGCGCGCCCGACGGTCGCGCCGACCAGCAGCGCCCCCACCAGACCCGGCCCGGCGGTGTAGGCCACGCCGTCGATGTCGGCCGGGGTCAGGTTGGCCTCTTTCAGCGCCGCCTGAATCAGCGGCACGGTTTTGCGCACGTGATCGCGGGAGGCCAGTTCCGGCACCACGCCGCCGTAGTCGGCGTGCAGCTTCACCTGGCTGTATAATTGGTTGGCCAACAAACCGGTTTGATCGTCATACACTGCAATTCCGGTTTCATCGCAGGACGTTTCTATACCCAGTACTCGCATTACATTTCCCATCATTCACGTGCGGCCGCCAGTCTACCACATTCCGCCGCATTTACCGCCGGCGCGGCGCATCTTGTCACCGGCTCGCACCTATGTCGATGATTCGTCCAGAAAATGCCCATGCGATTAAACACGAGCATTTTTTTCTGATTAGTCTATAATCAGCGCCCGGTGCAAAATTGCGCACGTTGCGGCAGAGCGACGCGGGTTTCAATTTGCTGTGGTGCTTTACAAAGCAGCATCCATTGGAGTAAAATTCCGCACCATTTTGAAAAGGCTGGCGCTTGGCCAGCAACAAACCGAATTTTATTGAGGTGAGAGGCACATGCCGGTAATTAAAGTACGTGAAAACGAGCCATTTGACGTTGCTCTGCGTCGTTTCAAACGCTCTTGCGAAAAAGCGGGTGTTTTAGCTGAAGTTCGTCGTCGTGAGTTTTATGAAAAACCAACTACCGAACGTAAACGCGCTAAAGCTTCTGCTGTGAAACGTCACGCGAAGAAACTGGCTCGCGAAAACGCACGCCGCACTCGTCTGTATTAATTCTTCGGGGGCAACCCCACCGCGTGAATTTCTGATTTTCAAAATCGCGCAGACCGAGTAGTTGCATACGAAGGCCGTGCTTTCCGAAAGGAATGCGCGGCTTGTTCTCGTTTATAGGCTAATGAAGTAAGGGCTTATGGCTGGACGAATTCCGCGCGTATTTATCAATGACTTGCTGGCTCGCACCGACATCGTCGATCTGATCGACGCCCGCGTGAAGCTCAAGAAGCAAGGCAAGAACTACCACGCGTGCTGTCCGTTCCACCACGAAAAGACGCCTTCATTTACCGTTAATGGCGAAAAGCAGTTTTATCACTGTTTTGGGTGTGGTGCGCACGGTAACGCCGTCGACTTTTTGATGAATTACGACCGGCTTGAGTTTGTCGAAACCATCGAAGAGCTGGCGACCATGCACGGGCTGGAAGTGCCTTACGAAGCGGGCACCGGGCCAACCCAGATCGAACGCCATCAGCGCCAGAGCCTGTACCAACTGATGGAGCAGCTCAGCGCGTTCTATCAACAGTCACTGCAGCAGTCCTCCGGGGCACCGGCGCGCAGCTATTTGCAGCAGCGCGGATTAAGTGACGACGTTATTCGCCATTTCGCCATCGGCTTCGCGCCGGCGGGATGGGACAACGCCCTGAAGCGTTTCGGCCGCGACGCCGACTCGCGCCGCGCATTGAACGATGCCGGCATGCTGGTGACTAACGATCAGGGGCGTTCGTACGACCGTTTCCGCGAACGGGTGATGTTCCCCATCCGCGACAAACGCGGGCGCGTGATCGCCTTCGGCGGCCGCGTATTGGGCGATGGCATGCCGAAGTACCTGAACTCGCCGGAAACCGAAGTTTTCCATAAGGGCCGCCAGCTTTACGGCCTGTATGAAGCACAGCAGAACCACCCTACCCCGCAGCGGCTGCTGGTGGTGGAAGGGTATATGGACGTGGTGGCGTTGGCGCAATTCGGCATCGATTATGCCGTCGCCTCGCTCGGAACCTCGACGACGGCTGAACACATTCAGCTGCTGTTCCGCGCCACCGACAACGTCGTCTGCTGTTACGACGGCGACCGCGCCGGCCGCGAAGCGGCATGGCGGGCGTTGGAAACCGCGTTGCCGTACCTGAACGACGGGCGCCAGCTGCGGTTCATGTTTTTGCCTGACGGCGAAGACCCGGACACCCTGGTGCGCAAGGAAGGCAAAGAAGCCTTCGAACAGCGAATGGAGCAGGCGCAGCCGCTGTCCACTTTCCTGTTCGAAAGCCTGCTGCCGCAGGTGGATCTGAGCAGCCCGGACGGGCGCGCTAAGCTGAGCACGCTGGCGCTGCCGCTGATTACTCAGGTGCCGGGCGAAACGTTGCGCTTGTACCTGCGCCAGGAGCTCGGCAACAAGCTGGGGCTGCTGGACGACAGCCAGCTCGACAAGCTGATGCCCAAGCAGGCGGAAAATGCGAATCCTTATCAGGCGCCCCAGCTAAAACGCACAACCATGCGTATACTGATAGGGCTACTGGTGCAAAATCCGCAGTTGGCTACACTTATCCCTTCGCTTGAAGGGCTGGAGCAGACCAAACAGGCGGGATTGCCGCTGTTCGTCGAACTGGTGCAGACCTGTTTGGCGCAGCCGGGCCTGACGACCGGGCAATTGCTGGAGCTGTATCGCGACAACAAATTCAGCCAGCAGCTTGAAACCTTGGCGACCTGGAACCATATGATCGTTGAGGATATGGTCGAGCAGACCTTTTTGGATACGTTGGCCAGCCTGTACGACTCGGTGCTCGAGCAACGGCTGGAAACGCTGATCGCCCAGGCCAGAACGCGCGGCCTGAGCCCGGAGGAACGTGAAGAAGTCCGTTCCCTCAACCAGGTTTTAGCGAAGAAAAACTGAATACCAAACGGCTTAAGTGCCGATAATTGCGAGGGCAGAGCCCTGCACAGTGCCGCCATAGTGGGCCGCGGCGATAACGAAAACGCCCCAAATGCTATTGTTGGCGGTTTCGCCGACCGACACCAACCTAAATACTCTGAAGTGTGGATACCGTCTTATGGAGCAAAACCCGCAGTCACAGCTGAAGCTACTTGTCACCCGTGGTAAGGAGCAAGGCTATCTGACCTATGCTGAGGTCAATGACCATCTGCCGGAAGATATCGTCGACTCCGATCAGATCGAAGACATCATCCAGATGATTAACGACATGGGCATCCAGGTGATGGAAGAAGCACCGGACGCCGATGACCTGCTGCTCGCCGAAAACTCGAACAGCACGGACGAAGATGCGGAAGAAGCCGCCGCACAGGTTCTGTCCAGCGTGGAATCCGAAATCGGCCGCACCACCGACCCGGTGCGCATGTACATGCGCGAAATGGGTACCGTCGAACTGCTGACGCGCGAAGGCGAAATCGACATCGCCAAGCGCATCGAAGACGGCATCAACCAGGTGCAGTGCTCGGTTGCCGAATACCCGGAAGCCATTACCTACCTGCTTGAACAGTACGATCGCGTCGAAGCGGGCGAAGCGCGCCTGTCCGACCTGATCACCGGCTTCGTCGATCCTAACGCGGAAGAGGACATCGCCCCAACCGCCACCCACATCGGTTCCGAACTGTCGAGCGAAGAGCAAGACGACGACGAAGAAGATGAGGATGCCGAAGAGGACGACACCGAAGACGACAACAGCATCGATCCTGAGCTGGCGCGTCAGAAGTTCGCCGAGCTGCGCGATCAGTATGAAGCGACGCGCTTGGTGATCAAGAAGAACGGCCGCAGCCACGCCAGCGCCGCGGACGAGATCCTGAAGCTGTCCGAAGTGTTCAAGCAGTTCCGCCTGGTGCCGAAACAGTTCGACTTCCTGGTCAACAGCATGCGCACCATGATGGACCGCGTTCGCACCCAGGAACGCATCATCATGAAGCTGTGCGTTGAACAGTGCAAAATGCCGAAGAAAAACTTCGTCACCCTGTTCGCCGGCAACGAAACCAGCGATTCCTGGTTCGAAGCCGCGCTGGCGATGGCCAAGCCATGGTCGGAAAAGCTGAAAGACGTGGCCGAAGACGTGCAGCGCAGCCTGCAGAAACTGCGTCAGATCGAAGAAGAAACCGGCCTGACCATTGAGCAGGTCAAAGACATCAACCGTCGCATGTCGATCGGTGAAGCGAAAGCGCGCCGCGCGAAGAAAGAAATGGTTGAGGCCAACCTGCGTCTGGTTATTTCCATCGCCAAGAAATACACCAACCGCGGCCTGCAGTTCCTGGATCTGATTCAGGAAGGCAACATTGGCCTGATGAAAGCGGTAGACAAGTTCGAATACCGCCGCGGCTACAAGTTCTCGACGTACGCCACCTGGTGGATCCGTCAGGCTATCACCCGCTCCATCGCCGACCAGGCGCGCACCATCCGTATTCCGGTGCATATGATTGAGACCATCAACAAGCTCAACCGTATTTCGCGCCAGATGCTGCAAGAGATGGGCCGCGAACCGACGCCGGAAGAGCTGGCCGAGCGCATGCTGATGCCGGAAGACAAGATCCGCAAGGTGCTGAAGATCGCCAAAGAGCCAATCTCGATGGAGACGCCGATCGGCGACGACGAAGATTCGCATCTGGGCGACTTCATCGAGGACACCACCCTCGAGCTGCCGCTGGATTCCGCGACCTCGGAAAGCCTGCGCTCCGCCACCCACGACGTGCTGGCCGGCCTGACCGCGCGCGAAGCGAAAGTGCTGCGCATGCGTTTCGGTATCGACATGAACACCGACCACACGCTGGAAGAGGTCGGCAAGCAGTTTGACGTTACCCGTGAGCGTATCCGTCAGATCGAAGCCAAAGCGCTGCGCAAGCTGCGTCACCCAAGCCGCTCCGAAGTGTTGCGCAGCTTCCTGGACGACTAAGTCCGGCTGCCGCAGCAAAAACAAAAACCCCGGCCTGCCGGGGTTTTTTTATGCCCTGAATACGCCTCGCCGCATCATTGCAGCGCCAGGAACAGCTCGCGATAGCTGGCGGTAAGCTGCTCCAGGGTGGCGCGGTTCAATCCGCTGGGGTTGGGCAATACCCACACCTCGGTTTCCCCCAACGTCAGCGTCTGCTTGCCCCAGGGCGCGTTTTTCACCCCGAAGGCGGTGGTGAACGCCTGCTTGCCCAAAATCGCCAGCGCGCGCGGCTGGTAGCGCAGGATCTTCTCTTGCAGCGCCTCGCCGCCGCTGCGCAGCTCGTCGCGCGACAGCTCGCTGGCCGCCACCGTCGGGCGCGCCACCAGCGCGGTAATGCCGCAGCCGTTGTCCTTCAACTGCTGCCACTGCTCCGGCGCCAGCTGGCTCTCGGTAAAGCCGGCCTGATGGACCACCTTCCAGAAGCGATTGCTGCCGTTGGCGAAAGGATAGCCCTGATGGGCGGAAGAAAGACCGGGGTTGATGCCGCAAAACACCACCCGCAGATTGGGCGCCAGAAGTTCCATGAGTGTCGTGAGTCCATTGCAGGGATTTACTGCGGTTATCGCAAAATCCGCCAGCAATTACAACAGGCTAGAACTGTGCAGAAAAGCAACATACGGGCGAGTAACAGTAGACCGCCGCTTAAGGATTCCCTATAATCTCGCGGCTTGGCCCCTTAGCTCAGTGGTTAGAGCAGGCGACTCATAATCGCTTGGTCGTTGGTTCAAACCCAACAGGGGCCACCAAATTTTAGCTTTAAAATCATATAGTTAAGCCACCTCTTGAGGTGGCTTTTTTATTATCACAAATCACAGTGGCGATGAAATGGCGATGGGTTTTTGCCGCCACTTTGCTTTAGACATAAAAAAGCCCGCACTAAGCGGGCTATTTTTCTATGGGCTGATTACATCCACATAACCTGTTGCTGTCCTGCCACACTGGCACCGACCGGATGCGGCGGCACTGCATCTACCTGCCCCGGCGTCATGATCGCGCTATCATAGGTTTCCATCGTTTTAAACGTGTGACCGCAGTTAATATTTTGGCACTGATGATAACGCTCTTTCGTGTGTTGGCTCAGGTAACGACTAGTGCGGGCATGTGCCGCTGTTCTGCATAACGGGCAATGAAACATGATTAATTCCTCGTCACTAACACTGTTGCCGCCGATAATACCTCTCAGGACTAGAAACAGAATAAACTTTAAGTGAATTTACAATTCACTTTATGTGACTTCATAATTCACATCCGACAGCAAAACCTCAAACTCCAGCGCCGTCGTAAAACCGCCGTTACTCAAATTGTGCGTAACTTTGCTCACTATCCAGTCTTGCGCATCGATCGCCGCTTTAAACCCGCTGACGCGTACCGGCGTCTCTGGGGTGATGTTAGCCCGCCCCATGGCGAGCGACAGAGAGAACTCAGCCACACCGCGCTGAAGCTTTTCCCACTTGGCCTGTGCGGCGCGCATCGCGGCGGCCTTGGTGGCGTAAATTTTGGTGATCGCAAACACGTTATCGTCAGCCCCCACCAGATAGTCGCCTTTCGCCGCCTCCGCCGGTTTCCCCGGTTTTTTACTGCTGCCCGGCTTCGCCTTCGGGTGTTGCAGCGCACGCAAATGCTGCTCTTTTGGCTTGCGCTGCAGCTTCACTTTCTTCGGCTTCGGCTGTTTTGTGTTAAGCCAGCTCGCCGTCACGCCGGTGTAGGCATCCCGATCGGCAATGCTGAAACTGTGCTGATCGCCATCCTGCCGGGTGATGGTATACACCGGCAATGGCTTCCCGCCTACCGTGGCGCCGTTCCCCGGTCGCAACAACAGCAGAACGCCATTTTTCACCGCCGCCACCGCGCCGTTGAGCGTTGCCAGCCGGGTAATAAATGCCGCGTCCGTCTCCTGCGTCTGGTCAATATGGCTGATTTTGATGGTGCCCAGACCGGCGGCCAGCGAGGCTTTCAGCTTATTGCGCGCAGCCACCTTCAGCACAATGTCGCCCAGGGTGGTGTCGTGGTAGGACTCATCGCGCCGGGTGTTCAGCGAGCCGCGAAAATCCGCACTACGCGCGCGAATAGTCAGCGTGTCCGGCGCGCCCCGGTGTTCGACTTCATCGACCGTAAACTGGCCCTTTGGCGTCAATGGCGAGCCTTGCCAGCCGAGCGCCAGCGACAGTACCGCATTGCGCTGAGGCATCGCCATAAGTCCGTCGCTGTCGTCCAGCTCGATGTCGAGCTGGTCGGCCTCAAAGCCCCGGTTATCCGTCAGCGACAGCGAAATCAGCCGCTTGCGGATGTTCTGCGTGATGTTGTTATCCTGCAGCAACAGCGAAAAATCCGGGGCAACTCGCGCCCCCGCTGGCAGGCTTACGCCGGTGATCATGATAACAACCCTCCCATAGCACCGGCGGCCTTCCCGGCCATCTCTCCGGCTTTATCGTACAGCTCCCCGGCCTGCTGGCGCAGATCGCCAAACATCGCAGACAGGGATTCATCGACCCGCTTCAGGTTGAGCGTGAACTCTGTGCGGCGCGGGCTGCCGTCGGCGAAAAACTCGGAATGCGTTTCAGAAATCGACTCGATCACAAACATGCCGTAAATCGTGCCGGTGCCTTCAATCAGCGGCCACGCCCGGCCCTGCTCGGCCATCAGTTGCAGCGTCAGCAGTGACCAGCGGCCGCCGGTGATCTCCGGCAGCAGCACCCCGGACAGCGTGATTTTTTCCTCATCCATCCCCAGAAATTGCGCCGCCGGGCGCAGGCCAACGCGGGCGTTGCTCGGCCAGCGATATTCCGCGTTGCGGCTCATGGACTGATACGGCAGCGTCTGCAGCATAAAAACAAACAGGCCCAGCGTTAACATCATGGTTTTACCCTTCGTAGTTCATGCGGCTGCGCGCGGCAGCCGCGTGTTTGCGTCGTTCGGCCTCAAGCTGGCGCGAGACTTCGCGCGCAATAGATGCCGCGTCTTGACCGGGGGCGCCGTACACCTGAATCGTGATCGGGGCTGGCGCCGTAGCGGATGCGGCAGCCGGGGCCGACGCCATCACCGGCGTTGACAGCGATAACATCGCCGCCGACAGCGCCGCCGTTTTCCGGCGCCCGGTGACGTTGGCCGGGCCGTTGACAATCTCCGGGCCACGCTCGCCGACGATGCCGAACTGGCCGCGCGGGATGATGCCGCCCTTGTCGAATGCCCCCGCATAGCCCGGCCCCGGCATCAGCTCAGGCGCCGGGCGATTGTATGAAATCGACGGGTTAACCTCCGCCTCATCGTCGCCAAATTTCATCCAGTCCGGCAGCATATCCGTGAGGCTGGAAAACTTGTCTTTCAGCGCCTGCCAGCGCTCGCTAATGCCGTCAATGACCCCGTTAATCATGTTCATCCCGGCTTCTTTGAACTGCCCCGGCAGCGCTTTAGCCCCATTTACCAGCCCCTCCCATTTGCCATTAAGCCAGCCAGTCAGCCGATCCCATGCCTGAACCGTGGCGGCGCTCAGCGCCAGCCATGCCGCGTTAACACGCTCGCCGATGGTGTCCCAGACGGCGGCGGCACGCTCCGCGATACCGCTCGCAACGCCCCAGATGCCGGTCAGCAGGCCGGGCAATCCGCCCAACAGCTGCAGCGGCAGGCTCAATCCGGCCGCGATCCACTCACCAAACATGCGGCCATAGCGCGCGGCGGTCTGAAGTTCGGCCTGTGAGGATTTCACCGGCTCGATCAGCTTGCCGAACCACTGCCACACGTTGCGCACCATGCTAAGCAGCGGCGTAAATGCGCCTGCCAGCGGGACAAGCGCGGCGCGCATCGGCGCGAAAGCGGCGCTGAAGCCTTCGCCGATGCCCGTCAAAAAGGCGCTGATAGGCTCCCAATATTTACGGATAGTCAACGCCACACCGGCAATCACCGCCGCCGCCGCAACCACCGGCAAGGTGATCACACTGAATGCGGCCGCAATCCCGGCGCCGACGGTGGTAAAGACCGTTCCCAGCAGCCCGGCCCCGGCGATCAACATATTGACCCCGGCCATCACCGGCCATGCAATAAGGCCCAGCGCAGCGAGGCCACCGATCAGGGCCGTAACGCCCGCCGTGACTTTCACCAGCGTGCCGACCAGCTCAGGATTAGCCTTCACCCATGCCCCGGCCTTGGTCAGCCATTCAGTGGCGGAAACCGTGAGTTTGCGCAGCGCTGAATTCTGGCCGTCGAACACCTCAATGCGAACATCTTCCCACGCCGAAAACAGGTTTTTCAGGTCGCCGTCGAGGTTGTCCACCTTCACTCGGGCAATCTGGGCCGTAGCCCCTTTTGACTGGGTGACGGTGCTGTGTTTTTCGCTCAGCTTGCCGTTACCGGCGGCATCAATCAGCTTGATAGCGCCTTTCATCGCCTCTTCGCCGAAAATGACTTTCAGGTATTCGGCCTGCTGCGCGGTGCCGAGCTTGTTGGTTTTAAACGAGCCGTTAATTTTCTTGAGGATGTTCGCGATCGGCAGCATGTTCCCTTTGCCGTCCTTTGTTTTTACGCCCAATTCTGACAACGCATCAGCCGCCTGCCCGACGGGCGCCTGTAACCGCGTAAACATCGCACTGGCCGCCGTACCGGCCATAGACCCCTTGATGCCGTTATCAGCCAACACGCCCAGCAAGGCGGTGGTGTCCTCGATACTGGCCCCGGCAGCCTCGGCGATCGGCGCGACGTACTTCATCGCTTCGCCAAAATCCATCAGGTTGCTGTTCGAGCTGGTGAAACCTTTGGTCATCACGTCCGCGACGCGCTGGATCTCGTCTATCGGCATGTTAAACGCCGATTGCATGTTGGTGATGATGTCGGCCGCGTCGGCGATGTCCAGATCAGAGGCCAGCGCCAAATTTACCGTTGATTCGGTCGATTTCAGAATGGCATCGCCGTTAAAGCCGGATTTTGCCAATACGGATTGCGTGCGGGCGACGTCCGTCGGCGAAAACGCAGTGGTGGCGCCAATATCCCGCGCCTGCTGGCGAATGGCGGCCAGTTGCTGGTCATCCTTCGCCAGCCCTAACGTGGCTTGCGTGTCTGACATCTGCCTGTCGAACTGCACCCCCGGCGCAATAAACGCCCCTTCAGCGACCAGCCCGGCGGTAGCGATACCCAGCCCGGCCGCGCTGGTATTACGGACAGCCGCGGTTGCCGATTGCCCGGCACGGTAACGCGCACTGACGCGGTTAACCTGCTCTTGCTTCTTGCTCAGGCGATCCAGCTCGCCGCGCTGGCGGCCCAGCGCTGTCGTGGCTTCGCTGGCGCTGGCCTTCAACCGGCGCTGTTCGGCGCTCAGGTTCCGGGTAGCGATGCCGTCAGCGTTGAGCGCGTCACGCTGGCGCTGCACCGACTGGCGCAGACCGTTGTATTTCGTCTGCAGCTCGGCGGCGGCGCGCTTTGATGCTTCCAGCAAGCGCGCTTGCTGCGCCGTGGGCTTTTCCGTCGCCTTGAACTGGACGGCCAGCGCCGCCGCTTCAGCCTTGGCGTTTTTCAGGGCCCGTCCGGTAACAGCGAGCTGGCCCTGCGCCTTGCGAAACCCGTCAATCCGGGCGCTTTGCGCGTCCAGAGCCTTGAGGGTTTGCTGCGTGGTTTTGATGTCACCGGCAAGCTGTTTGCTTGCCTGTTGGATACTCTTTAGCGGGCGGGTGGCTTGGTCTACGGCCTTCAGCAGCACCTGTAGCTGCAGGCTTTTACTCATCGTGATTAACTCCGCTGCGTTGCAGTGCCAAATGGCGCCAGTTCAACAGCTCCGTGAGCGTCATTCCGGCCATTTCAGACGGCGGCCAGTGGAAGATCACCGCGATGTCCGCCATCAGGTCATCAACGCCCAGCCGGGCGTCGGGGATTACGCCGCCGAGTTCGGCGACAAAAAACCGACCACTTTCCCGGCCAGCGCCACCAAATCCGGCAGCTCAAGGCGCGCGCATTCTTCTTTTGTCAGGTTCGGCACGGTCACACGCGGCAGCACAACCAGCAGCGCGTCAACGTCGGCGTTGGCGATCGCCGCCAGCCCGACGCCGCGCAGCGCGCCCGCGTTAGGTTTAATCACCTGCACCTCGGTGATGGTGGTTTCACCGCGCTGGATCGGGGTTTCGAGGGTAACGGTATTTTCTTTTGCGTCTTTCATGGTGTTCTCTCAAATCAGGGGGGAAAAGGGCCAGCCCGGCGGGCTGGCGCAAAAATTACAGGCCGATCGCCTTGCGATGCTCGGCCAGCCGGTCAACGCCGTTGACCTTTTCGACCATGTTCACGGTATCGACTTCGATCAGCTCTTTGCCGTCCACGGTCAGCTTGAAGTAAGTACACTCGGTAGATACCTTGGTTTCGGTATCCTCGCCCTGCTTGTACTCGCCAAAGTCAATTTCCTTGTGGCGGCCGCGCATCACCACTTCCACAGCGGACACCTCGCCGGTGTCGTCACGCTGGAAGGAACCGGCAAAGCGCAGCGGCACAGCATCGACGGCGCCCCACTGCTTCAACACCAGCTCATCAATGCCGCCCATCGACCATTCAACGGCCAGCGCGTCATCGTCCAGCCCCATATCGATGGAGGCCGCACCGTTCATGCCGCCGCCCCGGTATTTCTCCAGCTTGCGGGTGAGCTTCGGCAGCGTCAGCGAGGACACGACGCCCATATAGCTGTAGCCGTCGTTGAACAGGTTCAGGTATTTCAGTTTTTTCGGCAGTGCCATGTTCTAACGTCTCCTTTAGCGGTTCACGGATGCCGCAAACGTCGCCAGATAGCGATCGGTGATACGCTGGCGCAGGGTTAAATCTTCCAGCGGAGGCACCGGCGTGTAGTCGTAATCGATAAACAGCTTGCCCGCCTTCAGGGTTTCCTTGGTGTTGGCGCTTTCGTCGTACCAGCAAGTACCGTCGATAATCAGCCCTGCGGATTTCAGCTCGCGGAATTTCGCGTTGATGCCGTCAATCATGTCGCGCACCAGCGTAGGCGTTACCGGGCGGTCAACGGCCCATAGGTGCGCCTCGGCCATTGTATCGGCCAGCACCTGCGCGGTGCGGGTGTAGTTCTCGAACAGGAACAACGGATCATCAGAGCAGGTGCGGGAACCCCAGAATTTAAAGCCGTCTTTGCGGATCAACGTAGTGACGCACGCTTGGTTTAACAGGTCAGCATCGGTGCCAGGCGCCTGCAAATCCCAGAACACGCTGGCGGTGATGCCGGTCACGCCGTTAACGCCGACGTTTGAAAGCGTCTTATGCCAGCCGGTTTCCGTGTCAATTTTGGCACGCAGGCCCAGCGCGCGGGCGGTGGCGTAGGCGATGTCGCTCTGGTTGGCGGTGGTGTTCCAGTTGACAAAATCCGGCCAGATCAGCATCAGCTCGCGCTGGCTGAAATTGTCGCGGTACTTTGTAGCCTCCTGCACGGTTTTGCAGCCGTGGGCGCTGATATAGCCGAACGCGCGCAACTGCTGGCAAATCCCGGCGAGCGCCGTCGCGACCTCCTGATTATCCAGCCCCGGCACGCCGAGGATGCGCGGCTTAACGCCCAGCTCAGCCTGTGCAGATAACAGCGCTTTCATGCCGGTGTAACGGCCTTCAGCGTTCGCGCCGCCGATGATATTGGAGGTGGTTTCCGCCGCGTCTTTGCCGGTGGCAACGCGGACAACTACCGTGACCGGCTTCGCCTGTTCGGCGATCGCCCGCAGCGACGCCGCCAGCGTGCCTTTTTTACCGGCCTTGCCGGAGGCGGCCAGCACGTCAGTAATCAGTACCGGGGTATCAAGCGGGAAAACCGACGCGTCGGCATCCTCCGCCGTGCAGACCATGCCGACGATTGCCGTCGATACGGTGGAAATAACGCGGGTGCCGTCGTTGATTTCGACGACGCGCACGCCGTGATGATAATCGCCCATTAATTTGCTCCGGGTGGTGAGTAGGTGCAGGCATGATGACGCCCGGCGCGCCGGGCCGCACGCGGTGGGTGCTGGAAGGCCGACCAGACAACAGGCCGGGACGGATTGGGGATTTTTGAGGGAATGACGATCGTTTGCGCCGATCAATAACGCCTTATTGATCTATGCAATCAATTGGACGGATTTTAGCCGGGCGGGGTAAGGTCGAAAGGCAAAGACGCGGCAACATCAGGGAAAGCCGCAAACACAAAGCCCGCATCGCTGCGGGCTTTTTTCTTAGGCGCCGGGCGCCACCGGCCAGTCAATTTCCGGGGCCGACGTCATATCAAGACGATTTAGCATCACACGGTATTTTTTCCAGTCCGCCAACAGCGCTTTTTCTTCCTCGGTCGCCATGTCCAAATCAACCGCATCCTGTAATGGCGCGATATGCCGCGCCACCGCCGCAATGCGGGCAACCCGTTCCTTTTTCGCTTGTTCCTGATATTCGTCAGGCGAATAACTGCGTTTAACAATGGCTTTCCCATCAAATACCCAACCACCGGAAATATCGGCCCGGCGATTGGCGGTTGTGTTTGCCACTTCCGCGACGCTTAACCCGACAGGCCACAACGTAGAAATATCGTTGTTGGCGGCAATGCTGCGGATAATCCCTTTTTCATCGTAGGCAACTTTTATCGTATCCTCCGCAAAATCTTTCTGGCAGTGATACCACTCATTACCATCTTCAGAGAAAAGGAACATGGCATTATGCTGATTGCGTAATTTTAATTGCTCCGGTGTTTTTGGCTCGCCGAGCTGAAAGTTTTTAATATTCTTCATGTTATCGTCCTACTGTGATCCACTGACCATTTTTATAAATTTGGATGTAGCTCCAAAACAGCTCTTCAGCAGAGTAATCGCCGTCTTTGTTATTGAAACCGGTTAGTACGGTATTATCGTGATAGGTATAAATCCCGGTCGCGCCGACATGCATTTCCGCGCTGTATCTGACATTTTGAATAAAGTTCTGATTAACCCAGTCAATTGTCGCTCTGGCGCCCACATGCTGATTAAAGGAGGGCCAGTCAACCCGACCATTCAACCCATTGTTAACCCATGCCTGACTGGCGAACTCGCCCATTTTCCCACTAATAATGCCGCCAGTTTGAGTATTAAACTGCCAAATACTTTCCACTCCATCACCAAGCGCATGAATAACGGGGTGAGCATGCATATTCTCGCCCGGCATCAAATAGCCATAGCTAACTGCGGTCGGCCAGCCCTTGCCCTTACGCGTCGATTTACCTTTCACCAGTGGCACATAAATCGCGCCGCTGTTTGCTTCCCACTGAAAATCAGTCTGGTAAAAAGGCGCGCGCGTGCCAAGCTGATTGCTGTACGCTCCGGCGCCTTCCGGGGCTTTATTCGTGTTATCGCCGGTGCCGTGATAATCCGATGTCAGCGCCGCAGCAGATACCCAGGAGCTTGACGATACCCCGCCCGTAATATTGCCGCCGGTTTTAGCCAAATAGCGGCCATCCGCTTCTGTCTTATTCCACGCGTTAACGTCACCGGCCAACAAATTCACATCAGCGGACAGTGGCTTACCGTTCACCTTGATGGATCGGAGTGCGTATTTTTGGACGGCCTGCGCGTCAGTCAGGGCGCCAACATCGGCCGCCGTTGGTTTGTAGTCCGTCGTATAAACTCGCGCCCAGCGGAGCGAAGCCGCACTGTCTTTTCGCATCGAGCGCAAATAAAACGCCATATCGCCGGAGCCTACGGCAAATTGCACATTGCGGAACTCGTTCACTTTCCCAGTAAACAACACCCCCATGCCGCCCGGCACGGGATAGCCTTTATTGGTAGTGGCAACCAATGACTCAACGGTAAAGCCATTTTCGCGATTTAAGTCATCGTCAGCATTGGCGGTATTTTCGTTCGGGAATACGATACGCGGCAGAGTTAACGCCCCTTTCATCGTGTCGCCGGTCTGTTTTACATAGCGGCCATCCGCTTCGGTTTTGTTCCATGCCTTGACATCACCGGCCAACAGATTGACATCGCCGCTCAGCGGCTTACCGTTGACTTTGATAGAGCGCAGCGCGTATTTCTGCACGGCCTGCGCATCCGTCAACGCCCCTGTTTCTTGGGCGGTCGGTGGCTTCGCCGTCGTATAAATGCGCGGGTTCGACGCCTGATTAGCTTCAGCCCCCCAGTGCAACTCGTCATCAGCCCCAACACCAAGTCGCATTAACGCCTTTCCGGCGACTTGGAAGCCGATAGATAAATTTCCCTGAGCAGAAAGACGGCTCATCACTAAGGGCGTATGCTGATTTCCCTCAATATTGAGTGTGCTCCCCTCTGTTTCCGCGTTGCCGGACTTAATCGCCAGTTTTTTTACTGTGCCGCCGGAAAGCATCAGAAAACGGCCATCGGCTTCTGTTTTGCTCCATGCCCCGACGTCTGCCGCAGTCGGCTTAAATTTGGTGGTGTAAGCCTGAAACCAAGTCACACCGTTTTCCGCGATATTTGAACGGCCAAAGAATGCGTTTCCGTTGTTTTGTACTGCCATATACGCGCCCGACGGGCCACCGTCGCAGGGCAAACTCAGCACGCCATAAACATCGCCGCCCGGTGCATTCTTTGATGAGCCATTAACCCGATAGATTTCCCCCTGATTACAATAAGCATCTTCCCGGTGGCGTGAGCCGCTTCCCAATCCAAACGCACCGACCTCCATCAACTGCCCGCCAGCCACCCCGACGTTTTTCGTCGCGGCCGTACCTAACGCCAGATTGCCACGCGCGGCGGCCTTATCGGGCAAGTCGGACAGATTGGCGGCCTTTTTCATGCTGGCATCGCTGACAGTTTTAAGCGCCTTCGGGGTGCTGGCTTTCGTTTCATCGGTGCTGGTCGTCGCGCTGCTCAGTTGCACCAGCCCTTTCGCCGTGGTGCTGGCGTCCGGGTGGTTTCGGGTTTTCTCATGCGCGGCGATCGCGTCGGCCACAAAATCCTTGGTCGCCAGCACGGTGTCGCCACCGGCGATCACCTGCACCGCCTCGGTGCTGCTGACAATCAGGATCATGCGCAGCGTCTGCGTGCGGCCGCTGCCCTCTTCCAGCTTCGGCTTGTAGCTCTCCGCCATGTTGCTGACGGCAATCAGCGTCCCGGCCTCGTCATAGAGGCCCATTTCACGCAACCACCACCCGCCGATGTTCGCCGGAATAATCATCTCGGCCAGAATGTGATTTTTCAGCGCCTTATCGATAGTCAGCCCGTTGAGTGCGGCGCGGTATTTCTCGTTGACCAGCTTGGTCTGGGCCGGGTTAGGTGTCGGCAGCGTGCCGTTCCCGTCACCGACGGCCATACGGACAATTTTCAACTGCGTGCCGCCCGCGCTGGCGGCGGCAATCTTAGCCGCCCCGGCGGTGGTAATAATCGCTTTGTATTTGTTCATGATTTTCTCTTACCCGGGGTAAACGGTAATGACATCGCCATCAATGGCGGCCGCGCCGGTGTAAATCCGGCCGGGGATGTCCTGCAAAACGTTGAGGCCGATCAGGTGGCGGCTCAGGGGCTTGGCGTCGGCGATCAGTCGCTCCATTTCCTGATACATTTCTTCGGTGATGCCGGTTTCCAGCACGCCAATATCCAGCCGGAAGGTGCCGGGCGGATCGGCGCCGTCGGTATGGAACCACTCGATAACGTTGATCAGGTAGCCAAGCGGCTCCACAACGCGGCGCACGGCGCCGATGGTGCCCTTGTGCCGGTGGATATAGAACGCGGCCGAAACCACGCCCCGCTTGACGTCCTCCGGCCACGCCTCATCCCAGCGATCGACAGAGAACGCCCACGCAAGATAGGGCAGCAGATGCACCGGGCAGGTTTTCGGGTTCCACAAATCACGCAGAGGAACCGGCACGCGCTCCAGCTCGGCACACGCGGCGGCGGCGGCAACTTCCAGCGGTGATGAGCCGACAGGCAATAGACGGTTAGTCATCGGCGCGCCCTGGGGTAATGTTCACGCCAGTGCAGTAACCCGCCTGCGTTTTATCCAGCACGATGTCGGTGGCCGGTTGAGCAACCTCAACACGTTCAACACCTTCCACGGTCAGCGCCGCAATGATGCCGGAGCGCCGGATACTGCGGCCTAAGCGGCGCATGGTCAGTACATAATTTTGCAAACGTTGTTTGGCCTCCGTGAGGATCGGCGCAACCTCCGGGCCGGGATAGAGAAACAGCGTGGCAACAATGCCATAGCGGGTTATTTTTGCCGCTTGCACGATGACGCGATCGGCAACCGGGCGCACGTCCTCATCATTCAGCGCATCGCGGACAACCTGCAGCAGTTCGGGGCTGGCGGTGCCGTCGCCGTCTCGTGACAACACGGTGACGGTCACATTAGCCGGTGATGGGCTGATTGCCGTCACATCGGCCACCCGGCCATCAGCCGAGCGGGCGTGAAAACGGTAGGAACCGGCCGATCCCGCTGTGCTCATGCCTTCAAAAGCATCCTGCAGGCGCAGGCGGTAATCTTCATCCGCTTCCATGACTGCAGGTGTCGGCGGAATGGTGCTCTCATCCGCCGGGGCGATCACCAGTCGCGGCGTGTTGAAGTTGGCGCCGAGCTGGTCGAGGTCTTCGCCGGTGGAATACGCCAGCATCACCGCTTTCGCGGCATCGTTGACGCGCTGGCGTAGAATCACCTCGCGGTAGGCGTTTTCCTGCAACAGCTTAACGATCGGCTCCGACTCCAGCGCCAGCGTGCGCGCGACGGCCTCCCGCTGTTCCTCCGGGTAAAGCGAAATCAGCGTCGCCTTACGCTCTGCCAAAATGTCTTCATAATCCAGCACCTCAACGACGATCGGCGCGGGCAGCTGTGAAAG
The DNA here is from genome assembly GCF_043109535.1 of Serratia sp. LACPHL-BACT-2024-00286. Lineage (NCBI taxonomy): Bacteria > Pseudomonadati > Pseudomonadota > Gammaproteobacteria > Enterobacterales > Yersiniaceae > Serratia > Serratia sp. LACPHL-BACT-2024-00286. The sequence continues at coordinate 443,074 of NZ_JBICNA010000004.1, forward strand.
GTCAATCGTTGCCATGGTTTCAGCTCACAGGAACAGACAGCGACAGCGCGCCGGGGGCATCGGTGCGGGTGCCGGTGATGTCGATCACCATCTTGCCGTCAAAAGTGGTATTAAAAGCGATGCCGGTCAGCTTGACGCGTGGCTCCCACGCCAAAATCGCGCTATAGCAGGCGGCCATAATCTGCAGGCGCAGCGCGTCGTTCTGCGGCTGGTCGAGCAGCTCAGAGAGCAACGAGCCGTAAGCCCGGCGCATCGTGCGCGAACCCTGCGGCGTGATCAGGATGTCCGCCACGGACTGGCGAATATGCTCGATGTCCGTCAGCGTGCGGCCGGTGCCTCGGTTCATGCCGATATATTTAGCGCTGTTCATGACAGCAGCAGCCCGATAAACAAGAACCAGCCCCAGCCGGAGACTCCATTAAGTGCCAGCATGACAGCGCCCGATAAGGCAATCGCAGCACCCAATCGAGAAACAAGAGCGGCCAAAATTACTGATAGGGTTTTCATACTGGTGTCCTCATGAGGGTTTATCGGTTCTCCCGCCGCCGGTCTGGACGCCGCCGTGGGTGTGCATATCAACAACAACGCCGTTGGATAAGAACGAGCCGCCGCTGTGCTCAATGTTCCCGTGCATCGCCCCGCCTTTTTTCACTTCCAGCGTGCCGGTGGTGAGTTTGTTGGTGCAGACCACCTCCGGCGCATCGAGCGTGATTTTGTCAGCCGTAACGATCACCACTTTGGTGCTGGCGGTGATGGACTCCGACGCCTGCACGTCGGCGGTTTTAATCCCTGACACGCTCAGCGCGCCGGTTTCCGGTTCGTACTCGATAACCGCGCCATCAGGGAATGCGATATGCAGCGCATCCGCCGACGCAGACGGGGCCGGGAAGTCGTCAGAGAAAATGCCGCACAGCACAAACGCGGTATCGAGTTCGCCACCCAGCGCAAAGATCAGCACCTGCTCACCGACAGAAGGCGCCGACCAGCTGCGAGTACGCCCGGCGCGACAGGTTAGCCAGTTGAGCCAGTCGGTAAGATTGCCGCCGGTTTCGACGCGGCACAGGCCGTTATCAAGGTCAACGGTGCTCACGGTGCCGATGCGGATCAGGTTGCGCAGCAGGCGCAAAATGTCGTGTTGATTGTTCATGCTGGAAGGATGCCGCCCGGCGCGGGCGGCGACAACGCGATGAGGTTGGAAGATCGGAGGCACAACAGGGGGTTATTCTGCGAGGTGTTCTATCACGGCCGTTTCTATGATTTTGACGTCATCCGGGCCAAATCCCAGCAACGGACGGGCCTCATATTTTACCGCATCGCTGTGCGGCGTCGGCCGATCGCGCAGGCCAAAATGATGCACATTGACCATACGCTGAACCCGCCCGACAAACTCAACCACGGCCGCATCGCTGTTGCCCTGGGCTTTCAGGTAACGGGCCGTGCGCAGCTTGGAGAACATTGCCCGATCGCGCAGGCGCTTTTTGTTTCGAAGCCGAGTTTTGCGCGGCGCGTAGGGTGTGCCGTCCGGCGCCTGCTGGCGTTTGATGTGTTGCTGTTGACCGGCGCGCAGGCGCTTTGACACGGCAACGGCCAGCGACTTTCGCGACTGCGGCGACAGCTTGGCAATCAGCCCGGCAAGCCGGGTGTCAAAGGGATTAAGCTCGCTCATGCCATTCACTCACTAATTCACCGTGAACAAAGAGCTGCATCGGCCGCGTGATGTCCTCCGGTAACGGCGGCTCCGGCAGGTGCTTAACGTGTAGTGCTCCGTTCTGTTCGCTGACCACGACACGCTCGGTCAGCTGCAGCGATACGCTGAAATCGTAAGAGCCGTTGTTGTTGAAGTCACTCGCGAAGGTGATCCCGGTGCGGCGCTTTTCCTCGGTTGCCATGATGTCCGGCTGGTTCTCTCGTAGCCATGCCTGAATCGGCACCATGATTAAATCCAGATCGCCGGTGTAGTCCAAAAACAGCAGGTTAAGCGTATAGCGGTACTCATGGGACAGCGAGGCGGCAAGCGTGGCGGCCACATTGCCGCGTTCTACCCGCACTTGCAGATTTTCAGGGTTGCGCTGTAGCCACGGCAGGCAGCTTGTCAGCTCAGCGCGGAGCTGTTGCGGTTTTAACATCGTGTTGTTCCTGACAGTGTTTTATCGTTTCGACCTGCACCGCGCAGGCCGCCAAGGCGTTTTCAAGCTGGCGAATATCGGCGCTCAGATCGCCGTTAGTCGCCGGGCGGCTGGCCGGGATTTGGCACAGACTCACTTTCGGACAGCCAACGTAGATAATCCGCGGCGCCGGTGAAGCCGGGGCGCTGGTGCAGCCGGGCAACGTCAGCAGGCAAAGCAGTGTTAAACCAGTCCCGTAATTGCTGATTTTCATTGAGTAACCTCTGTATTTTCTGCTCGCGCGTCAGTGCCAGCCGGTGCGCGGCGGCGAGATCGTCCCTTAACTTTTCCTCTTCCTGCGCCAGCCGACCGGCCGCCGCCTGCAGCGTGTCGATCGCCGCGCGGGTATCCGTCAGCGCCGCCGCTATCCGGCCGTTTTCTTGCCGGGCGCTCTCCAGCCGTTCACCCAACGTGACAACCTGCCATTTCATCCAACCGGCGACGACCAGCGCCAGCACCAGAAACCACCCGATCGCGCGGCTCATGGCGCGGCCCCGATCAGGCAGTGGGCCAGCTCCGCCGCCCGGCGCCGCTCCAGCCCCGGCGATTTGACGCCGTTGACGAACACCCAGCGCGGCAACTGTTGGCAGGCGCTGCGCCAGTCCTGCCGCTTGATGAAACCGGCCAGCGTAGAGCCACAGGCGGCCGTGACGCCAACGTTAAAGGCAAAGGACACCACCGCGTCATAAACCGGCGGCGGCATCGTGACAGGCATACAGCGCCCTATGCCGCGCTCCACGCGATACACGTCGGCGATGAGGTTAACGGCAGCTTGGCGCTCGCTGATAACCTTGCCGGGCTTTACCCCGGCCGTGTGGCCAATGCCGCTTGTCCAGACGCCCGCCTGACACTGGTACGGCGATAAACGACAGCCCTCGAAATCGGCCAGCAGTCGCAACCCAGCCTCAGAGATCTGCAGCGCGCTGAATTGCGGCAGCAGCACCGCCAGCGCCAGCACGGCGGCCACACTGCAGCGTTTAGCGATTGAGTTCATCGTAAACCCTCCGGCTAACGCCTAGCTTGTTCAACAGCTGGTAGCTTTTGCGGCGGTAGTACCAGTTAACGAGAAATGTGCCGACACCGACGGCGGCGCCAACCATAAAAGCGATGTCCTGCGGCGAATATTTGCCGATCCACGCGAGGAACATCGCCACCGCGTAGGCTAAAAATGATGTGATGCGCTCCATGTTTTTAATCCCATAAATTGACGGTTTCACGCTGCGGTGCGGCGGTCACGTCCGGCAGCTCAACCGGGTGGCCGTGGGGCAAAATCGCCCCGGCAGCGGCCAGCCCTTCATTTAGCGAATAGACCTGCTCAACCACGCCCTGCGTGCGCCCGTAGTAGCGCCAACAAATCGCGTCAACGGTGTCGCCCTGCAGGGCGTAGACTCTCATCAGAGCAGCCCGATGATGCAGTGGCTACGCTCGGCCACGTTACTGATCGCGTTGCGGGCGTTGCGCCACAGCTCGCCGATCGAGGCTTCGACCACATCAGCCTTGCGGCCGCCGGTGGCGGTGGTGTCGAAACTGCGGTATTGCTCCGAGAGCGTCGCCATGGTCATCGCGCTAACGGCGTTGCGGTATTCGCTCACCCGCACGCTTTCGCCGTCAAGCTGTTCGCCCGGCACATCCTCAAGCCGCTGATAGCCGTCGGCCATCTGGTCGCGGCGGAAAGTGAACAGCTCGGCGTTGACCTCCGCGATCGCGCTTTTAATTGCCAGCCGCAGGCGCGGGGCGGTGATAGTGCCTTCAATGCGCATCACGTCGCGCACGTCCGCCGGGTCAATGTCCGGCCAGAAAAAGACGTTTTTAACGATCGGCTCATCCTCCGGGCGCGGTGCTGGCGCGTCCGGGCGTGGCCGTTGGATCACAACGGTGCTCATATGACCTCAGAAAGTTAGGGGGCGGTGGACGACGGCGTTGACGAGGTGAAACCTGTCGCGGCCGTCGTGCCGCCCGGCGCGGGGCGCGTTCTGTCAGCGGCTGGCGGCGGTGCGTATTGCCCGCTCCAGCCGTTCAATGTCTTTTTTCACGCCGCAGCCGTTATGCAACTGCAGCGCACGCTTAAGGTGGTTCAATGCCAGTTCAGCCCTGCCCGCCGCGCGCAAGACGTACCCGGTGATTTTGTGCAGCTTGGCGCGCACTTGGTCGGGCATGTCTTCTGCGTCGGTGAGTTCCATCGTCTGCGTGAGGTGGTCAATGTTGACCGGCTCCCCAGCCTCAAAGGCGCGGGTGGCAGACTCGGCGACGTCTTCTGCGATGAGGTATGGCGTGGAGCGCGCGAAATTGCCCGGCGGCGCCAACTGGTAGCGCAGCGCATAGCGGGCGATGTCCAGCGCGCCGGGAATGTCCCCGGCATCCAGACGCCAGATCATGACCGTCATCAGAATGGCGTCCTGCGCGCCGCGACCTTCGGCCAGCACACCGGCAACCCAGGGGGCATAGTCCGGCAGCAGTTGGCGCTTGAGTTCGGCCTTACGCTCTTGTGAGCGCACCTGTTTGAGCTTTCGCTTATCTTCATTGAGTTTAAGCATCATCCGTTCATAGCCGTTGGCGTGGCGCAGCGGGTCATTCTCCCGCTGCGCGGCCTCGACCGCTGACTGGCGCATAAGGTGACGGCGGGCAGGGCTGGTCATGGTTATTTACCGCCTTTCGCTTTGTCGTCTGCCGGTGCTTCCTCCGGGTCTTTCACTTCGGCGACTGGCTCCGCTGGAGCGGTGGCAACCTTCACCGCTTCAACAATGGCACCGGCCAGCGCCTTAATGTCATCGCCGGAGGTCGGCAGTGCGGCCTTGGTTTTTGGCTCGGTCGGCTTGACGGCCAACAGCTCGATGTTCTCCACCAGACAGCCGCAGGCGTAATCCTCCACCACATAGTCCTCGTTGATGGACTCATAGTTTTCGATGCGGTCGCGCTTGGCGTTCTCCACCATATGGCGGCGGTGTGTGTCTTCCTGCCAGTAGATCGACAGGTTATCCATGCGCGTAATCAGCAGCGCATCCGCCGGGAAGTACGGCACACGCACGGCGGGCAGGTTGCCGATGCGCTTCTGGCTGATAATCAGATCGGCGGCCAGCGCTTCGGTGTTGGGCTGTTCCTGATTGACCAGCGGGAAATACTTGTCGGCCAGCAGCTGACGACCGCAGATCACTACCAGCTCAGGATCTTCCTGATACCACGGTGCAATCAGGGTATTAGTGGCATCCATCACCAGCGCGTCGAGGTTGGCGTAATCGCCACCGGCACCCACGCGGATGTTTTCAGACACCACGCTGCCGTCCATACCCACGATTTTGTTCATCACGCGGCTCGGCGCGTTCTCGCGGTACTTCTGCAACCAGCCCGGCGCAATGTCCTGCAGCAGCGGGAACTTGACGCGGTTGGAGGTTTTGGCGCGGTGCGTACCGTTAAAGCCGATCATGATGCGGTCGAGCGCCTGACGTTTCACAATCGCATCGCGTAAGCGGGTCTGGAAATCCTGATAACGCGCCCACAGGTCGAGGGTGTTGTAGCGGATGTGGAAATCGTAGTTCACCTGCTGGCAGAAATAGTCATCGCTGTCCAGCGTGGCAAAGTCGGCCGTTTCGCGTTCATCGCCGCCGGCGGTGTCGGTGGTGCTGGCGATGGAGCCGCTCACACCTAAACCGACTTTCTCTCCCTTCATTTCCTTAACCGGCAGGATATTAATACGGGTCAGGAACGTGGAGGAATCCTGTACGCGGGTCATGATGGTTTGCGTGACGGACGGCTCAACGCTGAATTTTTTATCCAGATCGCCGGTTGCTACGCCATTCAGTTCGGCGAGGCGAGACATAAACGCATTAAATTTAAAACGAGTTTGCTTGCGCATTTTTCTTCCTGTTTTTGTTCGGTTTTATCGGGTTTGACTGCCTTAGCAGTCGGTCAGCACGTCTTGCGCACTGTTGCCGCCGGTGGCGTCCGGGCGGGCCTGCTGGCTGAAATCTTCCGAGGTGGAAAGCTGGGCTTGCAGCGCGCTGAACGCATCGCTGCCGGTTTTTACCTGTTGCTTGAGATCGGCAACCTGCTCGCTCAGTGCAGCGAATTTCTCGGTAAAGCGGGTGTCCGCTTCCTGCAACTGCTCGGCCACGGTCATCACGGCGCCTTCCATCTCACCAAATCGCACATCGTCGGTGGCCTGCTTGCGGCTAAACATCGCTTTGATGCGGGCAGAGAATGAGGTTTCCGGGTCAGCGACCGGCTCAAAATCGAAATGGACTTCCAGCGGCGCGGAGAACTCGACGTTCTCGTGGCGGCGGCTGAACTCCAGCATGTCAGTGCCGAGGCTCGCCGGGTCATCGGTGACGGCCAACCCGACCAGATACGACTTGCCGGTCTTGGCGAAATCGCGGCGGATCTCCATCGAGGTGAAAACCTTTTGGCCCGCGCCGACCATCGACACCAGATCGGCGGTCGGGGCCAGACTGGCGTACAGCGCCCACTTGCCGTGCAACAGCGGTTCGTCCGGCTCGTCGATTTTTTCGGCCTTCAGCTCAACCACGCCGCCGTAACGACGGAAATAGCCATCCGGCAAAATCCCCTTGATGTGCTCCATGTTGATACGGGCGCCGTACACCTTCGGGCTGTAGGTCGCGGCCATCTGCTGAATATCCGCAGCGCCGATCTCGCGGCCGTCAACGGTGTCGCCTTCAACGCCGATGCGGAAAAACTTAGTAACTTTCTTTGCCATGTAAACGGCTCCGGTTGTGGTGATTGGGTTCGGTGCTAGTTTCGGGGGAATGGCGGCGCGTCTCAACGCGTTGCGGTTGGAAGATCTGAGGCACAACAAGGGCTTAATGCGAGCCGCCCGGCGCTTTCGTAGCCTTGGCGGCATGAATACGACACAAGCAACAACCATCATCAGCGATCCGCGACGCCAAGCTGCCTTGCTCTACTGGCAGGGCTTTTCTGTGCGCCAAATTGCGGAAACGCTGAACCTCAAGGGGCCGACCGTGCAGAGCTGGAAGCTGCGCGATAAATGGGACGACATCGCGCCCATTTCCCGCGTGGAGCAAAGCATGGAAGCACGGTTGATTCAGCTCATCATGAAAGACGTCAAGGAGGGGAAAGACTTCAAAGAAATCGACCTGTTAGGCCGCCAGATTGAACGGCTGGCGCGGGTCAATCGCTATTCGGCGACTGGCAACGAGGCGGACTTAAACCCGAACGTCGCCAACCGCAACAAAGGCGAGCGCAAGCCCGCCGAGCGCAACGTGTTCAGCGAGGCCGCCGTGGAGAAACTGCAAAGTATCTTCACGGAAACCACCTTCGAGTATCAAATGGGGTGGTATCGCGCCGGGCTGCAACACCGTATCCGCAACATCCTGAAATCGCGCCAGATCGGCGCCACGTTCTTCTTTGCCCGCGAGGCGTTGCTCGATGCGCTGACCACCGGCCGCAATCAGATTTTCTTGTCGGCCAGTAAGGCGCAGGCGCATGTATTCCGCAATTACATCATTGATTTTGCGCGGCTGGTCGAGGTTGACCTGAAAGGCGATCCGATGGTGCTGCCGAACGGCGCCCGCCTGATGTTCCTCGGCACCAACGTGCGCACCGCGCAGAGCTACACCGGCAATCTGTATCTTGATGAGTATTTCTGGATCCCGAAGTTTCAGGAGCTGCGCAAAGTCGCCAGCGGGATGTCGCTGCACAAGCGGTGGCGCACCACCTACTTTTCCACTCCGTCGAGTCTGGCGCACTCCGCTTATCCGTTCTGGTCGGGGGAACTCTTTAACAAAGGCCGCCGCAGTAAAGCCGATCACGTTCAGCTCGACCTCAGCCACAGCCACCTGTCAAAAGGCGTGCTGTGCGGTGATGGGCAATGGCGCCAGATTGTCACGGTTGAGGATGCGCTGACCGGCGGCTGTAACCTGTTCGACCTCGATCAGCTGTCGCTCGAATACAGCCCGGCAGAGTATCAGAATCTGCTGATGTGCGAATTTGTGGACGATACCGCGTCGGTATTCCCGTTCGCCGAGCTGCAAGGCTGCATGGTCGATGCGCTGGAAGAATGGGAAGACTTCAACCCTTACGCCGTGCGGCCATTCGGCTATCGCCCGGTGTGGATCGGCTACGACCCATCGGAAGCCAACGGCGGCGACAGCGCCGGATGCGCGGTGATCGCGCCGCCAATAGTGGCCGGGGGCAAGTTCCGCGTGCTCGAGCGCCACCAGTGGCAGGGCATGAACTTTGCCGCGCAGGCCCAGAAGATTAAAGACCTGACCGAAAAATACTGCGTGGAATACATCGGCATCGATGCAACCACCGTCGGCCAAGGTGTTTTCCAGCTGGTGCGCGAGTTCTTCCCGGCCGCGCGAGAAATCAAATACACGCCGGAAATCAAAACCGCCATGGTGTTGAAGGCAAAAGACACCATCGGGCGCGGCTGTCTGGAATACGACACCAGCCACACCGACATCACCGCCGCCTTTATGGCGATCCGCAAAACCATGACCGCCAGCGGCGCGCGCTCCACCTACACCGCCAGCCGCAGCGAAGAAGCCAGCCACGCAGATGTCGCGTGGGCAATCATGCACGCCCTCTTAAACGAACCGCTGACCGCAGGCAGCGGCCACAGCAGCCCGAACATTTTGGAGTTTTACTGATGAGTAAGCGCAAAGGCCGCAAGGCATTTACCACCCCGACGCCAGCCCAGCCAGCAGAGCAGAAGCAGGATTTTGAGGCGTTCACCTTTGGCGAGCCGTCCGCTGTGCTGGATAAACGGGAAATTCTGGATTACATCGAATGCACGACAAATGGCAAGTGGTACGAACCGCCGATCAGCTTCGATGGGCTGGCGCGCAGCGTGCGCGCCGCCGTGCATCACAGCTCGCCGATGTACGTTAAGCGCAACATTTTAGCGTCAACGTTTATCCCGCACCGGCTGTTAAGTCAGCAGGAGTTTAGCCGCTATGCGCTGGATTATCTGGTGTTCGGCAACGCCTATTTAGAAGAGCGCCAAAACCGGCTCGGCGCGCCGCTGCAGCTGAAATCCTCCCCGGCCAAATACACGCGGCGCGGGGTGGAGCGCGGCGCTTACTGGTTTGTGCAGGACTGGAAAGAGGCGCATCGCTTCAAGACCGACAGCGTTTTCCACCTGATTGAGCCGGACATCAATCAGGAACTGTACGGCCTGCCGGAGTACCTCAGCGCGCTTAACTCCGCCTGGCTGAATGAGGCGGCGACGCTGTTCCGCCGTAAGTATTACCAGAACGGGGCGCACGCCGGTTACATCCTGTATGTGACCGACGCGTCGCAGAGTACCAGCGACGTTGACAGAATGCGCAAAGCCATGGCCGACACTAAGGGCTTGGGGAACTTCCGCAATCTGTTCATGTACGCCCCGAATGGCAAACCGGACGGCATTAAGATTTTGCCGCTGTCCGAGGTTGCCACCAAGGACGACTTTTTCAATATCAAGAACGCCAGCCGCGACGATCTGCTAAGCGCACACCGCGTACCGCCGCAGATGATGGGGATTATCCCGAACAATACCGGCGGCTTCGGGGACGTTAAAAAAGCCGCTCAGGTGTTTGTACGCAACGAGCTAACACCGCTGCAAGAACGCATGAAGGAGGTGAACGACTGGATCGGGGAAGAGGTGATTAGATTCGCGCCGTATGAGTTGCCGACCGAATAAGCAAAAAGCCGCCAATGATTGGCGGCTTTTTTGTTGGCGCTGGATCAGGAATGCTTTTCGATAACCAGATCAACACCTTCATTCAGCAGTTCATTAATCGACTGCCCGGTAGCCTGTGCGGCAATGGCTAACGCCTGATGGCGTTCCGGCGACAGGCGGGTGGTTACTTTGCCGCTGTACGACTTGTAAGGCTCGATGCCGTCTTTATGGCACTCATCGAGAAAGACCGCGAGTGAGATCGCGCCTTCTTTCTTCAGCTCGTCCACGCTGTAGGCGTAGAAGTCGGCGCCGCCATTCAGCCCGACAAACTCGCCCCGGAACATTTCAATTTCAGGGTCGAAGTTGATGACGGCCGTATGGCCGTCAATTTTCAGTGTGTTATTCATCATGGTTTTATTCCTAAGCTATCCAACCAGATCCGAATGGAGTTAACCGCCCCCTTGTCAGTGGTAGGTCTGGGGTGTGGCCGGTGAAAGACTCTTTTTTCACCTTTCAACAGCACCGCGATCCTAGAACCTTCCCTTTCGTGAATCTCCGCCCCTAATGCGGTAAAAAGCGCCTCAATATCAGACCACTTTATAGAACCGTTGACAGGCCGGGCAAACACATCTGACAGCGTTTTTTGGTGTCGTTTGTTCATGGGGTTTATAGTATCACTTTATGACACTATTGCAAGAATATTATGGTGTCGTTTTTTGGTGTCACTGATTGGCGATATTATGCAGTGCGCTGTAAGCGCCTGAGAGCGCCATCATGGCGCCACGACATCAAACCCCATTCTCATACAAGTATTGCGATAAATCGCCGTGACGGGACGCTGGCGGCTCTTTTGGGAGGGGTTCAACACGGCTTGCGCGCAATGCTATCCCCGCCTCGCCTGCGCGCTTTATGTGTCGCTTTTAATGCAGTTGCATGATCCGGCGCGATCCGCGCCAGTGCTGGCGCTGTGGGGGTAAAAATAACACCGGATCATCATGCGATTTCATGCACCTAATGCATGCATAGGTTATTTAGAATGAAACTGGCAACATTCCCTAACAGCGCACAATCAAATCAGACAGTCCGCTCTGAGCGAAAAGCGGACATCTTTAGTGGGTTGATTTTGATGCTCTTACCTCTATTATGTAGCCATTTTCTATGGCTACATTTATACAGAAGTAAGGGTTAGTCTTTTCCCGGACCATAATTAAATTTAGTACCTTTGCCAATAGCGTAAAACTGTCCACCAGCTACATAATGGACAGTACGTAATTCATCAGGCGCATCATCAAAAATCCAGTGCCCATTTCTGAAAACGCGGTCATCACTCCATGCTCCGACAATTTCCCCCATGAACAAGTTGTGCTGCTTTTCATTTTCTTCATTGGGTATAACTTTACAGACTAGCCAGCCAGCGCAACCTTCAACTAAAGGCAGATCAAACTCATTCTGATAAAACAGTGGAATTTTACTGTTTTTATCTGGTGTGTCAGAATAACTGTGGCCTCCAGCATATAAAACCATTTCCATCTGATTTACTACTGGGATCTGGACAACGTAATATCCACTTTTTTCGACAAGCCCGCGAGTAAATGCCTGTGGACCTATAAAAGCCATTACTTTGTTATTGCCTACTAATCCCACCCAAGCCGCTGCCATGACATTTTCAATGCCATCATTTTTAGCCGATATCATCGTCGTTGGCCCGACCTGCAATAAACGATAGGCTTTGTTTAACTCTACTGGTTGAATTGACATAAATTACTCTTTTGAGTTCTGATAAAAAGTAAGACAGGTTACTTATTTGATTGTTCGATTATATGACTGGAATAGTTGCAAATTAATTGCTATTATCAAAATACATTATTGCAATTTTCACAACAATCATGAACAAACTTGATGCTCTAAAGTTTTTTATCATTGCCTCTGAAACCCTGAACTTCCGCGAAGCAGCCATAAAGCTGTCAGTTTCACCATCAGTAGTAACCCGAACAGTCGCTGAGTTGGAGAAACAGCTTGGTGAACCTCTTTTCAAACGCAATACTCGTTCGATCTTTCTCACCAGTTTCGGTGAGTTATTTTTACCCCAAGCGAAGCGCCTGCTGGAAGATTCTGAAAAACTATTTCAGACAGCGAAAGATGATAATAAAATTAAGGGTATTGTTCGTATCACATTACTTCGATTTCCAAATCATGAACAAATCTTGTATGAACTATTGACTGCACTACGTCCATATCCTGAGTTATTTATCGACTGGCGTTTAGACATGATGAAACTTGATACTATCGAGCATCGTATCGATATAGGTATACGTGTAGGGCGAGAACCTAATCCAAACTTTATAATTAAAAATATCGGGCAAGTTGAACATATTCTGGTTGCGTCCCCTGAACTCATTGCGCGCCTGGGAGCACCAACTGATTTAGAAGATCTTCGACAGCGTTATCCATTCAGTGGTTTAATTAATCCTGAGACGGGAAAATCATTTGAGTTTATGAGTGACGCAGTGAATACTTTTGTCCCTCGTCATATTGAGTTTTATACTACAGACCCATACGCCGAGATTCAGGCTGCATTGGCCGGGAAAACGGTTGTACAATCCAGCGATTTTATCTGTAGGGAGTACTTAGCAAGCGGCCAACTTGTTCTCCCACTGCCTGAACTGCGACAGGAGAAATGGCAATTTTATTTATATCGGCCTTACCAGCTGATTACTCCCAAAAGGGTGACTGTCGTTTTTTCGCTATTAGAAAAAATATTACGCAAATATTTCGCATCAAAATAATCTTCTCCTCAACGTCTGCTCTTGGCACAAAGCTGTCCTGTTAGGTTACACTCTGTGCTGTGACAATGTAAAATCAAGTCTGAGAAAATACAATTTTTAACCCAGATAGAGGTATGTGTTGTGCTGATAACGCCCCTCGTCAATCAGCCGGAAAACGTGGCCGGACTGGTGCTTGATGTAGTAATTCGCCTCTTCAGGCGTTAGGTGTGTACCGAGCCGGTTTGCAGCTTGAATGAAATCAACGGTCTTTATGCGGCGGCCCTTGCCGTTCTCATTGAAGTTAAGCGCATCCATAAACGCCCCGGCTAAGTTTAAATCTCGTCTCATACGTCACCTATGGATTAAGAGATCGTGGCAAGCTGCCTGATCACTTCTGCTTTTTCAGGGGCAATGCTGGTTTTCATCTCCCCCGCCAGTTCTGAAATCCATATCAACGCAATCTCTTTATCTTTTGGTTGGCTCTCATAACAAACCCCCAGACGGGCGATGAGTTCAATACGTTCTAAAAAAACAATTTCTTCCGCTGCTGGTAAATGCACCCTGTTCCTCCGATGCTTAATTACTGTATGCATATACAGTATTACCCATAAATTTTGCATCCGCAACTAATTATTAAAAGCCTGACCAATCATTAACCGCTGGATAGTGCATTGAAATATCACCAAATTTGACTTTAGCGCCGCGTGCCAGTGCTTCCAGTTCCGAGCGTGTTGGCTCGATGCCGTGTAGTGCCAGCTCTGAGTAAATTCTGGGAACGCGATCGCGTTCAGCAGCGGTTAATCTTGCTGAAGGAGCTGGCTCCGGCCTGCTATATAGGTCAATGCTTCTCTGTTGCCTGTTTATCTGCGGGGCATCTGCCCGTAAACGCGCCATAACACACCGTGCAACGGTCATGTCATCCCAGTCAATTGGGGTTTCCGGTGCGTGCTCCAGCACCGCCACGGCCTCTACAGGCTCCCCATCCTGCATATTTTCGGCGTCACCGCTGCCGACCAACCCACAGTTATTGACAGGACTCCGAGGCGCGCCGGAGGCGCTTTTCAAAGTCAAAGGCTCAACTGCAACGGCTTTAGCGACGATGCGCCATTGCGTGGTGCGGGTTTCATAAACGCGATCGGCGCCGATATGCGGGGCAAAAATTCCCGCGATTTTCTGCACTTCTTCGTCATAGGCGTTGCGCTCGTCGGCAACCCTGCGGGCTACACGCACAGTCTGATCGTCGCGGGCAACGTTAGGGCCACCCTGCGCCAGAATGTAAGCGGCAAAGTCACCGGCATCAGCAGCAGCGCGCACCGCCTCAACGGTTTCGTCGAACTCATCGGCCAAACTGACAGAGCGGATCTTGCGGCACTCACGCCATGCGCCGCGCGACGGCAGGCCGATAAAGTGGAATTGAGGGATACGCCATGTTGACGCCCACGCGGTGACGGCGGCCGCCGTATCAGTCAACAGCTCGCCGGTTTCATGATCGCGTTCGCCGTCCAGCGCGTAGCCGTCGATGTTTTTTGCAATGTATTTGGCGATATAGCCCGCCGCACCGCCTTTGTTCAGGTGCTTGCAGTCAAACCGGTTTTTGGCGGCGCCGCGCTCGTCCCCATCTTCAGCCATGGCATAACGGCGCATGATGTCGATCACCTGCTGGCGCTGTTTTTTGGGGGTAAACAGCATCATATGCCAGTGCGGCGTCGCATCATGGTGCGGTTCGACAACGCGCACGCCATAGACCTGCAGGCCCGCATCTTTAAACGCTGTGCGGATCTTGCTAAACAGCTTCACAAGATAGCGCTGGCCGTCTTTTGGCGTGTACGCCTCTTCATCCCATTTGTGATTAAAATGCACCTTCGGGCTGTTCTTGCCGACGGCGCGCGTCGGGTGATATTTGGATGGGGTGGTGATGGTGATAAACATCCCTTTATCGCCACGGATAGCGGCGGCCTGCTCAACACCGGCGATCATCGCCATTAACTCCATACGACGAATTTCCGGGTTAGAGATACTTGCCATCACCTTGTCGATGAGGCTGAAGCGTTCGCCAGTTTCGACGTTCTCAAGCTCGCGGCTATTCAGATAATCAAAATTGGACTGGCGGCGCGCTTTCACATCTCGAATAGCCTGCTTACTGGCATACGACGACGCCCCGCGGTTCACATTACCCAGGGCGATCAGCAACGCCTCGCGCCAGCGCGTGCGCTGGGCCTTCAGCTGGCGTTCCCACCACTCGGAATTAACCAACCGTGACAGGCTGGCAATCGCTGACCGAGCATCCAGTTTGCCCTTGCGGTATTTGCGCCAGTGCATAGGGGTGATGTTGAAGGCGCGCGCCATACCGGCAATGCGGCCATAAAATTCGGATTGGGTGGCATCTTCGAAAAGCCCGGCATTGTCGCCGCCGTTCTCCGCCACAAACTCATCGCAGTAATCTTCGTAATTCTGCAGAAGCTGACCGGCCACGCGATCGGCAAGGCGGCGTAACTCTTTGTCATCCATGCCGGGCAGAGCTGCGTAATTATCAACTTCAGCAGAAAACCGCATTGACGCGGCGAGGTTCATCGCATTTTTGGCGCTCACCGTTTGCAGGCGCGGCCAGATGCGGCGATCGAACTGGAATACCAGCCATTTGTTGGCGTCGTGCAGCCCTTTGCTCTTGAGCAAGTTGGTGTAACGCGTCAGGAACATGGCGCTGAGGAAGCGCGGCAGGCGACGAATATTGGTTAAAACAGCTTGCCCCTGAGCGAGTTCCTCACGGGTAAGCGGTCTTACCGGCCCGGCAACTGCCGGGCGCGGTTCGTTCCATGGGTAAGCGTAGGCGGTAGCCGCTTGGCTCATTGCACTTTCGCGCCGTTGGCGTGGGCGCAGTTGCCGCAGTAACGCTCATTGCAAGCAGAGCAGAAATCACCCTTTACGGTGAAGCCTACTTTTAGCGGCGTTGCCAGCTTTTGCGCCACCTCCCCGATAATTGAATCCACCCAGTCGCGATCAACGCCCGGCATTGTTGGCAGGCTTGCGGCTACTTCATCCGGCACCGCATCGATCCACTCGCGCAGCGCCACAACAACTTCTTGAAGGCCTGCGATGCGCTGTAGCAAGGCGGATACGTACTCGTGCGAGTAGAGCATCTGTTGGCGCCGTGGATCGTGATATGGATTTGCAGGGTCGATAATGAACATGTACGCACAACGATGCTTGCTTAGGTCGCGCAGCTCTTCAGCGTCAGTCCACGCCACCGGCTTGCTCAGCTTATTGTCCATTTGCAGCCTCACACACCGCAAAAGCCTCTTGGCACAGGTTGCCAATGCGACCTATTTCCGCGCCCAATGATGCAATGCTATTAACACTGGAATTACGGACGCTGTGATGAATAAGGCCGTTCACAAGCTGGTTAATCGTAGGGTAATAGCCGATAGCCTCGTAACGCTCTTGACCTTCGCTTTTTCCTGTTTTCCCTACCTTCACCGTATTAAGAATGAATTGCAGGTTATCGCTGGTGATAACAAACTCAGAGCCGATTTTAATTTCCATGTTATTTCCTTAATCGTAATTTTGGTTTTCTGGTCTGCGTGCAAATTCTGAATCGCTCAAATCAGCCGCAATAAAATGACCTGCCAGCAACGCCAGCAGGCCGAACAAAATAAAGAACTCCGTCATGCCTTCCCCGCGTAAAGGTGATTTTGCGTCTCGCGGATCTGCTGACAGCTTACGCATGTATCAACGCCGGGAACGGCAGCGCGGCGCGCGGCTGGAATCGGCGCGTCACATTCTTCGCAAACGAAAGCAGAAGGCAGCGCGGAGGATTTGCGGGCGTTGGCGATCTGCGCGTTTAGTACCAGCGCTTGCCGCTCCTGTTCGTAGTCCATCAAGTCGGCCATTAGTGCAGCTCCTGCGCTTGATGCTCGATGGCTTCAGCCTCTTGGCGCAACAGCTCCACAGCCTCGACCGCGGTTAACCCCTCTTGGGTGATGTGGGCCGCCAGCCGAACCAAACGCGCAGCAGCTACCTGTGATTGGTTTTTACGTTCATCAACACGCGCGCTATCTAACAAATCTTGAAACTCATTCGTTAAGGCAGAAACCGCGCGGCAAGTACCAGCGACAACACCACGCTGAAAGGCATTATTTGCCGAGCTGGTTAAAGTTGGAGTAAGAAGCAAAGATTCTTTCATCGTAAATTCCTTATTTCAGGCAAAGCGATGCCCGGCGGGTTAACGCCAGAATTACGCAATGCGGTTAATTAACGTTTAATTCGCAATCATCATCACTGATAAATCGCGGCAAGGTTTTTGATAAATCAATCAGGTCATTCAGCGCCCACACAATTTGTTTACGCTCTGAATAACTCATTTCTGCAAACTTCATTTTTATATGCCGCTCTTTAAGCCCGGCATGAAAACAAACAGTTCTGCGGATATGTTCCGGCGACTTATCAAAAGCCTCTTGCGCCTGATTCCGCTTATGCGGGAACAGCTCACGCTTAATCTGTGAAATGCGCTTAATGCCGATCGCTTTTTGTGTTTCAGTAGCCAACAACATGACAGCCCCAATTAACGACAGAAAAAACGGCGCAGCGGTGAAACTGGCTTAACCGTTGACAGGCCACGCAGTAAGGCCGCCTGATCGTGACGTGGGCGCCAGCGCTTGCCGCCCGGCAGTTCAATGAAACCGTGTTCAAAATGCCGCGATGGACTTTGTTGTTTCAGCAGTGGAGCGATAGAAATAACCACGGTGATCACCTCAGCTTAAACCAGCAACAGCACTCAGCCCGCTGATCACGTCAACGGTGGAGGCCAGAGCCGGGGTGGATTGGATGCGGTTCTGAACGGTCAAGCCGATCAGCGACAAATGGCGGATCGCCGTGTTGACGCTTTCAAGCAGTGCGCTTTTGCGTACCGGCGTTTTGTGGTCGCCCTGCACGGCGGCGGCGGCGATGCTGCCAACTGCGGCCGTGGCCTGCAGTGCATACGTTGGAATATTTCCGGCGCAAGCCTCATTGACAGGCACGGACGGCATGCAGTTGATTTGTGCCAGCAAGGCATCAATCAGGCTGGAATCCTCTGTAGCGTCAGTGATCGCCAGCAGTTCGGCACACGTGAGCTGATGCGGCTGGCCCGGACTCAATTTGTTGCGCAGCGTCTGGGCGTTCATGCCGAGCTGTTTAGCAAGCGCCGTCACATTGTGGCGAGCTGGAAACTGTCGGCAGGCTTCATCGAAGTGCGGATGTTTAGAAATGGCGTAATCAAACATACTTTACCCCTATGAATTCACTTAAAGTGAATCACGCACCGATGACGAGTTGAAAACGTGAATGCCCTAACGCTTTACGCAACTGCTCTTCTTTCCAGCGTGCGTAGTAGATACGGATCGGGCCGCCTGCTTTCTTGCATCCTTTACGGATAACGCGGGGTTCAATAGGTAAACACGGGGTTTCACCAGTACTCCAGCGACGAGCAGTACGAGTAGAAACGCCTTCTAGCTCCGCGAATTCCTTTAACGTCACAATGGGGGAGGCGATTTTGAAGATTGCGATCTCAGAAGCCATAATGCATGATTCCCTATTTGCCAACTTTAACCAGTATTGACCGCCCATTTGCCAATGTAGGCCAATACAGACAATTCACTAACGAGCAATCTAATGAACTTTTTAGCATTGGTCAACATTTGGATTAACTTATGAGTATCAGAGAGACTAGTTTTGAACCTATCAAAATCCTCGAGCGCATCTGCGATGTCTATGGTTTCACGCAGAAAGTTCAGCTAGCCCATCACTTTGATATTTCTGCAAGTTCTCTCCAAAATCGCTATACGAGAGGCACTATCTCTTATGACTATGCAGCTCTCTGCTCCATAGAGACTGGTGCAAGTCTTAAATGGCTTCTTACTGGTGAAGGCTCGAAATTTGAGAATAAAACCACGGAAGAATCCCCACTTGAGATTGAGTTATTCACTCTTGAGGACGGCGAGCTAAGAGAAGATGACCGCTTGAGCATCGATCCTAACTTTTTCCGTAAGAAACCTACTGACGGTATTGCAGTTCGAACCGATGGAAAGCTGCACTTCATAGATAAATCAGCCTCGCTAGCAGATGGGACTTGGCTGGTAGACATTGAGGGGGCAATTAGCATCCGAGAGCTAACCGTATTACCCGGTAAAAAGCTCCATGTGGCTGGCGGGAAGGTTCCGTTTGAGTGCTTAACTGATGAGATCCGCATACTTGGACGTATTGCTGGCATTTACAGCGAGGTTAACTAATGGCTGTCCGTAAGATTCCTGCTGGCGGATGGGTATGCGAGCTATATCCGAATGGGGCTAGGGGTAAGCGGATCAGAAAAAAGTTCGCAACCAAAGGTGAAGCCTTAGCCTTTGAGCAATACACCATACAAAACCCGTGGCAAGAAGAGAAAGAGGATCGGCGCACAGTCAAAGAACTCGTGGACTCATGGTATAGCGCCCACGGCATAACCCTGAAAGATGGGTTAAAACGACAATTATCCATGCATCATGCTTTTAACTGTATGGGGGAACCACTGGCTCGCGATTTCGATGCTCAAATGTTCTCCCGTTACAGGGAAAAAAGGCTGAAAGGTGAATATGCCCGTTCCAACAGAGTGAAAGAGGTTTCCCCTCGCACGCTAAACCTCGAGTTGGCCTATTTTCGGGCCGTATTCAATGAACTAAACCGCCTTGGTGAGTGGAAAGGCGATAATCCGTTAAAAAACATACGCCCTTTTCGTACTGAAGAAATGGAGATGGCCTGGCTCAATAGAGATCAGATTGCCCTCCTGCTGGCTGAATGCCAACGTCACGAGAATACTGATCTCGAAAAGGTTGTAAGAATTTGTCTTGCTACCGGCGCACGCTGGTCAGAAGCCGAAGGGCTCAGAAAAAGCCAGCTGTCAAAATACAAAATCACATATATCAATACTAAAGGCAGGAAAAACCGGACAGTGCCTATCAGTAAAGAGCTGTACGATTCTCTACCTAGCCAGAACAAACCACAGACGGGGCTTTTTACTAGTTGCTATGGGGCGTTCCGAGCCGCCCTAGAAAGAACTGGCATAGAACTTCCCGCGGGCCAGTTAACTCACGTTCTACGGCACACGTTCGCCAGCCACTTCATGATGAATGGAGGTAACATACTGGTACTACAAAGAGTTTTAGGTCATACGGACATAAAAATGACAATGCGTTATGCTCACTTTGCCCCCGACCATTTAGAGGACGCAGTACGGTTAAATCCTCTGGCTACAAATGGCGATAGAATGGCGGTAGAACTGGCACATGATGTCATATGAATGGCCTACATTGGCCCAATATGTCACTGAAAACAAAGGCAATCTATTGATTTTCGGTTGTTTTTGTAGGAACTCATAATCGCTTGGTCGTTGGTTCAAACCCAACAGGGGCCACCAAATTTTTGCTGTTTTCACAGCCTTACAAGCCATCCTGTCCGGGGTGGCTTTTTTGTTTCCCGCCTGCGTGCCACACTTCTCTCTCGGCATTCCTGATTTATTCCGACTCATAAGGATCCCGCATGATCGTCATCTGCGACCACGACAACCTCGACGCCTGGCTGGCGCTGCGCACCGCGCTGTGGCCGTCCGGCTCGCCTGAAGAGCACCGCGCGGAAATGCGCGAGATATTGGCTTCGCCGCACCATACCGCGTTTATGGCGCGGGGGCTGGACGGCGCTTTCGTTGCCTTTGCCGAGGTCGCGCTGCGCTACGATTACGTCAACGGCTGCGAATCGTCGCCGGTGGCGTTTTTGGAAGGGATTTATACCGCCGAACGCGCCCGCCGCCAGGGCTGGGCCGCGCGCCTGATCGCGCAGGTGCAGGAGTGGGCGAAGCAACAGGGGTGCAGCGAGCTGGCGTCGGATACCGATATCGCCAATCTGGACTCCCAGCGCCTGCATGCGGCGCTGGGCTTTGCCGAAACGGAGCGGGTAGTGTTTTACCGCAAAACGCTGGGCTGATCAGGCAGTTTTGCTTTGCCGCTGATGCGCCAGCTGCTCGGCGCGCAGCAGGATCTCCTGCAAATCGTCCTCGTCGATATCGAACAGATCCCCCTCCATCAGCGCCTCGTGCAGATCGCCGCGGGTGATGGACACGGCATCGATCGGCAGATTGGCCGGCTTGGCCTCCGCCGGCGCCAGCGCGTGCGGGTAGCGTCGCCCGGCCAGGTTATTGAACAGAATGGCCAGCGCCGCCAGCAGCACCGAGTTCAGCAGCACCGGGTACAGCACGAAGTGGTAGCCCATCTGGTGAATGCCGGGGCCGCCGAGGATGGCGGTCAGCGCCACCGCGCCGCCCGGGGGATGCAGGCAGCGCAGCTTGAACATCAGGCCGATGGCCACCGCCGCCGCTACGCCGCAGGCCAGGCCCGGATCGGGGATCAGCAGGCCGGCGCTGACGCCCACCGTCGCCGCCAGCGCATTGCCGCCGACGATCGACCAGGGCTGCGCCAGCGGGCTGTTGGGCACGCCGAACAGCAGCACCGCCGAGGCGCCCATCGGCGCGATAAACCACAGGTTCACCTCGCCCAAAATAAAGTGGCTGATCCAGCCGGCGAGCATTAGCCCCAAACCGGCGCCGACGCTGGAAATCAGCATCTCTCGCTTGCCCACCGCCAGCGGGTGCGGCCACAGGCGCGCGCATCCCACTTTTACTCGTTCTATCCACTGCGTCTTCATGTTACCCAATACGGCTCAATTCACGTGTTGGCAACAAATATATCACATCATCCGGAAGGAACTCACGGCGCCGTAGGCCGCGGTATCAAACAACTTTTGGCCTAACAGATTGATTTTTAGCCATCCCTCGACAATGATGAATGTTCTCCCCTTAACCCCGAGGAACCGCCGATGTCTCAACCGATCACCGAGCTTTACACCGACAGTGAATTTTTCAGCCCGTACGCCATGTCCGCCTTTGTCGTGCTGACGGAAAAAGGCATTCCGTTCACCGTGAAGACGGTGGATCTGGCGAAAGAAGAGAATAAAGAGGCGGCCTACGCGGCGCTGTCGCTCACCCGCCGGGTGCCGACGCTGGCCATCGGCGAGTTTCAGCTCTCGGAGTCTTCGGCGATCGCCGAATACCTGGAGGACATCCATCCGGCCCACGCCGTGTACCCGCGCGACGTGAAGCTGCGCGCCAAGGCGCGCGAGATCCAGGCCTGGCTGCGCAGCGATCTGCTGCCGATCCGCGCCGAGCGCTCGACCGAAGTGGTGTTCAACAACGGCAAGTTCCCGCCGCTGTCCGAAGCCGCACAGGGGGCCGCACGCAAGCTGATCGACGCCGTCGAAAAGCTGTTGAGCCATGGGCAGGATAATCTGTTCAGGGAGTGGTGCATCGCCGACACCGATCTGGCGCTGATGCTCAACCGGCTGGTGATGCACGGCGATCCGGTGCCGGAGCGCCTGCGCCACTATGCGCACAAGCAGTGGCAGCGCCCGTCGGTGCAGGCCTGGCTGGCGCTGTCGGCAAAGCGGCGCGCCTGAGAAAAAAATCGGCGGCCACGACGCCGCCGTTCTCAATGCCGAGAAACAACATCACTGCTTGAGGGAAGGCAAATCACCATCCAGAGGGCAGATAGCCTAACAATGAAGCGATGGCGTACACCGCGCTGGCCAGGTACAGCAGCACAATGCTGATCTGCAGCAGCGGGTGCGTGATCCAGTTGCACTGCCAGCGCGGCGTCTGGTCGCCATGTTTGCGTGCGCCGCGCAGGATCAGCATCGGCATGATCGACAGGATCACCCCGCTGAACACCCCGGCGAAGTAGAGCGCGTTGACGAACGACACCAGCCCGCTGTAGGCCAGCGCGAACGGCGGCACCACCACCAGCAGCAGCACGCCAAAGCGGCGCAGCGGCAGCTCGTCGTTGCCCAGCCGGAACTTGTCGAAAATATTGGTCAGGAAACTGCCGCCCAATCCCCAGTAGGAAGTCAGCATCGCGCACAGCGCGAAGATGTTGGCGGAGAAGAACGCCCACTGCCCCAGCGCCTGGCCCCAGGAGATGGTGGCCACGTCGGAGATGCCATCCAGCCCGCTGAGCGCGATCACCGACATCGGCACCGCCGCCAGCAAAATGAAGGTCACCGCCATGCCGACGATGATCGCCTTCGGCAGCTGCTCCGGCTTGTCGGCAAAGCCGCGCGCCATTTCCGGCACGATGTACTGCGCCGAGAAGCAGAACACCACCACGTTGAACACCGGCACCATAAAGCGCCAGTCGCCGTCCAGCAGGTTGCGCATTTGGGTGGTGTCTTTCAGCAGCGTCGCCGCCACCAGCGCGGTCAGCATCACCACCATGCCGATGCTGATGAACTTCTCGCCGCGGCCGATCGCTTTCAAACCGAGATACAGCACGCCGGCGGCGGGCACGAAGAACAGCAGGCTGCCCAGCGCCGGCGAGATGCCGAACAGCGATTGCAGCAGCTTGCCGCTGCCGGTCATGTAGGCGGTAAGCGCCCCGACGCTGTTGACGCACACCGAAGCGAACATCAACCAGGCGCCCAGGCCGCCGACGTAGCGCTTCGCCAGCCCGCTCAGCTGCAGATGCGCGCGGGTGCGCAGCGTGGATTCGGCGACGTACAGCATGGTGATGGTGGTCAGGCTCCCCACCAGCACCAGCCAGAACAGCAGCGGCAGGAAACCGGCCTTGCTGGAGGCGTAGGCGATGGAGAGCACCCCGGCGCCGATATTGGTGCCGACGATCATCGCCACCCCTTCAAGGAAACTTAACGATTTGGCGGGTGCAGGTGCTCGCACCCCGGCGGCAAGCGCCGGAGAAACAGAGGTATTATCAGACATGCATCATCCTTTATCGCCCGGCGACGCTGGCCGCCGGGATGGGTTAACGTCCTGACGCTCAACGGCTCACATCGATACACAGGTATTTCAGCTCCAGATATTCTTCTATCCCGTAGCGCGATCCTTCACGCCCGAGCCCTGACTGTTTCACGCCGCCGAACGGCGCCACTTCGTTGGAAATCAGCCCGGTGTTGATGCCGACCATGCCGTACTCCAGCGCTTCCGGCACGCGCCACTGGCGCGCGGCGTTCTGCGTGAACAGGTAGGCGGCCAGGCCGAATTCGGTGTCGTTGGCCATGGCGATGGCTTCCGCCTCGTCATGGAAGCGGAACAGCGGCGCCACCGGCCCGAAGGTCTCTTCTTTGGCGAAGCGCATTTTCTGCGTCACGCCGGTCACCACCGTCGGCTGGAAGAAGGTGCCGCCCAGCGCGTGCGGCTGGCCGCCGGTGGCGATCTGCGCCCCTTTGATCAGCGCGTCGTCGATATGGCTCTGCACCTTCGCTACCGCATCGCTGTCGATCAGCGGCCCCTGGGTGGTGCCTTCCTGGCTGCCGTCGCCGACTTTCAACTGCTCGACCGCCGCCACCAGTTTCTCCGCCAGCCGCTCGTAGATGCCGTCCTGCACGTAGATGCGGTTGGCGCAAACGCAGGTCTGGCCGCTGTTGCGGAACTTGGAGGCCATGATGCCCGCCACCGCCGCGTCCAGATTGGCGTCGTCGAACACGATGACCGGCGCGTTGCCGCCCAGCTCCAGCGACAGCTTCTTGATGCTCGGCGCGCACTGCGCCATCAGAATGCGACCGACCTCGGTCGAACCGGTAAAGCTCAGCTTGCGCACCACCGGGCTGTCGCACAGCACCTTGCCCACCTGCGCCGCTTCCCCGGTCACCACCTGCAACACGCCGGCGGGAATGCCGGCGTCCTGCGCCAGCTTGGCCAGCGCCAGCGCGGTCAGCGGCGTTTGCTCGGCAGGTTTGACGATGATGGTGCAGCCCGCCGCCAGCGCCGGCGCCACCTTGCGGGTGATCATCGCCGCCGGGAAATTCCACGGTGTGATGGCCGCGCACACGCCGATCGGCTGCTTCACCACCACCAGGCGCTGCGAAGCCTGCGGCGCCTGCAATACCGCGCCGTCCACCCGCTTGGCCTCTTCGGCGAACCAGGTGATGAACGACGCGGCGTAGGCCACTTCGCCGCGCGCTTCCGCCAGCGATTTACCCTGCTCGGCGGTCATCAGCTGCGCCAGATCTTCCTGTGCGGCCAGCACCTTGTCGGCCCAGGCCAACAGCAGCGCGGAACGCTGCTTGGCGGTCAGTTGTTTCCAGTCGTTTTGCGCCCGCTGCGCCGCCGCGATCGCCTGCTGGGTTTCCTCTTCGCTGACCAGCGGAATGCTGGCCAGCTCGGCGCCGGTGGCCGGGTTGATCACCGCTTCGCGCTTGCCGCTCAGGGCATCGCACCATTCGCCGTTGATCAGACACTGGCTGCGCAGCAGCTCGGGATTGTTCAATTTCATGCCGTTCGCTCCTTAGTGAGCCAGCGCGCGGGTCAGAATGCCCATCGCCTTGGTGAACTGATCGTCCGGGATGGTCAGCGGATACAGGAAGCGGATCACGTTGCCGTTCACGCCGCAGCTCAGCAGCAGCAGCCCTTCCTCCATCGCCTTCTGCTGCACCTGACGGGTGATCTCCGCCGAAGGCTTGCCGGTAGCCGGATCGTTGAACTCCACCGCCACCATCGAACCTTGCGCCCGCACATCCGCAATTGCCGGGCTGGTTTTGCGCGCCTGCTGCAGCACTTCCACCAGGTGCTGCCCCAAACGCTGGGCGCGCTGGCACAGCTGCTCTTCGTCGATCACGTCCAGCACCGCGTGCGCCGCGGCCACCGCCAGCGGGTTGCCGGCGTAGGTGCCGCCCAGCCCGCCCGGCGCCGGCGCGTCCATCACCTCGGCGCGGCCCGCCACCGCCGACAGTGGCATGCCGCCCGCCAGGCTTTTCGCCATGGTGATCAGATCCGGTTTAACGCTGTAGTGCTCCATGGCGAACAGCTTGCCGGTACGGGCGAAGCCGGTCTGTACTTCGTCGGCAATGAGAAGAATGCCGTGCTGGTCGCACAGCGCGCGCAACGCCTGCATAAAGTCGGCCGGCGCCACGTTGAAACCGCCTTCGCCCTGCACCGGCTCCAGCACGATCGCCGCCACCTGCTTGGGATCGATATCCGCTTTAAACAAGCGATCCAGGCTGTTCATCGCGTCTTCGGTAGTCACGCCGTACAGCGCATTCGGGTACTGGCCGTGGAACACCGAACCGGGGAACGGCCCGAAGCCCAGTTTGTAAGGCGCCACTTTGCCGGTCAGCGCCATGGTCATATAGGTGCGGCCGTGGAAACCGCCGCCGAAGGTGATCAAGCCCGGACGGCCGGTGTAAGCGCGGGCGATCTTCACCGCGTTTTCCACCGCCTCCGCGCCGGTGGTGAAGAAGGCGGTTTTACACGGGCCGGCGATCGGCGCGCGCTGGTTGATGCGCTCCGCCAGCGAGACATAGCTTTCGTAAGGAACGATCTGATAGGCGGTGTGGGTGAAGGCCTGCAGCTGCTTTTCAATCGCGGCGATCACCTTCGGGTGGCGATGGCCGGTGTTCAGCACGGCGATCCCCGAGGCGAAATCGATCACTTCTCTGCCTTCCACATCCCACAGCGTGGCGTTCTCTGCGCGCTCGGCGTAAAAACCACACATCACGCCCACTCCGCGCGGGGTGGCGTCCTGACGGCGTTGGTTCAATTCTGCGTTTTTCATGCTGTTCTCTCCGGTCGGTGCCAGTTACACGTTTCGTTCACATTCGTGAAACAATGCCGTTTATTTACACAGGATGTGGCCCTATAATCGAGTGCCAGTTACGAATAATTGAGGGATCCAATTGCGCTCATTGAGTGGTGATCTGTTGCTGCAGCGCCTCGGCGAGCAGCCCGATGACAAGCTGCACAAGCGGCTTTACAACGCGATCCGCACCAGCATTCTCGACGGCAGCCTGCCGCCCTCCAGCCGCTTGCCCGCCTCGCGCGATCTGGCGCAGGAGCTCACCCTGTCCCGCAACACCGTATTAACCGTTTATGAACAACTGTTGGCGGAAGGCTACGTATCGGCGCGCGCCGGCAGCGGCACCTTCGTCGCCGACACGGTACCGGACAGCTGCCTCTCCACCGGCGGCGCGCCGGCCGACGGCAGCGGGCAACCGCGGCGCGTCGAACTGTCCGAGCGCGGCGCCACGCTGCTGCACCACGCCAGCGCCAGCCCCAAACAGTGGGGGGCGTTCATTCCCGGTGTGCCCGACGTCAACGCCTTTCCCCATCAGCTGTTCAGCAAGATCCAGGCGCGCCTCAGCCGCCGCCCGGCGCCGCAGCGGCTGACCTACAGCAATCAGGGCGGCAGCCCGGAGCTGCAGCATGCGTTGGTGGAGTATTTACGGGTGGCGCGCTCGGTGCGTTGTTCGCCGGAACAAATCCTGATCACCGAGGGCATTCATCAGGCGATCGATCTGGTGACGCGCATGTTGTGTAATCCGGGGGATGACGCCTGGATCGAAGAGCCGGGCTATTGGGGGATCCGCAATATCCTGCGCATCAATGCGCTGAACATCTGCCCGCTGGCGGTGGACGAAGCCGGGCTGGTGCCGCCGGAGCAGCCGACCACCCCGCCCCGCCTGATTTTCGTCACTCCGTCGCACCAGTATCCGCTCGGCTCGGTGATGAGCCTGGCGCGCCGCCAACGGCTGCTGGCGCTGGCGCGCAACGCCGGCGGTTGGATCGTCGAGGACGATTACGACAGTGAATTCCGCTTTTCCGGCCAACCGATCCCGGCGCTGCAAGGGCTGGAGGCCGACGCGCCGGTGATTTACATCGGCACCTTCAGCAAAACGCTCTATCCGGCGCTGCGCCTCGGCTATGTGGTGTTGCCGCCGCCGCTGGTGCAGGCGCTGAAAACCGCCCACGCCGAGCTGTACCGCGGCGGGCACCTGCTGATCCAGAGCGCGCTGGCGGAGTTTATTCAGGCGGGGCATTACACCGCGCATATCCGACGCATGCGGCTACTGTATGCCCGGCGGCGCGCTTTCCTGACCGGCTTGATCGAACAGCACCTCGGCAAACAGGCGCTCAGCGAGTTCAACAGCAACGCCGGGCTGCATCTGATCCTCAACCTGCCGGACGAGGCCGACGACGTGGCGATCGCCGCCGCCGCCGGCGCGCGCGGGGTGCTGGTGCGGCCGCTGTCGCGCTACTACATGCAGCCCAACCGCCGGCGCGGCCTGCTGATGGGGTTTGCCTGCGTACCGGAAGAGCAGATGGCCGCCGCCTTCACCCAGTTGCTGGCGTGCATCAACGCGCCCGAAATGAAAAAGGCGGCTCCTTAGGGCCGCCTTCGCGCGTTACCAGGCCTGAAGCCGCCAACCGTCCGCCTGCCGGTGCAGACGGTGCGTCGGCCGCAGCGCCTGCAGGAAGTCTTCGTCGTGCGACACCACCAGCATCGCGCCGGGGAAATCCGCCAGGGCGGTTTCGATCGCCAGCGACGACGCCAGATCCAGGTGGTTGGTCGGTTCGTCCAGCAACAGCAGCTGCGCCGGTTGCCGCCGCCACAGCGCGCAGGCCAGCGCCGCCTTCAGCCGTTCGCCACCGCTCAGCGAACCCAGCGGCAGCGCGATGCGATCGGCGCCAAGCTGCAACTGCGCCAGCCGGGTGCGCAACGCGCCTTCCACCAGCGGCGAATCCTGCAGCCCGAGATGCTCCATCACCGACAGGCTCGGGTCGAGCTGCGACAGGGTTTGATCGAGATAGGCCGTCGACAGCGGGCAATGACAATGGCCGGCAAGCGGCGCCAACTGGCCGAGAACGGTCTTCAGCAAGGTGGACTTGCCGCAGCCGTTAGGGCCGGTCAACGCCACGCGCATCGGGCCGTCGATCCGCAGATCCAGCGGCGGCGCGCTGACGAACGGCAGCTGCAGCTGTTCGAGCACCAGCACCTGCTTGTTCGCGCTCACTTCACTGCCCGGCAGCGCCAGCAACACCGGCTGTTCCTCTTCCACCCGCTGATAGGCCTCGCGCACCGCCGCATCGAGGCTGTCGCGCTGGTCCTGATGCTGTTTGCGCAGCGTGCCGAGGCTCTCCTTCGCCGCCGATTTGTAGGCCACCCGCTCGAAAGAGGCGATATTCAGCGTATCGACGACGCGCAGCGTTTGCGCCGAGCGCCGCTGGCTCATGTCGTGCTCTTTCTGCTGACGCGCGCGGGTACGGCGGCGTTCCTCGCGCGCATGCTCCAGATCGGCGCGCGCCGCCTGCTGCTCCGTGTCGCGCTGGCGGCGGTAGTCGTCGTAGTTGCCGCCGTAGCTGCGCAGCGCGCCGGGCGTCAGTTCGACGATGCGCTCCATACGCCCCAGCAGTTGCCGGTCATGGCTGGCGATCAGCAGCCCGCCCTGCCACCGCTCCAGCTGCTGATACAGCCAGGCGCGCCCGGCGCTGTCGAGGTGGTTGGTCGGTTCGTCCAGCAGCAGATAATCCGCCTCCCCCAGAAAAGCGCCGCACAGCGCCGCGCGCATCCGTTCGCCGCCGCTCAAGTCGCATGCGGATCGCAACGGATCGAAGGCCGGCAGCCCGGCGGCGGCGAAGGCGCTTTGCAGGCGATCGTTGAGATCCCAGCGCCCTTCCAGACGATCGATGTCGTCCGCCAGCGGCAGCCCCTGCTCGATGCGCGCCAGCGCGGCGAACACCTCGCCGTAGCCCAGCAGCTGCGCCAGCGTGGTGTCGGCCGCGATCTCCGGCTGCTGCGCAACGTAAGCCAATGCGGCATGGGATTCGACGTGTCCGTTGCCCGGCCGATCCCGCCCGGCGATCAGGCGCAGCAGCTGGGTTTTGCCGACGCCGTTGCGTCCTACCAGGCCGCAGCGCTGCCGATCGAAAGCGAGATCCAGCGGGCCGAACAGCGTTTCGCCGTCAGCAAATTGGCAGGTCAGTTGATGTAAAACGAAATAAGGGGACTGCGCAAAATGAGCCATAAGCACTCCTGAATGAGATCAAAACATCCCCACAGGGCGCGAGAGCGCACGGCGTGGGACCAGATATCAACAGGTGTGGTTGTTCATTTTCGGTTATGGC
Organism: Serratia sp. LACPHL-BACT-2024-00286; assembly: GCF_043109535.1. Taxonomy (NCBI): domain Bacteria; kingdom Pseudomonadati; phylum Pseudomonadota; class Gammaproteobacteria; order Enterobacterales; family Yersiniaceae; genus Serratia; species Serratia sp. LACPHL-BACT-2024-00286. The sequence goes on from NZ_JBICNA010000004.1 coordinate 472,603, forward strand.
TCCGCAGAGAGAAGGAATTTGCAACGCGCAAAGGTTAACCGATCTTTTGTTCGTTATGCAAACAGTGTCTGAGATTCATGACGTCTATCACATTCGGCGCAACGCAGATTCCCAAGCGGCGCGACAACGGCTAGATTTATCTCATCCGACCACTTGTGTTCACATAATTATAACAACGGGCCCCGATTTCACCCGATGGAGAGTGCAATGAGCAATTACCCTCACCTGCTGGCGCCGCTGGATCTCGGCTTCACTACCCTGAAAAACCGGGTGCTGATGGGATCGATGCATACCGGCCTGGAAGAGCTGCCCGACGGCCCGCAGCGCCTGGCCGCGTTCTATGCCGAGCGCGCCGCCGCCGGCGTGGCGCTGATCGTCACCGGCGGCATCGCCCCGAACGAACAGGGCGTGGTTTTTCGCGGCGGTTCGATCCTCAACAGCGAGGAGCAATTGCCTCACCACCGCCCGGTGACCGAAGCCGTCCACCGGGCGGGCGGCAAAATTGCGCTGCAGATCCTGCACACCGGCCGCTACAGCTATCAACCCAAGCTGGTCGCCCCTTCCGCCCTGCAGGCGCCGATCAACCCGTTTACGCCGAGCGCGCTCAGCGAAGCGGAGATCGAGCAGACCATCGCCGACTTCGCCCGCTGCGCGGCGCTGGCGCAGCAGGCCGGCTACGACGGCGTGGAAGTGATGGGATCCGAAGGCTATCTGATCAACCAATTCTTGACGACGCGCACCAATCAGCGCGACGACCAATGGGGCGGCAGCTTCACCAACCGCATGCGCTTCGCCGTCGAGACCGTCAGGGCAGTGCGCCAGGCCGTGGGCCCGGAATTCATTCTGATCTACCGGCTGTCGATGCTCGATCTGGTGGAAGACGGCTCCAGCTGGCAGGAGATCGAACAGCTGGCGCTGGCGGTCGAACAGGCGGGCGCCACGATCATCAATACCGGCATCGGCTGGCACGAAGCGCGCATCCCGACCATCGCCACCATGGTGCCGCGCGCCGGATTCAGCTGGGTGACCCGCAAGCTGATGGGCAAGGTCGGCATCCCGCTGATCACCACCAACCGCATCAACGATCCGGCGGTGGCCGAGCAAGTGCTGGCGGACGGCTGCGCCGACATGGTGTCGATGGCGCGTCCGTTCCTCGCCGACGCCGCCTTTGTGCAGAAAGCCGCCGAGGGGCGCGCCGACGAGATCAATACCTGCATCGGTTGCAACCAGGCCTGTCTCGACCAGATCTTTGAAGGCAAGCTGACTTCCTGTCTGGTCAACCCGCGCGCCTGCCGCGAAACCGAAATGCCGCTGACGATGGCGGAGAAACCGAAAAAACTGGCGGTGATCGGCGCCGGCCCCGCCGGGCTGGCCTTCGCCACCACCGCCGCCAGCCGAGGCCATCAGGTGACGCTGTTCGACGCCGCCGAGCAGATCGGCGGCCAGTTCAACATCGCCAAGCAGATCCCCGGCAAGGAAGAATTCCATGAAACCCTGCGTTACTTCCGTCGCCAGCTGGCGCTGCGCGAAGTGACGGTCAGGCTGGGCGTCAAGGTCGAGGCGGCGGATTTAAGCGAATTCGACGAAGTGATCCTCGCCTGCGGCATCGTGCCGCGCACCCCGGACATCCCCGGCATCGGCCACGCCAAGGTGCTGAGCTATCTGGACGTGCTGCGCGATAAAAAACCGGTCGGCCAGCGGGTGGCGATCGTCGGCGCCGGCGGCATCGGCTTCGACACCGCCGAGTACCTCAGCCAGCACGGCGTGTCCAGCAGCCTGGATCAGGCGGAATTCAACCGCGAATGGGGCATCGACGGCCGCCTTGAGCAGCGCGGCGGGCTGGCGGCGCAAGGGCCACAGGCACCGCGCGCCGCGCGGCAAATCTACCTGTTGCAGCGCAAAACCAGCAAAGTGGGTGAAGGCCTGGGGAAAACCACCGGTTGGATCCATCGCGCCAGCCTGGCGATGCGCGGCGTGAAGATGCTCAACAGCGTCAGCTATCGGCTGATCGACGACGAAGGGCTGCACATCACCCGCGCCGAGCAGGACAGCTGCCTGCCGGTGGACACGGTGGTCATCTGCGCCGGGCAGGAACCGCGCCGCGAGCTGCAGCAGCCGCTGCTGGCGATGGGGAAAACCGTGCATCTGATCGGCGGCGCCGACGTGGCCGCCGAGCTGGACGCCCGCCGCGCGATCGATCAGGGGACGCGGCTGGCGATGGCGCTGTAAAAAAGGGGCGCACAGCGCCCCTGACATTGATGATAAACCTCATCCCCATGCCGGGTGGCAGAGAGCAGCGAATAGAAAACAAGGAAAATCAATTTATTGATTTTCGGCTGATAACCACAAAGGGGGAAAAACCACGCTTTTTCCCCCCTTTGTCAACAGCATGAGGGGCGCACAGCGCCCCTTGTTATTCACGCTCAGCGACGCGCGCCGGATTTCACCGCTCTCAAGATCACGAACTTCTTGTTCGAGGCCACCAGCGTGCAGTTGCCGAACAGACGCTTGAGCTTCTGGTGATAGTCGAGGTGGCGGTTGCCGACGATGCGCAATTCGCCGCCCACCTGCAGACAGCGCTTGGCGTCGCAGAACATCTGCCAGGCGGTGTGATCGGTAATGGCGTGCTGCTGGTGGAACGGCGGGTTGCACAGCACCGCCTGCACGCTTTCGCGCTCGATGCCCGCCAGCGCGTTGTTCACCTCAAACTGGCAACGATCCAGCTCTTGCGGCAGGTTGTGCTCCACGTTCAGTTCGCTGGAGGCCACCGCCATGTAAGATTCATCGACGAAGGTCACCTGCGCTTCCGGGTTTTGCGCCAGCGCCGTCAGGCCAATCACGCCGTTGCCGCAGCCCAGATCGACGATATGGCCGTTCAGGCCGCGCGGCAGATGCTCCATAAACAGGCGCGCGCCGATATCCAGGCTGCCGCGCGAGAAGACGTTGGCGTGGTTATGGATAAGCCAATCGGTGCCGTCCAGCGGCCAGTCGGTGGTTTCCGCCGCCGCCGGCGGGACGATGTCCGCCGCCTGGCAGAAGATCAGGCGCGCTTTCTTCCACGCCAGGCTGGTGCGCGTCGGGCCCAGCACCTTTTCAAACAGCTGCATCGTCGAGGTGTGCACGTCGCGCGCCTTGGCGCCGGCGACGATCAGCGTGTCTTCGGTCACGACGTGGCGCAGCGCGCGCAGCTGCTGCTCCAGCAGCGCCAGCGCCTTCGGCACGCGAATCAACACCACCGCCGGCGCCGCCGGCAGCTCGGCCAGGCTGTCCAGCAGCGTAACCTGCTCGGGATCCAGCCCGTTGAGCTTGAGGTTGTGGCGCGTCGCCAGCTGGCTCATGTAGGAGTCGCTGACGCTGTAAGGACGATGCGCGTGCAGCGCACAGGCCAGGGTGCCGAAGTTATCGTTGAAAATCAGCACCGGACGGCCGCCGATATCTACGTTTTCAAGCTGTTGCAGCAGATATTCGTCCGCCGCTTCCCACGCCTGCAGTTGGGTGGATTCTTCCTGTTGGGGATAACGCTCCAGCTCAAGTTGCTGTGTTCCCAGATCGAGTTGGCTCATTGCCCCTCCTGACTGATAAAATTTGGGCTGTTTATCCCCTAAAAACGCCCGTCAGTAAAATGTTTTTTCGGATAAATTGCGTATTGCGCCGCGTATCTGAAAACCCGCGCTCCTTTTCTCCTTCAACAACATTAACCTTTCCCTCCCGAGCACCCATGTCGACGTTTTTTTAACCTGATGGGGTGTAACTTTAAATGTTACACTGCCAGTCCCTATGGAAGGGGGGAAAGCATGATTAAATCTTTCCGCGATCGCTATCTGGAGCAGTTCTATCTGGGAGGCAGACGCAGCCGTCTGATCCCCGGTGCGCTCGAGCGGCAGTTGGCCAGAAAACTCGATATGTTGGCCGCCGCGCAGCAAGAGCGTGATTTGCATCACCCAACGGGTAACTATTACAAACGGCTATCCGGGCCATTTCAGGGGTGGTCAAGCCTGCGCGTCAATATGCACTGGCGGCTGATGTTCCAGTGGCGGCATGATGCCGCTGAAAAAATTTACCTCGATCCTCACCAAGATACCTGAACGAGGGGGAACCTATGTTGGAAACCACGACTCGCGAACCCACCACGGTGGGAGAAGTGCTGCAGGAAGAATATTTAACGCCGCTAGGCATCGGCCAGGAGGAATTGGCAAAGGTATTGGGCGTCACCCGCGCCACCGTCAATCGCCTGTGCAATGGGCATCGACGCATGAGCGTTGCCGAGGCCAATCTGTTTGCCGATCTGTTCGAAACGACCGCTGACTTTTGGCTAAACCTGCAGGCGGCACACGATCGCTGGGAAGCCAGACAGTCCGATGCGCAGCGTGTGCGGCTGCGGCCAATCAAAGAAATACTGGGGCGCAATATCACTCATGCATGACACCGAACTCGCCTACCTGCAAGGCTACCCAACGCATCTGCAAAGCCAGGTGCAGCAACTGATCCATCAAAACCGGCTGGGAGACGTGCTGCTGCAGCGCTACCCGCAGGTGCACGGCTGCACCACCGACAAGTCGCTGTATCAGTTTACCGTAGATCTGAAAAACCAGTATCTGCGCAACGCCCAGCCGCTGAGCAAGGTGGCCTACGACAGCAAGATCCACGTCATGAAGCACGCGCTTGGCCTGCACACCGCCATCTCGCGCGTGCAGGGCGGCAAACTGAAGGCCAAGGCGGAAATCCGCGTGGCGACGGTGTTCAAGGTCGCGCCCGAACCCTTTTTGCGCATGATCGTGGTGCATGAGCTGGCGCACCTGAAAGAGAAAGATCACAACAAGGCGTTCTACAGCCTGTGCTGCCATATGGAGCCGGATTACCACCAGCTGGAGTTCGATACCCGGCTGTATCTGACGCACCTTTCGCTGTTCGGCGAGCTGTATGCATAGCGAGTGAGGGCGTGATAATCTGCGGTTTTAGGCCTGGACCGGAGCTCGCCATGATTCGCTTTGCCGTCGTCGGCACCAACTGGATTACGGAACGTTTTATCGATGCCGCCCATGAAAGCGGCAAACTCAAGCTGAGCGCCGTGTATTCACGCTCGCTGGAACAGGCGCAGGCGTTTGGCGCCAACTATCAGGTCACGCAGTTTTTCGACTCGCTCGAGGCGATGGCGCAGTCTGACGCCATAGACGCGGTGTATATCGCCAGCCCCAACTCCCTGCACTGCTCGCAATCGCTGCTGTTCCTGCGCCATAAAAAGCACGTGATCTGCGAAAAACCGCTGGCCTCCAACCAGCGCGAAGCGGAACAGCTGGTCGCCTGCGCGCGGGAAAACCAGGTGGTGCTGTTCGAGGCGTTCAAAAGCGCCTATCTGCCGAATTTCCTGGCGCTGCAGCAGGTATTGCCTAAAGTCGGCCGGCTGCGCAAAGCCTTTATCAACTATTGCCAATACTCTTCGCGCTATCCGCGCTATCTCGCCGGCGAGAATCCCAACACCTTTAACCCGCAGTTTTCCAACGGCTCGATCATGGACATCGGCTACTACTGCCTGGCCAGCGCGGTGGCGCTGTTCGGTGCGCCGCAGTCGGTGCTGGCCAGCGCCACGCTGCTGGATACTGGCGTGGACGCCCACGGCACCGTCTGCCTGAACTACGGCGATTTCGACGTCACGCTTTCCCATTCCAAGGTCAGCGACTCGGCGATCCCCAGCGAGATCCAGGGGGAAGAAGGCACGCTGATTATCGACAAGATTTCCGAGTGTCAGGGCGTGGCGCTGACGCCGCGCGGCGGCAACCGGCAGGACCTGAGCCAGACTCAGCACATCAACACCATGCTGTATGAAGCGCTGGCCTTCGCCGAGCGGGTTGAGCAGCGTCAGGTGGAACATCCGGGGCTGGAGAATTCGCTGATCGTCGCCCGCCTGCTGACCGACATCCGCCGCCAGACCGGCGTCGTCTTCCCCGCCGACGGAGAATGAGATGAAACCGCTGCTCGTGATGCAAACCGGCGACGCGCCGCAGGCCATTCGTCAGGAATTGGCCAACTTTGATAGCATGTTCCTGCAACAGGGCAACATCGACGCCGAACGCGCGCACATCGTGCATCTGCCCGCCGGCGACCGGCCGTTGCCGCCGGCCGCCTATTGCGGCGTGGTCATCACCGGCTCGCCGGCGATGGTGACCGAACGGCTGCCGTGGAGCGAGGCGGCCGCCGAATGGCTGCGTCAGGCGATGGCGATCAAACTGCCGCTGTTCGGCGTCTGCTACGGCCACCAGCTGTTGGCCTACGCGCTCGGCGGCGAAGTGGGCTATCACCCGCAGGGCATGGAGGTCGGCACGCTGGAGATCGAACTGCTGCCCGCCGCGGCCGACGATCGGCGGCTCACCCTGCTGCCGCCGCGATTCAAGGCCAATCTTATCCACTCGCAGAGCGTGCTGACGCCGCCCGCCGGCGCGCAGACGCTGGCGCGTTCGCAGCAGGACGCGCACCAGATCCTGCGCTATGGCGATCACGCTCTGACCACCCAGTTCCACCCGGAATTCAACGGCGCGGTGATGAGCCAGTATCTGCAGTGGCTCGGCGAACTGCATCCCGAGCAGCAAGCCCGCTATCAACAGCAACAACAACAGGTTAGCGACACGCCGTTCAGCCGCCTGCTGCTGCAGGGATTCGTCGTCAGCCTCGGCGCGCAAAAAGCGATGGCCGGCTAACGCGATTCACGTTGACCGCCGACACATTTTGCATTACTTTCTGCTCTGCAAAGGGGAGTAACTTCATTGCCGGTCAATCGTCATTACGATGCGCAAGCATCCGGTTACCGGGCAACCTGATGTCAAAGGTGTAACCACCTTCATCAACGTTGTAAGTGAGACCTTGCCGGAAGGCGAGGTTTGCTTGCAGCGTTCACAGAGCGGCTGGCGTCTTCCGACGTTGGCCGTTTTTGTTTTTGAAGGATACCTCTGATGATGAATTCCGTTGGCACACCGTGGTTATGGGGCAGCTTCGCCGCCGTCATAGTCGTGATGCTCGCAATCGATCTCCTGTTGCAGGGCCGTAAAGGCGCGCACACCATGTCTATGAAGCAGGCCGCCAGCTGGTCGCTGGTGTGGGTCAGCCTCTCCCTGCTGTTCAATTTCGGTTTCTGGTACTACCTGAATGAAACCGCCGGGCGCGCCGTCGCCGATACCCAGGCGCTGGCCTTCCTCACCGGCTACCTGATCGAAAAAGCGCTGGCGGTGGATAACGTGTTCGTCTGGCTGATGCTGTTCAGCTACTTCGCCGTGCCGGCCAACCTGCAGCGGCGGGTGCTGATCTACGGCGTGCTGGGGGCGATCGTGCTGCGTACCATCATGATCTTCGCCGGCAGCTGGCTGGTCAGCCAATTCCAGTGGCTGCTGTATCTGTTCGGCGCCTTCCTGCTGTTCACCGGTATCAAAATGGCGCTGGCGAAGGAAGATGACTCGGCGATCGGCGACAAGCCGCTGGTGAAATGGCTGCGCAGCCACCTGCGCATGACCGACAACCTGGAAGGCGAGCGCTTCTTCGTGCGCCGCAACGGCATCCTGTTCGCCACCCCGCTGGTGCTGGTGCTGATCCTGGTAGAGCTGAGCGACGTGATCTTCGCGGTGGACAGCATTCCGGCGATCTTCGCCGTGACCACTGACCCGTTCATCGTCCTGACCTCCAACCTGTTCGCCATCATGGGCCTGCGCGCCATGTACTTCCTGCTGGCCAACGTGGCGGAGCGTTTCTCGATGCTGAAATACGGCCTCTCGGTGATCCTGGTGTTTATCGGCATCAAGATGCTGATTATCGACTTCTTCCACATCCCGATCGGCGTATCGCTGGGCGTGGTGGCGGGCATCCTGACGCTCACCTTGCTGATTAACGCCTGGGTCAACCGTCGCAACGATCGCCTGGCGAATAAACAACCATAATCTGTTATCCGGGGCGCTAGTCGCCCCGTGATTGTTTGGCAATTCCCCCAAAACGCCAAACGTTATTGCGATCACACAAATGTAACCAGTATGTTATCAAGTGTTGATCCGCGCTTAGAATTTCACCTTCGCCTCTTTCCAACATCATTCGATTGCTGAATACTGATTCGGCAAACACACTTAGTTACAGAATCATATAAAGCCACCCGGCGTCGTTCCCGCCGCGGCGGCCAGATAACATCAGGAAGAAAGCACTATGCAAAAACTACTACAAAAGATCACGCAGGGTAGCCTGGTCAAACAAATCATGGTCGGCCTGGTGGCCGGCATTCTGTTGGCGCTGGTTTCGCCGGCGGCGGCCTCCGCCGTTGGCCTGCTCGGTTCCCTGTTCGTCGGCGCGCTGAAGGCGGTGGCGCCGGTGCTGGTGCTGGTGTTGGTGATGGCCTCGATCGCCAACCATAAACAGGGGCAGAAGACCAACATTCGCCCGATCCTGTTCCTCTACCTGCTGGGCACCTTCGCCGCGGCGCTGGTGGCGGTCGTCGTCAGCTTTATCTTCCCTTCCACGCTGGCGCTGAGCACCGGCGCGACGGACATTACCCCGCCGGGCGGCATTGTGGAGGTGATGAAGGGCCTGTTGATGAGCGTGGTGGCCAACCCGTTCCATGCGCTGATTAACGCCAACTACATCGGTATTCTGGCGTGGGCCGTCGGGCTGGGGCTGGCGCTGCGCCACGCTTCCGAAACCACCAAGGGGCTGATCAACGACATGTCCCATGCGGTCACGCTGGTGGTGCGCGCGGTGATCCGCTGTGCGCCGCTCGGCATCTTCGGCCTGGTGGCTTCCACGCTGGCGGAAACCGGTTTCGGCGCGCTGTGGGGCTACGCCCAATTGCTGATGGTGTTAATCGGCTGCATGCTGCTGGTGGCGCTGGTGCTCAACCCGCTGATCGTTTACTGGAAGATCCGCCGCAATCCGTATCCGCTGGTGTTCGCCTGCCTGCGCGAGAGCGGCGTAACCGCCTTCTTCACCCGCAGCTCGGCCGCCAACATCCCGGTGAACATGGAGCTGTGCAAGAAGCTGAACCTGAATGAGGACACCTACTCGGTTTCCATCCCGTTGGGCGCGACCATCAATATGGCCGGCGCGGCGATCACCATCACCGTACTGACGCTGGCGGCGGTAAACACGCTGGGCATCGCGGTGGACGTTCCGACCGCCCTGCTGCTGAGCGTGGTGGCCGCCCTCTGCGCCTGCGGCGCCTCCGGCGTGGCCGGCGGCTCGCTGCTGCTGATCCCGCTGGCGTGCAACATGTTCGGCATTCCGAACGACGTGGCGATGCAGGTGGTAGCGGTCGGCTTTATCATCGGCGTGCTGCAGGATTCGGCGGAAACGGCCCTCAACTCCTCCACCGACGTGCTGTTCACCGCCGCGGCCTGCCAGGCGGAAGACCAGCGGCTGGCGAACGAAGACCCGCTGAAGGTGCGTTAATCCCACCCTGGCTGCATTGCAAAGGCGCTCTTTCGAGCGCCTTTTTTGTCAGCCTTACAGCGTCACTCCGCTTTTAAAGATCGCCAGCTCGCGGAAATCGTTGGCTTCATTGCGCGCCGGACGGCCGTTGGCGATCTCGACGATCAGATCGACGAAGCGGCCGAGCAAGGTCTCCATCGCCACCCCGTGAACCAGACCGCCGGCGTCGAAATCGATCCAGTGCGGTTTCTTCGCCGCCAGCTCGCTGTTGGTGGCCAGCTTCACCGTCGGCACAAAGCCGCCGTACGGCGTGCCGCGCCCGGTGCTGAACAGCACCATATGGCAGCCGGCGCCGGCCAGCGCGCTGGTCGCCACCGCGTCGTTGCCCGGCGCGCTGAGCAGATTCAACCCCGGCACGCGCAGCCGCTCGCCGTATTTCAGCACGTCCACCACCTGGCTCAGGCCCGCTTTTTGGGTGCAGCCGAGCGATTTCTCTTCCAGCGTGGTAATGCCGCCGGCCTTGTTGCCCGGCGACGGGTTCTCGTATATCGGCTGTTGATGGGCGATGAAATAGCGTTTGAAATCGTTGATCATGTCGACGGTTTTGTCGAAAGTCTCCCCATCGCGGCAGCGGCTCATCAGGATGCGCTCGGCGCCGAACATCTCCGGCACTTCGGTCAGCACCGTGGTGCCGCCATTGGCGATCACATAATCGGAAAACCGTCCCAGCAGCGGGTTGGCGGTAATGCCCGACAATCCGTCCGAACCGCCGCACTCAAGGCCGAACTTCAGCTCGCTCAGGCGGCCCGGCTCGCGGCGATCGTGGCGCATCTCACGGTACAGCTCGTGCAGCAGCCCCAGCCCGGCCTCCACCTCGTCGTCCTGCTGTTGGCACACCATAAAGCGCAGCCGCCGCTCGTCCGCCATCCCCAGCGTGGCGCGAAAGGCCTCCACTTGATTGTTCTCGCACCCCAGCCCGATCACCAGCACCGCGCCGGCGTTGGGATGGCGCGCCATGTTTTGCAGCATGATGCGGGTGTTGGCATGATCCTGTCCCAACTGCGAGCAACCGAACGGATGGCTGAACAGATGCACGCCGTCGATCCCCTCCGCCTGCGTTTGCTGCAAAAAGCGCTGCTGGATCTGGCGGGCGATGCCGTTGACGCAGCCGACGGTCGGCACGATCCACAGTTCGTTGCGGATCCCCACGTCGCCGCCGGCCCGGCGGTACAGCTGCACCTCGCGATCCGCCGCCTGCGGCGGCAACGCCGGGAACTGCGGCTGGTAACGGTAGCTGTCCAGATCGCTCAGGTTGGTTTTGGCGTTTTGCGAATGAATATGTTCCCCGGGCCCGATGGCCGCGAGCGCGTGGCCGATCGGCTGGCCATATTTGATGATGTCCTCGCCCTTTGCGATCGGGCCGAGCGCAAACTTGTGCCCGCGCGCCACCGGCTGCGCCAGTTGAACGCGCTCCCCGTCCAGCTCAACCGTTTCTCCGGCGGCCAGATCGCGCAGCGCCACCGCCACGTTATCCTGCTCGTGAATCTTTATCGTACTTTGCATAAACCGGTCCCGGATAACGGCTACGCCAGTTCAATGGCGAAATAGTTTTTGGCGTTGTCGAAACAGATGTTTTTCACCATCTCGCCCAGCAGCGCGAGATCCGCCGGCGCTTCGCCGTCCGTCACCCAGCGGCCGATCATCTGGCAAAGAATGCGGCGGAAGTATTCATGCCGCGTATATGACAGGAAGCTGCGACTGTCGGTCAGCATGCCGACGAAGCGGCTCAGCAACCCGAGCTGCGCCAGCTGCGTCATTTGGCGCTGCATGCCGTCCTTCTGATCGTTGAACCACCAGCCGGAGCCGAACTGCATCTTGCCCGGCGTGCCTTCCCCCTGGAAATTGCCGATCATGGTGCCGATCACTTCGTTATCGCGCGGGTTGAGGCAATAGAGAATGGTTTTCGGCAGGCCGCCCTGCCGCGCCTGGGCATCCAGCAGCCGCGACAGCGGCTCCGCCAGCGGCCGATCGTTGATCGAGTCGAAGCCGATATCCGGCCCGACGGAGGCCAGCATGCGGCTGTTGTTATTGCGCAGCGCGCCGATATGGTACTGCTGCACCCAGCCGCGGCGCCGGTATTCGCCGGCCAGGAACAGCAGCACTGCGCTTTTGAACTGGGCGTTCTGTTCCGGGGTCGGCAGCTCGCCGTTCAGGCGGCGCAGCAGGATCGCATCCAGCGCCGCTTCGTCGGCCTCGCCGAACACCACCACGTCCAGCGCATGATCGGCCACCTTGCAACCGTGGGCGGCGAAGTGATCCATGCGCTTGTACAGCGCGTCGCACAGCGCGCTGAAGCGGCCGATGGCGGTGTCCGCCGCCGCCTCCAGCTGCCGCAGATAGTCGTTGAAGCCAGGCGCATCGATGGCGAAGGCCTTGTCCGGCCGCCAGCTCGGCAACACCTTGATATCGAAGCTGTGATCGTCGGCGATCGCCCGATGGTGGCGCAGATCGTCGATCGGATCGTCGGTGGTGCCGACCATTTTCACGTTCATCTGCCGCATGATGCCGCGCGCGCGAAACTCATCCTGCGCCAGCAGCGCATTGCCGCGCTGCCAGATCTCATCCGCCGTGGCCGGCGACAGCAGCGTTCCGGTGATGCCGAACGGCCGGCGCAGCTCCAGATGCGTCCAGTGATAGAGCGGATTGCCGATGGTGTGCGGCACCGTGGCGGCCCAGGCGTCGAATTTCTCGCGATCGCCCGCATCGCCGGTGCACAGCCGCTCCGCCACGCCGTTGGTGCGCATCGCCCGCCATTTATAGTGATCGCCCCGCAGCCAGATATCGTACAGGTTGCTGAAGCGGGTATTCTCCGCGATCTGCTGCGGCGGCAAATGGCAGTGGTAATCGAAAATCGGCTGGTCCGCCGCGTAGTCATGATACAAACGCCGGGCAAATTCGCTGTCCAGCAGGAAATCTTCGCTCAAAAACGTCGCCATCTCGGGCTCCTTACCTTACTTGCCGTGCGGCATGGGGATCGAATTACAAAAGTTATCACACCAATTTTAATGAGCGTCCAGCAAATTTTTCTCGACGCCTGCCGTTTTGCTGTCCCTTAATCCTTTTCTGCTCGTTTTTACGGCAAACTTGCGCCATAAATGCGCTATTTCATCGGCGACAGTATCGCTCAGGCGAATAATTCCTTTTGTGATATCACTCAACTTTTAAACCTGTATGACAGGTTATTGTCTCGCCAGCCGCATCGTCGGCCATACCTTCAAACGGGGAGACATTTCGGATGCGTAAAATTAAAGGGTTACGCTGGTACATGATCGGGCTGGTGACCGTCGGCACCGTGCTGGGTTACCTGACCCGCAACGCCATCGCCGTGGCGGCGCCGACGCTGGAAGATACGCTGCACATCACCACCCAGCAGTATTCCTACATCGTCGCTGCCTACTCCGCCTGCTACACCGTGATGCAGCCGGTGGCGGGCTATGTGCTGGACGTGCTGGGCACCAAGGTCGGCTACGCCATGTTCGCCATTCTGTGGGCGCTGTTCTGTATGGGCACCGCGCTGGCCAACAGTTGGGGCGGCCTGGCGCTGGCGCGCGGCGCGGTCGGCATGGCCGAGGCGGCGATGATCCCCGCCGGGCTGAAGGCCAGCAGCGAGTGGTTTCCGGCCAAAGAGCGTTCGATCGCCGTCGGCTATTTCAACGTGGGTTCGTCGATCGGCGGCATGATCGCCCCGCCGCTGGTGGTATGGGCCATCGTGGCGCACAGCTGGGAGATGGCGTTCATCATCACCGGCGTGCTGAGCCTGATCTGGGCCATCTGCTGGCTGCTGTTCTACAAGCACCCGAAAGATCAGAAGAAACTGAGCCAGGAAGAACGCCGTTACATCCTCGAAGGCCAGGAAGCGCAGCACCAGACCTCTAACGCAAAAAAAATGTCCGCCTGGCAGATCGTGCGCAACCGCCAGTTCTGGGGCATCGCGCTGCCGCGCTTTCTGGCGGAACCGGCCTGGGGCACCTTCAACGCCTGGATCCCGCTGTTCATGTTCAAGGCCTACGGTTTTAACCTGAAAGAGATCGCCATGTTCGCCTGGATGCCGATGCTGTTCGCCGATCTCGGCTGCATCGTCGGCGGCTACCTGCCGCCGCTGTTCCAGAAGTATTTCAAGGTCAATCTGATCGTCTCGCGCAAGCTGGTGGTGACGATGGGGGCGGTGTTGATGATCGGCCCCGGCATGATTGGCCTGTTCACCAGCCCTTACGCGGCTATTGCGCTGTTGTGCGTCGGCGGCTTCGCCCATCAGGCGCTGTCCGGCGCGCTGATCACCCTCTCTTCCGACGTGTTCGGCCGCAATGAGGTGGCGACCGCCAACGGCCTGACCGGCATGGCGGCCTGGACCGCCAGCACGCTGTTCGCGCTGGTGGTCGGCGCCCTGGCGGACACTCTCGGCTTCAGCCCGCTGTTCGCCGCGCTGTCGGTCTTCGATATTCTCGGCGCCATCGTCATCTGGACGGTGCTGCAAAACCGCCCGGCCGCCGAAGCGCAACCGGCCGCGCTGCAGCCGTCTCCGGCGCGCAGCTGATCCCGTCGCCCGGCCCCCGCGCCGGGCCTTCTGCTCCTCTGGCAGCGGTGCCGAATAAGTGGTATAACAAATCCGATGGCCACGCGCCCCTTCCCACCGCACCGTATAGAGCATTCACTATGGAATTCACTGAAACCAGACGCCTGTATCAGCAACTGGCCGCCGAGCTTAAACAACGCATCGAAAGCGGCCGCTACCCGGTGGGCGACAAGCTGCCGGCCGAGCGATACATCGCCGAAGAGATGAATGTCAGCCGCACCGTGGTGCGCGAAGCGATCATCATGCTGGAAGTGGAAGGCTATGTGGACGTGCGCAAGGGATCCGGGATCCACGTGGTGTCCAACCAGCAAAAACACCTGGTGGTGCCGGGCGACAGCATCGAGTTCGCCACCGCCGGCCCGTTTGAGCTGCTGCAGGCGCGCCAGCTGATCGAAAGCAACATCGCCGAATTCGCCGCCACCCAGGTGACCAAGCAAGATATCGTGCAGCTGATGGAGATCCAGGAGCACGCCCGCAAAGAGGATCGCTTTCGCGACTCGCAGTGGGATCTGAAGTTCCACGTGCAGGTGGCGCTGGCCACCCAGAACACCGCCATGGCCACCATCGTGGAAAAAATGTGGGTGCAGCGGGTCAACAACCCTTACTGGAAGAAACTGCACGAACATATCGACGAACGTTCGATCGCCAGCTGGTGCGACGATCACGATCAGATCCTCAAGGCGCTGATGCGCAAAGATCCTTACGCCGCCAAACTGGCGATGTGGCAACACCTGGAAAACACCAAGCAGATGCTGTTCAACGCCACCAGCGACGATTTCGAATACAATGCCGACCGCTATCTGTTCGCCGAGAATCCGGTGGTGCATCTGGATGGCGTGAGCCACGAACCGAAATAGCCACGGCGGTCAAAAACCGTCGGCTTATGTCAGGTAATGTAAAATCCGCTGAATCGATGCCGGAACCGCCGTTTGCCGTGTACTATTTCACCGTCGGCAACGTAGATTTCCCTGTTGCCAATCGTGCTATTTTGGTAGAGTTAGCCCACTTTTTTACCCATTGCTGCGGGGGCGGGACGCGAATAAATGCGCTGGTTGTTTGCCATGCTGATTGCTGTTTTTTGCTGGACCGGTTCGGTCTCCGGCCAACAGCTATGCGTGGCGTCACCCAAGCCAACCCCCAGCGCGCTGAGCAGCCTGCCGCTGCTGGCGGAGCCGGCGCTTTCCCCCTATGATCATGTGTATCGGGCACCGGCCGAAGCGCGCCGCAAAGCCCCCGGCAAGTTGCCGCTGCTGCTGCCCAGAGCGCACTCTTTCCCCGGTTCGCTGCTCGCATCCTCCCTGCCGGCGCCGGTCTATACCTTGGCCGCAGAGCCGGGCTACCGAATTCGCTTCCCCCGCCAGGACACTCCGGCTCCCAACCGGCTTGCCCAGGTCGACTGGATGCTGGACGCCTCCAGGCAACAGAGTCGGCAGGCCGGCTGGAAAGAAAGTAACATGCAGTACCGTGGCACGCTGACTTATCACCTATGACCGGTGTCGCACCGCTAAAAACCTTAAAGCAACGCCGTTTCATCGTTATCAGCATTCAGGATCGCCGCGCGCTTTCAGCCCACGCCCGTTCCGCCGCTGAGATAAAAATAAACAATGACGTTTTAGGAACACCGGATGGACATCATTAAAGAACTGATACATGCCCTGTGGCAGCAGGATTTTGAGACGCTGGCGAACCCTTCGTTGGTGTGGACCCTCTACATCCTGCTGTTCATGATTCTGTTTTTGGAAAACGGCCTGCTGCCGGCCGCTTTCCTGCCGGGTGACAGCCTGCTGATCCTGGTCGGCGTGCTGATCGCCAAAGGCACCATGGGCTTCCCGCTGACCATCGTCATACTGACCGTCGCCGCCAGCCTGGGATGCTGGGTCAGCTACATACAGGGCCGGTGGCTCGGCAATACGCGAACGGTGCAAGGCTGGCTTTCGCACCTGCCGGCCCACTACCATCAACGCGCTCACAACCTGTTCCACCGCCACGGGCTTTCCGCCCTGCTGGTCGGCCGCTTCCTGGCCTTCGTGCGCACCCTGCTGCCGACCATCGCCGGCCTGTCCGGCCTGAGCAACGCGCGCTTCCAGTTCTTCAACTGGATGAGCGGCCTGCTGTGGGTCTTGATCCTGACGACGCTGGGCTTCGCGCTGGGCAAAACCCCGGTGTTCCGCAAGTATGAAGATCAGCTGATGTTCTGCCTGATGATGTTGCCGCTGGTATTGCTGGTGGTCGGGTTGATCGGCTCGTTGATCGTGCTGTGGCGCAAGAAACGCGCCAGCGGCCAGAACCCGGGGAAAGGGGCGTGACAGCAAAGCGCCCGCGCTGGCAATACGTCCTGATGATCGCGCTCGCCCTGCTGGCGTTGGCGACGCTGTTGGTGCCCTGCATGGTGCGCACCGAGAGCGAGCTGCGCATTCGCGCCAGCCAGCAAGGGCTGTCGCTGCCCGACGGTTTTTACGTCTACCAGCGCCTGGATGAGCGCGGCATCCGCATCAAAAGCATCACGCCGGAAGGCGATGGCCTGGTCATCCGTCTGGATTCGCCGGAGCAGCAGTTGCTGGCGCGCGAAGCGCTGCAAACCATCCTGCCGCCCGGTTACCACATCGCGTTGAGCGAATCCCCCGTGCCGTCGCATTGGGTACGCGAATTTGCGCGTTCCCCACTCAATCTGGGATAATCCCCCTTCATATGAAGGGGTTTCCTTTCATTGCATTATTTTCATTTTCATTCGCACCGATTAGCTCAAGAATTAATCAGTCAGCACCGAGTCACGGCTGATTCTTTGGGGGCGCGCCGGTTTCATGACTATGCTGAAGGGTAACTTCAGCCGGCGATGAACGCCCTCCTCTCGCGCTGCCGCCTTCGGCAGTCAGGAAAGCGGGTGCCTGTTCAGGCATCCCATGAAAAGGAACTGAAAGATGAAATTACGCCATTCACTGTTACTGCTGCTGCCACTCTGCACGCTGCCGGCCCTCGCTTCGGCCGCTGAGGGCGGCTGCGCCGCCAAAGCGCAAGACATCCAGCAGCAAATCGACTATGCCACCCAGCACGGCAACACCCACCGCGTGGACGGGCTGAAAAAAGCGCTGAGCGAAGTGCAGACTCACTGCACCGAAGCCGGCCTGCAGGCCGAACGCCAGAAAAATATCGCGGAGAAACAGCGCAAGGTCGACGAGCGCCGGCAGGAGCTGAAAGAAGCGCAGCAAACCGGCAAGCTGGACAAGGTCGCCAAGAAGCAGCAGAAGCTGGCGGAAGCGCAGGCTGAGCTGAAACGCGCTCAGGCGGAATAATTTTTTTGTACCAGCGGATTTATCGATGAGAGCCCCATCACACGGGATTTATTAAGCATATGGGATTGATGCCTGGTGTTATCTGCTGGCCATCACCCCTTTGCTCCGGCGAAAAAATCCGCTATGTTAAAAGTCTGTCGAAATAAACGTTAAGGAATAATCACATGGCACATGATTCAAATGCAGAAAACTTACGCGCTGAACTGAAGTCCTTAGCCGATACGCTGGAGGAAGTGCTGAACTCCTCTACCGACAAGCCGAAAGCCGAGCTGGAGAAGCTGCGCTCGAAGGCGGAAGGCGCGCTGAAAGAGACCCGCGCTCGCCTGAGCGACGCCGGTGACAAGCTCGCTTCGCAAACCAAGCAGATCGCCGGCCAGGCCGACGACTATGTGCGCGACAACCCGTGGACCGGCATCGGCATCGGCGCGGCGGTCGGCGTGGTGTTGGGCGTGCTGCTCGCGCGTCGTTAATCATGGCTGAACAACCGCAAGTGCGCGCGCAGGGCCCCGCTAAAGGGGTCCTGGATATCGGTCAGCGCATCATCACGATCCTGGTCGGCATGGTGGAAACCCGTGTCCGGCTGGCGGTGGTCGAGCTGGAAGAGGAGAAAGCCAACCTCATTCAGCTGCTGATCATGGCCGGTATGACGCTGCTGTTCACCGCCTTCGGTTTGATGAGCCTGCTGATCCTGATCTTCTGGGCCATCGATCCGGTCTATCGGCTGATGGCGCTGGGTGCCACGACCGGCGTGCTGCTGTTCCTGGCCGTGGTCGGCACCATTTGGACGCTGGTCAAGGCCCGTCGCACCACGCTGCTCGGCGCCACGCGCAAGCAGCTGGAACTCGATCGTGCCGAACTGGAGCGCGAGCCATGAGCCGCCGCCGCTATCTGGAATGGAAAAAAGAGAGGCTGATTCGCCAGATCCAGCAACAGCGTCTGGATCTGGCCGAACACAAGTCTTTATGGCTGGAAAAGACCGAACGCATCGACCGCGGCTGGCAGACGGTGTTTGGCCTGCGCCGCTATCTGGTGCTCGGTTCCAGCGTCATGGCGCTGTACGGCATCCGCCACCCCAGCAAGATGATCCGCTGGTCGCGCCGCGCTTTCGGCGCCTGGAGCGCTATCCGCCTGTTTAAAAAGACCTTCTCCGCCAAGTAAGCCCCGCGCTTTTCCTTCAAACATCCTGTTGCTCCGCCCTCGTTTTCCCCCTAAAACAGCGCTGCTTATCCCGAGGGCCGGGCAACCTGCTGACAAGCGTCAGTTTATTAGCACGCTAAAGATTCAGATTTTTTGAAAAATTACGACAGTTTTACTTGCTAACAACCTGAGCACTTCCCGCTTAACATTCACTCCATCAATACGATATGGGCCGAACAGGGTGAGAGACCCAATATACCGCCCGTTGATATGACTACCGCCGAACAGGCACACAAAAACACGTTGGAGTAGATGATGAAAAAATTAGAAGATACAGGTTTGTTGGTTGCTCGTATTCTGATGCCAATCCTGTTTATCGTGGCAGGCTACGGCAAAATGGGTGACGCTTATGCCGGTACCCAACAGTACATGCAATCGATGGGCGTGCCTGGCTTCTTGCTGCCGCTGACCATCCTGCTGGAATTTGGCGGCGGTCTGGCGATCCTGTTCGGCTTCCTGACCCGCACCGTGGCGCTGTTCACTGCCGGTTTCACCATTCTGACCGCGCTGCTGTTCCACACTGACTTTGCGGAAGGCGTAAACCAGCTGATGTTCATGAAAAACCTGACCATCGCCGGCGGCTTCATCGTGTTGGCGGTCGCAGGCCCTGGCGGCTTTAGCATCGACCGTCTTCTGAACAAGAAATGGTAATCTAAACTGTCATTCAGGGCCCGGCATGCCGGGCCCTGTCGCTTTTCACTCGGACACCAAGGAGACTCCCATGGGACAACTCGTCGATGGCGTTTGGCAAGACATCTGGTATGACACCAAATCTACCGGCGGCCGTTTCAAACGTTCAACCGCTCAGTTTCGCAATTGGGTGACCGCCGACGGTCAGCCGGGCGAACACGGCGCGGGCGGCTTCCAGGCCGAAGCGGGCCGTTATCACCTGTACGTTTCTCTCGCCTGCCCCTGGGCGCACCGCACGCTGCTGATGCGCAAACTGAAAGGGCTGGAGCAGATCATTCCGGTCTCGGTGGTGCACCCGCTGATGCTGGAAAACGGCTGGACCTTCGGCCAGGATTTTCCTGAAACCACCGGCGATCCGCTGTATCACGCCGATTTCCTGTACCAAATCTACCTGCGGGCCGATCCGCACTACAGCGGGCGCGTAACCGTGCCGGTGCTGTGGGATAAACAGCGGCAAACCATCGTCAGCAACGAATCCGCCGATATCATCCGCATGTTCAACAGCGCGTTTGACGGCGTGGGCGCCCGCGCGGGCGATTACTACCCGGCCGATCTGCGCGGCAAAATCGATGAGCTGAACGGTTGGATTTACGATCAAGTGAACAACGGCGTGTACAAGGCCGGTTTCGCCACCAGCCAGGAAGCGTATGACGACGCGGTCAGCGGGGTCTTCAGCGCGCTCGAACGCCTGGAGCAGATCCTGGGGCAGCACCGCTACCTGACCGGCGATCGGCTGACCGAAGCCGATCTGCGTCTGTGGACCACGCTGGTGCGCTTCGACCCGGTGTACGTCACCCACTTCAAGTGCGACAAACACCGCATCAGCGACTACCTGAACCTGTACGGTTTCCTGCGCGACATCTACCAGATGCCGGGCATCGCCGAGACGGTCAGCCTGCCGCACATTCGCAACCACTACTACCGCAGCCACGCCACCATCAACCCGCACGGCATCATTTCCATCGGGCCGGCGCAGGATCTGGACGAGCCGCACGGCCGCGATCGGCGCTTCGGCTAAGGCAAAAAAATCCCCTTGCCGCCCGGCAAGGGGATGTCATCCAACCGGCGTTAACGCTGTGCGAACAGGCGCGGAATTTCGCGCAGGAACCAGGCCTTCGCCTCCCCCATGCTGTCGCGCCGCCAGGCCATGATGATATCGGCTTCGCGGCTGTATTCCGGCCCCACCACGCGCAGCCGCCCGGCTTCGATATCTTTCTCCACCATCGGGTACGGCATGGTCGCCACCCCCAGCCCGGCCAGCAGCGCCAGGCGTTTGTCTTCGATGGTGCTCACCGTCAGGCGCTGTTGTTTATCCAGCAGCTGTACGGTCAACACCGGGCGCTCGCGGGCGGTATCCGCCACCGCGATGCCGCGGTACTTCACGCGGGTCACCTCGGACAACGGCTCCGGCTCCTGGTGGATCGGGTGATCCGGCGCGGCGACATAAACGCTCATCACCTTGTACAGTTTGCGGGTGTTGATCTCCGACGACGCGCGGAAGTGCATGTCCGGCGCGATCACGATGTCGGCGCGCCCCTGCTCCAGCCGTTCCCAGGCGCCCGCCAGCACCTCGGTGAAAATCGACACCTGGGTGTTGGCCTTCAGCGCCAGCTTGTCCACCAGCGGAAACAGCAGGCTCGGCGGCGACAGCGCTTCGCTGACGATGGTCAGGTGGGTTTCCCAACCGCGCGCCAGCGCTTCGGCGTCGGTGGTCAGCTTGTCGGCCGCTTCCAGCAGCACCCGCCCGCGCTCCAGCAACATGCGCCCCACGTTGGTGAACTTGGTGCGGTGGCCCGAACGGTCGAACAGCACCACGTCCAATTCTTCTTCCAATTTTTGCATGGTGTAACTGAGCGCCGACGGCACCCGGCCCAATTCGTCGGCGGCCGCGGCGAAGCTGCCGCGCCGGTCGATCGCGTCCATCACTCTCAGCGCCTCAAGCGTGAGCGCCCGATCTCTGGCCATCACATCCCTCTGTCAGGAAATTTGAATATGCCGACCAGATTAACTGGCTAACAATCCGACGTCCAGATGCTTACCATTTGGATAATGAATTTAGAGAGCCGATTGCCATGATCACATGCAGAACAGCACAACAATGCGGGCAAGCTGACTTTGGTTGGCTGCAGGCTCGCTACACCTTTTCCTTTGGTCACTACTTCGATCCCAAACTGATGGGCTACGCGTCGCTGCGGGTGCTGAATCAGGAGGTGCTGGCGCCGGGCGCGTCGTTCCAGCCGCGCACCTATCCCAGCGTGGATATCCTGAACCTGATCCTGCAGGGCGAGGCGGAATACCGCGACAGCGACGGCAACACCGCGCGCGCCAAAGCCGGTGAAGCGCTGCTGCTGGCCACCCAGCCGAGCCTGAGCTACAGCGAACAGAACGTCAGCAGCGATACGCCGCTGACTCGCCTGCAGCTGTGGCTGGACGCCTGCCCGGAACGCAACAACGAGCGGGTGCAGCGCCTGACGCTGCCGGCGGCGGGCAACCTGCTGCTGGCCTCGCCGGACGGCGCGCAGGGCAGCCTGCAGCTGCGCCAGCAGGTTTGGATCCACCATCTCGATCTGCAGCCGGGCGAAGAACAAACGCTGACGATTAACGGGCCGCGCGCCTATTTGCAGTCGATTCACGGCACCATCGCCGCCACCGGCGAGCGCCACGAAGAACAACGCCTGACCTGCGGCGACGGCGCCTTCGTGCGCGAGGAGAATCGCCTGACGATCCGCGCCGAGACGCCGCTGCGCGCACTGCTGATTGACCTGCCGGTGTAAGCCGGCCGGAAAACGAAAAACCCCGCGCAACTGGCGTTGCGCGGGGTTTTCTTTTGTCGAGGGAGTTGACCGGTAAGCCGGGTTCTGTCGTGGACAGTCATTCCTCTAGGCCAGCAATCGCTCACTGGCTCAAGCAGCCTACCCGGGTTCAGTACGGGCCGTACCATG
Source organism: Serratia sp. LACPHL-BACT-2024-00286 (assembly GCF_043109535.1). Lineage (NCBI taxonomy): Bacteria > Pseudomonadati > Pseudomonadota > Gammaproteobacteria > Enterobacterales > Yersiniaceae > Serratia > Serratia sp. LACPHL-BACT-2024-00286. The sequence continues at coordinate 494,745 of NZ_JBICNA010000004.1, forward strand.
TGAACCCCTATTTGGCCTTGCTCCGGGTGGAGTTTACCGTGCCACGAACTGTTGCCAGCCGCGCGGTGCGCTCTTACCGCACCCTTTCACCCTTACCTGATCCCGCTTGCGCGGGCCATCGGCGGTTTGCTCTCTGTTGCACTAGTCGTAGGCTTGCGCCTCCCAGGCGTTACCTGGCACCCTGCCCTATGGAGCCCGGACTTTCCTCCCCTCCATCTGTCTCCCCGAAGAGGACGGCAATGAAGCGGCGACTGTCTGGTCAACTCCGGCGCGGATAGTAGCGTCGCGGCGGCGGCAGGTCAACCGCTTTACGGCTGTTGTTGCTCCAGCGCGTGCTTATACAGCGCATTTTTCTTCACGCCGTGGATTTCCGCCGCCAGCGCCGCCGCCTTTTTCAGCGGCAGCTCTTTTTGCAGCAGCGCCAGCGTGCGCAGCGCCTCGAGCGGCAGCGCATCCTCCTGCGCCTTGTGGCCTTCGACGATCAGCACCATCTCGCCGCGGCGGCGCACTTCGTCTTCCTGCACCCACGCCAGCAGCTCGCCCACCGGCGCGCCGTGGATGGACTCCCAGGTTTTGGTCAGCTCGCGCGCCAGCACCACATAGCGCTGCGGCCCCCAGACGGTGACCATGTCCTGCAGGCTTTCCAGCAGGCGGTGAGTGGACTCGTAGAAAATCAGCGTGCGCGGTTCCTCCGCCAGCGCCATCAGCGTATCCTTGCGCCCCTTGGTTTTCGCCGGCAGGAAGCCCTCGTAGCAGAAACGGTCGGAAGCGACGCCCGCGGCGCACAGCGCGGTGGTGGCGGCGCAGGCGCCCGGCAACGGCACCACGCGAATGCCGGCCTCGCGGCAGCGGCGCACCAGGTGATAACCGGGATCGTTGATCAGCGGCGTGCCGGCGTCGGACACCAGCGCGATGCTCTGGCCCTCCTGCAGTTTCGCCAGCAGTTGATCGGCCTTTTGCTGTTCGTTGTGGTCATGCAGCGCGAACAGACGCGCGTTGATCGCGAAGTGTTGCAGCAGCAATCCGGTATGGCGCGTGTCTTCCGCCGCGATCAGATCAACGCTTTTCAGTACCTCTAACGCACGGTGGGTGATATCGCCCAGATTGCCGATTGGGGTGGGCACCACATACAGCGTTGATGCAGAAATGACTGATTGTTGGTGTTGATTCATTGTTTCATCCGGGTTGCCGATTTAATATTGAGCATCTTGAAAAAAACATCACTGGATACAGTATGCTTTCCTCAACATTCGTTCGTACCAAAGCAGGGCGTTCCAAGCCTGTCCGACTTACCGCAGTCATCGCGGCCGCCCTTTTCCTGGCAGGCTGTCCAAGTCGGGCCCCGCAAACGCCGCCCGCCAATATACAGGACGAAGCGAGCGCCAGCTCCGATTACTACCTGCAGCAGTTGCAGCAAAGCAGCGATGATAACAAGGCTGACTGGCAATTACTTGCTATTCGCGCCTTGCTGCGTGAAGGAAAACTGCCGCAGGCCGGCGACCAGTTGAATCAGCTGCCGAAAAACCTCAGCGGCGCGCAGCAGACTGAACGCCAGTTGCTGACCGCCGAACTGCAGATCGCCAACAAGAGCTACGTCAGCGCCCGCAGCACGCTGGGCCACCTGGACAGCGGTTCGCTGTCGCCGAATCAGAAGGTGCGCTACTACCAGGCGCAGATCGCCGCCAATCAGGGCAAAGCGTCGCTGCCGTTGATCCGCGCCTATATCGCTCAGGAGCCGTTGCTGACCGGCAAACCGCATCAGGACAACCTGGATCAGACCTGGCAGGCGCTGCTGCAGCTGACGCCGCAGGAGATGAACAGCCTGGTGATCAACGCCGACGAGAACGTGCTGCAAGGCTGGCTGGATCTGCTGCGCGTCTATCAGGACAACAAGCAGGATCCCGATCTGCTGAAGGCCGGCATCAAAGACTGGCAGAACCGTTATCCGAAGAACCCGGCGGCCAAAACGCTGCCGGCTCGCCTGAACCAGGTGCTGAACTTCACCCAGGCCTCCACCTCGAAAATCGCCCTGCTGCTGCCGTTGAACGGCCAGGCGAAAGTGTTCGCCGACGCCATCCAGCAAGGCTTCGAAGCGGCGAAAAACGGCGGTTCCATGCCGGCGCCGCAGCCTCAAGCCGCGCCACCGGCCAGCGCACCGGCCCAAACGGCGCCGGCCGATCAGGCCGCCACGGGTGACATCAACGCCAACGGCGCGGTCAGCCCTTCGGCGCAAGAGAGCCAGCCTGCCGTGACCGCCGCGCAACCCGCTGCGCCGTCCAGCGCGCCGATAACGCCGCCGCAGGCCGCCAACGCGCAGGTCAAAGTGTACGACACCACCAGCCAGCCGCTGGCCGCCTTGCTGAGCCAGGCCCAGCAGGATGGCGCCACCCTGGTGGTCGGGCCGCTGCTGAAAGAGAACGTCGATCAGTTGTCCGCCAGCACCACTACGCTGAACGTGCTGGCGCTCAACCAGCCGGAAACGCCGAAGGACAACCTGAACATCTGTTACTTCGCCCTGTCGCCGGAAGATGAAGCGCGCGACGCCGCTCGCCACATCTGGGAACAGCAGAAGCGTCAACCGCTGCTGCTGGTGCCGCGTGGCGCCTTCGGCGATCGCGTCGCCAAGGCTTTTAACCAGGAATGGCAGAAGCAAGGCGGGCAAACCGTGCTGCGTCAGGACATCGGCTCCGCCGGCGAGCTGCGCCAGATGGTGAACAGCGGCGGCATCCGCATGACCGGCACGCCGATGTCGAGCGCCCCGGCGCCGCAGAGCGTGACCATCGCCGGGCTGACCATTCCGGCGCCGCCGAGCGACGTGCCCGCCGCAACCGGCGGCGTCGACGCGGTGTATATCGTCGCCACGCAGTCTCAGCTGACGCTGATCAAACCGATGATCGACATGGCCACCAGCTCGCGCGGCAAGCCGGCGATGTACGCCAGCTCGCGCAGCTACCAGGCAGGCGCCGGCCCGGACTTCCGTCTGGAAATGGAAGGCCTGCAGTTCAGCGATATCCCGCTGCTGGCCGGTTCAAACCCTCAGCTGTTGCAGCAGGCCAGCGCGCGCTTCCGCAACGACTACTCGTTGGTGCGCCTGTATGCGATGGGGATGGATGCCTGGACATTGGCCAACCACTTTGCTGAAATGCGCCAGCTGCCGGGCTTCCAGGTTTCCGGCACCACCGGTATGCTGAGCGCGTCGCCGAACTGCGTGATCAACCGTAAGCTGCCTTGGCTGCAATACCGTCAGGGCACGGTCGTTCCGGTCTCTTGAACCCACGCGCCTCAGGGGCGGGCTATGAGTTACTGGCCCGCCGTCACCTGGAACACGCCGGGCTCACCTTCTGCGCCGCCAACGTCGCGGTGCGCGGCGGTGAGCTCGACCTCATCATGCGCGACGGCGCTACCTGGGTATTCGTCGAAGTGCGCTACCGCCGCAACGACGCCTTCGGCGGCGCGGCCGCCAGCGTCACCTTTCGCAAACAACGGCGGTTGCTGCACGCCGCCGCCGTCTGGCTGGCGGGGCGCGGAGCCAGTTTTGACACATCATCTTGCCGTTTTGATGTTTTGGCCATTACCGGTAGCCAGTTAGAATGGATACCCAACGCCTTCAATGCGGATTAATCGGGGTTTTGCGGCGCAGACCGGCCCTTTGACTTAGTGGATTAATACAACGTGCTGGATAGAATTAAAGTCTGTTTTACCGAAAGCATCCAAACCCAGATCGCGGCGGCGGAAGCATTGCCGGACGCCATTTCCCGCGCTGCGATGACGCTGGTTCAATCCTTACTCAACGGCAACAAAATCCTGTGCTGCGGCAACGGCACCTCGGCGGCCAACGCGCAGCACTTCGCCGCCAGTATGATCAACCGTTTTGAAACCGAGCGCCCCAGCCTGCCGGCCATCGCCCTCAACGCCGACAACGTGGTGCTGACGGCGATCAGCAACGATCGGCTGCACGACGAAGTGTACGCCAAGCAGGTGCGCGCGCTCGGGCACACCGGCGACGTGCTGCTGGCGATTTCCACCCGCGGCAACAGCCGTGATATTGTGAAAGCGGTCGAGGCGGCCGTCACGCGCGATATGACCATCGTCGCGCTCACTGGCTACGACGGCGGCGAGCTGGCCGGGCTGCTCGGCCAGCAGGACGTCGAGATCCGCATCCCGTCGCACCGCAGCTCACGCATTCAGGAAATGCATATGCTGACCGTAAACTGCCTGTGCGACCTGATAGACAACACGTTATTCCCCCACCAGGACGATTAAGGAACTGAGATGAAGCTAAAAGCCACATTTGCAGTGCTGTCCAGCGCCCTGCTGTTGCAAGGCTGTATCGCCGGCGTCGTCGTCGGCAGTGCGGCCGTCGCCACCAAAACCGCCACCGACCCGCGCAGCGTAGGGACCCAGGTGGATGACGGCACGCTGGAAGCCAGGGTCGAAAACGCCCTGAGCAAAGACCAGCAGTTGAAGAAAGATGCCCGGGTGGTCGCCACCGCCTATCAGGGCAAGGTGCTGTTGACCGGCCAGTCGCCTAACGCCGATCTCACCGCGCGCGCCAAGCAGATCGCCATGGGCGTGGAAGGCACGAGCGAAGTGTATAACGAAATCCGTCAGGGCACGCCGGTCAGCCTGAGCACCGCGTCCTCCGACACCTGGATCACCACCAAGGTGCGTTCGCAGCTGTTGACCAGCGATACGGTGAAATCGTCCAACGTGAAGGTCACTACCGAAAACGGCGAAGTGTTCTTGCTGGGCCTGGTCACGCAGCAGGAAGGGCAGTCGGCGGCGCAGATAGCCAGCCAGGTCAGCGGCGTGAAGCACGTCACCACCGCCTTTACCTATGTGAAATAATCCGCTTGGCGGGAACGGCGCCCTGCCGTTCCCGCCCGTTTAATCCAGCGAGTTCTCGCGTAAAAACGCTTCCCCGCCCAGCTGCCGCATCTGGCGCATGATCCACTGTTGACGCTGCACCACATAGCCGGACGGCGCATCGGCCCTGAAACGATGCGGATTCGGCAATACCGCCGCCAGCAGCGCCGCCTCGGCCGCGCTCAGACGTTTAGCCGGCTTATGGAAAAAGCGCTGTGAAGCCTCCTCCACGCCGAATACCCCGTCGCCGAACTCGACGATGTTCAGATACACCGTCAGAATGCGCCGTTTGGTCCACACCAGCTCGATGCCCGACGTCAATCCGGCCTCCAGCCCTTTGCGCAGCCAGCTGCGGCCATCCCACAGAAACAGGTTCTTGGCGGTTTGCTGCGACAGCGTGGAGGCGCCGCGGATGCGCGTCGGGCGCTTCTCGTTGTGGCTGAGCGCCTTTTCAATGGCCGCCACGTCGAAGCCCCAATGGTCTGGAAACTTCTGATCCTCCGCCGCCATCACCGCCAGCGCCATTTGCGGCGAGATGTCGTCCATCGACACCCAGTCCGAATGGGCGACGTAGCCGAAGTCGCCGCTCAGCCAGGCGCTGACTTGCCGCTCCGCCATCACGGCGGAAAACGGCACCGGCAGGAAGGCGAAGAGCACAATGCCCAACGCCCACAGGCCGAGGATCGCGATGACGCCGCGCTTCAGCCAATACCACGGGCGCAGCCGCCGCCATCCGCCGAGCGATTTTCTCATTCGGCCAGTTCCAGCACCCGCGCCACCAGCTTATCGATGCCGAGGGCCGCCTGCGCGATCGACGGCGCCAGCATATAGGCCGGCGTGGTCACGATCTTGTGATCGCTGTCCACCACGATGTCGTCCACCGGGCAAATCACCGGTTCGCCGCCCATGGCGTCAATCACTTCTCCCAGGTCCGGATCGTTGCCAATGGTCAGCCGCGCTTGTTGATCCAGCAGTTTCGGCAACAGCGCCGGCGCGATGCACATCAGGCCAATTGGTTTGTTGGCCTTATGCATCTCGCGCGTCAGGCGCGCCAAATCTTCATCGACCCAACATTCCGCGCCGGCTTCGGCGAAATTGCTGAGGTTCTTGGCGGCGCCAAAGCCGCCGGGCACGATCAGCGCATCCAGCTGCGCGGCCTCCGCCAGCGCCAGCGGCTGCACCGCGCCGCGAGCAATGCGCGCCGACTCAATCAGGACATTGCGCGTCTCCGCCATCTCATCACCCGATAAGTGATTAATAACATGGCGTTGTGGTTTATCAGGCGCAAAGCACACCGCCTGCGCGCCGGCACGATCCAACGCCAGCAGCGTCAGCACCGCTTCATGGATCTCCGTACCGTCATAAACGCCGCTGCCGCTGAGGACTACACCCACCTTTTTCATCACTCTTACTCCTGTCGCTGCTGTCAACTGGTTCGTGCTCGGAGTTGACAAACACTAATCTACATCACACATTTTAATGAATCTTCTAACAAGAGCGCTTACATTTGCTATGTTGTTGGCTGTATGATGTTTAGGAATTCGCTACAACCTGCTCGACCAGAACACTGAAACCAATACGCAGGTTCACAATTTCCCTGGTGTTGGCGCAATATTCGCGCACCCCGGCTTAGGTCGGGGTCATTTTTTTTCAGCGTTCTCTACCCAAGCCCGCAGTACCTGCACGTCGTTGCGCCACTCTTGCTTCAACTCATCCACCCAGTCCTGCACGTTATCCCACCAGGCCGGCAGCGTCGGCGTTTGAATCTGCTGCGCCAGCTGCTGCAGATGGCGCAGACCGACCGAACCGGCGGCGCCCTTGATCTTGTGCCCTTCCTCGGTGATGCCTTTCTGATCGCGCGCCGTCATGTTGGAGTCCAGCACCGCCAGATAGCCCGGCATCATCTGTTCGAACATCTCCAGGCTTTGGTGGATCAGCTGCGGGCCAACCAGATCCATGTACTGTTCCAGCATCGCGGTATCGAGTAACGACTCATTAATCTGCATCGCCTTGTGCTCCGTTTTCTTTGAAGTGTGAGAAGGTTGATGATCCCAATAGTGTTTGATGACCTGGGTCAATGCCGGCACCGACAGCGGCTTGCTCAGCACATCGTCCATGCCCGCCTCGAGATACTCTTTTTTGTCTTTCAGCACGTTGGCGGTCAGCGCAACCAGCGGCGGCAGCGCCTGACCGGCATAGCGCTCACGCAGCGCCCGGGCGATGTCCAGCCCGGTCATGTCCGGCAGTTGAATGTCCAGCAGCACCAGATCGAACTCGTCCGGATCGAACATCGCCAGCGCATCGTGGCCGTTCATCGCCACTTCGACGCTGTTGCCCAGCTTCTCCAGCACCGAGCGCGCCACGATCACGTTCAGTTCGATATCCTCCACCAGCAGGATGTGCAGCGCCGGCAACGGCAGCTCCTCTTCCTCCGGCGCCGCGCTGACGGCTTCCTGCACCGCCGGCGCCTGGATGGTCAGAGTGAAGCAAGAACCGTGCCCCTGTTCGCTGCGCACGGTGATGTCGCCGCCCATGCTCTGCGCCAGCCGCTTGGAGACCGCCAGCCCGATGCCGGTGCCGGTGGCCGGGCGGCCGCCGCGCTGATCTTTCACCTGGTAATACATGGCGAAGATCTTGTCCTGCTCGTCCTGCGGGATGCCCATGCCCGAGTCTTCCACCTCGAACACCAGCTTCTCCTGCGCCTCGCGCCGCACGCGCACCACGATTTGCCCCTGCTGGGTGAATTTCACCGCGTTGCCGATCAGGTTCCACAAAATCTGCCGCAGGCGCGTGCCGTCGGTCACGATCTGCTGCGGCAGCGGCGTTTGCGGCTCCATGATGAACTGCAGCCCTTTCGGCTGCGCCAGCAGGCCGGAGAGATTCTCCAGATCCGCCAGGAAACCGGTGAAGTCCACCGGCTGGTTGTCGAGCTGCACCTTGCGCCGCTCGAGCTTGTCCATTTCGATAATGTCGTTGAAGATATTGCCGAGGGTGATGGCGCTGACGTGAATGGTCTTCAGGTATTTCAGCTGCTCGTCGTTCAGCTCGGTATCGAGCAGGATGCGGCTCAGGCCGACGATGCCGTTAAGCGGCGTACGCAGCTCGTGGCTGATGGTGGAGATAAAGGTGGTCTTCTCCCGGCTGGCGTTCTCCAGCGCGTCCTGGTAGCGCTTACGCTCGGTAATATCGCGGCCGAAGCCCATCAGCCCGTGGCGTTTGCCCACCCGGTCGTAAAACGGCACCTTGCGCAGTTCGAAACAGGCCTTGCGGCCGTCGGGATACACCAGCCATTGTTCGTAGGTCAGCGAGACGTTGTGGCGGAACACCTTCTCGTCGGTCTCAATGACCTTTTCGGCGATCTCCTGGCCGTAGACGTCGAACGGCGTCAGGCCGATCAGCTGCTTCTCGCTCTTGCCGGTCAGCAGCTCCATCGCGCGGTTGCAGCCGGAAAATTCTTTGTCTTCGTTGCGGTAGTAGACCAGGTCCGGCGAGGCGTCGAGGAAGGAACGCAGCAGCGCCGACTGCTGGCCCAGCTCAATCTGCGCCAGCTCGCGCTGTTCCATCTCTTCCGTCAGCTTCTCCATCACCTGCAGGCGCTCTTCTTCCGCCTTGATGCGATCGGCGATCTCCTGATTCAGCTGGCTGATATTGTCTTTGAGCTGCTGATTGAGCTCCAGATCGCGGTGGCGCATCTCTTCCAGCTTGTCCACCAGCCGCGCCAGCCGTTGGCGCGACTCCTCCAGCTGCTCCACCACCACCGAGAGGAAGTAGACCGCCCACGGGGTGATCAACAGGCCGAAGAAGATTGAACGCACCACGTCGATGCTTTCCACTTCGCCGCGCAGCAGCATGGTCACCGCCATCTGCACCACCATCGCCAGCACCACCAGCGCCGAGGCCAGCAGCAGCGAGAAGCGCACCAACCCCAGTTTCACCATTAAATCAACGTAGTACTGGGCCAACACCCGGATTTGCTTCATAGCGGCTCCCATCAGACACAATCTTTTGAATCATACCGTAAATTTTTCCGCCGTGTCTGAGAGTCAAGTCCTGCTAACGGAAAATAGCGGCGTCTGGCGTGCATCGGGCGGTTCATTGCCGTCGACACCGTGGAAAAGCACGTTGATCAATCCGCTCATACTTAGGGATTAATCACTTGTAACTAAAAGACTTTTTATGTGACGCACCCCACACCTCAGCCGCTTGAGAAGGCCTTTCCGTTAATATATTAATGATGCACCGTGCATGACGCATGCTTTAGCAGACACGGATAGCGAAGCCCTGAGGCTTGAAGTAAGGGAAAGGATGTTATCCCGCGGTTTACTTTCACCGGCAGCAGCGTTGTGGCCAGCCCGGCAGGCTTCCTCATTTCCCTGACGTGAGGATTGACCATGTTAACCATCTATCGCACTACCCTGTTCGTCCTGTCTTTGACCGTTATTTTGCCCCTGAAGGCCGCCACTGCCGTGACCGGCTACCTGAATGCAGAGCAACGGCAAATCGCCACGCTGTTGCCGCCGCCGCCTTCAACGGATACGCCGCAGAATCGGGCGGATCTGCAGGCGGTGCTGGCCATTCAGGCTAACCGCACGGCGGAACAAATCGCCAAAGCCAAGCGGGATGACCACCTGGAAGACGCCGCCTTCCCCTTCGCCCGCGAGATCTTCGGCCCGACCTTTACCGTCGATCGCCATCCGCTCACCGCCGCCCTGTTCCGCCGGGTCTATCAGGACTTTGAACAAAGCCTGATGCCCGCCAAGGCCTTCTATGGCCGCCCGCGCCCCTATGAGGCCGACAGCCGCGTGAAACCGCTGCTGCCGCCGCCGGAAGGCGATTCCTACCCTAGCGGACACGCGATGGACAGCTACCTGACGGCGCTCCTGTTGGCGCAGATGGTGCCGGAAAAACGCAGCGCGCTGTTTGAGCGGGCGGCAAGCAATGCGCAAAGCCGGGTGATTGCCGGCGTTCACTACCCGAGCGATCTTGAAGGCGGCAAGTTGGCGGCGACGGCGCTCGCCGCACGACTGCTGGCGAATCCGCAGCTGCAGGCCGATCTGCAGCGCGCCCGCGTGGAGGTGCGCGCCAACCTGCAGTTATAACGTCGGTGAATAATGCAGGGCGGCATCCAGCGCGCTGCCCTGCCCGCCGTATTGCTGCAGATAAGCGCCCACCGCCTGCATGCCGCGCCAGCGGTTTTCGCACCACAGCGGCGCCAGCAGCGTAGGCCGACGGGCGCTGGCGGACAGGCGGTGATACACCACCTCGCCCGGCGTGTGGCGGATCATCTCCCCGGCGCTGACGGCGTAATCTTCCAGCGCCAGTTCGGACAAGCGCCCGGCGCGCCACGCGCGGGCCAGGGTGCTGCCGGTAACGACGTGCAGCGGATGCAGCTTGATGCCATCCACGCCGCTCTCCACCACCCGCTGCAGCGTGAGCAGATGATCGCGCTGGGTTTCTCCCGGCAGCCCGACGATCAGATGGCAGCACACCTTCAGCCCGCGCTGCCGGGCACGTTGCGCGGTCTGCTGATAGCAGCGGAAATCATGGCCGCGGTTGATGCGTTTGAGCGTTTTATCGTGCGCCGTCTGCAGCCCCAGCTCCAGCCACACTTCATAACCCTCTTCGCGATACCCCGTCAGCAGATCCAATGCGGCGGGCGGCACGCAGTCCGGGCGAGTGCCGACGCACAGGCCGACCATGTCGCTCTGCGCCAACGCCTGCCGATACATCGACGCCAGCAGTTCGACCTCCGCATAGGTGCTGGTATAGGCCTGAAAATAGGCCAGATAGCGCCGCGCCCGGTCGACCCGCGCGGCCTGCTGCGCCAGCTGTTCGGCGATACTTTGCCGCTGCATCGCCTCATCGGCGAATGAAGCGACGTTGCAGAACGTACAGCCGCCGCGCCCCAACGTGCCGTCGCGGTTAGGGCAGCTGAATCCGCCGTGCAGCGTGAGTTTATGGATCTTTTCGCCATAGCGGCGCTGGAGATCTGCGCCAAACATATTGACTAATTGCGGCAACTGCATAATCTTGGTGATTCTCTGTGTTCAAAGCCGCGATGCTAATAAGAAACGGCTTTTCCCGCGATGACAGAGATCAACGCTTTCCCCGCAAGGCGCCACCAGGCATAACTATTCATCATAAACGCAAATCAATTCACTATAATTCTGATGAATTATTCTAATCGTCACGCAACCGTTAACGGCAATATGACAATACGGTGAAAAATAGTCATAAACATCAACTAAGCAATATCTTATAGAATAAAACTCTGCCATTAACCCCCGCACTAGCATGGTGCAGAGATTAAGGGGTTGCACTATAGTGAGACAGCTCACACTTCTGCGGGGATCGGCGTTGCCCCACGATAGTGCAAAAATGCATTAAACACCTTATTTTTCAAATAAATAAATACCGTAAATTCGATAAGAATCTATCTTAAGCCCACATTTGACCTGCGAATTCTTTCTCGCTAAGTTGGAAGTCCGCTGGAAGCTTTCTGGACGGGCAAACGTCTCGTCATATTTATGCAGTAATTGAAGACTCCCTCTTAAAACAAGTCCTATACCACTTGTGAGACCGTCACGAGAGGCCATTGATGGAGGGCGGAAAAGCAGATTGGCGGGGTTAACTTGCTGATTGGACTTCTGCCTGAAATTGGGAAGCCCCCTCGCAGTAGGTTGTGAGAGTCACGCAGAGCCTGGGGAGGTTCACGATATGTTGTACGATAAATCCCAAGAGAGGGACAACTGTGGTTTCGGCCTGATCGCCCACATAGAAGGCGAACCTAGCCACAAGGTGGTGCGCACCGCCATTCACGCGCTGGCCCGCATGCAGCACCGCGGCGCGATCCTGGCCGACGGCAAGACCGGCGACGGCTGCGGCCTGTTGCTGCAAAAACCCGATCGCTTCTTCCGCATGGTGGCGGAAGAGCGCGGCTGGCGTTTGGCCAAGAACTACGCCGTCGGCATGATGTTCCTCAGCCAGAATGAAGAGGAAGCGCGCCTCAGCCGCCGCATCGTGGAAGAAGAGCTGCAAAACGAAACGCTGTCGATCGTCGGCTGGCGCGAAGTGCCGACCAACCCGGACGTGCTGGGTGAAATCGCCCTTTCCTCCCTGCCGCGCATCGAGCAAATCTTCGTTAACGCCCCCGCCGGCTGGCGCCCGCGCGATATGGAGCGCCGCCTGTTCGTGGCGCGCCGCCGCATCGAGAAACGCGTGCAGGACAACAGCTTCTACGTCTGCAGCTTCTCCAATCTGGTGACGATCTATAAAGGCCTGTGCATGCCTGCGGATCTGCCGCGCTTCTATCTCGATCTGGCGGACCTGCGCCTGGAATCGGCCATTTGCCTGTTCCACCAGCGCTTCTCCACCAACACCGTGCCGCGCTGGCCGCTGGCGCAGCCGTTCCGCTACCTGGCGCACAACGGCGAAATCAACACCATCACCGGCAACCGCCAATGGGCGCGTGCCCGTACCTACAAATTCCAAACGCCGCTGATCCCGGATCTGCAGGCCGCCGCGCCGTTCGTCAACGAAACCGGCTCCGACTCCAGCTCGCTGGACAACATGCTGGAGCTGCTGCTGGCGGGCGGGATGGATCTCATCCGCGCCATGCGCCTGCTGGTGCCGCCGGCCTGGCAGAACAACCCGGACATGGACGGCGATCTGCGCGCCTTCTTCGACTTCAACTCGATGCACATGGAGCCGTGGGACGGCCCGGCCGGCATCGTGATGTCCGACGGCCGCTACGCCGCCTGTAACCTCGATCGCAACGGCCTGCGCCCGGCGCGCTATGTGATCACCAAAGACAAGCTGATCACCTGCGCCTCCGAAGTCGGCATCTGGGATTACCAGCCGGATGAAGTGGTGGAAAAAGGCCGCGTCGGCCCCGGCGAGCTAATGGTGATCGACACCCGCAGCGGCCGCATCCTGCACTCGGCGGAAACCGACAACGATCTGAAAAGCCGCCACCCGTATAAAGAGTGGATGGAGAAAAACGTCAAACGTCTGGTGCCGTTCGAAGATCTGCCGGACGATCAGGTCGGCAGCCGCGAACTCGACGACGCGCAGCTCGAAACCTACCAGAAACAGTTCGGCTACAGCAGCGAAGAGCTGGATCAGGTGATCCGCGTGCTGGGCGAGATCGGCCAGGAAGCCACCGGTTCGATGGGCGACGATACCCCGTTCGCCGTGCTCTCCAGCCGGCCGCGCATCGTTTACGACTATTTCCGCCAGCAGTTCGCGCAGGTCACCAACCCGCCGATCGATCCGCTGCGCGAAGCGCACGTCATGTCGCTGGCCACCAGCATCGGCCGTGAAATGAACGTGTTCTGCGAAGCCGAAGGCCAGGCGCACCGCCTGAGCTTCAAATCGCCGATCCTGCTGTACTCCGATTTCAAACAGCTCACCACGCTGGAAGGCGAATACTATCGCGCCGAGACGCTCGATCTGACCTTCGATCCGCAGCAGCAGGATCTGGAGCAGACCATTCGCGCCCTGTGCGACGAAGCGGAACGCAAGGTGCGCGAAGGCGCGGTGCTGTTGGTGCTGTCCGACCGCGCCATCGCGCCCGGCCGCCTGCCGGTCCCGGCCCCGATGGCGGTCGGCGCCGTGCAAACCCGCCTGGTTGAGAAAAGCCTGCGCTGCGACGCCAACCTGATCGTTGAAACCGCCAGCGCCCGCGATCCGCACCACTTCGCCGTGCTGCTCGGCTTCGGCGCGACCGCCATCTACCCGTACCTGGCCTATGAAACCCTGGCCAAGCTGGTGGACAGCCAGGCGATCGACAAGAAATACCGCGACGTGATGCTGAACTACCGCAACGGCATCAATAAAGGCCTGTACAAGATCATGTCCAAAATGGGCATCTCGACCATCGCCTCTTACCGCTGCTCCAAGCTGTTCGAAGCGGTCGGCCTGCATCGCGATCTGGCGGATCTGTGCTTCCAGGGCGTGGTCAGCCGCATCGGCGGCGCCAGCTTCAGCGACTTCCAGCAGGATCTGCAGAACCTTTCCAAGCGCGCCTGGCTGAAACGCAAACCGCTGGAGCAAGGCGGCCTGTTGAAATTCGTGCACGGCGGCGAATACCACGCCTACAACCCGGACGTGGTGAACTCGCTGCAAAAAGCGGTACACAGCGGGGAATATAGCGACTATCAGGCCTACGCCAAGCTGGTGAACGAGCGGCCGGTCGCCATGCTGCGCGATCTGCTGGCCATCACGCCGAAAGGCGAACCGATCCCGGTCGATCAGGTTGAACCGGCGGAGTCGCTGTTCAAACGCTTCGACACCGCGGCGATGTCGATCGGCGCACTGAGCCCGGAAGCGCACGAATCGCTGGCGATCGCCATGAACGGCCTCGGCGGCTTCTCCAACTCCGGCGAAGGCGGCGAAGATCCGGCGCGCTACCGCACCAACAAGGTGTCGCGCATCAAACAGGTGGCCTCCGGCCGCTTCGGCGTGACGCCGGCCTACCTGGTGAACGCCGACGTGATCCAGATTAAGGTTGCGCAGGGCGCCAAGCCGGGCGAAGGCGGCCAGCTGCCGGGCGACAAGGTGACTCCGTACATCGCCAGACTGCGTTACTCGGTGCCGGGCGTAACGCTGATCTCCCCGCCGCCGCACCACGACATCTACTCGATCGAAGATCTGGCGCAGCTGATCTTCGACCTGAAGCAGGTCAACCCGAAGGCGGTGATCTCGGTGAAACTGGTGTCCGAACCGGGCGTCGGCACCATCGCCACCGGCGTGGCAAAAGCCTATGCCGATCTCATCACCATCGCCGGTTACGACGGCGGCACCGGCGCCAGCCCGCTGTCCTCGGTGAAATACGCCGGCTGTCCGTGGGAACTGGGCCTGGTGGAAACCCAGCAGGCGCTGGTGGCCAACGGCCTGCGCCACAAGATCCGCCTGCAGGTGGACGGCGGCCTGAAAACCGGCGTCGACATCGTCAAGGCGGCGATCCTGGGCGCGGAAAGCTTCGGCTTCGGCACCGGGCCGATGGTGGCGCTGGGTTGTAAATACCTGCGCATCTGCCACCTCAACAACTGCGCGACCGGCGTCGCGACTCAGGACGACAAGCTGCGCCGCGATCACTACCACGGCCTGCCGGAACGCGTGACGAATTACTTCCAGTTTATCGCGCGTGAAACCCGCGAGATCATGGCGCAGCTGGGCGTGAGCCAACTGGTGGATCTGATCGGCCGCACCGAGTTCCTGACCGAGCTGGACGGCATCTCCGCCAAGCAGAACAAGCTGGATCTGTCGCCGCTGCTGAAAACCGCCACGCCGCATCCGGGCAAAGCGGTGTACTGCACCGAAAGCAGCAACCCGGCGTTCGACAAGGGCTTGCTCAACAAAGAGCTGCTGGCGCAGGCGCAGCCGCATATCGAAGCGAAGCAGGGTAAAACCTTCTACTTCGACATTCGCAACACCGACCGCTCCGTGGGCGCCATGCTGTCCGGCGCTATCGCCGACGTGCACGGCGATCAGGGCATGGCGGCCGATCCGATCAAGGCGCACTTCTCCGGCACCGCCGGGCAGAGCTTCGGCGTCTGGAACGCCGGCGGCGTCGAGCTGACCCTGACCGGCGACGCCAACGACTATGTCGGCAAAGGCATGGCCGGCGGCAGCATCGCGGTGCGTCCGCCGATCGGCTCCGCCTTCCGCAGCCATGAAGCCAGCATCGTCGGCAACACCTGCCTGTACGGCGCCACCGGCGGCAAGCTGTTCGCCGCCGGCCGCGCGGGCGAACGCTTCGCGGTGCGCAACTCCGGCGCCATCACCGTGGTGGAAGGCATCGGCGACAACGGCTGCGAATACATGACCGGCGGCATCGTCTGCGTGCTGGGTAAAACCGGCATCAACTTCGGTGCGGGCATGACCGGCGGCTTCGCCTACGTGCTGGACGAAGACGGCGAGTTCCGCAAGCGCGTGAACCCGGAGCTGGTGGAAGTGCTGGATGTCGATCAGCTGGCGATCCATGAGGAGCACCTGCGCGGCCTGATCACCGAACACGTGCAGGCGACCGGCTCTTCCCGCGCGGAAGAGATCCTGGCCAACTGGCCGGAGTGGGCGCCGAAGTTCGCCCTGGTCAAACCGAAGTCCAGCGATGTCAAAGCGCTGTTGGGTCACCGTAGCCGTTCCGCAGCCGAGCTGCGGGTGCAGGCGCAGTAAGAGGTAGGTCATTAATGAGCCAGAACGTTTACCAATTTATCGACCTGCAGCGTGTTGATCCGCCAAAGAAACCGCTGAAGATCCGCAAAATCGAGTTCGTCGAGATCTACGAACCGTTTTCGGAAACCCAGGCCAAGGCCCAGGCGGACCGCTGTCTGTCCTGCGGCAACCCGTATTGCGAGTGGAAGTGCCCGGTGCACAACTACATCCCGAACTGGCTGAAGCTGGCCAACGAAGGCCGCATCATGGAAGCGGCGGACCTGGCGCATCAGACCAACAGCCTGCCGGAGGTGTGCGGCCGCGTGTGCCCGCAGGATCGCCTGTGCGAAGGCTCCTGCACCCTGAACGACGAATTCGGCGCGGTCACCATCGGCAATATCGAGCGCTACATCAGCGATAAGGCCATCGAAATGGGCTGGAAGCCGGACATGTCGCACGTGCAGCCGACCGGCAAGCGCGTGGCGATCGTCGGCGCCGGCCCTGCCGGGCTGGCCTGCGCCGACGTGTTGACCCGCAACGGCGTCAAAGCGGTGGTGTATGACCGTCATCCTGAGATCGGCGGCCTGCTGACCTTCGGCATCCCGGCCTTCAAGCTGGAAAAGGAAGTGATGGTCAAACGCCGCGGCATTTTCAGCGAGATGGGCATCGAGTTCCAGCTGAACACCGAAGTGGGCAAAGACGTCAGCATGGAGACCTTGCTGAGCGAGTACGATGCGGTATTCCTCGGCGTCGGCACCTATCAGTCGATGCGCGGCGGCCTGGAGAACGAGGAAGCGCAGGGCGTGTACGACGCACTGCCGTTCCTGATCGCCAACACCAAGCAGCTGATGGGGTATGAAGCCGATCAGCACGAGCCTTACGTCAGCATGGAAGGCAAGCGGGTGGTGGTGCTGGGCGGCGGCGATACCGCCATGGACTGCGTGCGCACCTCGGTGCGCCAGGGCGCGACGCAGGTCATCTGCGCCTACCGCCGCGACGAAGCCAACATGCCGGGCTCCAAGCGCGAAGTGAAGAACGCCCGGGAAGAAGGGGTGGACTTCCAGTTCAACCTGCAGCCGCTGAGCATCGAACTGAACAGCGCCGGCCGCGTGGCCGGGGTGAAAATGGTGCGCACCCAGCTGGGCGCGCCGGATGCCAACGGCCGTCAGGCGGCGGAGCAGGTACCGGGTTCCGAACACGTGATCGACGCGGACGCGGTGGTGATGGCGTTCGGCTTCCGCCCGCACCGCATGGACTGGCTGGCGGCGCACGACGTGCAGCTCGATAAACAGGGCCGCATCCTGGCGCCGGAGGGCAGAGACAACGCGTTCCAGACCAGCAACCCGAAAATCTTCGCCGGCGGCGACGCGGTGCGCGGCTCCGACCTGGTGGTGACAGCGATTGCCGAAGGCCGCAAAGCGGCAGATGGCATCATGAACTACCTGGAAGTGTAAACCTTCCGTACCATCGGAGGCCCGGCATATTGCCGGGCCTCCGTTTTTAGCCTGCCACGCTTTGTCACCCCTCCCCCTCTCCTCACCGTCTCAACGCGCTATAGTATTGAGTTGGCACCATTGCGGGGCGCGGCTGCGCCTGACACCGAAATAAGGATAGCGGACATGAAATGCTCCATTTCCCTGTTGGCCGGCGCGCTGCTGGCCGTCAGTTTCAGCGCTTCAGCCATGGCGCTGGATTCGCAGGAGGTTGGTTACAATATCGAAGCGCGCGGCGCGCGGCCGGTCGTGGCTCAGTTAGGCAAGGCCGGGCAGTTCAACGCCGTGGAAAACAGCATCCGGCTGGGGGACGACAATTGGATTGCCCTGGCGCCCAAGCTGGCCGGCGGCGGCAATGCCGGCTTTACCGCCGGCATCAAATCGGCCCTCTCCGCCGCCCTGATCTACAATCCGGCGGCGGTGTTGCAGGCGCTCAACAAAGGCAACGATCTGCCGCTCAATGACATTTGCACCGCGCCGCCGGAAGTGCAAGGCGACACCGCCGTCACCAGTTTCCGCCAGCGCGCAACCCGCGCCTTGTCCACCGTGCGCGTAGGCGATCTCAGCGCGCCGCGCGATGCCTGCATTGCCGCCTTGAAAGGCTGATTCATTTCTGCCGGGCAAAAAAAAAGCACCCCATGAGGTGCTTTTTCGTTTGTTCGCGTGGGCTTATTTCACCACGCGCAGCGCCGGGCGGCCACCGCGCGGCGGCTGCGGCGGTTCGTCGTCCGGGCCATTGTCTTCCGCGGTGTCCGGGCGATCGCCGTCGATCACCGACATCAGCGTTTCCGAAGGGATCGTCTCATTGTCCAGGCCTTCGAACACGCCTTCGCTCTCGTCGTAGGCGGCTTCCGGTTCGAACATCGTGCCGGCGCCGTTTTCACGCGCATAGATTGCCAGCACGGCGGCCATCGGCACCGAAACCTGACGCGGCACGCCGCCGAAGCGCGCGTTGAACTGCACGTCTTCGTTGCCCAACGCCAGGTTGCCTACCGCGCGCGGCGCGATATTCAGCACTATCTGGCCGTCACGCGCGAACTCCATCGGCACCTGCACATCCGGGCGAGTCACGTCGACCACCAGGTGCGGCGTCAGCTGGTTATCCAGCAGCCAGTCGTAGAACGCCCGCAGCAGATACGGGCGACGCGGCGTCATCTGAGACATGTCCATCGCGCTTAGCCCCGGGTCTGCAGGCGCATTTCACGCTCGGCTTCGGTCAGGGAAGCCAGGAAGGCGTCGCGTTCGAAGACGCGGGTCATGTAGCCTTTCAGCTCTTTGGAGCCGGCACCGCTCAATTCGATGCCCAGCTGCGGCAGACGCCACAACAGCGGCGCCAGGTAGCAATCCACCAGGCTGAACTCTTCGCTCATGAAATACGGCGTCTGACCGAAGATCGGCGCGATCGCCAGCAGCTCTTCGCGCAGTTGGCGACGGGCGGATTCCGCTTCCTGGCCGCTGCTCTTCTCGATCTTGTCCATCAGCGAGTACCAGTTCTTCTCGATGCGCAGCATCATCAGACGGCTCTCGCCACGGGCAACCGGGTAAACCGGCATCAGCGGCGGGTGCGGGAAACGCTCATCCAGGTATTCCATGATGATGCGGGATTCATACAGGGTCAGTTCGCGATCGACCAGCGTAGGCACCGTCTGGTAAGGGTTGAGGTCAATCAGATCTTGCGGCAGGTTATCCATTTCGACCTGCTCGATCTCGACGCTGACACCTTTCTCCGCCAGTACGATGCGTACTTGATGGCTAAAAATGTCGGTCGGGCCAGAGAACAGCGTCATTACCGAACGTTTGTTGGCAGCGACAGCCATGAAAACCTCCAAGTTATCTAGAAAATACTGCGAATAGCCAACTGACAGGCTGCTATCCTGAATAATCTTGCCGCAGGCCGGCAGCACGCAGCGCGACCCGAGCCCATGAAAAACCGGCCCAGGGGGTCAACTGCACGGCGAACAGGCGCAAAAGTGGGTGATAGTTTACCAGATTTTGCTTGTTTTGTGGGGGCGGTGCGGCGAATTCATGTTGAATTGTCTGATATGCCACAGATTTTAGTCGGGGATGGCGGATTTCAGGCATAAAAAAACCCGGTGAAGCACCGGGTTTTTTGCGTAAATCGCACTGCCGAAGCAGCGAAAATTAACGCTTGGAGAACTGCGGACGACGACGTGCTTTACGCAGGCCGACTTTCTTACGTTCAACCTGACGAGCGTCACGGGTGACGAAGCCAGCTTTACGCAGTTCAGAACGCAGAGTCTCATCGTACTCCATCAGTGCACGGGTGATACCGTGACGGATAGCGCCAGCTTGACCGGAGATACCACCACCTTTAACGGTGATGTACAGATCCAGTTTGCCAACCATGTCGACCAGCTCCAGCGGCTGACGAACTACCATGCGGGCAGTTTCGCGACCGAAGTACTGTTCCAGGCTGCGCTGGTTGATAACGATGTTACCGTTGCCCGGCTTGATGAAGACGCGAGCGGCGGAGCTTTTGCGGCGACCAGTGCCGTAGTATTGATTTTCAGCCATTGCCATTAATCCCGATTAAATGTCCAGAACTTGCGGTTGCTGTGCCGCGTGATTGTGCTCGGTGCCCGCGTAAACTTTCAGTTTACGGAACATAGCACGACCCAGCGGGCCCTTTGGCAGCATGCCTTTAACCGCGATTTCAATCACGCGCTCAGGACGGCGGGCAATCATCTCTTCAAAGGTCGCTTGCTTGATACCACCGATGTGGCCGGTGTGGTGGTAGTACACTTTGTCTGTACGCTTGTTGCCGGTTACAGCAACTTTGTCAGCGTTCAGAACGATGATGTAATCACCGGTATCCACGTGCGGGGTGTATTCCGCTTTATGCTTGCCGCGCAGGCGACGAGCCAGTTCAGTAGCGAGACGGCCTAAAGTTTTACCATCTGCATCAACAACGTACCAGTCGCGTTTTACGGTTTCTGGTTTAGCTGTAAAAGTTTTCATTAGAAAGCTTACCCAATAATTAGTTACACGTTGGTGAACACCCAAACGCTCGAAAACAGTTGAGGCTCACACGACCATACAAGTCCAGCAAACCTACCCCTTCGAATAGCCATTGCCGGCACTATAAAGTTTTTGGGAAAAAAAACTTTGTTGTAACGTGGGGTCGCAAGATTATAGAGAAGTCGCTCACAAAGATCGAACGGTTTTTGAATGGAAAATAAATTTATCGCCGGCGGCAGGCAACCGGCGATAGGCCCGGCGGACTCAGGGCAGATGCGGCAGCTTGAGGTACTCTTCGCTCTGCATTTCCTGCAGGCGCGACAGGCAGCGCTGGTACTCGAACTTAAGCCGTTCCCCCTGGTAGATCTCGAACATCGACGCCTCGGCGCCGATCACCAGCTTGACGTGCCGCTCGTAGAATTCGTCCACCAGCGCCAGGAAACGGCGCGCGGTATTCTCTTTCAGCGGCCCCATCACCTGCACATTATACAGGATCACGCTGTGATACAGCCGCGACAGCGCAATGTAATCCAGCTGGCTGCGCGCCTCTTCGCACAGCGTGTGGAAATCCACCGCCAGCACGCCGTCCACCGAACGAATGGCCTGCAGCGGCCGATGGTTGATCTGCAGCACCGCCTCCTCCTCCCCCGCCTTGCCCGCCAGTTTGACGAACATCCGATCCAGGGTCGCGCGCGTCTGGTCGTTCAGCGGCGTCAGATAGAGGTGAGCCTGGGTCAGGGTGCGCAGACGATAGTCGATGCCGGCGTCGACGTTCATCACGTCGCAGAACTCGTTGATCAGATCGATAGCCGGCAGGAAACGCGCCCGCTGCAGGCCGTTGCGATACAGATCGTCCGGCGGGATGTTCGACGTAGCCACCAGCGTGATGCCGCGGGCGAACAGCGCCTGCAGCAGCGTGGCCAGCAGCATGGCGTCGGTGATGTCGGACACGAAGAATTCGTCGAAGCACAATACGTCGGTTTCGGCCTTGAAGCCGTCGGCGACGATGTCCAGTGGGTTTTCCCGCCCTTGCAGCTCGGTCAGCTCTTCATGCACCCGCAGCATGAAGCGGTGGAAGTGCAGACGCATTTTGCGATCGCCCGGCAGGCTGTGGAAGAACATGTCCATCAACCAGGTTTTGCCGCGCCCGACGCCGCCCCACATATACAGCCCCTGCACCGGGCGCTGCGGCGCCGTTTCGCCGCCTTTGCCCAGCAAACGGCTGAGCTTGCCG
Organism: Serratia sp. LACPHL-BACT-2024-00286; assembly: GCF_043109535.1. Classification (NCBI taxonomy): domain Bacteria; kingdom Pseudomonadati; phylum Pseudomonadota; class Gammaproteobacteria; order Enterobacterales; family Yersiniaceae; genus Serratia; species Serratia sp. LACPHL-BACT-2024-00286. Next base: position 516,474 of record NZ_JBICNA010000004.1, read on the forward strand.
CGCAGCCCGCCGGCCGGCGCGCTCGCCGCCGGTTTTTGCAGCAAGGCCTGATAAATGCGATCCAGTTGAGTGACGGCCCGGCGTTGAACCTCATCGGCCTGATATTCCCCCGCCTCCAGCGCCTGCTGGTAGCGAGATAACGGTGATAGTGCCTGCATCTGTTCGATGTTCCCTAAGAACGCTTAGAAATTATTTAGCCAACGTTGGCGGCAAGTTGATGCCGATTCGCACCGTTATCGCCACAAATGCCCGCTGCGGGCGCCGCTGAAAACCCTGTAAACACTGGGTGGAAGCGCATCAGGATTCCACTCTGACAAGGTTAACGGTTATAGTGGATATTATTAAGTGAAAAATCCCTGCGGAACAACGAAGTCAAAATAGGAGTCATCATGACCTGGGAGTATGCGCTGATTGGTTTGGTCGTCGGTATCGTGATTGGTGCGGTGGCGATGCGTTTTGGCAACCGTAAATTACGTCAACAACAAGTCCTGCAGAACGAGCTGGACAAGAGCAAAACCGAGCTGGAAGAGTACCGTCAGGAGCTGGTCGGCCACTTTGCCCGCAGCGCCGAGCTGCTGGACAACATGGCGCGCGATTATCGTCAGCTGTATCAGCATATGGCGAAAAGCTCCAACAACCTGCTGCCGGATCTGCCGATGCAGGAGAACCCGTTCCGCTATCGCCTGACCGAAGCGGAAGCGGACAACGATCAGGCGCCGGTGGAAATGCCGCGCGACTATTCTGAAGGGGCCTCCGGCCTGCTGCGCGGCCAAAGCGCACGCCGCGACTGATACCCCTTCTTCACCCGCGGGGCCACCCGCGGGTTTACCCCGTTTGTGCCTTATTGACCTTCCTTCGCATTACCTTTACTGAACTTTGCACGCAAATTCACGGTCTTACCCTTCACTATGACAAGGTGATTGCCTTATCATCAAATTTTCATCGGCAGGTATTGAGAGAGTTATCATCAATGAAGAAAAAGTCGTTAATTCTTAGTGCATTGGCAATGAGCCTCGGCCTGGCGCTCAGCGCCGCACCGGTGGCCAACGCGGCCCTGCCCGTCGCCGTTCAGGGGCAGCCGCTGCCGAGCCTGGCGCCGATGCTGGAAAAAGTCTTGCCCGCCGTCGTGAGCGTGCATGTCGCCGGCACCCAGGTGCAGCGTCAACAGCTGCCGGAAGAGTTCAGACGCTTCTTCGGCCCCAATTTCCCCGGTCAGCAGCAGAGCTCTCGCCCGTTTGAAGGGCTGGGCTCCGGCGTCATCATCGACGCTGCCAAAGGCTACGTGCTTACCAACAACCACGTCATCAACAACGCCGATAAAATCCGCGTGCAGTTGAACGACGGCCGCGAACTGGACGCCAAACTGGTCGGCCGTGATGAGCAATCCGACATCGCCCTGCTGCAGCTCAGCGACACCAAAAACCTGACCGCCATCAAGATGGCCGATTCCGATCAGCTGCGCGTCGGCGACTTCGCCGTGGCGGTCGGCAACCCGTTTGGCCTGGGCCAAACCGCCACCTCCGGCATCATCTCGGCATTGGGCCGCACCGGCCTGAATCTGGAAGGGCTGGAAAACTTCATTCAGACCGACGCCTCGATCAACCGCGGCAACTCCGGCGGCGCGTTGGTTAACCTGAACGGCGAGCTGATCGGCATCAATACCGCCATTCTGGCGCCGAGCGGCGGCAACGTCGGCATCGGCTTCGCCATTCCGAGCAATATGGCGCAGAACCTGAGCCAGCAGCTGATCGAATTCGGCGAAGTGAAACGCGGCCTGCTCGGCATCAAGGGCAGTGAAATGACCCCGGACATGGCCAAAGCCTTCAACACCGACGCGCAGCGCGGCGCCTTCGTCAGCGAAGTGCTGCCGAAATCCGCCGCCGCCAAGGCCGGCATCAAAGCCGGGGATATTCTGGTTTCCGTCGACGGCAAGCCGGTGAACAGCTTCGCCGAACTGCGCGCCAAGGTCGGCACCACCGCGCCGGGCAAAACCCTCAAGATGGGCCTGCTGCGCGACGGCAAACCGCAGGAAGTCTCGGTCACGCTGGACAACAGCGAGAGCGCCTCGACCAATGCCGAAACGCTGTCGCCGGCGCTGCAGGGGGTTTCCCTCAGCAACGGCGCGCTGCCGAGCGGCGACAAGGGCGTGAAGGTGGAGAACGTGGATAAAGGCTCGACGGCGGCGCAAATCGGCCTGCAAAAAGGCGACGTGATCATCGGCGTCAACCGCCAGCGCGTGGACAGCATCACCGCGCTGCGCAAGGTGCTGGAAGCCAAACCGCCGGTGATGGCGCTCAATATCGTGCGCGGTAACGAAACCATTTATCTGCTGCTGCGTTAATTTGTGCAAAAACCGGGCTCGGTGACATACTGCGCCCGGTTAACTCATGCTATCCTCCGAACATCGTTCACCACACCACGAAAACTCCATGTTTGCTAAGCTCTTGCGTTCTGTCGTTATCGGTCTCATCGTTGCCGGCCTGCTGTTGGCCGCTCTGCCCGTGCTGCGCTCTTCCAACGGCCTGTTTGCAGAGAAAACCGAGAATACCAGCGACGAAACGCCGGTGAGCTACAACAAAGCGGTGCGCCGCGCCGCGCCCGCCGTGGTGAACATCTACAACCGCAACCTGAACGGCGCCGCCAACGTGCTGTCGCTCGGTTCCGGCGTGATCATGAACGAACGCGGCTATATCATCACCAACCGCCACGTGATCAAAGACGCTCAGCAGATCACCGTGGTGTTGCAGGATGGCCGCCGCTACGAAGCGCTGCTGGTCGGCTCCGACGGCCTGACCGATTTGGCGGTGCTGAAGATCGATCCCGGCAACCTGCCGGTGATCCCGACCAATAAAAATCGCGTTGCCCACGTCGGCGACGTGGTGCTGGCAATCGGCAACCCGTACAACCTGGGGCAGACCGTGACTCAGGGCATCCTCAGCGCCACCGGGCGCATCAGTATGAGCACCACCGGCCGGCAGACATTCCTGCAGACCGATGCCTCAATCAACCGCGGCAACTCCGGCGGCGCGCTGGTCAACTCGCTGGGCGAGCTGATCGGCATCAATACCCTGACCTATGACAAAATCACCGACGGCGAAACGCCGGAGGGCCTCGGCTTCGCCATTCCGATCGAACTGGCCACCAAAATCATGGACAAGCTGATCCGCGACGGCCGCGTTATCCGCGGCTATTTCGGCATTCAGGGCAAAGAAATCATTCCGTTGCGTTCCTCCAATTCCGGCATCGATCGCCTGCAGGGCATCATCGTGACCGAAATCACGCCGAACGGCCCGGCGAGCAGCGCCGGTTTCCAGATCAACGACATCATCATCAACGTGGATAACAAACCGGCGGTGTCCGTGCTGGAGACCATGGATCAGGTGGCGGAGATCAGGCCGGGCACCGAGATACCGGTTATCGTGCTGCGCGACGGCAAACGCATTACGTTGAAAATGACGGTGGGCGAATTCCCGGAAGACAACAATTAAAAAAGGGCCGGCATTGATAGCCGGCCCTTTGATTTTCATCCTGCCGACGCAGCCGCGCCGGCGCTAATGACTTACTCGCCTTTCACTCGCTCGATGTTCGCACCCAGCGCGCGCAGCTTGTCTTCAATACGCTCATAGCCGCGATCGATGTGGTAGATGCGATCGACGACGGTCACGCCGTCGGCGATGCAGCCGGCGATCACCAGGCTGGCGGAAGCGCGCAGATCGGTCGCCATCACCTGAGCGCCGGACAGCTGCTCAACGCCGTGGCAGATCACGGTGTTGCTCTCGATTTCCGCGTGCGCGCCCATGCGGATCAGTTCCGGCACGTGCATGAAGCGGTTTTCGAAGATGGTCTCGGTGATGACGCCGGTGCCTTCCGCCACCAGGTTCAGCAGGCTGAACTGGGCCTGCATGTCGGTCGGGAAGCCCGGGTGCGGCGCGGTGCGCACGGTGACCGCTTTCGGGCGTTTGCCGTGCATGTCCAGGCTGATCCAGTCTTCGCCCACTTCGATATCGGCACCGGCTTCGCGCAGCTTGGCCAGCACCGCATCCAGTGTGTCCGGACGGGTGTTGCGGCACATCACTTTGCCGCCGGAAACCGCGGCGGCGATCAGGAAGGTGCCGGTTTCGATGCGGTCAGGCAGCACGCGGTACACGCCGCCGCCCAGACGCTCGACGCCCTCGATGGTGATCTTGTCGCTGCCGGCGCCGCTGATCTTCGCGCCCAGCGTATTGAGGAAGTTGGCGGTATCGACAATTTCCGGCTCACGCGCGGCGTTCTCGATAACGGTGGTGCCGGTCGCCAGGGTCGCGGCGCTCATGATGGTTACGGTCGCGCCCACGCTCACCTTGTCCATGACGATGTGTGCGCCCTTCAGGCGGCCCTCGACGGACGCCTTGACGTAGCCTTCTTCCAGCTTGATCTCGGCACCCAGCTGCTCGAGGCCGGTGATGTGCAGATCGACCGGACGCGCGCCGATCGCACAGCCGCCCGGCAGGGAAACCTGACCGCGGCCGAAACGCGCCACCAGCGGCCCCAGCGCCCAGATGGAAGCGCGCATGGTTTTCACCAGATCGTAAGGGGCGCAGAACTCGTTCACGCCGCTGGCGTCCACGAAGACCGAACCGTTGCGCTCAATCTTGGTACCCAACTGGTTGAGTAGTTTAATGGTGGTGTCGATGTCCTTCAGCTTGGGAACATTCTGCAGCTCGACCGGCTCTTCCGCCAACAGGGCGGCGAACAGGATCGGCAGGGCGGCGTTTTTGGCCCCGGAAATAGACACTTCACCGCTCAGGCGGGTCCGACCCTGCACACGAAATTTATCCATCTGACTACTCTCTGTTATCTAATCTGAAGCTGCCCGCCCGGCAGGGCAAACAGCCTTAAAATCCGTTGAGTTTGCGGTCTCGCTGCCACTCTTCAGGGGTGTACGCCTTGATAGACAAGGCATGAATGCGGTTGTCCGCAATGTATTCCATCAGCGGTGCGTAAACCGTCTGCTGTTTTTTGACGCGGCTCATGCCGGCGAACAATTCGCCGACCACGATCGCCTGAAAATGGCTGCCGTCGCCCGTCACATGTACTTCATCCAGTGCCAATGCCTGCATCAGCACGTCTTTAATCTCGTTGGTTTCCATAGTATCCAGTTCTGCCGCTAAAGGATCATAAACAGCCTAGTATCTTAGTGGAATACGATGTTTTCTTAAACTAAAGAAAAAGCCCCTGCATAACAGGGGCTTTGTATCGTTTTACCACGCAAGGGCGGCGTAAAACGCCGCTAACCGGCGGTATCGACAGGCATTATCGCCTGCAGGTTGTAGAGCGCAATCAGCGTTTTCAGGCGCTCGGTGGCGCCGAAAATTTTCAGCGCGACGCCGCGCTCGCGCTGCTTTTCCTGCAGATGCAGCAACAGCGCCAGCCCGGCGGAGTCTACGCGCTGCAGTTGCGCCACGTCGATCGCGGTTTTATCCGCCATCAGCGCGTCGCGCTGCCGCCACAGCGGCTGCAGCGTTTCCCGGTCCAGTTCACCGCGCAGGATCAGCGTCTGCTGCTCTGATTCGAAGCTGAGCGCTGCCGACATCAGTTTTTCTTGTCCAGCGTGATAGGCTGCGCGGCGGCGGCCTGCAGCTGTTTGGTCAGGCCGTCGATGCCCTGAGTACGCAGCGTAGACGCCCACTCGTTCTGCTTGGTGGTGATCATGCTGACTCCTTCGGCGATCATGTCATAGGCCTGCCAGTAGCCGGTTTTGCTGTTCTTGCGCCATTGGAAATCCAGACGCACCGGCGGGCGGCCGCCGTTGTCGATGATGGTGACGCGAATGGCCACGATGTCGGCATTGCCCAGCGGCTGTTCAGGCGCGATCTGGTAAGTCTGGCCGTGGTACATCGCCAGCGCCTGGCCGTAAGCCTGCTCCAGGTAAGCCTGGAAGGCGGTGAAGTAAGCTTCGCGCTGTGCAGGCGTCGCCTCTTTATAGTAACGGCCCAGCACCAGCGCGCCGGCGTATTTCACCTGCACGAACGGCATCAGTTCCTGATGCACGATGGAGCGCAGGTAGTTCGGGTCCTGCTTGATCTTCGGCTGTTCGTTCTTCAAACGGCTGAAGGTCTTCTGCGCCGCTTCTTGCATCATGCTGTAAGGATTGGTTTGGTCGGCTGCGCTCGCCAGCGGTGCAACCACCAGCAGAGCCACCATCAGTAAACGTTTAAACATGCAGGTATCCTCTCTTAATGATTTGGAACAGCGGGTTGCGGTGCGGCGCCGGCAGCCGGCTCAGCGGCCGCGTCTCCCGGTTTGGCGCTGTCCTGACCGCCGCTTTTATACAGGAACTGGCCGATCAGGTCTTCCAGAACCATGGCTGATTTGGTGTCCTGAATGGTGCCGCCGTCTTTCAGGATGGCGGTGCCCATATCAGGATCTTCGAAGCCCACGTTAAGCGCCAGATATTGCTCGCCCAGCAGGCCGGAGGTGCGGATCGCCAGCGAGCTGGTATCCGGGATTTGGTCGTACTTTTTCTGGATATCCAGCGCCACGCGCGGCGTGTAGGTTTTCGAATCGAGTTCGATGTCCGCCACGCGGCCGATCACCACGCCGCCAATCTTCACCGGCGAACGCGGTTTCAGGCCGCCGATGTTGTCGAACGTCGCGTAAATGCGGTAGGTCGGCTCGCTGCCGATCGATTTAAGGTTCGCCACCTGCAGGCAGATAAACACGATGGCGCACAGCGCGATCAGCATAAATGCCCCAACCCAGATTTCACTCTTCTTCGTTTGCATCGAATCAATTCCCAAACATCAGTGCTGTCAGCACGAAATCCAATCCCAACACCGCCAGTGACGAATGCACCACGGTACGCGTCGTCGCCCGGCTAATCCCTTCAGAGGTAGGCACGGCGTCGTACCCGTTGAAAATGGCAATCCAGGTTACGGTAATGGCGAATACCACGCTTTTGATCAGGCAGTTGAGCAGATCTTTTTTCCACTCTACGGCGCCCTGCATCGCCGACCAGAAGAAGCCGCTGTCGATGCCCTTCCAGTCCACGCCGACCACCGAGCCGCCCCAAATGCCGATCGCCACGAAAATGATGGTCAACAGCGGCATGCTGATCAGCCCCGCCCAGAAGCGCGGCGCCACGATGCGCCGCAGCGGATCGACCGCCATCATTTCCAGGCTGGAGATCTGCTCCGTCGCCTTCATCAGGCCGATTTCCGCCGTCAGCGCGGAACCGGCGCGGCCGGCGAACAGCAGCGCCGTCACCACCGGCCCCAGCTCGCGCAGCAGCGACAGCGCCACCATCATGCCGAGGCTGGCCTCGGCGCTGTAGGTGGTGAGCACGATATAGCCCTGCAGGCCCAGCACCATGCCGATGAACAGCCCGGAGACCATGATAATCAGCAGCGACTGCACGCCGACGCTGTAGAGCTGTTTCAACAACAGCGGCCACTGCTTGCCGGGTTCCGGCCGGCCAATCAACGCGTTGAACAGCATCAACCCGGCGCGGCCGAAGCTGGCGCTGGTGTTGATGCCACTGCGCCCCAACGACGCTAACGCTCTTAATAACATGAGCTTATTTACTCCCTAAGCCTAGCAGTTCGGTCTGATAATCCCCGGCCGGATAGCGGAACGGCACCGGCCCATCCGCTATACCATCCAGAAACTGGCGCACGCGCGCATCAGGATTGTTCTGCAATTGCTGCGTGGTGCCTTCGGCGATCACCCGGTGATCGGCCACGATATAGGCGTAGTCGGCGATGCTCAGCACCTCCGGCACGTCGTGCGACACCACGATGCAGGTAATGCCCAGCGCATGGTTCAGCTCATCGATCAGCTTGACCAGCACCCCCATGGTGATCGGATCCTGGCCGACGAAAGGTTCGTCGAACATGATCATCTCCGGGTCCAGCGCGATCGCGCGCGCCAACGCCGCCCGGCGCGCCATGCCGCCGGAAAGCTCATTGGGCATCAGCTGGGCCGCGCCGCGCAGCCCCACCGCTTCCAGCTTCATCAGCACCGTGCTGCGCAGCAGGGGTTCAGGCAGGTTGCTGTGCTCGCGCAGCGGGTAGGCCACGTTTTCGAACACGGTCAAATCGGTGAACAGCGCGCCCGACTGGAACAGCATGCTCATCTTTTTGCGCGCGTCGTATAACTGACGGCGGGACAACGCGGGAATGTTGTCGCCGTCGAACCAAATCTCCCCGCTGTCCGGCGCCAGTTGGCCGCCTATCAGGCGCAGCAGCGTGGTTTTGCCGATGCCCGATGGCCCCATGATCGCCGTGACCTTACCGCGAGGCACCGTCAGGTTGATGTCTTCAAATATCCGTCGGTCGCCGCGCGAGAAGCTCATGTCGCGCACTTCGACCAAATTATCTGCCTTTTGGAGCATGTTAATGGACCCTTTACGACTCATCTTTTGCTGAATCTACCCGTGATGTTAAAGCAATGGGCACAATCCGTCTCATCTTTACAAAAACTTACTGCCATTTCGCAACCAATGGTGCCATTGGTTTTACTTTTCCGCGCCACCCGGTCAAAATTGGCGCCATAACGAAAAAAAACGAAACTGTTCAACTATTAGCCGGGAAAAACCGTTGCTGCGGCTCACGCGCGCGCAACGGAGGGCAAGCAATACCGCCGCATTGACGGCTTTAACCAACGAACCGGGATAATACCCGACAAAGGACCCTGCATGTTTCTCGCGATAGCATTATTAATCGTTGGTTTATTTCTACTGGTGTATGGTGCAGACCGCTTAGTTTATGGTGCTGCCGTGATTTCCCGCTCGCTCGGCGTCCCGCCGTTGATCATCGGCATGACCATCGTCGGCATCGGCACTTCGCTGCCGGAGCTGATCGTGTCCACCACCGCCGCGCTGAACGGGCAGATAGATATGGCCGTTGGCAACGTATTAGGGTCCAACATCACCAACATCTTATTGATCCTGGGTGTGGCGGCGCTGATTCACCCGCTGGCCGCGCGTTCCGAGATACTGCGGCGCGAACTGCCGTTGATGTTAGCGGTCACAGTATTGTGCGGTTTCGTGTTGATGGACGGCACCCTGAGCAGGCTGGACGGCGTGCTGCTGCTGGCCGCCGCCGCCGGCTTCATCCTGCTGATGCTGAAAATCGCCCGGCTGGCGCAGCGCGAGGGCAGCGACAGCCTGACCATGGAGCAGATCGCCGAGCTCCCGCAGGACAGCAGCAACACCGTGGCGGTGCTGTGGCTGGTGCTGGCGTTTATCATTCTGCCGCTCTCTTCCAGAATGGTGGTCGATAACGCGACGGTGATTGCGCACTATTTCGGCCTGAGCGAACTGGTGGTCGGCTTGACCATTATCGCCATCGGCACCAGCTTGCCCGAATTGGCCACCTCCATCGCCGGGGCGCTGAAGGGCGAGGATGATATGGCGATTGGAAATATCATCGGCTCCAATATTTTCAACACGGTGATCGTGCTGGGCGTCCCCGCTCTGCTGTCGCCGGGCAGCGTAGACGCCGCCGCCTTCCAGCGCGATTACTGGGTGATGCTGGCGGCCAGCGTGCTGCTGAGCGTACTGTGCATCGGCCGCAAGCATCGCATCGGCCACCTGGCGGGCGCGCTGTTATTATGCGGCTTTATTGCGTATCTTGCGGTGCTGTTCTTTAACCCTTTCAGTACTTTCGGCTAAACCGACGGGAATGAGTATGTCGAACATTGAGTTGCAACCGGGCTTCGATTTTCAGCAGGCCGGCAAAGAAGTGCTTCAGATAGAGCGTGAAGGGCTGGCTCAGCTCGACAGCTACATCAACGCAGACTTCACCCGCGCCTGCGAAACGATCGCCGCCTGCGGCGGCAAAGTGGTGGTGATGGGCATGGGCAAATCCGGCCATATCGGCTGCAAGATCGCCGCGACCTTCGCCAGCACCGGCACCCCCTCATTCTTCGTTCACCCGGCGGAGGCCAGCCATGGCGATTTGGGCATGGTCACCCCGCAGGACATCGTGCTCGCCATCTCCAACTCCGGCGAGTCCAGCGAAATCCTGGCGCTGATCCCGGTATTGAAACGCCAACAGATCACCCTCATCTGTATGACCAATAATCCGGAAAGCTCGATGGGCAAGGCGGCGGATATCCACCTGTGCATCAAGGTGCCGCAGGAAGCCTGCCCGCTGGGGCTGGCGCCGACCACCAGCACCACCGCCACGCTGGTGATGGGCGATGCGCTGGCCGTCGCGCTGCTGAAAGCGCGCGGTTTCACGCAGGAAGACTTCGCGCTGTCGCATCCGGGCGGCGCACTCGGCCGCAAACTGCTGCTGCGGGTTAGCGATATCATGCACAGCGGCGACGAAATGCCCCACGTCAGCGCCGACGCCTCGTTGCGCGACGCGCTGCTGGAAATTACCCGCAAAAATCTGGGCCTGACGGTGATTTGCGACGATCTGATGAAAATCGCCGGCATCTTCACCGACGGCGACCTGCGCCGGGTATTCGACATGGGCATCAACCTGCACGAGGCGAAGATCGCCGACGTCATGACGCCGGGCGGCATACGGGTGCGCCCCAACATCCTGGCGGTCGATGCATTGAACCTGATGCAACAACGCCACATCACCGCGCTGCTGGTTGCCGATGGCGACCAGTTGCTGGGTGTGGTACATATGCATGACATGCTGCGCGCCGGCGTCGTTTAATTGAGGAATAGAACGGAATGGGTATGGTAGAAACCTGCTACGGGCCGGTAGAACAAGAGGTTATGGCGCGTGCCGGGAACATCCGCCTGTTGATTTGCGACGTTGACGGCGTGCTGTCGGACGGCCTGATCTTCATGGGCAACAACGGTGAAGAACTGAAGGCGTTCAACGTGCGCGACGGCTACGGCATCCGCTGCTTGAAAACCTCGGACATCGAGGTGGCGATCATCACCGGACGCTCCGCCAAGCTGCTGGAAGACCGCGCGCAGACGCTCGGTATCACCCATCTGTATCAGGGGCAGTCCGATAAGCTTTTGGCCTTCCGCGAACTGTTGGATAAACTGTCGTTAACGGCGGATCAGGTCGCCTATATCGGCGATGACCTGATCGACTGGCCGGTGATGGCGCAGGTCGGCCTGGCGGTCGCGGTGGCGGACGCCCACCCGCTGCTGACGCCGCGCGCCCACTACGTCACCCGCATTGCCGGCGGCCGCGGCGCGGTGCGCGAACTGTGCGACATCATTCTTTTGGCTCAAAATAAGCTGGAGGACGCCAAAGGGCTGTCGATATGAGTAAAACCAAACTGTGGATCACCATCCTGTTGACGGTGATCGTTCTGGCGCTGATCGGCTGGAACATGACGGATTTTAGCGACGACACGGCCCCTGGCCCGGTCAACGATAAGGATCCGACCTACCAGAGCCAGCACACGGTCACCGTGGTGTACAACCCGGCCGGCAAGCTGAATTACAAACTGGTGGCGGAAGACGCGAAGTATTACACCGCCGGCGAGCTGAGCTGGTTCACCCAGCCGGTAATGACGCTGTTCGATGAGAATGCGGTGGCCACCTGGTCAGTTCGCGCCGATCGCGCCAAACTGACTAAAGACCGGATGCTGTATCTGTATGGTCACGTCGAGGTAAACAGCCTGACCACCACCTCGCAGCTGGAAAAAATTAAGACGGACAACGCTCAGGTAAACCTGGTCACCCAGGACGTCACCTCCGATGACGAAGTCACGCTTTACGGGACCAATTTTACCTCTAACGGCATGAAAATGCGTGGGAACCTGCGGACCAAAACCGCTGAGCTGATTGATAAGGTTAAGACCAACTATGAAATTCAGAACCAAAAACCAACTCCGTAACCTGTTGCTCGGCAGCTTAGTTTTGGCCGCCAGCGCCCCCGCTCTGGCGCTGAAATCCGACTCCAGCCAGCCGGTCAGCATCGACTCGCTCAAGCAGTCGTTGGACATGCAGAGCAACGTCAGTACCTTCACCGACAACGTGGTGATCAAGCAAGGCACCATCGATATTCGCGCCGACAAGGTGGTGGTCACCCGCCCGGGCGGAGATCAGAATAAGACCTATATTGAAGCGTTCGGCAACCCGGTAACCTTCTACCAGATGCAGGACAGCGGCAAGCCGGTCAAAGGCCACGCGCAGAAAGTGCGTTACGACGTGGCGACCCAGCTGGTGACCCTGACGGGCAACGCCTATCTGGAGCAGCTCGACAGCAACGTGAAAGGCGATCGCATCACCTATCTGGTGCAACAGCAGCAAATGCAGGCGTTTAGCGACAAAGGCAAACGCGTGACAACGGTTCTGGTACCGTCGCAGTTGCAAGACAAAAACGAGCAGAAAAAGAGTAACTAATCACTTATGGCAACACTCATCGCAGAAAACCTGGCGAAAGCCTACAAGGGCCGTAAAGTTGTCGAAGACGTCAGCCTGAAAGTGAAATCCGGCGAGATCGTCGGCCTGCTCGGGCCGAACGGCGCCGGTAAAACCACCACCTTCTACATGGTGGTCGGCATCGTGCCGCGCGACGCCGGGCGCATCGTGATCGACGAAGAAGACATCAGCCTGCTGCCGCTGCACGCCCGCGCGCGCCGCGGTATCGGTTACCTGCCGCAGGAAGCGTCGATCTTCCGTCGCCTGAGCGTGTACGACAACCTGATGGCGGTGCTGGAGATTCGCCCCGACCTCACCAGCGAACAGCGTGAAGACCGCGCCAAGGAGCTGATGGAAGAGTTCCATATCTCCCATCTGCGCGACAGCCTCGGCCAGGCGCTGTCCGGCGGTGAGCGTCGCCGCGTCGAAATCGCCCGCGCGCTGGCGGCCAACCCGAAATTCATACTGCTGGACGAACCCTTCGCCGGGGTGGATCCGATTTCCGTTATCGATATCAAGAAAATTATCGAGCACCTGCGTGACAGCGGCCTGGGCGTGCTGATCACCGACCACAACGTGCGCGAGACGCTGGACGTGTGTGAACGCGCCTACATCGTCAGCCAGGGCAAACTGATTGCCCACGGCACGCCGGATGCTATTCTGGCCGACGAGCAGGTTAAACGCGTTTATCTGGGCGAAGAGTTCCGCCTCTAAGCGCCGGCGCGCCCTGTGGGGCGACACCGTTAACGGAAGTAGACAGAAAACTATGAAGCAAGGTTTGCAACTCAGGCTCAGCCAACAGCTGGCCATGACTCCTCAGCTCCAGCAGGCGATCCGCCTGCTGCAGTTGTCCACGCTTGAGCTTCAGCAAGAGATCCAGCTGGCGCTGGAGAGCAATCCGCTGCTTGAACAGACCGATCTGCACGACGAAATCGACGCCAAAGAAACCCAGGAGACCGAGGGGCTCGATACCCGCGAGGCGCTGGAACAGAAAGACATGCCGGAAGAGCTGCCGCTGGACGCCACCTGGGATGAGATCTACACCGCCGGCACGCCGTCCGGCACCGGCACCGACTACAGCGACGACGAACTGCCGGTCTATCAGGGCGAGACCACCCAAACGCTGCAGGATTACCTGATGTGGCAGGTGGATCTGACGCCGTTCTCCGATACCGACGCCGCCATCGCCACCTCCATCGTCGACGCGGTGGACGACACCGGCTATCTCACCGTGCCGCTGGAAGACATTCTGGAAAGCCTGGGCGACGAGAACGTGACCCTCGAGGAAGTCGAGGCGGTATTGAAGCGCGTGCAGCGTTTCGATCCGATCGGCGTCGCCGCGCGCGATCTGCGCGATTGCCTGCTGGTGCAGCTCTCCCAATACGCCAAAGACACCCCTTACCTGGCCGAAGCGCGGCTGATCATCAGCGACCATCTGGATCTGTTGGCCAACCACGACTTTCGCAGCCTGATGCGATCAACCCGGCTAAAAGAAGATACACTGAAAGAAGCGATGCTGCTGATTCAGTCGCTCGATCCGCGCCCGGGGCAGTCGATCAATACCGGCGAGTCGGAATACGTGATCCCGGACGTGCTGGTGCGCAAGACGCAGAACAAATGGACGGTCGAGCTCAACGGCGACAGCGTGCCGCGTTTGAAGATCAATCAGCAGTACGCCGCGCTGGGCAACAGCGCCCGCAGCGAAGCCGACGGCCAGTTTATCCGCAGCAACCTGCAGGAAGCCAAGTGGCTGATTAAAAGCCTGGAAAGCCGCAACGAGACGCTGCTGAAGGTCACCCGCTGCATCGTCAGCCAACAGCAGGCGTTCTTCGAGCAAGGCGAAGAGTTTATGAAACCCATGGTGCTGGCGGATATCGCCCAGGCCGTGGAGATGCATGAATCGACGATCTCGCGCGTCACCACGCAGAAGTTTTTGCACAGCCCGCGCGGCATTTTCGAATTGAAATATTTCTTCTCCAGCCACGTGAATACCGACAGCGGCGGCGAAGCCTCCTCGACGGCGATCCGCGCGTTGGTGAAGAAATTGATTGCGGCGGAAAACCCCGCCAAGCCACTCAGCGACAGCAAGCTGGCCACCCTGCTCGCCGATCAGGGGATCATCGTGGCGCGGCGCACCGTCGCCAAGTACCGAGAGTCTTTGTCCATCCCGCCGTCGAACCAGCGTAAACAGTTGGTTTGACCTCTATTGAGAAGGAAGACACTATGCAGCTCAACATTACCGGACACCACATCGAAATCACCGATCCGTTGCGCGAGTTCGTGAACAACAAGTTCGCCAAACTCGAACAGTATTTTGATCGCATCAATCAGGTGTATGTTGTATTAAGTGTGGAAAAAGTGCAGCAAATTGCGGAAGCAACGGTGCACGTGAATGGAGGCGAGTTGCACGCCACCTCGGAAGACGAGAATATGTATGCCGCAATTGACACGCTGATCGACAAATTGGCACGTCAATTGAACAAACATAAAGACAAATTGAAGCAACACTGACACCCTAACCCACTCCATGAGCCGGCATCCGTCGCCGCCTCGCCGTTCGGCGCGTGACCCGCATGGGTGACGCGCCGAACGGTAATCAGGGTTAAAACCGACGAAAAACCGCCTTGCCGGGTGCGCCCGGCGGCGCGGTTTTAAGTGAAGATGAGATGAACAACGAATATATGCAATTAAGCTCGGTGTTAAACATCGAGTGCACCAAAAGCTCGGTACACTGCACCAGCAAGAAGCGGGCTTTGGAAATTATCAGCGAACTGGCCGCCAAACAGCTCAATCTGCCTTCGCAGGTGGTGTTTGACGCGGTTCTCACCCGGGAGCGCATGGGCAGCACCGGTATCGGCAACGGTATCGCCATTCCCCACGGCAAACTGGAAGAGGACACACTGCGGGCCGTTGGCGTGTTTATCCGTCTCGACCAACCCATCGCTTTCGACGCTATCGACAACCAGCCGGTCGACCTGCTGTTCGCGCTGCTGGTGCCTGCCGATCAGTGCAAAACCCATTTGCATACCCTGTCGCTGGTCGCCAAACGCCTGGCCGACAAAACCGTATGCCGCCGCCTGCGCGCCGCGCAAAGCGACGAAGAACTTTACCAAATCATCACCGAGTGATGCCCGGCCGGCGTGACTTCCAGTCCGGATAACGTTACTGTTTCACGATGATGGATCCGGCCTCGGCCGGAATAACAAAGTTTCCACCGGTGGCGATGAACGCCGCCGCGATGCCAGGGGAGTTGCCACATGGTGCTGATGATTGTCAGCGGCCGTTCCGGTTCCGGAAAATCCGTCGCCTTGCGGGCGCTGGAAGACATGGGTTTTTACTGCGTTGACAACCTGCCGGTGGTGCTGCTGCCGCAGCTCGCCAATACGCTGGCGGAACGCAATATCTCCGCGGCGGTCAGCATCGACGTGCGCAACATGCCGGAATCGCCGGAAGTGTTCGAATACGCGATGACTCAGCTGCCGGACAGCTTCTCGCCGCAGCTGCTGTTCCTCGACGCCGATCGCAACACGCTGATCCGCCGTTACAGCGACACCCGCCGCCTGCACCCGCTCTCCAGCAAAAACCTGTCGCTGGAAAGCGCCATCGACGAAGAGAGCGATCTGCTCGAACCGCTGCGCTCGCGGGCTGACCTGATTATCGACACCTCGGAAATGTCGGTGCACGAGCTGGCCGAAATGCTGCGCACCCGCCTGCTGGGCAAGCGTGAGCGCGAGCTGACCATGGTGTTCGAATCCTTCGGCTTCAAGCACGGCATCCCGATCGACGCCGACTACGTGTTCGACGTGCGCTTCCTGCCGAACCCGCACTGGGATCCGAAGCTGCGGCCGATGACCGGTCTGGATAAGCCGGTCGCGTCGTTCCTCGATCGCCATACCGAAGTGCACAACTTCATCTACCAGACCCGCAGCTACCTGGAGCAATGGCTGCCGATGCTGGAAACCAACAACCGCAGCTACCTGACGGTCGCCATCGGCTGTACCGGCGGCAAGCACCGCTCGGTGTACGTGGCGGAACAGCTGGCCGATTACTTCCGCTCGCGCGGCAAGAACGTGCAGTCGCGCCACCGCACGCTGGAAAAGCGCAAACAATGACGGTCAAACAGACGGTTGAAATCAAAAACAAGCTGGGCATGCACGCGCGCCCGGCGATGAAACTGTTCGAGCTGGTGCAAAGCTTCGACGCCGAAGTGATGCTGCGCAACGAAAGCGGCACCGAAGCCGAGGCCAGCAGCGTCATCGCGCTGCTGATGCTGGACTCCGCCCAGGGCCGGCATATCGAAGTCGAAGCGACCGGCCCCGACGAAGTCAACGCGCTGGAGGCGGTGGTCGAGCTGTTCAACTCCGGATTTGATGAAGATTAGCCGCTGAAGCCCTCCCGCGAATGCGTCGCACCGACGCGTTCGTTCTCTTTGCCTTCTCTCCCTGACACGATCTCCCGCTTTTCACTTTGCGTATCCGCTTCCAAAGTCAGCCGTAACCGCCTGTAAATGCGAAGTATTGATTTACCCGCACGGCGCTAACCGCAATAGTATGCAACGACAAAAACGGGCTGCGGCCGGGTATTCCCCTCTCACTGTGAGCGGGGATGATAAGTTTACAATTTGTGAACACCTAAGACAGTCGCTATAATGTTCACCAGGCAGGAATCGAGGGAGCGATGCATATCATTTCCAGGGAGCCGTTCAATAACGCAACCAAGCAATACCCTAATGAAGCCGCTGCTCTCGAGGCCATTTATAAAGCGTTGCGACGCGGCGAGTTCCGCACGCCGGACGAGTTAAAAGCGCTTTTTCCTTCGCTCGATCGTATGAAATACAAAGAGAAATGGTGGGTCATTGACGTCGGCGGCAACCACCTGCGGATTTTGTTCTTCGCCAGCTTCGAGACACAGAAAGTCTTCATAAAGCATATCGTTAGCCACGCCGAGTACGACAAGCTGATGCAGCACTATCGAAGGAGTTCATCATGATTACAGATGCCATTAAGGCCGCCGATGCGCTGCTGCGCGCCGTGCCCTTATTGCAGGGCAGCAGCTCTCAGCAAGACTACCGGGAAGCGCTCGAATTGGTGGAATATTTGCTGGAAAACGATGAACACCATCCGCTGATTGACATGCTGGCAAAAAAAATCGCCGAATATGAAGATAACAGCGCCGAATTTACCGCATTCAACCAGCGTATCGCCCAACTCCCGCAAGGAGTGGCCGCGCTTCGCGTATTGATGGAACAACACCAACTTAGCCAAAGTGATTTTGAACATGAGATCGGTAAAAAGTCGTTGGTCAGCCAAATCCTGAGTGGCAAAAGATCGCTGACCATTCCGCACATTATGGCGCTGGCCAAACGCTTCAATCTGCCCCCGGCCCTCTTCCTGCCGGAAGCGGATTAGCCACTCAGCTCCGGCTCAGGCAGTCCAGCGCCACCGCTTTAAAGCTGTCGAAGCTGTCGCTGCTCAGCAGGCGGCTCATTGAGCGTTCACGCACGAAGGTGACAAACAGCTCGTAGATCGCCATCGCCTCTTCATAGTCGCTCTTGCTGATCGCCAGCAGGAAAATCACGTGCGCGACCTCGCCTTCTCCCCAGGCGACGCCCTGCGGCGCCAGCAGCGTCACCACCACGGTTTTTTTGGCCAGCAGCCCCAGCGAGTGCGGCAGCGCGATGCCCTCGCCCAGCAAGGTGGAGACGATCGCCTCGCGTTCGACCACCGACGGATAAAAGTCCGCGCCGACGTACCCTTCCCGCTCCAGCTGGCCGCACACTCGGCTGAACAGTTCCGCCTGCGTCAGCGGCTCGTTGAGCACCATGAAATGCTGGGCGTCGAAAAACTTCTCCAGCATGTACGGTCGGGTGCGATCCACCAGCACCAGCTTGCCCAGCTGCTCCAGCTGGTAATCGGTTGGGAACGGCGACATCACCACCACCGGCTTGTTCTTTTCGCCGATGCGGGCGTTGGAAATCACGAAGTCTTCGTCGATATGCGCAAGCATCTCGTAATCGCGCAGCGAGACGATACGCGTCATCACCAACTGCGGATACTTACGCGCAATCTGCGCCTGGATCATGCGCACCGTCGAGTTGCCGGTATCGCACACCAGCATCACCTGCGGGTGGCGTTCATAACCGATGTTGTAATGCCG
The DNA here is from genome assembly GCF_043109535.1 of Serratia sp. LACPHL-BACT-2024-00286. NCBI lineage: Bacteria > Pseudomonadati > Pseudomonadota > Gammaproteobacteria > Enterobacterales > Yersiniaceae > Serratia > Serratia sp. LACPHL-BACT-2024-00286. Next base: position 534,958 of record NZ_JBICNA010000004.1, read on the forward strand.
CTCCAGCCCCACGCCGATGTGCAGCACCAGGTAGCCTATCTCATTCTCGCTCAGGGTATAGGGGGTGTATTTGCCCCAGCTGGAAACCGCCGCCAGCGTCACGTCGTAAGCCATCGGATAGTGCTGCTTGATGTTGGCCAACAGCGGATTGGGGATATTGATCTGGTATTTCACCCGCGTAATCATGGTCTTGATATGGGTGAGCAGATCGGCCCGCAGCTGCTCGTCGCCCTGCAGGTTGTAGTTATAGTGTGCGTTGATATAGGACAGGATGTAGTCCACCAGCGCTTCTTCATCGTCGGCGTTGATCTCGGTCGGCTGCACGTCCTGCACGCGCCGCGCGGCGATATTGACCCGCAGATAGGCCTCTTCGGCCATCGAGATCTCTTTGCCGGAGGCCGAACGCAGTTCCGCCGCCAGGCGGGTCGATACCTGGCGCACCGCGTCGTCGCCGTCTTCCACCTCGAAGTCCGGCAGCGGATAGCCGTCGTTGATGCGCCGCAGCGCCACCGCGCAGTAGAAGATCAGGTACTGCTCGCCCTCGTCGGTCAGGCGAATGGCGTATTGCGACAGCAGCGGGTGCAGCAATCCGGCAAACGCCGCTACCTGCGGCTGCAGCAGGATCTCGTTGTTGAGCAGCGGGTTCTCGGCGTCGGCCAGCTGCAGTTGGAACAGCAGATCGGTCAGGCAGGCGCGGATCGCCATCTCCGTGCCGAACAGCTTCATGCCGTAACGCGGCTTGGTTTCAATCGTCAATTGATAGTGCGCCAGACGCTCTCTCACCTCAGCCATGTCGTTTTGCAACGTACCGCGGCTGACGAACCACTCGTCGGCCAGATCTTCCAGTTTAAGGGAGAAGGCTGAGGTCAAAAAACGCACCAGCAGATAATGCACACGCTCCTGCGCGCTGCGCGGGGTGGCATGCTTGCGGCGCTCCTGATGCTGCAGGGCGCTGAACAGCGCGGCGTTATCGACCTGCAGGCGATAGCCGGCCCCGCGGTTATGCACGAAACGCGCGCCGTATTTGTCCAGAATCTCGTTCAGCGCGGTGATGTCCGCCCGCACCGTGCGGGTGGACACGGCGAAACGCTTCGCCAGCTCATCCTGCGGCAAAGTCTCGGTTTGCAAAGCATCGAACAAGTAAGCCAAACGCGGGTAAGGAAATCGCACCATTCTGTGTCCGTCAATCAGGCGACCCGCCCGGCGAACCGGGCGGGCCACGGGTTACTTCGGCGGCGGCAGAAACGCCATTTGCGAGGGGCTGCCGATCGGTAGATAACCGCCCACAAAGCTGAGTTTGCCGTCCGTCGGGTTTACGCTGAAGCGGGTAACGTTATCGCTGCGCTGGTTCAGCGCATACAGATAGCGGCCATCCGGGCTCAGCGCCAGCGAACGCGGATAATCGCCGCGCGTCCAGGTTTCCGCCACCGGTTTCAACTCACCGCCGGCGCCCACGCTGAACTGGGCAATGCTGTTATGCAGCCGGTTGGCGACGTACAGCGTGTCGCCGTTCTTGCTGAGCGCCAGCCCCGAAGCGAAGCTGGTGCCCTGATAGTCGGCGGGCAGCGCGGAAACCGCATGCAGTTGTTTCAGAGTACCTTTTTGGCGATCAAAACGGTAGCTGGTCAACGTCGAGGCCTCTTCGTTCACCAGCAGCACGGTTTCGCCGTCCGGATGGAACACAAAGTGACGCGGACCCGCGCCGGCGGAAGAGGCGGCGATCCACGGCGGATCGTTCGGCGTCAGCCGGCCGCTCACGGCGTCAAAGCGCCAATGGTAGATGCGATCCAACCCCAGATCGGTGGAGAACACGAACTTGCCGCTCGGATCGCTGGCGATCATATGGGCATGTGGGCCATTGTGATCGCTGATGGCGAAGCTGCCGTTCACCGCCGCCGCCGGTTTGGCCGCGCCCGCCGGGCCCTGCTGTTGCTGCACCGAGCTGGCGGCGCCCAGGCTGCCGTCCGCTTCGATCGGGAAAGCCGCCACGCTGCCGCTGACGTAGTTGGCCACCAGCAGATGGCGCCCGTCCGGTGTCGATGAGAGATACACCGGCCCCGCTCCCTGCGAATCCACCTGGTTGAGCTGCGTCAGGCCGCCGTCGGCCGGATTGACCCGGTAAGCGGTGATGCCGCCGCGCTTGCCGCCGTTGAAATCGGCCACTTCGCTGGCGACATACAGCGTCTTGCCATCGGCGCCCAGCGTCAGCTGCGCCGGATTCGGCACTTTGCTGACCAGCGTAGTGTGGCTCAGCGCGCCGCTGGCCGGATCGACCTGCACCCGGTAAACGCCTTCGCCGTTGGGATTGTAGGTGCCGATATAGGCGAAATGAGATGACGTGGAATTCATTGCATCCTCAGCATGCAGCGCCGGGCCGGTCACGGCCAGCAGCGCCAGGAACAACGCGGTGCGTCGGGTTGGAGCCTGCCAGTTTCGCATAGTTATCCTCAGACCTGAGTATAGGTAACGGCGCGGCATGCCGCGCCAGGGGAAAACCTTCGCCTCCCAGCCTTTACCTCATCCCATTGCGCGTTCAGCCCACCAGCGTTTTAGTCATCGCCAGCAGGGTTTTCACGTCCTGCGGGCGCGTGTCGCCGCTGGCGGCGTCGATGATCGAACTGTAGATATGCGGGATCACGCGTTTCACGCCGGCCGCCAGCGCGATCTCGACGATCGGCTCGTAGTTCTCCAGATCGATGCCGCCGGTCGGCTCCAGCATAAAGTCATGCTCGGCGCAGGCCTTGGCTACGTACTGATATTCGTCCTTGCACTTCAGGCCGCCCATCGGGAAATACTTGATGGAGCTGCCGCCCATGTCTTTCAGCAGGGCGATGGCAGTTTCCACCGGCACGATGCCGTCCGGCGCCGCGGCGCTCAATGGGCCGGTAGAGATCTTCACCCAACCGACGCGGCCGGTTGGCGACACCAGGCCGTTGACCACGCTGTCGTTCTGGCCCAGCAGCGCGCGGCTGGCGCCAACGCCGGTAAACACCTGGTTGACGTGCTGCGGCTGCACCTGCTGAGCGATCAGGCTGACCATCGCCGACTGCTTCGGATCGCCGGCGCCCAGGCCGACCGAGAGCGCGTTTTCGATCAGGCGCGCATAGCGCAGCATGTCGGTCACCGCGCTGTCGACGTCCGGGTAGTTCTTGGAGAGCACGCCCACCAGCACATGGCCTTCCGCCGCGGCGTAGATGTCCTGCGCGTTGGCTTTGGAGCCGGCCAGCACGTTCAGGCAGACGCGGTCACGATAGTAGTTAGGCTGCAGCTTCATGCTTGTTTCTCCGTAAACAGGTTTTTGATACAGGTAAAGACGGTCATCAGCTGTTGCTCATCGACGCTGCGCACGTCGACCTCAATCTTGCCCTCGTTGGCCTTGTAGCCGCGGAAGTAGATGGCGATGTCGCCGGTTTTCAGCGCCTGGACGATGTCATAGGTCGACCGCCCCAGCACCGCCTCGTCGAAGGCGATCTCGGCGCGGGCGATATCGCGGCCGGCGCTGTCCCAGACGGTTCTGGCGCTGACGCCGGTCAGGGTGTTGAGGCTGTCGAGGAACGGCGTCATCCGCGCCACCATCTGTTGCCCGGTGGTTTTCTCAAGCGTCAGATAGCTTTCGATCGCCTGCGTCAGGCCGAGGATGCCCTCTTTGCCGACCTTCATCGCCCGGCCGATGCCGCCGGACTGCAGCTTCACCCACTCGACGTACTGTTTCTTGCCGATAACCAAGCCGCTGGTCGGCCCCTCGATGGCTTTGGCGCCGCTGTAGATCACCAGATCGGCTCCCATCTGGTAGTAACACATCAGATCTTCTTCCGCCGCGGCGTCGACGATCAGCGGCAGGTTATGCTTGCGCGCCACCACCGCCGCCTGTTCGACGGACAGAATGCTTTTCTGCACGCAGTGGTGCGATTTGACGTACAGGATCGCCGCCGTCTGCGGCGTGATGCAGGCTTCAATCTGCTCCGGCGAACATTCGTTGGCGTAGCCCGCTTCCACCACCTTGCCGCCGCCCAGCGCCACCATGGTGTCCACCGGCGCGCCGAAGTTGACGTTGTGGCCGCGCGGCAACACGATCTCACGCGGCACGGCGATCGGCGCCGAGTGCAGGTTCACCAACAGATTGGCGTTATCTTTGACGATCACCGCCGCCACCGACTGGGCGATGCCCGCCGAGGCGCAGGAAACGATCACCGCGTCCTCCACGTTGAGCAGATCGGCGATGTAGGCGCCGGTCTTGTTGACCAGATCCTTGATTTCGAAATAGTGATTCAGGCCGTAGTCAACGGCGTCGATCACATCCTGGCGCGGCGTGGAAACGCCGAGAATGGTCATGCGGCCGGAGGTGTTGATCACCTGCTTCAAACCGTATTTTTCATAAATCGAAGACATCGCTTGCCTCCCCTTGTTCGGTTAATAGGATTTCCCCGGCCACCACCGCGGCCAGCGGCACCAACAGCTGGTCGCCCTCGGCGGTTTGCCCTTCGGCATCGGCGAACACCTGCGGTTCGCGGCGCAGTTCAAACAGCGTGAAATCGGCGTCATAGCCCGGCTCCAGCCGCCCTTTGCCGCTGAGCTGCAGCGCCGACGCGGCGTTCTCCGTCACGCAGGCGATCACCTGCGGCAGCGTCAGGCCGACGCTGAAAAATTTGGACATCACCGTCGCCAGGCTGTGCACCGGCCCGTTCATGCGGTTGCGGCAGTAAATATCGGAGCTGATGGTGTGCGGCAAAATGCCCAGCTTGATCGCCTGGCGCGCCACCTCGAAGCTGAAGCTGGCGGTGCCGTGCCCCACGTCGAGCAACACGCCGCGCCGCAGCGCGCGCTGGATCGACTCGCGCAGCGTGCCCGCCGGCGTCAGAATGCGGTTCGGTTTGCCGTTGTAGCAGTGGGTGATGATGTCGCCACGGGTCAGCAGATCGGCGATCTCGTCCAGATTCGGCGGGTTGTTGCCGATATGCACCATCAGCGGCAGCTGGCGGTTTTCCCGCTGGATCTCTTTGGCCAACACCAGCGGCCGGGTACCGTTCTTGCCCACCACGCTGCTGCTCATGCGCGCCTTGATGCCGATAATGAAACCGGGGTGGTTGGCGATGGCCTGGCCGGCCTCGCGCTTGTCGATGTCCGTCAACTCCGCCAGCTCGTTCTGCCGCAGCAGGCCGATGCGCGAGATGTTGAGGAAGGCGAACACGTTGGTTTTGGCGCTGCGCGTCAGCTGATAAAAGGCGTCGATATCGTCGGCGCCAGTGCTGCCGGCATCGACCACGCTGGTGACGCCGCTGGCGACGCCGACCCGATCCGGCTCGTCATGGTAAATCGGCGAGTCGGGATAGCAGTGTACGTGCGCATCGATCCAACCGGCGCTCAGGCGGCAGTTGCCCGCCAGATCCAGTTGGCGAACGGCGCTGACGTCCGCCGCCAGCCGCCCCACCGAGGCGATTTTGCCGTCTTTCACCGCCAGATCGATCAGCGTGTCGTCCGCCAGTCTGGCGCCTCTGATTACTAAGTCATACATACCGCATTGCTCCTGTTAGCCCGGGCGCCGCCGCATCGGGCGGCGCCTGGCGCAGGCCTCTCAAGAAATGGCTACCGGGAAGATCGCCCCCAGGATCATCGCGCCGAGGATCGCTCCGCCGGTGATCGGTTTACCCCAGATATAGAACAGCAGCGCGCCGAGCAGCGAACCGATGCCGATCGGGATCGAGGCGGTCATCGCCGACAGGATGATCAACGGCCCGAGGAAACGGCCCGACGAGTTGCCCGCGCCCATCATCACGTCCGCCCCGTAGGTGGAGTTGCTCTGATTGATGGTGAATTTGCGCGCCAGGATGATCACGTAACCGATCGCCAGGCCGATGACCAGGCCGGTCACTAGCGAAGCGGCGAAGTTGGCGACCGGGAACACGATGCCGGCTCCCAGCAGCAGCGCCGGCACGCCCAGCCCGACGCCGGTCTGGATCGCGCCGCCGATGTCCAGGATGCCCACCAGCGAGCCTTCGATGATGCGCGCGAACAGGAAGCTGGCGCCGAACGCCGCCACCGCGCCGTATACGCCGGTATCCATCCCCGCCCGCAGCATGGAAACGAACGCCACTTCGTTAAAGGCGCCGATGCCGTACAGGTAATACATGTGCGTCCCGGCGAACACGCCGGAGGACAGCAGGCCAACAAAAATCGGGAATGACCAGTCGGCGTACCAGAAGCCTTTTTGGGTTTGCTCTTCCATCATCCCGCTCCTTATTTACCGCTCAGGGTGTTGTGAATGGCGTCCAGCCAGCCCGGCACGCCGAGGCTGAAGGACTCGAGAACTTTCATGTCGAAGCCGCGGAAGAAGCCGCTCAGCACGAACAGCAGCACGATCACCGCCATCATGATCTTGGTGATCTTGTTCCAGCCGCTCTCTTCCACGCCTTTGCCGATCAGAATGCCCAGCACCAGGCCCGGCACGGCGTTGCCCATGATCAGCTGCGCCAGGCCGCCGAAGATGGTGCCCCAGAAGCCGGAACGGCGCCCGGCGTCGATCGCCGCCAGCCAGAAGATCACTGGCATCACGGTGTTCACCAGCAGGTTGGCCGCCGGCACCAGCACCTTGATCGCGGTGACCTGCAGCGCGGCCGGCACGGCGGAAGCGGTGGTATTGAGGAAGGCCACCACCAGCATGCCGATGATGCCGCAGGCGATGGCCATTTTTTTCGGATCGTGCAGCGTTTGCGCCAGATTGCGGTTCTTGACCATCAGGGCCGCCGCGCCCCAGTGCGGGATGATGCGGTGGTCGACGTCCTGCGTGAAGGAACCCGCCGCCACGGAAGACGCCCAGGCGTTGAAGAAGAAGCCCAGACCGAATGAGAAGTGGGAAGCCGGATCGCCCTCGCAGGAATTCAGCTCGCCCAGGGTGCGAAACGCCCCCATGCCCTGTGTTGTCGGCGCGTGGAACATGCGTGCGGCGCCGGCCCCTACGCCGACCCCCACCAGCCCACCGATAATAATCGATTTAAATAAGATGATTAAAAACATCAGTATACCCTTTCATTTATGCTAACGTTTTTATTTCGTGACGAAGACAACCTTCTCGGTATTGATAATGGTTACGCTCACGGTTATTTCCAGAGAAACGGCATAGCTCTTTCTTTCACGCGGCAAAAAGAAGAAAAGAAATTTCTCTTTAGTTATTTTCTCTTCCGCTCTCACGACGCTGACGTCCTGCGGCTCGATACGCAGCAGAATATTGTTGGTGGACTTTAATACCGCACCCTGCACATTAGCCAAGGCGGAAGCAAAAGCTTTCGCTTTGCTGTCGCCTTTACCCTCCACCTTTACCGATGTGGTATATTGCTCTTTCATTATGGATTGCCATGTTTTTTGATATAGGCTTCCACCAATTTCTGGCCCAACTCTTCTTTATCCATAAAGCCGAAGCCCAGCACGTTGCAGCCTTCGTTAATTGCCGTCACGCCCTCTTCTACCGAACGCATGCCGTATTTGGCTTTGTAGCCGTGTTTGGTTTGCGCGGTAATCGCGCCGGCGCCGCCGCTGCCGCAAAAAGAGATGCCCAGCTGCGCGTTTTCCGCTTTCATGACGTCACCCAGCTTCATATCCGCCGCCACGCCGGGGATAACCACCGCTTTTCCGCCTGCGTTTTCAACGCCCTGGCCGACTTTTTGCCCTTTACCCAAACGATCGCCGATCACTACGGTAATTTGACCCATGGTATATTCTCCTGATTGAAATCGATGCGTTAACCGCTATGCGTTATTATCTTTCGCCACTTCGAAGTGCACTGACAATAAATAGGCTTCTTCGATAGGCAATGTGCCAAACTGATTCACCACGCGCTCCGCCATTTGCATGGATTCGGCGGAGATTTCGTCGAACAACGATTTATCCACCTCCGGCAACGGCTCGCCGGTTATTGAACGCAGCACCATGGCGCGAATATGCGATTCCAGCATCTGTTGCTGCACCGCATTGGTATAAATATTTTCAGCATTCAGCATCGCGGCAATATCCGCCAACACCCGAGCGGTGATCTCACCGGCTGCGCTGACATCGGATTGTTCAATTTCTTTTATCGAAGCAGATCCATCATTCACTTTTCAGTACCCCTAGATCCCACATTAATCAGTAAGCCGTAAAGCGCATCACCTGAATAACCCGCTTTCTGTGATGTCTTTACCCTACCCCCGGTAGGATTTTCTGTGTAGACCGGTTTTTTCCAGTTCGAAGTGGAAATCGCATGACGCGCGGGGATCCATTTCGCAAAACGGCGCTGCGGTGAAAAAGTTAATGAGATAACAAATAGATAACCGGGCTAACCGTTTCTTTCGCCACAATTGACGATAAAAGCCTTCGTGATCGGGATCTCTTTCTTTTCTCGTCCCAACCGCCTACTATCAATGGGACAAATCGACATTACCCACACCCCCGCTCCTCTGGCGCGGGGGTGTTGCTTTGTGTTGTTTTTCCGAATTTATGGGTGCACAGACTGGCACCCTTTGATTTGACTGGAGAGTGGAATGACCAAACCCATCATTACTATTAATGAGCTGGATGCGGAACGCCTGGATGCGCTATTGGAACAACCGGCCTTTGCCAACACCGACGTCGCCGCCGCGCTGAACGACGAGTTGGATCGCGCGGAAATCCTGCCGCCGGAAAAAATGCCGGCCAACGTGGTGACCATGAACAGCCGCGTGCGTTTTCGCGATCTGCACACCGATGAAGAGCACGTGCGCACGCTGGTTTACCCGGCATCGCTGAAAGACAGCCACGATCAGCTGTCGGTGATGGCGCCGCTGGGCGCAGCGCTGCTCGGCATGCACGTCGGCAAGCAGATTTCCTGGCAATTGCCGAACGGTGAAGAAGCGCGGATTGAAGTGCTGGAATTGCTGTACCAGCCGGAAGCGGCGGGCGAATACCACCGTTAAGCGGTTCTCAGGGCGGCATCCGGCCGCCCTTTCTGTTTCAGACGCAGATAGCGATCAGCACGGCGATCAGCAGCAGCACGTAGATTTTGGCATGCAGCGCATCGCTCACCTTAGGCAAACAGCGCCTGGCAAATACGATCCCCGCAATTCCCGCGGCCACCAGCAACCCCAGAATGTTCAGATTGACGTAGCCCAGATACTGCGGCCCGCTCATCTCGCGCCACCCCAACACGATATACATCAGCGCGCCGATCACCGCCACCGGGATCGACAGCGGGTTGGCGGCGCTGACGCAATACTTCATGTCGTAGCCATGGCGGCGCAGCAGCGGCACCGTCATCACGCTGCCGCCCACCCCCAGCAGGGTGGCGATGCCGCCGATCAGCGGCCCGCCGCCCCACAGCGTGGCGGGGGAAAGTTCGGCGCGCGCCGGTTTGATCAGGAAGCCCCGGCGGAACAGACAGTCGGCGATGGTCACCGCCATATAGGCCACGAACAGCCCGCGGATCACGCCGTCCGCCAGCAGCGAGGAGGCGAACGCGCCCAGCGCCGCGCCGATGCCGATGAAAAAGATCAGCGGCACGATGGTTTCGCGCAGCAGGTTGCCGCTGCGCCAGTTGGTCAGCGTGGCGTAACTCGCGTTGAGGATCATCACCGCCGTCGAGGTCGCCACCGCGATATGCATCGCCTGGCCGGGCTGCTCGCCCGACGCGGAGATCAGGTGATAGACGAAAGGCACCACCACAAAGCCGCCGCCGAAGCCGAACAGAATGGTGGTGATGCCGGTCAGAAAACCGGCACCCAGTACAATCAAGGTTTCAATCATGGCCGTGCGCCCGCACGAAGTCGTCGAACCCGGCGCAGAACTGCCCCGCCAGCGGGTGGAAACGATCGCCGACGAACAACCCCAGATACTGCTCGCGCACGGCGTCATGGTCCACCAGCTCAATGCCCGCCTGTTCCGCCTGCGCCAGCGTCTGCGCGTCCGGGAAGCCCCAATAGCGCGAATCGCCCTGCTTTTCCGCCGCTATCGCTTCGCTGTGCTCCGCCCGCATCAGCTGACGCGCCAGGAAGGAGCCACTCTGCACGCCCAACAGCATCATGTTTTCCAGGAACGACAGATCGTGACGCAGCTCGGCGGGCAGGCGGGCGATAACCGGGCCGGCATCCCAGTGCTCATCCATTTCATGCAGCGTTACCGCACAGTCCCTGTCACCGTTCATCAACGCGCGGAACAGCGTCATCACCCCGCGATAACGCGGCAAGTCCCCCGGATGCAGGTTCCACAGCAGCTTGCCACGTCGGCTGAAGGCGCGCACATAGTCGGCGGAGAATTTCTGATAACAGCGCAGGGAGATCACCCCATCCATATGCCCCAGGCTGCTGATAAACGCGGCGTCATTGATGTCGAGAACGCGATGCGCTTTGACCCCGGCGGCGGCCAGGAACAGGGCCGGCGGCTGATAGGCCCCCTCGCAGGCGGCGGCGTTGCGGCCAACGAACGGGAACACGAAATCGTTCAGCACTTCGCGCTCATACAGCCCCAGGCGGCGAACCGCCGGCTCCTGCGTGCGCCCGGCGCTTTTCGCCAGGGGGAAATACACCGTAAAGGCACACTCGCCCTTCAGGGTGGCGATCAGATCCTGACACACCAGCCAGGAGAAAATGTCGTTGCCGACAAAGAGCGCTACGTTTTTCATGCTTCAGCCTTCTTTGCGTTGAAAATAGGGTTGTTGAACACGATCTTGCTGATATCTCGCGTGATGGACTCCATCGCCGAGGTGTAAAAAAGATCGCCCTTGGCAGGCGCGCCGAGCGAGTAGAGATGCTGCTCGCGGCCGCGCCGGTCGGCGATTTTCAGCGTGTGCGGGTTGCACTTCACGCCGCCGAACAGGTTCTCTTGCACCAGCCCGTCTTGCAGCAGTTGCTGGCTCAGCCGGTTGGGCGGCAGTTGATAGGACGGCGTGGTGCAGTTGAACAGATACTGCGCATGCACCCGCGCCTCATGGCAACGAAGGATAAACCCGTCCGTTCCCTTGCTGATATCCGCCAGGCCGCCACAGGCGCGCAGGCGTTGGCTCTCCAGCGCCGCTACGATCTTGTTGGCGTTCTTGATCGGCATGGCGTGCCGATTGCGCATCCAGGAGGAGTTGTAAAAGCGCATGAAGACCTGCCGGTTGTTGGCATCCATCTTGACCCAGGCGGCGCACACCGCCGGGTGGATCGCCGCCAGATAGCTGCAGATATGCTCCCGGGCAAAACGCGCGCGATCGAGGCTTTCCGCCAGATCGCGGTAACAATCGCGCCTTTCCCCCAGCGCCGAGAGCACCGTCAACCGCTCCGGCCCCGGATAGTGGCGCGCCAGCGCGGCGTTGATCGCATGCACCAGCTGGTGCGCGTCAATGAAATCGCGGCCGGCGACAAAGCGCCGCACCCCCTCCACAAACGCCTCCGGCGGCGGACGCATCAGCGCCGGCTGCACGCTGGGGAACAGGCCCGAGCGCGACAGGGCGCAGATGTCGGTCGCCCCCAGACGCTCCATCAGCTCAACGATGGCGTCAATCGCCGTCAGGCTGCAGCCGATCACGCCGATGCTCGAATAAGGGTTGATCGGCGGCAGATCCTGGTGGGCCTGATAAGCGATCACCCCATCCACCGGATAGAGACATTCCGGCGGGTTGTGCCCCGAACATAGCACCAGCGCGTTCATCTGTTCGGCACCGCCACAGGTGGTGGTCAGCCGGTAGCCGGCCTCCAGCGGCGCGATGGTATTCACTTCGGCGGTCATGAAATTCAGCGCTACGTTGCTGTCCGCCGCCATATAAATCGTCATGTCGCGAATAAAATCGAGATATTCCCGATACAGCCAGCGCGGCGGATAACGATCCTGGCAAAATTGCGGGAAATGCATGGCGATCCAATCGACGAAGTGCGCATCGTCGAAAATATCCGCCGACATATTTTCCGGCGTCATATTTAATATATGGCTGTCAAAATCGCTGCTGTATGCCATACCGCCCTTGAAGCCCTGCTTGTCGAACACCGTCAGGGAAAGCGGCCTTTTGCAATGATTAACCGACTTATTTTTTATAAAGTTATACGCAAAAGCGATCCCGGCGGCTCCGCCGCCAACCACACCGAACTTATACATGAAATATCACCTTATAGTCATTGAACTGCGCTAAGAACTATTGCTTCAGGTGTTGGAATAAAAAGACGCTTTATTCCTTATTAACTTCTTGTATTGCGAGAACGAAAATCTTCGTCCCACCCCGGTGTGAAAACTTGCACGGGCTATATGGCCGATAAAATAGCGGCGCCCCGAACAAGCGTTATTTTTCTGCTCCGATAGTAGGGCGACGGCCGTTGGCTTGCTTTATATGAAGGGCCAACTATCATTGCATTTCGGCCAATCTGCCCGCCAAAGGGAACACATGCGCAACGTCCGCATTGATGACATCGACCACGTAACGCGCGCGGTGATCGCCATCGGCACCGATTATCCGCCGGGGCACCTGCTGCCGATGCACAGCCACCGGCGCGCGCAGTTGTTGTACGGCGCCACCGGCGTCATGCACGTTTTCACGCAGCAAGGCAATTGGGTCGTCCCGCCGCAGCACGCGGTGTGGCTGCCGCCGCAGATGCCGCACGCGGTGAGGATGGTCGGCGTCACCACCCGCAGCCTGTACCTCGAACCCGGCGCGTTGCCCGCCGAACGGCCGCAGGTCTGTCAGGTGGTCAGCGTCACTCCGCTGATGCGCCAGCTGTTGATGGCCGCGGTGGATATGCCGCTGGAGTATGCACAAGAGGGGCGCGACGGAGCGCTGGCGACGCTGCTGCTGCATGAGCTGGCTCGGCTGCAGCCCTTGCCCCTGCACATTCCGCTGCCCGCCGATCCCCGGCTGGGCGAGCTGTGCCGCGCCTTTTTGCAACACCCCGACGCCCACGACTCCGCGCAGCGGTGGGCCCCTCGTCTGTACATGAGCATTCGCACCTTCAGCCGCTTCTTTCGCGCGCAGACCGGCCTGCCGTTTTCGCAATGGCGCCAGCGCGCCTGCGTGGTGCTGGCGTTGGCGCTGCTGGCCGAAGGGCGCAGCGTAACGCAGGTGGCGATGGAGATGGGATATGACAGCAGCGCGGCGTTTTCAACGATGTTTCGCCGCGTGCTGGGGCAGGCGCCCTCCTCCTATCTGACGGAAGACGGGCGCGACGGTTGACGGGTTAGCGGAATTTCTTGTGGTTGGCGTCGCGGGTTTGCTTGAAGCCCTGCGCCAGCTGCTTCGCTTCGGCGACTTTGCCCTGGTTAGCCAGCGCCAGCGCCTGATCGATCTGGCCGATCAGGGTATCCAACCCGCTGCGGAAATCTTTCATCTCCGGGCTGTCGGCGGCTTTGTCTTCCAGCTTCGGCGGGGTGCCCTGTTTGGCGTCCTGCGCGGCGGCGCGCATGTTTTGCAGGCTCTGTTTGAGGGTGGCGGCGGAATCGGTATTCAGCACCGTTTTGTAGTTTTCCGCCAGGGTGTCCATATCGTCGCCCAAATCGGCGGCGACCGCCAGCGAGCTGGCTGCCAGCAGCGTCAACGCCGCCAGCGCTTTCAGGGTATTCTGCATGTTTGCTCACCTTCCAGTTATTGTTTTAATTAACCCACCGTTACCATAGGCAAGGCCGGGCAAAACCGAAACCGGAGATTTGTAAGCAAGGTTGAGACGGGATAACGCGCGACCGGCGGGCGCCGGCCGCGCAGAGGATCACTGACCGGCGATCTTCATTTCCGGCAGCAGCACCGAACCGCACTGGATATTGCTGCGGGTTTCGATATCGCTGCCGACGCTGACGATGTTGCGCAGCATGTCTTTCAGGTTGCCGGCGATGGTGATCTCGCTGACCGGATATTGGATCTCGCCGTTTTCCACCCAGAAACCGGCGGCGCCGCGCGAGTAATCGCCGGTGACGCCGCTGACGCCCTGGCCCATCAGCTCGGTGACCACCAGGCCGGTGCCAAGCTGTTTCAGCATGCCGGCGAAGTCGGCGCCCTGCCCGGCAATGCGCCAGTTATGGATGCCGCCGGCATGGCCGGTGCTGTGCAGGCCCAGCTTGCGCGCCGAGTAGCTGGTCATCAGCCAGGTTTGCAGCACGCCGTCCTTGACGATATCGCGCCGCTGGGTGCGCACGCCCTCGCTGTCGAACGGCGTCGACGCCAGCCCTTTCAGCAGGTGCGGATGCTCTTCGACGGTCAGCCACGCCGGCAGGATCTGCTTGCCGAGCGAGTCCAGCAGGAAGGTCGATTTGCGGTAAACGCTGCTGCCGCTGATGGCGCCCACCAGATGACCGAACAGCCCGGTGGCCACCTCGGAGGCGAACAGCACCGGCGCCTTCATGGTCGACAGTTTGCGCGGCGCGAGACGCGCCAGCGTGCGGCGGGCGCACTCCTGCCCCACCCACTCGGGGCTTTGCAGATCGCCCATCGCACGGCCGATGGTGTAAGCGTAATCCCGCTCCATATCGCCGTCCTGCTCAGCAATGACGCAGCTGGACAGCGAGTGGCGGCTGGAACAGTAGCTTTGCAGCATGCCGTGGCTGTTGCCGAACACCTTGATGCCGTAGTGGCTGTTGAAGCTGCCGCCTTCGGTGTTGGTGATGCGCTTATCCGCCGCCAGCGAAGCCTGCTCGGCGCGCGCCGCCAGCTCGATGCCGCGCTCGGCGTCCAGCTCGATCGGGTGGAACAGATCGAGATCCGGCGCCTCGAACGCCAGCAGATCTTTCTCCGCCGGGCCGGCGCAAGGATCCTCAGAGGTGTAGCGCGCGATATCCAGCGCCGCCTGTACGGTGCGGGCGATGGCGTCCGGGCTGAGATCGGTGGAAGAGGCGCTGCCTTTGCGCTGGCGGTGATACACGGTGATGCCCAGCGCGCCATCGCTGTTGAACTCGACGTTTTCCACCTCGCCGAAGCGGGTGCTGACGCTGATGCCGGTCGATTTGGTGACCGCGACTTCCGCCGCGTCGGAACCGGCGCGGGCCAGCTCCAGCGCCTGAGAGACGGCCTGTTCCAGCGCCTTGCGCTGTTCTGCAACTTGAGTGACTACTTTCATCAATCTGCCATAATTAATCAGAAAATCGTTGAGAAAAGTGCCGGAGCGGCGTAGTTGTGCACGCGGAGCGGCGCGCAAAAATCCTGAGATCTCTGCCGTTGAGTCTAACAGGAACCGCATTGAATTTCGCATAAAGCCGAACGGCAAAGCCGGGATAACATGCAAAAGCCGTGCATCACTCGACGATCAGTTTTACCGACTTGCCAATATTCGCCATCATGTTGACCAACGCATCCAGCGTGAACTTCTCGGTTTTCTGATTCACCACGTCGGACACGCGCGGCCGGGAAGTGTGCAGATAACGCGCCGCCTCCTCCTGGCGATAACCTTCTTCCTCAATCCACGCGCTGATCTCACCCATCAGCTGTTTTTTCAGTGCGATAAGCTGCGCAATTTCCGCATTGGACTGCGCTTGCAATTGCCGAGCCTCGTCGGCGGAAAATCCCAGATCCACAAACACATTGCCGCCTGCGGGCGTAACGTGGCGCGAATCGCTATCAATCGGCTTGGTCATGACCTTTACTCCGCTCATTAATGACCGCGTCATAACGCGCTTTGATTATCTGAATATCGTGGCGGCTGGTTTTCTCCGCCTTCTTCTGAAAGCTGTGCAAGACATAGATCGCTTCGCTGAACTTTGCCACATAGACCACCCTGAATGCCCCACCGATGGCATATAAACGGATTTCGATAACGCCGCTTCCGCAGTTGGCCATCGGTTTCCAATTACCGGGTTCCAGACCTCTTTGCACTTTACTCAGTTCAAATCCTGCCGCTTTTCGCGCATCGATTGGGAAGGCCAGCAAATCCTCTAGCGATGAGCCACGCCAATCAATGGCTTTCTCGATGCCATCATCCATGAATACCACCTCCTTTTGTATAAAATTTTATACAGACAGGGTGATAAAAACAACCGTGCAAATTCCCAAGACGGGCAGCCAGGCGCGATAATCCCCCAACGTGGCAGCTATACTCAGTTTGCTCAAGGCACGCAATTGGCGGGTTGCCGGACAACCTGTTAGGATTAGCCTCTTTTTAACGGAGCCTACCATGAACAAACAGCCTGAAGACTGGCTCGACGATGTCCCGGAGAATGAAAACGAGGACGATGACGAGATTATCTGGGTCAGTAAAAGTGAGATTAAACGTGATGCCGAAGCGCTGAAAGACCTGGGGGCCGAAATGGTCGATCTGGGCAAAAACGCGCTGGATCGCATCCCGTTGGACGAAGATTTGCGCGCCGCCATCGAGCTGGCGCAGAAGATCAAGAAAGAGGGTCGTCGCCGTCAGCTGCAGCTGATCGGTAAGATGCTGCGCGCCCGCGATATCGAGCCGATCCAGACCGCACTCGACAAGCTGAAAAACCGCCACAACCAGCAGGTTTCGCTGTTCCACAAGCTGGAAGCGCTGCGCGACCGTCTGGTGGAAGAAGGCGATGACGTGATTCCGTCGATCCTGGATCTGTATCCGGCCGCCGATCGCCAACAGCTGCGTTCACTGGTGCGCAACGCGCAGAAAGAGAAGGCCGCCAACAAGCCGCCTAAGGCTTACCGCCAGATCTTCCAATACCTGCGCGAGCTGGCCGAAGCGGCCGACTAAGCGCCGCCGCCCTCCCGGGATGAACCCGTTTCATCCCCGGTGATGGGCCGGTTCGCCGCTGCTTTCGCGGATATTGAAACGCAGGCTGCCTTCCAGCTCTTCTTCCGCCTCTTCAAACAGCAGAATGATCGCGCCGAAACGACGCTTGCTGCGGGCATTCAGGTGAGTGAACTCGATTTCCACCGGCAGGCCGATATCGCCGGTCACCACGTCCCACAGCGCGTCGAGGTTGGCGCCAAACCCCTCGTCCAGCGCAAACTTGTGCGCGAAATCGCGGTAGAAGGTCGGCACATCCTGGATCTGTTCGAAATCAAACTCTACTTTTGCCATCAAACTCACTCCACACGAATGAAGTTTTTGTAATGGTCGCGCGTGACGAAGGTCAGACCGTCGCTCGAATACAGCAGGCGATCGGCGCCGCGCCGGCCACACTGATAATTGATGTCCGCTTCGCGCCAGACCCGGCCGCCGGCGCTCGGCAGTTGCCCTTCACGGTTAGAGAACCGATCGCCGCCGATCGCCTTGCCCGGCAATACCGCACAGAGGTTGCCTGAACGCGGATCCCAGCCCTGCTCGCGCGCCTGCTTCTTGGTGACGTAATAGCCCGGCAGCCGCTGATGCTGCTGCAGGTAACTCACCACCGTTTGCTGCTGCGTGAGCCGATCGATGCTCTGCTGCTGCCCCGCCGGCGCCACCGCTGCGTTGCCGTCGATCGCACGGTGCTCGTTGCCGCGCAGCGCGCTGAAGACGGCGATGACCACGGCGATGACAATCGCCAACAGAATCCGCTTGTTCATGACATTCCCTGAAATTATGCCGCCGAAGGCACCGCAGCGCCCCCAGGCTAGTTAGCTATATAGTCGACCTGGATGAAACTAAGATGACCGGCACGTCACATTTTCGCGGCGGTAAGAGTTTCATCCATTCATGACAATGATGCCACTTTCCAGCCGCTCTGGCACTCGGAGTCGCTCTGAAAACGGGCCGCCCCACATGAGACGGCCCGCCGTGCCAGGCGCTGCTTTCAGTATAGTCGGGGAAGGCGCCACACAACGCGGCGCAACAGGCGGGAACGCATCAATCGATCAAGGCGTGGCGATAGCGATGCAGCATGTCGGCCAGGCGCTTCACCGGCCCGGTGACGCTGAGCGGCGCCTGATTGTCTACCAATTTTTGCTGGTACTCGTTCATTTCACCCAGCAAGCGATCGTAGTAATAGGCGCGCTTGACGTCGTTTTTGGCCGAGACCACCCGATCGGCGGTGCTGCGGATCTGGCGGTGGAAAGCCGACAGCTCTTCACTGACCGGAATCTCCGCCCGCTGCATCCGCTGGTGGGCGATGATCAGGTTCAGCGCCAGACGATATTTGGCGATGTCGTTCGGGAACATCATCAGCAGTTGGTTAAGCTGCTGATACAACGCAGGCAGGTGGTTCTGCCGACGGCGCGCTGCCTTGGTGGTCAGCGCCGACACCGCGCTGCTGACGAACTGGTTGAGCAACGTGCGGCCGGTGCGTTCGCGCGAATTGTCGCGGATCAACAGCAGCACCATCAGCCCGACGCAGCTGCCGAGGAACTGGCCGAGCGCTCCGTCGAGAAACTGGGTGACGTTGAACTCCATCGGGTTGCTCAACACCAGAATGTTGATGGTCCCCGCCAGCAGCCCCAGCGAACCGAGCCGCCGCTTCTGCACCTCGATGCCGATGAAGAACGCCAGCAGGCCGAGGCTGAGACACAGCAGCAAAATGCTCTGCTGCGTCGCCGGCAGGATCACCATGAAGAACAGGGAGCCGACCGGGATCGCCGCCAGCATGCCCAGCACGAAATCCATCGCCACCATGCGCGGCGCCGGGGTGCGCATCGCCAGCGAGGTGATTACCGCAATGATCACCATAAAGCCGCTGCCGGACGTCCAGCCGGTCCACAGCCACAGCAGGCAGCCGAACGCCGTGGCCACAAAGGTGCGCAGGCCGTTGATCATCGCATGATGCCCTTCCGCCGAGGTCGGCTTGACCACGGTTTCATTGCTCAACACGTCCTCTTCCACCGCGCTGATGCTACCGTTGGTGTGTACGCCCTTCGACAGCAGCAGGTAGCGCGTTGCCGCGCCGACCCAGCCGGTGAGGGTCGGCAGCGTTTCTTCGGAGCGATGCGTGGTCAGCACCTGGCGCAACAGCTTCATGCGCCTGTGGATCTCCTGCGGGGTTTCCGCCGGCACCATCAGTTGCTCCCGCAGGCTCGCTTGCAGCACGTCCGGATGATTCACCAGGATCAGGTAGGTTTCGCAAGCCTGGGTAATCAGCGTCAGCGACAGGGTATGCAGCGCCTTCACCCGGCGATTGACCTTCTGCCAGCGCGAAGACTCCATCATCAGGTTGTTGCGCATGCCGTCCAGCGCCGTGGTGCTCTTCACCAGATTGCTCCAGGCGCGGTCGATGTCTTCTTTGTCGGCGTTGCTGATGCACATCTGCATCAGGCGATATTGATCCACCAGCAGCTGATCCACCGCCCGATCGATATCCTGCTTGATCGAACGCGGCGAGAACAGCAGATCCGCCAATACGGCGCTGACGATCCCCAGCACGATCTCGCTGCAACGCTCGATGGCGAACTGCGGCGCTTCCAGCAGATGGGCCTCGCTGGTGGCGACCGTCACGATGATGATCAGCGCGGTATAGCCGGCCAGGCCCCAGGCGTAGGAGTTCTCGACCTTGATCAGTGAAGAGAGCCAGGTGCAGAAACCGGCCCAGATGCAGCACAACAGCAGCATCACCACCGGCGCGCGGGCGGTGGTGATGATAATGAGCAGGCCGACGAAGCAGCCGATAAAGGTGCCGATGATGCGCAGCCAGCCGCGGTGGCGGATGGCGCCGGAGAAGGGTTCACCGCCGGCGGCAAAGGCCGGGCCGGCGGCGACGATGGCGGCGGTCATCGCCGACCAGCGCGGGGTTTCCAGATTGAGATGGAAGCCGACGAACAGCGCAAACACAATCGCGAAGCTGAGCTTGAAGGCGAATCTCAGCCGGATAAAGGTTGGGCTGTTCATTAGCCGAACTCACGCAGCCGGTGCATCAGGCGCACAAAAGGCGAGCCGCTGTCGGCATTGCGATCGTTCTTGCCGACGATCACCACGGTGGCGGTGGTGCCGGCCGGGTACGGATGCTGTTGATCCTTGGCGTCCAGCAGGATCTTCACCGGCACGCGCTGCGCCAGGCGCACCCACTCCAGGTTGCTGTCGATCGAGGCCAATCCTTTGTTGTTCACCGTGCTGCTGCTGTTGTTCACCGCCGCCGCCACGCTGTCGACGGTGCCGTGCATGATGCGGTTGCTGCCGAGCGGGGTGATCTCCGCGCGATCGCCCTTATTCAGGCCGTTCAGTTTGGTTTCCTCCAGGTACGCCAGGATGTAGAAGGAGTCTTTCTTCACCAGCGCCACCGCCACCGAACCGCGGGTGATGTATTCGCCGGCGTGTACGCTGAGGTTGGTGATCCAGCCATCGGCCGGAGCGCGCACCGTGGTGCGTTCCAGATCCAGCTGCGCCAGCTCACGCGTCGCCACGGCCTTCGCCAGCTGGTGTTGCACGGTCTGCAGCGAGTTGTTCGACTGGTCGATTTCTTCCTGCGACATCGCCTGCACGCCCAGCTTCACGCGGCGGCCGGCCTCGCGCCGCTTTTCCGCCGCCAGCGTCTGATAGTAGGCGACGTCGGCACTGGCTTCCGCCAGCGCCTGCTCATAGCGCGGCCGATCGACCACGAACAGCACCTGGCCTTTCTTCACCAGCTGGTTGTCCACCACCGGCACGTCGGTCAGCAGGCCGCTGACGTCCGGCGCGATCGCCACCACGTCGGCGGTAAACTTGGCGTCACGCGTCCACGGCGACTCGGTGTAAAACACCCAGGCCTTGAATACCGCGACGATGCCCAGCAGCACAAGAATCAAAGTGATCGCGATTCGGGTTATTTTTATCGAAAAATTTTTCACAGCGACCTCAAACAAAAAGACATGAAATCAGATAAAACAAGCAGCAATACAGCGCGGTGTTAAACAGCGCCGGATGCCAGACAAAATCGTAAATCCCCGTCGGCTGCAGCAGGCGGCGCAAGAGGAAAAACAGCGCCAGCGACACCAGCAGCTCGAAAAACACCGGCGGAAACGACAGTCCGAAGATGACCATAACCGGAAGCAAACTCATCACTTTTTCCTTATTGTTCACTGCGCCGGGGAAAGACAGGTCTCGCCATTCACATTCTCTTTACATTTTAGCGTGCGCGCGCCACAAATCTTGACCAGGCAGCTTGTCCAGGTCACGAACCCGAAAAAAGGTTAAACTTTGGGGCAGACATCCACGACAGGGATTGCGAGGGTGCCGGAGGAGCGGCAGGATTGCGTTGCCGATCGCTCTCGCACGTTGGTAAGGTCTATTCACCCGACCACGTTATATTAGCCTGCTTACTATCAAGGCATCAACAATCTGTGATCTAAATCACTTTTAAGCCAGAGTGAATAATGGAAAGATTAAAACGGATGTCGGTATTCGCCAAAGTGGTTGAGTTCGGGTCGTTTACCGCGGCCGCGCGCCAACTCGGCATGAGCGTTTCATCGATCAGCCAAACCGTCTCGAAACTGGAAAATGAGCTGCAGGTCAAGCTGTTGAACCGCAGCACGCGCAGCATCGGCCTGACCGAGGCCGGCAAAATCTACTATCAGGGCTGCCGACGCATGCTGCAGGAAGTCAGCGAAGTGCATGAGCAGCTGTATGCGTTTAACAATACCCCCGCCGGCACGCTGCGCATCGGCAGCTCATCCACCATGGCGCAAAACGTGCTGGCGAACATGACCGCCGAGATGATGAAAGAGTACCCTGGCCTGACGGTCAACCTGGTGACCGGCATTCCGGCGCCGGATCTGATCACCGACGGGCTGGATCTGGTGATCCGCACCGGTGAGCTGCAGGACTCCAGCCTGTTCTCCCGCCGCCTGGGGCAGATGCCGATGGTGGTGTGCGCCGCCAAAAGCTACCTCAGCCAGCACGGCACGCCGCAAAAGCCGAGCGACATGGTCAACTTTTCCTGGCTCGAGTACAGCGTGCGGCCCGACAGCGAATTTGAACTGATGTCGCCGGAGGGCATCACCACGCGCATTTCCCCGCAGGGGCGCTTCGTCACCAACGACTCCTCCACCATGATCCGTTGGCTGAAAAACGGCGCCGGCATCGCCTACGCCCCGCTGATGTGGGTGATCGAAGAGATTAAGCGCGGCGAGATCGAGATCCTGTTCAAAAGCTACCATTCGGATCCGCGGCCGATCTACGCGCTCTATACCGAGAAGGACAAACTGCCGCTGAAGGTGCAGGTGTGCATCAACTACCTAACCGACTATTTCGAACGCGTGGCGGCGGTCTATCAGGGCTATCGTTGAGCGGCGCTCAAATAGCGGTGCGCCAGCGCGCCCAGCAGTATCAACGCCAGCATGCCGAGGCCCCACAGCAGCCAGACGGCGTAGCCGGCCCAGTTCAGCAGCAGAGGAAAATAGCTCGCCAGCCCGCTGCCCAGCTGTTTCAGCCACGGCAGCCAGGCGTCCAGCACCGCCTGCGGCACCAGGCTCAGCGCGCCGTTCACCGGCAGCGATGCGCCGCCGGCCGCTTCCGCCAACGCCGGGAGCCAGGCCAGCACGCCGGCTACGCCCCAGGCCAGCAGCGTCCATAGCGCCATGGCGCCCAGCAGCAGCGCTAGCGTCCAACCGCCCCGGTTCACGGCACACCGCCGCCGCACTGCGGGCAAAAGCGGCTGCCCGACGGCAGCGGCGCGGCGCACTGGCCGCAGGTGGCGCTCAGCGCGGCAAACGGCTGACCGCAGCGGTGGCAATAACGCGCGCCCGATTTATTCACCGCCTGGCATTCCGGACACTGCGGCCCCGGCTCGCCATGCTGGTTATAGCGGTTGCCATGATGCCCGCCGCCGTGGCCCGCGCGCTGATGACCGCGGTTAATACCGCCTTGCCCCAACAACCTTTTCAGTAAGCTCATCCCGCCTCTCCTCTGTGCATTGACGCTGACCCTCACTGTAAACCCTGGAGTAACCTCTAGGGTAAAGCCCGGCGAGCAGGCTTTACGTTTCATTACATCGTAAAAGTGGCAAGGCTTTGATGCCGCTAACAAAAGCACCATCGGCATTATCCCACGCCGCCACGCTGCGTTATGCTGCGGGAACCTCTCCCTGCATCAGGAATAACCATGAAAAAAATCATACTGGACTGTGACCCGGGGCATGACGACGCCATCGCCCTGCTGCTGGCCTGGGGCAATCCGCAGATCGACCTGCTGGCGGTCACCACCGTGGTGGGTAATCAGACGCTGGACAAAGTGACGCGCAACGCGCTGGCGGTGGCGCGCATCGCCAATATCACCGGCGTGCCCTTCGCCGCCGGCTGCCCGCGCCCGCTGGTGCGCAATATCGAAGTGGCGCCCGATATCCACGGCGATTCCGGCCTCGATGGCCCGGTGCTGCCGGAACCTCACCTGCAGTTGGACTCGCGCCACGCGGTGGATCTGATCATCGATACGGTGATGGCCCACCCGCCCGGCAGCGTAACGCTGGTGCCGACCGGCGGCCTGACCAATATCGCCATGGCGGTGCGCAAAGAGCCGCGCATTGCCGAGCGGGTCAAGGAAGTGGTGCTGATGGGCGGCGGCTACCATGTGGGCAACTGGAGCGCGGTGGCGGAGTTCAATATCAAAATCGATCCCGAGGCGGCGCACATCGTGTTTAACGAAAAATGGCCGCTGACCATGGTCGGGCTGGATCTTACCCACCAGGCTTTGGCCACGCCGGCAGTCTGCGCGCGTATCGCCGCCCTCGGCACCCGGCCGGCCGCCTTCGTCGGCGAACTGCTGGCATTCTTTGGCCGTATGTACCAACAGGCGCAGGGCTTCAGCGCCCCGCCGGTACACGATCCTTGCGCCGTCGCCTACGTGATCGATCCGAGCGTGATGACGGTGCGCAAAGCGCCGGTGGATATCGAACTCACCGGCACCCTGACGCTGGGCATGACGGTCGCGGACTTCCGCGCGCCGCCGCCGCCGGACTGCCACACCCAGGTCGCGGTCAAACTGGATCAGGATAAATTCTGGGATCTGGTGGTGGATGCGCTGGAACGGATTGGCGAAGTGGAGTGAGGTCTGTGAAGCGTGGATTAACGCGCTTTTACAGGCGCGTTAATCCGTCTTGCGGCACAGCAACAGGGATAGGGGGATCATCACCCCTTTATTTCCACAGTAACAGAACAATCTTAATAAAATGGAGTTAAATAAAATTTAAAAACAACCAATAAAAAACAAGAAGAATCTTAATAAAAACAAATACAGGCTCAATAAAGAAAATATAAAATAAAAATAAAAAACAGCGGTAAATAAAACCACGATCGCCGTGCCGTCATTGGCAACAACGATTTAACAAGAAAATGCTTATCTTATTGGCTACATCGCCGGTCGACCCAGGCGTTCGTTGTCGCACACACGGCGTTTTACTACGCACAAAAAACCCCAATATTTTGATTTAAATGCAAAAATAAAATAAAAGATTAAAAATTGACTGGAGCAAGATGAATTTGAGAAAATGACAACCCTGTTTTTTCAAACAAATAAAACCCCCTTTGCAGGCAACTGAAATACGGCTTACCCCTTTTTATATAAACCGTCCCCGCGCTCACAGGGGAAAAACTTATTTATCGCTTCAGCAGGAAGTCTTTTCAATTTCCATAAAAATTTTAGGTATTGAAGCTTCAACGAATTTAAACACAAGGATAAGGATAGGGAATCCTAATAACATGCATTCAATGAACGATATCGAAACATGGCAGGTTCACCATGACCGATAAAACCGCCATTAACGCACCGGCGATCGCCGTGCTGCCCCTGCTGCTGATCTGGATGGCGGTGATCCTGCCGTTTTATCACCCCAACATGGGCGGCGGCGGCCTGGCGCTGCCGCAAAACATTCTGGCCTGGAGCGCCATGGCGCTTACCGTCCTGATGGCGGCTTGCGTCATCTGCATCGGCCGCACCCGCCTTTTGCTCACCCCCACCGCGCGTCTGTTATTCTTCGGTATCGTGGTGCTGGCGCTGCCGCTGCTGTATACCCGCCCCGAGTGGCGCGAAGATGCCCTGTGGCGCTGCGCCGGTTTGCTCGGCGGCTGGCTGTTCTATGTCGCCTGCCTGCAGCTGCGCCTCTCCGCCCGGCAACGCGATCTGCTGCTGTACGGCCTGCTGTTCGCCGTAAGCGTTCAGGCACTGCTGGCGGCGCTGCAGCTGTTCGCCCCCGCGCTGGCCTGGGTTGCCCACAGAGGCAGCCGGGTCTATGGCGTCTTTCAGCAACCAAACGTGCTCGGCAGCTTTATCGCCACCGGGCTTGCTTTGGCACTCTGGCTGCTGCTTGCCCCCCTCTGCGCGCCGACGCGGCGGCGGCAGCTCCCGCTGCTCGCCCTGCTGGCCGCTTTCTCCGCCCTGCTGGTGCTGATCCAGTCGCGCGCCGCCTGGCTGGGCGGCGCCCTGGCGGCGGCGTTGCTGCTGTGGCGTTTTGCCCGTCAGCGCCCAGGCGCAAGCCGCTGGGCCGGCGGCGCGCTGCTGCTGGGCGTGGCGATCGGTACTACGGTGTTGCTCACCGGTTTCGGTCTGGATGGCCGCGCCGGCCTGATCGGGCGGGAGGTTTCCAACAGCGCTCGCCTCACCATGCTGCATGACGTTGGCGCTATGATCCTGGCCAAACCGCTGCTGGGCTGGGGCTACGGCGGCTTTGAATACAGCTTCGCGCACTTCCGTCTGCAGGAAATGCCCTGGCGAGAAGTGCTGGAAGTCGCCGGGCATCCGCACAATGAAATCCTGCTGTGGTGGGTTGAGGGCGGCCTGCCGGCGCTGGCGGGGATCGTTATCGTCCTCGCCGCCGGCGCGCTGCTGCTGAAACGCGCCTGGCAACGGGATCGCGAACAGCCGGGCGGTGCGCGCGTCGGGCTGTTTCTGGTGCTGCTGCCAATGCTGGTACACACCCAGCTGGAATACCCTTTCTATCTGTCTGCGCCGCATTGGCTGGCGTTTCTGCTGCTGCTGGCGCTGCTGGACGGCCAAACCGGCGAGCCGCGCCCGCTGCCGTTCGCTAAAGCCCTGAGCCTGCCGGTGGCGATGGCGGCAGTCGGCATGTTGGTGATGGCGGTCTTCGCCTGGCAAGGGCGCATGGCGCTCACCCAATCGGAGCGCACCATGCTGGCCACCATCGACAGCATCGAGCAGATGCCGCCGCCGGCCGCCTGGATCTACCGGGAGCGCAAAACCTTCGACGAGCAATCTCACGCGCTGCTGGTCTATAACCAAACGCGCGATGATGCCCTGCTGACCGGCTATCGGCAGTGGGCCAATGCCTATCTGCAGCGCCGTATCGACGCCAACGTCTATGCCACGCTGATCATGATTTTGCGTTATCAGGGCGCTCAGGCGGAAGCAGACGCCCGCCAGCGGGAAGCCGCTTTCCTGTTTGCGCGGGATGCGCGGTTTAGGTAGGAAGAATAAGGTGAGAGCGCGTCGCTCTCACCTGTCGTCTTGAGATTAATGCGGCAAAATCGCGCACGTTTTGTCCAGCAGCGATTCTACCGAGGCGCGGTTGCCGACATCCCAGCCGCGCTTCGAGGCCAGCAAGATAAAACCCCGTTGGCCGGCAAACGTGGTCGGGACGACGGCCACGCCATACTCCGCCAGCTGCGGCGGCGACAGATGAAAATAATCCGCAAGATCCTTAATCGGGTAGATGCCCATCGCGGTCGGCTGCATCACGCGGCGGGCATAGTAGGTGTGGCGCAACAGCTTATCCGGCAAGGGGCGCCATTGTTCCTGTATGTAGGGACGTTCCGCCTGCAGCTGGCGCCGCACATCCTCGCGCAGACAGGTCAGGTGAATGTGCAATTGGTTCTGGCTGCGGCCGTAAGCGGAGTTGATCGCCATGCCCAGACTGTCGTCCGGCACCGGCCCGCCATACTCGGCGGCCAGCCGGTAACGCATCAGCCATGCATAGCCAAAATAGTCCGTTCGTTCTCCGGCCAGCAGCAGCGGGCTTTCAATGCCGGAAAGCGGCGCCGTCGGCACCAGAATGAAATGATAGGGATAACGCGGGTTTTGCAGCACGCTAAAGCCCTGCGCTTTCCCCTGCGGCATATAAATCTGCTCACACGGGGCCGGATCGCGCTTTTGCTGATAGTTGGCCATGCAGAGCTTATCGACCACGCCCCACAGCGCATCGGAACGGGCGCAGCCCATCAGGGACAGAACGCCCAGCAACAGCAGCCAACGCCGGGCGGAGAAAGCCCAACGCGCCATCCTCGTATTGTTCCGTTTTTTCGCCACGTCAATTTCATTCCATCACTGGGCGCAGGCGCGCCTGCAAGGGCCGCAACATGGGGAATGGATAAAGGAGCCAGCGCGTGGCCCCTTGAGGAAAGATTACGCCGTGCCGCCGACGGTCAGCGTATCCAGTTTCAGCGTCGGTTGGCCGACGCCCACCGGCACGCTCTGGCCTTCCTTGCCGCACACGCCCACGCCTTTATCGAGCGCCAGATCGTTGCCGACCATCGAGATCTGCTGCATCGCCTCGATGCCGGAGCCGATCAGCGTCGCCCCCTTCACCGGTTTGGTGATGCGGCCCTTCTCAATCAGGTAGGCTTCGGTGGTGGAGAACACGAACTTGCCGGAGGTGATGTCCACCTGGCCGCCGCCAAAGTTCGGCGCGTACAGGCCGTACTCGACGCTGGCGATGATCTCTTCCGGCGTCGATTGGCCCGCCAGCATGTAGGTATTGGTCATGCGCGGCATCGGCAGATGCGCGTAGGACTCGCGGCGGCCGTTGCCGGTCGGCGCGACGCCCATCAACCGCGCGTTGAGTTTGTCCTGCATGTAGCCTTTCAGCACGCCGTTTTCGATCAGCACGTTGTACTGGCCCGGTACGCCTTCGTCGTCGATCGCCAGCGAGCCGCGGCGCCCTTGCAGGGTGCCGTCATCCACCACGGTGCACAGCTCGGAAGCCACCAGTTCGCCCATATGGCCGCTGAACACCGAGGTGCCGCGCCGGTTGAAATCGCCTTCCAGGCCGTGCCCCACCGCCTCGTGCAGCAGCACCCCAGGCCAGCCGGCTCCCAACACTACCGGCATATTGCCGGCCGGCGCCGCCACCGCGCCGAGATTGACCAGCGCCATGCGCACCGCTTCTTTGGCATAGACATCGGCGCGCACGTCGCCGTCGACGGTTTCCAGGAAATAGTCGTAACCGAAACGGCCGCCGCCGCCGCTGGAGCCGCGCTCACGCTTGCCGTCCTGCTCCACCAGCACGCTGACGGAGAGCCGCACCAGCGGGCGAACGTCCGCCGCCAGCGTGCCGTCGGTGGCGGCCACCAACACTTGCTCATAAACGCCGGTGATGCTGGCGTTCACTTCCTGCACCCGCGCATCGGCGGCGCGCGCCACTTTATCGACGCGGTGCAACAGGGCGATTTTCTCTTCGCGCGGCAGGCTTTGCAGCGGATCGAGCAGCGGGTACAGCGCCCGGTAACCGATTTCGCCCAGGGTGTGCGCCCGCCCGTCGCCCTGCTCGCGCACGATGCTGCGCGCCGCCTGGGCGCTCTGCTGCAGCGCATTCAGGGTGATCTGATCGGCATAGGCGAAACCGGTTTTCTCGCCGCTGACGGCGCGCACGCCGACGCCCTGGTCGATATTATAAGAGCCATCCTTGATGATGCCGTCCTCGATCACCCAGGCTTCGTGATAGCTGGACTGGAAATAGAGATCGGCGTAGTCGATACGGCGTTCTGCCAGTTGACCCAGTACCGAGTACAGGTCTTGATGACTCAGCTTGTTGGTAGCGAGTAACTGCTCACTGACAAACGTCAGGCTCATAATGGTTTCACTCTTGATTGGAGGATAACGTGTCAGACGGCGCCGTCAGCGACGTCTGGAATCGGTTGTGCTGCAGCACCGGCATCTGTTGCCGCAGGGGCTGCAGGCTTGTGGTGTCCACGCGCACCTTCAGCGCCGCCACGGCGTCCGGGTTCTCGGCCAGCACCTTGCCCCAGCCGTCGACAGCCAGCGTGTGGCCCCAGGTGCGGCGGGTCGGCCCGTGGCGCCCCACCTGCGCCGGCGCCAGGATCATGCACTGGTTTTCGATCGCCCGGGCGCGCAGCAGGATTTCCCAATGCGCCTCGCCGGTGACCCGGGTAAAGGCCGCCGGCACCGAAATCAGTTCAGCGCCCTGCGCCCGCAGCGCCTGGAACAGCGCGGGGAAGCGCAGATCGTAGCATATGGTCATGCCCAAACGCCCGACCGGCGTATCCACCACCGTCAGATGCTGCCCGTGCTGGTAGGTATCCGACTCGCGGTAGTGGGCGTGCGCGTCGTTGATGTCCACATCGAACATGTGCAGCTTGTCGTAGCGGGCGCGGATCTCGCCCTGATCGTCGAACAACAGGCTGCTGGTGGTGATAAGCTCCGGGTTTTCGCGGCTGATCAAGGGCATCGAGCCCACCAACAACCACACGCCATAGCGGCGCGCCAGTTCGCGCACCGCGTTCTGCAGCGGGCCATCGCCCTGTTTTTCCGCCTGTTGGCGATAGGCTGCGGAGTTGGCGAACAGCAGCGCGTTCTCCGGCGTCATGACCAGTTTTACCCCGGCATTGAGCTGCTTGATCTGCTGTTCAATCTGGGCCAGGTTATCGCGCACCTGATCGCCACTGCACAACTGCAACAACGCAACGTTAGCATTCCTCATGACGCCTTATCCTCCTTTGCCTTACGAAGTACCTCATTGATCTTCGGCTGATCGAGATCGCCGCTGATATGGTAACGAATCAGCGAAATCTTGCTCCACAGCGGCCCCAGCACCTGCGAGGCGGCGAACACTGCCGCGCCGACGATCGGGTTAACGACAAACGCCGTGGCCACGCCGACCGTCGCCGAAATCGCCGGCGCCACCACCGCTTCCATATCGATGCGGCGGCGCGCCAGATCGATCTGGCCACTCATGGCGATATCCGCCGCCAGGCCGTCGATCAATAGATTATCAGTATGCATTATGCCATCTTTCAGCCAGGCGGTGCTGCGGATGGAATCAAAGTAGAAGCCTTTGCCGAAGGTATCGCTGAAATCGAACTGCAGCTTGCGCAGCAAGGCGTCGAAGCTGACCAGTCGCAGCAGCTGGCCGGCGCGGCCGCCGCCCATGCTGTCGATCTCGCCCTTGCCCATTTTGACCTGCAGCGCGCCGCTCAGCGTATTGACCTGCGGCTGCCACGGCGCGCCGCGCCAGTACAAATCGAAGTCCACGTCGTAAGGCGCGCCTTTCAGCGGGATGGTGATGCCGAAGAAGGCGGCGGTTTCATCGATCTTGCCGCCGAGCAGCTTGCCTTTCAGCGAGCTGCGCTCTTCCTGCGCGTTCTGCTTCCACAGGCCGGTGGCGCTCATGCGCCCTTTGCCGGTATCGACCAGGCCGTGATCCAGCGTCAGGGTATCGCCCCGATTGCTCAGATCCGCCTCGACCTTGCCGAGGTTCTGCCCCAGCACCCAGCACGACTTGCAGCGCAGCATCAGCGAAGGCCAGTCGCGGAAGCTGACTTTCTCCGGCGGCGGTGGCGGCGAACCCGCCGCGCTTTTCGTCTCGGCGAACTGCGGGTTGTAGTACAGGTAGTTGATATCGGCGCGCCACGGCCCGCGATCGGCCACCCGCAGGCTGCCGTCCACTTCATCGCTCTTGGCGCTCACCACGGTGGCACCCAGCTGTTTTTCGGCCGACAGCGTCAGCTTATGCCAGGCCTGGCCGCCCAACAGCAGCTGCGGCGTGGTCAGCGCCACGGTGGTGGGGAAGCTGAAACCGCCCACCTGACCGCTGCCGCCGCCCTGTTTCAGCGCCGGCGCCAGCAGCGCCAGCCATTGCTCGCCGTCCAGCGCCGGCAGGTTCAGCGTCATCGACTTGCCGGCCGGCAGCGGCGGCGTGCCGCCACCGTTGGTTTGCCAGGCGGCGCGCGCCAGATTCACCTGTTTTTTGTCGAAGTTCCATTCGCTGTTGAAGCGGTTCTGCTTGCCCGCACTGCCGGTCAACATGAAGCCGTTAAGACCGCCTTTGACCTTGACGCTCACCGGCAAGGCTTCGCCCGGCGCCTTGTCCAACGGCGAAGGTAAGTGACTGCTCACTTTCCTTAGGTCTGCGTCAAGGCCGATATCGTAGCTGGCCGAGCCCTGATGCGGCAACGTGATGGCCACCTGACTCTGCCAGGGCGCGCTGCCGCTGAGCGCATCGGCGGCCTCTTTCGGCAGGCCGGGGAACTTGCCCGGCTGCCAGTCGCCCTTCAGGCCGACGTTGACCTTGTAGTCACGCTCGCCTTCCTGGGTGGTGAAGTTGACCGCCACCGGCTGCCCGAACCAGTTGGCCGACAGGGGGTCGCTCTGCAGGTTGCCGTTGTCGAAGCGGAACTTGCCGCTGAGCTTTTGCAGTTCGCTGTCCAGCGGCTTGATCAGCAACGAATTGTTGTTCAGCGCCACTTCACCGGTGGCTCTGACCTGCTCGCCGTCCAGGGGAATATCGAGATGTAAGCGCCCACTGACATCACCGCCAATCTGCAGCTGATCCAGCGCAGCCCCCAGCGAATCGTGCAGCGGCGTCTGCATGAAGTAGTCGTGCACGTCGCTGCCCGCACCCGCGACTTCGGCGTCGATCAGCAGCCGCTCTTTCAGGTAATCCGGGATCACCGCGCTGATATTTTTGCCCGCCACCTTGCCCAGCCGGGTTTGCGGCGCATGCATCCACAATCCCTCGTTGGCGAAATCGAGGTCGATCGCCAAATCGGTCAGCGCCGGCCAGCCCGGTTGGAACTGGAAAGTGGCGTGGCGCAGCGGCACGAAGACTTCGAACTGCCCTTCGTTCTTACGGTACGGGAAGTGCTGCGGATCGCCGGAATAAATCAGCGTGGCGTTATCCACCCGGCCGCCCTGAATGGCGCCGCTCAGGTAGTCCACCAGATGCTTGCCCATCAGCGGTTCCGGGAAATAGCGCCAGGCCTCGGCGCCGTCATACAGGCGGATGCCCGCCAGGATATTCAGCCACGGATCGCCCTTGGCCGGCTGCTGATAACGGAAATCGCCGTTGACCCACAGCGACTTCGCCTTGACGTCCAGCCCCTGGCTCGCCAGCTCCCAGCCTTGATCGTTGTAACGCCAGGTCAGCGCGCCGCGCGCGCTGCTGATTTCAAGCGGCGCACGGAACATATCGCCGTAAGGCAAGGTGCTGCCTGCCAGCCCCAGCGTCAGGCGGCCGTTCTCCACCCCGCCGCTCAACGCGCCGGAGAAGTGGTTGACGCCGGGCAGCAGCTCCCAACGCTGCCAGCTGACATCGCGCCACAGCGCCTGGAAACGGCTCTTTTCCGGCTGCTTCAGCGGGATGTCCAGCGCCAAGGCTTCCATCTTCCCCTGCGGCTGCAGATCGTTCCAGCGATCGAGCACGTCCGGGCTGAGGAACGAGAAGGTCGGCAGCAGCGCCGACAGGCGCTCCAGCTGAAGGTTAGTCGCGCGCACCCGCAGCTCTTCATTCTGCGCCGGCCCCATGAACTCGGTGTTTTCCGGCAGCCACAGGGCGGAAAGCGCGCCCTGCGGCCAGGCCTGGCCGTCGGTGCTCAACCGCAGCTGCGGCACGTCGAGCTGCCAACCGGTGCCCTGGCGGCGCAGCGACAGCGCCAGATTGTCCACGTCCAGCCGGTGCTGCGCGGCGCCGGTATCCCAGTTGGCCGCCCCCTGCTTGAGCAACGCATGGCCGCCGGCAATCTCGCCGTTCTGCACCTGCAGCCAGGCCGCCAGGCTGAAGTCGGCGCTTTCCAGCCCGGTGTTGGCGCGCAGCCAGCGGGTAAACCAGGGTTTCATGTCGATATTATCGGCCTGCAGATAGACCGTGCCGGTGTCCAGCAGGCCCTGATTATCGCGCAGGTCCATGCGCAGCTGCACCACGCCGTGCTGGCCGTTCAGCGTCGACAGGCTGATCTGCCCCTCGGCGCGATGGCGCTCGCGGCCGTTAAGCCAGGTCAGTTGGGGAATGTCGAATTCGGCGCGCGCGCCGGCAGGCGTCAGGAATGAGATACGGCTGTCGCGCAGATCGAAATGGTCGAGCTGACGCAGCATCAGATCGCCGATTTTGCCCGGCTCAAGGCCTTCGCCCTGCCGGTCGCCGCCCAGCGTGGCGTTCAGATCGAGGCGGAATTGATAGAAGGTCAGATCGCGGAACTGCCAGCGCCAGTGCAGCAGCGATTGCCACACGTCCAGCGCCAGCGTCACGCGTTCGATATGCACATCGCTTTTGGGCAGCGTGGCGCTCAGGTTGCGCACTTCAAGCTGTGGGCCAAACGTTTCCCAGCTGCCCTGCAGGAAATCCATCTGCACGGGCACGCCGGACAGCTTCTCCACCTGCGCCAGCAGTTGGGGACGGTAGTCGTTCAGCTTCGGCAGCATCAGGCGCAGCCCGCTGATCAGCAGCGCCACAATCACGATTAGGGTGGCGCCTGTTGCTAACAGAATCCCAGGCAGTCGCCTCACGCAGTTCTCCTTGCTCCGCTGCCTGGCAACGGGAATATCTATGCACTGACGGGCCCGGCATGCCGGGCCCTTACGATGTCGGACGGGCTACATCATGACGACGTCGAACTGCTCCTGGCTGTACAACGGTTCGATCTGCACCTTCACCTGTTTGCCGACGAAGATCTCCACTTCGGCCAGCGCATGCGACTCTTCGCTCTTCAGCGCTTCGCCGACCGCCGCGGAGGCGTACACCAGGAAGCGATCGGAATCGTAAGCATGGTGCACGCGCACAATCTCGCGCAAGATCTCGTAGCACACGGTTTCCACCGTTTTCACGGTGCCGCGCCCATTGCAAGTAGGACAATCGTGACAGAGCACATGTTCAATGCTTTCACGCGTGCGTTTACGCGTCATTTCAACTAAGCCTAGCTGAGAGAAGCCGTTGATCGTGGTTTTTACCCGATCTTTACTCAACGCCTGCTCCAGCGAGTGCAGCACCCGGCGGCGATGCTCTTCGTTGTTCATATCGATAAAGTCGATGATGATGATGCCGCCCAGGTTACGCAGCCGCAGCTGGCGAGCGATGGCCTGCGTCGCCTCAATGTTGGTATTGAAGATGGTTTCGTCGAGGTTGCGGTGGCCGACGAAGGCACCGGTGTTGATGTCAACGGTGGTCATCGCCTCGGTCTGATCGATGATCAGATAGCCGCCGGACTTCAGCTCCACCTTACGCTCCAGCGCGCGCTGGATCTCGTTTTCCACATCGTACAAATCGAAAATCGGCTGGCTGCCGGTATAGAGCTCGAGCTTGTTGGTGATGTCCGGAATGTACTCGCCGGTAAACTCCACCAGCAGATCGTGCGTCAGCCGCGAATCGACGCGGATGCGATCCAACGCCGCGCCGGCGAAATCGCGCAGGATGCGCTGCGCCAGCGCCAGCTCGCCGTACAGCTTGTATTTGGTCTGGTTGCGCTTCTTGCGCTCCATCACCTTGGTCCACAGCCGTTTGAGGAACGCGGCGTCCTGCGCCAGCTCTTCCTCGCCGATGCCTTCCGCCGCGGTGCGGATGATAAAACCGCCCAGCTCGTCGCAGTGCGGCGCAACGATGGCTTTCAGGCGCTCGCGCTCGGCTTCGCTTTCAATGCGCTGCGAAACGCCGACGTGCGCCGCGCCCGGCATGAAGACCAGATAGCGCGAAGGCAGCGTGATGTCGGTGGTCAGGCGCGCGCCCTTGGTGCCGAGCGGATCTTTCACCACCTGCACCATCAGGTCTTGCCCCTGGCGCACCAGCTCGGCGATGTCGCGCACGTGGAAGTTTTTCCGCTCGTCGCCGGCGACGCATTCGGTATGCGGCATGATGTCGGAGGCGTGCAGGAAGGCGGCCTTGTCCAGGCCGATGTCGACGAACGCCGCCTGCATCCCCGGCAGGACGCGGCTGACGCGCCCTTTATAGATGTTGCCGACGATGCCGCGTTTGGATTCGCGTTCGATATGGATCTCTTGCAGAATGCCGCCATCGATATAGGCGACCCGCGTTTCAGACGGTGTGATATTAACCAGTAGCTCAGCTGTCATGCCTTCTCCTCAGAGCCGGTCGATAATGGCAGCGCCCATCAACCGGTTCTTACATCACGTAATGCGACAAAATTACTGAGCAGCTCATGTGTTTCGACCAGCGGCAGACCAACCACCGCGTGATAACTCCCGGTTATCGTTCTGACGAAACAACCACCCTTTCCTTGAATTCCATAGGCGCCCGCCTTATCCATCGGTTCGCCCGTAGCAATATAGTCGCGGATATCCTGTTGTGACAGGCTGCGGAACGTCACGTCGGTCACCACCAGCTGGCAGCGCACGTCGTGGCGATCGGCGATCGCCACCGCCGTCATCACCTGATGCTGCTTGCCGGACAGCGCCGCCAGCATTTCCGCCGCATGGGCTTCGTCGCGCGGCTTCTCCAGCACCCGGCCGTTGAGCACCACGATGGTGTCGGCGCCCAGCACCGGCCGATCTTCCTGCGCCAGCGCTACGCCGGCTTTGGCCTTGTCCTGCGCCAGGCGGCGCACATAGGCTTCGGCGGCTTCGCCTTCCCGGCGCTGCTCTTCGGTATGCGTCAGCAAAATGTCGAACGACACGCCGAGCAGGGTCAGCAGTTCACGTCGACGTGGGGAGCCGGAGGCCAGATAAAGCGAAGTCATTGAGATACCCTTACTGTACGGCGAACTGACGGCGGATTTTGCGCATCAACAGGAATAACCACGGCCACAAAATGCCGTTTACCACACTACTCCAGAACACCTCTGGGCGGAAAGAGACGTTGATCACTAAAAACTCAGCCCAGAACACCACCACGTCCATCGACAGCGACAGCAGCACGACGATCAGCGCCTGTTGCCACAGCGCCATATTGCGGAACAGTTGGAATTTGAACGCCACCAGATAGGCGATGATGCCCAGCGCCAGCGCGCGCACGCCCAGCGTAGAGCCGAGGATCAGATCCATGATCAGCCCCAGCACGAAGCCGGTGCCGACGTTGACCCGGTGCGGCAAGGCCATCACCCAGTAGATCAGGATCAGCACCAGCCAGGAAGGCCGGAACATGTAGATTTGCTCCGGCCACGGCATGATTTGCAGCACCAACGCCACCAGGAACGACAGCCAGATTATCCAGCGCCCGTGGCTGCGGTAGCTGTTCATGGCACCACTCCCGCCGCGGCAGGCTGAGCTTGGGGCTGGACAGAGGCCGGAGCCGCGGTTTGCGGCGCCACCCCGGTGGCCGGAGCCGGCAGCTGCGGCCCGACGGAGCCGGCAGGCGGCAGCACCTGCGGCATCATCTGCATCAGGCGTTCATTGGCCACGCGGTGCACTTCGTCCGGCGGCAGCGGCATGTCGCCGTTGCGATCGGCGCCCCACAGCAGCAGCAGGTAGCGCAAGCGCTGCAGACCGGCGGTCGGCCGCGCCTGAATCACGGTGTAAGCGCGCTGGTTATCGACCTTGACCGAGGAAACCACCGCCACCGGATAGCCTTCCGGGAAGCGGCCGCCGAGGCCGGAGGTGACCAGCACGTCGCCAACGCGGATATCGGTGTTGTTCGGCAGGTGCTCCAGCTGCAGATCGTCGGCGCAGCCGCTGCCCGCGGCGATCACCCGAATATCGTTGCGCAGCACCTGGATCGGCAGCGCGTGCGAGGCGTCGCAGATCAGCAGCACGCGGCTGGTGACTTTCGCCACCGCCACCACCTGGCCGACCACGCCCTTGTCGCTGATCACCGGCTGGCCTTCATAGACGCCGTTGTCCGACCCTTTGTCGATCACCACCTGATCGCTGTAAGGATCGGAGCCGGTGGAGATCACTTGGGTGACCATCTTGTGTTCGTCCTGGCGCAGCGGAGAACCCAGCAGCTCGCGCAAGCGGGCATTTTCCTGCTTAAATTGGCCAAGAAGAAGAATATCGCTGTTTTTCAGCAGCAGTTCCTGCCGCAGAGCGCGGTTTTCCAGCTCCAGCTGTTGGCGGGTGGCCAGCGTTTCTGACACGCTGTCCAAAACTTTACGCGGCCCGTTGGCCAGAAAATAGAAAGGGCTGACTGCGGTGTCCATGTAGTTGCGTATCTTCACGAACGTGCCGAGCCGGCTGTCGGCAACGATCAGGCCAATGGCCGCAATCACCGCCAAAAAAAG
Organism: Serratia sp. LACPHL-BACT-2024-00286; assembly: GCF_043109535.1. Lineage (NCBI taxonomy): Bacteria > Pseudomonadati > Pseudomonadota > Gammaproteobacteria > Enterobacterales > Yersiniaceae > Serratia > Serratia sp. LACPHL-BACT-2024-00286. Next base: position 571,817 of record NZ_JBICNA010000004.1, read on the forward strand.
TCGCAGTTGCAGGGAAGGCCCCCTGCTAAAAATCGGCTTCATAAATTATGCGAGTTCCTCGACAACAGAAAGAGGAACCGTACCCGATTCTCGCTGTGCGCATTCATCCGATACGATTCCTCCTTCCAGGGGCTGACTATTCTTCGCTGAACAAATCGCCGCCGTGCATGTCGATCATTTCCAACGCCTTGCCGCCGCCGCGCGCCACGCAGGTCAGCGGATCTTCCGCCACCACGACCGGGATGCCGGTTTCTTCCATCAGCAGGCGATCGAGGTTGCGCAGCAGCGCGCCGCCGCCGGTCAATACCATGCCGCGTTCGGAAATGTCGGAGGCCAATTCTGGCGGGCACTGCTCCAGCGCAACCATCACCGCGCTGACGATGCCGGTCAGCGGCTCTTGCAGGGCTTCGAGGATTTCATTGGAGTTCAGGGTAAAGCCGCGCGGTACGCCTTCGGCCAGGTTACGGCCGCGGACTTCGATTTCGCGCACTTCATCGCCCGGATAGGCAGAACCGATTTCGTGCTTGATGCGCTCGGCGGTCGCTTCGCCGATCAGCGAGCCGTAGTTGCGGCGCACATAATTGATGATGGCTTCATCGAAGCGGTCGCCGCCGATGCGCACGGAAGAGGAGTACACCACGCCGTTCAGCGAGATCACCGCCACTTCAGTGGTACCACCACCGATATCCACCACCATGGAACCGGTCGCTTCGGAGACCGGCAGACCAGCGCCGATCGCCGCCGCCATCGGCTCTTCAATCAGGAACACTTCACGCGCGCCGGCCCCTTGGGCGGACTCGCGGATAGCGCGGCGTTCAACCTGGGTCGCGCCGACCGGCACACAGACCAGCACGCGCGGGCTTGGGCGCATGAAACTGTTGCTGTGAACCTGTTTGATAAAGTGCTGCAGCATTTTTTCGGTCACGAAGAAATCGGCGATCACGCCGTCTTTCATCGGGCGAATAGCCGCGATGTTGCCGGGGGTGCGGCCCAGCATCTGTTTGGCGTCATGACCGACGGCCGCGACGCTCTTTGGGGAGCCGGCACGATCCTGACGAATGGCAACCACCGAAGGTTCATTCAGTACGATGCCTTGCCCTTTAACATAAATCAGGGTATTGGCGGTACCCAAGTCGATGGACAAGTCGTTGGAAAACATGCCACGAAATTTCTTAAACATAACGAAAGGATAATCCTGCAAGCTGGGGGCGGAAAATAAAATCCGCCTACTTTACCAACCACACGAAGCAGCGACAAGGCGCAAAAACGTTCTACTTCGGTGAAAAATAGTCTGTATTGTTTCTGCTCGAATGCACGGAAATTGGATGAGGCCTGAATTCCCTGAACAAAGGCTCAGTTTACCACCCTGTCAACGCACGAAACGGCGTAACACAGCTCATAAAATCTAACATATTCCCTGATTGCCGCCGATGGTAAGCACCTACCAACGCCAACCAGATAAAAGCTGACAAGAGCCTATCTCAAATAGGCGTCGTTGTCGCAGGCAGATTGGAGAAAACTCCAAAATGACGGGTGACATGGCCCAGATGGATCCGGCGCTCATTCTACGTCAATTTTTGTCCGGCAATCAGCTTAAACGCGATAACGACGTGAATATTTTTTACGCCCCGCGTCGATCGGTTCCGGCGGCGCGAAAAAGTCGCCCTGCCCGCCGTGGATCCCGCGCTCTTTCAGCGTCTGCCACTCGTTGCGCGTGCGTACGCCGGCGGCGAACACCTGCGCGCGCGTGCCCGCGCAGGCGCCGGTCAGGCTCTGCACGAACAGCTGGTTTTCGTCCCGTTTATCGATGCTCCGCACCAACCCCGGGTGGAGCTTGACGATCTCCACCTGCAGCGACTTGATATAGGACGTACTGACCACGGTTAAACCCGCTTTGGACACCGCGAGGCGGCAGCCCAGCCCTGACAACAGCCTCAGCACCGGACGCAAACGGTCGATATGTTGACACACATCTGCCTCCGCAAGTTCAATCAGAATTCGCCGACGTTGACTTTTTTCGCACTGCAGCAATGTATCGCGCAGCCAGCGCTGGAAAGAGCGCTGCAAAATCGAGTCCACGCACAGCGGAAACGCCAGCGTTTCCTCGGGCCACTGCGTCAACAAGGGAATGATGCGGCTCACCTGTTGGCGATCGTAACTTTCCGCCAGCCCGAGCTGCTGCACCAGCGGCATATATTCCGCCGGCAGCAATTCCTGGGTGCCGTCATAGATCCGGCTCATGATCTCGCGATGGTGCACCTCGCCCCCCACGGTCACCGCCGGTTTCTGATACAGCCGCGGGCCGCCGCGCGCCAGCACCTGTTCCAGCAGCGTGCGCCATTTGACGCTGCCGCGCCCCTTTTCCGGCACCTGACTGTCGTACACATACCACCCGTTTTCGCCCTGCAGCGTAGCGTGGCGCGTCGCCTGCTCCGCATAATCGATCACCTGCTCGGTGGTTTGACCGCTGCGGTACGCCACGATGCCGATGTGCAGGAAGGCCTCGCGGTCGATCAGCGCCGTGGAAGGCAAGGCATCGATGGCGTTGACCAGCTGTGAGGCGATGCCGTCGGCCTCCTTCAGGGTTCGATGCGGCAACAACACGGTAAAATCGCTGTGGAAGTAGCGCGCCAGCAGCGCCGACGGATAGCGCATCACGAAGGTAGACAGCAGATTGACCAGCGAATACATCAGCTCCTGCACCGCCACGCTGCCGTGCGTCTCGCGCAGGGTCTCGAAATCGGGCAGCCGCACCATCATCACGATGCCGTGCGAGCCTTCGTCTTCCAGCTGAGTGGTCAACTGGTTATCGAAGAACAGGCGATTATTCAGCCCGGTTTTGGCGTCCTGCGCGGCAAAGGCGCGGATCAGCGTATCGACCCGGCTGCGCTCTTCCCGCGCTTCCGCCAGATCGGCCAGCAGGCGGTCGAGCGCGCCGCTGACATTGGCCGGCCACTCACGCACGTCGCCCTGCATGACGTTTTCACGCTCGCCGTTCAGAATGCGCCGCGCGCGGCGTTCCAGACGATCTTCGCCGTCGGCCTGCTCACGCAGCCAGCGCAGGCTGAACAGCAAAACCACCACCATCACGACGATCGACAGCGTGACGGCGGCGGTGGATTGCAGCGTGCGCACGTCGCTGGCGAAGGGGTCGCGGTAGGTGATGTGCAGCGTGCTGCCCGGATGCTGCAACAGGGGACGCGAGACCTGACGATAGCCGTTCAGCGCATCCCAGTGCTCTTTTTCCTGCGTCGGCAATTGATAGTCGAGCAGTTGGCTGCTACCGGCCTCTATGCGGATCGACACGATGCCGAGCGTGCGCATGACGATCGGCAACCATTTTTCCTGCTCCTGCGGCGGCTCGCTCAGCATGGCTTGATCGAGAGTGGTGACCAGCGAATCCAAGCGGCGCTCCTGGCGATCCTGGGTAACGTAAAAGAAGCTGTATGAGCATCCCATCAGCATCAAAAACATCGCCAGCGCGACCAACAGAGTGATCAATGCAGAGAGTTTGGTGGTAAATCGCATCCCTGTGCCTTGTCCGCTATGGTTAAGTGAGTGTTCACCCTTTAGCTAAAAGGGGCCGTCCAACCCTAACAAGCCTTGCCGAGGAATTAAACCTGCAAGCGCCATTTTTGTCCTTTATCAGGACTTGGGCCGCTTATTATGCATATAGTCAAATAACTGTGATTCAGCCATTGAATAGAAAAGTGTAAACGAGAGGAAGAGTGACATGCGTGCACTGTTATTGGAACAACAAGACGACCAAACTCTGGCTCATATCAAAGATATCGACAGCGATCGGTTGCCGGAAGGCGATGTCACCGTCGACATCAACTGGTCCAGCCTGAACTACAAGGACGCGCTGGCGATCACCGGCAAAGGCAAGATCGTGCGCAACTTCCCGATGGTGCCGGGCATCGACTTCGCCGGCACCGTGCGCCACAGCCGCGACGATCGCTTTAAAGAGGGGCAAAGCGTGGTGCTCACCGGCTGGGGCGTGGGCGAACACCACTGGGGCGGGTTGGCCGAGCAGGCGCGCGTCTCCGGTGAGTGGCTGGTGCCGCTGCCGAACGGCCTGGATGAGCGCAAGGCGATGATCATCGGCACCGCCGGCTTTACCGCCATGCTGTGCGTGATGGCGCTGGAGGAAGGCGGCGTGCACCCGGACGACGGCGATATCCTGGTCACCGGCGCCAGCGGCGGCGTGGGCAGCACCGCCATCGCCCTGCTGGCGGCGCTGGGTTACCGGGTGACCGCCATCAGCGGCCGCGACAGCAATACCGACTACCTGAAAGCGCTCGGCGCCAAAGAGGTGATGCCGCGCGATGGCTATATCGACATGCCGCGTCCACTGGAGAAACAGCTGTGGGCCGGCGCGGTGGACACCGTCGGCGACAAACTGCTGGCGCGGGTGCTGGCGCAGATGAACTATAACGGCACCGTCGCCGCCTGCGGCCTGGCGGGCGGTTATCAACTGCCGACCACCGTGATGCCGTTCATTCTGCGCAACGTGCGCCTGCAGGGCGTGGATTCGGTGCATACGCCGCTGCATCGCCGCCAAACCGCCTGGGAACGGCTGGCCGGCATTCTGCCGGACAGCTTCTATCAGCAGGCCACGCACGAAATCTCCCTCGAGCAGGCGCCGGCCACCGCCGCCGCGCTGTTGAACAACCAAATCACCGGCCGCACCCTGGTGAAAATCCGCTGACCTTCTCCCCCCGGCGACGGGGGGATCGCCCGCTTCTGCGAAATTTCATATTTTCCTGCGTCCCCTCGCTTCCGGCCGCCTTTAGCGCCATGCTTATTTCATGGAGACCCGTTAGCCGCTCGCAGGCGGCGGGAATCAGTCGCGGAGAACATAAGCATGAACAAACACCCGAAATTGACCGAGGCCGACGTCACGCCGGAGAGCGTATTCCACCAGCGGCGCAAGGTGCTGCAGGCGCTCGGCATCACCGCCGCTTCGCTGGCGCTGCCCACCGGCGCACAGGCGGACCTGCTGTCGTGGTTCAAGGGCAACGATCGCCCCAAGGCGCCGCCGGGCAAAGCGCTGGAATTCAGCAAACCGGCCGCCTGGCAGGCGCAGCTGGCGATGACGCCGGAAGACAAGGTCACCGGCTACAACAACTTCTATGAGTTCGGCCTCGACAAGGCCGATCCGGCCGCCAACGCCGGCGGGCTGAAAACCGAAGGCTGGAAAGTGCGCATCGACGGCGAAGTGGCGAAGCCGATAACGCTGGATATCGACGATCTGATGAAGCGTTTCCCGCTGGAACAGCGCATTTACCGCATGCGCTGCGTCGAGGCCTGGTCGATGGTGGTGCCGTGGATCGGTTTCGAACTGGGCAAGCTGATCAAGCTGGCCGAACCGAACGGCAACGCGCGCTACGTGGCCTTCCAGACGCTGTACGATCCGGAGCAGATGCCCGGCCAGAAAGATCGCTTTATCGGCGGCGGCCTGAAATACCCCTACGTCGAAGGGCTGCGGCTGGACGAGGCGATGCATCCGCTGGCGCTGCTGACCGTCGGCGTGTACGGCAAAACCCTGCCGCCGCAAAACGGCGCGCCGCTGCGGCTGATCACGCCGTGGAAATATGGCTTCAAAGGCATCAAATCGATCGTGCATATCCGTTTGGTGCGCGATCGGCCGCCGACCACCTGGAACCAATCCGCGCCGAACGAGTACGGTTTTTACGCCAACGTGAACCCGCACGTCGATCATCCGCGCTGGTCGCAGGCTACCGAGCGTTTCATCGGCTCCGGCGGCATTCTCGACGTCAAACGCCAACCGACGCTGCTGTTCAACGGCTATGCCGACCAGGTGGCGTCGCTGTATCGCGGCATGGATCTGCGGGAGAATTTCTAAGTGCGCCTGACGCCTGTTCATATCAAATGGCTGAAAGCCGCCCTGCATCTGGCGGCGTTTCTGCCCTTTCTCTGGCTGGTGCTGGCGGTGGATCAAGGCTGGTTCAGCGCCGATCCGTCCAAGGACATCCAGCATTTTACCGGCAGGATGACCCTGAAACTGCTGCTGGCCACGCTGGCTATCGCCCCGCTGGCGCGCTACGCCCGCCAGCCGCTGCTGATCCGCTGCCGCCGCCTGGTGGGGCTGTGGTGCTTTGCCTGGGGCACGCTGCACCTGATAAGCTACTCCACGCTGGAACTGGGGCTGAGCAACCTCGGCCTGCTGGGCAGCGAGCTGGTGAACCGCCCTTATCTGACGCTCGGCATCCTCACCTGGCTGATCCTGCTGGCGCTGGCGGCCACCTCGACGCTTTGGGCGATGCGCAAACTGGGCGCCAAATGGCAACTGTTGCACAACTTCGTCTATCTGGCGGCGATCCTCGCCCCCATCCACTACCTGTGGTCGGTCAAAACGTTTTCCCCCCAGCCGTTCATCTACGCGCTGCTGGCGGTGGCGCTGTTGGGCCTGCGTTACAAGAAATTCCGCGCCTGGTGGCGCTGAACTACGCGGCGGCGCGCGTTATTGGTACGGAAAAACGCGCGCCGCCGGCGGGAACTTTTTCTGTGTTCCAGCGCTCATATTCCTGTCACGGATCCCCGAGTTCGTCGATTTGGGGTTGAATATCTTCGCTGATAAGACCAGTATTTAGCTGCGAATTGCTACGATATCGTTATAATGCCCGACCTTGTTTCTGTTCTCAGGGTGAATTTGCCCCTTAACAGGTGACAAATCGATAACATCGGGTTATTTTCTACGATGATGGTTTTATTGCCGGAGATACCAGCACAATGGCGGATAAGTTTCACATTTTGCTTCTGAACGGCCCCAATCTCAATCTGCTGGGGACGCGTGAGCCGGAGAAGTACGGCAGCACGACGCTGACAGAGATTGTTAACGGATTGGAAAACCAGGCATCCGCATTGGATATTACCCTGAGCCATCTGCAGTCCAACGCCGAGCATCAGCTGATCGATCGCATTCATCAGGCGCGCGGCAACACCGATTTCATTCTGATAAATCCGGCGGCGTTCACGCACACCAGCGTGGCGCTGCGCGATGCGTTGCTGGCGGTGCAGATCCCGTTCATCGAGATCCACCTGTCCAACGTGCACGCCCGCGAACCTTTCCGCCATCACTCTTATCTCTCGGACGTAGCGGTAGGCGTGATTTGCGGCCTCGGCGCGGATGGCTACGCTTTCGCTTTACAGGCAGCGGTTAACCGTCTGTCGAAAACCCACTAATTGCTCCACAAAAAGAGTACGGAATCACACTCATGGATATTCGTAAAATCAAGAAACTGATCGAACTGGTTGAAGAATCAGGCATTTCTGAACTGGAAATCTCTGAAGGCGAAGAATCGGTTCGCATCAGCCGTGCCGCACCGGCGCAGGCTTATCCCGTCATGCAGCAGGCCTACGCGATGCCGGCACAGCAGCAGCCAGCCCTGGCTAACGCCGTTGCCACCGCGCCTGCGGCAGAAACCCCTGCAGCACCGGCGGCCGTGAGTGGCCACGTCGTTCGTTCCCCAATGGTAGGCACCTTCTACCGCACCCCAAGCCCGGACGCGAAAGCCTTCGTGGAAGTGGGCCAGAAAGTGAACGCCGGCGATACCCTGTGCATCGTTGAAGCCATGAAAATGATGAACCAGATCGAAGCGGACAAGTCCGGCGTCGTGAAAGCCATCCTGGTGGAAAACGGCCAGCCGGTCGAATATGACGAGCCGCTGGTCGTCATCGAATAACGAGGCGCCCCCATGCTTGATAAAATTGTTATCGCCAACCGCGGCGAGATCGCGCTTCGCATCCTGCGTGCCTGTAAAGAACTGGGCATCAAGACCGTTGCGGTTCACTCCGCGGCCGACCGCGATCTGAAACACGTGCTGCTGGCCGACGAGACCGTCTGCATCGGTCCTGCGCCATCGGTAAAAAGCTACCTGAACATCCCGGCCATCATCTCGGCGGCGGAAATCACCGGCGCCGTGGCGATTCACCCGGGCTACGGCTTCCTGTCCGAGAACGCCGACTTCGCCGAGCAGGTTGAACGCTCCGGCTTCATCTTTATCGGCCCGAAAGCCGAGACCATCCGCCTGATGGGCGACAAGGTTTCCGCGATCAACGCCATGAAGAAAGCCGGCGTGCCGTGCGTACCTGGCTCCGACGGCCCGCTGACCGACGACATGGATAAAAACCGTGCCTTCGCCAAGCGCATCGGTTATCCGGTGATCATCAAGGCCTCCGGCGGCGGCGGCGGTCGCGGCATGCGCGTGGTGCGCAGCGACAAAGACCTTGAGCAGTCCATCAACATGACGAAAGCGGAAGCCAAAGCGGCTTTCAACAACGACATGGTGTACATGGAAAAATACCTGGAGAATCCGCGCCACATCGAGATTCAGGTATTGGCCGACGGCCAGGGCAACGCCATCTATCTGGCCGAGCGCGACTGCTCCATGCAGCGCCGCCACCAGAAAGTGGTCGAAGAAGCGCCGGCGCCGGGCATCACCAGCGAAATGCGCCGTTACATCGGCGAGCGCTGCTCGAAAGCCTGCGTGGAAATCGGCTACCGCGGCGCGGGCACCTTCGAGTTCCTGTATGAAAACGGCGAGTTCTATTTCATCGAAATGAACACCCGTATTCAGGTAGAGCACCCGGTTACCGAAATGATCACCGGCGTGGATCTGATCAAAGAGCAGCTGCGCATCGCTGCCGGTCAGCCGCTGTCGATCAAACAGGAAGAAGTGAAGATCCACGGCCACGCGGTAGAATGCCGCATCAACGCCGAAGATCCGAACACCTTCCTGCCGAGCCCGGGCAAGATCACCCGCTTCCACGCGCCAGGCGGTTTCGGCGTGCGTTGGGAATCTCATATCTACGCCGGTTATACCGTACCGCCGTACTATGACTCCATGATCGGCAAACTGATCACCTTCGGCGAAAACCGTGACGTGGCGATTGCCCGCATGAAAAACGCCCTGGCTGAACTGATCATCGACGGCATCAAAACCAACGTTGAGCTGCAGCAGAAGATCATGAACGACGAAAACTTCCAGCACGGTGGCACCAACATCCACTATCTGGAGAAGAAGCTGGGTCTGCAGGAAACCTAAGGCAGCACGCAGCATCGTCTGACGAAAGGCCGGTTAATCACCGGCCTTTTTCTTTGGCGTTGCCGCCAGTAACGGCTTGGCAAAACGCCGTCATGCCGTAAAATTCCCTACCTTTGATGAATCCATCACCGTAAACCTATGGGAGACACGGATGGACAAACGCTTTATTCAGGCGCACCGCGAAGCGCGCTGGGCGCTGGGGCTGACGCTGCTCTACCTGCTGGCCTGGGGGCTGGCGGCCTATCTGCCGGACAGCGCTATCGGCGTCACCGGCCTGCCGCACTGGTTCGAAATGGCCTGCCTGCTGGTGCCGCTGCTGTTCATCGGCCTGTGCTGGCTGATGGTGCGCACGGTGTTCCGCGACATTTCGCTGGAGGACAGCGATGCAAACTGAAGTGATCCTGCCGCTGGTCGCCTACCTGTTGCTGGTATTCGGCCTGTCGGTATACGCCTATCGCCGCCGTCAGAATGGAAATTTCCTCAGCGAATATTTCCTCGGCAACCGCTCGATGGGCGGCTTTGTGCTGGCGATGACCCTGACCGCCACCTACATCAGCGCCAGTTCGTTTATCGGCGGCCCCGGCGCCGCCTACAAATACGGCCTGGGCTGGGTGCTGCTGGCGATGATCCAGCTGCCGGCGGTGTGGCTGTCGCTCGGCGTGCTGGGCAAGAAATTCGCCATCCTGGCGCGGCGCTACAACGCTATCACCCTCAATGACATGCTGTATGGCCGCTACCAAAGCCGCCTGCTGGTGTGGCTGGCCAGCCTCAGCCTGCTGGTGGCGTTCCTCGGCGCCATGACGGTGCAGTTTATCGGCGGCGCACGCCTGCTGGAGACCGCCGCCGGCATTCCTTACGACACCGGCCTGCTGATCTTCGGCATCAGCATCGCGCTGTACACCGCCTTCGGCGGCTTCCGCGCCAGCGTGCTGAACGACGCCATGCAGGGGCTGGTGATGCTGCTCGGCACCGTGCTGCTGCTGGTGGCGGTGATCCATGCCGCCGGCGGACTGGACAGCGCAGTCAGCAAACTGCAGCAGATCGATCCGGCGCTGGTGTCGCCGCAGGGCGGCGATCAGATCCTCAGCCTGCCGTTTATGGCGTCGTTCTGGATCCTGGTGTGCTTCGGGGTGATCGGCCTGCCGCACACCGCCGTGCGCTGTATCTCCTACAAGGACAGCAAGGCGGTGCACCGCGGCATTCTGCTCGGCACCGTGGTGGTGGCGGTGCTGATGTTCGGCATGCACCTGGCCGGCGCGCTCGGCCGCGCGGTGTTGCCGGATCTCAAGATCCCCGATCAGGTGATCCCGACGCTGATGATCACCGTGCTGCCGCCGTACGCCGCCGGGATTTTCTTGGCGGCGCCGATGGCGGCGATCATGTCGACCATCAACGCCCAGCTGCTGCAATCCTCCGCCACCATCATCAAGGATCTCTACCTTGGCGTACGGCCGCAGCAGATCCACAACGAGCGGCTGATCAAGCGCTTCTCCAGCCTGACCACGCTGATCCTCGGTCTGTTGGTGCTGCTGGCGGCCTGGCGGCCGCCGGAGATGATCATCTGGCTCAACCTGCTGGCTTTCGGCGGGTTGGAGGCGGTGTTCCTGTGGCCGCTGGTGCTGGGCCTGTACTGGGAACGCGCCAATGCTCAGGGAGCGCTTAGCTCAATGGTGTCGGGTGCGGTATGCTATACGCTATTGGCCAGCTTCAACCTGCAGCCGGCGGGGCTGCACCCTATCGTGCCTTCGCTGTTGCTCAGCCTGTTGGCGTTTTGTCTCGGTAACGTCGTCGGCGAAAAGCGCCGGACGGCGTCATCATTACCCTCTTGAAGAGAATTGCTATGCCTTGGATCCAACTCAAACTGAACACCACCGGCAGCCAGGCGGAAGACCTGAGCGACGCGCTGGTGGAAAGCGGCGCCGTGTCGGTGACCTTCCAGGACACCCACGACAACCCGGTGTTCGAACCCTTGCCGGGTGAAACCCTGCTGTGGGGCGATACCGACGTGATCGGCCTGTACGACGCGGAAACCGATATGGCCGAGGTGGTGGCGATGCTGGAACAGCACCCGCTGCTGGGCGCCGGTTTCCGCCACAAGATAGAGCAGCTGGAAGATAAGGACTGGGAGCGCGAATGGATGGATAACTTCCACCCGATGCGCTTCGGCGAGCGTTTGTGGATCTGCCCGAGCTGGCGCGACGTGCCGGATCCCGACGCGGTCAACGTGATGCTCGATCCGGGCCTGGCGTTCGGCACCGGCACCCACCCGACCACGGCGCTGTGCCTGCAGTGGCTGGACGGCCTCGATCTGGCCGGCAAAACCGTTATCGACTTCGGTTGCGGTTCCGGCATCCTGGCGATCGCCGCGCTGAAGCTGGGTGCGGCGCGCGCTATCGGCATCGACATCGATCCCCAGGCCATTCAGGCCAGCCGCGACAACGCGCAGCGTAACGGCGTTTCAGAGCGTCTGGAGCTGTATCTGCCGAAAGACCAGCCGGCGGACCTGCTGGCGGACGTGGTGGTCGCCAACATCCTCGCCGGCCCGCTGCGCGAGCTGGCGCCGCTGATCGGTTGCCTGCCGAAGGCCGGCGGCCATCTGGGGCTGTCCGGCGTGCTGGCCAGCCAGGCCAGCAGCGTTGCGCAAGCCTACGAAGAAAAGTTCACGCTCGACCCGGTCGCCGAGCGTGAAGAGTGGTGCCGCATCACCGGCCGCCGCAAGTAAGCGTCACGGTCTATTGCTCCCTCATCCACCGGCCCTGCGCCGGTGGATTTTTTTTGCCTGGCGATCGGCCCGCGGGCGAGACAAAATTTTATGCAATTTTTCGCCGTTCAACGACGGATCGCCCTGACAATGCGCCTTCCAGGCAGGCTATCCCGGCAAAAAACGCGGGTGAATGCAGATAATATTCTGCGCAAAGGCGAATATTTTACCGCACACAAAATAAGCACTTTTCGTCAACTCATTGTAAAATATATACAATATTTTTATGAATCACTGCGCAGCGCATTTTTTGCCCTAATATCGCGCCAATTGGTTAAAGTTTGGCCTTTCATCTCGGCGCAAAAATGCGTAATATACGCGCCCTTGCGGACACAGTATGGTCACTCTTTGTCTATGCGCATTGGACACCACCAGCTTACTAATTGCCTGATTGCGGCCCCGATGGCCGGTATTACAGATCGCCCGTTCAGAACCCTCTGTCATGCAATGGGTGCTGGGATGGCTGTATCCGAGATGCTCTCCTCCAACCCGGAGGTGTGGCGGACGGATAAGTCGCGTCTGCGTATGGTGCATAGCGATGAACCAGGGATCCGCTCCGTGCAGATTGCCGGATGCGATCCTGATGATATGGCCGCCGCCGCGCGTATCAACGTGGCCAGCGGCGCGCAGATCATCGACATCAATATGGGATGCCCGGCCAAAAAAGTGAACCGGAAGCTTGCCGGGTCCGCCTTGTTGCAGTACCCGGATCTGGTTAAACGGATCCTCCACGCGGTGGTTGACGCGGTGGATGTGCCGGTAACGCTGAAGATTCGCACCGGCTGGGCGCCAGAGCATCGTAACTGTGTAGAGATTGCCCAACTGGCCGAAGACTGTGGTATTCAGGCCCTGACGATTCACGGCCGAACCCGCGCCTGTCTGTTTAACGGCGACGCGGAATACGACAGCATTCGGGCAGTTAAGCAGAGTGTTTCCATTCCGATTATCGCGAATGGGGATATTACTGACCCGCATAAAGCCAGAGCAGTGCTCGACTACACCGGGGCCGATGCCCTGATGATAGGCCGCGCTGCTCAGGGGAGACCCTGGATCTTCCGGGAAATCCAGCATTATCTGGACACTGGGGAGTTGCTGCCGCCGCTGCCGCTTGGCGAGGTGAAGCGCTTGTTGATTGGGCACATTCGGGAATTGCACGGCTTCTATGGCCAAGGCAAGGGATTCCGGATTGCTCGTAAGCACGTGTCCTGGTATCTCCAGGAACACGCTCCGAATGACCAGTTTCGGCGCACATTCAACGCCATAGAGGATGCCAGCGAACAGCTGGAGGCGTTGGAGGCATATTTCGAAAATCTTAGCGTAAAAAAAGAGCTGACAGAACTATGTTCGAACAACGCGTAAATTCTGACGTACTGACCGTTTCTACCGTTAACTCACAAGATCAGGTGACTCAAAAGCCTCTGCGTGACTCGGTTAAACAAGCACTGAAGAACTATTTTGCTCAACTGAACGGTCAAGACGTAAATGACCTGTATGAGCTGGTACTGGCTGAAGTTGAACAGCCACTGTTGGACATGGTGATGCAATACACCCGTGGCAACCAGACCCGCGCAGCCCTGATGATGGGCATCAACCGCGGCACGCTGCGCAAGAAGCTGAAAAAATACGGCATGAACTGATACTAGTCAGTTAACGTGTTGAAAAGGCGCTTTATCTCATTTGATAAGCGCCTTTTTCTTTTGGGGCGCGCCCGGTTTGCGGGCAATAAAAAAGGCCGCAGCGCGGCCCTTGTGGCAAAGCGGAGACCTTATTCGGTCACTTTGTTCTTGAGGCTTTCCGCCCCTTGCTTGGTCTTGTCCCAAGCCTTCTCCGAACCTTGCTTGGTGGAGTGCCAGGCCTTTTGCGAGCCTTCGCTCACTTTGCTGCCGACGCTGTCGCTCTTGCCTTCGGCGGCGTGCTTGGCTTTCAGCTTCAGCTCTTCACCCTTGTCCTGAGACTGGTGCAGCTTTTCTTTGGCGGTATCCGCTCCTTTGTGCGCTTCGGCAACGACCTCGTTGCTGGCGTGAGCGGCGGTGTCGGTCGCGGTCTCAGCGGCGAACACCGGGGAAGCGAGCAGCAGTGCAGACAAGGCAATGATTGATTTCTTCATAAGTCCCTCTTTTCTCAGATACGTGCCATTCGTCATGAAATAATATGGCACACAATCCCGTTAAAGAAACCTAAGAATAGTACGAAAATCAAAAATACCAACATAAAATATCAACACTCACATCTTTATTAACTTTTCATGCCATCTACGTTCAACAATGGCGAAATGGCACGAAAAAGTTAAATTTTATCTGTCACAAAACTATAATTTTTACGTTTTTTACCTCGTAATAATCAGTAATGACAGGGATGGATTCTATGGTTGCCGTCATCATCATAGGCGTTTTTATCGTCAGCTTCCTTTACGCACACTCCCGCGGCAAGGAGAAACAAAAGCTTACCCGCCAACTGTTCGATCACTCCACCTTTATGGGGCCGATCAATATGTTTATGACCGGTTTCTCCCGTTTGCCCGCCAGGCAGCCCTATTTCGACGAAAAAGTTTTCCCGGAGCTGCAGACGCTGACCGACAACTGGCAGGTGATCCGCGAGGAAGCGGTGCGCTTGCAGCATCACATCAAAAAGGCGCAGTCGCACAACGATGCGGGGTTCAACACCTTCTTCAAACGCGGCTGGAAACGTTTCTATCTGAAGTGGTACAGCGACAGCCACCCTTCGGCGCAGACGCTGTGCCCAAAAACCGTCGAGCTGCTCAACCGCATCCCGTCGGTCAAGGCCGCGATGTTCGCCGAGCTGCCGCCCGGCAGCCATTTGGGTAAACACCGCGATCCTTACGCCGGCTCGGTGCGCTATCACCTGGGGTTGATGACGCCCAACGACGATCGCTGCTTCATCGAGGTGGACGGCGAGCAGCACAGCTGGCGCGACGGCGAGGCGGTGATCTTCGACGAAACCTACGTGCACTGGGCGCAGAACGCCACCGATCAGACGCGCATCATTCTGTTTTGCGACGTCGAGCGGCCGATGAAATGGCGCTGGGCGCAGGCGGTCAACCACTGGGTCGGCGCCACGCTGATGTCGGCGGCCAGCTCGCCAAACGACGATCAGGACCGCACCGGCGGCATCAACCGCATCTTCAAATACGTCAACGCGGTGCGCGATGCCGGCCAGCGCCTGAAGGCGCGCAACCGCCGCGGTTACTACCTGCTGAAATGGCTGGTGATCGCTGCGATTTTCGCCGCGATTATCATTCCCAGCCTATAAAACGCGCCAATCTTCAACTCGGGGGCAACGCGAATGAGAATATTCGCATGCCCCTCTTCCGCCACACCCCGTACCCTGTGTTAACATACACGTTCCTAGAGCCGCCTCCGCTGGCCAACAGCTATCCCTCCGAAGCCTGATAGCAGCGCAAACCGCCCTTCGAATGTAAATGTTTAGTCAATTATGGAATTCCGACTAAACCCTGGCCGTACTCGGGTGTCTGAGTAGTCGTATCGCTATCGAGTGGATCCTTTATGCGTTACAGGTTGCTACCCCCCTAACGCATAAACGAGCTGCTATGAAACGCCAAAAGAGATTTCAACTTTCCTTGCTGCACCCGCGCTACTGGCTGACCTGGTTCGGCCTGGCCCTGCTGTTCCTGCTGGTACAGCTCCCTTACCCGTTGCTCAATCGGCTGGGGGTGTGGATGGGGCGCACTTCGATGCGTTTTCTTAAGCGTCGCGTCACCATTACCCGCCGCAACCTCGAACTGTGCTTCCCCGAGATGGACGAAGCGCAGCGCGAACGTAAAGTGGTGGGCAACTTCGAATCGCTCGGCATGGGCCTGCTGGAAACCGGCATGGCCTGGTTCTGGTCGGATAAACGCGTCAAGCGCTGGTTCAACGTCTCCGGCATCAACCACCTCAAAATGGCGCAGCGCGACGATCGCGGCGTGCTGGTGATCGGCGTGCACTTTATGTCGCTGGAACTGGGCGGCCGGGCGATGGGCCTGTGCCAACCGATGATGGCGATGTACCGCCCGCACAACAACAAGGCGATGGAGTGGGCGCAGACCAAGGGCCGCATGCGCTCCAACAAGGCGATGATCGATCGCAAGGATCTGCGCGGCATGGTGCACGCGCTCAAGCGCGGCGAGGCGGTATGGTTCGCGCCGGATCAGGACTACGGCCCGCGCGGCAGCGTATTCGCGCCGCTGTTCGCCGTCGATCAGGCCGCCACCACCAGCGGCACCTTCATGCTGGCGCGCATGGCCAACCCGGCATTGGTGCCGGTGGTGCTGATCCGCCGCGAAGGCGGCCGCGGCTACGACCTGCTGATTCAACCGGCCCTGGAAGACTACCCGCTCAGCGACGAACAGGCGGCGGCGGCTTACATGAACAAAGTGATCGAGAAAGAGATCATGCGGGCGCCGGAGCAATACATGTGGCTGCACCGCCGCTTCAAAACCCGACCGGCCGGCGCGCCCTCGCTGTACTGACCCTCTTTTTTCCAGCCCGGCCAACGCCGGGCTTTTTTGTGCGCCACGTTTAAAAAGCGGCGGCTCGACACTCTACTTTCCTGTAATCTCCTTTTTTACCCGCACAGGAAAGGAAATGATGAAAGCTCAAGTTCGCATTGCTCTGGTCGGTGATTACAACCCGCAAGCCGTGGCCCATCAGGCTATCCCCGTGGCGCTCCAGCTCACCGCCGCCCATCTCGACATCGACGTGCAGCCCCAATGGCTACCGACAGAAACCCTGACCTCCCCCGACGTGCTGCAAAATTTCGACGCCATCTGGGTGGTGCCGGGCAGCCCGTATCGTTACGACGACGGCGCCTTTATGGCGATCCGCCATGCGCGGGAAAACGACGTGCCGTTCCTCGGCTCCTGCGGCGGTTTTCAATACGCCATCGTCGAGTACGCCCGCAACGTGATGGGCTGGCACGACGCCGGCCATGCGGAAACCGACAGCGGCGGCCGATTGGTGATCGCCCCGCTGAGCTGCTCGCTGGTGGAAAAAACCGGCGACATCGTTTTTCAGCCTGACACCCGCGTCGCGCAGGCCTACGGCAGCCTGAACACCCATGAAGGCTACCACTGCAACTTCGGCGTGAATCCGGAGTTCGTCGCCGATCTTGAGCGCTTCCCGCTGATCGTCAGCGGCCACGACACCGAAGGCGACGTGCGCGCCATCGAACTGCCGGGCCGGCGTTTTTACGTCGCCACGCTGTTCCAGTCGGAACGCGCCGCGCTGCGCGGCGAGCTTTCACCGCTGGTGGTGGAACTCGTCAAAACCGCCGCCAACGGGTAAAAAAAAAGCCCTCTTGCGAGGGCTTTCTCATCGGATACATCCCGCCGGCTTACGCCTGTCCGAGCTCGCGCAACGCCAGATTGAAGTGTTGCCCCAGCTCACGCCGATGAACCGGATGCTCCATCATCGACACATGGTCGCCGTTGACCTGGCTGACGCGGACGGTCGCCGGCGGCAGCAGCTTATCCCATCCCAACGCGGAAGCGTCTTCGCGGCAATATCCCGCCTGCTTGATCCTCTGCCAATACGCCTGGAACTGTGCGTTCTGCGAATTGACGGAAACCTGCTCCTGCTTCGCCTTGAACAGATGGATTTTCAGCGATGCGGGCTGCACCAGGGTCGCTTCCACCAGTTTGGCGTAGTGGTGCCGCTGCTGCCAGAGCGCCGCCTCGTCGGCCACTTCCTCACGCTGAGTCTTGATCCCGGCGCGTTGCACGGCCGCGATCGCCTCCGGCAACGGCAGCTCGGCCAACTGCTGACAGAACTGCGGATCCGGCCTTTCCTGCGTTGACTCCACCCAGTTCAGCAACAGCTGGACCGGGCTGTGCATCGCCTCCACCGGCCGCAACGTGTCGATCAACCCCAGGAAGGCGACCGCTTCCCCGGCCGATTGCAGCTGCTCGGCGATGGCATAGGCCAACACCCCGCCGGAAGAGTACCCCGCCAGATGGTAT
Organism: Serratia sp. LACPHL-BACT-2024-00286; assembly: GCF_043109535.1. Lineage (NCBI taxonomy): Bacteria > Pseudomonadati > Pseudomonadota > Gammaproteobacteria > Enterobacterales > Yersiniaceae > Serratia > Serratia sp. LACPHL-BACT-2024-00286. The sequence continues at coordinate 589,626 of NZ_JBICNA010000004.1, forward strand.
GGCCCCTGCGGCTGCACTTCGCGAATCAACGCCACGGCGCTGGCGGCCATATCGGACATGGTGGCCGGCTTCTCCTCCACCGCCGGCCACGGCACGGCGTAGACCGGGAAGGTCTCGTCGATCTCCTTGGCCAATTCAAACACGTAGGAGTGGTCGCCAAAGCCGGTCGGGACGAAGAATAGCGGCGGCCGGCTGCCGCTGCTGCGAGCCGGCACCGCTTTGCGCAGCGGAGCCTCTGCGGTGCGACGATCTATCTGCTCGGCCAGCTCGGCCAATATCGGATGGTTGAAGATCGCCTGTACCGGCAAGGTGATGCCTTGCTGACGCAGCTGGCTGGAAAGACGTACCGCCAGCAGCGAATGGCCACCGAGCTCGAAGAAATTGTCGTGGCGCCCTATCTGGCCAATCTCGAGCAGCTCGCACCATACCCGCGCCAGCGTCGTTTCGGTCTCCCCCTGAGGCGCCGCATATTCCCGAGTGCCGACTGCCGCACGCTCCGGCTCCGGCAAGGCACGCCGATCCAGCTTGCCGTTGGCGGTCAACGGCAGCGCATCCAGCCAGACATAAGCCGACGGCACCATATACTCCGGCAAACGTTCGCTCAGATAGGCCCGTAGCTGTCCCTGCAACGCGCTGTGGTCAACGTCGGCCGTCGGTACGATCCAGGCGACCAGGCGCGGATGATGTTCCGTCGAACAAACCTGCACCACCGCTTCCCGCACCCACGGGCTTGCCGCCAGCTGCCCCTCAATCTCGCCCGGTTCGATGCGGAACCCGCGCAGCTTGATCTGCTGATCGCATCGCCCCTGGTATTCAAGACTGCCGTCCGGCAAATAACGCGCCAGATCGCCGGTGCGATACATGCGGCCGCCACCGACCGGATTGAACGGATCGCTCAGGAAGCGCTGTGCCGTCAGTTCCGGTCGGTTCAGGTAGCCCAACGCCACCCCCACGCCGCCGATGTGCAATTCCCCCACCGCCCCCATCGGCACCGGGCGCCCGCGGGCGTCCAGCAAGTAAGCGCGGGTATTGCCGATCGGTTTCCCAATCGGCAAGCGCGCCTCCCCTTCAGCCCGCTCGATACGTGCCGTTGTCGCAAAGGTGGTGGTCTCCGTCGGCCCATAGGCATGGATCAGGTGCACCGGCCCCCGCTCTTGCAACAACCGCGCATAAGCGCCCGGATCCTCTTTCTCCCCTCCGCTAATCAGATATTTCAACTGCGCCAGTGCGCCGCTGATGCTATGCACATACTGATTGAACAGCGCAGTGGTCAAGAACAGCGTGGTGATGCGATGGCGTTGCAGTTCGGCCGCCAGACGCTCGGCCTCCATCATCACCTCCGGCGCGATCACCACCAGCGCACCGCCATTCAACAGGGCGGCCCAAACCTCCATCGTGCTGGCATCAAATGCCGGGTTGGCGGCAAAGGCGATGCGGTCGTCGGCGTCAAAGGCGGCGTAGCGGTTGTTGCGCACCAGACGCGTGATACCCTGGTGCGGCGTCATGACGCCTTTCGGCGTACCGGTCGAGCCGGAGGTATACATGATGTAAGCCGTCGCGCCGCTCGACACGCGCAACGCCGGGTTACCGTTATGATCTTCAGCTTCGCGATCCTCGACCGTCAGCTGCGGGATCTCCTCGTCGCCGATGGCGTCCGTCAGCATCAGGCAGGCGCCGCTGTCATCGGCGATCCACGCCTGACGCGCGGCCGGCAGTTGCGGATCGATGGGCACATACGCCGCCCCGGCCTTGATTACCGCCAATTGGGCGCAGACCAGTTCGATGCTGCGCGCCAGCCGCACCGCGACCCGGTCGCCCGGTTGTACGCCGCGCTCAATCAGCCGATGCGCCAACCGGTTGGCGCGCGCATTCAACTGTGCGTAGCTGAGCCGTTGCGCATCCTGGATCAAAGCGATGGCCTGCGGCGTCTGCCGCGCCTGCTGTTCAAACAGTTCGTGCACGCAGGTATCCGCCGGGTAAGCTTCCGCCGTATGATTCCAGCGGCACAGCTGCAGCGCATACTCTTCATCCGGCATCACCTCCAGTTCACAGACCGGTGTCTGAGGCGCCTGCTCCAATGCCTGCGCCAATGCGCTCAACGCCTGCGCCATATAGCCACACACGCGCTGCGCTTCAATCGGCTGCCTGACCTGCGCCGTCAGGCCCAGCGAATCACCGCCGTCCTCGACCGACAGCACGAACGGATAGTTGGTGCGTTCCTGGCTATCGAGCAGCGTCACGCCGGTCGGCAATGCGGTATCCTCGCCGCTGTTATGCCGGTAGTTCAGCAGGGCACTGAACAGCGGCGTGCCCGCGGCGACGCCGCTGCAGCGCTGCGCCAACGCCAGCGGCGCATGCTCATGGGCCAGCAGCCCGCTCAGCCGGATGTGCGCCTGCAACACCGCCGATTCCGCGCCGACCTCGTTGACATCCAGCCGCAGCGGCAACGTATTGATAAACAATCCGAGCGCCCGTTCCGCCCCGTCTCCGGCCTGCATGCGGCCCAACAATACGGTGCCGAATACCACCTCATCGCGGCCGGTAGCGCGCGCCAACACCTGCGCCCAGGCCAGGTGGCACAGGCTGGCCAGGCTGACGCCCAGCCGCCGCGCCTGCCGCCGCAGCTGTTGGTTGAGCGCAGGCGGTAAGGCCAGGTGCGCCGTCGAGATATCCCGCCCTTCGCCATGCACGTCGCTCAGGCCGAACGGCAGCGACGGTTCATCGATATCCGCCAGCATAGTGCGGAAGAACCGTTCGTGTTCTGCCTTGCTGACGCCGAGCCTTGCCTGCGCCACCGCGTTGCGGAACGGCGGTGCCTTGGCCAGTTCGTCCCCGCGCCCGGCCAGGATCAGGTTGATCTCCTCCTGCATCACCGCCAGGGTCGAGTGGTCGCCGATCAGGTGATGCCATTGCTGGAGCACGCACCAACTGCCTTCTTCCCCCTGTGCGGCGACAAAGCTCAGCAACGGTGCGCGCGTCAGATCAGGCCGCACGCGGCGCGGATCAAACAACGCCGTCAGCCGCGAACCGATCTCGCCCTCTGCCGGATTGAGCCGCAGTTCTCGCAGCGACAACTCGGCCTTGCGCCACACCACCTGCACCGGTGATGACACGCCCTGCGTGATGAACGCGGTGCGCAGAATGTCATGGCGATCGATCACCTGCTGCATCGCCGCCAGCCAGGCGTCCAGGCGCGCACGGCTGTCGAAACGCAGCACCGCGGACAGCTGGTACGGGTCGCCCCGTTCCGCCAGCAGATGGTGGAACAAAATCCCCTCCTGCAGCGGCGACAAGGCGTAGATATCCTGTACGTTGGCCACGCCGCCCGGCACCTGCGCCACCACCGCGTCGATCTCCGGCTGGCTCAGCGTCGCCAGCGGCAACATCTCCGGCGTAATGGCTACGCAGCCCGGTAGGATACCGTTGGCCGGCACGCTCACTTCCTGCTGCGTGACCAACGTCTGCGCCAGCGTTGACAGCGTCGGCGCGGTGAACAGCGTTTGCACCCCGGCGCTCAGCCCGACACGGCGCAGCTGCGCCATCAACTTCACCGCCAGCAGCGAGTGGCCGCCCAATTCGAAGAAGTTATCGTGGCGCCCGACCCGCTCAATGCCCAGCAGCTCGCGCCAGATCCCCGCCAGCAGCGTTTCCAGTTCGCCTTCAGGTTCGGCGTAAACCTCACGCACGTAGGCGTCCTCCTGCGGCTCAGGCAGCGCGCGCCGATCCAGTTTGCCGTTCGGCGTCAGCGGTAGCGTATCCAGCGCCACCCAGGCCGCCGGCAGCATAAACTCCGGCAACATCCCCGCCAGATACTGTCGCAGCGTCACCGCCAACGTCTGGCGATCCGCGTCAGCCTCCGGCACCACCCAAGCTACCAGTCGCTTATTGTCCGCTTCGCCGAGGACATCCACCACCGCTTCGCGCACCGCCGAATGACCGGCCACTCGCGCCTCGATCTCACCGCATTCGATGCGGAAGCCGCGAATTTTCACCTGCCGATCGTTGCGTCCCAGGTAGTCGATATTGCCGTCCGGCAGATAGCGTGCCAGATCGCCGGTGCGATACATCCGCTCGCCTGGGTTAAACGGATCCGCCAGGAATCGCTCTGCCGTTAACTCTGCGCGGTTGAGATAACCCAGCGCCACCCCGGGGCCGGCGATGTAGATCTCGCCGGTCGCGCCGAGCGGCACCGGTTGCCCGTGCTCATCCAGCAGATAAATCCGGGTATTGCCGATCGGCCGCCCGATAGGCAAACGCTGCCATGGATCCACTCGCTCGATCGTGGCCGTCGTGGCGAACACCGTACACTCGGTCGGCCCATAAGCGTTGATCAGCCGTACCGGCCCAGCCTCTTTCAGCATGCGGGCAAAGGCGTGCGGATCCGCCGCTTCACCGCCGCTCAGCAGATATTTCAACTGCGCCAGCGTCGCGGCGATGCTATGGGCATATTGGTTAAACAACGAGGTGGTCAGGAACAAGACGTTAATCCCTTGCCGCACCAGCGCCGCCGCCAACGCCTCGGCTTCCGTCAACACTTCCGGCGCAATGATCGCCAGACTGGCGCCATTCAACAGGGCTCCCCACATTTCCAGCGTGCTGGCGTCAAACGCCGGATTGGCGGCGAAAGCGAAGCGATCGCCGCGTTCAAACGACGCAAAACGATTGTTGATCGCCAGCCGGAGGATGCCTTGGTGCGTCACCATGACGCCTTTAGGCGTACCGGTCGAGCCCGAGGTATACATGATGTAGGCCGGCGCGTCGCCGGCGCGAGGCACCGCCGGATCGTGGGTCGGATTCTGCCGCAGCCGATCGATACGCAGGCAGGCGATCTCGCCGGCTATCTCGCGGTCGATATCGCGATCGCACAAGATCAACGACGCCCCGCTGTCGCCGATGATCCACGCCTGCCGCGCTACGGGCAGGTGCGGATCGAGCGGCACATAAGCGCCCCCCGCCTTGAGGATCGCCAGTTGGGCGATGACCAGAGAAACGCTGCGTTCAAGCGACGTGGCCACGCGATCGCCCGGGCGCACGCCCTGCGCGATGAGTTGGTGCGCCAGTTGGTTGGCGTGGGCGTTCAATTGGGCGTAGCTCAGGCTGTCCCGATCGTTCACCACCGCAACGGCGTCCGGCGTACGCTGCACCCACTGTTCAAACAGGACGTGGGCACTGCTCTGCGCCGGATAAACTTCCGCGGTTCGGTTCCAGCCGTACAACAACAGTTCGCGCTCGGCAGCCGGCAGCAGATCGAGATGCGACGCAGGCTGCGTAGCATTTGTCGCCATCGCCCGCAGCACCTGCACCAGGTAAACGCCGTAACGTTCGGCGGTAGCGCGGTCGAACAGCGCCGTGGCGAAGTTCAGCGTCCCGCTGATTTGCTCGTCGCGCTCCGCCAGATCGAGCGTCAAATCATACTTGGCGATCTGATAGCCCAACTCGGCACTCTCGGCCTGCAGCCCAGGCAGCGAGATATCGCGCACCGAGCCGTCCTGCCAGGCCAACATCACCTGGAACAGCGGGGTATAACCCAGGTGGCGCGGCGGATTGACCAGCTCCACCACCTGCTCGAACGGCAGATCGCGATTTTCCCGAGCCGCCAGCACCGCGTGGCGGATCCGCGCGATCAGCGTCGGCAGATCAGGATCGTCGCGAAGATCGATGCGCAGCGCCAGCGTGCTGACGAAGAAGCCGACCAGCGATTCGGTTTCCAGCCGGCCACGGTTGGCCTCCGGCGTACCGATCACCAGCTCCTGCTGCCCGGCCATGCGCGCCAGCACCAGGCTCCAGGCCGCCAGCACCGTCATGAACAACGTGCCGCCATGCTGCCGGCTGAACTGCCGCAGCGCCTGCGTCAGCTCGGCGTCGATCGCGATCGGCACCTCCCCGCCGCTGAAAGACTGCACCGTCGGACGCGGCCGGTCGGTCGGCAGCGTCAGCAGCGCCGGCGCATCGCTCAGCGTTTCGCGCCAGTATTGCGCCTGCGCCGCCAGCCGCTCCGGCGTCAGATAGCGACGCTGCCAGGCGGCGTAATCTGCGTATTGCAGCGGCAGCGGCGGCAGCGGATCGGCATCGCCGCGACGCAAAGCGCCGTACAACGCCCCCAGTTCACGCAGCAGAATGCCGGTCGACCAACCGTCGGAAATGATGTGATGACAGGTGAGCAGGAACAGGTGCTCCTCATCCGCCAGGCGGATCAGCGCGGCGCGCACCAGCGGCCCCTGCGTCAAATCAAAAGGCGCCTCCGTCAGGCGCTGCGCCAGTTGCCGCGCCTGGCTCTGAGCATCCTGCCGCCCACGCAGATCGTGAACCGTCAACGGCAGCGCGTCTGCCGGCAGAATGTGCGCCTGCGGCTGCCCCTCGACGGTGACAAACCGGCTGCGCAACGCTTCGTGGCGGGCATAGAGCGCATCCAGGCTCTGCCGCCAGGCGGGCAGATCCAGCTCGCCGCGCAGGCTCAGCGCCAGGGGAATATGGTAAGTTTCACTCAGGCCTTCCAACTGCGTCAGGAACCACAAACGCTGCTGAGCAAACGACAGCGGCAACGCGGCGCCGCGTGGCATAGCCTCGATCGGCGGCAGCGCCTCATCGGTTCTCCGCAGTTGCTGCGCCAATGCCAGCAGCGTCGGGTTGGCGAACAGGACCTGCAACGGCAGCTGCCATTCCACCTGCTGCAGACGGTTGGTCAGACGCACCGCCAGCAGCGAGTGGCCCCCCAGCTCGAAGAAGTTATCGTGGCGCCCGACCCGCTCCACGTTCAGCAGTTCGCGCCAGATCGCCGCCAGCAGCGTTTCGTGTTCACCCTGCGGCGCTTCGTACGCCGCCTGGCTCTGCACCCCCTGCGGCTCCGGCAACGCCCGCCGATCCAGTTTGCCGTTCGGCGACAGCGGCAACGCCGCCACCACCACCCAGGCCGACGGCACCATATAGTCCGGCAGCGCCGCGCTCACATGCTGCCGCAGCGCGCCCGCCAGCGTCTCTTCCGCCACGTCCGCCGCCGGCACCACCCACGCCACCAGCCGTTTGTCGTCGCCCACCGCCCGTGCATCCACCACCGCTTCGCGCACCGCCGGGTGCGTCGCCAGCGCCGCCTCTATCTCGCCGCATTCGATGCGGAAGCCGCGGATTTTTACCTGCTGATCGTTGCGCCCCAGGTACTCGATGTCGCCGTTCGCCAGATAACGCGCCACGTCGCCGGTGCGGTACATCCGCCCGCCCGGCGCGAACGGATCGGCAAGGAAGCGCTCCGCCGTCAGTTCGGGCCGGTTCAGGTAGCCCCGCGCCACCTGCACCCCGCCGATATACAGCTCGCCCACCGCCCCCAGCGGCACCGGCTGCCCGCGCTCGTCCAGCAGGTAGATGCGCGTGTTGGCGATCGGCCGCCCGATCGGCACCGACACCCGGTCCGCCTCCCGCGAACAGTGCCAGGCGGTCACGTCCACCGCCGCCTCCGTCGGCCCATACAGGTTATGCAACTCCGCCTGCGGCAGCCGGCGGTAAAACTCCGCCACCAGCGTCGCCGGCAGCGCTTCCCCGCTGCACATCACCCGCACCACCTGCCCGCAGCGCGTCGCCGCCTGCCCGTCCGCCAGGAAGCTTTGCAGCATCGACGGCACGAAGTGCAGCGTGGTGACGCCGTACTGTTCGATGGCGCGGCTCAGGTAGTCCGGATCCTTGTGCCCTTCCGGCTTCGCCATCACCAGACGCGCGCCGACCATCAGCGGCCAGAAGAACTCCCACACCGAGACGTCGAAGCCGAACGGCGTTTTTTGCAGCACCGTGTCCGCCGCCGTCAGGCCGTAGGCCTCCTGCATCCACACCAGCCGGTTGACCACCCCGCGGTGTTCGTTCATCGCGCCCTTCGGTTTGCCGGTCGAGCCCGAGGTGTAAATCACGTACGCCAGGTGCGACGCCTGCGCGCGCGGTGCCGGGTTCTCGGCGCTCAGCGTATCCGGCAGCGCCGCCTCCAGCGCCAGATGCGGCGTCGCAGGCTCGCCCAGCGCCGCCCGGCCGGCGGCGTCCGCCAGCAGCAGCACCGGGTCGGCATCCTGCAGGATGTACTGCAGGCGTTCGCCCGGATAGGCCGGATCGAGCGGCACATAGGCGCCGCCGGCCTTGAGGATACCGAACAGCGCCGTCACCATGTTCAGGCCGCGTTCGGCGCACACCGCCACCCGGCTGTCCGGGCCGACGCCGCGCGCTATCAGCGCGTGCGCCAGCCGGTTGGCGCGGGCGTTCAGCTGGGCGTAGCTCAGGCTTTCCGCTCCGCTCACCAGCGCGGTGGCGTCCGGCGTGCGGCGCACCTGCTGCTCGAACAGCGCCGCCAGCGTCTGATCCAGCGGGTAGTCACGCTCGGTGCGGTTCCAGCCATGCAGCAGCAGTTCGCGTTCCGCCTCCGGCACCACCGCCAGTGAACACACCGGCGTCTCCGGCGCCTGCTCCAGCGCTTGCGCCAGTGAGCTCAGCGCCTGCACCATATAGTCACACACCCGCTGGGCATCGACCGTCTCGGTCACCTGCGCCGTCACGCCCAGCGAATCGCCGCCGTCCTCCACCGATAACACGAACGGATAGTTGGTGCGCTCTTCGGCGCTCAGCAGGCTGACACCTTCTGGCAACGCCACTGCTTCGCCGTTGTTGTGGCGATAGTTGAGCAAGGCGCTGAACAGCGGCGCCCCAGGGCTGACGCCGCTGCAGCGCTGCGCCAATGCCAGCGGCGCATGTTCATGCGCCAGCAGCCCGCTCAGCCGCACGTGTGCCTCTCTTGCCGCCGTCTCCACGCCTCGCCGATCGATGTCCAGACGCAGCGGCAACGTGTTGATAAACACCCCCAATGCCCGTTCCGCGCCTTCGCCGCCCTGCAGACGCCCCAGCAATACGGTGCCGAACACGACCGCGTCTCGCCCGCTGACGCTCGCCAGCACCTGCGCCCAGGCCAGATGGCACAGGCTGGCCAGGCTGACGCCCAGCCGCCGCGCCTGTCGCCGCAACCGCAGGTTCAGCGCCGAAGAGAGCGCCTGGTAGCGGCAGGCAATTTGCCGCCCTTCGCCATGCACGTCGCTCAGGCCGAACGGCAGCACCGGCTCGCGGATATCCGCCAACATGTCGCGGAAGAAGCTTTCGTGCTCAGCCTCGCTGAGAGCCAGGCGCGCCTGCGCCACCGCATTGCGGAACGGCTGGGCGATGCCCAGCTGTGCCCCACGGCTGGCGAGGATCTCGCCGATCTCTTGCTCCATGAAGGCCAGCGTGGAGTGATCGCCAATCAGATGATGCCACTGCTGCAAGGCGCACCAGCTGCCGTCCTCCTCCTGCGTGACGGTAAAGTTGAGCAGCGGCGCGCGGGTCAGATCCTGCCGCTGCTGCAACGGATCAAAGCTGGCCGCCAGCTGTTGCCAAATCGGGCCATCAGCCGGATCGAAACGCCGCTCGCTCAGCGCCAGCTCAGCCTTGCGCCACACCACCTGCACCGGCGAGGACATGCCCTGCGTGATGAACGCAGTGCGCAGAATGTCATGGCGATCGATCACCTGCTGCATCGCCGCCAGCCAGGCGTCCAGGCGCGCACGGCTGTCGAAACGCAGCACCGCGGACAGCTGGTACGGGTCGCCCCGTTCCGCCAGTAGATGGTGGAACAAAATCCCCTCCTGCAGCGGCGACAAGGCGTAGATGTCCTGTACGTTGGCCACGCCGCCCGGCACCTGCGCCACCACCGCGTCGATTTCCGGCTGGCTCAGCGTCGCCAGCGGCAACATCTCCGGCGTAATGGAGGCCCCGCCCGGTAAAATCCGGTTTTCCGGTATGTCGACCTCACCTTGCGCGCTCATCGCCTGCGCCAGCGCCGACAGCGTCGGCGTTGAGAACAGCGTCTGCACGTTCGCTCCCCAACCGGCGCGCCGCAGCTGAGCCATCAACTTCACCGCCAGCAGCGAGTGGCCCCCCAGTTCGAAGAAGTTATCGTGGCGCCCGACCCGCTCCACGTTCAGCAGCTCGCGCCAGATCGCCGCCAGCAGCGTTTCGTGTTCACCCTGCGGCGCTTCGTACGCTGCCTGGCTCTGCGCCCCCTGCGGCTCCGGCAACGCCCGCCGATCCAGTTTGCCGTTCGGCGACAGCGGCAACGCCGCCACCACCACCCAGGCCGACGGCACCATATAGTCCGGCAGCGCCGCGCTCACATGCTGCCGCAGCGCGCCCGCCAGCGTTTCTTCCGCCACGTCCGCGGCCGGCACCACCCACGCCACCAGCCGTTTGTCGTCGCCCACCGCCCGTGCATCCACCACCGCTTCGCGCACCGCCGGGTGCGTCGCCAGCACCGCCTCTATCTCGCCGCATTCGATGCGGAAGCCGCGGATTTTTACCTGCTGATCGTTGCGCCCCAGGTACTCGATGTCGCCGTTCGCCAGATAACGCGCCACGTCGCCGGTGCGGTACATCCGCCCGCCCGGCGCGAACGGATCGCTCAAGAAGCGCTCCGCCGTCAGTTCAGGCCGGTTCAGGTAGCCCCGCGCCACCTGCACCCCGCCGATATACAGCTCGCCCACCGCCCCCAGCGGCACCGGCTGCCCGCGCTCGCCCAGCAGGTAGATGCGCGTGTTGGCGATCGGCCGCCCGATCGGCACCGACGCCCGCTCCGCCTCCCGCGAACAGTGCCAGGCGGTGACGTCCACCGCCGCCTCCGTCGGCCCATACAGGTTATGCAACTCCGCCTGCGGCAGCCGGCGGTAAAACTCCGCCACCAGCGTCGCCGGCAGCGCTTCCCCGCTGCACATCACCCGCACCACCTGCCCGCAGCGCGTCGCCGCCTGCCCGTCCGCCAGGAAGCTTTGCAGCATCGACGGCACGAAGTGCAGCGTGGTGACGCCATACTGTTCGATGGCGCGGCTCAGGTAATCCGGATCCTTGTGCCCTTCCGGCTTCGCCATCACCAGGCGCGCGCCGACCATCAACGGCCAGAAGAACTCCCACACCGAGACGTCGAAGCCGAACGGCGTTTTTTGCAGCACCGTGTCCGCCGCCGTCAGGCCGTAGGCCTCCTGCATCCACACCAGCCGGTTGACCACCCCACGGTGTTCGTTCATCGCGCCCTTCGGTTTACCGGTCGAGCCCGAGGTGTAAATCACGTACGCCAGGTGCGACGCCTGCGCGCGCGGTGCCGGGTTCTCGGCGCTCAGCGTCTCCGGCGACGCCGCCTCCAGCGCCAGCTGCGGCGTCACGGGTTCGCCCAGCGCCGCCCGGCCGGCGGCGTCCGCCAGCAGCAGCACCGGGTCGGCATCCTGCAGGATGTACTGCAGGCGTTCGCCCGGATAGGCTGGATCGAGCGGCACATAGGCGCCGCCGGCCTTGAGGATACCGAACAGCGCCGTCACCATGTTCAGGCCGCGTTCGGCGCACACCGCCACCCGGCTGTCCGGGCCGACGCCGCGCGCTATCAGCGCGTGCGCCAGCCGGTTGGCGCGGGCGTTCAGCTGGGCGTAGCTCAGGCTTTCCGCTCCGCTCACCAGCGCGGTGGCGTCCGGCGTGCGGCGCACCTGCTGCTCGAACAGCGCCGCCAGCGTCTGATCCAGCGGATAGTCACGCTCGGTGCGGTTCCAGCCATGCAGCAGATGCTCCCGTTCGGCGGGCGGCAACAAATCGATATGGGATACTGACCGTGGGCTATTCAGCGTCATCGCCCGCAGCGCCTGTACCAGGTAAACGCCGTAGCGTTCGGCGGTGGCGCGATCGAACAATGCCGTGGCGAAGTTCAGCGTACCGCTGATGCCTTCGCCGGTATCGGCCAGATCGAGCGTCAGATCAAACTTCGCCGCGCTGTATTCCAGCCCGGCCAGCTCGGCCTGCAGCCCAGGCAGCGGAATATCGCGCACCGAGCCGTCCTGCCAGGCCAGCATCACCTGGAACAGCGGGGTATAGCCCAGATGACGCGGCGGATTGACCAGTTCCACCACCTGCTCGAACGGCAGATCGCGATTTTCCTGCGCCGTCAGCACCGTGTGGCGGATCCGCGCGATCAGCGTCGGCAGATCCGGATCGTCGCGAAGATCGATGCGCAGCGCCAGCGTGCTGACGAAGAAGCCGACCAACGATTCGGTTTCCAGCCGGCCACGGTTGGCCTCCGGCGTGCCGATCACCAGCTCCTGCTGCCCGGCCATGCGCGCCAGCACCAGGCTCCAGGCCGCCAGCACCGTCATGAACAGCGTGCCGCCATGCTGCCGGCTGAATTGCCGCAGTGCCTGCGTCAGCTCGGCGTCGATCGCGATCGGCACCTCCCCGCCGCTGAAAGACTGCACCGTCGGACGCGGCCGGTCAGTCGGCAGCGTCAGCAGCGCCGGCGCACCGATCAGCGTTTCGCGCCAGTATTGCGCCTGCGCCGCCAGCCGCTCCGGCGTCAGATAGCGACGCTGCCAGGCGGCATAATCCGGGTATTGCAGCGGCAGCGGCGGCAGCGGATCGGCATCGCCGCGACGCAATGCGCCGTACAACGCCCCCAAATCACGCAGCAGAATGCCGGTCGACCAACCGTCGGAAATGATGTGATGACAGGTGAGCAGGAACAGGTGCTCCTCATCCGCCAGGCGGATCAGCGCGGCGCGCACCAGCGGCCCCTGCGTCAAATCAAACGGTTGAGTGGCCGCCTGACGGCACAGCGTGTCGGCTTGCGCGGGGTGACGTCGCAGATCGTGGAACGCAAGCGGCAGCCCGTTTGCCGGCAAAATCTGCACCTGTGGCCGATCTTCCCGGGTGATGAACCGGCTACGCAGCGATTCGTGACGCGCATAGAGCACATCCAGACTATGTTGCAGCGCCTGCCGGTCCAACCGGCCGTGCAGCCGCAGCGCCAGGGGGATATGGTAGGTTTCGCTCATCCCCTCCAACTGGGTCAGGAACCACAGGCGTTGCTGGGCGAACGACAGGGGCAAATCGCCGTCGCGCGCCACCGGCAGTATCGGCAGCGGTTCCTGAGCCGGCGCAACTTCCAGCGCCTGCGCCAGCACGTGCAGTACCGGGCTGGCGAACAGCGCCTGCAACGGTAACTGCCATCCGGCCTGTTGCACGCGGTTAGCCAAGCGCACCGCCATCAGCGAATGCCCGCCCAGTTCGAAGAAGTGGTCATAGCGACCGACGCGCTCTACGCCCAGCAGCTCGCGCCAGATAGCCGCCAGCAGATTTTCCGCCTCGCCCTGCGGCGGCGCATAGGCTTCACGCACATAGGCGTCGACCTGCGGCACCGGCAGAGCCCGCTTGTCCAATTTGCCGTTGCCGGTCAGCGGCAACGCCTCCAGCCAAACGTAAGCCACCGGCACCATATAATCCGGCAGCCGCGCCTGCAGATGCTGACGCAGCCCGGTCGCCAGCGTAGCGCGTTCGGCTTCCGGTGCCGGAACCACCCACGCCACCAGTCGCTTGCCCCCGTCGCCATCGTCAATCGCGTCCACGGCTACGCTGCGCACGCGCGGATCGGTACTCAGCTGAGCCTCCACCTCGCCGCATTCGATACGGAAACCGCGGATTTTTACCTGCTGGTCATTGCGCCCCAGGTATTCGATATCGCCACCCGGCAGATAGCGCGCCAGATCGCCGGTACGATACATGCGCGCACCCGGCGCCCGGTTGAAAGGATCATCGAGAAAACGTTCCGCCGTCAATTCGGGCCGGTTCAGGTAACCCCGCGCCACCCCTTCGCCGCCGACGTACAGTTCGCCGATCGCCCCCATTGGCACCGGTTCGCCGTCGGCGCCCAGCAGATACAAGCGCAAATCCGGGATGCGGCTGCCGATCGGACTGGTGGTGATCGCCGTATCCTGCGCCGACAGCGGTCGATAAGTCACATGCACCGTGGTCTCGGTGATACCGTACATGTTGATCAACCGTGTCTGCCGGTTCTCTGGACGAGCAAACCACGGCGCAAGATCGCAAGGCTTCAGCATTTCGCCACCGAACACGATCTCGCGTAGCTGCTGGCGCGCTTCGCTGTGCGCCTGAGCCTGGATAAAGGCTTTGAAGGCGCTCGGCGTCTGGTTCAATACCGTGATGCCGCTGCGGCAGACGAAATGATAAAAATCCGGCGCCGAGCGGGCGATCGCCTGCGGTACGATGAACAGCTGGCCGCCATACAGCCAGGCGCCCCAGATCTCCCAGACCGAGAAGTCGAAGGCGAATGAGTGGAACAGGCACCACCTGTCGGCGGCGCTGAAGTTGAACCAGGCGTTCGTCGCGCTGAACAACCGCGCGACCTGCCGGTGCTCCACCATCACCCCTTTGGGTTTGCCGGTCGAGCCGGAGGTATAAATCACATATGCCAGGTGCGCCGGGCGCACCCCGACGTCCTGCAGATCGTCGCTTTCTCCCCTCAGTGGCTGTTCCAGCGCCAGCACCGGCACCTCGCAGTCACCCAGCGCTTGTCGGCCGAGCTCATCCGCCAACAGCAGCACCGGCGCTGAGTCCGCCAGGATGTACTGTAGCCGCTCGCCGCTATAGGCGGGATCCAGCGGCACGTAGGCGCCGCCGGCTTTGAGGATCCCCAGCAGCCCGACCAGCATCGGCAGCCCGCGCCCGGCACACAGCGCCACCAAGCTGTCCGGCTGCACGCCAAGCTGTACCAGCCGATGGGCCCAACGGTTCGCCTGGGTATTCAATTCCGCGTAGGTCAGGCTGTCATCGCCATACGTCACCGCGATCGCCTCCGGCGTCCGTTTGACCTGTGCTTCGAACAACCGGTGCAGACAGGCCGTCGGCGAATGTGAAGCGACGGTGTGGTTGAGGCCCTGCAGCAACTGCGCGCGTTCTTCCTCGGAAACCAGACTGAGTTCGCCGACGGTGCGACGATGAGAACCCGCCCTCACCGCGTCGTTGAGCAGCATCAGCAGATGTTGCGTCGCCCGCAACATCTGCTCGTCAGCCACGGAGGCGGCGTCGTAGACCCAACGGAAAGCGCCGTCAGCCTTGCAGATTTGCAATACCGCGCGCGAGCCGGAAGCCATGATGGCGGCAACCCCCTCGTCTTCAGGCTGCAACCCCTGCGCCGAGCGCCGGCTGACGATCGATACCGCCGTCGGCCAAGTCTGAGACGCTCGCAGGTCCGCATCGCGCGTCAGCAACGCGGGATGATAATCGGCATGAGCGCGCAGCTGGCTATATTCCTGTTCCAGCGCGGCCAACGCCTGCTGGAAATTGCCGGTGTGATCAACAGAGACCTGCAGCGGCAGCACGCGCGCGCTCAGGTGAGCCCAACGCCCCCAATTCCGATCGTCCGGGGTGATCCACCCCAGCTGAAAATCGGTTTCATTGCACATGCGCGCCAGATAAAGGGTTGCTGCCGCCAGCACCTGCTCGCCGGCAATTTTTTCCAGGCGCTGCCAGGCCGTCGCCTGCCAGCGTGCGGGAAGATCCGCCTGGCGGCCAGGCCCCGGCGGGAACGGCGCCGGATAATAACGCGTCAGGCGCGGTTGCCAAAAAGCGGCGCTATCGGCGCTGGCGCCATACGCCGCGCCTAACAGCGAGGCTTCGGCAGCGTTAATCGTCGGCAAGACCGAGCCGACAGACAGGCCGCAGGCCTGCGCCAGCGCATCGCCTGGCTGAGCCGAGCCGTCGGCGCGCAAGAACGGCCCGACGCGCACCACGCCGGGGTTCGCGGCAATTACCCAGCCGTCGGCCTCGACGTGCAGCAGGGTACCGGGTTCGGCCTGCCGCTCATCGCTCACCGCCTGCAGCGCCGTCACGCCCAACACGCGCTCCGCCAGCAGCATCTTCGCCGCGCATCCCGCGCCATGGCTCAGCGAGCTCACCAGGCGCTGCAGCGCCTCAGCCGGGCGATCCCAACGAATGATGCCGCCGGCAGGCGGTTGCCGACGGTTGGTGTAAAAGCTGCCGCCGGCCTCGGCATCCGCCAGCGCCGCCACTTGCCGATCCAACGCCTCGATCGTCCCCGCCGTTGATGCGTTCAGCGCCCGTAAAATAAACTGGAAACGGCGCTGCAAAACATCCAGATCGCCTAATGAATTTGCATAATCGGCGTCAGAAAAAGTGACGTCCAGCTCATTCGCCTGCTGGTCTTCATACAGCATAATCTGTAGATCGCCGGACGGAATATTCCCGCCATAATACCAACGGGTGCGGCATCCCCAGAAAGGATCGCCGTGGTCGAAAGAAACAATGTTAATTGAAGGGCCAAACCAGGCGGAATCCGTCGCGCCATTGTCACGCCGAATGTCCTCCCCACGATATAATTGATGACGAACCACTTTTGCTATTTCGGCTGCGACCTTTTGGATAAATTCGGCCAGACTCAGCTGGGGTTCAACCTTGATAATCAAAGGGACAACGTTAGAGGTCATACCAATACTGTTTCGTTCTCTCGTTCCGGTCACCGGCATGCTGAAATTAAGATATTCACTGCCGGTCAGGCTGTAGAAACATAATGCTACGGCGGCGGCCAATATATGTGCGCGGTGTACGCCGATATTGTCAGCTTGTTGCTGCAGCTGATCCAATGCCTCTTTTTCCAGCAGCTGCGTGTTGCGGTTCATCGCGGCGTCCGGGGTCAATATGGCTCTACGCGACAAACTCTGCGGCGCAGCGGCAGTATATTCCCGCCAAAAAGCCTGATCGGAAGAAAAGCGTGAAGAGTCGCGGTATTTGATGTCGTTTTCATAAAGCAGAGAGAAATTGCAGTTGGCGAATTCAGGGATGACACCGCCGGACGCCAGCGCGTTATAGTAAGCCGCGATGCGCCGCATCACTTCCTCGGCACTGCGGCCGTCGGTGATCATATGGTGGAAACGCCGATAGAGGACATAGCGCTGCGGAGCGAGCGTAATCACATAAAAACTAAAAGGTTCCTCTCCCGTGGCGCGGCGCGGCAGCGCCGCATCCGCCACCATCCAGCGTCTGGCAGCCTGCAGAGGATCGGGTTCCTTACTGAGATCGAGTGTGAACAGCGGCTCATGTGTGCGTGGCGCGCGGTATTGATAAAGCTCACCGTCTTTTTCCACAAAATGCGCTTGCAGAGCCGGCGTTTCTTCGACGATAGCATCGATGGCTTGCCGCAGCAGCTTAACGTCGAGAGGCCCGTCAACCTGCCCATAGCCCCAGATATTGAACGACAACTCTTTGGAAATATTTTCCCCCAGCCAGAGTTCACGCTGGGCGATAGTCATTTCATGCAGTTCGACTTTCTCCGCCGCGGCCTGAGCACCCGTACGGAGTTCCCCACTCTTCACATCAGTTTGTTTGTTCATAATATTCTCTAGCACGTTTTCATTACGTTAATGAAAGGGACCGTCCGGATTTAGGCAAAGCCTGGCCGTCCGACAGTTCAGGTCAGAATAAAAAAACCGTAGAAAAGTTGGGTCTCCCCCCAACTAAGAAAGGATGAAATGGTTAATCCAGAGGTTCCCCCTGTGCCTCAATTTGTTGAGCTGTGAAGTATAGGAGAGGATATTTTTTTTGGCGAAATGTGCGAAAGGGAATAAATGACCATTTTATTTCCCCGATATTACTCAGGGATGACGAGCGTATTCCGCTTGTATTAATCTGAGATAATTAGAGAGGAACTCATATTCTTTTGTATTATTCACCGCAGTTAATGTGCAGCAATGCTTACGATAAGAGCCTCTCCATATCAATAAGTTATACTTTATTGTTTTTATGATAATAATTTATTATTTAATTAATTCATTGGCATTTAAAATGAACGGCAATTTTGCTCGCGGCGCATCTATCGTTTTTTGTTATAACGATGGGAAAAATTATGCTGAAAAATTTCTTCGTTTTTTCGGGCGTCAATCAACGGCATCGTTCCCAATGCCAGACAACGTAAAACGGGGCGGCAGAGCCCGCCCCGAGAGGTCTTACCACATCAGCCGGCCGATCAGCGGCGCGGCCACCACCGTGATAATGCCGGCCAACATCATCACCAGGCTCGACACCACGCCCTCCTGCGGCCCCAGTTCATAAGCGCGGGCGGTGCCGGCACCGTGCGACGAGGCGCCAAATCCGGCCCCCTTCGCCAGGCGACTGCGCACCGCCAGCCGCAGAAACAGAATGTCGCCCACCGCCATGCCGAACACCCCGGTGATCACCACGAACAGCGCCACCAGATCCGGCTGCCCGCCCATCTGTTTGGCGGCCTCCAGCGCGAACGGCGTGGTAATCGAACGCACCGCCAGGCTGCGCTGCACCTCTTCCGGTAGCGTCAGCAGGCGCGCCAGCCACACCGAGCTGTACACCGCCACCAGCACCGCCGTCGTTACCCCGGCGGTCAGCGACAGCCAGTGGCGGCGGATGATGTGCAAATTCTCGTACACCGGCACCGCAAAGGCGATGGTCGCCGGCCCCAGCAGCCACAGCAGCCAGTGGGTTTCGCCGATATAGTCCTGATAGGAGATGTGGGTGACCACCAGCAGCAGCACCAGGATCATCGGCGTCAGCACCAGCGGCATCAGCAGTAACGTGCGGCGGCGGCGGTACAGCTTCTTGTTGGCGAAGTAGAGCGCCAGCGTCGCCAGGAAGCAGGCCAGGCTGAGGATAAAATCATTCATGGCGCTGCTTCCGCCGCTGCAGCCAAATCTCCAGCCTATACACCCTGTCCACCACCAGCCCGGTAGCGCCCAGCGTCAGCATGGTGCTGACCGCGATCACCAGAAAGATCTTCCAGCCCTCGACCATCAGCAACTGAGCATAGTTGACCACCGCCACCACCGCCGGCACGAAGAACAGCAGCATTTCCGCCAGCAGCCAGCGGGAACCGGCCTTGACCCAGCTCAGCGGCAGAATGCGCAGCAGGATCAGCGCCAGCAGCATCAGCATGCCGACGATATTGGCGGGGAGCGGCAGGTGGAATTGTTGCACCAGGCGATCGGCGATCAGGAACAGCGCCGCATACAACGCCACCTGAATCGGCACCTGCAAACGGGTCAGCAGGGAGGGGGCAACGCGGCGTAACGCCAGAGACATGAAAGATGACCTCAAACAATAAATTGACGGCCTACAGTATACGCAGCCGGGAAACCACGCCTGAAATGAATTAAAATTATCGACATCATGCCGGCTGGGAATAGTTTCCCGCCGGTAGCGCCCTCAAGGAGGCCCCTAACGTGGATGTCCGCACCCTGCGCTACTTCGTTGAAGTGGTGCGCCAGCAAAGCTTCACCCGCGCCGCGGAAAAACTGTTCGTCACCCAGCCCACCATCAGCAAGATGCTGCGGCATCTGGAAGAGGAGCTGGAATGCACGCTGCTGATCCGCGAAGGCCGCAAGCTGCGCCTGACCGACAGCGGCCAGGCGGTGTATCAGCGCGGCCTGACGATCCTCGACGAATTCCGCCAGTTGGAGGCGGAGCTGGAAGACATCAGCTCGGTGAAAAAGGGCGTGCTGCGGCTGGGCATTCCGCCGATGGTGGGCAGGCAGATCGCCGATCTGATCCGCCGCTTTCGCCAGACCTATCCCGGCATCGAATTGAAAATTTCCGAGCTGGGCGGGCTGTCGGTCGAACAGGCGGTGATGTCCGGCGAACTGGATCTGGCGATGACGGTGCTGCCCTTCGATTCGGAACAGCCGCTGACCTTTCTGCCGCTGCTGGGCCACCCGATGTGCGTGGTGGCGCCGCGCACGCCGCAGTGGCTCAACCGCACCCGCATCAATATCGCCGAATTGGCCGACAGCCCGATCCTGATTTATAACGAAGACTTTGCGCTGTACAAGATGCTGATGAAGGCGTTTCGCCAGGCCGGTTTTGAACCGCAAATCGCGGTGCGCAGCGGCCAATGGGACTTTCTCGCCTCGATGGTGCAGGCCGGCGTGGGCATCGCCATGCTGCCGGAGCCGGTCTGCCGCTGGCTGGACAAGGAAAACCTGGTCTGGCTGCCGCTGGAGCCACGCATGGAGTGGAAAATCGGCCTGATCTGGCGCCAGGGCAGCTACCTGTCGCACAGCGCGCAGGCCTGGATCGCCTGCTGCCGCGACTACTGGCCGCCGCTCAAGTAGCCAAAAAACAAGGGCCGCACAGGCGGCCCTTCAGGACAGAAATAGAGAGGAAAAACGTTAATTCCTCGTCTGATGTTTACCCTTCGCGCTCGATCAGCAGCGCTTCGAGCAAGTCGAGATCGTGCAGCAGTTTTTGCAGCGTCTCGTTGCTGATTTTCTGCGTGGCGCGCAGGTGGTACAGCTCGCCGCGCTCGGCGCGCAGCGCCGTCAGGCGGAAACGCCGCTCGAGGTTTTCCATCGCCAGCGCATTCTCGATGTCGTCTTTCGAGGCGATACGCCGCCGCAGCATGCCCGTCACCCGCGAGCTGACCTCTTTCAACACCTGCGGATCGAGGTTCTCTTCGGTATCGGCAACCAGGCGCTCTTCCATTTTATTCACGCTCTCGATCGCCACTTCGGCCGCCATGGCGATCGCCATGCGTTCTTCCTGCTTGCTGGCGCTCTTGTCGGCCACCTGCACGCCGCGCAGCAGCAGCGGCAATGCCAGCACGCCGACGATCAACGACAGCAGGATCACCCCGGCGGCGATAAACACCAGCTGATAGCGCGCCGGGAAGGCGGTGCCGTCGCTCAGCAACAGCGGTATCGACAGCACACCGGCCAGGGTAATCGCCCCGCGCACCCCGGCGAACGACGCCACCCACAGCTCACGCGTGCTGTAATCGCCGAACTGCAGCGGGCGCTTTTTCATAAAGCGGTTGCTGGCCTTCTTCATTACCCACAGCCAGGTGAAACGCAGCACCAGCAACGCGGCGTAGATGGTGGCCACGTCGGCGAACAGGTACCAGGTCTGGATGGTCGGATCCAGCTCCGCCTGCAGGATGGAGGTCTCAAGAATGCCCGGCAGCTGCAGGCCCAACATGATGAACACCATGCCGTTGAATACGAATTCCAGCATCGCCCATACGCTGTTGGCGCGCAGGCGCATCGCCAGCGGCGCGTTGCGGATCACGCCGGACTGGCTGATGGTCATCCCCGCCGCTACCGCCGCCAGGATGCCGGAAACGCCGATATGTTCGGCGATCAGATAAGAAGCGAACGGCAGCAGCAGCAGGAACACGATCTGGGTCGCCGGATCGTCGCCGCTCCAGCGGCTCATCACCCGCAGCGATTTACTGTAGGTCCAGGTGACCGCCACGCCGGCCAGCAGGCCGCCGATCGCCACTTTGAGGAACTCGAGGGTTGCGCCGCCCACGGTGAACACCATGGTGCCCATCGCCACCGCGATGGCG
Source organism: Serratia sp. LACPHL-BACT-2024-00286 (assembly GCF_043109535.1). Lineage (NCBI taxonomy): Bacteria > Pseudomonadati > Pseudomonadota > Gammaproteobacteria > Enterobacterales > Yersiniaceae > Serratia > Serratia sp. LACPHL-BACT-2024-00286. The sequence goes on from NZ_JBICNA010000004.1 coordinate 610,831, forward strand.
AACTTGAGCGACACCAGGCCGGACGCGTCGTTCATCAGCGCCTCGCCTTCGAGCACGCCCATGATCGGCTTGGGAATGCGCCCTTTGCCGACGATGCCGGACAATGCCACGGCATCGGTCGGCGACAGCACCGCCGCCAGCGCGAAGGCCGCCACCAGCGGAATGCCCGGCACCATGGCGTAGATCAGATAGCCGACGCCGACCACGGTGATCAGCACCAGCACCAGCGCCAGGCCAAGAATTTCACGCCCGTGGTGCAGGAATTCGCGCGTTGGCGTTTTCCAGCCGTCGGCGAACAGCAGCGGCGGAATGAACAGCACCAGGAACAGTTCGGGATCAAAGTCGACGTGCAGCCCGAAATGCGGCCAGGCCAACAGGGCCCCAATGGCGATTTGCATCAGCGGCAGCGGCACCTGGAACGGCAACATGCGCGTCACCACCCCGGACAGGGAGACCACCAGGATCAAAATGAGGATTGTAAAAAAGATTTCCATGCTTTCCTTAGACTCTACGATTCAGACGACATCGGCTCAGGGCCTGCGTTGGTCCCGATAGTAGATCACTTTTTTTACAGCCGTTAAAGCTTGTTGTGCCTTTCAAAACGCGGTGCAGAGCAGAAGAAGACTTATCTTAAGAAGGGAATTGCCGTGACAGCTTCCCTCGCCCGCCGGGCGAGGGAAACCCGAGGGCTTAGATCGCCCAGCCGCCGGCGTAGAACGCCACCAGCGCCACGGCGATCAGCACGGTGCCGATGTTCAGCTTGCGCCATTCGCCGGAGAAGATGCGGCCGATGACCAGCGAGCTGAAGCCCAGCATGATGCCGGTAACGATGTTGCAGGTCAGCACGATGAACACCGCGCACAGCAGGCCGGCCATCGCGTCGACGAAGTCGTTGAAGTCCAGCTTGGTGACGTTGCTCAGCATCAGCAGGCCGACGTACATCAGCGCCGGTGCAGTGGCATAGACCGGCACCAGATAGGCCAGCGGCGACAGGAACAGGATCAGCAGGAACAGGATGCCGACCACGGTGGCGGTCAGGCCGGTCTTGCCGCCCGCGGCGGTGCCGGCGGCGGATTCGATGTAGACCGCGGCGGGCGCGGCGCCCACCAGGCCGGAGAAGATGCTGCTCAGGGAATCCGAGGTCAGCGCCTTGCCGCCGTTGATGATCTGCCCGTCTTTATCCAGCAGGTTGGCCTGCCCGGCCACCGCGCGGATGGTGCCGGTGGCGTCGAACACCGCGGTCATCACCAGCGCCAGCACGCTCGGCAACACCACCGGCTGCAACGCGCCCATGATATCCAGGCTGAAGATCAACGATTTGCCGTCAGCGTCCGCCAGGCTCGGCATGGCGAACAGCCCCTGGTATTTCACCGCCGGGTCGAAGATCAGGCCGATGATGGAAATGGCGATGATCACCAGCAGAATGCCGCCGGGCACGCGCAGTTTTTCCAGGCCGAAGATCACCGCCAGGCCGACCAGCGTCATTACCACCGGGAAGGAGGTGAACGCGCCGAGCGCCACCGGCAGGCCATCCAGCGGATTCTTCACCACCAGGCCGACGCCGTTGGCGGCGATCAGCAGCAGGAACAGACCGATACCGATGCCGGTGCCGTGCGCCACGCCCATCGGCAGGTTGCGCAGGATCCAGGCGCGGATACCGGTGACCGAGATGACGGTAAACAGTACGCCCATCAGGAACACCGCGCCCAGCGCCACCGGAATGCTGATGTGCTGGCCCAGCACCAGGCTGAAGGCGGTGAAGGCGGTCAACGAGATCGCACAGCCGATCGCCATCGGCAGGTTAGCCCACAACCCCATCAGCAGCGAGCCCAGACCGGCCACCAGGCAAGTGGAGACAAACACCGCCGCCGGCGGGAAGCCCGCTTTGCCCAGCATGCTCGGCACCACGATCACCGAGTACACCATCGCCAGGAAGGTGGTTAGCCCCGCCACCACCTCCTGGCGCACGCTGCTGCCGCGCGCGGAAATTTTAAAATAGCCATCAAGCCCGCCGGTTGGTTTTGCGGCGTGGTTCGCTTGAGAGTTCGACATAGGTTACTTCCCCTGTGTTTCATGAATCGGCCCGTCGCAGCAGGCCTGTAATCTCGCCCGCGCCCGATCGTCACGTAATCGTTTACGTCACGTTCCGCATCCGTGCCCTTCCGTCGCAGCGCCAACGGCGATGCGCACCAAGGCAAACGTTTAACTCGCAGCGCGCGGTACGGGTGATTTATGGTGGTTTATTCAAGGCAAACGATTATCCTGCCTTCCCTAGCGTCTAATCAACTAAAGATCGCGGCAATTTATGCAGAAAGCGGCGGAAATGGCGCCTGCATGATAAAACCGGGGTGACGGGCGCCCCGCGAATTCCGTCACGGCGGGGTTATTGCGCCTGCACCGCCGCGGGATCCATATACATCAACTCCCAGATATGGCCGTCCAGATCCTGAAAACCGTGGCCGTACATCACGCCGTAGTCCCGCGGCGGGTGGTAGGTGTTGCCGCCGCCGGCGACCGCCTTGCGCACCAGTTCGTCCACCGCCGCCCGGCTGGGCTGCGACAGGCACACCAGCACTTCGGTGGCCTGTTTAGCGTCGCCGATCGGGTTCGGGGTAAACCCCCTGAATTTGTCATGGGTCAGCAGCATCACGTAAATCGTGTCGCTGACCACCATGCACGCGGCGGTGTCATCGGTAAATTGCGGGTTGAAAGTGAAACCCAGGCGGGTGAAAAACGCCATCGAGGCGGGCAGATCGCGTACGGGCAGGTTAACGAAGATTTGCGTAGCCATGGGCTACCTCCGATGAAGAATGACCCCATCGAGTATAGCCCATCCGGTTAACTCAGCAGGTCGTAAGGGCCGCCCTGCTCCAACGCCCGCTGGTAGGCGGGCCGGGCGTGAATGCGCTGCAGAAAGCCGCGCAGTTTCGGGCAATCATCCAACGCGCCGCGCGCCGCCATCGCCTCCAGCGGGAAGCTCATCTGTATGTCCGCCGCGCTGAAGTCGTTGCCGACGAACCAGCTGCCCTTGTTCAGGTGCTGCTCGAGATACTCGCAGTGCGGCGCGATCTGCTTGTCGAGATATTCGCGCTGCACGCCCTTGCCGATCGCGCCGGCCACCGGCCGCAGCAGCCAGGGGATCGGCGGCTGGCCGAGGCGGCTGAACACCAGTTTCATCACCAACAGCGGCATCAGCGATCCTTCGGCGTAGTGCAGCCAGTAGCGGTATTGCTGGCGCGCGTGGAAGTCGGTCGGCATGAACATCCCTTGCGCGTCATAGGCTTCCTGCAGGTATTCGATGATGGCGCCGGATTCCGCCAGCGTCAGATCGCCGTCGACGATCACCGGTGATTTGCCCAGCGGGTGGATCTTTTTCAGCGCCGCCGGCGCCAGCATGGTCTGCGGATCGCGTTCGTAGCGTTGCACCTGATAGGGCACGCCCAGCTCTTCCAGAAACCACAGAATGCGCTGCGAGCGCGAATGATTGAGATGATGAACAATGATCATAAAGAAGCTCCTGTCCGCTGCCACACCAGTTCGCCCACCTGCACGCCGTTGCCGAGCTGCAAGGGCACCGTGCGCAACGTCAGCCGATCGCCGCTGAAAGCGTAAAAACGCACCTGACGGCTGCCTACCCAGTTGGGGAACGAACAGCCTTCGACCTGATGCACCACCCGCTGTTCGCTTTCCTCCACCTGATAGCGGCCGAAGTAGCAAATCATATTGATGAAGGCCGCGCGGATCTCCCGCTCGGACCCCTGCGCCAAATCGTCGGCGGCGAAACGCGGCCGCACGGCACTGTACAGCTGCGCCGCCATCGTGCCGTTGGCCTCATAGTGGATTCGCCCCAACACCTGCTCGCCCAGCGGGTAATTCAGCTCGCCGTTCTGGTTTTTGAACACCGACGACACCAGCGCCCAACTGCCGATAAACGCGTTTACCGTCATTACGCTTCTCCGGTTAAGGATCGTCTGTATAGGGTAGTGGCGATTTTTACCGCACGCCAGCGGATGAAAAAATAATCAGTTTATTTGACAGAGATACTCAAAACTCTCCGATTTTTTATTCCAGCCTGCCGCACTACTATTTAACACATCGAGAGACAACGGGCTCTCATCCAATCAATACGCTGAGGAATACATCATGAAAAACGTCAAAATTTTTGCTACCGCTGCACTGCTGGCTACCGCTTCTTTTGCTACCTTCGCCGCCGATATGCCTTCCAGCCAACCCGCTGCAGACGCCCAGAAAATCGGCGTAGTTTCCGTTAGCGGCGCCACCAACCTGAGCGCGCTGGAAAGCGAACTGGCCAGCAAAGCCGCCGCATCGGGCGCCAGTTCATACCGCATCGTCGCCGCCGGCGGCCAGAACAAACTGTACGGCACCGCAGAAATCTTCAACTGATCGTCGAACAGCCAACCGACGGAAGAAAGAAGCCCCGCAAGGGGCTTTTCTCGTTTTAGCGGGCGTCGAAGCGTGTCGCCAGCTTCTGCAGGCGAAACTGCTCGGTGATGAAATCGACAAAAACCCGGGTTTTGGTCGGTAAGAATTTGGTGGTGGGAAAATAAAGGTGCATGCTGCCGCGATCGACATACCAACCCGGCAACACCCGCACCAGACGGCCGTTTTCCAGATAGGGCACCGCATTCGGCATGGCGATCAAGGCAATGCCCAAGCCCATTTCCGCCGCCCGCGCCGCCGCCTCCGGCTCGTTTACCGTCATGCCGATCGCCATCGCCGGCGCATGCTGCTCGTTTTCCGCATTGCGCAGCGGCTGATGGCGGATGCGCCCGGTCTGTGGCGAACGGATGAAAATCCCGGTGTGTTGCGCCAGCTGTTCCGGCTGCCGCAGCGGCGGCCGTTGCCGCAGATAATCCGCCGAAGCCACCAACACGCCGTGTGCGGGCGCCAGCTCGCGCGCAATCATCCCCTGAGCCAGTTCGATGCCGCCGCCCAACGCGGCGTCGAAGTGCTCGCCGATCAGATCCACCTGGCGATTATCGAAATGCCAGTCCGGCACGATCGCCGGATAACGCGCCAGAAAATCCGGCAACATCGGCAACACGAAATTCAGACCGAAAGCGGTGCCCATGCTGATCCTCAGGCTGCCGGCCGCCACGCCGCCGCTGCTGCTCAGGCCCTTCAACGCGCACTGAATCGACTGCAGGCCACCGCTGACTTCCTGCAAAAAACGCTCGCCCTCTTCGGTCAGGATCAGCTGGCGAGTGTTGCGCTGGAACAGGCGCACGCCAACCAGCGTCTCCAGCCGGGTGACGTTTTTGCCCACCGCCGCCGGGCTGAGGCCCAGCTTGCGGCCGGCGGCGGAAAAGCTGCCGTTTTCCGCGCTGCTGACGAAGCATTCCAGATGTCCCAGCATACTTTTCCTCTATGGATTTCAAACTAATGGTTTGAACTGATTATAGCTCTTTGTGGCTAGTGGCCGTGCCGGCGATCTCCGATACTGAATGCCGGCACTTTACTTTACCCTCACCCACTTTGGAGAAATAACATGACCACAGCACACCCTCTGCAAGGCAAAGTCGCGTTCGTTCAAGGCGGTTCACGCGGCATCGGCGCCGCCATCGTTAAACGGTTGGCGAGTGAAGGCGCCGCGGTCGCCTTTACCTACGCCGCCTCGGCCGATCGCGCCGAAGCGGTGGCAAGCACCATCACCGCCGCCGGTGGCAAAGCCCTCGCCATCAAGGCCGACAGCGCCGATGCGGCGGCGCTGCAGCAGGCGGTGCGCCAGGCGGTCAGCCAGTTCGGCAATCTGGATATTCTGGTGAACAACGCCGGGGTGTTTACGCTGGGCAGCACCGAGGAACTGGCGTTGGAAGACCTGGATCGCATGCTGGCGGTCAACGTGCGCAGCGTGTTCGTCGCCAGCCAGGAGGCGGCGCGCCACATGAACGACGGTGGCCGCATCATCCACATCGGCAGCACCAACGCCGAGCGCGTGCCGTTCGGCGGCGCGGCGGTGTATGCGATGAGCAAATCGGCGCTGGTCGGCCTGACCAAAGGCATGGCGCGCGATCTCGGCCCGCGCGGCATCACCGTCAATAACGTGCAGCCCGGCCCGGTGGACACCGAAATGAACCCGGATGCCGGCGAGTTCGCCGATCGGCTCAAGCAGCTGATGGCGATCGGCCGCTACGGCAAAGATGAAGAGATCGCCGGCTTCGTCGCCTACCTCGCCGGCCCGCAGGCGGGTTATATCACCGGCGCCAGCCTGAGCATCGACGGCGGCTTCTCGGCGTAACTGCCCCTGAAATGCAAAAGCCCCGTGAAGGGGCTTTTTTGTTGGCTGCAAACGGCCGGATATAATAATGAGGAAGGCTCACGACTTTTAAAACATCAAGCTCGCCCGACCAACAACCTACGCAATTACTAGACTCTGTTAATATAGATATTGTAATCTTCTGTTAAATCATCAAATTTATTAACTTTATGTAAAACCCAGCACTGGGTGAAACACTGTTTTTATATTTTATTAAAATCAACTAACTTGCCATAAAATACAACACTTGCAGTGGTTAACTTTCGATCAGAAGCAACCCTAGCTTATTATATGCTAGTGATTGATTATAAAACTCTATGTAAAGCTAAGAAGTTCCTGCTTAAACACTTCAACAGAAAATCGGACTCATCGGATATTTGCATTTAAATCAATCGTGATTGACGAATCCCAATGCTCTGATAGAATCTCTAACCGCTGCCATATCCGCACCATTCAATAGATCATGATCTAAAGCCAAAACAAGCCGTTGCTTAGCTCGAGTCAGAGCAACATAAATTTTCTTCCACTCTTTGTTGAAATGGCTAGTTGCGGCTATACCATTTTTAGTCAAATATTTCAGTGTATTAGTGCTTAGTATGAACACACACGTATCAGCATCCAGTCCTTTAACTGAATCAATGCTTTTGACAATAAACTGCACCTTATCTTCTTTAAACTTTCCGCACAGTTCATATAGTTGAGCAAAATGATTTTTCTCTAGCATCAGTGAATGCCTATCTATTAGTCTGCCAATTGCTCTTTTTTCATTAGTTCTAGCAATATCATCTATAAACTCAGTAAAAGCAGCCTTAACAAATAACTCCTTGTCTTTCTTGTGGTTTGATTCGCGAATCATATCCTCTATCTCTCTAGGAAATGAATACTTATGTCTGGATGATGTTGAATAGCGCCCAGCTTTCTTGTCGATACAAACAATCTGTTTCGTTTCTATGTAGTCATTTATTAGAACGTCGTACCGAGCCTCAACTGATTCAATGTACATTAACTCACCAACAATTTCAGACAATGATTCTTGCTGCTGGTTCTCATAGCAGAAGCTATTCGATAGCACTAGAATTTCCTTTGGCACTCGTCTAGTTTGATTATTGATTTCTAATATTTTTGCATATTCTCTTTTTGATACCATTTTAACGAAATCATCAAGTGCTTTTGGATATTTGATAGCTTGCTTAGGATCCCCAATCATATATACGCCAATACCATTACTACCTAACACCTCAAATACTCTCAACGCATCGCTGTCTAAGTCTTGAACTTCGTCAATGAATATCTTGTCAAAGCAGCTCTCAAGAATAGCTAAGAGTCGTTGGACTTTAGCCTTCTTAGCTATCGTGTTGTGCTTACTTACTTTTTCATCAACGACTTGTTTAGCGATATTGTAGACTTTTTCTGCGTGAATAACATTTCTATTTTTCAATCGTGCAAAAACATTATTTTTATATCTAGGGTCACTTGGCAATATCATAATGGAAGTATCATTATAAACATCACCGAGAGAAAATGAAGAAAATGGGTAGATAATTTCGTTCAATAAGAAGCTATGTACTGTCTGTATGCATAGATTTGACGGGATAAATCCATGTTGTTTGATTATCTCTTTTTCAATCTTTGCTGTCGCTGAGTTTGTGTAAGTCAAAGCAAACGTCTTTTTATGATTAGTGCAAGCCTTGATGTGAGTTATCAAGGTCGCAGCCAACCCATATGTTTTCCCCGCGCCAGCTCCAGCAATCTGTACTTCAATCATGATAAAGCCTCAATAACCTCAGCGATGTGAGCTGGCAACTTGATGTCCAGTGGGTTGTCCTCGTCCACCATCGCATCACACACATCCAACATTCTTGCTGTTTTTCCATTGATCATATGACCAGATACTGCTTCTACGTCTCCCGTCATATCGAACAAACCATTTAGTAAAGCCAAATTATTCCCCGCTTCTACTAAGTCAATCTCAAGTGTGTAATTCGTTGTTGTTCTTACTGTGACATTTCCATGTTCTGCATCGTAAGCGTCATGCCTTGCTTTTGCTGGCTCTGAATTGTCAAAATCACGAATAATACCGATTTTTTTGTTTGGGTTATCTTTATTTAGCATAAGCCATATATCTAAGAATATAGCGTAACCGCGCTGGCCAACAGCAATAATATCAATGTCATTCAGGGTTGTTTGTTTAGAAAGATAAGTACTAATCAACATTTCTTCTGTTGGCCCCTCAACAAGAATGACTTTATTGGCGAACAAAAGCTTAAGGATATCGAAATTTGGTCTCTTTCTTAGATAATCTACTAACTGAGTGGGAGTATCGGATAAACTAATTGCTTTATCACCAGTGAAAGCCAGCACATTAGATATCTTGAGCTTGTTGATTATTGACGGATTATGAGTCGAAATAATGGTTTGTACTAACGAGCCACTGTTAATTGCACTTTTCTCAATAAAGTCTCTAATCAAACGAAGATTGTTTACACTCAGATGTGCTTCCGGTTCCTCTATACAACATAAGTTAAAAGTATCGCTGCAAGATTTGTAGTAAGCAAAAAGGATCAGTATATAGATAAGATTTCTTTGTCCCAAACCTTTTTGATAAAGGAATTCATTACCGTACTTAAGAGTGATATTGGACAAGATATTCTTTAAGTTAGGCAGGTTAGGAGTACATTCTAGCTGTTTTATAATACTACCGTAGTTGTCAAAGTCTGGATTGGTTCCGATGATTTTTTCGAATGTTTCTGTTTCCTCAATAGCATTAAAGAATTCGGAGTATGCAGCGTTGATTTGGCTTTTATCATCATCGTCTAGAGTGTTCATAAGTAGCTTTGTAAAAATGCTATTAGACTTCATTGAACTACTCTCGGAGAAATCGTCTCGCTCAGCATTAATACTATGAATACTGACATTTTTTAGGTCACTATATGAAATAGGTTTTTCGTTATTCACAGACACAATTTGGTAGTCATATAGTTCGACTGGTAGAGTGAACCAGCTAATGTCATCGATAGTTTTACCATTAAGAGTTTTTTTCACGACCTCAAGCAAGTCGTTGTCGTTTTTGGGTTTGAAGTCATATCTGATTTTATAGGTTTCTTCAGTACCTTCAGAAACTAGCCACTTAGCAAGCAATGCGGTTTCATAGCTATCTTTTGGATCTGAAAACTCTATAGTCACTGACACTTTTGGGATCTTATGAAGCAGATCTGCATCGTTTTTAATTACTGATGTCAAGAAATCAATAACAGCATCTTTATTGATATCAGAAATACCCAAACGCTTCTGGTTGAAATCTATTTGGTTGCCACTCAATGGTAACGAAAGTGCAGTAAAGAAATTCGTTTTACCAGTATCATTTTCACCAATAACAACAGTCAGGTTTTGTAGCTCGGCTTCAAAATAACGAAAGCTCCGATAGTTATTAATAATGACCTTTTTTATTCGCATAATAAGTTACCTATAAAGACACAGCCCAATATACCAGCAATAGACTATAAGAATTGGTATTCAAACAGAAACTCTGGCCTTTATACAATTTAGACTTCGCCAGATTGTGGATATGCTCACAAACTATCAAGTGGCTACGCCACATCAAGCAATGCGACTTGAGCCTACCTAGGTAATGTGGACACAGTCTCTAAGCGAGGTTCTGGTTTCCAAATTTTTCTGGGCT
>NZ_JBICNA010000005.1:0-503437 GCF_043109535.1 Serratia sp. LACPHL-BACT-2024-00286
CCGACCGGGAGGGTGAGAACCCTCGACAGGGTTCGACAAAACGCTTGCGTTTTGGACCGCCAACGGCGGCCCGCAGGGTGAGCGCAGCGAATCTATCCCTCCCTCACCGCCATATTCTAACGAGAAAGCCTGAGCGAAAGTTCGGGCTTTTTTGTATGCATAGCGCACCGACCGGGAGGGTGAGAACCCTCGACAGGGTTCGACAAAACGCTTGCGTTTTGGACCGCCAACGGCGGCCCGCAGGGTGAGCGCAGCGAATCTATCCCTCCCTCACCGCCATATTCTACGAAGAAGCCTGAACTCACGTTCAGGCTTTTTTGTATGCATAGCGCACCGACCGGGAGGGTGAGAACCCTCGACTGGGTTCGACAAAACGCCTGCGTTTTGGACCGCCAACGGCGGCCCGCAGGGTGAGCGCAGCGAATCTATCCCTCCTTCCACATAGACAAAAAGCCCGAACGCAAATTCAGGCTTTTTTATCCCCACTGCCCAACCGCTCAGTGGTGCGTGCGCCCCATAGACGCCGGCTGCGCCAACGCGCGGCGCCAGTCGCCCGGCGTTTGGCCGAACTGGCGCTTGAAGCTGCGATTGAACGACTGCTGTGAGTCGAAGCCGAGCGAAATCGCCACGCTGACGATAGGCTCGCCGCTGTTGGCCAGGCGCTCCGCCGAGACTTTCAGTTTTTGCATGCGGATATACTCCCCCAGCGCGTAGCCGGTCTGGCGTTTGAACATGCGCTGCAGGTGCCATTTGGAATAGCCCGCGCGATCCGCCACGGTGTTGATATCCAGTTTCTCTTCCAGATTGTTGTCGATCCACGCCTTCAAATCGGTAATAAAGCCCGTAGTGTTCATGCTGATGCTCCCATCATTTGGCAGGGTTCCCCTCTGCCCGATGCACATACGTTGCAACAGTTTCGCTTTAAATGCAATTTTTATTATTGCATTTACCGGAAAGCCGCCACTATACTCCACCCAATTAATGTAACCGATATTGATACATTAATGTGACACCAATGTGTTTCAAAACCTAACGCTGCGCCGCTGCACGGCACAGCCGCCCCCTCACCGCACGCCGGCGCGGGGCGAATCCCGGAGAACAGGGCCGGGTATGGGGCCTGACCGCACTTACTCATCGGAATAAAAATAATGGCAAATCAACCAAACTCATCGTTCAACGCCGGCGGCCGCTCGCGCGCCGTCGCTCTGGGCCAGCGGCTCTCCGGGGTCGCGCTGCTGGCCGCCCTGCTCGCCGGGTGCGACAACAGCGTCGCGCACAACGCCCCGCCACCGCCGCCGGTGATCAGCGCCGCCAGCGTGGTGGTCAAACCGATCAGCCAGTGGGATGCCTTCAACGGCCGGGTCGAAGCGGTGCAGAGCGTGCAGCTGCGCCCACGGGTCTCCGGCTACATCGAACGGGTCAACTACACCGAAGGCGACGAGGTGAAAAAAGGCCAGGTGCTGTTCACCATCGACGATCGCACCTACCGCGCCGCACGCGAACAGGCGCAGGCCGAGCTGGTGCGGGCTCGCAACCAGGCCGCCCTGGCGCGCAGCGAATCCTCGCGCACCGAGAAACTGATCGGCACTCAGGCCATCTCTCAGGAAGTCTGGGAACAGCGCCGGTCATCCGCCGCGCAGGCGCAAAGCAACGTGCTGGCAGCGCAGGCTCAGCTCGACATGGCGCAGCTGAACCTCGACTTTACCCGTGTTACCGCGCCGATTGACGGGCGCGCCAGCCGCGCAATGATCACCGCCGGCAACCTGGTCACCGCCGGCGACAGCGCCAGCGTGCTGACGACGCTGGTGTCGCTCGACAAGGTCTACGTCTATTTCGACGTGGATGAAGCCACCTTCCTGCGCTATCAGCAGCAGGGCCGGCACGACGCGCGCCTGCCGGTGAAGGTCGGCCTGGTGGGCGAAGACGGCACCCCGCATCAGGGGCTGGTGGATTTCACCGATAACCAGCTGAACGCCGGAACCGGCACCATCCGCATGCGCGCCCTGCTCGACAACCGCGATCGCCGCTTCACGCCGGGGCTGTTCGCCCGGGTACAGATGCCCGGCAGCGCCGAGTTCAACGCCATGCTGATCGACGATAAAGCGGTGATGACCGACCAGAACCGCAAGTTCGTTTACATCGTCGATAAAGACGGCAAAGCGCAGCGCCGCGACATCGACGTGGGCCGCATGGCCGAAGGATTGCGCATCGTGCAGAAAGGGTTGGCAAACGGCGATCGGGTGATCGTCGACGGCATGCAGAAAGTGTTTATGCCGGGCATGCCGGTCGACGCGAAAACCGTCGCCATGAACCCTATCGCCTCCGCACTTAACTAAGCTCCCAGCAGAGACTTCTGACCCATGGACTTTTCCCGCTTTTTCATCGACCGACCGATCTTTGCCGCGGTGCTGTCGATACTGATTTTTGTCGCCGGGGTGATAGCCATCCCGCTGCTGCCGATCAGCGAGTACCCGGACGTGGTGCCGCCCAGCGTGCAGGTGCGCGCAGAATACCCGGGCGCCAACCCGAAAGAGATCGCTGAAACGGTGGCCACGCCGCTGGAAGAAGCGATCAACGGCGTCGAAAACATGATGTACATGAAATCGGTCGCCGGTTCCGACGGCGTGCTGGTGACCACCGTCACCTTCCGCCCGGGCACCGATCCCGATCAGGCCCAGGTGCAGGTGCAAAACCGCGTGGCGCAGGCCGAAGCGCGCCTGCCGGAAGACGTGCGCCGCCAGGGTATCACCACGCAGAAACAGTCCCCGGCGCTGACGCTGGTGGTGCATCTGGTCTCGCCTTCCGGCAAGTACGATTCGCTGTACCTGCGCAACTACGCCACCCTGAAGGTCAAGGATGAGCTGGCCCGCCTGCCGGGCGTCGGCCAAGTGCAGATCTTCGGCGCCGGTGAGTATGCGATGCGCATCTGGCTCGATCCGAACAAGGTCGCCGCGCGTGGGCTGACCGCCTCCGACGTGGTGAGCGCCATGCAGGAGCAAAACGTGCAGGTCTCCGCCGGCCAGCTCGGCGCGGAGCCGATGCCGACGCGCAGCGACTATCTGCTGTCGATCAATGCCCAGGGGCGCCTGCAAACCGAAGAAGAGTTCGGCAACATCATCCTCAAGAGCGGCGACAACGGCGAGATCGTGCGGCTGCGCGACGTGGCGCGCATCGAAATGGGCTCCGGCAGCTACGCGCTGCGCGCCCAGCTCAATAACAAGGATGCGGTCGGTATCGGTATCTTCCAGTCGCCGGGCGCCAACGCCATCGAGCTGTCGGACGCGGTGCGCGGCAAGATGGCCGAGCTGGCGACCCGCTTCCCGGACGGCATGAGCTGGAAATCGCCTTACGATCCGACTGTGTTCGTGCGCGATTCGATCCGTGCGGTGGTGGATACCCTGCTGGAAGCGGTGATCCTGGTGGTGCTGGTGGTCATTCTGTTCCTGCAGACCTGGCGCGCCTCGATCATTCCGCTGTTGGCGGTCCCGATCTCCGTGGTCGGCACCTTCGCCGCGCTGTATCTGCTGGGCTTCTCGCTCAATACCCTCAGCCTGTTCGGGCTGGTGCTGGCGATCGGCATCGTGGTGGATGACGCCATCGTGGTGGTGGAAAACGTCGAGCGTAATATCGAAGAGGGGCTGTCGCCGCTGGCGGCGGCGCACCAGGCGATGCGCGAGGTCTCCGGCCCGATCATCGCCATCGCCGTGGTGCTGTGTGCGGTGTTCGTACCGATGGCGTTCCTCTCCGGCGTTACCGGGCAGTTCTATAAGCAGTTCGCCGTCACCATCGCCATCTCGACGGTGATCTCCGCCATCAACTCGCTGACCCTGTCGCCGGCGCTGGCGGCGCGGCTGCTGAAACCGCACGGCGCGCCGAAAGACCTGCCGTCGCGCCTGATCGACCGGCTGTTCGGCTGGCTGTTCCGGCCGTTCAACCGCTTCTTCGCCAGCAGTTCGCAACGCTACCAGCGCGGCGTCTCACGCGTGCTGGGCCGGCGCGGCGCAGTGTTTGTCGTCTACCTGCTGCTGCTGGCCGCCGCCGGGGTGATGTTCAAGACCGTGCCTGGCGGCTTTATCCCGACGCAGGACAAGCTGTACCTGATCGGCGGCGTGAAAATGCCGGAAGGCGCCTCGCTGGAACGCACCGATGCGGTGATCCGCAAGATGAGCGCCATCGGTCTGAGCGTGGACGGCGTCACCGATGCGGTGGCCTTCCCCGGCCTGAACGCGCTGCAGTTCACCAATACGCCGAATACCGGCACGGTGTTCTTCGCGCTGGAGTCGTTGAGCACCCGTACCCGCACCGCGGCGCAGATCAACGCCGAGATCAACGCGCGCATTTCACAGATCCAGGAAGGCTTCGCCTTCTCAATCATGCCGCCGCCGATCCTCGGCATCGGCCAGGGCTCCGGCTATTCGCTGTACGTGCAGGATCGCGCCGGGCTGGGCTACGGTGCGCTGCAGACGGCGATCAACACCATGTCCGGCGCCATTATGCAAACGCCGGGCATGGGGTTCCCGATCTCCTCATATCAGGCCAACGTGCCGCAGCTGGACGCCAAAATCGATCGCGACAAGGCCAAGGCGCAGGGGGTGCCGCTCAATGCGCTGTTCAGCACGCTGCAGACCTACCTCGGTTCGTCTTATATCAACGACTTCAACCGCTATGGCCGCACCTGGAAGGTGATGGCGCAGGCCGACGGCCAGTTCCGCGACAGCGTGGAGGACATCGCCAACCTGCGCACCCGCAACGACAAGGGTGAAATGGTGCCGATCGGCAGCATGGTCAACATCGGCACCACCTACGGCCCGGATCCGGTGATCCGCTATAACGGCTTCCCGGCGGCGGATCTGATCGGCGACGCCGATCCGCGCGTGCTTTCCTCTACCCAGGCGATGGGCGCGCTGACGCAGATGGCCGGCAAGCTGTTGCCGAACGGCATGAACATCCAGTGGACCGATCTGAGCTACCAACAATCAACCCAGGGCAACGCCGCGCTGGTGGTGTTCCCGGTGGCGGTGCTACTGGCGTTCCTCGCGCTGGCGGCGCTGTACGAAAGCTGGACGCTGCCGCTGGCGGTGATCCTGATCGTGCCGATGACCATGCTGTCGGCGCTGTTCGGCGTGTGGCTGACCGGCGGCGACAACAACGTGTTCGTGCAGGTCGGGCTGGTCGTTCTGATGGGGCTGGCCTGCAAGAACGCCATTCTGATCGTCGAGTTCGCCCGCGAGCTGGAAATGCAGGGCAAAGGCATCGTCGAGGCGGCGCTGGAGGCCTGTCGCCTGCGGTTGCGGCCGATCGTGATGACCTCCATCGCCTTCATCGCCGGCACCATCCCGCTGATCCTCGGCCACGGTGCCGGCGCCGAGGTGCGCGGCGTCACCGGCATCACGGTGTTCTCCGGCATGTTGGGAGTCACCCTGTTCGGGCTGTTCCTGACGCCGGTGTTCTACGTCACGCTGCGGCGCCTGGTGGCGCGCAAAGCGCAGCCGCAGACCGTCTGAACGCGGCGTTAAAATGCAAAAAGGTCGGGCATTGCCCGACCTTTTTTTATGCATGCGAACCGCGATTATTTGTCGGCGGTTTCAGCCTCTTGCGCGGCGGCGTACTCCGCGCAGGCGCGCTTGTCGCCCCGCTCCAGTTCGGCCAGCGAGTCGGCCACGGTATGGCGCGCCAGCACCGCAAGCGAAGCCTGTTCGGCTTCGTTCACCACCGATTTGAAATACCAGCAGGCATTGGCGCTCACCAGGCAACGGGCCGGCACTTCAGGGCGTGAGGCCCAGATGCGCTTGTCGTCGATCACCGCCAGATAGATGTCCCGCAGGGTGATCTCTTCCGCCGGGCGGCCGAGGTGGATAGAGCCGTTGCGGCCCAGGGTGGAAACGATGATGCCGTCTTTGGTCAGCGGCACCATCAGTTTGCGGATAAAGCTGGGGTTGGCTTCCAGAGCGGCGGCAAGGGTGGCGCTCGTCGAACGCATGCCCTGCTTCTCAGCTACGGCGACGCTAAGGACCATTTGCAACGCTGTCGGAAAGCGAAAATCTAACATGTCGTTATCTCTGCGAGACGAAATACTCGGGTTTGGCCGGTGTGGCGATTGGCGCCGATAACACCGCTTAATTGCACAATAATATAACAAACGCGGGGGCTTTTTTGAAGTTTTGCCCAGTGATATCGCACGCAGACATTAGAACGATCGCAAATTGTTGGGCGGGCAGAAAACAGAAACCCGCGTCAATGTTAACGCCGCTCGCTTAACCGGGTTAAACGATCAGAACTAACACTGCCCGCGGGCTTAATTCGAATGTGGCGATCAGGCTCTGTTCAGCACCAGCTGGCCGTTTTTATCCAACGGGATTTGCGTGCCCGGATCGTGATCCATGCGGATCTTGCCCTGCTGATTGCCGATCTTGTAGGTCACGTCATAGCCCAGCATTTTCTGAGACTTGTCATAGACCGTTTTGCAACGCTGCTGCACGCTGGTGGTGACGTCATTATTCTGCATCGCCCCTTGCACCTGGTTACCGGCATAGCCGCCGCCCAGCGCGCCGACCACGGTCGCCACGTCGCGCCCGCGGCCGCCGCCGAACTGGTGGCCGATCACGCCGCCCGCCACTGCGCCCAGCACTGAACCGGCGATGCGGTTTTCATCCTGCACCGGCGCACGGTGCGTAACGGTGACGTTGCGGCATTCCTGACGCGGCGTTTTGATGGTTTCTTTAATCGGCGTTGCGGCGAGCACCTGCGCATATTGCGGACCGGCAGAAAAGACGTCCAGGCTGGCTACCGCGGCAATCCCCAGAGCGGCAGCGATACCAATCCCAACACCGGCTAACATTGACTTGTTCACAGGAAACCTCCTGAAAGTGTTACCACGCATTTTTTCCGGGGTCTGTGACCGGCTGCACCGCGCTTATTATTTTGCGCATGGGCGGCTTGCGGTATCCCGGTTTACGGCGTGCGCGACGCGCCGTCTGTAAACGAGGTAAAGTCTGCACAATGATCTGAAGCCCCGCAATAAGACAAGGGGACCAAAAATGCGGGAAAACGGCCGTTTTTCCGCTGTTTAGGAGGAATCTTAAGAATTTTACCCATACCGACGACAGCTTATGCTGAAGAATCAAGCAACCGCCGCCATAAAAAAACCCGCGCGGGCGAACCGGCGCGGGTTGGTCGACAAAGGCGGGATCAGTGCATTTTCAGACGTGGGCGGATCACCCGGTTGATGCCGCCCACCAGCATCATCAGGCCGGTTTTGATGTAACCGTGCAACGCCACCTGGTGCATGCGGTACAGCGAGATGTAGACGAAGCGCGCGATGCGCCCTTCCACCATCATCGAGCCGCGCATCAGGTTGCCCATCAGGCTGCCGACGGTGCTGAAGCGCGACAGCGACACCAGCGAGCCGTGGTCTTTATACACGTATGGCTTCAGCGTCTGGCCGTTCATCAGCGCCAGGATATTGGTGGCGCAGCGCGAGGCCATCTGGTGCGCCGACTGGGCGCGCGGCGGCACGAAACCGCCGCCCTCTTTCGGGCAGGAGGCGCAGTCGCCGATGGCGAAGATGTTCGGATCGCGCGTGGTCTGCAGCGTCGGCTCCACCACCAGCTGATTGATGCGGTTGGTTTCCAGGCCGCCGATATCCTTCATGAAGTCCGGCGCCTTGATGCCGGCCGCCCACACCATCAGATCGGCGTCGATGAACTCGCCGCCCTTGGTGTTCAGGCCTTTGGTGTCCGCGCTGGTCACCATGGTGTTGGTCAGCACGCGCACGCCCAGTTTGATCAGCTCCTGGTGCGCCGCAGCGGAAATGCGCGGCGGCAGCGCCGGCAGAATGCGCTCGCCGGCTTCTACCAGCGTCACGTTGAGCGCGCTGTTGTCCAGGCCTTCGAAACCGTAGCTGTGCAGCTGCTTCACCGCGTTGTGCAGTTCGGCGGACAGCTCAACGCCGGTGGCACCGCCGCCGACGATGGCGATGTTGACCCGCTCTTTTTGCCCCGGCTGCGCCGAGAACTTCAGGAACAGGTTGAGCATTTCGTTGTGGAAGCGGCGCGCCTGATGCGGGTTATCCAGGAAGATGCAGTGCTCTTTCACGCCCGGCGTACCGAAATCGTTCGAGGTGCTGCCCAGCGCCATCACCAGGATGTCGTACGGCAATTCGCGCGCCGGCACCAGCTCGCCGCCCTGCTCGTCGCAGATCTGCGCCAGTTGCAGCGTTTGCGTTTCGCGGTTGATGTTGGTCAACGACCCCAGTTGGAAGCTGAAATGGTGGTTGCGCGCGTGCGCCAGGTAGCTGAGCGCATCCACGCCGTCATCGAGGGAACCGGTCGCCACTTCGTGCAACAGCGGTTTCCACAAATGGCTGTGGTTGCGATCCACCAGCGTGATCTCCGCTTTGTTCTTGCGGCCAAGTTTATGGCCCAGGCTGGTCGCCAGCTCCAAGCCACCGGCGCCGCCGCCAACAATAACGATTTTCTTCTTTGGCGTTGTCAAAATAACCCCCTAAATGTGAACCATTTGTTATTCCAGGGTAAATAAATAATATCCTTAGAATACATAGGGTTCGCTTAAAATAAATCGGCTCTCTGAGGCCAGAATAACATGTGAGGTTATTTGGTCATACCAAAATTGATGTACATCAAATTTTTTTGGTTAAAGGCTGGACGCGGGGATTTTTTGGCGATTGTGATTCAAATAGTTAGCGCTGAGTCACAGTTTTAAATTTTGCCGATTGCCACGCAAGATCTTGCCTGGGCGCACAAAAAAGCCGCACTTTCCGCCGGTGAAAAACGGGAAGCGCGGCTCACGGCAGCGTTATGAAACTGTTAACCCAGCGCCTTGAACGCCTTGAGCCGCTGCAGATGGGGGGAGATGTTTTTGAACTTGTGCGTCTGCTGTTCATCCCACACGATCTCGTAGTAGTGATGCAGCAATTCGGCGCTGCGCCGGTTATCCAGCACCTCGTCGTGCCGCGACAGCACCACCAGACAGCGATCGCGGTTCTTCTCGCGGAAATCCTCCACGCACTTGGTGGCGATATCGCGATACTCTTCCGGCCGGTCTATCTTGCCGTGCATGTGCTCTTCTGGATACAGGTTCGGGTTGAACATCGCCTGGCGAATGCCGCACAGGAAGCCGATGCGCTCCGCCCAGAAGCCGCCGAGGCCGACCCCGCAGATCAATGGGTGCGCGTCGCCGCCCTGCTGCACCGCCTTGTCCACCTCTTTCAACAAATGCTGCATGTCATGACGCGGATGCAGCGTGCTGTAGCTGATGAAGCGCACGTCCGGATCGATAAACTGCAGCTGTAACACCTTTTCATGATTGCCGGGACTGGTGGAATCGAAGCCGTGCAAATAGATAATCATGTGGATCCTCGCAACAAGCCAAGGGCCGCGGGCGCGGCCCTCATCATTTCCGCTCTGCGCCGCAATGCGGCGCCTGGATTCACCCTTGCGAACGCTGCTTGTGCTCCTCCCAGCGTTCGCTCAGCGCGCTGAGCGCCTTGTGCGCCTGCTGCCAGCGCTCGGAGTCGCGCAGTTCCTGACGGGTGAACTGACCGCGATGATATAACCGCTTCACCTTCTCTGCTTTGACCGGGGACAGGTTATCCAACACGCTGACCGCACCTTCGCGGTGGTTGCACACCAGGATCATGTCGCAACCGGCATCCAGCGCCGCCTGGCCGCGCTCGGCGTAGCTGCCCATGATGGCGGCGCCTTCCATCGACAGATCGTCGGAGAAAATCACGCCGTCGAAGCCCAGCTCCTGACGCAGGATCTGCTGCAGCCAGTAAGGCGAGCCGCTGGCCGGGCGCGGGTCCGCTTCAGTATAGATGACGTGAGCCGGCATGACGGCGTCCAGCAGCTGGCGTTTGATCAGCTCGCGGAAGATCGCCATGTCATGCTCGCGGATCTGCGCCAGCGGCCGCGGATCGCGCGGGGTTTCCTTGTGCGAATCGGCGCTGACGGCGCCGTGCCCAGGGAAGTGTTTGCCGGTGGTTTTCATGCCGGCGCTGTGCATGCCGAGGATAAAGCGTTCGGCCATCGCCAGCGCCTGCTGCGGATCGCTGTGGAACGAACGCTCGCCGATCGCCGCGCTGCCGTGGCCGATGTCCAGCACCGGCGCGAAGCTGATGTCGATATCCTGCGCGATCATCTCCGCCGCCATCAGCCAGCCGGCCTCCTGCGCCAGCTGGCCGCCTTCCTGCGCATCGTGCAACGCGGCGAACGACTGCGCTGCCGGCAGGCGGGTGAAGCCCTCGCGGAAGCGCTGCACGCGCCCGCCCTCCTGGTCTACCGCCACCACCAGCCGATCGTGCGAGGCGGCGCGGATCTGGCGCACCAGCTCACGCAACTGCTCCGCATCGTGGAAGTTGCGGGTAAACAGGATCAATCCGCCAACCAGCGGGTGTTTCAGAATCTCGCGTTCTTCTGCATCCAGCTCGTAGCCGGCGACATCTAGCATTACTGGGCCCACGGGCACCTCACTTCATTATTGTTCGTTCAGAATTCGGATGATGATAAACAGAATCGCCGGCGCACCGCAGCGCCCCAGCGTAAAAATTCGGCGTCGCCGCTCTGCTGCCAGCGCACTTCAAACCACAGCAGCATCAGATAATCCACCCACGGCAGCCAGCCCCGCACCTGGGCCTGCAGCCGGGCGGCGTCGTGATAGCCCTGGCGCGCGTAGTGCTGCAAAAAGCGCTGCTGCTGCCAGGCCGACCAACCATTGCCGCGAAACAGCGCGGCGATATCCAGCGCCACGTCACCGTCGGCGGCATACTCCCAGTCGATCAATCGCAGCCCCTCGCCGGTGGCGAGCAAATTGCCCGGGTGGATGTCCATGTGCAGCGGCGCCAGGCGCAGCGGCCGTGGCGGCACACTTAGCAAAAAATGGCGCTGCAGGCGCAGCCAGGCGGGGGTTACACGCCGCGTATCCAGCTGCGGCCAGTAGCGGAGGAACTGCCGCCGCAGATCCAGCCGGTAACCGCTGAGCGGCCGCCGATGCAGTTCCGCCGCCATCGCCGCCAGCTCGCCGCGCTCATTCAGCGCCGCAAACTCGGCATCTGTGACGACGTCACCTTCGAGCCATTCGAGGATAAGCCACTGATTATTCTGTGCGAAAACCCGCGGCCCCAGCCCCGGCGCGCAGCGGCGCAAGACCCGCGCTTCCCGCCGTCGGCTCACGCCCAGCGCGCGTTTTTCCTCACTGTGCTGCCGCGCCAACAGCGTGACGCCCGCGCCGTCGATGCGCCAGCTCTCGCCGGTCAGCCCCTGCACCGGGCTGAAATGACAACCGGCGGTATTCACCGCCGGCAGTCTGGTTTCCATCAATCGTCGCAGCGCGGCCTCAGCGTTTAACGGCGCCATTGCCCGACCAAACGATCTCGCCGGTTTGCACCAGCATCAGCTGCATATCCAACGCCGGCGACTTCACGTCGCCGCTGACGTCGCTGTACAGCACGTACTGCGCGCCGACGATGCGCGCCAGGCCAATCGCCTTGCTGCGCGAACCGAAGCTGTCATCCGCCGACAGGCCCAGCGTTTGTCTGGCGCTGGTCAGCTTCGCTTCCGGCACCACGCTGAAGGTGGAATTCGACGCCAACGCCTTGTACAACGCCGCGGTAGCTTTGCCCATCTGCAGCGAACCGTTGGTGTTGTTCTTGACGCTGTCCAGCAGCAGCACGCTGCCGGCCGTGACGCCATCGGCCTTCAGCATCTGCCCCACCAGCGGCTGGACGCTGCCCAGCCAGTCGAGCTGCTGAATTTTCGGCGGCTGCGGCACCGGCTCGGTGGTTGGCGGCTGCGGCTGCTCGACCGGCGGCGTCGGCTGTTCCGGTTCGACGGTGACCGGCGGCAACGGTTGTTCCGGCTCAGGCGGGCGCGACAGACAGCCGCTGAGGGTTAATGCGGCCAGCGCCACTAAGACGTACTTTTTCATGCTTTTTCTCCAAACCTGGCAAGCGCTTACAGGTACAGATACAGACGCGCGCTTTTAGCGTCCAGATTGCCGTTAATCGAGTAAATTTTGGCGTCCGAGTCGGGCGCCACCACGATCTCGCGCGGTTTCTCGAAGGGGCGAATATCCAGCCCCTGCGCGTCGTACCAATAGAAGCGGTAATGTACGGTGACCGGCGTCATTTGGCTGTTGTTGAGCACCGAGGTCGCCATCACCCGCCCGGAGGCGTTCGAAATCGAGGGCGTATCGGCCAAAATGCCGGCGGTCAGCACCGAAGGATCCATCACCACCGTCTGCCCTTGGTTGACCGCGATGCCGGGCGATGAACTGCATCCCATCAGCAACGCGGCGGGCAGCGCCAACGCCATCAGACCACGGAGAGTTTTTTTACCGCGCATGATTTCCTCGCTTAACGTGACAGCAGCGGCCCCAGCGAGCGGCCACCGACCAGGTGCATGTGAATATGATAGACCTCCTGACCGGCGTGGCGGTTGCAGTTGACGATCAGGCGGTAGCCGTCCTCGGCGATGCCTTCCTGTTCGGCGATCTTCGCCGCGGCGGTGATCATGCGGCCCAGCGCGGCTTCATGCTCCACGGTCACGTCGTTGACGGTTGGGATCAGCACGTTGGGAACGATCAGCACATGGGTGGGTGCCTGGGGAGAGATGTCACGGAAAGCGGTGACCAGTTCGTCCTGATAAACCACATCAGCAGGGATTTCGCGGCGGATAATTTTACTGAAAATCGTTTCTTCGGCCATCTGGCGTTCCTTGTTTTACACAATTAGCTGTACGCAGTATGAGTGACAAATTCTACTGCTTTCAACCTGATTGCGCACTTTCCACGTCGAGTGCTGCAGATTCGCGCAGCCCGGCGCCCCGCTTGTGCATCTTTTCACTTTGGTTATTCACTATTGTTGCTTTACTTGCCCCGCGCCGCCGCCAATAGTAACCCCATGATTAACAAAGGATAGAGGGTGCTATGCCACTGAGGATTTCGGCGCTGTGCGCGCTGTTGCTGAGCGCCGCCGTGCAGGCGGCCACGGCGGGCGGTATCGATCTGCAGGCTAACCGAGAGCCGATACGCGCGGAGAAAAACCCGGCCGCTATCGCACTGATTCCGGCAAACTTTCACTTCGCGGTGCCCGGCAAGCTGACGGTGGCGGTGGCGTTCGAGAACTCCCCGCCGCTGGCGCTGTTCGCCGAGGACAATAAAACGCTGATCGGCAGCGATCCGGACATCGCCCGCCTGGTGGCCGACAGCCTTGGGCTGGAGCTGAATCTGGTGCCTACCTCGTGGGAAGATTGGCCTCTGGGCATCAGCACCGGCAAATACGACGCGGCGATCTTCAACATCGCCGTCACCAAACTGCGCAAGACCAAATTCGACTTCGCCACTTATCGGGTGGACACGCTGGGCTTTTACGTCAAATCCACCAGCCACATCACCTCGATCAACCGGCCGCAGGACGTCGCCGGGCTGCGGGTCATCGTCGGATCCGGCACCAATCAGGAAAACATACTGTTGGGATGGGATAAGCAAAACCGCGCCGCCGGGTTGCCGCCGGTGCAGCCGATCTACGTGACCGACGACGCCGCCACCAACCTGAGCATTCAGTCCGGGCGCGCCGATGCGTTCTTCGGCCCCCACTCCACCGGCGCCTACAAGGCGGCGCTGACCGGCAAGACCAAAATGGTCGGCATCGGCCCCAGCGTGGCCTACGTCGCGGTCACCACCAAAAAAGGCAACGGGTTGGTGAACGCCGTCAACGCCGCCATCAACGGCGTCATCGTCAGCGGCGAATACGCGCAGGTGCTGGAGTGCTGGGGCGAAGGCGATGAAAAGGTCGAGCGCTCCGCCATCAACCCGCCGGGCATCGGCGACTAGCCGCCGATCAGCTGCGGCGCGTGCCGACGCATCCACTCGGCCAGCGAGTCCAGCGTCGGCCGCAGCGATTTGCCGAGCGCGGTGACCTGATACTCCACCCGCGGCGGCACTTCGGGAAACACCTGCCGCGTCACCAGGCCACGCTGCTCGAACAGCCGCAGCTGACGCGTCAGCTCTTTTTGCGCAATGGGCGCCACCGCCCGCTGCAGCTCGCTGAATCGCACCGGGCCGTCGATCATTATCAGTCGGTACAGGATGGGTATCGCCCACTTGCCCGACACCAGATTGACGAAGTCCACCATCGGGCAGGGTTCGCCCGCCGGCGGCAACGCCGCCAAATTATTTTCCGCCGCTAATGGCGCTTGTGCCGTCATTTCATCCCACCTCGTCCTTTAGTATCCAAAAGGTGCCTACTATGCAAAAGGAACTATAGCGCAAATAATGCCGCAACTGACGCTAAAGAGGAATCGGTTATGGCACGACTGCAAGGCAAATACGCATTGATTACCGGCGGCACCAGCGGCATCGGGTTGGAAACCGCCCGCCAGTTTATCGCCGAGGGCGCAACGGTGGCGATCACCGGGCGCAGCCAAAGCGCCCTGGACGCGGCGGGCCAGGCATTGGGTGGCAAGGCGCTGTTGCTGCTGAGCGACGCCGGCGATATTCCGCAGCAGCGCGAACTGGCGCAGCGGCTGGGGCAACGGTGGCCGCGGCTGGACGTGCTGTACATCAACGCCGGCGACGTTACGCATCGCCCGCTGCAGGAGTGGGATGAGCAGAGCTATCAGCGGCTGATGGACATCAATCTGAAGGGACCGTTTTTTCTGATCCAGGCGCTGCTGCCGCTGCTGGCCAACCCTTCTTCGGTGATCCTGTGCGGTTCGGTCAGCGCCCATATCGGCCTGCCGCAGAGCAGCGCCTACGCCGCCAGCAAAGCCGGCTTGCTGTCGCTGGCCAGAACGCTGTCCGGTGAGCTGCACGCGCGCGGCATTCGCTTTAACGGCCTCAGCCCCGGCCCGACCGAAACCCCGGCGTTGGGTAAGCTGGGGTTGGCGGAAGCGGATGAGCAGGCATTGCGCGACGATATCCGCGCGCTGGTACCGATCGGCCGCATGGGCAGCGCGCTGGAGCTGGCCAAAGCGGCGGTGTTTCTGGCGGCGGACGAGTCGGCCTTTATGGTCGGCGCCGAGCTGCAGATGGACGGTGGTGTGGGAAATTTATAATTTAGCGACGCGGCCGCGCCCCGCGCGGCCCGCAAGATCACCCCAAACCGGGAATATCGACGCCGAAGGTCTGCAACAGCAGCACCACGTTGAGCAGCACGATCACCACCGTGCCGACCACCGCCGCCAGACTGGTCCAGCGGCCGTTGGCGAACTCGCCCATGATGTCGCGGCGGCGGGTGAACATCACCAGCGCGATCATCGGCGCCGGCAGTGCCAGGCTCAGCACCACTTGGCTGTAGACCAGCGCGTCGGTGGCGTTGACGCCCATCGCCACCACGATAAACGCCGGCACCATGGTGACCAGGCGGCGCACCCACACCGGAATGCGAAAACCAACGAAGCCCTGCATGATCATTTGCCCGGCCATGGTGCCCACCACCGAGCTGGAAATGCCGGAGGCGATCAGCGAAGCGAGGAAGATGCCGGCGGCCGCCGCGCCGAACAGCGGCGTCAACGTATGGTAGGCGGTGCCAATTTCGGCCACGTCGCTATTACCGGCGTGGAAGGCGCTCGAGGCCATGATCACCATCGCAATATTCACCAGCCCGGCGAGCGCCAGCGCGATCACCACTTCAATATTGGAAAAACGCAGCAGCTTGCGCCGCTCGCCGTTGTCGCTGGCCGGGCTGCGGTGCTGGGTCAGCCCCGAGTGCAGGAAAATGGCGTGCGGCATCACGGTGGCGCCGATAATGCCGACGGCGATGGTCAGCGCTTGCGCGTCCGGCAACTGCGGCGTCACCATGCCGAGGCCGGCCGCTTGCCAGTCCACCGGTACGATGAACATCTCCACCAGATAGCACAGCGCGATGATGCCCACCAGGCCGCCGATCATCAGCTCGACCGGGCGGAAACCTTTCTTTTCCACCATCAACAGCGCATAGGTGATCACCGCCGTCACCCCCATCCCCGCCAGCAGCGGCATATGGAACAGCAGCGCCAGCGCGATCGCCCCGCCGAGAAACTCCGCCAGATCGGTGGCCATCGCCGCCACTTCGCTGAGCAGCCACATGCCGATCACTACCGGCCGTGAAAACTGGTCGCGGCACATCTCCGCCAGATTGCGGTTGGTGACGATGCCGAGCTTGGCCGACAGCGCCTGGAACAGCATGGCGATCAGGTTGGCCATCACCACCACCCACAGCAGGCTGTAGCCGTATTTCGCCCCGGCCTGAATATTGGTGGCGAAGTTGCCGGGATCCATATAGGCAATAGAGGCAATCACCGCCGGGCCGGCGAACAGCAACGGCGTAAAGGCGCCGCGCTTGCGTCCAGCAAGGGCGGCGCCAATCGCGATGTTGGTCCGTTCGGTTAACGATGGAGTGGTTGCCGCGTCACGCATGAATTACCCTCAATCTTTCACTGGTTATTTTTCCACCTACCATGCCGACAATGTAGCATCGGCTACACTTTATGCAACAGGCGAAATTCATTGGCTTTGTGTAGAGATATTTCTAACTACCACAATGCGTGGCATCGAATTGATAATGTGTGCTATTTGGACTAACTTAGGGCAACCCTCCCCGCATTGCCGGGAGACGCCATTTTTATGCTTACAGGACGCCCCACGCTATGGTTACCCGCGCGCCAGATAACGCCGATCGCCACGCCCAGACCGACATGCCGGACGAGGCCGAGCACGCCCTGCGTTTTAGCCGCGCCCGCGAAGCGCAATCCAATGCGCTGATCGAAGATTACGTTGAGCTGATCGCCGATTTGCTGCAAAGCACCCGCGAAGCCAGAACCACCGATATCGCGCGCCGCTTCGGCGTGTCTCACCCGACGGCGATCAAAAATATCGCGCGGCTGAAAAGCGCCGGACTGGTGGAATCGCGCCCTTATCGCGGGGTGTTTTTAACCGAGGAAGGCGAGCTGCTGGCGCAGAAGGTGCGCCGCCGTCACCGCATCGTGGTCGATCTGCTGATGTGCGTCGGGGTGCCGAGCGAAACCGCCGAGCTGGACAGCGAAGGGATTGAGCACCATATCTCGGACGAAACGCTGGCGGTGTTCGAGCATTACCTGCAAAAGCACGCCAAGCCCTGACTCCCGGAGCGCCGATGAGCTACGCCGTGCAGCAAATCCACGATCTGCGCCTGGTGATGTTCGCCGAAGCCGGACCGCCATTGAAAGACGAAAATGACGTCAGCCTGTTTATCGCGCCCGCCTTTGAACACGATGCCGGGATGATTGCCCTCCCCGTCAACCGCCTCGACGCCGCCTTTTTCCAGCTCAGAAGCGGCATTGCCGGCGCCGTATTGCAGAAATTTATCAACTACCGCCTGCGCGTTGCGCTGCTGGGCGATATCTCCCCCTGGCTGGCGCAAAGCAACGCGCTGCAAGATTTCGTGCGTGAGGCCAACCGCGGCGAACAGGTCTGGTTCCTCCCTTCTCTCGCCGAACTCGAACAGCGGCTTGGTGCCTGACGGCAGGCAATAAAAAAGGGAGGCTTTCGCCGCCATTTCGAGGGCAATAAAAACAAGCAGTTACAGGATTATCAGGGATTTAGATACCTGTAACTGCGTGCTTAAAATGGGTATAGCGTGGGCGTTTGGGTCAATTTGTGGATCGCTATTTGAGAATAGCCTCTTTCACAAACCAAAGAAGGATAGCCAGAATTGCAGGAACCATTAGCGTCCAGAGAAGCCGATCATTGATGCCATCAAGTCGTTTATTTACGCTATCGAACTTGCCTTCGAATTTATCGTTAATGCGCTTTTCAGACGCCGCCAATTCTTTTACCACATCAGCCCGTAATGTCTGATGTTCAGTACGAATAGCCTCTATGTCAGATTTAGTGGCAAATGCCTCGGAGCGAGTGGTTAGCACTGCCAGATCCAGTTTTATCTGCGCAACGTCAGATTCTAAGCGCTCTACTCGTTTTTCTAATCGATCTAACACATCACCACCTCCGCCACCTCCGTGCGTGGCTACAGTATAATCACTTGGCCTTATACCACTATCTGGAACAGATCTTAAGTGAACATCACGCTCTTTTACATTAGCCATTATTCTTTCTCGCCCGCTTTCTCAATATTTTCAAGCCAGTTTAAAACAGCAGCGGAACGATAAAGGCTAAGGTGACCACAGTTCAAACAATGTACTTGATAGTAGCTTTTCCTTAGACCGGATACACGATTTTCATTCCCCCAAGTTACATATGAAACATAAGAACGTATTAGAGCATCAGTGATCATTTCCCGCTCAGCTTCCGGTAAGCTGCTAAAATTATCCGGAAGTTTTTCACTCTGTAAGGTTGTGCTTTCTGGCACAGTCAGCTCGTTAGAACCGCATGAAAGGCAATGGAAAGCCGCCCCTTTCTCTGCAAGAAACTTACGAAAGAGTGTCGGCGTAACCTTCATAAGCCTTTGTTTATAATTAGCTAATTTCTTTTCGTTGTATTCTTCAGTTTCTTTATTCAGTTGATCTTCAAGAAACTTGCGCATAACAAAATTGCGAAGTTCTTCTTCTGTTGGTTTCTTAACTGTGATCATTGCTGGCTCTCCAAAGGATTAAATCTCACCGCATCTTCCAGATAATCCGGCGCAAAGTGTGCATAAACCATTGTTTGTAAAATACTTGAGTGTCCTAAAATGCGTTGCAGCGCCAGAATATTGCCACCATTCATCATGAAGTGGCTGGCGAACGTATGTCGCAGCACATGCACCGCTTGTCCCGCCGGCAGACCGGGAGCAACTTCCTTCACGCATAGCCGGACATAGGGATAGTTCAGATCCTTGAACAGCGGCCCCGACTTCACACCGCTGGTGATCTCTTTGCAGAGTTCGGGCGAGATCGGCACCGTCCTGTTCTTGTTGTTCTTGGTGTTCAGGTAGGTGACCTTGTTACCGATCACCTCTTCCTTTCGCAGCTTCGCCACTTCACCCCAGCGGGCGCCCGTCGCCAAGCAAAGACGGACAGCTTTCAGGTGATCACCGTCGAGCCGTTCCTGCAACGCCACGATCTCGGCTTGGGTAAGAAACCCCATTTCCTGAGCCGGCAGCTTCATTTTCTTCATGGCCTTGAGCGGGTGCTCGCCGTGGTAATGCCCCAGCTCGATGAGAACGGAGAACACACCACCCAGCATTTCTTGGTCAAGGTTGACTGTCTTGGCCTTCTTACCTTCAGCAAATCGCAGCGCCCGGTAGTCGGCAAAGAAAGTGCGGGTGATCTGGCTGGCTTTGGGATGCCCCATTTTCTCCGCCATGACACGCAACTTCTGCGCCCTCTTCACTCCGTCTTTTAGGTGCTGACCGTGATGGTTCCACCACAAATCGATCAGGTCTGTTAATGGGCGATGGTCAGCGGGCTTATCGAGCCACTCTTTGTTGTTCTGCGTCGCAATCACCCAGCGCTCGAACTGCTGCGCTTCAGATTTCGTTTTAAACTTTTTGCGGACACGCTTCCCATCTCGACCTTGGGGCCGCACATCCACCATGTAACCGTCAGCGCCAAGAGACTTAATACTCATCCCCAAAGACTCCTTTCAGCACAAATCCCACCTTTACCCCATGAATTCTTTATACGCCAAGCAGTTAGCCAGCCTTCTGGCCTTTTTGGCGGTTGGATGTGCTGTCGAGCCCATCAGGGGAGAGAGCAGGAGATATCTGCCCAATTTCCGGCGCGACATCCCCTGTCATTAGCCACATTGTGTATTTTTTAAATCTCGGGTTGCTTGTGATCTTCATCAGTGTCGCACCGCCAGGCTCTATCAATCCGGTTTCATACTTCTTCACTGTGCTGATTGAAATGCCTGTTATTTCACAAAATTCGCTCTGACTGACCCCTTCGCTTTTACGAATCGCTTTCACTTTGTCGCCTAGAGTGCTTGACATGGTTCATTCCTATGAACTAAAGTCACCTTGGTTCATATTTATGAACCCAAAATAACTTAAATCTGCGTGATCCTAGAGGTTATCACTATGAGCAAAAACCGACAAAAAAAGGTGATTGTGCCGAGGGGGAGCCAGCTTCCTGATGACTATCCATTCGGTGAATTACTGGAAGAATCGATCTCCGAATATGCGCGTCGCATTGGTAAAAACCCGCAGACTATTCGCACTCAAGCAGACACTGGCGCCCTGCCGATTTTGCAAGCTCGTCCGGGTGCCAAACGCCGGGTAAATCTTTACGCCATATACCTGAATGCCAAGCGTCATGCGGAGAAGTTTGTCGCGCATATGGGGTCGTGAGGAAATTGCAGATGAAAGAGATCAAACCGCGCGCCCTAATCCAACTTTCAAAGCACACCTTTGTCTATCGCGGGTTCACGATTCAGAAGTGCCCGCGCCATAGCGAAACGAATCGCACGGCCTATCAGCTGGTGAGCAACGGGGATTACTTCGGTCGTGATTTCGCGCTGGCGGAAGCCATGCGCACCGTGGACAAGATGCTCAACGGCAAGAGGCCAGCATGAGCGGCAACCCATTCTACGACGCAGCAAACGCCGTGATCGCTTCTTACGATAAGCGCATGCAGTACATGAAACCAGAGCGCGCGGTTGGCGAATCGGCAAATGCAGTGATCAATCTCGGACGTATCGCAGACGCCGCGCGCTATGCCGGCCACCCTGCTGCGAGCATCGTTATCGAGAACGCCGCGAAGTATTGGCAGTGCTACGGCAAAAAGCCGGCGACATTTTCAGAGGACACACCAGCATGAAACAGCCTTACCGCATTCTGATCGACACGCTGCTGCTGCAGTACCACACCAAAGCGACCAATCTGCACAGCGCTTCCGCTTTGGCGCCAGAGGTTCGCCAGGTCTCGCTGAACGATTACGCCTTCCGCCTGTGCATCGGCCTGACTGGCCTGCTGAGTACGGCAGAAGCTGCTGGCGATGGCCCGGCCGCCGCTGTTATCGATCACTTAATCATGCGCTGCAACAACGGCGATATTCCGCAACCTGAAATTTCAGCTTAGCCGGGGACACCCGGCCCTATCTGAGAGCGCATCCCTTCCTTTAATGTGTGGCGATGGGCGTCGCGGGGTGTGCTCTCAGATAGGCAATAGTGTGGAGGCTTTTATGAGCATGACAGTTGAGCAAATAAAATCCGTTGAGTGTTTCGTCAATAATGCCAAGTCATTACTGGCGCGTGCTAAAAACAAAAATCACACTGCCTGTTTTTATAACAAGCTGATGGCGAGTGAAAAAAAAGCCATTTGCACATTAGGCAATATTGACAGCCGCACAAAGTTAACAGCTCGGCACATCGAAATGAAGTTCGAGGAAATGAGTTACGCAGAAAGACGGGCCGTTTTTCGAGGAATAAAACTTCTACAAAAGTTAAATCGAGATATCCCGTCATTAATAAACATTACTGACTGCGATTAATTAAACAGCGTTGTTAAAAATAATGCCGCCTTCATGGTGGCGGGTTTCTTACACCCTGAAATCAGGAGGGGGATATGCAAGACGACGAATTACACAAAGCGTTTATGAATGCCCGCCGCTCTGAGCGGCTGCAACTGCTTGAACTGTTGGAAAGCAAACTTGACCGACTGGCTGCGGATAACTTCACCCGCGACCAAGTATTAAACACGTTGAAGGACTGGATCAACATCCGCCGGTTTACCGACGCACCAAAAGTGGAGAAGCCACAATGATGGCTTTCTGCTTCACTCTCGCCGCCGTTTGGGCGGTTGTCGCGTTTGGGCTGGTTGGTTGGGTTGCCTACCGCTATTGCAAATTCTGCCGCGCATTCAATCGGCAGTGTTTGCAGCCTGAACAACGTAATTACGATTAATCACTTAAAGGTGAAAATGATGGCTAACAAACAAGACGCAATGAACGCTGTAAATCGCGCAATTGGCTTTATTTATGCTAATGCGCAGCTCGACACCAGCAAGGCTTTAATTTGTGAGCTTCAATCCTCAATAAGTTTTATTGAAGACTTGGACAAAGATGAAGCCAAGAGTGAAATGAAGTTGGTAATTAATTGCGAAAACATCGACGAAGCTGCTATCGACAAGTTTAAGACAGCATTTGCAGCAGGCTTACGCGATCAAAAGACACTGTTTGTCGGTGAATGGGCGTTACCTAATGAACCGCTGAAAACTGAAGCTATTAAGCAAATTATTGAGGAAATAGAAAACCTGCCAAGACGAATGAATGCTCCTGAAGAGGCAGGGTGGGTTGTTGCTAATAAAGCAGCCGAATTAAAAACAGCAATCGACCGCCACATTTTGCACCGTGGTTCGCTTGAGGATGTTCGCAGAACCGCAGCGCAGCTCGGTGCCGTAGCGGTAAAAGTGCTGATGAATATTCCTTGTTCCTATCGCGATCGCGAAACCATAGCCGGAGCACCTCGCAATGGCTGATCAGATCGATATGGCACAAGAACGGCACCAACTGATTCTTGAGTCTCAAATCGCCAACGCCCGCCCGCAGCAATGCGGGCCTTCTGCCTTCACCTGTGAAATCTGCAACGCGCCGATATCTGAAGCGCGCCGCGCCATCGTCCATGGCGTAACGCGTTGCGTTACCTGCCAGGAAATCCACGAAGCCAAAGCACGGCATATCAAGGGGTAAGTCATGAACAGAACCGCCCTTAAATGGCTCGGCAGCAAAGCCCGTATTATCGACACTCTGCGCCAGCACCTGCCTGAAGGTAAGCGCCTGGTTGAGCCGTTCGTCGGCTCCGGCGCTGTTTTCCTCAATACCGACTATGACAGTTATCTGCTGTGCGATATCAACAGCGATCTGATCAACTTCCACAACGTCGCCAAAAACAATCCTGAGGTGCTGATCCGCGAAGCGCGCCATCTGTTCAACGCACACCCGGATCAGGAGGGCTATTACGGCGTGCGCGCTGACTTCAATCTGCGCTGTGACAGCAATTTCATCTACCGTGCGGCGCAGTTCCTTTACCTGAACCGTCACACCTTCAACGGCGTTTGCCGCTACAACCTGAGCGGCGAGTTTAATTCG
Organism: Serratia sp. LACPHL-BACT-2024-00286; assembly: GCF_043109535.1. Lineage (NCBI taxonomy): Bacteria > Pseudomonadati > Pseudomonadota > Gammaproteobacteria > Enterobacterales > Yersiniaceae > Serratia > Serratia sp. LACPHL-BACT-2024-00286. The sequence continues at coordinate 22,998 of NZ_JBICNA010000005.1, forward strand.
CCGTTCGGTCATCGAAAGGCGCCCTACTTCCCAGAAGACGAGATCAGAGCCTTCGCGGAAAAAGCGCAGGCCAAGAAAGCCATTTTCCTGTGCTGCAGCTTCCCCGAGGCGATCAGGATGGCCCAGGCCGGCGACGTGATTTATTGCGATCCGCCGTACATCCCAGCCAGCGCCACCGCCAGCTTTACCAGCTATCACACTGACGGCTTTACCAGCGAGCAGCAGCGCAAGCTGGCGCGCATGCTTCGCATCGCCGCCAAGCTGGGCCGCCACGTCGTTGCCTCGAACAGCGAGACGGACGCAGCCAAAGCACTGTACGCCGATTTCACTATCACCTCGATCACCGCCCGCCGTTCTGTCAGCGCCAAAACTTCCAGCCGTGCAGACGCTGGCGAGATCATCGCGACCATGAGGGCGGCATCGTGAAAAAACACCACCTGAAGATCCACCCGGAACACCTCGCTGCCGTCATCTGTGGCGTGAAAAGAGCCGAATTCCGTATTAACGACCGTGACTTTGCCATCGGCGATCTGCTGAGTCTGAACGGCTATACAAAGTTAGGTCACCTGGGAGGATTTACCGGCGAACACATCTGGGTGCGCATCACCCACATAACCAACCTGGCCGAATGGGCGCCGGGTTACGTGATGCTGAGTATCGAGCGGGGGCCGTTCAAATGCTGATGCCTTTGCGTGCTATCTCATATCCTGCCGGAACAGCGATGATCGATGATCGCGTCTTTGCAAAGGACGCTATCAACGTTATCAGCATTTCAGGCGGCAAAGACAGCCTGGCACAGTGGCTGCTTGCACTTGCTGCCGGCGTCAAGATTATTCCCGCATTTGCCGACACCGGCCACGAACACCCGTTAACAATGGAATACCTGGATTATCTGGAATCCAAGTTAGGGCCGATTCGCCGCGTTAAAGCCGACTTTGCCGCGCGCATTGAGGGTAAGCGCCGGTTTATTGCTGAGCACTGGCCCGTATCACTTGTTACTGAGTGTGGGCTGACTGAGCAGGAGGCAAAAAAGACCGTTGCCCTGGCACTTGAAACCCTTCACCCAACCGGCGTGCCATTCCTTGATCTCTGTATGTGGAAGGGCCGCTTTCCGTCAACAATGGCCCGCTTCTGCACATTCGAGTTAAAGCACATCCCGATCCGCGATCAGCTGGTTGCGCCTTTGCTGGACGAGTACGACGAGGTGATCAGTTGGCAAGGGGTTCGGGCGGAGGAGTCACCGCAACGCGCGGGGTTGCCCGCGTGGGAATCCGACGCCGATAAAACACTGGGCCTAAATATTTATCGGCCAATTCTCGATTGGAAACATGCCGATGTCTTCGCGATTGCCAAACATTACGGCATCAAGCCGAATCCGTTGTACACACAAGGCTGTAGCCGCGTCGGCTGCATGCCATGCATTCACGCACGCAAATCCGAGCTGGCCGAGATCTTTACCCGTTGGCCGGAGGAGATAGCCCGCGTTGCTCGATGGGAAAAACTGGTCGCCGCTTGTTCTCGTCGCCAGAACAGCACCTTCTTTCCTGCGACTCAAGATCCGAAAAAGGCGGAAAGCCGAATCGAGTGCATCACGGTTGAATCGCATGGCATCGAAACCTATCGCGATTGGGCCCTAACCACCAGGGGCGGGCAGCAGTTCGATTTGATCGCCGCCATGAACGATCACACCGCTTGCAGTAGCGTTTATGCCGGCGTTTGCGAATGACTAAAAGCACCAAAGGCCGTCGCGAACCATCACCGCCGCGCCCCTATCCGGGACGCGGCGCGGTTGCTTTTGACTGGCCCTATCCCTGGAACGCACCGAAGCAGGGGATCAACCCATACACCGAAGACGCTGAAAAAGAGCTGAAACTCACCGACGCGCAACGGCGCCGGCAACGTTGGCTTGAGGTCACCGCGGATCAGGAACGTGATCGCGATTCGCAGCTTTCCATTTTGGCGGAACAGCGCCGCGGTGAAGGCAAAGTCCAGTTGGTGCTTGGTGCACTAATGGCGCAGCCCGATTTTATTCGCTCTCCGCTGCTGGCGCGCATCAGTGCCATTCGTAAGAGCAAGAAAGGCAACGGTGAAAAGCTGTCACGCAATTACATCTTGCGGACGGTCAAGACGATACTGACCCGCGTTGAGAAGATGCAGGACAAGCAGCTAACCTTTGGCCTCCAATTGGTTGCCCGTCGTGAGCGGCTCGACGATCTGCTGCGTCTGCCTGAGCTGGACAAGCGCGCGGTAAAATTGCTCGCAACCTTCACCGCCGCCCACTTTGAAACCCTGCTCGAGCAGCAGAGCATGCGCCATATTTCCGGCGATACTACGCTTGACCAAATCCTGCGCGTTTACGTGTCTTTGGGTACTGAGGCCGAACGCTTCAACGTGACGCCGCCCTGCTGGCATTCGCTGAACCCTTATCTGCGCCGACGCGGCGAACCGCCTTACGACAAAATCCCCGGCGCCATCGCCAGAATGTGCTGCGCGAACTGGTGGTTTACGAATTTGTGGGCGTTACGTTCCCGCTGGCGCGAAGAGCTGTTGCGCGCCGCCGGTCTGGTACGTAAGCAGGATTCCGCCTACATCAGCGCCGACGCGCTGACACACTTCCGCGAGCAACGCCGGCGCACCCGTGAATTTCTGAAAGCCTTCGAGCTCACCAACGAAGACGGCTTTTCCATCGATCTTGAAGATGCCTATTACGCCGGGCCCAGCAATCCACGCCACCGCCGCATAGAGATGATGACCACGGTCAAGGGCATGCAAGATATTGCCGAGATGCGCGGCGATTGCGCGGTATGGTGCACGATTACCACGCCGTCACGTTTTCACGCCACCATGATCGACGGGCGGTTAAACCCCAAATGGGCAACGAAAACCGTTCGTGACAGCAACGATTATTTGGTTAACCGATTCTTTGCCAGCGTCCGCAAAAAGCTGAACCGTCAGGGGCTGCGCTGGTACGGTATTCGCGTCGCCGAGCCGCATCATGACGGCACCGTCCACTGGCACATGATGGTTTTTTGCCGTCCAGATGACCGCGACGACATTGTCAGCATCCTGCAGGAGTTCGCCATTCGCGACGATCGCGCCGAGCTTGGCGACGACATAACACCGCGCTTCAAGACTGAACTGATCACTGCGGAAAAGGGATCGCCGATCAGCTACATCGCGACCTATATCGGTAAGAACTTGGACGCCGAGCCATTGCGCAAAGCGAACAAAGATACCGGTGAACCGCCGGTCGACTACGAAAGCGGCAAGAGCATGGCCGACACGGTCGAGCATGCGCTCGGCTGGGCCAGCCTGCACCGCGTGCACCAATTCCAGTTCTTCGGCATCCCATCGCGCCAGGTTTACCGCGAGTTGCGCCGGTTGGCGACCCAGCTTGATCGGCAGGGTATCGACGCCAAGAAAACCCAGCGACTGAGCGATAAAGCCATGGATGACGTGATGAATGCCGCCGATGCCGGCTGCATCGCAACGTACATCCTGAAGCAAGGCGGCGTCTTGACGCCGCGCAGCGATCACATCGTCCACACCGCCTACCTCCAGGCGGAAAAGCCCAACGATTACGGCGAACTCGGTATTCAGATCTTCGGCGTCTGGTCACCGATGCTCGGTGAGGCGTCGCGCATTTGCACCCACCCCGACACCTGGACACTGAAGCGCAAACGTAAACCGGCGAGTGGCGAAGCCGCGCGCCAGGGGGTTGACGTTGAGGGTGGCGGCGCAGCCGCCGCCCCTTGGACTCGTGGCAATAACTGTCCGTCTGAACAAGAACCGACCAAAAACGGCGGCAGTTTATCCACGAGTGAAATACATCGAGTACAGCCATCGACGGCTGTGCCAGCTGACGCACCAATAGATTTTGAAAACCTCGACCGCAAAGAACGACGGGCACTGCTCCGGCGACTGAAAAACGATCCGGACGGTGGTACACCGCCGGAGAAAGCGCCGTTATCAGTTGAAGAACAGCGCGCAGAGGATGATTTACACCGCCAAAAAGAGCAGCGGCAGAAGCGGCAAGAGCAGCTGGCACCACGCGCGGCACTGATAGCCGAATCCGCATCCAGTATTGGCATCGAGTTAACCAAGCGCGAGGCGATCAACCTGGCTGACGGCGCCACGCTAAACGTGGCCGGACAGCGTTATAGCGCAAATCACGATGGCAGTTTGTCGGCACTCCAGCCGGATCATCTTCACAAATCGCTGGAATTGCTGGCACGCGTCGAGCGGCTGCGCCGCATTTCATAGCCATAGCCGGCGATGTAGGCCTGAGTGCACAGACGAATTTGTCTGTTCTGGCCATAACGCCGCATAGACAAAAACAGCTGCGCTGCAGCACCGTCATTAACAACTATGAGGTACCGACAAATGGGATATTTGGGGAGCAAGGCGGCGAGCGGAGCATACCAGGCGATCATCAGCCAAATGCCGCCGCATGATACTTACATCGAAACGCACCTCGGCGGTGGCACCATCATGTTACGTAAACCACCCGCGGCCCGCTCCATTGGGTGGGATATCGATCCGGAAACCGTTGAAGCATTTTGCCAGGGAAACCCAGACTACCTGGATGAACAGGCCGAGCGCCTTATGATTGAGATCGGTGACGCGGTGAAGCTGCTGCGTGCCGTTCCTTTTGAAAAATACGGCCGCACGTTGATATACGTCGATCCACCCTATCTCCCAGAAACCCGCACCAGCCGCGCGCGGTATCGTCACGAGTATACCGCCAACGATCACCGCAGCCTGATCGACGTGCTGCGCAGCGTGCCAGCCAGCGTCATGATCTCCGGCTATCCGTCCGCGCTCTATGACGAGTTGCTCGGCGACTGGCGCAGCATCCAGTTTCAGGTAATGACCCGCGGCGGGCCCCGAACCGAACAGCTTTGGATGAACTTTGCCGAGGGTAACGCCTACAGCCACGCCTTTGCCGGCGCGAACTACATCGACCGCCAGCGAATCAAGCGTAAGGCAGAGCGCTGGGCCAGAAACTACAGCGCCCTGCCACCTGCAGAGCGAGTAGCTATCATGGCCGCGTTATTAGAGACGCATCAAGATCAGTGAGCATATTGGTAGTGGATGGGAACGGTTGCGGGGTAAGCAGCTGGCGCCAAGGTGATTGTATTAATTCAAGCAGCGCTACAACCCTGCGAGCCGCTCTCCACGGATACGCGACACTTCGTATTTTAGTTCGACAGCTTTTTCTTTACAGCGTTGGAGTGCTCGCGCCCATTGTTCAGGGCTTGGCTCTTTTGACATATCTTCCGAGACAACAACCATGAATAAGCACCTACCCGTTCCTAAATCCCCTGCCTGCAAACAGGCAACTTTCGTTGTATAAATCAGTTCAATGCACGCTTTACGCATAAAACACTCCATTTCACTTTTTATATAAAAATAACTTTATAGAGATCACAAAAATATGCAATAAATTCATGACCTACAAAAAATGACTTCGTAACCTGACTTACATTGCAATGCAGTCAAAAAACATCAAAGCACTTCATAATGATATATACAGCAGCCCACATATAAACAATGTGGGCTATTCATTATCAGCGACCAATATGTAAATAGTCAATAATACTACTCATTTCATCAAACAACTCTCTTCTAACGTTACCATAACTAAACAACTCAATATCAGAAAACAACTTACTTTCCCTACCCTTTTTTAGCTCTTCCTCAGAAGCATAGTGATAGTCGAGTATATGTGCAATTTGACCAGCATCTATTTCTTTCATAATCCTTTCCTTAGCTATTCCTAGACCTGCAACGGCAGCATCCTTAGAGATCAACCTATATCTTATATCATTTAATAGTTTTGTATTTGTCACTTTCAAAAAAGAAACCAACGCCATTAAAGCATGGAATGTATAGCCGCTAAAGTTATTTATAGCCTCTTTATTATCGATGGATGACATTAATGAATAACAGCGTTCAGCTTCACGCAAAGAACAGCCATTGATATCAAGCAAATATGCTAACGTTAATTCAATACCACCATTCCTAGAAATTATATTCGTTCCGTTATCCAGTTGGCGCAATTGAGTAGACATAGTTGAACGTTCATGTTTGTTAACACAAGCCGCAGATAGTGTATTTACTTTGGGCAAAGTAAACCAATAGTGAACAAACTTATTCAAGTAAGTTTTAGAATCAATTCCTCCGTATCGCCACTCTATGCTTTTTTCAAATTGTTCTCTATTGACAGCCAAGAGAAAAACAAACCCTTCCACCGAGAATATATGCTTTATTTTCTCTAACAAATCTAAAGAAAAATCAGGTCTAGCTCTATCTAACTCATCAATGATAAAAAGGGTCTTTTTACCTCCATCACTGTAAATCCGTTTCATTACATCTTTGAATTTAACTAAATCGTCTTTCTCATCCTTCCCAGTGGTAAGCTTTTCCTCAACATATTTCTCAAGAGGATCAGAAAGAGAGCCGGCAATTTTTTCTTTTGCCGCATCTAATGTGCCACCTGAAAGAAGCCCACCTGTAATAGACGTGACTGCATAGTTAACACCACCTTTAAGTAGATTTGCCCCTACTTTTTTCCCAGTTTTTACAAAGGATTCTTTAACCTTCTCGAACTTACTTTTTTCATTATCTAATGATTGATATATTTCAGAGGCCAGTGATACAAAAGGATCTGTGTGATAATCATTTTCAAAAGCATCATAATAAATCACATTAATATTTAACTCTTCGTCATTAGCTATTTCAGCAGACATCATTTTCAGAAAGGTTGTTTTACCATTACCCCATTTATCATCAATAGCCAAGACTAAACCACTGTCAGGTGAATTTTTAACAAACCTTAATATGAGGTCGTATAGAGGTTTTCTATAAAAAATATCGTTTTTTTGAGAAAATCCTTCATTAAAGTTGATAACCGGGCCAGTTACTCTCACATGCTGCTCCTTGTTTCATTGTGAATGTAAGATAGAGTTTAATGCAAAAACGTGCACAATTTTGCACAATAATTCGATCTCCCCCCATTGCGAACCTGCGCCAGTGCTGGTGCGGGTTCGATCTACTTTGGATCTTGCACAAAAAAGAGGGTGTGAGGCGCGCAGGCGAGGCGGGGGAGCAAGCGCGCGCTTTGGGGTATGGGAAGGGGGGCGTGTGTTGCCTGAATGGGCCGCTGTGCGGCTCTCGCCGTCACGTTACCCTGGGCGTGATGAACAGACGATATCGCGCCAGCGGCCCGCATAGCGCGGCTGGCGGTGGGGAGCGGTTCGACGTGATGGGCGGAGCGCTTGATGGGGCTACTTGTCGGGGGATGGCCGTCATAGACAGCGGCGGCCGTGCTGCAGTACCGGGGTTACTCTACATCGAGCAATGCATACGGGTTGAAGCGGATCACCTCCTCCCCCATCCAGTCGTTGACGTGCTTCATGGCTTCCATGATGGGCGTCAGCTCGTTGATGGCGAACACCCGCGCCGCCTTCTCCACGTCGCCGAAGGTGCCGTTACCTTCCGGCACGGCGCCCATCAGCTGCGGCGGAACACGGTGAGCGGCAAGGATATCGTCACGCGTGGCTGACTTGACGCCCAGGAATTCATCCTTGGCCGAAATCTGGCTGAACGGCAGGATCTGCACCGAGTCCTTACCGCCGTTAGGCGCGTGCAGCAGGATGTTTTTGAATGCCCCGCCGCGGCGCGTGTCGGTCAGCGTCTTCTTGAGCTTGTCGAGGCTCTCCTGATCGGCGATAGCGCTGTTGACGTAGACGATGCAGCCGGCATGGCTGCCGTTGTCGTAGTACAGCTTGCGGAACGTGTCGGCCGAGTGCGAAAGGTTCGCGGACAGCAGGCCCGCGAAGTATTCCGGCATGCCGTAGATCTCCTGGTGAATATCCGGGTTGATCACATGGCAGACGGCGCCGGTAGGAAACTGATAATCATCAAGCCCCGCCTGGATAAACCAATAAGTATCCAGGTCAGAGCCGCGGCGCGTGTATTTCGCCAGCGTGTGGTGCAGTGCCAGCGGCCCGCCTAACACGTTACGGCGCAGCTCCAGGTAGGCATTGCCGAACACCACCCAATCCATGGCGAAGGCCGAGAACGCCTGGCGTGACAGCAGCTTGTGCGGGATGAAACAACCGGCCAGCACGTTACGCTTGAATATCAGCGCCGACTGGTGCCAGCTGGCGTGGCCGAACTGGCGAGCCAGTCCGTACCAGCTGATCGGCGTGTCGTAGTAGCGGCCGTTGTCGGCGCAGTACATCGAGTCGAGCAGATCGTAGGACGAGCTGACCGGCCAGGGGCCGTCGAATGAGAAGGTACTCAGGCCAGGGAGTTTTTGCAGCTCAGTCGCCAGATCAAGCTGCGTGTCTGCGGCGGGCTGCTGGCGCTGCCGCGCTGTTTTTCGTTTGCTCACGTTAATACTCCATAACCGTCATAGTGCTGCCGCCATCTTGCCCCAGCGGCTCGTTGATAATGGCCAGCATCGTCGCCCAGGCAAGGTCGCCATGGCTGACGCCGCGGCTGCGGTCTGTGTCATAGGTGATAACCCCGCCAGGCGTTACCACTTTGCGCACCGCGCTGAATGCCGTGATCAGGTCACGCTCCCCGCGGTCGAACTCCCAGCGACCGCCGCGAACCAGCTGCTGCATCTTCAATACCAGCATGCGCTTGCTGGCCGGGTTGAACTGGTAGCAGACCGCTGCCGGGAACTTCTTCTTCACCAACTGCCAGACCGCCTCACCAATCCCCTGCCCGTCAATACCGACATGCTGCACGTTATAACGATCCAGCATGCCAATGATCAGATTGGCCTGCGCCTCGAACTCCATGCCTCGGATGCGCTGCGTCTCGATGGTGCGGAATTTGCCGCCGGCGACCAGAGGCACGGCGTTGACGGAGATCGCCCCGCTGTCACCCTTCCCGCTGGCGCCGTTGGGATCGTAGCCAATCCAGACCGGCCGATCGGCCAGTGGCCGCATGGCGTAGGGCTTCCAGTCGAGCCAGTCGTCATAACCATCAGCACCGCAGGTCAGCAGCATGTTGTAGTCAAAGGCCGATTCACCGTTGCGGATAAACTGGCAGCCGTAGAGGTTGTCGTATTCCTCCGGGCTGTTCTCGTCGCGGATTTCATCGATATCGGTCAAATCCCAGCCGTGATCGATGGCGTCCTGCAACGTGACGATCTGGCGCCAGATCTTGTCCGGACACATCAGCCCGCTGTTCAGCGTCTTCCAGGACGTGTCGAACTCCACACGGCTACTGCTGGCGCGCCCCTTGTTGAACGCCTCCCCTGTCCAAAACGGGTAGGCTTCATGGCTTTCCGCCGATGGCGTGGAGAAGTAGGTACGCGTCAGCCCTTTCAGCGTCGCCATAGCACCGGCGACTTTTTTCAGGTTGGCGAACTGGCCCACCCAGAAAAACTCGTCAAAGAACAGGTTGCCGGTGTAGGACTGCGCCGTCGCTGCGGACGTACCGAGGAAGTGCAGCTCCGCGCCGTTGAACAGCTGGATCATGTCGCCGCCTTTCAGCTCGACGTCGACCTCCGCCGCAGCCGAACGAATGAAGCTGCGGAACTGGTACGCCTGCCGGCGGCTGGCCGACAGAAAGATCTGGTTGAGCTGGTGCTTGTACTTCACATCATCAGATAACGCGCGGATCAGCGCCTCGCGTGCAAAATACCAGGTCGCCCCCACCTGGCGACTCTTCAGGATCATCCGGTTGCGGTGGTGGTGATTGTCATACCAGCCTTGCTGGTGCCAGTGCAGCGACCCCAGGATGTTCTGCCGCAGCTGCGCGATCTGCGACTCAGAGAAGAAGTTTTGCTTCTTGCGCACCTTCTTTTTCGGCTGGGTGGCCGGCGTGCCGTTGTCCAGCTTCTTCAGCTGGCGCGTCAGCAAGTCGATTTCCTTGAAGTCGCCGCCGCTCTTCTTGTCCTTGCCGGTCAGCTGCACCAGGCGCGCATCAATCGAGGTGGTGACGCGCTGGATCGGTGGCGTTTCATCCCATTCGTCGCGCTTCTTCCAGGCGTAAACCGTGTTCTGGTTGATACCCATCAGGCGCGCGATTTCCGCCGGCGGGTAGCCCTGCCAGTAAAGCTGTCGTGCGCGGTGCCTAGTGAATGTTTCCTGAACCGTCATTGTCTCCCCCATGTCCTGCCGGGGAGGTTAACCCGCGCGCGCGGGGGCTTTCTCGCGGTGCCGGCTGTCGCCGTTCTCCGACAACAACAACGCGTTGAGACAGGGCCGGACGCCCTGCCATCATCACCGGGAACTCAACAGAATCGTGAGCAAGCAGACATGGCAAGCACAACGAGCACCCGTAAGAAATTCCGCATTATGACCTCCGGCGTCACTATCGACGGCCGTCAGGTCACCCGCGATCAGATCCATGCGATGGCGGCGTCGTATAACCCGTCTCTCTATGGCGCCCGCGTCAATATCGAGCACTACCTTTCTCCGTTCCCAGACAGCGAGTTTTGCGCAATGGGGGATGTTGCCGCCCTATCCGCCGAAGATATTTCCGAAGGGCCGTTAGCAGGGGAAGCATCTTTGTTCGCTGAGATCGAACCCACGGCACGCATGAGGGCCATGACCGACGACGGTAAGAAAATCTTTTCCAGCGTCGAGATCCATCCCAAATTCCCGACGACCAACGGCCCGTATCTGGTCGGCCTGGCGATGACCGACACCCCGGCCAGTCTGGGCACTGACAAGCTGAAATTCACCGCCGAGAAACGCGGGGAGATCATGCGATTCAGCGCTGCAGATGCTGAAACGACGATGTTCACTACCGCTTTCGAAACGGAGTTGGTGCAGGCAGACCAGACGCGCTCAACCACCGGCAACGAGTGGTTCTCTCGCGTCATGGGCATCCTCGGCAAGGGCAAGAAAACCGACGATGAACGCTTCAGCCAGGTGCATCAGGCGGTAGAAGCCGTGGCGACGGCGCAGGCCGATTTGACCGACCAGTTCAGCGCCACCGCGCAGGAAAGCGCCAGCAACAAGCAGGCCATCGCGAAGTTGACCGCTGACCTGGCTGCGATGCAGCAGAAGGTTGTAACCACGGACGGTAACTTCAACCGTCGCCCGCCGGCAGGCGGTGGTGGCAATGCGCAGTTAGCTGACTACTAAGCCAGCGCCTGATCGATATTCACTACAAGAGAAACGAACATGGAAAACATTACCCGCGAGCTGTTCGACCAGTACATCAGTCGGCAGGCCCAGCTAAACCGCGTATCGCCGGCCGCCGTCGCGGCAAAATTCGCTGTCGATCCGACGGTGCAGCAGAAGCTGGAAGCCGCCGCGCAGGAAAGCGACTCATTCCTGAGCAAGATTAACATCTTCGGCGTGACCCAACAGATCGGCCAGAAAGTGCTGATCGGCAGCAAAGGCCCGCTGGCTGGTGTGAACAACAGCACCACCACGCGCCGCAACCCGGCCGATAACAGCAAAATGGAGCCGTACAACTACATGTGCCGCAAGGTCAACTACGACTACGGCATCAGCTACGAGCAATTGGACGCCTGGGCGCATCAGCCTAACTTCCAGCCGCTGATCAGCAGCGCAATGGCGCGCCAAATGTCGCTTGACCGCATCATGATCGGTTTCAACGGCACCAGCTACGCCGATCCGTCCAACCGCGCCGCCAACCCGCTGCTGCAGGACTGCGGCATCGGCTTCCTTGAGAAAATCCGTAAGGAAGCACCGCACCGCGTTATTTCAAATATCACGGTCACCTCGCGGGATGAGGACAACAAGATCATCACCAAAGGCACCTACGGCAACGTATCGGCTGCGGTGTATGACGCCAAAAACAGCCTGATGGATGAATGGCACAAGCGTAACCCGGATAACGTGGTGATCCTGGCCGGCGATCTGCTGACGACCAGCAATTTCCCGGCAATCAACGCCATGAGCCAGACCAACCCGAACACCGAAATGTTGGCCGGTCAGCTCATTGTTGCGCAGGAGCGCGTCGGGAACATGCCGACCTTTATCGCGCCGTTCTTCCCGGTCAACGGCATCCTGATCACGCCGTTCAAGAACCTGTCGATTTACTACCAGCGCGGCGGCCTGCGCCGAACCATCAAGGAAGAGCCGGAGTACAACCGCGTCGCGACCTACCAGTCATCGAACGATGACTTCGTGGTCGAGGACTACGGCAACGTCGCCTTTATCGACGGCATCACCTTCGCGCAGCCTGAGAACGGCGGTTAATCACCCGGGCGGGCACCTGCCCGCCCCCCTTTGGGGACAGGACAATGCTGACACCGGCACAACGACATTTTCAGCGCGTGATGGCGGAGCGCCACGGTAAGACCGAGGAGTTCACAGAAGCCGCCCGCACCGCGCATGAACAAATCCTTCACCGCCTGCGCATGGATCAGAGTGCACTCAAACGCGTGCAGTCCGACCAGGCGAAAGCGGAGATGAAAAAGCAGCTTTTACCGCAGTACGACGGCTGGATCGAAGGCACGCTCGACGGCAACAGCGGCCGGCAGGACGAGGTCATCGTCACCCTGATGATCTGGGCGATTGACGCCGGCGATTACCCGCTGGCGGTGCGTATCGGCCGCTATGTCATCGAGCACAACCTCGCGATGCCTGACCAGTTCCGCCGCACGGCAGCGACGGCCCTCGTTGAAGAGCTTTGCGATCCTATTCTGGTGCAGGTCAAGGCCGACGAGAGCACCGATTTGACCGCACACCTGCAGGTGCTGGACGAGCTCGCGCAAATCGTCGATGGCAAGGATATGCCTGACGTCGTGCTCGCCAAGCTGTTCAAGGTGCGCGGCTTTGCCTTGCGCGGTGGCGATGATGCCGCCCAGGCGAAGGCGCTGGAACTGCTACGCCAGGCGCTGAAACTGGACGCTAACGCCGGCGTGAAAAAAGCGATCGAGAGCCTGGCACGCCAGGTCAAGAAGGCCAGCCAGACAACCAGCGGCGCCGGCGATAACGATGCCGACACCGCCGGCACCGCGACAACGGCCGACGCTGCAGCAGCATCAAAAACGACTGTACCGGCCACCCAGCGCCGGCAGCGCAGCAGCACCGCGCGTAAGCCATCAGCCGCTAAAAAGCCCGCCGGCAAGGCCGCCGGTAAGAAAGCCAGGCAGGACACCACCGAATAAAACGACTTGCGCCCCGTGCGCTGGCGGCGCGGGCGGAGATCTGCAGCGCTTCGCGTGTGCTTTTCCCCGTCCGCTCACCGCCACCTTTTGAGGAGATTGGGCCATGAGCCTTGTTGCCGGGCGTACCGTCACCCCCGCCGCTGACGATGTGCCAGATACCGACGATGGCGGCGAGACCATCACCGCCGGCCCATTCTGGCCCGCGATTGCGCTCAAGGACGTGCGCCTTGAGATGCGTATCACCGGCGCGGTGACCACCACCCGCTTAAAGCAGGCCGCGATTGAGGCGACAGGCCATGTGATCGACCAGCTGACGGGCTGGCAAGCAAGCCAGATGAAAGCCGGCTTCGCGTCGCTGGAGACCGTGCCAGCCCGTCAAATCAACGACGTGAGCGTAAAGATCCACCGCTACCGCCGCGCGGTATTCAGCATCACCCGCGCGCTGCTGATCGAAAACTATCGCGACGTCGACACCACCGGCGACGCCGGCGAGAAACGCGCCGCCGGGTTGACGCTGCAGGCGGCAGATCTGTGGCGGGATGCCCGCTGGGCTATCGCCGACATTCGCGGCGAAGTGCGCAATTTTGCGGAGGCATTTTAGTGAAGGTGCAAGCAATGCAGGGCGACACGCTGGATCTGCTGTGCCAGCGACACTACGGCACCACGCAAGGCGTGACCGAAATCGTGTTGGCCGCCAATCCGGGGATCGCCGAACAGATATTTTTGACCGCCGGCCAGGTGGTCGAGCTGCCGGAGATCGAACGTTCAACCCAACAGGAGACGGTGCAGCTATGGACGTAATCGACCGCCTCTGGAGCTGGGTGATCTACTCCTATTCCACCGTGCTGATGGGCATCGGCATGATGACGCAGCGCGAATGGCTGGCGACCGGCGGGCTGGTGATCGGCCTTATCGCCGCGGCGCTGGGCGAAATCCACCGCCGCCGGGTGGCGCGCAGCCAGGCGACCACCAACGCCCTGCTGGCGCAGCTGGTTGACGCAGTGCGCAGCGATGCCGAGAACCGGCAGGATGTGAAAGAGCTGATCAGCGAGCTGAAAGGGGGCCACCGGTGAGAAGAAAAAGTGTTATCGCCTGCAGCGTGGCCGCCATTGTGGCGCTGGCCGGTGCCCTGTGGCCCGAGAAGGTGCGCACAAGCCAGGCGGCACAGTTAAAAATGGCGAAGTATGAGGACTGCCGCAAGACGCCCTACTACTGCCCCGCCGGGGTGCTGACCATCGGCATAGGCTCAACGACCCACGTCGAAGATCGGCAGTACTCGGAAACGGAGATCGCCGAACGCTGGGTAAACGACCTGGTACGCGCGGAAAAGTGTATCAACAGCAACTTTAACGGCGCCGCCGCCCCGCAATTCGTGTTTGAAGCACTGACCGACGTCAGTTTCAACGTGGGTTGCACCGGGATCAGTTGGTTCACCGATCGCCAGGGCAAAAAGCAGCGCACCACGCTGTGGAAATACGCGCAGGCGGGCAACTGGCCAGGCGTATGCCAGCGCCTGACCGACTTTGTGAACTCCGGCGGCAAACGCCTGCAGGGGCTGGTTAACCGCCGCGAAGAATTTAAAGCCTGGTGCCTGTCTGACCCGGCACTCAGGAGCGCCGAATGAAAGCGGTCACGGTATTGATCCTGCTGTTTCTGGCGGCGCTGGCCGGGATGGGGTGGCAGAAGCATCAGCGGGAACTGGCCGAACAGCGCCGCGATATTGCCGAGCGCGCCGTCGAGCAAACCGGGGATGTGCTGGCCGAAGTGCGCGCCCTGCGTGCCGACGTCGGCGAGATTGAGACCGGAATGAAGAAGCTGAGCGAGAAGCGCGGCACCAATGGAGAGCAACGACGTGAAACTATCAAGACTGCGCTGGCCGGCGAAACGTGCGCCGTTACTCCTGTGCCTGCTGCTGTCGCTGACAGCCTGCAAAAGCGCGCCGCGGAAGTCCGCGCCGCAAATTATTCAGGAGCCTTTACCGGCCAGCCTGACGGCAAACACTGATGCGCCTGCAGCACCTTCACCGATGACTTACGGCAGCCTGGCGCCCTGGGCGGATCGGTTGCTGGATGCGCTGGACACCTGCAATGCCGATAAGGCGGCCATACGAGAACTCGAACTACGGCGTATCGCCAGGGGGATGAAGTGAAAAAAGCCGAACTGCTGCGCGACGCACTGATCGCGGCCAACACCTGGTGCAAGGCCAACCCTGAGCTGTTTACGGTATGGGTGGAAAAAGGCCATATCGAGATCCAGGCCACCGGCGAAAGCTCGTTCATGTACGTGTACCCGATCCAGGTGCTGGCAATGGACTTTTCCGGTCAACTGGATGACCTCATGTTGCCGCTGTTGGCGTGGATTTGGGAGAACCAGCCCGACCTGCTGTTGAACCCGGACAGCAACAAAAAGATTGAGTTTGACGCCGATATCGTGAGCGACGACAGCGCCGACATTCTGCTGAAGGTGCCGGTATGGGAACGCGTGATGGTCACTATCGAGAACGGCAAGCCCGTCGCGCAGCACCTGGCGGAAGACAAGCCCCGCATCAACGGCGGCGACTGGCAAATCGTGTTCGATCCTGAGAGTGGCGGGGAGCTGGTGCCATGACCGATGCCGCGCTGTTTCATGAACTGGATCAGGTGTTCGCCGATATTCTCGGCGGCATGTCCCCCGCCGGGCGTATCCGCACCGCGCGTGAAGTCGGCCGCATGCTGCGCCAGAGCCAGTCGCGGCGCATTGCCCGCCAGGAAAACCCGGACGGCTCAAAATTTGAGAAGCGCCGCCGCAAGGTGCTGCGCTCACAGGCCGGGATTGGCTTTATCTGGAACGGCGAAACCCGCCGCCTGAAAAACTGGCGGGCAACCAAGGGCAGCCGCGGCCGCATGCTGACCGGTTTCGATGAAGGCCGCGGCGCCGTCCGCTCCTTCTATCGCGAGGATATCGAGCGTTACCTCGATATCAACTTCAGCCAGACGCGCAAGGACACCACCAAGGCCGATCCGATGTTTCGCCGATTGCGCACCGCGCGCTTCCTGAAGGCGCGCGCCGATGCCGGCGGCGCCACCGTCGGTTTTACCGGCGTTGCGGGCCGTATTGCGCGCACGCACCAGTACGGCCTGCGCGATAGGGTAAACAAGTCTGGCGCGATGGCGTCCTACCCACGCCGCGAGGTGCTGGGGATCACCAAAGCCGACCGCATGGCGATCGCCCGTTCGGTCATTGACTCGTTGGGGGTGAAATAGTGGACGCGGCCGAACTCATTCGCCTGCTGGAAAACCTGATCCGCGTTGGCGTTGTCACGGCGATCGACGAAGACAACAAGCGCGTGCGCGTCGCCACCGGCGGATTAGATACCACCTGGCTGCGCTGGAATGCGCAGCGCGCCGGCGCATTCAGCATCTGGATGCCGCCGTCGCTCGGCGAGCAGGTCTGGCTGGTGTGCATCGGCGGCAACCCGGAGACGGCCATTATTGGCGGCAGCCTGTACAGCAACGATCACCCCGCCCCCGGCGGCTCGCGTAACGAGATGGTGATCACCGCCCCGGACGGCGCCAAATTCCGTTATGACGCTGACGCCGGCGCGCTGGAAGTCAGCGGCATCAAAACAGCCAAATTAACGGCCGAGGTCAAAGTGATCCTGGATTCGCCCGTCGTGGAATGCACCGAGCTGCTCAAAACCAAGCGATTCGACGTCACCGAAGGTGGCGAGATGCACGGTGACTTCAATCACACCGGAGGCGCCTTCGTGTCGAACGGCGTGCAGGTTGATGACCACGACCACGGCGGCGTGCAGCGCGGTGGCGACTGGACGGAGGGCACCCGATGAGCGAGAAGTACCGCGGCATGAATAACAGCGGCACCGGTACGCTGACCGATGCGGATCACGTCTGGCAGTCAGCCAATGACATTCTGCTGACGCCCATCGGTTCGCGCGTCATGCGCCGTAACTACGGTTCGCTGGTGCCAGACCTGCTCGACAGCCCGCAGAACGACGTCACCCGCCTGCAGCTCATGAGCGCGACCGTGATCGCGCTGGCGGCATGGGAGCCGCGCCTTGCGCTGGACACTATCAACATCAGCTATTCGCCCACCGGCGCCGTCACGGCCGAGATGGCCGGCATGCTGACGGAAAGCATGGAGAAAAGCGCCGGGACGATTGAGTTAAGGAGTCACAACGATGCCAACGATTGACCTGTCGCAGTTGCCATCACCGCAGATCATCGAGCCACTCGACTTCGAGACGATCCTCGTTGACGTTAAGGCGGTGATGATCGCCGCCTTTCCTGCTGACCAGCAGGCATCGGTCGCCGCCGCCCTGTCGCTGGAGTCCGAGCCGCTCAACGTGATCGCCCAGGCGATGGCCTACCGCGAATTGCTGTTGCGCCGGCGAATCAACGAGGGGGCTGCCGCCTGCATGCTGAGCCACGCCGAAGGCACCGACCTGGACAACCTGGCCGCCAACCTCGACACCGAGCGCCTGACGATCACCCCGGAAACGGACACGTCAGACGCGGTGATGGAAAGTGACGAAGCCCTGCGCCTGCGCGCGCAATCCGCATTCGAGGGCATGAGCGTGGCCGGCCCGTCGGCGGCGTATGAATATTTTGCCCGCAGTGCCAACGGCAAGGTTGCCGACGCAAGGGCAACCAGCCCGGCGCCGGCGGAGGTGGTGATCGCCATCCTGTCGACCGACGGCGACGGCACCGCCTCGCCCGAGCTGCTGGCCGCCGTAACGGCCGCTGTCAACGATGAAGAAGTCCGGCCGCTGGGCGACCGCGTGACGGTTCGCAGCGCGGATATCGTCGACTATTCGATTGATGCCGAGCTTTTCCTGTATCCGGGGCCGGAGTCGGAACCCATCATCAACGCCGCCATGGCGTCGCTGCGTGGCTTTTTGGCCGATAACGACAAGAAGATCGGGCGTGACGTTGCCAGGTCGGCGATCTCCGCCTCGCTGCATGTGCAGGGGGTGCAGCGTGTAGTACTGCGTTCGCCCTCGACTGACCTGCAGATCTCCGACACGCAGGCTGCGCGCAACATCGGCTACACGGTAGAGAACGGCGGGACGGATGAATAACACCCTGCTCCCCCCCTCCGCCGGCGCCTGGATGCGCCACACCGAAACGGTCACTGCGCGACTGTCGGCGATCACTGTCGCGCTGCGCACGCTGTGGACGCCGACCGCCTGCCCGGTTGATTTGTTGCCGTATCTCGCCTGGGCGCTGTCGGTCGACCGCTGGGACAAGAACTGGCCGGCAGAGAAAAAGATAGCGGCGATCCAGCAATCCTTCTGGCAGCACCGCCGCAAGGGCACCCGCGCCGCGGTGCGGCGGGTGATTGAGAGCATGGGATTTTCTGCCACCTTTGCCGAATGGTTCGACACCGGCGATAGGCCGGGCACCTTTCGGCTTGAGGTCGACGTCAACGAGGTGGGCATCACCGAAAAGACGCTTGCCGAATTAAATCGCCTGGTTGCGGATGCCAAACCGGTCAGTCGCCATCTGAGTCAACTCAATATTGCGGCGACGTCCCGAGGAACGATCCACATCGGTGCAGCAAGTTATCAGGGGGAAATATTGACGGTATACCCGGCAGGGAAAACGCCCGATATCCCCCTTTACTACGACGGCAAAATTAAACACAGCGGCCATTATTTCTACACCGGGAACGCGAACGATGAGTAAATTAAACGAACAGTCAAAATGGGAAGAATCCATTAACCAGGTCGAAGACAGCGATCGGGTAAAAGGTGGCGAAAGCGGCGCGGTAAATATTCAGGCCGGGCAGTTGGCCGCCCGAACACAGTATTTGCGTAACCTGTTCGATTCACTGATGGCAACGATCAGCCTCGGCGAGGGTTGGTATAAGACCCTGTCTGATGCCCAGCGCGATATTGACAACGGCAAGCTGCCCGCCGATGCCCTGTTTAACGTCCGATCGACTGATGACAAACACTGGATGGACGAATATCAGAACATCAACGGTCTGGCCACGCCAACCGGGCGTTTTCTGGCCTCAGGCAACTACCTCGCGGAGATCCTGACGCAACTGGTATCAACCATGCTGACTGTCGGCACACTGGAAAACCGGATCAAGTCCATTAAAAGTTATCACTCCGATAAATACCCCATCATTTTTAATGCCGAGGGCGGGCCGGATGAAACCTACGGCGCATTTGATAATCAATCCGGCTTATGGCTGGGCGGGTTAGAAGCGGCCGTTCAGGATTATTTATTGGGCATTTTGCCAAAGAATAAAACCAACCGTTATCCAGGGCTGGCTTATTTCTTTGCGGCTGAAAACGGTGATGATTCCTACGGCCTAATTGAAAAAAATGGCGCGTGGCGTATTCCGTGGATGGATGATGTATTACAGGAACGCCTGGACGGCCTGCTGTCGACAAAAATCACCCGCCGCATTCAGGGCTGGCACTCCTTGCTGGTTTCAAAAGACGCTGACCCCAGGATCATCTATGGCCTGCGCGCGAATGATGCCGGGTTAATACTGGCCGGCCTCGGCACCACTGCCGTGCAGGACTATATTTCCGCCAACATCCGGCCGGCAGAGGGAAAATTAGCCCTGCATATCGGCGAACAGCTTCTGTGGAACGATCACCCCGTCGTGTCAGCCCACAATCTCGGCCCCGATGCGGTGCTGTTCAGCTATCTGCCGTCGGGAGAGATCGCGCCGCGCTATGCGGTGATGTTCATCAAGTCGAAGCGCGAAATGGTGCCGGGCGGCGAGATGCATATCACGACTGAAGACGGCCAGTCGCTGGCGGCGTCCTTTGACAGCCACAACGGATCGAATATCAACATCATGAATTACGACCCGCGCTATCGCGGCTACGCGCTGGCGCTGGCTAACGGCCGCCCCGAAGGCGGCAATCTCAAAGCCGTCACCGACGACGATCGCGACACGGCCAACGATCTGCAATACCCCGCCGCCGGCTGGCGACAGGGCCATTCATTGCCGCGAACCTATACCCTGCTCGATAAGCTGGCAGAGAACGGCCAGACATGGCCGGTATTTTTCCACGCGCCAGCTGCCGCCGGCGGCCAGTCATTCGCGAACATCTCACCCGGCACCGTGCCGTATCAGAACGGCATCGACATGGTGACGCGCGCGAAACAAATCGCTGACGCGGTCGGGAAAAAATGCAAGGTCGTCGTCTTGCTGTTTGAGCATGGCGAAACCGACAACGACAACGGCGACAACCTGCTGCCCGGTGATTATCTGGCGAAAGAAGAAACCTATTTCCCGCGCCGGATAGCGGATTACAAGGCGATCACCGGGCAAACCGACGAGATTGTGATCGTGATCGGCCAGGTCGGGAGCCGCCTTAACAGTAAAGCGCAGGCAGTAGACGAGGAAGGCAACCCGCTCGGCGAAGAGGTCATCACACAGCCCTATTCCATTTCTGCCGTCGATCAGCGCGAATACGTGCGCCGGCATGCAAACGCCATCTGCTACGGGCCGAAATATCCGCTCAACTGGCTGTATAGCGACGGTTCACTCAGCCATATCAACGCCGCCGGTAAAGTGTTGCAGGGCGAATACCAGGCGCAGGCCATTCACTGGCATCTGTACGATGACGAGAAAAAAGGCACCTGGACGGACACGACGATCGAGTCGGTCACCGTGACAGGCAGTGTCATCGAAGCGCGCTGCAAAATGCCGTATCCACCGCTTGTTATCGATAACGCATTCATTGGCGACGTAAAAAATCAGGGGCTTTCGCTTGAGCTGAAATCCGCCGCCATCCTCAGTGTTGACGTGGTGGACGGGACAACCTTGCGCATCACCTGCGATAAAGCACCGGCCGCAAATGATTTTCTGCTCGTCGGTTTCAACAACAAGACACAGCACGCTAACGGCCGAACTTACCCGCTGACGTGCCTGCGCGATTCATCGCCCATGGTCAGTAAGAAAATCACGCGCAACGGCGCGCCCTTCCCGCTTTACAACTGGATGACGCTGGATCGCATCCCATTATCAGGAGAAAACGAATGACTATCGGATTTAATAGCGGCACCCCTTACCCTTGGGGCGGCCGCCCGGCGTTGAAATTATCGGCCTATGTGTTGGATGACCAGGCTATTTTTAATGCGCACAAGGCCCGCGTGCTGGCCGATGGCGGAGTGATCCCCGATGAGGCCGGCTGTATGGCGCGCATTACCTGGTTACTCGACAACGATATCTACGGCAAGGTCGAAAGCGCCATTAACCCGGCGTTCGGCGTCAAGATGAACGCGAACAAGGAGGTCAGCAAGCTGTATTCCCTGTTCGCGAACGATGACTACATCAGCGTGATGCAGGGTGACGGCGCGCAAGTGTTGTATGACGACAGCGGCGACGCGCCGGGCGTGATCATCAAGATTTCCAGCAACGGCGGCGCGTATTTGCGATCTGAGAAAAACCATCGCGTGCAGCGCAGCGGGAAATATGCCATCAGCGGCCGCATGGCGGATAACGATCGCGCGGACTCGCTGGGCATTCTGGTGGGCATCAGCATTGCCGGGCTACCGATGGCCTATTTACGCACGCAGATCACTAACCAGCAAAAGGACATTGAAGCCTGGCGCTACGGCACGCGAGACAGCACATGGAATGGCTCGGGCGTGAACGGCATCGCGATGGGCGCGGTCAGAACCCCGTATGCGGATTACGTACCCTCCGCCGCACTGTTTGACGTCGACGGCGGCGAAATTCGCGGCTACGAAGCGGGAGCGCTGAAGGCAAGGGACACGTCAACGACGGGGCGGCTGGCTGATTTGACGTCATTCCCGCAGCCGATTTATGTCGGCAGTACGTTTACCAGCGGCAAGGTAAATCCGTGCTACGGCACATTGCGCGAAGCCATTTTCCTGCATACGGCAGACGACAGCGACGCCGTCGCCCTATCCAAGCTGGGCATGTAAGGGGGGATCATGCCGGAATTCTTCAGCATCCTGACCCATGCCGGCGCCGCCAAGCTGGCGCTGGCCGCGCAGACCGGTCAGCCTATGGCGATCAGCACAATGGCCGTGGGCGATGGCGCCGGCGCCACACCAACGCCATCACCAGAACAGGCCGGGCTGATCGGCGAGCAATACCGCGCCGCGCTCAACGCGCTGACTATCGTGAGCGAATCGGCCAACGTGATCAGCGCGGAAATGATAATTCCGCCGGAGTTCGGCGGCTTCTGGATCAGGGAAGTCGGGCTTTATGCTGATGATGGTGTGCTGGTTGCAGTTGGTAGCCTGCCCGACACCTACAAATCGCATCTTGCCGAAGGCTCGGGGCGCAATTCAGTGATCCGTGTTGAGCTGGCCGTCAGCAGCACAAAGGACGTGCAGCTACTGATCGACCCCACGGTCATCATCGCAACCGTGGAGTACGTCGACACGAAGTTTCGAGAAGCCAAGAACCGGGCGGACGACGCCTACGCGCTGGCGGAAAGCAAAGCGGCATTTGATGATATTTACCCGCCGGGGATCAGTATCTTCTTTGCGACGAACCTGAATCCCAACGAAAAGTGGCCCGGCACCACCTGGCACTATACCGGCGAGAATAAAACGATCCGCATCGGCAAGGCCGATGGCTCGGATGTGCTGACCGCCGGCGGTTCGGACACAGTAACACTGAGCGTTGAAAATATGCCGAAGCACAGCCACGGCGTCAGCGGCCAGGTGGGCGAGTTTGACCACGGAATCAAAAGTACGTCGGAGTTTGATTACGGTACAAAAAGGACGAGCACGAGTGGTAAACACGCGCATCATGGCGTCCCTAAACGTAATAGCGATTATGAATTAGGCGGTAACAACCGGGTATTCTTCGACCCTTACCAGGAAGGTGATACTGATGAAGCCGGTGAGCACGACCACGAAATGGAGTTGGGCCCGCACGCTCACTCTGTCGAAATAGGCCCGCACGTTCACGGCATCGATCTGACGTCTGACGAGGTCGGCGGCGGCAAGGAATTCAGCATTGTAGAAAGCCACATCAAGCTGATGTGCTGGTATCGCGCCGCATAAAAAAAGCCCCTTTCGGGGCTTTTTCTTCTCCTGCAGTACAGCTGGCGCCGTCTATATCTGCCGGTATCGAGTACAGTCAGACCGCGCTATACATCACCCGAACAGACCGTTTACCGATTGTGTCACCGAGTTGATCGCCCGGCTGGCGCTGGTGCGCAGCTCACCGAGCACATCACTCGCCGACGTCATTTGTAGCTTCTCGCGAAAATCGCTGTCGACACGGCTCAGGCTGATGGAGAACTCGATTTTTTTCGGGTTGCCGTAGCGGTCAAACTCCGACTTCCCCCGCTCCAGCCGCGTCATCACGTACATGCCGTAAATTCGCCCGTCCCCCTCAATCAGCGGCCAGGGCCGGCCGGTAAAGCCGATCGTTTCCAGGCTCGACAGCGACAGATTGCCGCCGGTGATCTCAGGGTAGAGCACGCCGTCAAGCGTGATACTGTCATCCCCTGCCCCGATATACTGCCAGCCGGCAGACTGGTTGATGCGATCGTTCTTGACGTGGCGCCAGTCCTGCGAATGGCGCAGCTGCTGGTAAGGCGCTGTGCGCAGCGTAAAAACGAACATCCCGAATACCATCATCATGTTTTTGACTCCCGTTAATCTCGATCGCGGAATGACCCGCGGTTACCCCTGACTGTGCTGGCCATCGCATCGCGCACCGCGCTACGCACCATCCGTTCCAGATCCTGATCCGAACGCTGGCCAACATCGTTAAAGACCAACTGGAAGATAGGCCCGCCACCGCCAGGCGCGGACACGGGGGTCATCGCGGCCGGCTGTGACGCCGACGGCACCGAGAGCACCCCGCCGCCGGCAGCGGCCGCCACACGCGGCACCGGTTGCGGCATCACCCGCGCTTCCTGGTACGCCCCACGCAGTGCCAGCGCGCGCGGCAGATTTTTGAAGACAATGTCCCCCGGGCCGATGCGTTTGGTGGCGTTGGTATTGTCGGCGGTCGCCTTGGTATTGCCGGCGATCTCGTTAAGACGGCGTAGCGTGCCCGTGTCACCTGTCAGGGCAGGAGGTTTAGGCGCATCAATGCTGACTGAAGCAGGTTTGGTAATACTCGCGAGATCACCAGCCAGTAACCCTACCTTGCCACCCAACCGCTGCTGCCCTTCCGGGGTAAGCTCCAACTTCATTTTTTCGGCTTTAATGCGGGCTTGCTCGATGCCATCAGGGATTAACCCCAGCTTTTCAAGCAGCCAGCCGACCGAATCCATCAGAAATGTAATTGGTGCAAACAACAGCTGCAGAGCTGCACCAAACACCCGCCCGAACGTCTCGCCGGCGCTGGCGCATTTATCCAGCGTCTCTTTGCTGGTCTGCATCGGCGTCAGCAACTTGGTAAACCAGTCCCACACGCTGCTGAGTGCGTCACCAATCACACCAAAGATCGGTGCGATACGTGCAAATGCGTCACGCAGCGGCGCCAGCGCCGCCATGACGCCTGAACCAAAGCCGACAAAGAACGCCTTGATCGGCTCCCAATATTTCCAAATCAGCACGCCGGCCGCGACAAAGGCGGCACCAATCAACCCGATCGGACTCAGCAGGAACGACAGCACCGCCCCCAGCGCCGAAAGCGCGCCGGTAAGAATCCCCCACAGCGTAGACAGGCCCGTCAGCCGCAGCGCCAGCCCCATCACACCTCGCACCAATGAACCCAGCGCTGCCGACGGCGCCATAAATACGCCCATCAACATGCTGCGTAGCGGCACCAGCGAACCCAGCAGCCCACGGAAGCCACTGGAGAGCGAAGCCAGCACACGCGACCAGCCGCTAACCCTCGCCATGGCGCTGCCGCCGGCGCCAACGAAGCCCCGCAGCGCGCTGACGGTTCCCATCAGACCGCGCCCGCCCGTCAGCAACGTGAAGCCCAAACGCAGCTTAGCCAGCGGCCCAATCAGCAAGCCGGTCGCCAGGCTGGCGATCCCCAGCGCGGCCACCAGGGCGGTGACGGCGCCGGCGGTCAACAGAATGGATTGCGCCAGCCGTGGGTTTTCCTTCACCCACTGGCTCGCAGCGTTGATCGCCTCACTCAGCCCCTGCGTCAGATCGCGCAGTGGGCCGTCGGCAGTCTCTTCTACCTGAATACGAAAACCTTCCCAGGCAGAGTCCAGCTCCTTCAGGTCGCCGCCGAGGTTATCCGCCATCACCTTGGCAGCCTTCAGCGCCTCGCCCTGCGATTTCTTCAGGTCGGCCAGCAACTTCTGTAACTCACCGCTGCCGGCAGATAAAACCAGCGCCTGGAAGGACTTCGCGGCTTCCTCGCCCGCGATATCCTTGAAGAACGAGAGCTGATCGGTGGCGCCGTACTTCTTGATCGATTTGTAAAGGTCAGTGAGAACGTCCTCGGCCGGGCGCATCTTGCCGGTGGAGTCGGCCACGGTGACGCCCAACTCTTTCAGCGCGTCGTTGGCCTTTTTCGTTGGCGCGGCCAGGCGTGAGAACGTGGTTTGCAACCCAGTACCGGCAATACTGCCGCGCAGGCCCACGTTCGCCATCACGCCGATCATCGCCGTCGTTTGCTCAACGCTGACGCCAAGGTTAGATAATCCCGTACCGGCGTACTTCATCGCCTCGCCGATGTTCTGCAGATCGGTGTTGGTGCGGGTGAAGGCCCCCGTCAGCACGTCACTGACGCGATCCATCTCCTTCGGATCGAGGCGGAACTGTGAAAGGATGTTCGAACTGATATCTGCGGACTCACCGAGATCCATCCCGCCGGCCAGCGCCATGTTGAGTACGCCAGGTAACGCGGCCTGAATTGCCTGCGGCGTAAAGCCGGCCATCGCCAGGAACGCCTGCCCGCTGGCGGCGTCGCGGGTAGTAAATGCCGTTTCGGCGCCGAGTTTTTTCGCCTGGGCGCGTAGGTCGGCCAGCTGTGACGAACTTTTATCCAGTCGCGTCAGCGCCTGCACCCGCGACATTTCGGCATCGAATCCCACGGCAGGCGCCAGGAAGCGGCCGCCGGTATACCCGGCAACCGATGCGCCGGCAACCATCCCCATGCCGGCGCCGCGTAGTTTGCCGGCGGCATCTTTGGCACGGGTGTAGCCTACTTGCGCCTGGGTAACGGCGGCCAGCTGTCGCCGCTCCCGCTCAAGCTGCTGGTTATATTGCTCTGTTCGCCGGATGGCGCTTTGTACCGCACCGCTGCCGGCAGACAGATTAATCCCGTGTTGACGTACCGCCTGGGCCGCCTCTCGCAGCTTGGCCGTTTGCTGGCTGTAGGTTTGCGTCAGTCGGGTGAGCTTGCCGCGCAGGTTTTCCAGGTGCGCGGCCTGGGCGTCGGTCAGTTGCCCGCCCTCTCGAACGGTCTGATTCAGCCCGTTAAACTCGCGCTTCGCACGGTTGATCTTCTGTGCCGTGTCGTTGGCCTGCGAGCGCAGGCGGTCAAAGCTGGCGGCTTGCTTGTCCAGGTCTTTAACGGCGTTTTGCGTTTTCTTGAGGGAGTCAGACAAGCCGCTAACAGCTTTGCTAGCGGCTTTAACCGGGCGGGTGAGCTTATCGATCGCGTTAAACGCGACGCGAATACTAAGATCCATGGTCATCCTCGTCATCGTCATGGTTGCCGCTGCGGATGGCGGCGCGCTGGCGCCATGCCATCAGCTCGCGCAGCTCCATGCCGTACATCTCGGAGGGCGGCCAGTGAAAAACTACAGCAATGTCAGCGATGAGATCGTCAACGCTGACAAACAGCGGTTCCCTTACTTGTTCCCCGTCTCCGCCACGTTCGGTACGGACGGCGCCGCTTTGGTCAAAAAAGGCGTCATCTCTTCAATGAACGCCACAAAGTCACCGGTATCCAGCGTGGCGATCTCGGCGGCGGTCAGTGCCGGCGCGGTGACGCGCGTTAGCAACGTTGAAACGGCGTCATAGTCGAAGTTGAGTACATCGACCAGGCGCAGGCCACGCAGCGAGCCGGCCTGCTTGATGGTGTCAGTGATCGAGACGATGGTGATCTCTTTGTCGTTGCGCTTGATCGGTGTGGTGAGCGTTACTGACATGTGCATGTTCTCCAGGCGGCCACGCGTGCCGCCTTCAAAGTAGGTTAAGGATTAACTCAGCCGCCGAGGCCGAGGGCTGACACAATGCGATCGGGGTACAGGTTTTTCCCGTCGCGCTTGTAGATGAAGTTCAGCAGGTCGATTTCCAGCAACGCCTTATCATCCACAGACAGCTTGTAGTAGGTGTTCTTGATGGCGTAGGTGTGGTTGGTATCATCGCCCTGCTTGGCCTCACCTGGATCGATTTCGGTGATGCGGCCGCGCATTTCCACTTCCATCAGCGAACTGGTGCCGCCGCTGTAGATTTCACCGACGAAACGCAGGCGCATTTCGTCGATATCGCCGCCGTACTTGAGGATCAGCTCTTCAACGACGCCGCCGACCACCATCGACGCATCAAGCGCGCCGCCGTCAAGGCCGAGGTCTACCGCTACGGCGCCTTGCATGCCGCCGCCCTGATAGTCCTCCGTCTTGCGGGTGACTTTTGGCAAGGTGACGCTGGGGATCTTGCCGATGTGGTTAGTGCCGTCCACATACAGCGTGAACAGCCGAAGCTTTTTAGGGATAGCCACTTATGCCCCTCCCAGCGACGCGAAGGCCGCTTCGTAGTATTGATCGGTGAAGGTCTGGATCATGGTCAGATCTTCGAGTGGCGGCACCGGGCTGTAGTTGTAACGCACGACCGCCTTACCCTGGCGAATGCTGGTTGTCGGGTTATCGACGATATCGAACCAGCACGCGGCGCCAATCAACCGGCCGGCGGTGACCAGCCCCTGCAGCTTGGCATTGATGCCGCTGACCACATCCTTGACGTTTGCCGGAGTAAGCGGACTGTCTACCGTGGTAAATTGCGCCTCCGCGATGGTATCCGCCAGGATCTGCGCAGTGCGGGTGTACACCTCGAAGATGTACTCGTCCTTATCCGTTGTGCGGTTGCCCCAGAATCGGAAGCCGTCACGCTTAATCAGCGTGGTGACTTCGTTGGCGTTCAGCTCGTTGGCGTCGGAGTCTTCCGCCTGCAGCGCCCAAAATACATCTTTGGTGATGCCGAGCACGTTGCTAACCGCCACGTTTGACAGCGACTTATGCCAGCCCTGCTCGTTGTCGATCTTCGCGCGCATCCCCAGCGCATACGCCACCGCCGGGAATTCTTCGTTCTCACCACTCACCGGGTTATAGGCGATGAAATTCGGCCAAATCAGCATGCCCTCACGCTCGGCAAACTGCTGGCGATAGGTTTTTGCTTCGGCGATGGTCTCGCAGCCGTCGCAATAGCTGTAGGAAAACGCCCGCAACTGCTTGGCAATCACCCGCAACTGTGCGGTCACTTCCTGCGTGTCATACATCGGCACACCAAGAATGCGCGGCCGGTAGCCGACTTTTTGCTCGGCGGTCAAAAGCGCGAACATGCCGGTATAGCTGCCGTCCGCCTGGGAACCGCCGATAATCAGCTGCGACTGGGTTTTCGCGCCGTCTTCAGTGCCGGCCGCCGCCACGCGCACCACAATCACGCGGGTGCTGACCTGGTCGGAAATGGCCTTCAGGGATTTATAGAGCGAACCGGTTTTACCGGCTTTGCCGAGTACACTGATTACTCGCGTGATCAGCACCGGCGTATCTAACGGGAAGGTGGTTGCGTCAGCATCATCCGCCACCGCGACCAAACCAATGACCGTTGAGTCAACGTCATTGATCGCGGTCTGCAGGTCGGTATCCTCTTTGACGCGCGCACCATGGAAAAAATTGTCGGTCATACTGTACCGCCATCATGCTTGTGAGTTCGTGGTGATATTCGCCGAAAAACGCCGGCGCAACACGCGGCGCTGGTTGTCATCCGACGGCGACAACAACGCGTGGTTTTCCCCGTCGCGCGCACATGAAACCATCAGCGCCAAAGGGGGAGCCATGGCACTGACTACTGACGCGATCGACAAAGCCAAATCACTGCTGGGTGGCAGCGCCAGCACGTTCAACGATTACCAGACGGAGCTGTCGCGAGTGCCGGCGTTCAGTGTCATGCTTGGCGGCAAGGAGCTGACTAGGCTGGATGAGCGCGTCTTGTCGCTGGAGATGACTGACAACCGCGGCTTTGAGGCCGACGAGCTGACGATCACCGTGGACGATACTGACGGCCAGCTGCAGCTGCCGCCGCGCGGCGCCGAGGTGTCCGCTTCGATGGGCTGGCACGGTGAAGCGCTGGTTTACAAAGGCATTTTTATCGTTGATGAAGTGGCGCACGCCGGGCCGCCTGACACGCTGACGATCACCGCACGCAGCGCTGATTTTCGCGATGAGTTCAACGTCAAGCGCGAGGTGTCCTGGCATGACGTCACCGTAGAGCGGGTGGTGTCAGCGATCGCCCGGCGCTACAACCTGAAGGCCATCATCTCGCAGCAGCTCATGGAGGTGGAGATCGACCACGCCGACCAGACGCAAGAAAGCGATATGTCCTTCCTGACGCGCATGGCCGAAATGCTGGGCGCCATTGCCACGGTGAAAAATGGCAGTCTGCTGTTTATCCTGCCCGGTGGCGGAGTCAGCGCCACCGGCAAGGCGCTCCCCTCCTTCGCCATCACCCGCAGCAGCGGCGATCGTCATGCCTTCCGCATTGCCGATCGTGATGCCTATACCGGGGTGCGCGCGTACTGGCTCGATCTGGAATTCGGGAAAAAGAAAAAGGTCACGGTGAAGGCCCGCAAGCCGGCGAAAAAGAAAGTGCAGCGCAGCAGGAGCCGCGAGGGTGATTACATCGAGGGGGCCGACGGTAACGTCTATGTCCTGCGCAAAACCTACAATAACGAAACGGCCGCCAAACGTGCCGCGGCCGCAAAATGGCAGCAGCTGAAACGCGGCGCCGCTGAATTTACCCTTACCCTGGCCTACGGCCGCGCCGATTTATACCCGGAGCAGCACGGCAAGGTATCGGGATTTAAAACGGATATTGATAATCAGGATTGGATAATCGCCAGGGCGAGCCATTCGATCGACGGGAACGGCTTTACCACTCGGCTGGAACTGGAGGCTAAAATACCTGAATGGATTGCAGAAAGTGAGATGTGACGGCCATAATAACGGGGAGTTCAACTCCCGCCATGGGAGGCCATCATGTTTGTTTGCCCGATCTGCGGTGCTATGGCCCGCACCCGCACCAGTCGCCGTCTCAGTGAAATGACGATACGCCAATATCATCAGTGTCAGAATTTCGAATGCAGTATCACATTCACGACGCTAAACAGCGTTGAAAAGCTGGTAACAAAGCGCGGACCGCGCGAAGAATTACCGCCCGACTTTATCCCGCAAGACGCCTTCCCAACGTCCCACTATGGGCGTGATCAGCTCAACCTATCACTGTGAACCGGCCCCGCCTTTGAGCGGGGCTTTTTATCATCTGTTTTCATAGAGATGCCAGACACAGAGCAAATCAGATGGGTAATAATGTGGTCACTGAAAATATAAAAACCATATATTTCAATTAAATAAACAACAAAAAAGGGAGGCTTTCGCCTCCCTTGGTAACTCCCCTGCCTGAATCAGTGATTACGGATGTATTCGTCCATATCGGTTTTCAGGTTGTCGGACTTGGTGCCGAAGATGGCCTGCACGCCGGAGCCAGCGACGACTACGCCGGCTGCGCCCAGTTTCTTCAGGCCCGCCTGGTCAACTTTGGACACGTCGGCCACGCTGACGCGCAGACGGGTGATACAAGCATCCAGGTTAGTGATATTTTCTTTACCGCCGAAGGCCTGAACCAGCGCCGCGGACATTTCGGAACCGCCCTGCGCAGTCTGCTCGGCAGCGGTGTCTTCACGGCCCGGAGTTTTCAGATCCAGCTTGGCGATCAGCACGCGGAAGATGGTGTAGTACACCAGACCGTAGACGATGCCGACGATTGGGAACAGCCAGATTTTGCTGCTGTTGCCGCTCAGTACGATAAAGTCGATCAGGCCGTGCGAGAAGCTGGTGCCATCGCGCATGCCCAACAGGATGCAGATTGGGAACGCCAGGCCAGCCAGGATAGCGTGGATCACGTACAGGATCGGCGCGACGAACATGAAGGAGAACTCGATCGGCTCGGTGATACCGGTCAGGAACGAGGTCAGCGCGGCGGAGATCATGATGCCGCCGACTTTCGCGCGGTTTTCCGGCTTGGCCGAGTGCCAGATGGCGATGGCCGCAGCAGGCAGACCGTACATTTTGAACAGGAAGCCGCCGGACAGTTTGCCCGCGGTAGGGTCGCCCGCCATGTAGCGAGGGATGTCGCCGTGGAATACCTGGCCCGCCGCGTTGGTGAATTCACCGATTTGCATTTGGAACGGTACGTTCCAGATGTGGTGCAGACCGAATGGCACCAGAGCACGCTCAACCACGCCGTAAATGCCGAAGGCCACGACCGGGTTCTGATAAGCCGCCCACTGCGAGAAGGTCTGGATAGCCGTACCGATCGGCGGCCAGATGAAGGACAGCACTACGCCCAGAACGATCGCCGCCAAACCGGAAATGATCGGCACGAAACGCTTACCGGCAAAGAAGCCCAGGTATTCCGGCAGTTGAATGCGGAAGAAGCGGTTGAACATATAGGCCGCGATGGCGCCGGAGATAATCCCCCCGAGCACACCGGTATCCGCCAGGTGTTTGGCCGCAATCTCTTCAGCCGGCAGGTGCAGCACCAGCGGCGCAACCACCGCCATGGTTTTCACCATGATGCCGTAGGCCACCACCGCCGCCAGCGCGGAAACGCCGTCGTTGTTGGTGAAGCCCAAAGCGACGCCGATGGCGAAAATCAGCGGCATGTTGGCGAAGACCGAACCGCCCGCTTCCGCCATCACGTGGGAGACTACCGCAGGTAGCCAGCTAAAGTTGGCGGAGCCGACGCCCAGCAGGATACCTGCGATAGGCAACACGGACACCGGCAGCATGAGCGATTTACCTACTTTTTGCAGGTTTGCAAATGCGTTCTTGAACATAGTTGAGTGTGCTCCTGAGTAATAATGCTTTGCTACTTCTTGTCGCGATGATTCGCGCTGCAAGGGGGGGAGAAAACCCCTGCAATTCAGGGTGTCTGAGCACCCCTTGAATTTATTACGCAGAGTAAAATAAATAGCCTGCGCAATGTTTGATGACAATCACGTTTCGATGATCGAGCCGCGGTAACTTTGCATAAACCGGCTGTTGTTTGGCGAAACAGACCAAAAAACACGCATCAATCACCTTGAAACGGGAGGGAACCTTACCCGTTTCAGTGATTAATTACGAGCTTAAAAAAAATTACGCAGACAATGACCTACAGCTATAGCCTAGGTCAAAGATCACAGTTCGAGGTGAAATAAACGTGAAAAGTTGGCGGTGGTGGCTTCGGCCAGTTGTTCCAGGCTGACGCCCTTCAATACCGCCATGTATTCAGCCACATCGCGCACATAGGCGGGTTGGTTTTCTTTGCCGCGATGCGGCACCGGTGCCAGATAAGGCGAGTCGGTTTCCACCAGAATGCGATCCAGCGGCACATAGCGCGCCACCTCGCGCAGCTGTTCGGCGTTGCGGAAGGTGACGATGCCCGAGAAGGAGATGTAGAAGCCCAGATCCAGCAGAGCTTCGGCCGTGGCCAGATCTTCAGTGAAGCAGTGGAGTACGCCGCCGCAGTCCTGTGCGTTCTCTTCACGCAGGATCGCCAGCGTGTCCGCGCGCGCATCGCGAGTGTGGACGATCACCGGCTTGTTCAGATCCCGGCCGATGCGGATATGTTCGCGGAAAGAGTCCTGCTGCAGCTCAAGGTTGTCTTTCTGGTAGAAGTAATCGAGCCCGGTCTCCCCCAGCGCCACCACCTGCTCCGCCGCCGCCAGGCGACGCAGTTCGGCGTAATCATACCCCTCTTCCAGATTGAGCGGATGCACCCCGCAGGAGAAGGCCACGTCGTTGCGCTCGCCGATCAGCTCGGTCATGGAACGGTAACCCGGCAGCGTGGTGGCAACCGCCAGCACATAGCCGACGTCGCGCGCCTTGGCTTTGGCCAGCGCATCGTCCACATTCTGGTGCAGCGTTTGATAATCCAGACTGTCAAGGTGGCAATGAGAATCGACTAACAACATAATTTTTAACTCTTTTACTTTACAGCGAATGAGGTTGGGAATAGCCGGCGGCGCCAAGCATCTGTTCCCAGCGAAGTAACTGTTCGGTCAGCAGCAGCTCGCGGTTGACGCCCACCACGCTGAGCAGCTGATGGCGGCAGTTCAGCCACTGCTGCACGATCTGCTGCAGCGAGGCGCTGCTCAGCAGGCTGGCCAGTTGATGCACCAGCGGCTGCTGATCCTGATTCAATACATAGTGATGCGCGCCCTGCTGCCACTTCATCGCGTCCACCAGCAGCGCGCACAGCCAGTGCAGGCGCTCGGCGACGTCTTCATGGTTCAACACCGGCAGCAGCGACAGCATATCGCGCTGCGGCAGCGCGGCGCTCAACGTGGCGCACAGGGCGCTGCGCTGTTGCCACTGCTGCGGCTGCAACAGCTGTTCGGCGGCCAGCGGCGCGCCGTCGTGCAGGCGCAGCGCCGTGAGGCGGTCCGTCTGAGAGCCGGCCGCCTGTCGGCCCAGCCACTGCAGGCTGAGCTGCTCATCCGGGCTGGCCAAATGCCAATACAGGCAGCGGCTGCGCAACGTCGCCATCAGCCGCGACGGCTCACGGCAGCCCAGCAGAAAATAGGTTTTCTCCGGCGGCTCTTCCAGCGTTTTAAGCAGCGCGTTGGCCGCCGCCTCGGTCAGCTGTTCCGCCTGCGGCAGCCAAATCACTTTGGCGCCGCCCTGCTGCGCGTGGGCGTACAGCGTTTCAATCACCTGGCGGATCGGCTCGATGCCCAGGCTGCTCTTACCCTTTTCCGGCGCCAGCACGTGATAATCCGGGTGGTTTCCCGCCAGCATCAGCCGGCAGCTGTGGCACTCGCCGCAGCTTTTTTCACCGTTGCGCTGCTGGCAGATCAACCAGCGGCTCAGGCCGTAGGCCAGCGCATCGTCACCGTTGCCCGCCGCCGCGTGCAGCAGCAGCGCATGATGGCCTCGGCCGTCGGCGTACTGCCCAATCAGCTGGCGATAAGGGCCGTTCAGCCACGGGTACCAGTTCATTATGCGCCTTCCTGCTGCCGCAGCCAGTGGCCGACGCAGTCGCGGATCGCCGCGGTCACCTGCTCCAGCGGCTGGGCGGCGTCGACGGTGACGATGGTTTTATCCTGCGCCGCCAGCTCGAGATAGCGAGCGCGGGTGCGTTCGAAGAACGGCAGCGCCTCCTGTTCGATGCGATCCAGCTGACCGCGCGCCTGCGCGCGTTGCAGGCCGACCAGCGGCGGCAGATCGAGATACACCGTCAGATCCGGGCGAAAATCCCCCAGCACGGTGTCGCGCAGCGAGCTCATCAGCTGCGGATCCACGCCGCGGCCGCCGCCCTGGTAAGCCTGTGAAGAGAGATCGTGGCGATCGCCCACCACCCAGGCGCCGCGCGCCAGGGCCGGTTTGATCACGGTTTCCACCAGCTGCACGCGCGCGGCGTACAGCATCAATACTTCGGCCTTGATGGTCGGCAATTCGCCGTCGATGCCGCGCTTGAACAGATCGCGCAGCTTCTCCGCCAGCGGCGTGCCGCCCGGCTCGCGGGTGAAGACGATGTCGCTGACGCCGTGTTCGCGCAGCACATTGACCACCGTATCGCGCGCGGTGGTTTTACCCGCGCCTTCCAGCCCTTCGATAACAACGAATTTACTTTTCATTCTTTTCCTTTAACGCCTGACGGTACACGCGCACCGCCTGGTTATGGCTCGCCAGATTGGTGGTGAAGGTATGCCCACCCTTGCCGTCGGCGACAAAATAGAGATAAGGCGTTTTGGCCGGATTGGCGGCCGCCTGCAGCGAGGCCTCACCCGGCATGGCGATCGGCGTTGGCGGCAGGCCAGCGATCACATAGGTGTTGTAAGGCGTCGGCGTCTCCAGATCCTTGCGCGTGATGTTGCCATTATAGCTTTCGCCCATGCCGTAGATCACCGTCGGATCGGTCTGCAGGCGCATGCCGATGCGCAAGCGGTTGACGAATACCGACGCCACCTTGCTGCGTTCTTCCGGCACCGCGGTCTCTTTCTCGACGATCGAGGCCATGGTCAGCAGCTCTTCCGGCGTTTTATACGGCAGGCTGGTGTCGCGGCCGGCCCAGGCGGCCTGCAGCGCTTTGTTCATGCGCACGTGTGCGCGTTTGAGCAGCGCGATGTCGCTCATGCCGGCGGTATACTGATAGGTATCCGGGTACAAATGCCCTTCCGGCGTTTCTCCCGCAGGAATGCCGAGCGCGGCGGCAATCTCCGCTTCGCTCTTGCCCGCCAGGGTGTGTTTCAGGTATTTGGACTGCTGCAGCACCTGCTGCCAGTCACGCAGGCGTGAGCCTTCGATAAAGCGTGCGGTGAACTGCGCCTCTTTGCCGCTGGCCAACAGTTTCAGCATCTGGCGCACCGTCATGCCCGGCGTGAACCGGTAAGTGCCGGCTTTAAACTCCGCCAGCTCCGGCTCCAGCTTCAGCAGCCACTGGAACCAGCGGCCGTTGCGCACCAGCTTATCGCGCACCAATAACCCTTCCAGCGCTACCCGGCCG
The DNA here is from genome assembly GCF_043109535.1 of Serratia sp. LACPHL-BACT-2024-00286. Lineage (NCBI taxonomy): Bacteria > Pseudomonadati > Pseudomonadota > Gammaproteobacteria > Enterobacterales > Yersiniaceae > Serratia > Serratia sp. LACPHL-BACT-2024-00286. The sequence continues at coordinate 58,764 of NZ_JBICNA010000005.1, forward strand.
GTGCCGGCCGGCAGTTTGAAGATGGTTTCTTGTTGGATAGCCAGTGGCGTATCGGCAAAGCGTTCGATCTTCTGGTAGCCCCAAAACAGCAGCGCCAATACCAGAACAACAATAATAGACAGGACCTTCAGCTTTCTTTTCTTCATCAATCAGCCATGGTTAACAGTGTGGACGCAAAAAATCATACAGCTGGCGCGAAGCATAGCGCCATGATTGCGCAGCGTTTACCGGCAGCAGCGGCATCAGCGCATTGCTCACCAGGACTTCGTCGGCATCGGCCAGCGTCTCCAGCGGTTCACTGACGCAGTGCAGACGGTATTCCGAGCCCGCCAGCAGCGCGATCACCCGCCGCCGCATCAGGCCCGCGACGCCTGCCTGGCTCAGATCCGGGGTAAATACCGCTTTTCCCTTACGCCAGAACAAATTAGCCGCACAGCATTCCACCAGCATACCGGCAGTGTCAAGCACCAGCGCCTCGTCGGCGGCCGTCTGGTCAAGATGCGCGCGGATCAGCACCTGCTCCAGGCGGTTCAAATGCTTCAACCCCGCCAGCAACGGATTGCGCGCCAGCGCCACCGGGCTGAGCGCAAGCGTGATGCCCTGCTCGCGCCACTGCAAATAGTGCGCAGGGTAGCCGCTGCGGGCCACGATACGCGTCGGGTTTTCGCACCCCGTCGGGCTGTAACCCCGCCCGCCGCTGCCGCGCGTCAGTATCGCTTTGACCACGCCGAGCGGAATTGATTCGGCCGCCAGCGCCATCTCCCGCTCGAAAGCCAGCCAATCGGTGGCGGGCAGCATCAGCCGCTGCGCCGCTTGCTGCAGCCGCTCCAGATGCCAGGGCAGCAGCTCGATTTTACCATCGATAACCCGGGCAGTAGTAAAGCAGCCATCGCCGAACTGCAGGCCGCGATCGCTCGGCGCCAGCGCATCGTGGCGTTGTCCGTTAATCCAGTACATGCTTCCTCCTGTTGCCGGGTGATTTCATTACGCTCGCAGAATAGCAGGCGACGAGGCGATACGCAGCCCTGTTGGTGTCCAGACGATAGGCGTAAAAAAGCCCGGTTAAAAAACCGGGCTTTTCATCAGCTATCCACAGCGCGAGTTACACTCGGCGGAAGATCAGCGAGCCATTGGTGCCGCCGAAGCCGAAGGAGTTACACAGGCTGAACTCCATATCGCTGACCTGGCGCGCTTCGTGAGGCACGAAGTCCAGATCGCAACCTTCATCCGGGTTATCCAGGTTGATGGTTGGCGGTACCGCCTGATCGCGCAGCGCCAGCACGGTGAAGATAGACTCGATCGCGCCTGCCGCACCCAACAGGTGGCCAGTCATCGATTTGGTCGAGCTCACCAGCACGCGCTCTGCATCGGCGCCGAAGACGGATTTCACCGCCTGCGCTTCCGCCTGGTCGCCCGCCGGCGTAGAGGTGCCGTGCGCGTTGATGTAGCCGATTTGTGACGGGGTCACACCGGCGTCAAGCAGGGCATTTTCCATCGCCAGCGCAGCGCCTGCGCCGTTTTCCGGTGGCGACGTCATGTGATAAGCATCGCTGCTCATCCCAAAGCCCACCACTTCGGCGTAGATTTTCGCGCCGCGCTTTTTCGCGTGCTCGTACTCTTCCAGCACCATCATGCCGGCGCCGTCGCCCAGCACAAAGCCGTCGCGGTCTTTATCCCACGGACGGCTTGCCGCCTGCGGGTTGTCATTACGGGTGGACAGGGCGCGCGCTGCGCCAAAGCCGCCGACGCCCAATGGGGTGCTGGCTTTCTCTGCCCCACCGGCCAGCATCACGTCCGCATCATTGTAGGCAATGATACGCGCCGCATGGCCGATGTTGTGCACACCTGAAGTACAGGCGGTGGCGATGGAAATGCTTGGGCCACGCATGCCGTACATGATTGTCAGGTGACCGGCAATCATATTCACGATGGTGGATGGCACGAAGAACGGACTGATTTTCCGTGGGCCACCGTTAACCAGTGAACTGTGGTTTTCTTCGATCAAACCCAGGCCGCCGATGCCGGAACCGATCGCGGCTCCAATGCGGCTGGCGTTAGCCTCGGTGATGTCCAGGCCTGCATCCTGCATGGCTTGCATGCCGGCAGCGATACCGTACTGGATAAAGGCGTCCATCTTGCGCGCATCTTTGCGCGAGATGAAATCCTCGGAATTAAAATTCTTTACCAGGCCAGCAAACTTGGTCGCATAGGCAGTGGTATCGAAATGGTCGATCAGGCTGATGCCACTCTGACCGGCAAGAAGAGCGTTCCACGTGGACTCTACCGTATTGCCGACAGGAGACAACATGCCCAGTCCGGTCACAACTACTCGACGCTTAGACACGTTTGTCCTCCAGGGAGGGAAAAATATGACACTAGGGATAGAAAAAACTTAGGCGGTCGAGCGACCGCCTAGATATGTTCTCTTACTGCTGGCTAGCGTTGATGAAATCAATAGCTGCCTGAACAGTAGTGATCTTCTCAGCTTCTTCGTCTGGAATCTCGGTGTCGAATTCTTCTTCCAGTGCCATTACCAGCTCAACGGTGTCAAGAGAATCAGCGCCCAGATCTTCAACGAAAGAAGCGTTGTTCAAAACTTCTTCCTGTTTAACACCCAGTTGCTCAACAATGATTTTCTTAACGCGTTCTTCGATAGTGCTCATACTCTTAAATTTCCTATCAAAACTCGCTTTCGCGATGGTTTTCGTAGTGTATAAAATGCTGAAAAAGATGCAACTAAATCCCGGCTGGTCAAACCACGATTTTACGCTATTTTGCGGTTTTTGCCTCAAATAACGCAAATGGTTTTCACATTTTTTAAATCATGTACATGCCGCCATTGACATGTAACGTTTCACCGGTGATATAGCCGGCCTCATCAGAGGCCAAAAATGCAACAGCGCTGGCGATTTCTTTAGCATCGCCCAGCCGGTTGGCTGGAACTGATGACAAAATGCCTGCGCGTTGATCATCTGTCAACGCCCGTGTCATGTCCGTCTCAATAAAGCCAGGTGCCACGACGTTGACCGTAATGCCACGCGAAGCAACTTCACGTGCCAAAGATTTGCTAAAACCAATCAGACCGGCTTTAGCCGCCGCGTAGTTCGCCTGCCCTGCGTTCCCCATGGTGCCGACAACGGAACCGATGGTGATGATACGGCCAAACCGCTTTTTCATCATAGCGCGCATTACCGCTTTTGACAGGCGGAATACGGAAGTCAGGTTGGTGTCGAGGATATCCTCCCACTCATCATCCTTCATACGCATCAGCAGGTTATCACGCGTGATGCCGGCATTATTCACTAAAATGTCGATTTCGCCAAATTCGGCGCGAATCGATGCCAGCACGCTGTCGATAGATTGCGCATCAACAACGTTCAACATGAACCCTTTGCCGTTTGCGCCCAGGTAGCTGCTGATCGCTTCAGCGCCGCTCTCGCTGGTCGCGGTGCCGATCACTTTGGCGCCGCGTGCCACAAACGTTTCTGCAATAGCTCGGCCAATACCGCGGCTCGCGCCGGTGACCAGAACGATTTTACCTTCGAAGCTCATCATTTTCCTCTTTATTGTTCAAGCGCCGCCGACAGGCTGGCGGTGTCGTTCACCGCCGCAGCCGTCAGGGTGTCAACAATACGTTTAGTCAGACCGGTCAGCACTTTGCCCGGCCCCACTTCCAGCAGCGACGTCACTCCCTGTGCTGCGATAAATTCTACGCTCTCGGTCCAACGCACCGGGCTGTACAGCTGACGCACCAGCGCGCTGCGGATCGCTTCCGGATCGTTTTCGGTGCGCACGTCGACGTTGTTCACCACCGGCACCTGCGGCGCGTTGAAGGTGATGTCCTGCAGCGCCACGGCCAGCTTGTCGGCGGCCGGTTTCATCAGCGCACAGTGCGAAGGCACGCTCACCGGCAGCGGCAGCGCGCGCTTGGCGCCTGCGGCTTTGCAGGCGACGCCTGCGCGCTCAACCGCTTCTTTGTTGCCGGCGATGACCACCTGGCCCGGCGAGTTGAAGTTGACCGGAGAAACCACCTGCCCCTGCGCAGACTCTTCACACGCTTTGGCGATCGCGTCGTTGTCCAGACCGATGATGGCGTACATCGCGCCGGTGCCTTCCGGCACCGCTTCCTGCATCAGCTTGCCGCGCAGCTCGACCAGACGGATCGCCGCCTTGAAGTCCAGCACGCCGGCGCAGACCAGCGCCGAGTATTCGCCCAAGCTGTGGCCCGCCATCAGCGCCGGCGCTTTACCGCCCTGCTGTTGCCAAACGCGGAAAATCGCCACCGAGGCGGCCAGCAGAGCCGGTTGGGTCTGCCAGGTTTTGTTCAGCTCTTCCGCCGGGCCTTGCTGCACCAGCTGCCACAGGTCGTAACCCAGGGCGGAAGACGCCTCGCCGAAGGTTTCTTCGACGATCGGGAACTGTGCGGCCAACTCGGCCAGCATGCCAACGGTCTGCGACCCCTGGCCCGGGAAAACAAAAGCAAATTGCGTCATTTTTTCTTCCTGTCCAAATCAGAAACGAACCAGCGCCGAGCCCCAGGTAAAGCCGCCGCCGAAGGCCTCCAGCAGCACCAGTTGGCCACGCTGAATTCGCCCGTCGCGCACCGCTTCGTCCAGTGCGGAAGGCACCGAGGCGGCAGAGGTGTTGCCGTGACGATCGAGCGTCACCACCACTTTGTCCATCCCCATGCCCAGTTTTTTCGCCGTTGCGCTGATGATGCGCAGGTTGGCCTGGTGCGGCACCAGCCAATCCAGCTCGCTGCGGTCCATGTTGTTGGCCTGCAGCGTCTCGTCGACGATGCGCGCCAGCTCGGTAACCGCAACCTTGAAGACTTCGTTGCCCGCCATGGTGACATAGGCCGGCTTGTCTTGATTCTGGCGATCCTTGTACGGCAGCGTCAGCAGGTTGCCGTAGCTGCCGTCGGCATGCAGATGGGTAGACAGAATGCCCGGCGCTTCAGAAGCCCCCAGCACCACCGCCCCTGCGCCATCGCCAAACAGAATGATGGTGCCGCGATCTTCAGGATCCAGCGTGCGCGACAAGACGTCCGCGCCGATAACCAGCGCATGTTTGACCGCGCCGTTCTTCACGTACTGATCGGCCACGCTGAGCGCGTAAGTAAAGCCGGCACAGGCCGCGGCCAGATCGAACGCCGCGCAGTCTTTGATGCCCAGCATTTGCTGCACCAGGCACGCCGCGCTCGGGAACGCGTGAGTGGTCGTGGTGGTCGCCACGACGATCAGCCCAATGTCTTCTTTAGCCACACCTGCCATTTCCAGCGCTTTCTCAGCGGCCTGGAAGCTCATCGTCGCGACGGTTTCATCCGCAGCGGCGATGCGACGTTCGCGGATACCGGTACGCGTGACGATCCATTCGTCAGAGGTATCCACCATTTTTTCCAAATCAGCATTGGTGCGCACTTGTACGGGCAAATAACTCCCCGTACCGAGAATCTTTGTATACATGTACGATCAGTCACTCTTAGGTAATACAGCCTCAAGGCGCGCAGCAATCCTTTCCGGGACTTGCCGCTGCACCGCCTGCACAGCCTGTTCGATTGCGACTGCAAACGCGTGAGGGTTCGCAGCGCCGTGGCTCTTGACTACGGTGCTGCGCAATCCTAACAGACATGCGCCATTATACTGGTCGGGGTTCAGGTGGCCGAACCGCTTAACCACCCGTTTTTGCAACCAACGGCCCAACAATTTCAGCCACCACGCTCGCTTGTTGCCGTCGCCGGACGATTTCAGCAGCGATAAGAACACCCTGACCACCCCTTCCATGGTTTTCAGGGTGACGTTGCCCACGAAGCCATCGCACACCAACACGTCGGTCTTGCCGGTGAGCAGCTCGTTTCCTTCCAGGTAACCAATATAGTTGATTGCCGGAGTATTTTTTAGCACAGCGGCCGCTTCGCGGATATTATCCAGGCCTTTGGTCTCTTCTTCGCCAATATTCAGCAGCGCCACCCGCGGTTGCGCAATGCCGATCACCTCTTCCGCCATCACCGCGCCCATCACGGCAAACTGCACCAGCATGGTGCTGTCGCACTCGACGTTGGCGCCCAAATCCAGCACCACGGTTTTACTGCGTTGCTGATTCGGGATCGCCGTCATCAGCGCCGGGCGCTCGATGCCTTCCAGCGGCTTGACCAACAGCTTCGCCAATCCCATCAGCGCACCGGTATTGCCGGCGCTGACGCAGCCCTGCGCTTTACCGCTGCTGAGCTGCTCGAGCGCAATGCGCATCGACGTGCCGCGGCTGGCGCGTATCGCTTGTGAAGGTTTGGCGTCGCCGGCGATCACGGACTCGGCGGGCACGACTTGCAGACGCTCCAGAAGAACCGGATCGGCGTGGGCAAGCAAAGGGGAGATGACGTCGGGATTGCCGACCAGCAGGAGATGAAGCTGTAAATTAGAGGCCAGTGCCTGCAACGAAGCAGGCACTGTGACGCAGGGACCGAAGTCCCCGCCCATTGCATCTAACGCCAGGGTTAGACGAGTCAAGGTATCGCTACTTAGCCGATAACCTTGCGACCGCGGTAGAAACCGTCGGCAGTGATGTGGTGACGACGGTGAGTTTCACCGGATACTTTGTCTACAGACAGAGTAGTCGTGGTCAGAGCATCGTGAGAACGACGCATGCCACGCTTGGAACGGGTTGGTTTATTCTGTTGTACGGCCATGGACCTTACTCCTCAATTACTTACGCTTTAAACTGGCTAATACGGCAAACGGATTCGGTTTCTCCGCCTCGGGAGGCAGTTGGCCAAATACCATGTCCGCTTCGGACACTTCACAGTGTTCAGATTCATGTACCGGAACGACAGGCAGTGAAAGAATAATTTCGTCTTCAATCATCGCCAACAGATCGACTTCGCCAAACTCGTCAACTTCGATCGGTTCGTACGCTTCCGGTAATGCCTCAGCCTGCTCATCATTGACGACCGGGCTAAAACAATATGTTGTGTGAACCTGATGTTCGAACGGGACTCCACAGCGTTGGCACATCAACGTTACCGTGACGTCCGCATGCCCTGTTATCACCGCGAGGCGTTGATTGTCGATATTGAACGACAACGACACCTCGACATCACTGTCCACACTGACCACGGAGTCGGCAACACGAGTAACCTGCTCAGGCGCATAGACACCAGCATAGTCCAGGCGTTTCTGAGCGGTACGTACCGCATCAATGGTCAAGGGTAATTTTACCTTTTGCATAGGGCGCGCATATTAACTTTGTAACGACATAGAGTCAAAGAAAAAGGCCGTAAAACGGCTCCTTTCACCAATATTCGCTTCCACAGCGGCCGACAGTTTAAAATGCCATACCCATTTACGCTACGGTTTGCGAAAAAAATTATGCAGAGATTGCTTTTAGCCTCCACCTCACCCTATCGAAAAATGCTGCTGGAGAAGTTACGGCTGCCCTTCGACTGCGCCGCACCCGAGGTGGATGAAACCCCACTGCCGGGCGAAAGCGCCGAAGCGCTGGTGCTGCGCCTGGCGGCGGCGAAGGCTCAGGCGCTGGCCCTCGCCTATCCCGAGCATCTGATCATCGGCTCCGATCAGGTCTGCGTGATCGATGGCAACATCACCGGCAAGCCCCATACCGAGGAAAACGCCCGGGCGCAGCTGCGCCAGGCCAGCGCCCAAGCCGTAACCTTCTATACCGGCCTGGCGCTGTACAACGGCCGCAGCAAGCAGCTGCAGGCCCTGTGCGAGCCGTTCCACGTGCATTTTCGCGCGTTGAGCGAAGCTGAGATCGCCGCCTATGTACGTCTGGAGCAACCGCTGAACTGCGCGGGCAGTTTCAAGAGCGAGGGATTGGGGATCGCGCTGTTCGACAGGTTGGAAGGCCGGGACCCGAACGCCCTGATCGGCCTGCCGTTGATCGCGCTGTTGGACATGTTGCGGGCTGAAGGCATCAACCCGCTGCTCTGACGCGGATTACTTGGCCACCTGCCGGCGCAGCACCTGCAGGCAGTGGCGCAGCTCTTGGTCCATCGGCGCTTCGATGCGCATCGTTTCGCCGGTGGCCGGATGCTCGAAGCGCAGCGCCGCGGCGTGCAGGAACAACCGCTTCAGGCCGGTACCCGCCAGCTGGCGATCGAACTCGCGGTCGCCATAGCGATCGTCAAAGGCGATCGGATGCCCGGCATGCAGCGTGTGCACGCGGATCTGGTGAGTGCGCCCAGTGATCGGGCTGGCCTTCACCAGCGTGGCGAATTCGTAACGCTCTTCCACCTTGAAGCGGGTTTCCGAAGGCTTGCCTTCGCTGCTGACGCGCACGATGCGTTCGCCGCTTTGCAGAATGTTTTTCAGCAGCGGCGCCTGTACGGCCTTGCAGTGGGATTGCCACTGGCCGCGCACCAGCGCCAGATAATCCTTCTGCATGCCCTTCAGCCGCAGCTGCTCGTGCAGCGAACGCAGCGCGGAACGCTTCTTGGCCACCAGCAGCACGCCTGAGGTGTCGCGATCCAGACGGTGCACCAGCTCGAGGAAGCGGGCTTCCGGGCGCAGCGCGCGCAGCCCTTCGATCACGCCGAAGCTCAGGCCGCTGCCGCCGTGCACCGCGGTGCCGGAAGGCTTGTTGAGGATCAGCAGGTGGTCGTCTTCATACAGAATGCAATCGGCCAGCGCGGCTACCTTATCCAGCTTGGCCGACACCGGCGTCTCTTCGCGCTCGGCCACCCGCACCGGCGGCACGCGCACCACGTCGCCGGCCGCCAATTTGTATTCGACCTTGATGCGCCCTTTATTGACCCGCACCTCGCCTTTGCGCACGATGCGATAAATCATGCTCTTCGGCACGCCTTTCAGGCGAGCGAGCAGAAAGTTGTCGATTCTCTGACCGGCTTCGTCGTCGGAAATCGTGATGAATTGTACTGCTGGATTGTTCGTTTTCATGGTGCGGGATTCTAAATAGAGCGCGTGAATAGCGCCACATCTTTTTCTGTGCTTAACTGTCTCTCTGACGGCGGGCGAAACCCCAGCGGACAATAAGGCAGCAAGCCGGTTTGAACGTTTGCGATTTCTTCCGCAGTTAAGGAAAAGTCACCTTGCTATAACGGCATCAGCAGTGGAATAATGCAGTCACTTTCCGCGTTGATTCTCGTTAAACAGGGAAAACGGTGGAATTATAAAATTTGTCTGATCGCGCAAAAACGCAGCAATGGCGTAAGACGTAATGCGAAATCAAACAATTAGCGGGCTGCGGGTTGCAGCTTGGCCGGCAAATGGAATCAGATCTGTCGACGTAAATCAGAGGCTATTCCCCTAGTAAAAGTGCTGTCTTTCACAAAGAAAAGCAGGCTTACCGAGATAATGCGCCCCTATGCAGGCGACAACCGTGAGGTTGACGGCTTTGCGAGAAGACACGGGGCTTTCGGTTTAACTCCGGCCATGAGGTTATTTTGCCCGCAGCTTTGTCGATAATGTAAAAATAACGAGTAAGTTAAGATGAAAAGAATGTTGATTAACGCAACTCAGCAGGAAGAGTTGCGTGTTGCCCTCGTAGATGGACAGCGGCTGTATGATTTGGATATCGAAAGTCCGGGTCATGAGCAGAAAAAAGCGAATATTTACAAAGGCAAAATCACCCGCATTGAACCAAGTCTTGAAGCAGCGTTCGTGGACTACGGCGCAGAACGACATGGTTTCCTCCCTCTTAAAGAAATCGCCCGCGAATACTTCCCTAGCAATTACTCTTCCCATGGCCGCCCGAACATCAAAGATGTGCTGCGCGAAGGCCAGGAAGTCATCGTTCAGGTAGACAAAGAAGAACGTGGCAACAAAGGCGCCGCCTTGACCACCTTCATCAGTCTCGCGGGCAGTTATCTGGTGCTGATGCCGAACAACCCGCGCGCCGGCGGTATTTCCCGCCGCATCGAGGGTGACGATCGCACCGAGCTGAAAGAAGCGCTCTCCTCGCTGCAACTGCCGGACGGCATGGGCCTGATCGTTCGCACCGCGGGCGTAGGCAAATCCGCCGACGCACTGCAGTGGGATCTCTCCTTCCGCCTGAAGCACTGGGAAGCGATTAAAAAAGCCGCCGAAGGCCGCCCCGCGCCGTTCCTGATCCACCAGGAAAGCAACGTTATCGTGCGCGCCTTCCGCGATTACCTGCGCCCGGACATCGGCGAAATCCTGATCGACAACCCGAAAATTCTCGATCTGGCCAAAGAGCACATCGCTGCGCTGGGCCGCCCGGATTTCAGCAGCAAAATCAAACTGTACAGCGGTGAAATCCCTCTGTTCAGCCACTACCAGATCGAATCGCAGATCGAATCCGCCTTCCAGCGTGAAGTGCGCCTGCCGTCCGGCGGCTCGATCGTCATCGACAGCACCGAAGCGCTGACCGCCATCGACATCAACTCCGCCCGCGCCACCCGCGGTGGCGACATCGAAGAGACGGCGTTCAACACCAACCTGGAAGCGGCGGACGAGATCGCTCGCCAGCTGCGCCTGCGTGACCTTGGCGGCCTGATCGTCATCGACTTCATCGACATGACGCCGGTTCGCCACCAGCGCGAAGTGGAAAACCGCCTGCGCGATGCCGTGCGCCAAGACCGCGCGCGCATCCAGATCGGCCGCATTTCCCGTTTCGGCCTGCTGGAAATGTCCCGTCAGCGCCTCAGCCCGTCGCTGGGCGAATCCAGCCACCACGTGTGCCCACGCTGTAACGGCACCGGCACCATTCGCGACAACGAATCGCTGGCGCTGTCCATCCTGCGCCTGATCGAAGAAGAAGCGCTGAAGGAAAACACCAAAGAAGTTCACGCTATCGTGCCGGTTCAGGTTGCTTCGTACCTGCTGAACGAAAAGCGCGAATCCGTCAGCGCGATCGAAAAACGTCAGGGTGGCGTGAAAGCCGTCATCGTGCCTAACGATGAAATGCAAACCCCGCACTACTCGGTGCTGCGCGTGCGCAAGGGCGAGGAAACCTCTACCCTCAGCTACCTGCTGCCGAAGCTGCACGAAGAAGACATGGAGCGCCCGCTGGAAGACGCGCCGATGGAACGCAAGCGTCCGGAGCAACCGGCCCTGGCTTCCTTCTCCCTGTCCGCCGATGCGCCACCGCCGGCTCAAGAACCTGTCGCCGTGGCCAAGCCTGCCGCTGCCGCCGCCAAAGCTAAAGCCGCAGCGCCGGCCGCCGCCAAGCCGGGCTTCCTGGGCCGCCTGTTCGGTGGTCTGAAGAGCCTGTTCGCCGGTGAGGAACAACCTGCCGTCGAAGAAACCAAACCGGCCGAAACGCCGAAGGCGGAAAGCAACGGTGAAAACCGTCGTCAGGATCGTCGCGGTCAGCGTCGCCAAGGCACCGGCCGTAAAGAGCGCGGTGAGCGTGGCGACCGTCCGGAACGCGGCGAGCGTAAAGAGCGCGGTGAAGGCCGTGACAATCGCGAGCGCGACAACCGTGAGCCGCGTGAGAACCGCGAAGGCCGTGAATCGCGTGAATCCCGCGATGAACAGCGCCGTAACCGCCGCAACCAGCAGCAGAACGCGCCGGTAGCGGAGGAATCCGCTTCGGAAGAAAGCGCTAAAGCGCCGCGCGAAGATCAGCAGCAACGCCGTGAGCAGCGTGCTGAACGCCAGCGTCGTCGTCAGGAAGAAAAACGTCAGGCGCAGCAGGAAGTGAAAGCGCTGGAAAGCGTTGAAGCGGTCGAGAGCACCGACGAAGAGCAGGAAGAACGCCAGCAGCAGAACATGCAGCGCCGCCAGCGCCGCCCTCTGTCGCAGAAGGTGCGCATCCTGTCCGCGGAAGAAGAACTGCAGCGTGCAGCGGAAGAGCTGTTGGCGCCGAAAGCGCCGGTAGCGAAAGCCGAAGTCGCGCAGCCGACCGCCGACGACAGCGTCAAGCTGCTGCCGGAAACCGTTGCCGCACAGCCGGAAGACGATGCCCAGGGCGAAAACCGTGGCAACGGCGAAGGCATGCCGCGCCGTTCCCGTCGTTCACCGCGTCACCTGCGCGTCAGCGGCCAGCGTCGCCGTCGTTACCGCGATGAGCGTTACCCGCTGCAGTCCCCAATGCCGCTGGCGGGCGCGTTCGCTTCGCCGGAAATGGCATCGGGCAAAGTCTGGGTAAGCTACCCGGTTGCTCAGGTTGAAGAAGCCGAAGTGCAGGCCGAAGCCGTAGAAGTAGAACAGGCAGCGGCACCGGTTGTCGCCGCAGCGGTTGAACAGCACAGCGTTGCCGTGGAAGAAACTCAGGCTGCGGCCAGCGTCAACGAGCCGGCACCAGAAGCCGCCGTTGAAACTGCGGCCGTTACCGTAACGGAAGAAGCTGCAGCCGTAGCGCCTGTCGTTGCCACCCCGGCCGAGGAAACCCCGACGCTGGTGGAAGCCGCGCCGGCACCTGCCGCAGTTGAAGAACCGAAAGCGGAAGAGACTGCCCCGGCAGTGGAAGCCGAGCCGGTAGCTGAAACCGTTGCGGCAGAACCTGTGGTTGAAGCCAAGCCGGTGGAAGACGAGCCTGTGGTCGACGCTGCGCCGGCAGAAGCTGCGCAAGCGGAAGAAACGCCAGTGGCAGAAGCAGCGCCTGCGCCAGCCGCCGTGGAAGCCGCTCCGGTCGAAAAAGCCCCGGCGCCAATCGCCGCAGAACCTGCGCCTGTGGTTTCTCAGCAGCCGGCACCGGTGAAAGCCGTGCAGGACGTACTGTACAAACACATCGCCACTGCGCCGATGACCAAAGCGCCTGCGCCGGCCTACGTGCCGGAAGAACGCAAGCACAGCGACTGGCAGCGCCCTTCCTTCAACTTTGAAGGCAAAGGCTCGGCAGGCGGCCATTCGGCGGTGAGCCAGGCCACCGCGCCGGCCACCAAGCCGCAGCCGGTTAACGAATAAGTTAATCTGCAGCTCTAAAAAAAACCCGCCATCGGCGGGTTTTTTCTTGCCTGCAAAAAGGCTCAGGCTATCTTTTTCAGTTTTTTGATGTCTAAAACATCCAACTTGCCGTCAAGCCGGCTGACGAACTGCTGAAAATGCGCCGTCTCATTATGCTTATCCAGCGCTTCGCTGCTGGCCCAACGCTCAAAGAACACGAAAACGCCCGGCTTTTCCAGATCGCGATGCAAATCATATTGCAGGTTGCCCAACTCCTGGCGGCTCGGCTCGAGAATGTCGTGCACCGCTTCGCTGACGGCGTCTTCAAATCCCGCTTTCGCTTGCAGGGTGGCGATAACGCGTACTTCCATTGCTTTCTCCCTTTCCACTTGATGAAAGTCGACGGTATTGGCGTCGGCATCGTTGAAATCCCTGTTACTATGCGCCCGCCGCGCTATTGATTTCAACTTGTCGCCAACAAACAGATGCATCTCAGGCGCTTTCCGCTTATCCTTACACCCCGGCGTGAATAAACCCATTATTCGCTTTTCATTAGACGTATTTGACCGCCGGAGCCTAGCTAGATGACCGCACAACCTCAAGTTCTGAAAATCCGCCGCCCAGACGACTGGCATATCCACCTGCGTGACGACGAGATGCTGAAAACGGTGGTGCCCTATACCAGCCAGGTATTTGGCCGGGCGATCGTGATGCCGAACCTGGTTCCGCCCGTAACGACCGTGGCCGCCGCGCGCGCCTACCGCGATCGCATTCTGGCGGCGGTCCCGCAGGGTCACAACTTCACTCCGCTGATGACCTGCTATCTGACCAACTCTCTGGCGGCCAGTGAACTGGTCAACGGCTTTGAGCAAGGGGTGTTTACTGCCGCCAAGCTGTATCCGGCCAACGCCACCACCAACTCCAGCCACGGCGTCAGCGACGTGACCGGCATTTACCCGCTGTTCGAACAGATGCAAAAAATCGGCATGCCTTTGCTGATCCACGGCGAAGTGACCGACCCTGCCGTCGATATCTTCGACCGCGAGGCGCGCTTTATCGAGCAGGTGATGGAACCGATCCGCCAGCAGTTCCCGGAGCTGAAGATCGTCTTCGAGCACATCACAACCAAAGAAGCGGCGCAATATGTGCAGGCAGGCAATCGTTTCCTCGGCGCCACCATCACGCCGCAGCACCTGATGTTCAACCGCAACCACATGCTGGTCGGCGGCATTCGCCCACACCTGTTCTGCCTGCCGATCCTCAAGCGCAATGTCCATCAGGAAGCGCTGCGTCAGGCGGTCGCCAGCGGCTCGGATCGTTTCTTCCTCGGTACCGACTCCGCGCCGCACCTCAAGCATCGCAAAGAGTCCAGCTGCGGCTGCGCCGGCTGTTTCAACGCGCCGAATGCCATCCCGGCTTACGCCGCGGTGTTCGAACAGCTCGGCGCGCTGGCGCACTTTGAGGCCTTCTGCTCGCTCAACGGCCCGCGTTTCTATGGCCTGCCGCTCAACGAAGACTTCATCGAGCTGCAGCGCGTGCCGACCACCCAGCCGGAAGAGATCGCCCTGGGCAATGAATCCGTGATCCCCTTCCTGGCCGGTGAAACCCTGAACTGGTCGCTGAAAGACTGATATTTTTTCTTCGCCCTCTTGCCCCCGCACTCGGTTAACTGTATAAATAAACAGTAAATCGCTTCGGGGGCAATTATGCGTGTTGAAGTCACTATAGATAAAACCCGGCCGCTGCCGTCGGGCGCCATTGAGGCGCTGACCGGTGAACTGGGCAAACGGGTCAATCGCCAGTTTCCAGACGCCGTCGTGCACGTACGTTATGCCGGCACCAACGGGCTCTCCGTGCTGGGGGGCGCCAAAACCGACCGGGATCTGATCGAGGAAATCCTTCAGGAAACCTGGGAAAGCGCGGACGAGTGGTTCAGCGCAGAATAACACTGCAATGCTGTTTTTGCCGGGGGTCGCTCTCCGGCTTTTTTGTTTCTGGCGCCCAGCCCATTCATCGCTTACCCTTACTCTGGAACAAAATCCGCCTCAGCGCTGTATTTAACGCAAAGGAGTAAGCATGGCCCCGGACAAGGTGAAATCCGAAGACGCAATGACGTTTGGCGAACTGCTGGCGTTGATTGCCGATCAGAAAAGGCGCTTGAACGTACTGGAAGTGGCTTTCTCTTATCTGGCCTTCAGCCTGGATGACAAAGCCAACCAGCGGCTGATCCACAGCCTGAAGCTGGAATCGCACAGCCAGAATCGCGACGCCGAAACGCAAAAGCATTTCGCCCATTTGGCCGAAGAGCTGGAAAAATGTCTGTATGGTGCATCGCCACCTGCCGACGCGGAATAACGCGCCGCGCTGTACTCACCCACTGCAACACATACAAATTTGTAGAATAATTGCTCAAATAAATATTTATTTTGCAAATTTTGGTGACACCCCCCTCCACCGATGAAAGCGGATGCGTATACTGTAATTGCTCTCATGATGATGAGCCGCATTGATCCTCGTTAGTCACTCACGGTAGTTACTACTCAATAAGGGGTCTTTATGGACAGAAATGATGAAGTAATTCAGACGCACCCGCTTGTCGGTTGGGATATCAGTACTGTCGACGTTTACGACGCCATGATGATACGCCTTCATTACCTGTCTTCACTAGACCAAACGCCCGAAGAAGCCCAAGTAGACAGAACGCTTTGGCTGACCACAGATGTCGCCCGTCAATTAATCAATATCTTAGAGGCCGGCATCGCCAAGATTGAAGCTACGGATTATCAGGATCTTGATCGCAGAAAACATTGATTCATCGTCCCCTAACCCCTAAGGCGCCGCGCCCCATTCCCGGCGCCTTTTTCTTTGCCTTTCGCCGTTCAATCAGTGCATTGCGCCCGCCAACCTTTTATCATGGGGCGATAAGAAATCGCTATCAGAGAGGGTCGGCACGTGGAATATGATTTGATTGTGGTGGGCAGCGGTTCAGTCGGCGCAGCGGCAGGGTATTACGCAACCCGCGCCGGCTTGAAAGTGCTGATGATCGACAGCGCCATTCCCCCGCACCGCAACGGCAGCCATCACGGCGATACCCGCATCATCCGTCACGCTTACGGCGAAGGTGAAAAGTACGTGCCGCTGGTGCTGCGCGCGCAGGCGTTGTGGAATGCGCTGATTCAACATTCCGGCGAGGAACTGTTCCAGTCGTGCGGCGTACTCAACCTGGGGCCGCAGCACTCCGAATTCATTCGCAATGCTCAGCAGAGCGCGCAAAAATTCCGCCTGAACGCGCAAACCCTCAGCGCCGAACAGATTGCTCAACGCTGGCCGGAATTCCGCACGCCGGAAGGTTACGTCGGCGTTTTCGAGCCGGACGCCGGCTTCCTGCGTTCCGAACTGGCGGTGGCCAGCCTGATCAAGCTGGCGAAAGAGGCCGGCTGCAGCCAGTTGTTCAACTGCCCGGTCAGCGCGGTGGAGCCTATCGATGGCGGCGTTGCAGTCGTCACCGGCGAAGGGCGCTTCACGGCGCGAAAAGCGGTGGTCACCGCCGGCACCTGGGTGAAAGCGCTGTTGCCGCAGCTGCCGGTTGCGCCATTGCGCAAGGTATTCTCCTGGCATCAGGCGGATGGCCGCTACAGCGTGAACAATCGCTTCCCGGCCTTTACCGTTGAAGCGCAAGACGGCACGCACTATTACGGCTTCCCGGCGGATAACGACGGCCTGAAAGTGGGCAAACACGACGGTGGCCAGCCGATGGATGCCCCCGAGCAGCGTAAACCTTTCGGCAGCCACGCCAGCGACGGCACCGAAGTCTTCACCTTCCTGCGGCAGTTTTTACCGGGTGTAGGCGTATGTTTACACGGCGAAGCCTGCAGTTATGACATGAGCCCCGACGAGGACTTTATTATCGATACCCTGCCGGAGTGCGATCGTCTGATGGTCATCAGCGGATTGAGCGGCCACGGCTTCAAGTTCGCCAGCGCACTGGGCGAGATTGCCGCGCTGTTCGCGCAGGACAAAGCGCCGCCGGTCGACGTCTCCAGCTTTGGTCTGAAACGATTTAGCTAAGCAAAGGCTGTCGCTGTCCTGGTTCCCGTCGAGCCCTGGGCAGCGAAATCCGACGGTTACAATTTCTTAACCTGCTAACTCTTTTAAATACCAAGTAAAAATTCTTATAACGGAAATTTCTTGCATTCAGCAGTTGAATTTCCGAATTGAACACTTGCAGTGTAAGTCCTATTTTACAGAAGATATGCTCCATCGGCTTTCAACAAGGACGTCACCATGAAACTACTTGTCGTGGACGAATGCTGCTTCACCCGGGTCGGTATAGCCAGCTACTTTGCTGATAGTGGGATTACGACGATCAAGTGCTGCCACAGCATTGAGTGCGCTACGCCGCTGTTGGCCAGCTTTCAGCCGAGCCACATTCTGGTGAACCTCAGCAACCAGTGCCGCTATAACGAAGCGGACGCACAGCTGCTGGCGTTTATGGAGGCCAGCCAGTCTGCCTTGATGTTTATCTATCTCGATACGCCTTACCCTTATAGCGAAACGCCAATGCGCATCGCCGATAACGCGTTTCTGTTCAATAAAAGCATTCTGCCGCTCACCTTGCGCACGCTGCGCGAAAATCCGCTGGCGCTGGCCGATGACGGCGAAGAGCGTTCCCTGTTCAGCCCGCAGGAACTGACGGTGATGAAATATTGGATGGCGGAGATGCCCAACTACCGCATCGCGAAAAAGCTGCAAATTAGCTCGCATACGGTGTACGTGCACAAGCGCCACATCACGGAGAAGATCTACGCGCGCAACCGGCTGGAATTCTACTCGTTGTATAACGTGCTGCGTTATTTCTACCCGCCGAACACGCCTACGAACTCGACGCCGTTGGCGCTGCTGGCGGTATGACATCAAGCCTGCGATAACGCAGGCTTTTTTATCGCCATTCTTCCAGCACTCATGCGCGGCGCGCTATAAAAGACGCCGAGAAAAGGACTATAATCAAAGGTCTCTTTCTTCTGGCGGCTGAAATGTTAAACCGAATACTGGCGGCTATCGTCAACAACGTGCGTGAGCACCTGGTGCTGTATCTTTGCCTGTGGCTGGTGCTGCTGGCGCTGGATGTCTACTTTTTCTTCGTGCTGTAACCCATGCCGTCGTCATTTCCCCGATTGAGCTTCAACCGCTTCGGCGATCCCGCCCAGGTGCTGACGCTGCAGCAGGTGAACAGGCCGCCGCTGCGCCCCGGCCGGCTGCTGCTGCAGATGCGCTATGCCCCGATCAATCCTTCCGACCTGATCCCGATTCACGGCCAATACGCGCACCGTATCGCCCTGCCGCAGGTGCCGGGCTATGAAGGCGCAGGCGTCATCGTCGATCCGCAGAGCGGGCGCTCGACCGGCCGACGCGCGCTGGCGGTAGCGGGTGACGGCAGTTGGCAAACCTTCGTCACGCTGCCTGAGGATCGGGTGGTGTGGGTGCCGGACGACATCGACGACAACGACGCGGCACAGATTTACATCAACCCGCTCACCTGCTGGGTGCTGCTGACGCAATGGCTGCCGCTCAACGCCGGCGACGTGCTGCTGCTCAACGGCGGCGGCTCCGCCGTTAGCCTGCTGTTGGCGCAGCTGACGGCGCTGCGTGGTATTCGTCTGGCGGTGGCGGTGCGCAACGCCGCCCATCGCCAGGCGCTGCTGGCCGCCGGCGCCTGGCGCGTTATCGAAGCGCCGCAGCTGGCGCAGATGACCCATTTTGGCGCCCGCGCCGCCATCGACTGCATCGGCGGAGAAGACGGATTGCAGCTGGCGCGAGCGGTTCGCTCCGGCGGCGATTTCGTGGCGCTGGGCCTTTTAGGCGGGCGCCAGGTGGACTGGCGGCGCGTAGTGGATGAGTTAAAGCTGCGCGCTTCGCTGTTCCACCTGCGTAAATGGAATGCGCATGCGGCGCCGGCGCAGTGGCAAACGGCGTTTTATCAGCTATTCCAGCTGCTGCGCCGCGGCCAGCTGGCGCTGCGCCCGCCCGCCGCGATTTACCCTCTGCATCAGTACGCAGCGGCGCTGCAACACGCCGCGCAGCCCGGCGTCAACGGAAAAATCTTCCTCACTCCGGCGCCGCCGGAGGCTGGCGCGGCGGGCGGCCGTCCCCCAGGATAACCGCCAGCCGATAGCCGCCCTCGGTGGTCTCCAGCGCGATGCGCGCCACGATCGTCAGCGGCACCGACAGCAACATGCCCACTGGGCCGAGCAGCCAACCCCAAAAGATCAGCGACAGGAACACCACCAGCGTCGACAGCCCCAGCCCGCGCCCCATCACCCGCGGTTCGAGGATATTGCCGATCACCATGTTGACAGCGATAAAGCCGCCCGCCACCACCAACGCATCGCCCAATCCGTTGAACAGCAGCGCCTGAATCAACGGTGGAATGGCGGCCAATACCGAGCCGATATTGGGGATATAGTTGAGCAGAAACGCCAGCAGCCCCCAGATAAAGGCGAAGCGCACCCCGACCGCCGCCAGGAAGATCCAGACGATCACGCCGGTGGCCAGGCTGATGATGGTTTTAATCACCAGATAGCGCGTCACGCCGTCCAGCGCCCGCCGCATCGCGGCGAGGCCTTCGTTCGGCTTATCCAACGCCTGCTGCAGCTTATAAGGCAGCAGCTGCACTTCAAACAGCATAAACACCACGGTCATCAGCAGCAGGAAGACGTTGGTCATGGCGCCAGACAGGTGCCCCAACATGCGGGTAACCAGATTCATCGCCGCGCTGGGATCGACATACTGCAGCATCGCTTCGCTGGAGAGGCTGATATTGAAGCGATCGGCGTAATGCTGCAGCTCGCGCAGTTTCTCGATCATCATGCCGCGGTACTGCGGCAGCGAGCGGGCGAACTCGTTCAGCGAAGCGCCCAGCATGCCGATAAACAGCATCACGACCACGATCACCGCCGTCACCAGCAGCGTCACCCCAAGGATGCGCGGCACCCGGCGGCGTTCCAGCATCGTCACCAGCGGGTTCAGCACCATGGCGAGGAATACCGCCAGTAGAAACGGCACCACGATGTCGGCGGCGGCTTTCACCCCGGCCAAAATGATCACCAACATCGCCAACAGGACGGCCAAACGCAGGCTGCTGTCGGTTACTCGGGTTCGGCCCATGACGTTTCCTTGTTATTTCACTGGGTTAACCGGCCACAAAGAGCCGACTCTTGGCGCTAATGGTAGCAAAGTCGGCCGTCACGCCGCAGAGGATTTAGCGTAACCGTTCGAATAATTTAATCTTTCCGCCCTGCTCTTCGCCGCAAGAAATAGGCATAACCTTTGCCAACCAATAATCCCGCCCAGCAATCCATGAACGGTTTACGTAAAATGACAAAAGCTGACATTAATAGATAATAAGCCTAATTTTCAACAACTAGCATAATCGCCACGTGAAAGAAATCATATCATCTTCAACGATTTATCTGATGAACTACGAACATCTCAAACAAATTCACTGACTAATATTTCTAAGAAGTAACATAGTTAAATTTATTATTGATTTTATGTTTCCTAAAGTTTAATTATTGCAGCCAGCCAATCGGTAATCGAAGGAAACAGGATGCTCTGGAAAAATACCGCCGATCGTTTCGGCCATGTGTCAGTGTTGATCCACTGGCTGGTGGCGCTGACGGTGTACGGCATGTTCGCCCTCGGCCTGTGGATGGTCACGCTGGGCTATTACGACGTCTGGTACCACCAGGCGCCGGAGATCCACAAAAGCATCGGCACGCTGCTGTTCATCGTGATGGTGATCCGCGTGATCTGGCGCTTTGTCTCGCCGCCGCCCAAGCCTCTGGCCAGCTATGGCCGCCTCACTCGCGTCAGCGCCATTCTCGCGCATCTGGCGCTGTACGCCGTGCTGTTCGGCATTCTGATCAGCGGCTATCTGATCTCGACCGCCGACGGCCAACCGATTAGCGTATTCGGCTGGTTCGACGTGCCCGCCACCGTGACCGGCATGGCGGAACAGGCCGACACCGCCGGCGCCATACACCTTTACCTGGCCTGGGCCGTGGTAGTGCTCTCGGTACTGCACGGGCTGGCCGCGCTTAAACATCACTTTATCGATCGTGATGTCACTTTGAAACGGATGCTGGGTAGCAGCGCCGATTAACCTTTGGATTTATGGAGATTGCTATGTTGAAAAAGACCGTATTGGGCCTGACCGCAGGCGCCCTGCTGCTGAGCGCCGGTTCCGCACTGGCGGCGGACTACAAGATCGACAAACAGGGCCAGCACGCCTTTATCGAGTTCCGCATCCAGCACCTGGGTTACAGCTGGCTGTACGGCAGCTTTAAAGACTTTGACGGCGGCTTCACCTTCGACGAAAAAGATCCGTCCAAGGACAAAGTCAACGTGACCATCAATACCGCCAGCGTCGACACCAACCACGCCGAGCGCGACAAGCACCTGCGCAGCGCCGAGTTCCTCAACGTGGAGAAGAACAAACAGGCCAAGTTTGAATCCACCGAAGTGAAGAAAAGCGGCGAAGGTTATGCTGTGGTCGGCAACCTGACGCTGAACGGCGTGACCAAACCGGTTACGCTGGACGCCAAACTGATTGGCCAGGGCAACGATCCGTGGGGCGGCTACCGCGCCGGCTTTGAAGCCAACGGCAAAATCAAGCTGAAAGATTTCGGCATCACCACCGATCTGGGCCCGGCGTCGCAAGACGTTGAGCTGATCATCTCCGTAGAAGGCGTGCGCGAGAAATAAGTAAAAAAGCCCGGCTTGGCGGCCGGGCTTCTCATTTCCTCAGGCTCAGCGGGCTGGGCCTTCTTCTTCCGGTGCCGGAATGTGCATCGTAGTCTGCAACAGGCCTTTCGACTTATTGAAGATCTTGACGCCGTTTTCACGGCCTGCACGGCGCGCGCGCTGCTCTTCGCGCGGCAGCTTCAGCTCTTCGCGGCAAATTTCACTGCAGCACCCTTCAAACTTGGTGGCGCAGCTCGGGCACTGAATGAACAGCAGGTGGCAACCGTCGTTTTTGCAGTTGGTGTGGGTGTCGCACGGCGCCCCGCACTGGTGGCAGTTGGCGATCACATCGTCGGAAATGCGCTCGCCCATGCGCTCATCGAACACGAAGTTTTTGCCGATAAACTTCAGCGGCAGCCCCTGCTCTTTCGCTTTGCGGGCGTACTCGATGATCCCGCCTTCCACGTGGTAGATGTTTTTAAAGCCGTTGTGCAGCATATAGGCGCTGGCTTTTTCACAGCGAATGCCGCCGGTGCAGTACATGACGATGTTTTTGTCTTTGCTGTCCTGCAGCATCTCCACCGCCATCGGCAGCTGATCGCGGAAGGTATCCGACGGCACCTCGATGGCGTTTTCGAAGTGACCGACTTCGTACTCATAGTGGTTGCGCATGTCGACGAACACCGTATTCGGATCGTCGATCATCTGATTGACGCGATCGGCCTGCAGATATTCGCCGACGTTGCTTGGGTCAAAGCTCTCGTCATCGATGCCGTCGGCCACGATGCGCTCGCGCACCTTGAGGCGCAGCACCCAGAAGGATTTGCCGTCGTCTTCGAGCGCGATATTCAGGCGAACCTGATCCAGCGCCGGGTGCGAGGCGAACAGCGCGGCTTTGAACGCGTCGAAGTTATGCTGCGGCACGCTGATCTGCGCGTTGATGCCCTCTTTCGCCACGTAGATGCGGCCGAACACCTTCAATTTTTCGAACTGAACGTACAGGCTGTCGCGAAACGCTTTGGGATCGTCGATGGAGAAATATTTGTAAAAAGAAACTGTGGTGCGCGGCTCGGTTTCCGCCAGCATGCGCGCCTTCAGTTCCTCATTAGAAATTCGGTTATGTAACACTGGCATGGTGTACTTTCCTGTCTTTCGGGAGGTGACTGATTATCGCGCGCAGCCTGCCGGCCCGCGCGCGGCGCACATCATACCCGAAAAACCGCCGCCGCGCAGCCCTGGCGCAAACGCCCCGTTCAGCGTCCGCCGCCTTCGGTAAACGCGGAAGCCAGCATACCAAGCGCCATCATCACGCCGGCGAGCGCCAATATCGCGTTCACCTGCAGATGCGCGCCGACGCTGCCGACCGCCGCGCCCAAAACCAGCAGCCCCGCACTGATCCATGGTGCCAACATATTTACCCTCTGAATAATTACCAGCAATAATATCGCCATTATCTTTGGCAGGAAAGATTGTGGAAAAATTCGGCATTCGATGCATATTTAACGCCCAAAAAGGGATTTTAATGCGTTGTGTTTTCCTGGATCGCCAGAAAAATGCCACAATAGTCGCAAACAAACGGCAGAAACGAACCTTGCCGCCGAGCTCACCCGGCTGCCAGACCATGCTATGACTCTGTCATTACACTTAAACAACCGTATTCAAACAGAGAACCCATGACTCAAGTTCCTACTTTCAATCGTTCCTTATTGCACCCGCACTACTGGCTGACCTGGGTCGGCATCGGCTTGCTGTATCTGCTGGTGTTGCTGCCTTATCCCGTCATCTACTGGCTCGGCACCTCGATTGGGCGATTTTCCATGCGCTTTCTCAAGCGACGCGTCGCTATCGCCCAGCGTAACCTCGAGCTCTGTTTTCCCGACATGCCGCAGGCCGAACGCGATGCGCTGGTGGTAAAGAATTTCGAATCGGTCGGCATGGGGCTGTTTGAAACCGGCATGGCGTGGTTCTGGCCCAACTGGCGCATCGAGCGCTGGTTCAAGGTCAGCGGCCTGGAGCACATCCAAAAGGCCCGCGACAACCAGCAGGGCGTGTTGCTGATTGGCCTGCACTTTTTGACGCTGGAGCTGGGCGCGCGCATCTTCGGCATTCACAACCCGGGCATCGGCGTTTACCGCCCGCACGACAACAAGCTGATGGACTGGCTGCAAACCTGGGGCCGCATGCGTTCCAACAAATCGATGCTGGATCGCAAAGACATCAAAGGCATGATCCGCGCCCTGAAACAGGGCGATATCATCTGGTATGCGCCGGATCACGACTACGGCCCGCGCAGCAGCGTATTCGTGCCGCTGTTCGCGGTAGACAAAGCCGCCACCACCACCGGCAGTTACGTGCTGGTGCGGATGGGCAAACCGGCGATCATTCCGTTCACCCCGCGCCGCCTGCCGGACGGCAAAGGCTATGAGCTGATCATGCAGCCGGCGGTGGAAAACTTCCCGCTGGATAACGAACTCGATGCCGCCGCCTTTATGAATAAAGTGGTGGAAAAAGAGATCCTGATGGCGCCGGATCAATATATGTGGCTGCATCGCCGCTTCAAGACCCGCCCGGAAGGCGAGCCTTCGCTCTACTGATAAAGCAAACCCGCCGCCGGCGGGTTTTTTATTGCGCGCCTCTTGAGAATCGACAGCGAGGGTGGGATGGTAAAGCCTTTGCCGCCAACCCCGGAGCCGCCATGTACATTGTCAGCCTGACCTACCATCGCCCGATCGCCGACGTCGACAGCCACCTTGACGGGCACATCGCCTGGCTTAAGAAATATTTTCAGGACGGCACCTTCATCGCCTCCGGCCGCAAGAATCCCCGCACCGGCGGCGTGATCCTGGCCAAGGGCATTGAACGCGCGCGGCTGGACGCCATCCTGGCCGAAGATCCATTCAACGCCGTGGCTCACTACGAGGTCACTGACTTTAGCGCCACCACCACCGCCGCCGGTTTCGAGGCGCTGGCCGGCCTATAAAACGCTGAAAATTCCGCGCGCCAAGCGCGGAATAAGGTTTAAGCGTCATTTTTAAAACTTTATTTCATTTTTCGCCCTATTCCCGTCCTCTGGTTTGCCGTAGCCGCGCCGGCGGCGCATACTTATCAGGCTAACTTTCACGTTTTGCCCTCCATCTTTTTGCCGCCGGCAAAACGCGTCACCTTTCGGCAATGGACATTTATGGCTTCGGCAGCAGAACCCGTTAACTGGAAACGCAACCTTTTCGTCGCCTGGGTAGGGTGCTTTCTCACCGGCGCCGCCTTCAGCCTGGTGATGCCGTTTCTGCCGCTGTACGTCGAGACGCTGGGCGTAACCGGCCATCAGGCGCTCAACATGTGGTCCGGTCTGCTGTTCAGCATTACCTTCCTGTTTTCCGCTATCGCCGCGCCGTTCTGGGGCGCCCTGGCCGACCGACGCGGCCGTAAACTGATGTTGCTGCGCTCGGCGTTGGGCATGGCGATAGTCATGGTGCTGATGGGCATGGCGCAAACGGTCTGGCAGTTTCTCGCGCTGCGTGCGGTGCTGGGGTTGCTCGGCGGGTTCATTCCCAACGCCAACGCGCTGATCGCCACCCAGGTGCCGCGCAACCGCAGCGGCTGGGCGCTCGGCACCCTGTCTACCGGTGGCGTCGGCGGTGCGCTGGTCGGCCCGCTGATCGGCGGCCTGCTGGCCGATCTGTACGGCCTGCGTCCGGTGTTTTATATCACCGCCGCGGTGCTGTTCGTCTGCTTCGTGCTGACGCTGCTGTATGTTAAAGAGCAATTCACCCCGGTGCAAAAGCGCGACATGTTGCACGCAAAACAGGTGTTCGCCTCGCTGAAGAACCCGAAGCTGGTGCTCAGCCTGTTCGTCACCACCATGATCATCCAGATCGCCACCGGCTCAATTGCCCCGATCCTGACGCTGTATGTGCGCGATCTGGCCGGCGCGACCCATAATCTGGCGTTTATCAGCGGGCTGATCGCCTCGGTGCCCGGCGTCGCGGCATTGATGAGCGCCCCACGGCTGGGCAAGCTGGGCGATCGCATCGGCCCGGAACGCATTCTGGTCTTTATGCTGATCGTCTCGGTGCTGCTGCTGATCCCGATGGCGTTCGTGCAAACGCCGTGGCAGCTCGGCGTACTGCGCTTTCTGCTGGGGGCGGCCGACGGCGCGCTGCTGCCGGCGGTACAGACCCTGTTGATTTATAACTGCACCAATCAGGTCGCCGGCCGAATTTTCAGCTACAACCAGTCGTTCCGCGACGTCGGCAACGTCAGCGGCCCGCTGCTCGGCGCCGCGGTCTCCGCCGGCTACGGTTTTCGCGCGGTCTTCGCCGTCACCGCTTTGGTGGTGCTGTTCAACGCCGGTTATTCCTGGTGGTGTCTGCGGCGGCGGCCGGGCTATATGCGGGAAGACACGCTGCAGGAAGAACAATAGCTGCATTTATCGCCAATTTCCGCGATTGGCCGGATCAACGGCGCGTTTCCCCTACTTTTAATAATGCTTCCTGCGGGCCGGCGAATTTTCGCCCCACTCGGAACATTCTTACTACAACATCTTGTTTATCAACAATTAATTAACCTTCAGCGCATAAAACCCGCTGTCAATCATATTCCTGTCATAACCAACAGAAAAACCAGAAAAGGAGATGCTTGTCGACTTTTCGTCTAAAAAATGGGATACAGGTACTAGACAAAACCAACGACCAGTTATCAAATGGTTAAATAATATCACGCCAGATGTGAACCATCGGCCAAGTGAAGAAAAGGTCAGCACGCTTTCCACGGTTTATCAGCGTTGCAGCCGCGGTTTTGTCGGGTAATCCGCATTGGGCGGATCGCCTTCATTAAATACACATACAACCACAGTACGGGCTGCAGCCATGCAGCGCCTTTTTATTGGGAAATCGTTATGCAATCCTCTGTCAATAAGTCAGAAAGCCGGACCTTCTTCGGCCATCCCTATCCGCTGGGTTCTCTGTTCTTCACCGAAATGTGGGAGCGCTTTTCGTTCTACGGCATCCGTCCGCTGCTGATCCTGTTTATGGCCGCCACCGTATACGACGGCGGTCTGGGTCTGGCGCGCGAGAACGCGTCGGCGATCGTCGGCATCTTCGCCGGCAGCATGTACCTGGCGGCGCTGCCGGGCGGCTGGCTGGCGGACAACTGGCTCGGCCAACGCAAGGCCGTTTGGTACGGTTCGATTCTGATCGCCCTCGGCCACCTGTCGATCGCCCTGTCCGCGGTGATGGGCACCAACCTGTTCTTCATCGGCCTGATGTTCATCGTGCTCGGTTCCGGCCTGTTCAAGACCTGTATCTCGGTGATGGTCGGCACGCTGTACAAGAAAGGCGATGCGCGCCGCGACGGCGGTTTCTCGCTGTTCTACATGGGCATCAACATCGGTTCGTTCATCGCCCCGTTGATCTCCGGCTGGCTGATCAAGTCACACGGCTGGCACTGGGGCTTC
The DNA here is from genome assembly GCF_043109535.1 of Serratia sp. LACPHL-BACT-2024-00286. Lineage (NCBI taxonomy): Bacteria > Pseudomonadati > Pseudomonadota > Gammaproteobacteria > Enterobacterales > Yersiniaceae > Serratia > Serratia sp. LACPHL-BACT-2024-00286. Next base: position 85,782 of record NZ_JBICNA010000005.1, read on the forward strand.
GGCATCGGCGGTATCGGGATGCTGGTGGCGCTGGTGATCTTCCGCGTGTTCGCCGTCCCGGCGATGAAACGCTATGACCGCGAAGTGGGCCTGGATTCCACCTGGAACAGCCCGGTCGCGAAGAAAAAAGGCGTCGGCGCCTGGCTGCTGGCATTGGCGGTAGGCCTGGCTGCGGTCATCGTGCTGATCGCTCAGGGCACCATCGTCATCAACCCGGTCGAAGTAGCCAGCGTGCTGGTGTACGTGATCGCCGCGTCGGTCACCCTGTATTTCATCTATCTGTTCGCCTTTGCCGGCCTGAGCCGCAAAGAGCGCGCTCGCCTGCTGGTGTGCTTTATCCTGCTGATCTCCGCCGCGTTCTTCTGGTCGGCGTTTGAACAGAAACCGACCTCGTTCAACCTGTTCGCCAACGATTACACCAATCGCATGGTCGGCGGCTTCGAGATCCCGGCGGTGTGGTTCCAGTCGATCAACGCCCTGTTCATCATCCTGCTGGCGCCGGTGTTCAGCTGGGCCTGGCCTGCACTGGCGCGCAATAACGTGCGCCCGAGCAGCATTACCAAGTTCGTGATCGGTATCCTGTGCGCCGCCGGCGGTTTCGGCCTGATGATGCTGGCCGCGCAGAATGTGCTGAGCAACGGCGGCGCCGGCGTATCGCCGATGTGGCTGGTGGGCAGTATCCTGATGCTGACGCTGGGTGAGCTGTGCCTGAGCCCGATCGGCCTGGCCACCATGACGCTGCTGGCGCCGGAGAGAATGCGCGGGCAAATGATGGGGCTGTGGTTCTGCGCCAGCGCGCTGGGCAACCTGGCGGCCGGTCTGATCGGCGGTCACGTCAAGGCCGACCAACTGGATATGCTGCCGGATCTGTTCGCTCGCTGCTCAGTCGCGCTGCTGATCTGCGCCGCCGTGCTTATCGTGCTGATCGTGCCGATTCGCCGCATGCTGGAAAATACCCAGACCAAGAGCGCGCAGAAACCGGCGACCAGCGCCTGACGGATACCCCGTTTTTATCTCGCAAACCGGCGCTCAAGGCGCCGGTTTTTTTTATCCTTGCCAGGCCTGATGTTGCAGGACCACCCGGTAGCCGTCAGGATCTTCAAAGGTTTGCCCCGCCCTATCCCAATAGGGGTTATAGGCGGTGACAGCCAGGAATCCCGCCGCCCGCATCCGCTCGCATGCGGCTCGCCACGCGTTCTCATCCGGCAGATAAAACACCAGCAGATGATCCTGCGTCGGCGCCTGCCCGACCCGCACCCCGCGATGCTGCGTGAACTCCAGATGGTAGGCATGCTGCGGATGCCCGATCATAATGCCGTCAAAGCCCTGATGATCGACAAACTCGCCCAGCTTTTCGAACCCCAGCCCGCGACAATACAGCGCGGCAATCTCTTGCAACCGATCGGTCGGGCGCGCAATGCGCAACACCGCGTTGGCTATCGACATGAATACCTCCACCTCATGATAATCTCATACAGCGCCATGCCCGCCAGCATCGCCAGCAGGAACGGCCATACCCGTTGTATTTCCGCCCCCGCCAATACCCAGGCCGGGCCAGGGCAAATGCCCGCAATGCCCCAACCGATGCCGAACAGCGCGCTGCCCACCAGCAAACGGCAATCCGCACGCCCGGCGGCCGGGATCTGCAGCGGTTCGCCCAACAGGCTCCGCTCGCGTCGCCGCGCCCACAAGAAGGCCGGCGCCGCCACCGCGATCGCCCCAACCATCACCAGCGCCAGCGAAGGATCCCACTGGCCGGTAACGTCGAGAAACGCCAACACTTTGGCCGGATTGGCCATGCCGGCGACGATCAGCCCCAGACCGAAAATCACGCCGCTCAGCAGCGCCAACAGGGATTTAAACATCTCACCCTCCCAGCAGGTGGCGCATCAGCCACACGGTCGTAAAACCCAGCAGCATAAACACCGCCGTGGCGGCCAGCGAACGCGGTGCCAGCCGCGCGACGCCGCACACGCCGTGCCCGCTGGTGCAACCGCTGCCCAATCGAGTCCCCACCCCCACCAACAGCCCTGCTACCGCCAGCCCGCCGCTGCCGGCCGCGATCTCAGCAGACGGCAAAGCCGCTGCGGCAGCATACAGCCAGGGGGAAATCAGCAACCCGCCAAGAAATGCGGCGCGCCAGCCCCGCTCGCGGCCACCCGCGCTCAATAAACCGCCGGTAATGCCGCTGATGCCGGCGATCCGGCCGTTGAACAGCAGCAGCAGCGCCACCGCTGCGCCGATAATGGCTCCTCCCGCCAGCGCGGAATACGGCGTGAAGTGTTGCCAGTCAATGGTCATCGCGGTTCTCCGGCTGTGGGCAATAGAGTTGATACAGGGTATGGAGCAGCGCCAGCGCTTTGGCGTCGGCCACCGCATAGTAAATCTGCTTGCCGGCGCGTCGGGTGGAGACCAATCCCTCCTCGCGCAGCACGCCAAGCTGCTGGGACAGCGTCGGCTGGCGGATATCCAGCGCCTGCGCCAGCTCGCTCACCGCCATCTCGCCTTGGCTGAGCCGGCACAGCAGCAGCAGCCGATCTTCGTTGCCCAAGGTGCGCAGCATCGCGCCAGCCTGCGCCGCCGCCTTGCGCATCGCGTCAATATCCATTGCTCCTCCATCAATTTATAAAATCATATAATATTATTTTATAAACTATTTCGCCGTACCGCGCCACAGACTGGTGTGAAACAGCGCCGCATGGCATGCTGTCTTCCCCCTTTTGCCGCGCGGAGCCTGCTTACGATGCTGTTGTTTCACGACGTTCTGCCGCCCGACCAGCCTGTCCGGCCGTTGGCCAAGGATTATCGCCACGGCGACAGCGAGCCGGATCACTACCATCACTGCGCGCAGCTGATTCACAGCCTGAGCGGCGTGGTGCAGGTCACGACCCGGCTCGGCAGTTGGGTGGTGCCGCCCGGCCGCGGCGTCTGGGTGCCGGCTAAGGTGGTGCACAGTCTGCGCATTACCGGCCAGGTGGCGGCCAGGACGCTGTTCGTCGATCCGCTGGCGCGCGCCGATCTGCCGGCCCAATGCCAGGTGGTGCAGGTTTCTCCGCTGCTGCGCGAGTTGATTATCTGTGCGATGGAGATTGCGCCCGATTACCCGAGCGGCGGACGCGATGAACGCGTCATGGAACTGATTCTGGATGAGTTGCGGATGCTGCCGATCCTGCCGCTGCACCTGCCTGAACCGCGTGAGGCATCGCTGCTCGCCCTGTGCCGCCATATCCAGGCTACGCTGGCGCAGCCCTGGACGCTGAAACAGGCGGCCGCTCATCTCAGCGTCAGCGGACGCACCCTGTCGCGGCGCTTCCAGCGCGAAACCGGGCTGCATTTTAGCGATTGGGTGCGACGCGCCCGTTTGCTGGCGGCGCTGAACGCGCTGGCGACCGGCCGCTCGGTGTTGGAAGTGGCGCTGGATCTCGGCTATGACAGCCCCAGCGCGTTCAGCGCCATGTTTCGTCGAGTGCTGGGGGTCGCGCCCAGCGACTATTTCAGCCCGGCCGCGCCGACGTTGACGCCAGATAGCGCCCGGCGACGTTGAGCAGCGCCTGCAGCGAGGCGCTGGCGGAGTCGACGTCGATGCCAACGCCGTAGGTCGCCTCACCCTGCGGCAACGAGCAGCGAATATAGGCCACCGCCCGGCTGTCGCTCTGGTGCCCCAGCGTATGCTCGTGGTAATCCTCGATCGCCAGCGGCAAGCCGAAGCGCTGGCGCAGCGCATCCACCGCGCTGGAAAGCAGGCCATTGCCGGCGCCCTGCAGCCGCAGCGGCTCTCCCTCACAGGCAATCCGCGCATTGAAGCTGTAGGCCTCTACGCCGTGGCTTTCCGTCTGGTAGCTCAGCAGCTGCAAGCGCGGTTGCTCCACCAGCCCATAGGTGTCGCGGAATAAGCGCCACAGCTGCGCGCCGCTCATTTCCTTGCCGCTGCCGTCGGTCGCGCGCTGCACCACCTGGCTGAAATCAATCTGCAAACCGCGCGGCAACGCCAGCCCGTGATTTTGTTCCAACAGCCAGGCGGCCCCGCTTTTGCCGGACTGGCTGTTGACCCGGATCACCGCCTCATAGCTGCAGCCGACATCGGCGGGATCGAGCGGCAGGTAAGGCACCTGCCACCAGCCATCCTGGCGCTGGCGCTGGGCGGCGAAGCCTTTTTTAATCGCATCCTGATGCGAACCGGAGAAGGCGGTAAACACCAACTCGCCGGCATAAGGATGGCGAGGGTGCACCGGCAGCTGATTGCACAGCTCCACCACCTCCACCACCTGCTTCAGGCGGCTGAAGTCCAGGCCCGGCGCCACGCCCTGGGTATAGAGATTCAACGCCAGCGTAACCAGATCGACATTGCCGGTGCGCTCTCCGTTGCCGAACAGGCAGCCTTCGACCCGATCGGCGCCGGCCAACAGCGCCAGCTCCGCGCAGGCCACGCCGGTGCCGCGATCGTTATGCGGATGCACGCTGATCGTTACATCGGCGCGGCGGCTGAAGTGGCGACAGAACCATTCAATCTGATCGGCATACACGTTGGGCGTGCTCACTTCCACCGTCGCCGGCAGATTGATGATCATCGGCCGCTGCGGCCCCGGTTGCCACACCGCCGCCACCGCTTCGCAGATCTCCAGCGCGAACTTCAATTCAGTAAAACAGAAGGTTTCCGGCGAATACTCGAAGCACCAGGCGGTATCGGGCTGTGCCTCGCACTGCCGGCGAATGCGCCGCGCGCCGTTCACCGCCAGCGCCACGGTGGCGGCCTTATCCTGGCGGAACACGATGTCGCGAAACATCGGCGCCGTGGCGTTGTACAGATGCACGATAGCCCGTGGCGCCCCCTGCAGCGCCTCGAAGGTGCGGTCGATCAGATCGTCGCGCGACTGCGTCAGCACCTGAATCGTGACGTCGTCCGGGATCAGCTGCTCGTCAATCAGCGTGCGCACAAAATCGAAATCCGTTTGCGACGCCGAAGGAAAAGCCACTTCAATTTCTTTAAAACCACACTGCAACAGCAATTGATAGAACTCGCGCTTGCGCGCGTTATCCATCGGTTCCGCCAGCGCCTGGTTGCCGTCGCGCAGATCGCTGGAGCACCAGCGCGGCGCCTGCCGCAGCGTACGCGCAGGCCATTGGCGGTCCGGCAACGCCACCGGCGGGAACGGTCGATATTTGCTTGAAGGGTCGATTAACATGGGCTTCTCCTGACGCCTGAATGAACGATGACGCCATTATTTCCCGCCCTCGCCGCCTCTTCTCCCGCTTTGCGGACAACCATCGTCGCAATGCGGACAACAAAAAAATTTGCATCCTGCGCCAGTGAGACAACAATTAGGTTTGACGTTTCCCCCACCGCACCGGCAGTGCCGCCGGGCGCTCTACTCTCATTGTCAACGGAGGCGAACATGAGCCTGTATGCAACCCTGGAAGAAGCCATCGAGGCCGCACGCGAAGAGTTTATCGACACCGCCGAAGGCGGCGGCGATGACGAACCGCCGGTGCCGCAGCAGTTCAATCTGCAAAAGTACGTGATGCAGGATGGCGACACGATGTGGCAGGCCGAGTTCTTCGAGGAAGAAGGCGAAGCGGTGGAATGCCTGCCGCTGCGCAGCGGTGCGGCGGCGCAGGCGATCTTCGACGGTGACTACGACGAGGTGGAGATCACCGCCGAGTGGATAGATGAAAACACCCTGTACGAATGGGAAGAAGGCGACTTCCAGCTCGAGCCGCCGCTGGATACCGAAGAAGGCCAGGCCGCGGCCGATGAATGGGATGAACGTTAACCCGCACTACACACTCATCGCCAAGGAGGCAGCATGAATATTCGCCGGGCTCGCCCCACCGACTACCCCGCCATTTTGCAGCTGCAGGGGGAAAACGTGCCGGAAGCGCTCGACGAGCGCCAAAAACGGCAGGGATTTATCGTATCGCGCATGAATGAGGCGCAGCTGGCGGCGATCAACCGCGGCATCGGCATACTAGTGGCTGAACAGGAAAACCAACTGGCGGGCTTTGTTTGCCTGATGCCCGCCAACGTGCAACCGCGCCCGCCGGTGGTGGACGCGATGCTGGCGACGCTCGCCACGCAATCCTTCGCCGGACGCGCGCTGAATGAACTGCGGGTGTTTCTCTACGGCCCGGTATGCCTCGCCGCCGCCTGGCGCGGCAAAGGCGTGCTGAAGCGCCTTTACGCCGCGGTCAAAGCGCATACCAGCCATGACTACGACGTGGGCGCGCTGTTTATCGACGACGACAATCCGCATTCGTTGGCCGCTCACGTGCAAGGGCTGGGCATGACGGCGCTGGCGCCTTTCCATTGCGGGCAGAAAGGCTATCAGCTGGTGGTGTTCGCCACCCGCTGAGCGGGTTTATTCATAGGGGCCGTGCTGCGCATCGAACGGCAGCATAAAGGTGTCCACCACCATCGACAGCGGCACGTCTATCACCGTGACGTAGCGCCAGGGCGTATCGCGCAGATCCCACTGCACGCCGGGATAGTACTGGTGGCCATGCCCCGCGCCGGGCACGGTGCGGCTGATAATGCTGCCGCAGCCGGTCAGGGCCATCACGCCGGCCGCCACGCAGGCCAGCCGAAGATAGGAAGAGAGATTCACAACATTGACTCTGAGCAAGGGGGTTGTTTCGCGAGTGAACAACGCATCGGCCGCAGTCTACCACAGTTCCCTTTCTCCGCCGGCACCGGCGCACGTAAGCAAAAGGTAAAAAAAACGGGGAATGCGCCATGCACATTCCCCGTCTGGGCGTTGCCGTTCAGCGATTAACGCCGGCCCGTTGGGTGCGCCAGCGGGTTGTGCGGCAACTGCTGATAGTGCTCACGCCAGGCGGCGCCTTCCGGCAACAGCCAGACGCGCTGGTGCAAACGAGCCAGCGTGACCGGATCGCTCAGCAGCTCCAGACGTTTGCCCTTCGCCAGCTTCTCCGGCCCCAGCTGCAGCGCTTCGTTCACCCGCTCCTCGCGGTTGCGATCGAGCGTCGCGCGCAGATGGTGACGCGCCGTCGCCAACGCCGTCGCCAGCGCGTTGAAGGACGGGTTGACCACCGCATGCATAAAGCCGTTGGTCAGCGCGCGATTGCGGTTGAGATGCAGGTATTCTTCCGTCGCCAACAGCTCACGCGGCGGGTTGTACTCTTCCGGGATCAGGAACAGCTTGGCGCGTTTGCTCTTCATGCCCAGCGTCGCGCGGCTCGACAGCACCGACACGAACGGCGACAGGATCAGCGAGAACACGATCGGCGCCAACCACCACAGGAAGCGCAGATCCAACCACGCCATGCCGCCGGCCCACACCAGGCCCAGCAACATCTGCGAGCCATGGCGGCGGAAGGCTTCGCCCCACGGCGTATCGTCGTCGTCACGCTGCGGCGAATTCCACACCACTTCCCAACCGAGGAAGGCGCTCACCACGAACACGGTATGGAACAGCATGCGCACCGGTGCCAGCAGCACCGAGAACAGCATTTCCATCAGCATCGAAATGAACAGCCGGAACGCCCCGCCGTACTCTTTCGCGCCCTTGGCCCAGATCAGCACGATGCTGAGCAGCTTCGGCAGGAACAACAGCACCAGCGTGGTGGAGAACAGCGCTATCGCCAGCTCGGGCCGCCACTGCGGCCAGACCGGGAACAACTGCCGCGGCTGCAGGAAGTATTGCGGTTCCATCAGGGTGTGCACCACCTGCAACGCGGTGGAGAGCGCCAGGAACATGAACCACAGCGGCGCCGACAGGTAGGACATCACGCCGGTGAGGAACACCGCGCGGTGCACCGGGTGCATGCCCTTCACCAGGAACAGGCGGAAGTTCATCAGGTTGCCGTGGCACCAGCGACGGTCGCGTTTCAGCTCGTCCAGCAGGTTTGGCGGCAGCTCTTCGTAACTGCCCGGCAGATCGTAAGCGATCCACACGCCCCAGCCAGCGCGGCGCATCAGTGCCGCTTCAACGAAGTCATGCGACAAGATTGAACCGGCGAAGGAGCCCTCGCCCGGCAGCGGCGCCAGCGCACAGTGCTCAATAAACGGCTTCACGCGGATGATGGCGTTATGGCCCCAGTAGTGCGACTCGCCCAACTGCCAGAAATGCAGGCCGGCGGTAAACAGCGGCCCGTAAACGCGGGTAGCGAACTGCTGCACGCGCGCATACAGGGTATCCATGCCGGACGCCTTCGGCGCGGACTGGATGATGCCGGCGTTCGGGTTGGCTTCCATCAGACGCACCAGCCCGGTGAGGCATTCGCCGCTCATCACGCTGTCGGCGTCCAGGATCACCATGTAGCTGTACTCACCGCCCCAACGACGGCAGAAGTCGTCGATGTTGCCGCTCTTGCGTTTGACGCGGCGGCGGCGACGGCGATAGAAGATGCGGCCGTGGCCGTCGACATCGCGGCACAGCTCCATCCACGCCTTTTGCTCCGCCACGCAGATGTCCGGATCGTAGCTGTCGCTCAAGACGTAGATATCGAAGTGTTCCAGCTGACCGGTCGCGGCGACGGACTCATAGGTCGCACGCAGGCCGGCGAACACGCGTTCGACGTCTTCGTTGCAGATCGGCATGATCAGCGCGGTGCGGTGCGCCGGGTTGATCGGCTCATCGCCCTTGATGGTGGAGGAAATGCTGTATTTGTCCTTGCCGATCAGCAGCTGCAGGAAGCCCATCAGCGCGGTCCAGAAACCGGCCGAGACCCAGCAGAACAGTACGGCGAACAGGATCAGAATGCCGGTTTGCAGCACATATGGCAGCAGTTGCAGCACCGACTGCATCAGATCCTGATCCAGCATGGCGATAGGATCGATCAGCGCCCAGCCCTGATAAGGCAAGATGGTTTTCATGTACCAGGTGGCGATGCCGGTTTGCACCAGCATCAGCACCAGCAGCACATAACGGCGCATGGAGCCGACGGTACGCCAGCGGTTCTCGGCCTCGGCCTCCTCTTTGGTGGCGTGCCGGTTGTGCGGCGAACGCCCCAGCAGAGAATCCCAGAAGCGCGCCACCGGGTTGGTGCGCCAGGCTTCCGGGAACATGGTGGTTCGTTTGATCGGCGGCGTCGCCTTCAGAATCGCGCGCCCTTCGGCGTCGGTATCGAAGTCGTCATCGCTGACCGCATCCGGCCAGGCGTTTTCGATACGCGGTTTGACCGAGGCCAGCGCCACGTCATCCGCCGACAGGCTATTGACGTTGGCGTCGGCGGCGCCCATCTGCCGATGGAGCGCCTCCAGTGCCTGAGCGTCATCCGCCGTTTGAGGGTTGAGCGCCTCCGACCGCTCGGCGGTCAGAGGCAGCGCCGCAAGATAATCCTGGGCGGGTTGAGTAGGCTTATTCATTGGCAGGTAGCTGATAGCTCCAGGTTTCCGACAGAGTCTTATCGCCATTGACCAGCGCCGCGCGCATTTCTACCGGCTTCTTGTCGTCTTTCACTTTCAGACGCACCGTCAGGCGCCAGCCTTTGGTCACTGGGTTATAGCGCACGTTGTTTTCCACCATTTCACCGTTGTCGCCGATGCTGATCTGAGAGGCGACCGGGGTATTGGCGTCCAGCCCTTTCAGCACCGGGCCGACGAAGTCGACCAGGAAGGCCACGCTGCCGTCTGGCTCGCGAATCAGGTTGGACTGCTTCACGTCACCGGTCGAACGCATGGTGCGGGCCACATAGGCGATGTCCTGCGAATGCAGTTTGTCTTCATCGCGGGTGAAGTTCAGGCGGTAGCTCAGCGTCAGCGGCTTTTTGGCTTCCGGCAGCGTATCCGGCGTCCAGAACGCGACGATGTTGTCGTTGGTTTCATCCGCCGTCGGGATCTCCACCAGCTCAACCTTGCCTTTGCCCCAGTCGCCCTTCGGTTCGATCCAGGCGCTCGGGCGCAGATCGTAACGATCGTCCAGATCTTCATATTCTTTGAAGTTGCGGCCGCGCTGCAGCAGACCGAAGCCTTTCGGATTCTCGACGGTATAGGTGCTGACGGACAGGTGTTTAGGATTGTTCAGCGGGCGCCAGATCCACTCGCCGTTGCCGGCATGGATAGACAGGCCGTTGGAGTCGTGCAACGCCGGACGATAGTTCAACGTCGGCGACGGCTGGTTCGGCCCGAACAGGAACATGCTGGTCAGCGGCGCCAGGCCCAGTTTGCCCACCTTGTCGCGCAGGAACACTTTGGACTCGACGTCCACAGTGGTGTCGCGGCCCGGGATCACCGTGAAACGGTAAGCGCCGGTGGCGCGCGGGGAATCCAGCAGCGCATAGATCACCAGGTGCTTGTCGCCCTGCTTCGGACGCTCAACCCAGAATTCGCGGAAACGCGGGAACTCTTCGCCGGACGGCAAAGCGGTATCGATGGCCAGGCCGCGAGCGGAAAGCCCGTAAACCTGCCCTTTACCCACCACGCGGAAATAGCTCGCGCCAAGCAGGCTCATGATCTCATCGTTTTTGTCGGCGCTGTTGACCGGGTAGAGCACCTTAAAGCCGGCAAAACCGAGATTTTTCACCGATTCAGGGTCGTGTTTGACCGAACCGAAGTTGAAGTAATCCGGGCTGTACTTGATCTGTTTTACGCTGGTGGAGGTGACTTCGTTGATTTTCACCGGCGTGTCGAAATACATCCCCTGATGATAAAACTCAAGCTTGAAAGGGGTTTTCAGCTTGCTCCAATAGGCTTTATCGTGATTGAACTGAATCTGCTGATAGTCTGCGAACTTCATCTCGCGGAACTGAGAAGGAAGGTTGCTCTTCGGGGCTTCGAAACCTTTTGCCGCCAGATCCTGCGCCTGCTTGGCCACATCATCAATAGAAAAGGCCCATGCCGGCGAACTGAACAGCGTGAACAATACGGTAGCACCTAACCAACGAACGCTCGCGGCGCGTGGTTGTCCGGATAATATATTAACTAGCACATCCCCCCCTATTCGTGTGCTCAAATCATTTAAATCCATATTAATGGATTACTCAGCTTTCCGACAACATGATAAATGGATGGTTCATGTTTACGGCTCATTGTTTAAGCAGCTGATGGAACACCAGCGTAGCAAGCCGCGCAACAAGACGCTATGGAAAAATGCGGGGGGCTATAGTAGGGTTCCGGATAACAATTTAACGTTTGACGACTTATTAAGCGTGTTAATGAACACTCGATTAAATCACCAGCGGTAATCTATGACTAAAGGCAGCAAACAGCGCGAGTTTTTTCTCGACTCCATCAGAGCCTATTTGATGTTGCTCGGCATCCCGTTTCACCTCTCCCTGATCTATTCCAGCCACGCCTGGGCGGTGAACAGCCCGTCGCCCTCTTTCTCGCTCACGGTGCTGAACGACTTCATCCACGCCTTCCGCATGCAGGTGTTCTTCGTGATCTCCGGCTACTTCTCCTACATGCTTTACGAGCGCTACGAGCGCCACCAGTGGCTGAAGGTCAGGCTGGAGCGGGTGGCGATCCCGCTGTTGAGTTCCATCCCGCTAATCACGGTGCCGCAGTTTTTCATGCTGAAATATTTCACCGATAAATTAAACGGCTGGGATGAGTTTTCTCTCTATCAGAAAATAAATGTAACAGTTTGGGAATTGGTGTCTCATCTTTGGTTCTTATTGACCCTGTCATTGTTAACCTGCGCCTGCTTTTATCTGTTCCGCAACATCAAGCGTCAACCCCGTGAACATATTCCTGCATTAATAAACAGAATGCGTGGATTAGGAAACATCTCACTGTATTTCTTTATTTATGCGATATGCTATTCGGCCGCGCACCGCATTATTTTAATTTTTGCACCGCAACTATTATCCAACGGCCTGTTCAATTTCGTGGTGATGGAGACGATGTTCTACCTGCCGTTCTTCATCCTCGGCGCTTATGCGTTTAAGTATGTGTGGCTTAAGGAGATTTTTCTGCGCCGCTCACCGCTGGCGCTGCTCGGTTCGCTGCTGCTGTTTATCGCATATATGCTGAACCAAAAGCTGCTGGCGCACAGCAGCTATATGTTCGAGCTGGAAGTGGTGATCAAAACCCTAATGGGGATCCTGATGACCAACGTGGCGTTCTCTTTCGGGCATAACCTGCTGAATTATCACTCGCCGCGCATCACCTATCTGGTCAACGCCTCGCTGTTTATATATCTGGTGCACCATCCGTTGACCCTGATATATGGCGCTTTCGTGACGCCTTATATCGGCAACAACCTGTTGGGATTCTTGCTGGGCCTGCTGTTTGTGTTCTCGCTGGCCTTCGCGTTATATGAACTGCACAAACGCGTTCCGCTGCTGCGCTTCCTGTTCTCCGGCAAGCCGCGTTAGGCTTCCCACCCCATTTCTGGGTGATGATTTTTCATCCAGAAATTAACCTCATCAATGATAATACGCCTCACTACCTCGGCGCGGCGGTAGCTGCCCTGAGCATTTTCCTAATATTATTCCTAATCCCCGGGATACATTGCAAAACGGCAACTGCCTGTTACGCTCATATTCATACTTATAAATCAGTTGCGTTACTTCTGGGCTAGGTACACATATGAGAGAAGCATGGGTCGATTATGCCAAGGGAATCGGCATCATTCTCGTGGTTTTTGGCCACGTCAATCGGGGTCTATACAGCGCGGGCATTCAGCTTTCCGGTTCATCCTATCTACTGACGGACAGCATTATCTACAGTTTTCATATGCCGCTGTTTTTCTTCCTTTCCGGTCTGTTTTTTACGCAATCCTTGGATAAAAAGGGAAAAACCAGCTTTGTGATCAGCAAGATAGACACCATCGTTTATCCCTATGTTGTCTGGTCGCTACTGCAAGGCATGGTGGAAGTACTGTTGTCGCGCTATACCAATAACCCTTCCAGCCTGGGCGATGTCCTGTCGCTGTTTACGCATCCACGCGCGCAGTTTTGGTTCCTGTACGCCTTGTTCATGGTCTTTGTTTTGGCCACCTTGCTGTACAGCAAAGAAAAATACCGTTATCTCCTGCCGGTATTGATCGTTATCAGCGCGGGGCTGTATCTCTACCAAGACAGCCTAACCAAAGCCTTCCATTTTGATTACATTACCCGATTCTTGATCTTCTTCCTGCTTGGCGCTTTTGCCATTCGCTACGCTTCCCTCATCGCCAATCTGGGTTTCGGTTCGCTGCTGGCCTCCTTGATCGCGTTCATCGCGCTGCAGTGGGGATTCCACGGCTATTCTGGCTTGCTGTATACCGATACCGGAAGTTTCTCCCTGTTACTGGCGGTTGAAGCCATCTTCTTGATCGTCAGCCTGTCGGTTCTGCTGGCCAAGACGAATCTTTCCTGGCTGAGACGACTCGGCGAATTGAGCATGGTCATCTATTTGATGCATATCCTCGCGGCCAGCGGCTTACGCATCATACTGACCAAATTTATGCATATCGACCATTGGCCAACACAAGCGATCGCCGGCACGCTATTCGGGCTGATCGCCCCTGTTATCGCCTATGCGCTGATACAGCGTCTGCACCTTACTTTTCTCTTGGATCGTCCTCGCTTCAATAACCGTCTGCGAAAAGAAAAAATCTCCTGAGGGCGGTTCCGCCGCCTTCACATTTTCCTCCCGACGCTATACTTGATGGCGCAACCTCGCGGTTGCGCCATCTATCTTGCCATGCAGAGCACACATTGCTCAGCCTGACGTCGCCCGTTAGGGCAAAGTGATACGGCTGCATAGATAACCTAGCCGTTATAACTGCAATGCATAAGTAGAAATCCGGATCCCTGCCTTACGGTAGTGATTGGGCTCAACACCCCCGAAGGGCTGCGCGATCGTTTAATTCATTCGATGGCGTTAGCTGCATCTCCCTTCCGTCACGACAGAGAGGATTTTGAATGACCGACAAGAACACCCCGGCTCAGGAAGCCATAGCGGAAAACGCCACCCTGCTGAAGATCCTCGGCAGGTTGCTGTCCGCGCTGGACGCCTCAATCAGCGGCAAAGAACGCAGCATTCTGGTCGCTGAGCTCTCCAACTTCAATCTCGACGGCATTTCCGAAGCGGAAAGCAAGCTGGCCTCCGAGCTGATCAAACGGGCGCTGGAATCGCTCGATCATTAATCCTACCGCGCCTGCAAACCATTAAGCCTGCCTGCGCGGGCTTAATGGTTTTTCCCTCAGCCACGATCGAACATTGTTGCCGAAGCAGAAATACAGCAGCCTGATAATGTTGGATAAAAGGCAGGAATCTCCCTCTTCTCCTCACTTTCTTCGTTTAATCACACCAAAGGGCAATAATTGATCGGTTGTTTTCGCAATCAGCCTTGGCGTTTTACCCACTAAACACGTTATCATCGACACACTCGCAGTGCCCCCTATCCCCCAGCCTCAGGAGAGCGATATTTTGGATGCCAGCACCATTAACAGTTTGTTCGTCATCGGTGCCGTGCTGGTGGGGGCAAGCATTCTGCTCAGCTCATTTTCTTCCCGGCTTGGCATTCCGATCCTGGTGATCTTCCTGGCGATCGGCATGTTGGCCGGCGTCGATGGCCCCGGCGGCATCGTCTTCAGCAATTACCCCGTCGCTTATCTGGTCAGCAACCTCGCGTTGGCGGTGATCCTGCTCGACGGCGGCATGCGTACCCGGGTCAGCTCTTTCCGCGTCGCCCTGTGGCCGGCGCTGTCTCTCGCCACCATCGGCGTGGTGATCACCGCCGGTCTGACCGGCATGGCCGCCGCCTGGCTGTTCAATCTCGATCTGCTGCAGGGGCTGCTGATCGGCGCCATTATCGGTTCCACCGACGCCGCCGCGGTATTCTCCCTCTTGGGGGGCAAAGGTTTGAACGAACGCGTCAGCGCCACGCTGGAGATCGAATCCGGCAGCAACGATCCGATGGCGGTGTTTCTCACCATCACGCTGATTGCGATGATCGCCGCCGGGGAAACCGCGCTGAGCTGGGCCTTCCCGCTGCATCTGATGCAGCAGTTCGGTATGGGCATCGTCTTCGGTCTGGGCGGCGGCTGGCTGCTGCTGACGCTGATCAACCACATCAAACTGGCGGACGGCCTCTATCCGCTGCTGGCGGTGAGCGGCGGCATTCTTATTTTTGCGCTGACCACCGCGCTGGACGGCAGCGGCATTCTGGCGGTGTATCTGTGCGGCCTGCTGCTGGGCAACCGGCCGATCCGCAACCGGCACGGCATCGTACAAACCTTCGACGGCCTGGCGTGGCTCAGCCAGATCGGCATGTTCCTGGTGCTTGGCCTGCTGCTCAACCCGCACGAGCTGCTGCCGATCGCCATCCCTGCCCTGCTGCTGTCGCTGTGGATGATCCTGTTCGCCCGTCCGCTGTCGGTGTTTATCGGCCTGCTGCCGTTTCGCAGCTTTACCCTGCGCGAGCGCGGCTTTATTTCCTGGGTCGGCCTGCGCGGTGCGGTGCCGGTGATCCTGGCGGTGTTCCCGATGATGGCCGGGCTGCCCAACGCCCAGCTGTTTTTCAACGTGGCGTTCTTCGTGGTGCTAGTCTCCCTGCTGCTGCAAGGCACCACGCTGTCGTTTGCCGCCAAAAAAGCCAAGGTGATCGTGCCGCCGGCGCTGACGCCGATCTCCCGCGTTGGGCTGGACGTACATCCGGAAAACCAGTGGGAACAGTTCGTGTATCAGCTTTCGGCGGAAAACTGGTGCGTCGGCGCGGCGCTGCGAGAGCTGAAGATGCCACCCAATACCCGCATCGCCGCCCTGTTCCGCGGCAAAGAACTGCTGCACCCAAGCGGCAGTACCCGCCTGCGGGAGAACGATATTCTGTGCGTTATCGGCCATGAGCACGACCTGCCCATCCTCGGCAAACTGTTCAGCCAGGCGCCGGCCGTGACGCTCGACGAGCGCTTCTTCGGCGACTTTATCCTGCAGTCCGATGCCCGTTTAAGCGACATCTCGCAGCTTTATGGCCTCAATCTGCAAGACGACGTGGACGAGCAGCAGACGCTCGGCCAGTTCGTCATTCAGCTGATCGGCGGCGAACCGGTGATCGGCGACCAGGTGGAATGGGACGGCCTGACTTGGACCATCGCCGAAATGGACGGCAATCAAGTCAGCAAGATAGGCGTGCGGATCGTAACCGACTGACGCTGCCGCACCGGCTGCACTATCAGACGAGGGAACTTCTGGCCTTAAGAACGTTCTTAATCACTATCATGATGCATGAAATAGGGCGTCGCTGAATTATATCCCTTTGATATAAAAACTTAACAGCGGCGTCCACAGGGATTAAGGACGTGAACGGCAAGACTCGATTTCTTTCGGTAATGATGCTTATGGCGCTGGGCGTAGCGGCGCTCGATCTCAGCATCGCCGGTTTGGTCCATAGACTTTTAATTGGATAATTTCAACGTGACGCAGCAGGAACAAGAAAAAGACATTCTGGGGAAAATACTGGTGACGGTGTCCGCGCTTTGCCTGATTCTGGTGGCGACGTTGCTGATCTGGGGATTCGTGCTGGATTGACACCCCACGACGCTCAGACATAAAAAAAAACCGCCGCGGCGGTTTTTTTTATGGGGCAGGCGATCAGATCTTGCAACCTTCGCAGTCCGCTTCGTCTTCGAGGAACTCAGGGACCTCTTTTACCTTCTGCGCCGCTTTTTCTTCGGCTTTCGCCAGTTCGGCATCGATATCAAAATCGAAAATATCATCACTCATCGCTTGATCCTCATTCTGCTTCTCGTTCAAACGCTGAGTATAATCGACAAGCCGCCGGCCGGAAACCTTTCAGTTTGCCGCCGCCAGCTGCGGCTGCTCATCCTGCGGCTTTTTTCCGTACGCCATGTCGTACACGTCGTAGAAGTCGATTTCGCCCTTGTTGCCGATGATCACGCGCATCTTCTGTTTCAGCGCGGCGCCGATGGACGGCTCCTCCAGCAGTTGCTGCACCGCATAGGGCGACAGCGCGCGGGTAAAGTACCACTCGCCGTTGTAGCAAACCCGCAGATCGAGCACCCCGATGTCCTCGAAGCGGTATACCGGCCGGATCTCGATCAGCAGCATGGCGAACATGAACAGCACAAAAGCGGTGAAGCCCAGGAAAGCATATATCCCCATGTACGGCACCTGGTACATCACGGCGATCACCGCGAAATAACCGGCGAACATGGCAAGGCACAGATAGCGGTGAGTGCGAGCGAATTCGCTGTTGAAGCGCGGCTTGCCGTCACGCCCTTCGCGCCGATTGATCTGTTCAATCTCTTTAACCAAGATGCTTTTAATCGCGTCCATCGTTACAACCTTATGCTGGAAACAGCATTGCCATCAAATCTCACCGCTAAAAGTAACACAAGTACAGTTTCGCCAGGTAGATCAGTTAGCCAACTTAATGGCTGCAACTGTTATAGTTCGGCTTCAGCGCGGTTGGGCGGCCTTGCCTTGCGCAAACATGAACATGCGCTGGGCCACATCGTCGGCCTGTTTGATTTTCTGCTTTTGCGGTTCGTTGCTGCGTTGAATGGCGCGGGCGTAGGCGATTTCATGGGCCTGATCGATCATCGCGATGATCCGATCGCGTTCGGTCTTTTCCATATTGCCCAACATGGTGGTGATAATCGCCTGATAAGCGTTGGACGCGGCGCTCAGCGCTTTCTCTCTCGCCTCGAGGGCGGCGACGCGTTGCAAGAGTTCCTGCAGTTGCTCGGAGTGAGACATATCGACCTCCTGTTGCCGGGCAGCAAGCCTGCCTGATTACAGTTTAGCAAAGGATCGAAAGAGAAAGAGGAAGGAAAGCCAGCGGTTACGGTAAAGCACACCCGAAAATCCCAACGAGGAGCCGATAGTGCAAATCAACCCGGGTGCGCTTTACGGTAAGCGCGGTGAGATGAAGGGAAGAAAGCTGGCGCGCTATGCAGGACTCGAACCCGCGTCTATCAATTTTCAAGCCAAAACAAGCCATTATAAAACCAATCACTCTGCCAACTGAGTTAATAGCGCGTTCCTTCGCTTCGGGGCGCCATTATCCATAACAACATTATGGACTCAAGCTTTTTTAGCATAATGCGCTGAATTTACAGATAAGTCTTAGGCTATCGACAGCGTTATGGCATTACGGCAGCTCAATAATCCGATAATCGCCGGCCATGAGCGGCTTGCACAAAATCTTGTAGCCATCGCTGTCAAAATGGCTGGCCGCACTCTGCAGCCGCTGCGCCTGCGCCAGGCTGCTGACCGAGCCCAGATAAAACCAATTGTGAATCACATGGTACTGACGCAGCGTCTCGCCCTGTTCTTCCAACGCCACGCGCCCGGCGAATGGCCAACAGGCGATGCGCAGCTGTTCAAGCGCCGCGCTGAGCCGCCGCGCATGTTCCTGCGCCGACTCCACGCCGCAGCAAGCGCCGGCGCACTTGCGCAGGCTGTAGCGGAAGCAGGCTCGCCCCGCGGGCAGCTTGTCGATCCCCAGCTTGCCATAACATAAACGATGCTCGTCGGCGATGGCGCGCAATTTTTCCAGCGCGGCATGGCGATTGGCAAACAGCCCGTAGAGGTGGGGAGTGACGGCGAAATCGATCTCTTTGGCGTGGGCAATCGTCACCGTGTCCGCCTGTAGACGCAGCGCACACAGCTGTTTCGATCGCCGCAGGCGTTTGTTGAACAACGGTTGTTGCTGCTTGATCAACTGCGCCTCCAGCAGCAATGCGCCCAACTCGCCGGCGGTCTCGATAAAGCTGATGCGCCGGGTTTGGCGCAGCATTTTCGCCTCGTCCTGCGCGCGAAAATGCGCCATTACGCGGCTGCGTACGTTGACGCTTTTACCGATGTAAAGCGGCAGGCTTTCGCTCTCGCCGTGGAACAGATAGACGCCCGGCCCCTTGGGCAACGGCGCCAGACAGGCGCGCAGGTGCTCCGGGTATTGGTAAATGTCGAGTTCCGGCTCGAGGCGGTTTGGCATCATGGCGGCGGCGTTATCCTGCTGATGAATGAATACTGGTTTTTTACCCAGTATAACGCGCCACACAGCCGGTTGCACCCCGAAGGATAATAACTCGCCGTGATCTTTATCGGGAAAGCCTTTACTATCCCCTTTCCAGCGGGAAAGCGCCTCACGTTTAGCGCCAGTTCAAGCTGGCGCTGCCATGATGGCAGACTGGAACCGCCGCTTTTATCGTTATGGAAAACCTGGGCATGACTTCACTGAAACTCACCCCCCGTCGTCTGACGCTGATCGCCGTCATCATTTTCATCTGCGTCGCCATCGCGCTGGCCCTCTATTGGCAACGCCCGCCGCAGCAGGATTACGTTACCGCAACGGCCCGCCTGGGCGATATCGAGAACGCCGTGCTGGCCACCGGGCGACTGGATGCCGTCGAACGCGTTAACGTCGGGGCGCGGGTCTCCGGTGAAGTGAAATCGCTGAAGGTCAAACTGGGCGATCGCGTCACCAAAGGACAACCGATCGCCGACATCGACGATCTGCAACAGCGCAACGATCTGCGCAACGCCGAGGCGGCGCTGAACGTCATCAAGGCCGAACTGCAGGCCAAACAAGCGCAGCTGAAACAGGCCGAGTCGCGTTTCAAACGCCAGCGCCGCATGCTGAACGACGAAGCCAGCTCGCGGGAGGACTTCGAAACCGCCGAAGCCACGCTCGCCACCACCCGCGCCGAGCAGCTTTCGCTCAATGCCCGCCTGGTGCAGGCGCAGATTGAAGTCGACAAGAAAAAAATCGATCTGGGCTATACCCGCGTGGTCGCGCCGATGGACGGCATCGTCATCGCCGTGGTTACGCAGCAGGGGCAAACGGTCAACTCCAGCCAAAGCGCGCCGACCATCGTCAAGCTGGCGCGGCTGGATATGATGACCATCAAGGCGCAGATCTCCGAAGCCGACATCACCCGCATTTCACCGGGGCAAAAGGCGTACTTCACTATTTTTTCCGATCCGGATAAACGCTACGACGCCACGCTGCGCACCATCGAACTGGCACCGGAATCGGTAATGAAAGACGACTCGCTCGCCGGCACCAGCTCCGCCTCCGGTTCCGGCACCTCGAACGCGTCGGTCTATTACAACGCGCTGCTGGACGTGCCCAACCCGGAAAACCGCCTGCGCATCGCCATGACCGCGCAGGTGTCCTTGCTGCTCGGCGAAGCGAAGCACACCCTGCTGGTGCCGATCCAGGCAGTGCATAAAATCGATGGCAAAGAGCAGCAGGTGCAGGTGCTGACCCAAGACCAGCGGCTGGAAACGCGCAAAGTGACCACCGGCATCACCAACAACGTCGACATTCAGATCCTCAGCGGCCTGAAAGCCGGTGAAACCGTGGTGCTGTCGCAGCCCGCCGCCAAGCCGGCTGAGGATGGCATCTTCCTGTGAACGCGATCATCGAGCTAAAAGGCATCAGCCGAACCTACACCAACGGCGGCCAGGCGCTGACGGTGTTGAAAGACATCGATTTGACCATCGCCGCCGGCGAACTGGTGGCGATCATCGGCGCCTCCGGTTCCGGCAAATCGACGCTGATGAACATCATGGGCTGCCTCGATGTGCCGGATCGCGGCGACTATTACATCAGCGGCCAGAACGCCGCCCACCTGTCGCCGGACGAACTGGCCCGCCTGCGCCGCGAGCATATCGGCTTTATCTTCCAGCGTTACCACCTGATGCCCGATCTCAGCGCGCTGGGCAACGTTGAAATTCCGGCCATCTACGCCAACGCCCGGCGCGATCAGCGGCGGCAGCGAGCGGCGCAACTGCTGGCGCGATTGGGCCTGGAGGGGCGCGAAGACCACAAGCCCGGCCAGCTTTCCGGCGGCCAGCAGCAGCGCGTCAGCATCGCGCGCTCGCTGATCAACGGCGGCGAAATTATCCTGGCGGACGAACCGACCGGCGCGCTGGACACCCAATCCGGCCAGGAAGTGCTGACGATCCTCAGCGAGCTGAACCAACGCGGCCACACCGTGGTGATCGTCACCCACGATATGAAAGTGGCGCAGCATGCGCAGCGCGTCATCGAGCTGCGGGACGGCGAGATCATCGCTGACAGCGGCCGCCAATCGGCGCCCTCCGCAGTGCTGCCGCCGCCGAACCGCAGCCGGCAAAGCGGCTGGCAAAGTCTTATCGACCGCACCCGCGAGTCGCTGCACATGGCGCTGAAGGCGATGAACGCCCACCGCCTGCGCACCGCGTTGACCATGACCGGCATTATCTTCGGCATCGCCGCCGTGGTCACGGTGGTGGCGCTGGGCGAAGGCGCCAAACAGCGCACGCTGGAGAATATCAAGGGGCTCGGCACCAACGTGGTGAGCATCTATCCGGGGCGTGACTTCTTCGACGACGCCATCGACAGCATCCGCACCCTGGTGCCGGCCGATGCCGACGCGCTGGCGCAGCAAAGCTTCGTCGACAGCGTCAGCCCGGAAGTCAGCGCGTCCGACAGCATCCGTTTTCGCAGCAAATCCGCCACCGCGTCAATCACCGGCGTCGGCCGCGACTATTTCCGCGTCAACGGCATCACGCTGGTGCAAGGCGCCACCTTCCGCGACGATCGCAACGCGCTGCAGGAAGTGATCATCGACGACAATGCGCGCCAGGCGCTGTTCGGCGATTTCGGCGTCGAGCCTCTCGGCCAGATCGTGTTTCTCGGCTCGGTGCCGGCACGGGTGGTCGGCGTCGCCAAAAGCGAACACAGCTACGCGCCCAACCGCATCAGCGTCTGGATGCCCTACAGCACGGTGATGTACCGTATGGTCGGCAAAACCACGCTCAGCGGCATCACCGTGCGCTTGAAGGATGACGTCGCCAGCGAAGCCGCCGTCAGCGCCATCACGCAGTTGCTGACTCAGCGCCATGGCGTAAAAGATTTCATGACGTTCAACCGCGATCAGTTCCGTAAATCGATCGAGCGCACCTCGATGACGCTCAGTTTGCTGATCCTGATGGTGGCCTCGATCTCGCTGGTGATCGGCAGCCTGGGCGTGATGAACATCATGCTGGTCTCGGTGACCGAGCGCACCCATGAGATCGGCGTGCGCATGGCGGTCGGCGCAAGGCGCGGCGACATCATGCAACAGTTCATGATCGAGGCGGTGCTGGTCTGTTTGATCGGCGGCGCATTGGGCATCGCGCTGTCGTTCGCCGCCGGGTCGCTGTTCACCTCGCTGGCGGGCGGCATGTTCACCGCCATCTATTCCTGGCAAGCCGCCGCGACGGCGTTTTTCTGTTCAACCTTAATCGGCATGATCTTCGGTTATCTCCCCGCCCGCAAAGCGGCAAGGATGGATCCGGTCGTTTCATTGGCCAGCGAGTAACCCATGAAAATTTTATCTCCCCTGGCGTTAAGCCTCGCCGCCCTGCTCACCGCCGGCTGCGGCAATGCCCTGAAAAGCGACTACCGGGCGCCGCAGGTCAACTATCCGACGAGCTGGCAGCACGCCGCCGACAATGCCGCGCCGACGCCGTTCGACTGGCGCGATTTCCACGATCCCGAGCTCGATCGCTGGCTGCAACAGGTGATGGCCAGCAACAACGATCTGGCCGTCGCCGTGCTGCGCGTCTACCGTGCGCGGCTCGAGGCGGAACGCGTCGGCATCAGCACCGCCCCCGACGTCAACGCCTCGTTGAACAGCGGCATCAATCGCCCGCTGTCGGAGTCCTCCGCCTGGAATAAAACCAGCGGCGCGACGCTCTCTACGAGCTATGAAGTCGACCTTTGGGGCAAACTGGCGCGCCAGCGCGATGCCGCCGAGTGGGCCAGCCAGGCTTCCGCGCAGGATCTGCAGACGGCGCGCCTGACGCTGCTGGCCAACGCCGCCACGAATTACTGGCGCATCGGCTTCCTCAATCAGCAGATCGGCGTCAGCCAGGCGAGCATCGCCTACGCCAAACAGACGCTGCGGCTGGCCAACGCCCGCTACCGGGCCGGCAGCATCTCGGCGCTGGACGTGGTGAACGCGGAACAGAACGTGCTGACGCAGGAAAGCCGGCTGCTGACGCTGCAACACGAGCGTCAACAGGCGTTGAACGAACAGGCGGTGCTGCTGGGCGCGCCTTCAGGCCAGGCCACCATAGCGCCCGCACGCCTGCCGACGACGGCGATGCCGCAGATCAACACCGGCATTCCCGCCAGCGTCTTGAGCCGGCGCCCGGATCTCAGCGCCAAAGAGCTGCGGTTGCGCGCCGCCCTGGCCAACGTCGACGAGAAACGTCTGCAGTACTATCCCGCGTTCAGCCTGACCGGTTCGCTGGGCGCCAGCAGCAGCGCGCTGCTGGAGTTCCTGCGCAACCCGACGGGCAGCCTCGGTGCCAGCCTGACGCTGCCGTTCCTGCAATGGCGGCAAATGGGGGTGGATATCAAGATCGCCCGTAACGACTACGAACAGCAGGTGCTGGAATTCAGGCAGGCGCTGTACAAGGCGATGGGCGATGTGAATAACGTCCTGTCGCTGCGCGCACAGCTGCGGGCGCAAGAGACGCAGCTGCAGGCCTCGCTGGCATTGGCGCGCAAATCGGAGCGGCTGAACGAGGTACGTTACCGGCAGGGCGCCGTCACCATTACCGACTGGCTAAATGCTCAGGAGCAGCGCCGTCAGGCGGAACTGGCGATGGACGAGAACCGCTTCGCGCAGTACCAGAACCTGGCGAAAATCTATCTGGAATTCGGCGGTTCGTCGGTACCCTAAACCAAACAGCCTGGCCATCCTCCGGCCAGGTGATTTTTTAGCGGTGAACACATCAATTTTTCCTGTTTTATCTCCCGTACTCTCTATACTTCAAACATTCCTAATCAGACGAAAAACCGTCAAATCGCACAATTATTAGACCATTCTCGCACCAAATCGGTGCAAACACTTAAGTTAAACTGCTGGATTTGATCGGCGCAAGATATAACGTTAAGCTATAGATGCAAAATAATTAGTCACCTAAATGACATAACCTTGGCATAAACGACGATATTTTGTGATCCACATCCCAACTTAAATGTGGATAATGAATCGTCTTGAACCGCGATTCGATTAGCCGATTTGATAACTCGAAAACAACAGTGAACGGAGATTACGCTTTCACGAACAACGAATAATTCATTAAGGGATGATTATATGAAGTTAAGAAAAAAACGACATAAACCGATGCACATTAACGACATCACCATCATCGATGACAGCAAACTCAAGAAGGCGATCACCGCGGCGGCCCTGGGCAACGCGATGGAGTGGTTCGACTTCGGCGTATACGGCTTTGTCGCCTATGCGCTTGGCCAGGTCTTCTTCCCCGGCGCCTCTCCCGGCGTGCAAATGATCGCCGCGCTGGCGACCTTCTCCGTGCCCTTCCTGGTGCGTCCGCTCGGCGGCCTGTTCTTCGGCGCCATGGGCGATAAGTTCGGTCGCCAAAAGGTGCTCTCGGTGACCATTATCATCATGGCGGTCAGCACCTTCTGTATCGGCCTGATCCCGTCCTATGCGTCGATCGGTATCTGGGCACCGATCCTGCTGCTGCTGGCCAAGCTGGCGCAGGGCTTCTCCGTCGGCGGTGAATATTCCGGTGCGGCGATCTTCGTCGCCGAATACTCGCCGGACCGCAAACGCGGCTTTATGGGCAGCTGGCTGGACTTCGGCTCCATCGCCGGCTTTGTGATGGGCGCAGGCGTGGTGGTGCTGATCTCCAGCATCGTCGGCGAAGCCAACTTCCTCGACTGGGGCTGGCGCATTCCGTTCTTCATCGCCGCGCCGTTGGGCCTGATCGGTCTCTATCTGCGCCATGCGCTGGAAGAAACCCCGGCGTTCCAGCAGCACGTGGACAAGATGGAGAAAGAGGACCGCAACGCCATCGAAAATCCGCCGAAAACCTCGTTCAAAGAGATCGCGGCCAAACACTGGAAAAGTTTGCTGGTGTGTGTCGGTATCGTGATTTCCACCAACGTGACCTATTACATGCTGTTGACCTATATGCCGAGCTACCTGTCGCATAACCTGCACTACTCGGAAGATCACGGCGTTCTGATCATCATCGCCATCATGATCGGCATGCTGTTCGTACAGCCGGTGATCGGCCTGACCAGCGACCGCATCGGCCGTAAGCCGTTCATTATCGGCGGCAGCATCGGCCTGTTGGCGCTGGCGATCCCGTGCTTCATTCTGATCAACAGCAACGTGATTGGCCTGATCTTCGTCGGTCTGCTGGTGCTGGCGGTGCTGCTCAACTCCTTCACCGGGGTGATGGCCTCGATTCTGCCGGCGATGTTCCCGACGCACATCCGTTACAGCGCGCTGGCAATTTCGTTCAACATTTCGGTGCTGATCGCCGGTGCGACGCCGACCGCCGCCGCCTGGCTGGTCGAAGCGACCGGCAACCTGTACATGCCGGCCTACTACCTGATGGTGGTGGCGGTGATCGGTCTTATCACCGGTCTGTACATGAAAGAAACCGCCAACAAGCCGCTGCGCGGCGCGACGCCGGCCGCTTCTGATCGCTCAGAAGCGAAAGAGCTGCTGCAGGAGACCTACGACAACATCGAACAGAAAGTCGAGGACATCAACGCGCAGATCGCCGAATTGGAAAAGAAAAAGCAGATCCTGATCGACCAGCATCCCAAGCTGGATTGATCGGCGCGAAAACACAAAAGCCACCCGTTTGGGTGGCTTTTTTACTTTGATTTCAAAAGGAATAATGCGCAGCGCATTTTATGGCAAGCGGGATTGGTGGCACGCTTTGCCGCACACCTTTATTAATGAAGAACATAATCATGAGCACGATGGACCTTTCCATCATCATCGGCATCCTGGTTATGCTCGCCCTGTGGCTTGGCGCACTCTTCAACATCGGTGATATCACCTTGAGCATTTCACGTCTGTTCCACTGGATTGAAAGCCAACGCGGCTAACCCCATGCCGACGGCGGAAAACATCGGCTATGATTGAAAGACCTTACCGCCATTTTCCGAGACTGTCGCTCGCGATAAAGAGGACCGCATCATGACCGACTATGCGTTCTACAATCAGATCCTGACCCGGCTGGCCGCCAATCACCCCGGCACGCTGGATGAAAAAACCTATGAACTGTGGAAACAAGACGCCACCAGCCCGCACGCCTTCGCCGATCCCTTCTCTTATCTCAAAACCAAGGGCCTGATACAGGCCTATGTGATGAGTGACATCGACGAGAACAACTATGATATCGACCCGCATCAAACGCGGATCACCGCCGCCGGTCTCGAGTTCATTCGCAACGGCGGGTTCAAATAAGGGGCGACACGCGCCAACAAAAAACCGCCAGACGGCGGTTTTTTTACTCTAAAAGCCGGCGAACCGGCTCAGGCGGGGAAAGGCCGGTAAAAAATGCGCAGCACTTCGTTGTCGCCCTGGCGTAAAAAACCGCCTTCCGGCTGCCAGCGCAGATCGCGCGCCAGATTGAGATTTTCCCAGCCGACCGCGCCCCCCACGCCGATGCAAAGATTTTTATTGCCGGCGGCAAAGCCTGCACCGGTGCCGATCATGGCATGCAGCAAGCGGGGCGCCGTCGCGTCACGCAGGGAAAATATGCCGATAAAACATCCCTGCGGCGCGCGCAACATATCCGCCATGGTGCGGATCTCGGTATCGTCCGGGCTGACGAAATGTTTGTATTGCTTATCGAATACCGTCTGCCACAGCTGCTTGTATTTCGCCTTGCTGAGCGCGCCTGAACGGTGGGCGCACAGCACCACCGCATCCCAGCACATCTCCCCGCTCAGCGAAAGATACTCTTCCGTATCGGCTTGCGGCTTGTCGGCGTAATGCCGCGCAAATTCAGCCGCATTCAAATGCGGCGGCACGGCCTGTTTGGCAACGTCACTCTTGTAGCGTTTGAAATTCAACCAATGCATGGGAAGTATCCTCTTCATCCGCTAGATTTATGAAGCTGAAGCCGTGAACGAGACGAGCCATCAAATCCAGGGCGTCGTCGGCGATGGCCGTTTCGTCGTCATTCAACCCCTGTTCCACCGACCGCTCAATCGCGTTCATCACCGCCGGAGCGCTGGTTTCCTCCCCCTGCGCCACCACGTCTAATACGGCTTTGCCGATCGCCAGACAAAGCTCATGATCAAACTCAACCTCTTTATACGGCTGCATAATCACTCCGATAAATTTTTACTCAAGAATACTAGACCACAATGGCGTATCGCGCCTGTCATCGTAGCGTAGCAATCTATGCAGCCGAAGAGAAATGCATCGGGCCCCGGGTTGATAGCCCGAAGCCCGATAACGAGCAGGTTATTGCGGTGCTTGTTCGGTGGGGCGAATGATAAAACAAGTGGCGGTTGCCGAAGCCAGCAGCTTCCCTCCTGCCGTTTTGAGCGTGCCTTCAGCGAAAGCGACGTTCTTCGCCGCATAGACCAGACGCCCCTCGGCGATCAGGTCACTCTCCTTCGGCACAGGGCGCAGCATTTTTACCTGCAGATCGACGGTGCCGTAACCTACGCCTGCGCCCAGCGTACTGTGCACCGCGCAACCGGTCACCGAGTCCAATACCGTGGCGGCAAAGCCGCCATGTACGCCACCTAGCGGATTCAGATGGCGCCCGTCTGCCCGCGCCACGATGCGGATATACCCTTCTTCCACCGCAACCGGCTTCATGGGCACGGTTTCAGCGATCGAGGCCGCTGGGATCTTGCCGGCCATTGCAGCCTGTAACAGCGCCAGCCCGGTCATTTTTGTCGGGTCCATGGTTTTCTCCTCGGATCAGTAAACCTTTCATATAGTAGAGGTCTGACCTGTTGGCTTGCTTTTTCGTGCTGGTGGCTTCTTCCCCCTTGATTCACTGAGTGTGAGCACCATCACTCTTTAGCGTTAATAACCACAATTTTTTAGCGCCTTTAGATTTAAAACAACTTTCTGTTGTAACCGCCGCCGGAAACTGAACGCAGTTAAGTTCAACATTATTAAGGCGCATCTATCATGGATTTCTTTCTGCAATTAGCGGTTATATTGGCATGCCTGCTGTATGGGGCGCGCAAGGGCGGCATTGCGCTGGGGTTACTGGGCGGTATCGGGTTGATGATCCTGGTGTTCGGCTTTCACCTGCAGCCCGGCAAACCACCGGTAGACGTAATGCTGGTGATCATCGCGGTGGTGGCGGCCTCCGCCACCCTGCAGGCCTCTGGCGGGCTGGACGTGATGCTGCAAATCGCCGAACGGATGCTGCGGCGCAACCCACGTTACGTCTCGATCATCGCACCGTTCGTGACCTGCATTCTCACTATTCTGTGCGGCACCGGGCACGTGGTGTACACCATCTTGCCGATCATTTATGACGTGGCGATCAAAAATAACATCCGCCCGGAACGGCCGATGGCGGCCAGTTCGATCGGCGCGCAGATGGGCATTATCGCCAGCCCGGTTTCGGTAGCGGTCGTTTCACTGGTGGCGATGCTCAGCAGCTATACCTTCAATGGCCGCCATCTGGAATTCCTCGATCTGCTGTCGATCACCATTCCTTCCACCCTGTGCGGCATTCTGGCGATCGGCATCTTCAGCTGGTTCCGCGGCAAAGACCTGGACAAAGATCCGGAGTTCCAGAAATTCATCTCGGTGCCGGAGAACCATCGCTACGTCTATGGCGATGCCGCCACCTTGCTGGACCGGGTGCTGCCACGCAGCAACTGGATCGCCATGTGGATTTTCCTCGCTACCATCGCCCTGGTGGCGGTGCTGGGGGCATTTTCCGAGCTGCGGCCCAGCTTCGGCGGCAAGCCGCTCTCCATGGTCCTGGTGATCCAGATGTGCATGTTGATGGCCGGGGCGCTGATCGTCATCATTACCCGCACCAACCCGGCGTCTATCTCTAAAAACGAAGTGTTCCGCTCCGGCATGATCGCCATTGTGGCGGTGTATGGCGTCGCCTGGATGGCGGAAACCATGTTCGGCGCGCACCTGGCGCAGATCGAAGCCACCCTGGGCGTGCTGGTGAAAGAGTACCCCTGGGCCTATGCGCTGATCCTGCTGCTGGTGTCGAAATTCGTCAACTCGCAGGCCGCCGCGCTGGCGGCACTGGTGCCGGTGGCGCTGGCGATCGGCGTCAACCCGGCCTATATCGTCGCTTCGGCGCCGGCCTGCTACGGCTATTACATTCTGCCAACCTATCCCAGCGATCTGGCAGCGATCCAGTTCGACCGCTCCGGCACCACCCGCATCGGCCGCTTCGTGATCAACCACAGCTTTATTCTGCCCGGCCTGATCGGCGTTAGCGTCTCCTGCGTCTTCGGCTGGATCCTCGCTGCGGCGTTCGGTTTCTTATGATTGGTACTGCGGAGCCCTGCGGGGCTCCCTGCAAGCAGGATGACAATCCATGGGCATGGGGTATGACAAAAAAGGGAAGAATACAGGTGTAACGCGAATTTCAGGCACAAAAAAACCGCCTCTCGGCGGTCTACGACATTACTACTTATTGCTTTGATTATTCGGTATTTTCGTTCCCTGGTACCCGGGGCGGGACTTGAACCCGCACAGCCATAAGCCGAGGGATTTTAAATCCCTTGTGTCTACCGATTTCACCACCCGGGCTCGGGAAAGTTGGAGGCGCGTTCCGGAGTCGAACCGGACTGGACGGATTTGCAATCCGCTACATAACCGCTTTGTTAACGCGCCTTTATTCTGTTTGCCTTTTCAGGCCAAAGCCGGTGATTCACCCACTTCGTTTTGTTCTTTTGATCGGCGATGTTGAAATCGCTTATCTTAATCATCTGATTCTTAAGTAATTTATTTCGTTACCGCCGAATCGATGGACTGCATTATGGACTAAACCCCCCACCTTGGCAACCCCCCGAAATAGCAAAAAGTTCTCTAACGCTTTCAACTGCTTATTTTGTGGGCGCACTGTTCACAATGCCAACGGAAAGGCAAGCGAAATGTTGATTTTATATGCATCGGTTCAGGGATTCACGGGCAAATCGGATCTTTTTTCTCGGCAGGAATCGCTTACCCGCGCCCTCTGCGGCTTTTCACTTGCTTATGGTGATGGGATATCAGGCATAACATTATCATGAATCTCCGGTGCCGCTGCCCCGAACGGCCAACGCAACTGCAAGGCTGGAGACTGACGTCAGATTGTGCACCGTACGGCGCCCAATCAAATGTGCCTGATTGCACCATGCAACGGATGCATCCTGGGGTATGAAAACGACAGCAGATATAGTGGCAATAATCGAGCTAGCGGATGAAGAAGGGTTTCACCGGACGGCAAAGGAATAGAAAACGAAAAAGGGGCCGAAGCCCCTTTTCGCTTACCTGCCGAATCACGGGGATTCAACAGGCTAATGTTTGGAGCGGGAAACGAGGCTCGAACTCGCGACCTCAACCTTGGCAAGGTTGCGCTCTACCAACTGAGCTATTCCCGCATTACCAGAACTGACTGATTTATTTGCTATCTTTCGGCAATTCATCGTTGTCGTCTGATGCGATGCATTCTACTTGCCTGACGTGATGAGTCAATAAAATTGTTGGCTCATCACGATCGTTTGCCGATTTTTGCAGCGTATCGATCACGGTTCCAGCAGATCGTTGCGCGCCGCTTTCAAATATTGGAACATCGACCAGAAAGTCAGCACCGCCGCGATATACAGCAAGCCAATCGCCACATACTCTACGGAGCGATCCGGCCGCCACAGCAAACCCACCAGCGACATCATCTGCGCCATGGTTTTCACTTTGCCGATCCAGGATACCGCCACGCTGCTGCGCTTGCCAATTTCCGCCATCCACTCGCGCAGCGACGAAATGATGATTTCACGGGCGATCATGGTGGCCGCCGGCAGCGTGATCCACCAGCTGTGGTAGTGCTCCGCCACCAGCACCAGCGCCACCGCCACCATCACTTTGTCCGCGACCGGATCCAAAAACGCCCCGAAGCGCGTCGTTTGTTTCCAGCGGCGTGCCAGAAAGCCGTCAAACCAGTCGGTGACGGCGGCGAACACAAAGATAACGGCGCAAACCATCGGAGCCCAGTTGAACGGCAGATAAAACGCCAGCACAAAGAATGGGATCAGAACTACGCGAAACAGGGTAAGCCAAGTCGGTATATTCAATTGCATAATGCTACGGTAACTATCTGGCTAGAGTGGAAATTAAGAGTATGTTGCTACATTGCCCTCAGTGTTTCAATGCATTGTAGATCTTTTCTGCCAATGCTTGTGAAATACCCGGCACTTTTGCAATTTCCTCCACGCTGGCGTTCAACAAAGGTTGCAGTCCGCCCATATACTTCAACAGCACCTGACGCCGTTTCGGCCCTACGCCTTCAATCAGCTCCAATGCGCTGGTATTTCTGACTTTCGCCCTTCTCTGCCGGTGGCCGGTAATCGCATGATTGTGCGAATCGTCGCGGATGTGTTGGATCACATGCAGCGCCGGCGAATCCGGCGGCAGCGAAATCCCCTCGCCTTCCGGCACGAAGAACAACGTTTCCAATCCGGCCTTGCGATCGGCGCCTTTGGCGATGCCAATCAGCAGCGGCTTATTCTTGTCCCAGGTAACGTTCAGCGATTTGAAGACCTCGATCGCCATGCCGAGCTGCCCTTTACCGCCGTCGATAAAGATGACATCCGGGATCTTTTTCTCTTCCAGCGCCTTGCCGTAACGGCGCTTCAGCACCTGCGTCATCGCCGCGTAGTCATCGCCGGGAGTGATGCCGCTGATATTGTAGCGCCGATACTCCGCTCGCACCGGGCCGCTACCGTCGAACACCACGCACGAAGCCACGGTCTGTTCGCCCATAGTGTGGCTGATATCGAAGCACTCCATGCGGTTGATTTCCGTCAGGTTCAGCACCTTGGCCAATTCCGCCAGCCGCTGATGAATAGTCGACTGTTGCGAAAGCTTGGTGGTCAACGCCGTTGCCGCGTTGGTACGCGCCAGCTTCAGATAACGGGCGCGGTCGCCACGAGGTTTGCTTTGAATTTGGATCTTGCGCCCCGCCAACTCGGAGAGCGACTCCGCAAGCAGGTCTTTTTCCGGCAGGCTGAAATCCAGCAGGATCTCGCCGGGCAGCGTGCGCGCCTGGCTGCCCTGCAGATAGAACTGACCGACAAAGGTCTGCACCACTTCGCCCATATCCGTGCCGCCCGGCACTTTAGGGAAATAGCTGCGGCTGCCCAGCACCTTGCCCTGACGGATGAACAGCACGTGCAGGCACGCCATACCGGCATCGAACGCCACGCCGATCACGTCCAGATCGTCGCTGTCGCCCGACACGAACTGCCGCTCGGTGACGCGGCGCACGGCCTGAATTTGATCGCGAATGCGCGCCGCCTCTTCGAAATTAAGCAGTTTGCTGGCTTCTTCCATACGCGCAATCAGCTGGTGCAATACCTGCTGATCTTTGCCCGAAAGAAACAGCCGTACGTAGTCCACCTGCTGCCGGTATTCTTCTTCGCTCACCAGGCCGGCAACACAAGGCCCCAGACAGCGGCCGATCTGATACTGCAGGCACGGGCGCGACCGGTTGCGATATACGCTGTTTTCGCACTGGCGGATCGGGAACAGCTTCTGCAGCAGCGCCAGCGTTTCGCGTACGGCGTAAGAGTTGGGAAAAGGCCCGAAATATTCGCCCTTGGCGTGTTTGGCGCCGCGATGCACCGCCAAACGGGGATGGGTATCCGCACTGAGAAAAATCAGTGGGTAAGATTTATCGTCTCGCAAAAGAACATTATATCGCGGTTGGTACAATTTAATGTAGTTATGTTCCAACAGCAGCGCTTCTGTTTCGGTATGGGTAACCGTTACGTCTATTTGCGCGATATTTTTAACCAGCGTCTCGGTTTTACGGCTGCTGACCTGCTGCCGAAAATAGCTGGCGAGACGCTTTTTCAGGTCTTTGGCTTTACCGACGTAGATCACCGTACCCGTGGCGTCGTACATACGGTAGACGCCGGGCTGGCTGGTGACGGTACTCAGGAAGGCTTTGGCATCAAAACGGTCATTCACTGCTTAACAACGTCTCCGCATTGAACAATCCATGTCGGATGGCCAGGTGAGTCAATTCGACGTCGCCGCTGATATTCAGTTTGCTGAACATGCGGTAACGGTAGCTGTTCACCGTTTTCGGGCTGAGACTCAGTTGCTCCGAGATCTCATTCACCTTTTTGCCTTTGGTGATCATCAACATGATCTGTAACTCGCGTTCAGACAGGCAGCTGAACGGCGTTTCAGCCTGCGGCTCCAGCTGACTCAGGGCCATCTGCTGGGCGATATCAGACGCGATATAGCGCTGCCCCGCATGCACGGAACGCAAGGCGTTAATCACTTCCTGCGGCGCGGCGCCCTTGCTCAGGTAACCGGCGGCACCCGCCTGCATCACCTTCGCGGGCAAAGGATTTTCAGTATGGATGGTCAACATGATGACTTTGACGTCGGGTGCATAACGCACAATCTTGCGCGTGGCTTCCAGCCCGCCAATGCCCGGCATATTCATGTCCATCAGCACGATATCGACAGCGTTGCCACGGCACCATTTTACGGCGTCTTCACCGCACTGAGCCTCACCGACAACTTTTATACCTTTGATATCTTCAAGAATGCGTCGTATCCCTGCGCGCACCAGTTCGTGGTCATCAACAAGAAGAACGCTAATCAAGGAAAAATCTCCAAAAAAAGGGAGTAACGCAATCGGCCTCTGTTTTCGCCAGAGATATTACTTGTTTTTCAGACAAGAATGAACACAGATTAATACATACTTTCGAATAACTTTGCGGAGCAGAGCTGATTTTTCAATTTTAGCCGTCTATGCCGCCGATAAATCGTCACGTTGGAAAAGATCGGACGACGAAAATAATTGCGCGGCGCTGCACCAAACACAGGATAGCGCGGCAATCATGTTGCGCGTGAGAAATCTGTGTAAGCAATCGCGACATGCATAATATTAACACGGCCGTTGGCTGTTTGTAATCATTTGATATTTAAAGGCGTAACGAAATCCGCCGCCAACGTGGGTTTGGCAACCCGCGTTCGAAACTATTATTCTCGGCAAACGCCGGTAAAATCGGTGTTCCCCGCCCAAATAATTATAATCCCCCCCATTGTTCAACAATAACGTGCCGGACAAATACTTGTTAACCACCTCGAAATAACTGGCCGACAGCGGATGATTCAGCATGGCAATGAGCGAACGTTGCCCACCCGCATGACCGGAGCAAGCCCGGTGCAGATGACGGACGCATGCTATGCTATACTCCGCGCCCAGTTAAATTCGCCGCTGCGCGCGGCAACGTTTAGCCCGCGCGTGGTGTGCCAAAGCAGCTTGTATCAGGCTACGGCCTCAAAAAATCAGGAGAGAAAATGAGCAACGTTGATTTCACTACGTCTGCAAACCCGGAAATCTTGGCGACCGAGGTTGCCTGCCTCAAAGCTACGCTGACGCTGATCTTGAAGTCGATCGGCCAGGCCGACGCCGGGAAAGTCATCATCAACATGGAACGTTTCATCACCCAGATTGAAGATCCTACCCAGGCGGAAATCTTCAAGAACAGCATTCAGCAAATCAAGCACGCTTACCGTCAGTAAGCGTTGCGTCCCAGACCCGCACTTCTTGTGGGTCTGCTTTTCACCGCGCTACGCCACACCCCATTGATCTTGCACGTGCTTTCGGGCAGTGTGTTGACTTTCCCCCACACCCGAGACCGTTATGGCCATCCTTGTCAAAGCGCTGATCGGCGCGCTGGTCGTGGTTCTGATCGGCCTGTTGGCCAAAACGCGCAACTATTATATCGCCGGTTTAGTCCCGCTCTTTCCCACTTTCGCCCTGATTGCGCATTACATTGTCGGCAACGAGCGTTCCATTGCGGCGCTGAAAACCACGCTGATTTTTGGCATGTGGGCGGTGCTGCCCTACCTGGTGTATTTGATCTCGCTGTATTTCCTGATCAACAGTCTGCGGCTGTCGTTGGCTCTGGGGGCGGCGGTACTGTGCTGGATTGCGGCAGCGTGGCTACTCATTACGCTGTGGGGATGGTGGCAAGGGCGTTAACGCCCTTGCCAGGGCAGATTACGGTCGCCCCGCCTGCAAAACAAAGCCACGCTGCCGATCACCGGCGATACGCAGATAGCGGCTTTCACCGGCGCGCAGCGTCATCGGTATACTGCCGCCGGTCTCACGCCAAATACACAGGTGATTCTCGATCATATCTTGCCCGATACTGACCGAAACATTGCCTGGCGGCACGCGAAACTCTGCTTTTTCTTTCGCCTCCAGCGAAGCGGCAAACTCCCCATTCACATAGACGCCGGTGCGGCAGCTGCCCGCCAGCATTCCGCTGTCGCGCACCACCACCACCGTGGCGTAAGGCGTATCCGGGATATTCTGATAGAGCATCAGACGGCTTGGGGGGGGCAACTCAGCCTGTTGCGGCGGCACGGCTTGGGTCGCACATCCCGTCAACAGTGCAGAGGCAAATAACAACGCGGCGTAATGCTTCATCCTTGGCTCCTGAAGAAAATAATGCTTATCGTAACAAGAGAATAGCTGTCTCCAGTAGCATTCATACCGCAGAGACGAAAAAATCGGATAACTTCCCACTCCTCCCACGAACCTGCAGGGATAAGAAGATTCTGCATTAAAGCCATTGAAATAAAGGCGATTCTTGCAGATTTAAAACTTGATCATGCCACGTTGGATATCTGCAGCAAAAGCGCCACTGACGTAACTGAAACCATCCTGCGTGACGTAAACCCGGGTATGGCCGGTCTCTGATAACACCGCCACCATATATCCCAGGGCGATCATTTCATGAGACGGAACGTTCATCGGAGTTAGAAATCCGCGGCTACGGCACCACTGATAAAAGCGAGTTCGCCCATATCCCAACACGGAGCCAACATCGGAGAGGTGCTTAAAAGTATCATAATCCTCTGATGGTGCAGGTAAACCGTCATGACTTTCAGGCGTTTTCTTTATCCCTGACAAAATAAACTCCTTTTTTGTAGCTGTCGCGAACGGTTATCCTGCCTCTGAACTGAATTTAAAAAATCCAAAATTAAAATGCAAATGAATTCCCTGTAACTAAAAATTCTCTTCTGGATAAAATCCGAAAATAAAACCCCATTAAAAAAACAGAAATAAAAAAATAGGGTATTAATACCGAGAATTAAATTCTTGGCATGGGTAAATATCCTAAATAAAGATAATATTCAAACCAGCTAAGAAAATACTTAGCCTGCATATTATTTCTCTACTCATAACGATGCAATGAAGCTCGGATCCTTGCGGCAAAAAGAGAATGAATAAAACCAGCGCCACATCGGCCTGCCCTCGCCATGAGGTCGCCGCTTCCTACAGACTTCACTCAATGCGCCACATCCTCTCTCAAAGCGGCACTTCCTCAATCATACCTAAACAATAACCATTATCATTTCCAATTATTGCGCCAGTTTATTACACTGCCCTACCTCACCGGTTAGGAACATTCCTAGTCAGCGAGCCTCAGGATAGAGAAAGAGTTAGGGACACCATGAAGAATTGCCGTTGTTTGATTGCCTTGCCGTTATTGATGTTGACCGCCTGCACCCAATGGGAAAGGCCCGGCGCGGTTGAGAGTACCCGAAATGCCGAATATGCCGAATGCCGCAGTCGCGGCTACGAACGTTTTCCGCCGGACGTAGTGCGGGACGTGGAGTTCAGCTACGAAAACAAATACATTCCTTGCGAGAAAAATAAGAAAGACTGTCCATCGGGATACCGCTATGACAAGGAACCGTCGATTAAAACAGTGCAAACCGATCGCAATCAGTCCGCACGAGACGCCACCATCGAAGCCTGCATGTACGGCAAAGGCTGGCGAGAGAAAACCTACTATTGGCCGCAATGGTGATATAGCGGCGTTTGCCGGGTGCGGAATGCCCGCTAACCCATTCAGCCGTCGTCGTCATCGCCAAGCAGCCCCAGCGCAACCAACGTTTCCGCTCTGACCGGCGTTAAAGGCACACGCGGCGGCGGCAAAGGCCAGCCAAAAAGCTGCCTCGCCGCCGTCGCACAAACTTTACCCTGACATGCCCCCATGCCACAGCGGCTGCCCAGCTTGGCCGTGTGCCAATCCGGTTGATGACGCACCTGTTCCAGCATGACGTCTTCACAGCGGCACAGCAGCGTTTGTGGTTTGGCCAGCGAATCCAAGCGCTCATCGATAGCGAAGGCACTGGCCGCCGCCGTGGCGAAACGCCGCCATCGCCGCCGCTGCGCCGCCAGGCGATCCGCCTTTTCCTGCTGCCCGGTGGCAGCATAACCGGCGATGGCGCCCTCGGTGAGCGCCAATTCACTGCCGCCGATGCCGGTACATTCCCCAGCAGCAAAAATTTGCACCTGGCTGGTTTGCTGCCAATGATCCACCGCTACGGCGTCGTGTTCTATCCGACACCCCAGCAGCATCGCCAACTCAATGTTCGCCACCAGACCAAAACCGCAGGCCAACCTGTCGCAGGCGATCGTTCTTTCCCGCCCGCCGTTATTGACGCGCACCGCGGTTAAACGTTCTTGCCCCAACGCCGCCTGCACCCGGCTACCGGCACGGTAACGATGCGGCATCAGAGAAAACGCCTGACGCAGCTTGCCTGGCCAACGCCACAGGCCGCCGGCGAACGCCGCCAACCGCCAAAGCGGCGCCTGCTCAGCCACCAGTACCACCTCGCCTCCGGCCTGTTTCACGCTGTTCGCCACCGCCAACAGCAGCGGCCCGCTGCCGGCTATCACCACTCGCTCGCCGCGGATAGCCAACCCCTGCTTGATTTGCGCCTGTAGACCACCGGCGCCAGTCACCCCCGGCAGCGTCCAGCCGGGGAACGGCAGCAGAAGTTCACGCGCGCCATTGCATAGAATCAGCTTTTGATAGCGAATCACGCCGCAGCCATCGGCGTCTTCATATGCCAATCGGTTAGCGCCACACTGCGCCACCAGCTTGCAACCGGGCTGCAGCGCAATATTTTCCTTCGTCGCCACCGCCTGCCGATAGCGGTTCGCCGTTTCAGGCAAAACCACCTGTGGCCCATCGCGCCAAATTTGCCCGCCGGGATGCGGATTATCATCAATCATTCGCACCTGGCCACCGCTTTCCGCCGCGGCCAGCGCCGCCGCCATGCCGGCCGGCCCGGCACCGACGATCAGCACCTCACAGTCTAAGTTACTCATCATCGCTCCTCTCAATGCGCATGCCGGATTGGCACAGCGTTTGGCACGCCAGGCGACGCAGACCGTTAATGGTCACACGGCATTCCTGACAAACGCCCATGCCGCAAAAGGGAGCGCGCGGTTGATGTGAAACAGACAACCGACAACGATCGTCGCCGCACAGGCTGAGCGCCGCAGCAACGCTGAGACCAACCGGCACCCGGCGGTGCTCGCCATCGATGCTCAACGTGATCGTGTTTTGTCTTTCATTCATACAGGCAGCTCCTCGGCGGCAAACGCCCGCGCCGCCAAATACGGGGAATCGTCAATCTCCGGCGTTTGCCGGCCGATCTGCGCAGCGATCAGCGCAGCGCTGCCGAGGGCGGTCGTGACGCCCAATCCCTCGTGCCCCAGTGCCAGCCACAGCCAGGAATGCCGTGGATGCGCGCCCAACAGCGGCAGCCCGTCGGCGGAGGCGGCGCGCAGCCCGGTCCAGCAGCGAATGATGTTCATCTGCGCCAGTGCGGGCAAGAAATGCTGCGCACGCGCAAGCATCGCCGCCAACAGCGGCATGTCCAACACCGAATCGACGGCGCCGAACTGGCGAGAAGAACCGATCAGCCATTGCCCGGTGGGCCGTGCCTGCACATTGAATGCCACCGACGTGCCGTCGCTGGCATGCGCGCTGGCCCCATACCCCAACTCCACCAGTTGATGCCGCACCCGCGGCGGGTAGCGATCGGTGATCGCCAGATGGCCCTTTTTGGCGTACAGCAAAGTCTGCGGCAATAGGCCATTGGCCCCAAGGCCGCAGGCCAGGAGCACCACCGGCGCGGCCAGGCGCCTGCCGTCCGCCAGCCGCACGGCTCCCTCTTCCAGCGCTGCCGCTTCGCCGTGCACCACGTCGATTGCCGCACCACCGTCGGCCAACAGCCAGCGAGCCGCGAGCGGCGCATACAGAATGCCGTCGCCCGGCACCCGCAGTCCGCCGGCCAGGCCGTGCCGCAGCATCGGCTCCATGGCGGCGATCTGTTCCGCCGTCAGCAATTCCGCGGCCACACCCTGCTCCGCCAGCCGCACCCGCTTTTGCTCGGCGATGGCCATTTCATCCGCTTTATCCGCCAGCCATAGCGTTCCGCAGCCGCGCCAGGCACACGCTTGCGGCATGCGCCCCGTCACTTCACGCCATAACCGCAGCGAATAAGCGCTCAACGCCAGCTCGGCCGGATTATCGTCCATGCACACCAGATGCCCCATGCCGGCGGCGGTGGCGCCGGCGCGGCGATCGTCCACCACCGAGACGCGATAGCCTTCCCGCGCCAACCGCCAGGCGCAGGCGGCGCCGATGATGCCGGCGCCGACCACGATGACATCGGCTCCCCGCTCGGCGCCCATCAGCGTATTCCCCAGACGAAGGGATCGCGTTCGTCGAGCAGCAGCTGGCTATCGGCGCACACGTAGGCCTGCCCGCGAATAAAGGGGGCGATGCGATCGCCTTTCCAACGATAATAGGCCTGGAATTCGCTGCCGATCACGCTGGCCTGCCGCCACTGCGTGTCCGGCGGCAGTTTGCCGTCCGCCGCCAGACACGCCAGTTTGGCGCTGGTGCCGGTGCCGCACGGGGAACGATCATAGGCTTTACCGGGGCACAGCACGAAGCTGCGGCTGTCGGCCTGCGGATCGTCACCGAACAGTTCGATATGGTCTATCGCTCCGCCGTCTTCACCGTGAATGCCCGCCAGTTCCAACGTCTGCCGCACCGCCCAGGTGAACGCGGTCAACGCCTCCAGATTTTGTTTATCGATGGGCAACGGCGACTCGCCGATCAGGAAGAACCAGTTGCCGCCCCAGGCGATGTCACCCGTCACCGGCCCGTAACCCGCCACCTCAAGCCGCACCTGGCGGCGGTAACGATAAGCCGCCACGTTCTCTACCGTGACGCTGCCGTCCTCGTGCAGCGTGGCGTTTACCGGGCCGACCGGGGTCTCTATCAGGTGACGCCCGGCGTGGATGCGCCCCAGGTGCGCCAGCGAAGCGATCAGCCCGATAGTGCCGTGCCCGCACATGCCCAGATAGCCGCTGTTGTTAAAGAAGATCACCCCGGCGGTGGCCTGTGGCGAGCAGGGTCGGCACAGCAACGCCCCCACCAGCACGTCATTGCCGCGCGGTTCGAGCATCACCGCGCAGCGCCAATCATCATAATGTTGCGCGAAGCGCGCCCGCCGTTCCGCCATGCTGCCCGCGCCGAGATCGGGAAAACCTTCCACGATCAGGCGGGTCGGCTCTCCGCCGGTATGAGAATCGATCGCCCGCAAAGCGGTGATATGCGCAGAAAGTGCCATCGGCGTCTCCTGAGTTAATGAGATGTTACCAATAGCGTTAGCCTGAACGAATGTGGGCTTAACGGCTTGATGCGTTTCGGCGCGGCGAATGAAGAAATCAGCATAGTGACAAAAGTCAGGCCTGACGCGTTGCGGGCATGATATTAACGAATGCCATAACAATAACTTATTTATCATGGCGTTACTTTCATGCTAAATCTCCGCATGACGAGAAACGCCGCAGTTTTCAAGCAACCGCCACGCGCCGTCCGGCAAAAGTATGCGGCAATCCGCATATTTGGCAGGTGGCCGGAAATAGCGCTTGATTCGTTACAGAAAAGTTAATATTGATGCGAAGACATCAACCTGACCCGCCTGTTTTCCCGGCTAACGACCGAAAAGGGACTGCTATGAGATCCACTTCAGACTATCAGCCTCCGGTTTCTCTCTCGCCGCCTTCACTCGTGGGGCTGCCGGAGCAGGAGGACGTTTTTGCCGTCGAACATCTGTCACGCCTGTGCGACGGGCTGGCGCAGCAGCGCCCGAACAACCTGCGCGATCTGCTGAATACGCTGGCGCTGATCGCGCCGTTGCTGAACGCGATCCCCAACGTGGTGTTCTTTATCAAAGACGCCCAGGCCCGCTACCTGCTGGCCAACCTCACGCTGGCCAGGCGCTGCGGTTTCAAAACCGTCACGCCGCTGCTGGGCAAGACCTCCGCCGACGTTTTTCCCGCTCAGCTCGGATCCGGCTATACCGAACAGGATCTGCGGGTATTGCGCCACGGCGTGCTGATCCAGGATCAGCTGGAAATGCACCTGTACAACGGCCGAGAAACCGGCTGGTGCCTGACGCAAAAGCTGGCGCTGTATGATGCGCAGGGAAAAATCATCGGTATGGCGGGTATTTCTCACGATCTGCAGGAGGCCAGGGCCAATCACCCGGCCTACCAACGGCTGGCGGCGATCGACGTACACATCCGCCGCCACTAT
This sequence comes from Serratia sp. LACPHL-BACT-2024-00286, assembly GCF_043109535.1. Classification (NCBI taxonomy): domain Bacteria; kingdom Pseudomonadati; phylum Pseudomonadota; class Gammaproteobacteria; order Enterobacterales; family Yersiniaceae; genus Serratia; species Serratia sp. LACPHL-BACT-2024-00286. Next base: position 127,112 of record NZ_JBICNA010000005.1, read on the forward strand.
GCCCGGCCGATCGCGCTTGAGGAGCTGACGGCACTGACCGGGTTGTCGGTGGCGCAGATCGAACGCTACTGCAAACGTATCTTCCACCTCACCCCGCGCCAGATGATCCATAAAGTGCGGCTGGAAAAGGCCACGGAACTGCTGGCCGGCGATCTGCCGATCACCGACATCGCGCTGCAGTGCGGCTACACCGATCACAGCGCCTTCAGCCGTCAGTTCAAAGCGATGACCGGCTCCACGCCGCGCGATTTCCGCCTGACGCTTTCCGCTTAACGCGCTGATTTATCTGGTTACCCCCCTCTTTTCACGGTGCGCCGGCGCCCAGATTTTTCACGCCCGCGTTCCGCCGGCATTGTGCCAATTTCGTCGCGGCAATCGGCGAAAAGCGTCAAGCCTCCCTGCGCAATACCGGTCAATCTGTCGGTGAGCCTTACCAAAGATTCACTTTTCATTAACACTTACGGACGACAGGACAAAGACGATGAGCCATAAAGCCATAAGCTGGAGCGGCGTATTCCCGGCGGTGACGACCCAGTTCCGCAACGATTTCTCTCTGGATCTCGACGCCACCCATACGGTGATCAAAAACCTGGTGCGCGACGGCGTCTCCGGCCTGGTGGTGTGCGGCACCGTCGGTGAAAATACCTCAATGACGGTGCAGGAAAAGCTGGCGGTGATCGAAGTGGCGAGAGACGCCGCCGACGGTAAAGTGCCGGTGATCGCCGGCATCGCCGAGTTCACCACCGCCTTCGCGCAGAATATGACGCGTGAAGCGCAAAAGGCCGGCGTCGACGGGATTATGGTGATGCCGGCGCTGGTCTACTCCGCCAAGCCGCACGAAACCGCCGCGCATTTCCGCAGCGTCGCCGGCGCGACCGACCTGCCGATCATGGTCTACAACAACCCTCCCATTTACAAAAATGACGTCACGCCCGACATCCTGACCTCGCTGGTCGACTGCGAGAACATCGTGTGCTTCAAAGACTCGTCGGGCGACACCCGCCGCTTTATCGATCTGCGCAACGAAGTCGGCGATCGCTTCGTGCTGTTCGCCGGGTTGGACGATGTGGTGCTGGAAAGCATCGCCGTCGGCGCGCAAGGTTGGATCTCCGGCATGTCCAATGCCTTCCCGCGCGAAGGGGAAACCCTGTTCCGGCTGGCGAAGGAAAAACGCTATGAGGAAGCATTGGCGCTGTACCGCTGGTTCATGCCGCTGCTGCACCTCGATGCCCGCCCTGACCTGGTGCAGTGCATCAAGCTTTGCGAGCAGCGAGTCGGCCGCGGCAGCGCCGTCACTCGTCCGCCGCGCCTGGCGCTGCAGGGGGAAACGCTCAGCGAGATCAACGCCATGATCGATAAAGCGCTGGCCACTCGCCCGGCGCTGCCGAACGTCGGCCTGTAACGCCTTCACCGCCCGGCCATGCCGGGCGTCATGCTTTCTCTACCGGGGGAACCGATGCCCAACGCTCGCTATGCCGCCATCAGCGGCCAACAATTTATCGGCGGCCAGCGCCGCGCCGAAGGGGAAGCGGCGCTGCTCAGCCTGCGCGCCGACGACGGTCAGCCGACCGGCTACCGCTTCCACCAGGCCACGGCGGCAGAAACCGCCGCCGCCGCCGAAGCCGCCGCCGCGGCTTTTGCGCCCTATTCGCAGCTCAGCGCGGAACTACGCGCTAACTTTCTCGACGCCATCGCCGAGGAGATAGACGCGTTGGATGATGTTTTCTTCGCCTTCGCCATGCAGGAAACGGCCTTGCCCCAGGCGCGGTTGAGCGGCGAACGCGCCAGAACCAGCGGCCAGATGCGGCTGTTCGCCACGCTGCTGCGGCGCGGCGACGTCGAGGGCGTGCGCATCGACTGCGCGCTGCCGCAGCGTTCCCCCCTGCCGCGCCCCGATCTGCGTCAATACCGCACGGCGCTCGGCCCGGTGGCGGTCTTCGGCGCCAGCAACTTCCCGCTGGCGTTTTCCACCGCGGGCGGCGACACCGCCGCCGCGCTCGCCGCCGGCTGCCCGATCGTGTTCAAGGCGCACAGCGGCCATATGATCACCGCGGAGCTGACCGCTCAGGCGATCGAGCGCGCACGCGAACGCACCGGGATGCCCGCCGGCGTCTTCAACATGATCTTCGGCAACCGCGTGGGGGCCGATTTGGTCCAACATCCGGCGATTCAGGCGGTGGGATTCACCGGCTCGCTGCAAGGTGGCCGGGCGCTCTTCGATCTGGCGACGCAACGCCCTCAACCTATCCCGGTCTTCGCCGAAATGTCGAGCATCAACCCGGTAGTGATCCTGCCCAAGGCGCTGGCGCGGCGCGAGCAGCGCATCGCGCAGGAACTGGTCTCTTCCTTCACGCTCGGCTGCGGTCAGTTCTGCACCAAGCCCGGCGTGATCGTCGCGCTGCGCGGCGCCGCCTTCGATCGGCTGACCGAAACGATGAGCGCCCTGGTCAACGCCGCCGAGCCGCAGCCGATGCTGAATGCCGGCACGCTGGAGCACTACCGTCACGGGCTGGCGGCCCTCGATGCCCACCCGGGTATGCGGCGTCTGGCAGGCCGCAGCGAAACGCCCGCTCTTCGCGCGGCGGCGCAGCTTTATCAGGCGGAGGGGGCGCTGCTGCTGCAGGCCGACCCTCTGCTGCAACAAGAGGTCTTCGGTCCGGTCAGCATCCTGGTGGCGATGGATGACGAAGCGCAGCTGCATGCGGCGCTGGCGGCATTGCAAGGCCAGTTGACCGCCACGCTGCTGGCGGACGACGACGATCTCGCGATGGCCGCCGGGCTGACAACCCTGTTGGCGCGCAAAGCCGGTCGGGTGCTGTTCAACGGGTATCCGACCGGGGTGGAGGTGTGCGACGCCATGGTGCACGGCGGCCCTTATCCGGCCACCAGCGACGCGCGCGGCACCTCGGTAGGCACGCTGGCCATCGAGCGTTTCCTGCGGCCGGTCTGTTTGCAAAACACCCCCGCAGCGCTGTTGCCGCCGGCGCTGCAGGACGCCAACCCGCTCAACCTGCTACGGCTGGTGAACGGCGTTTACACCCGAGATCCCCTGGTTTCACCTGCCCAAAATTAGCCCGGCCGCATCTGCCTGCCACTCAATAACAAAAGGGTAATACCATGACAACCCAAGGCAAATTCAAGAAGCAGCTTACGCTCACCGATCTGACGTTCATCGGTCTGGGCGCCATCTTCGGCTCCGGTTGGCTGTTCGCCGCCAGCCATGTCTCCTCCATCGCCGGCCCGGCCGGCATCTATTCCTGGCTGATCGGCGGCCTGGCGGTGCTGCTGCTCGGCATCGTCTACTGCGAGCTGGGCGCCGCCCTGCCGCGCGCCGGCGGCATCATTCGCTATCCGGTATTCTCACACGGCGAACTGATGGGTTATCTGCTGGGATTTATCACGCTGATCGCCTTCTCCAGCCTGATCGCCATCGAAGTCGTCGCCGCCCGGCAGTACGCCGCCGCCTGGTTCCCGTTCCTCAGCCAGCCGGGTTCCGGCGACCCGACCCCGGTCGGCTGGCTGGTGCAGTTGGCGCTGCTGTGCTTTTTCTTCGCGCTCAACTATTACAGCGTCAAAACCTTCGCCAAATCCAATAACCTGATTAGCGTGCTGAAGTTTCTGGTGCCGCTGCTGGTGATCGTGGTGTTGTTCAGCTTTTTCAAACCGGAAAACCTGCACAGCCAGGGCTTTGCCCCCTTCGGTTCCGCCGGCGTTGAGGCCGCCATTTCCGCCGGCGGCATCATCTTTGCCTACCTCGGCCTGACGCCGATCATTTCGGTCGCCAGCGAGGTGCAACGGCCGCAGCGCACCATTCCCATCGCGCTGATCCTGTCGGTGGTGCTGTCCACCATCATCTATGTGCTGCTGCAGATAGCGTTTCTCGGCAGTATCCCCAGCGAGATGCTGAGCGGCGGCTGGGCCGGCATCAGCCAACAGTTCTCCCTGCCGTTCCGCGACATCGCCATCACGCTCGGCATGGGATGGCTGGCGTTTCTGGTGGTCAGCGACGCGATCGTTTCGCCGAGCGGCACCGGCAACATCTATATGAACGCCACGCCTCGCGTGATCTACGGTTGGGCGCGCGCCGGCACCTTCTTCAAACTGTTCACCCGGGTGGATGGCGACTCCGGCATCCCCCGCCCGGCGCTGTGGTTGACCTTCGCTCTCTCGGTATTCTGGACGCTGCCGTTCCCGTCGTGGGAAAAGCTGATCGGCGTGGTGTCCGCCGCCCTGGTGCTGAGCTACGCCATCGCCCCGGTCACCGCCGCCGGGCTGCGGCGCAATGCGCCCGATATGCCGCGTCCGTTCCGGGTGCGCGGTTTCTGCGTGCTCGGCCCGCTGTCGTTTATCATTTCGGCGCTGATCGTCTTCTGGTCCGGCTGGGACACCGTCTCCTGGCTTCTCGGCTTGCAGATCCTGATGTTCTTCATCTACATCCTGTTCAAGAATCAGGTGCCGACCCATGCCGTTAGCCTCCGGCAGCAAATTTGGTCCTCGCTGTGGCTGATCGTCTTCTATGCGCTGGTGATCGGGCTTTCCTATCTCAGCAGCTTCGGCGGCATCGGCGCTATTGCCCACCCGTGGGACACTCTCACCATGGCGGTGATTGCGCTGGCGATTTACTACTGGGGCGCCTATACCTGTTTACCCCAGGCCAATTTTATCGGCGATGAAGAAGAATGAACTCGGGGAGGACATCGAAATGACATCCATGCACGTGCTGTCGCTGGAACAGGCTTATCAACTGGCGTTGCGTACGCTGCGCAGCAACGGTTTCAATCAGGCGCATGCCGAGGCGGTGGCGCAAAATGTCACCCAGGGCGAACGCGACGGCTGCGCTTCTCACGGGCTATACCGGCTGTTGGGCTGCGTGCGATCGCTGCGGGCAGGCAAGGTCTCTGCCGATGCGATGCCCAGGTTGTTCGACCAGGCGCCGGCCATCTTGCGCGCCGACGCCGGCGGCGCGTTTTCCCTGCTGGCCTACCGCACCGCTCTGCCGGTCTTTATCGAGAAGGTGCGCGCCAATGGCATCGCCGCGCTGGCGATCAACCGCTGCGTGCATTTCTCCGCGCTGTGGGCCGACATCGAACCGCTGACCGAACAGGGGTTGGTGGCCTTGGCCTGCACGCCCAGCCACGCGTGGGTGACGCCGGCCGGCGGTTCGCGACCGCTGTTCGGCACCAACCCCATCGCTTTCGGCTGGCCGCGTGCGGATCGGCCGCCGTTTTTGTTCGACATGGCCACCAGCGCGGCGGCGCGCGGCGAAATCGAACTGCATCGCCGCGCCGGCACCCCGCTGCCTGAAGGCTGGGGCATTGATAAGGCGGGCAATCCGTCCACCGATGCCGCCAGCGTGCTGGAGGGTGCAATGCTGACCTTCGGCGGGCATAAGGGCTCGGCGCTGGCGGCGAAGGTTGAATTGTTGGCCGGGCCGCTGATCGGCGATATGACCAGCAAGGAATCGCTGGCCTATGACGACGGCACCGGTTCGTCGCCTTACGGCGGTGAGCTGATCATCGCGTTGGATCCCGAGCGTTTTCTCGGTGCGGATAAGGCGAAATATTTCGCCGGAGCAGAGGCGATGTTTGCCGATATGCAGGCGCAAGGCGCACGCATCCCCGGCGAACGCCGTTATCGGCAGCGGCGCCAGAGCGAGCAATACGGCGTGGAAATCCCCAGGACGTTGTACGACGAAATCGTGGCGCTGTGCGATTAGCGCCGGGTTAATGCCCCGCGCCGGCAACCCGGCGCGGGGAAAGGCTTATCCTGCCTGAGCCAGATCGCTGTGCAGGCGCTTGCGCCACACCGGTTTGGTGTCCCAGCGGGCAAAGTGTTTCGCCTCTTTACCCGGCTGCACCTGATGCCACATATCTTCTTGCCACCGGATCGGTTCCTTTCCTCGCAACGTTGGGCGGGTCTGTTTAATCGTCCGTTGCAAGACGCCCGCTTCCTCAGCGGTAATGGGCGGCGCCTGTCTGGCGGCATCCAGCGCCCGGCTTCCCAACGGCGCCATCACCTGATACAACACGTTGACCTGCTGCAGCGTCGCCTGCTGATTAGTGCTCATCCCCTTACCCGACCAACCGTCGAAGTTTTCACCGGGATCGTCCCCCTGCGCGCGATACTCATTACCTGGCCCCTCGACGATATTCCATCCTTGCCAGGTCACCAGAGTGTGTAATCCATCGCGATCCTGCAGGTTTTTATTCTTGATCTGTTTGAGCACTTCGGCGCGGTTTGGCACACCGATCAGGTTCATAAACTCGTCCAGCGCGTCCCAATGCTGCCCCGCCACCAGACCATTCCAGACATTACGCAAACAGTTCCAGGGAATGGTGTGATGCCAGGTCAGCGTAATAAGCGGTTTGGTTGACGCATGTTGCCAACGGCTCGGTTCACTGCCCCGATCGCCTCTGATAATCCCATCGACTTCTAATGGCATAGCTGCCCCTCTTCTGGCTGAGATGAAGAATATGCGCAAGGCCGGTGGCCCGGTTGGCATAAAAACGTCAGCTAAAATCGTAGCAGCTCAGGCTGAGATGGCAATAAAGCGCAAGGCACGCTCTGCTGCCGGCCGGCAACCGCAGAACGCGCCCGAAAACGGTGGGCTTAAGACGGATTATCTGACCACCATTACCGAAATATTGGCATGGCGAACGATAGCGGCGGCGTTAGACCCCAGCAGATAGGTTTTCACGCTCGGGCGACGCGAACCGATGATGATAAGATCGGCGTCGATCTCTTCCGCCAGTTCCAACACCTGATCGCGTGCAGAGCCGAAGCTGACGGTGTAATTGAGGCGATCCAACGGCAGATCGATTTCCGACATGATTTTCTTCAGTTTATCCACCGCCTTCACTTCCGCCTGATTCTCAAACTCCTTGAGACCGAACGAATAGGCAGTAACAAAAGCCGAGGCATCCGGTAGCGCATGGAAGAAATGCACTTTAGCGCCGGACAGCTTCGCCAAATATTCCACATGCTTCAGCGCATGCTCAGTCAACAGATCCTCTTCAATATCGATCGGCACTAAAATAGTCTTGTACATATCACGTCCTTTCTATGTAAACCGGGTGCCTACAGAATACTGCCGCGCACGGCGGCGGTGAATCGCTTTATCACGCTTTTGTGATCGGGGGGTAAATACTGAATAAGGACAGCTCTTAATTTAACAAAATATAAACATCACGCCGATAACGGATAGGGACTTAATTATTTATTACTCAAGATTAAATCAGCTGCAAATAAACCGCTTTGGCGGTGGCGGCGGTTTTATTAGCGACAGAAAGTTTTTTAATCGAGTTGCCGATATGGAAATTGACCGTGCGCTCGCTCACCCCCATCAACAGCGCGATCTCTTCCGCCGTTTTCCCTTCGCTGCACCAGCGTAGGATGTCTTTTTCGCGCAGCGTCAGCACATCTTTTATCGCGTCGTCGTTCACCGAGATCAAGGCTTCACGCAGCGTTTTATGGGCGGTTTGCGCCAGCCAAAGGAAGAAGGTTTCATTTACTGCGCGCGCTTGCGGCGTTTGCTCGGGTAGCGCTTTGCCGGCAAACGTCAGGATCCCCAGCCGGCCATAGCAATCCTTGACCGACTGCGACCAACCGGCGCACAGGCCGAACTGCGCCATATGCCGCCAAAGCAGCGGCCGCTCGTGATAAAAGCTTTCGTCCCACTGAAACTGCAGCGTGGAATGGTGAGCGCGCTCAATAACCGGATCCTGCAAATACACCCGCTGCCGCCGATAATCTTCGAGATAGTTCGCTGAAAAATTCCCTTCGATCAGCATCTTGGGGCGGCTGGCCGGATAACAGGAAAACACGATGTAGGAGAAATAATCAAACCCCAACGCCTCAGCGCAGGGCCCCAGCTGCGTCAGAAAACGTTCGCGATCGGCCAGGCTGCCAATCACCTCCGCCATGAGCCGTTGAGTGCGGGTATCCATAACGCAGGTTCTCCAGATAGCGATGCCGATTTATCGATAGGTCAGACTCACTATAGAATATCGCCGTCCGGCGTCAGTAGCCGTTTCATATAATAAAAAATACCAACGCTATAACGAAAACAGCTATTCCCCTTAAAATAAGCCTTTTTATTGCGCCGCACAGGAAAACTACGCGAATAGCATAATATCCTCGGCGCGTAAACCTGTCATTTCTACCGTTAGACAGCCAGGGCACCGCCAATTACTTTCCAGACAGGCACCCGGTGCCGCCGTAAATCCAAAGAGATAATAAGCATTTGCGAATTTCGCATGGCATACAGTGACGGGGATTTTCTATGGCAGAAAGTAATGCGGCAATTCAATCGGCTGCGATTATCGGCGCGGGAACGATGGGCAGAGGCATCGCTTATCTTTTCGCGCAAAAAGGCATTCGCACGGTGCTTTATAATCGCAACGGCAATACCCTCAATCAGGCTCGCGAATATATCGTGCAAGACCTGAACAAGAAAGTCGAACAGGGCAAGATCGCGCTGCAGGATAAAGGCGCGGTGCTGGCCAATCTGGTGTTCACCTCGGCGTTTGAGACCATTGCCGACAGCGAGCTGGTGATAGAAACCATCGCCGAGCAAGAGCAAACCAAACTTGAGGTGCTGGCGGCCATCGCCGCGGCGGTCAAGCCCGACACGCTGATCGCCACCAATACCTCCTCACTGTCGCTTAACAAGCTGGCAACCGCGGTGACGCACAGCGAGCGGTTTATCGGTTTGCACTTTTTCAATCCCGCGCCGCTGATGAAACTGATTGAAATCATCCCGGCCTACTTTACCGCACGCGCCACCACCGAACGTTGCCGTCAGCTGGTGGCCGCGTTGGGGAAACGCGATGTCGTCTGCCAGGCCACGCCGGGGTTTATCGTCAACCGCATGGCCCGCCCCTACTACCTGGAAGGGTTCCGCCTGTTGGAAGAACACGTGGCGCGCGCGCCGCAGATCGACCGCGCCCTCAAGGCCGGCGGGCACTTTCGCATGGGGCCGCTCGAGCTGACCGATTTTATCGGCCAGGACATCAACTATCAGGTCAGCCGGCAAATCTGGCAGGACATGCAATACGATCCGCGCTATACCCCCGGCCATCTGCAGCGTTCGCTGGTCGATGCCGGTCTGTTGGGGAAAAAGAACGGCCGCTCCTATTTTGCCGCCGAAGAAAACGCCTTACCGGTAACGGCCGCCACCGATGCAGACGTCGAGACGCTGCGCGTTTACGGCGAACACCCTTTTTTTACCCTGTTGCAACAGCGGGCCGCGCTTCAGTGGCCACGGCTGCGCGTGGAGCAACGGCCGGCCTTACCGGGCCTGGGGCCGGCCGTCCAGATCAATGAGGCTTTCACCGTCAGCGTCACCGATGGCCGCACGGCGAGCCAGTTGGCGGAGCAGACGGCGGCGGATGCCTTTGTGGTCGATGTCGCCCTGAATTACGCCGACACGGCGTATCTGGTGGCAGCGCACAACCGCCACGCCTCTGCGGCCAATAAGGCGCTGTTTTTACGCCTGCTGCACACGGCAATCCCGCAGGTTGAATTTATCAAGGACTCCCCGGCGCTGATCGTCGCCCGCGTCCTCAGCAGCCTGATCAACGAGTCGGTGATCATGGTGGAAAGCGGCGTCTGCAGCCGGGAAGACATCGATGTCGCCGCCGTCGCCGGCGTTAACTACGCCGACGGCATTTTCGGCTGGCTCGATAGCCTGGGGGAGAAAAACGTCAGGACGACGCTGAGCAACATGGCGCAGCTGCTGCACGCGGCACGCTATGCGCCGCATTACACCCTTCTGCACGCCGCGCAACCGGCGCTGATGACCACGCCTTAAGGATCCATGATGAGCATTAACGATGACGGCGTTTATCTGATCGACGGCACGCGCACGGCGATTGGCGCCTATGGCGGCAGCCTGGCGCATACCCGCCCCGACGACATGGCGGCAACGATCATTCGCAGTCTGCTGCAGCGCCATACGGCGGCGGAAGCGAAGCTGGACGAAGTGGTGCTGGGCTGCGCCAACCAGGCCGGCGAGGACAACCGCAACGTCGCCCGCATGGCGGCGCTGCTTTCCGGGCTGGATCCGTCGGTGCCGGCCATCACCCTCAACCGCCTTTGCGCCTCTGGGTTGGATGCGGTGATCTACGCCGCGGCGAAAATCCGCAGCGGCCTTAGCGAACTGATTCTGGCCGGCGGCGTGGAAAGCATGAGCCGCGCGCCCTATGTGCTGAGCAAGGGCGACACGCCGTTCGATAAGGGGGTGAAGCTGTATGACACCACGCTGGGATGGCGCTTTGTTAACCCGCGGCTGGCGGAGCGCTACGGCAGCGATCCGCTCGGCATCACGGCGGAAAACGTGGCTCAACGGCAGCACATCTCGCGCGAGGAGCAGGATCTGTTCGCGCTGGCCTCGCAGCAAAAGGCCCGCCGGGCGATCGACAGCGGCCGGCTGGCGCGGGAAATCACGCCCGTGGACGTGCCGGCGGATCGCAAGACCACGCGTACATTCGCGCAGGATGAGTTCCCGCGCCTCAGCACGCTGCAGCAGCTGCAGGCGCTGAAACCGGCGTTCTCCGCCGGCGGTTCGGTCACGGCGGGCAACGCTTCCGGCATCAACGACGGCGCCGCCGCGCTGCTGCTGGCTTCCGGGCGCTACGTGAAACGCCAAGGGTGGCAACCGCTGGCGGAGATCGGCGACAGCGCGGCCGCCGGCGTTGAACCGGCGCTGATGGGGCTGGGGCCGATCGCCTCCACCGAGCGCTTGCTGCAGCGCGGTGGGTTCACCTTGAACGACTTCGACATCATCGAGATTAACGAAGCCTTCGCCTCACAGGTTCTGGCGGCGCTGAAACACTGGCGCATCGACGCCAACGACGCGCGGGTCAACCCGAACGGCGGCGCCATCGCGCTCGGTCACCCGCTGGGGATGTCCGGCGCGCGCCTGGTGCTGTCGGCGGCGCTGGAACTACGCGATCGGCAGGCCGGCAACGCATTGGTGACGATGTGCGTCGGCGTCGGTCAGGGGCTGTCATTAAACCTTAAAGCCGTTTAACACAAGGAACATACGATGAGCGTACTGAACATTCTTGAAGAAAAGCTGGCGGAAACCAAAAAACAGGGGCGTTTTCGCGAGTTCCTCAACCTTGAACGCGGCGTGCAGGACAAACCCTGGGCCACCAGCCACGGGCACCTCGGTGAGCGCCGCCTCAACGTCTGGTGCTCGAACGACTATCTGGCGATGAGCCACCACCCCAAAGTGCTGCTGGCCACCACCGAAGCGGTTAACCGGGTCGGGCTGGGCACCTGCGGCGCCCGCAGCATTTCCGGCACCTCGGTCTACCACAGTGAGCTGGAAACGCTGTTGGCCAGCGCCTACGGCAAAGAGTCGGCGCTGCTGTTCACCACCGGTTTCGGCGCCAACGACGCCACCTTGTCCACCCTGTGCGACGCCATTCCCGATCTGATCGTGTTCTCCGACGAGCTGAATCACGCCTCGATGATTTACGGTATCCGCTACAGCAAAGCGGAGAAAAAGATCTTCCGCCACAACGACGTGGCACACCTTGCCGAACTGCTGCAGGCCGCCGATCCGGCGCGGCCAAAGCTGATCGCCTTCGAGTCGCTGTATTCCATGGACGGTGACTTCGCCCCGCTGGCGCAGATCGTGGCGCTGGCGGAGCAATATCAGGCGCTGACCTATCTCGACGAGATCCACTCCGCCGGCGTCTATGGCGAACGGGGGCTGGGCTACGCCGAACAGCTGGGCCTGCTGGATAAAATCACCATTATTCAGGGTGGGTTCGGCAAATCTTACGGTGCGGCGGGCGGTTATATCGCCGCGCCCCGCTCGGTGGTGGAGGCGGTGCGCAGCTGGGCTCCGGCATTCGTCTTCAGCACCTCGTCGCCGGCGCCGGTGGTGGCCGCCGCGCTGGCCAGTTTTAAATACAACCTCGAGCATGACACCCAGCGCAAGCACCTGCTGGCGATCGTCGATCACCTGAAAACCGGCCTGCGCGCCGCCGGCATCCCGCTGGTGTCGGCCGACAGCCATATCCTGCCGCTGCGGGTCGGCGATCCGCACCGCAACAAACACATCAGCAAAGTGCTGCTCGATGAGCATGATATTTACGTGCAACCGGTCAATGCGCCGACGGTGCCCGCAGGCAGCGAGCGGCTGCGGGTGACGCCGACCTCGGCGCACTCCCATGCCGACGTGGAGACGTTCCTGGCCGCGCTGGGGCGGGTCTGGGCGGCGAACGATCTGCGGAGGGCGGGATGACGTTAGCGGATTATAACGGCCATCTGGTCACGCTCTGTCTGATGGCGACCGGCACGTTCGCCATCGGCACCGACGCCTTTATCGTCGCCGGCGTGCTCAGCGACATTTCCGACACCTTTGCCGTCAGCCCCGCGCAAGCGGGGCAGTTGATATCGGTATTCGCACTGGCTTATATGCTGTTCGCGCCGCTGACCGCCTGGCTGCTGGGCAACGTCAACCGCAAGCATATCCTGCAGCTGGCGCTGGTGCTGTTCATCGCCGGCAACCTGGCCTGCGCCTGGGCCACCAGCTACCTGCAGATCTCGCTCGGCAGAGTGCTGGCCGCATTGGGAGCAGCCTGTTACACGCCGCAGGCCGCCGCCGCCGCGGTGGGGCTGGTGGCGGAAAAACGCCGCGGCCTGGCCATTTCCATCGTCTATGGCGGCATGACGTTGGCTATTGCGCTCGGCATTCCGTTCGGTACCTTTCTCGCCAAACTGATCGGCTGGCGTGAAATCTTCCTGTTCATCGCCCTGCTGGGGGCGATTGCGCTGCTGGGCCTGTCGTTGGCGCTGCGCGCCATCGCGCCGCCGGGCAAGCATTCGCTGAAAGAGCGGCTCGCCCCGCTGCGGCAAAAGGCGGTGCTGACCACGCTGCTGATCACCTTTTTCGCCGTTTGCTCGGAACACATCGTCTATAGCTACGTCAGCGTATTGCTGAAAAACACCCAGTTCGGCCCGCAGGCGATCCTGCCCCTCGCGCTGCTGGTGTTCGGCATTGGCGCGGTGATCGGCAACTTTGCCTCCGGCGCGTTAACCGATGCCCTCGGCAGCAAGTTCGTGCTGCTGTTTTCCGTGGCGATCCAGACGCTGTCCCTGTTTCTGCTGGCCTTTTATGTCACTTCCCCCTGGTGGGTGCTGGCCATCTTCCTGGTCTGGGGCATCACCGGCTGGATGTACCTGGTGCCGATCCAGCATCACCTGTTGTCGCTGTCGAAACGCTTTGGCGCGCTGACCGTGTCGCTCAACAGCTCGGTGCTGTACGCCGGCATCGCGGCGGGCGGCATGCTGGGCGGCCTGACGCTCTACGCGCTGCCGGCCTATTACCTGCCGCTGTTTTCGCTGCCGCTCGGCGCCATCGCCCTGCTGCTGACACTGCTGTTTTTCCGGGGAGAGACCGGCAATGAGTAAAGCCCTTCCGGTGCTTTATGAGCGCCATGGCGAGCAGGTTGCGGTCATCACCCTCAATCGGCCGGAAAAAAAGAACGCCATCAACCTGCAGATGGCCGAGCTGATCCGCATTTACCTGCGGCAGGCGGATAACGATGACTCGGTGCGCGCGATCGTTCTGGCCGGTCAACCGGCGGTATTTTCCGCCGGCATGGATGTCGACGCCTTCCGTCAGGGCGAACTGCCCATCGTCACGCCGGAGGGGTTTGGCGGGCTGATCCATGCGCAGATCGCCAAGGTGATCATCGCCGCCGTTGACGGCATCGCGTACGGAGGCGGCTTTGAGCTGGCGCTGGCGTGCGATCTGATCGTCGCCGGCCAGAACGCGCGCTTCAGTTTCCCCGAAACCGGGCTCGGGTTAGTCGCCGCACAAGGTGGATGCGCGCGCTTGCCGACGCGCATTTCCCCCTATGTCGCACTCGACTGGCTGCTAACCGGCAGAACCGTCGGCGCACGGGAGGCGCTGTCGCACGGCGCCATTTCCCGTATCAGCGAGGGGGCGGCCCGGGATGAGGCGCTGCGCATCGCCGAACAGATCGCCGCAAAAGATCTTGCCGCCAGCCAAACGGTGAAGGCCATCGTGCGCCAGGGGCTGGCACGGCAAGAAGCCCCCTCATTCGCTTTTCAACAAGGCCCGGTCGAGCGCCTGCGCCAGGCTGCCGCCCGCCGATAATTCTCCCGCCGGTTCGCCTGAACCGGCATTTCCCGCTTTTCCGCCACCGCTCATTTTACGCAGCCCATCTCTCGGCGCCGGGTTACACTGCGGTAGCCCTAATGCGCTGATAAGGAAAAACAATGCGCCATTTGCCTCTGCTGACCCCCAGACTTCGCCTGCGCCCGTTCACCGCCGACGATCTGCCCGACTTTACCGCCTACCGCAGCCACCCGGACGTGGCGCGCTATCAAAGCTGGAGCGACTACAGCGCCGCCGATGCGCAGGCCTTTTTCGCACAGCAACGGCGGCTCGAATTCAACCGTGACGACAGCTGGTTTCAACTGGCGGTCGAACGCCGCGAGGACGGCGCGTTGCTCGGCGATATCGCGGTGCATTTCTTCGATGAGGGGCGCCAGGCTGAACTGGGCGTGACCTTCGCGCCCAGCCACCAGCGTCAAGGGCTGGCGCGCGAGGCGCTGAACGCCGTCATCGCCCTGCTGTTCGGGCCGCTGGCGAAGCACCGTATTACTGCGGTGGTGGACGCGCGTAATCTTGCCGCCGCCACGCTGTTCGGCAAACTGGGTTTTCGGCGCGAGGCCCATTGGCGGCAAAACGTGTTTTTCAAAGGCGCGTGGGGCGACGAATTCGGTTTCGCTCTGCTGCAAAGCGAATGGCGGGAGAATGCAAAGCATGACGCTGCTGAATAAATACCTTGGGCAATACCAGTTCTCGGAGCGGCATGCGATCGCCATCGCCGCGCCACAGGCGCGGATCCTGGCGGCCGTGGCCGCTTACGATCCCAAGCACGACCGTTTTTTCCGCAGCATGATAGCGCTGCGCGAATTGCCCGCGCGGCTGATGCCCCGCAATAAACCCAGCCCGCCGCCGTTTGGCCTGCATAACTTTTGCCTGCTTGAGCAGGATGACAGCGCGTTGGTCTATGGCCTGATCGGCCGCTTTTGGCAGGCTGAATACGGTCTGGAGCAGGTCGCTGACGGGGCGGGCTTTCTGGCCTTCGTTCAGCCCGGCGTCGCCAAACTGGCGCTGGGTTATGTCGTGAGCCCTCTGCCGGACGGCCGCTGCCGCCTGGTGACGGAAACGCGCATCTTCTGCCCCGACGACGCCAGCCGGCGGCGGTTTACCCCCTATTGGTATGCGATTCGCCTGGTCAGCGGGCTGATACGCCGCCGTATGTTGCGCGCCATTAAAACAGTCAGCGAAAAGCCGGCGGTGAATCATTCACCAGGCTGATTTATTTAAGAGCATTCTTAGAGAATGAAAATCATTATCAGCCTATTTTTTAATCACAACAAGATAGTAGTGAGAAGCCATTGACCCCGCCCCTGCGGGGATTTTTTCGCCTATTTATCACCTGTTTCAGGAAATACCTGCATAAACAGGAAGGTGCAAGGCTTGCGCTGATGCTGGTTGATCTGCGGCACCAGCCGGGTGAAATGCTCGGTCTGGCAATGCGCATCCAGGGCGGCGCGATCCGGCCAGCTTTCGATAAAAATAAAATGCCCGGGATCCTGCTGGTCGATACACAGCTCATAACTGATGCACAAAGGTTCCTGCCGGGTTTTCTCCACCAGCTCGCGATACCATGGCATAACGGTTGCAATGTGTTCCGGGTGGATAAAATCTTCAGCGATGACCTTCAGCATGTAGCGCTCCTGTATTTTGTTTTGCCGCGTTTCACCTTATATCCCCCCCTCACGAGATGAAAGCGCCTTTCTCCGGGTCTACAACCGGGTTGCCAATTCGGTGATAGCGCACACAGATCGCGATCAAAGCGCTTGAACGCGCCATAGCCCTGTGTGAACTTTTAATTAACAAGAAAGCAACATACCATTCACCGTGGTGATGTCTGCACCAACCTGCCGACTCGATACGCGGCGTTTTTTTCGCCCCTAAAGGCCTGACCATTAGTCCTTTAGACCTTTAAGGCTCACGAAAAAATCCGTGGTTACCGCCGTGTTGCGGGCAACGGCATCAGGACGGTCCTGTGACCGACGTTTGTCATTCTCAGAAGAGAGGTTATCGCCAGTGAATCACGCCACCTATGCCGCTCCAGCGCTCAACGCCGCCATCCGCAAAACCTGGCGCAGACTGGTGCCCTTGATGTTCGCCATGTACTTTGTCGCCTTTATCGACAGGGTTAACGTCGGCTTTGCCAAGGACGCGATGGCCATCGATATCGCGCTGTCGCAATCCGCCTTTGCCCTGGGCGCCGGGATATTTTTTGCCGCCTATGCGCTGTTCGGCATCCCGGCCAACCTGCTGATGAACCGCTGGGGCGCCAAACGCTGGCTCAGCTCCACCACCGCGCTGTGGGGGGCGCTGTCGGCCTGTACCGGGCTGGTGACCAACGAACAGCAGTTTATCGTCTTGCGCTTTCTGCTGGGGATCGCCGAAGCCGGCTTTTACCCCGGCATCCTGCTGCTCGCGTCGATCTATTTTCCCAATAAGGTGCGCGCCTCGGTGATCGGCATTTTCGTGCTTGGCGTGCCGGCGGCCCTGACGCTCGGCTCGCCGCTGTCGGGAGCCTTGCTGGAGATGCACGGCGTGCTGGGCAAACCCGGCTGGTTCTGGATGTTCGTGCTGGAGGGGCTGCCGGCCGTCGCCCTCGGCGTCTTCGCCTTTTTCTATCTCGACGATAGCCCGCAGCAGGCCCGCTTTCTGACCGAGGAAGAGCGTGCGGCGCTGGTGGCACAGTTGGCCGCCGAACAGCAGCAGACCGAAACCAGCAGCGTCAAAGCGGCGATGAGAAGCGGCAAAGTTTGGCATCTGGCGCTGATCTACGGCACCCTGCAAATTGGCGTGTACGGCCTGATGTTTTTCCTGCCGTCGCAGGTCGCCTCGCTGATGGGCACCCATCTCGGCTTCAAGGCCTCGCTGGTGGCCGCCATTCCTTGGGCGTTCTCTGCGCTGGGCGTCTATTTCCTGCCGCGCTTTGCCGACAGAAACACCGCCAGAAGATTACCGATCGCCGTCGGCTGCATGATCGCGGCGGCGCTGGGGTTGGTGGTCTCTTCCTATGCCGGCCCTTTGCTCGCTATCGTCGCCCTGAGCTGTTGCGCAGTCAGTTTCCTGGCGGTACAGCCGATTTTCTGGACGTTTCCCGCTCAGGTGCTCACCGGCCCGGCGCTGGCGGCCGGCATCGGCTTTTGCACTACGCTCGGCGCCGCGTTCAGCTTTTTAGCCCCGCTGATCCGCACCGAGGCGGAACAGCGTTTTCACAGCCCGCATGCCGGGCCGCTGGTGCTGGCCGCTTTCTCGCTGCTGTGCGCCGCGCTGTTGTGGGCGCTCAGAAACCGGCGCGCCGAGGTGAGCAAGCAAGACGCAGAGATTGCCGGATAGCGGCGCGTTATTTAACCCTTATTGAACCTGCGGATGGGACACTGGCACTCAGCCCCCTCGCCCGCAGGTGTTAAATGGATGAATTGACGCACATTATCGCCAAATACAGTCCGGAGCCGGAGATGTTGCTGCTGCTGATTTTCCTGTTTGCGCTGGGTAAATCCGTGATCTTCGTTTCCTCCATCCTGCCGCCCGCTTCGGTCACGCTGCTGATGGGCATCGTTGCGGGCAAGCACGCGCTGCCCCTCGGCGCCGTTTGGGCGGCCATCGCCCTCGGCGCCGCGCTGGGATCGATCTTGTCGTTCCACTGCGGCGCGCTGCTATGCCGCCGCGATCTTGGCCGCCGGCTGCCGGCACGCTTTCACGCGCCGCTGCGCAAAGCCCAGCGCGCCTTGCAAAAGAGAGGGCTGCCGCTGCTGTTCGCCTCGCGTTTTCTGGCGGTGATGCGCTATACCGTACCGCTGATGGCCGGCATGCTGAAACTGCCGCTGGGGCGCGTCTATGCCACCGCCGCGCTCTCGGCTGCCGCCTGGGCGCTGATCTTGATGTCGGCTGCGCATATATTCCCCGTACCTTGACCTGAAAGATTCTTGGGCAAATGTTCGGCCCATGCGCCGACGTTGCGCCAGCGCACAGCCTCTCTTGCCGTATAAACTGCGGTGCAACATCGCAGTTTGCGCCAGATCACCTTTCTGAACATCAGTCGAAAAATGCGAATTTTTTTGCAGAATGCGCGCTTAAAACGGCGCAATGAGGAAACAAACAGAGAAAAGTCCGAGCGTAACACGCTGATTTGGTTGGCGGGTCGTACAGAGTTCGAACCTGTGACCCATTGATTAAAAGTCAACGGCTCTAGCGACTGATCGAACAACTCAACGTGCTAAACTGTCTTACTCGCCGGCGCCGCTGTCGAACGCTTACACCCATTACTTTTTCTCATGCGAATTTTACAACCCTTTGTTTAATCAACGAGATAAGCCGCATAAGGTCTGTTAATCCCACGTTTTGAAGAGTAATCTTCCGCTCCCTGAACGTCCGATTTGCCTCCTCCGTGTAAGATTGATCGACTTTTATCCCGCGTATAAATGTTGTAAACATGTTGCACAAAGGTGGCGTTATTGCACTACCTTACTAAAGCCGGACCAACCGGATAAATGTATAAAAAAGAGCCACTTCAGAGCTCGCGACTTCACTAATGACAGGTAAAACAGGACATCATCAGATGGTAGATCACTCTAAAATAGCGACTGACGCGACGCCCGCTTCAGAAGATCATCTACGGCGAAACCTCACTAACCGACATATTCAACTGATCGCCATCGGCGGCGCCATCGGCACCGGTCTGTTTATGGGCTCCGGTAAAACCATCAGTCTGGCCGGCCCTTCGATCATCTTCGTGTACATGATCATCGGCTTTATGCTGTTCTTCGTGATGCGCGCCATGGGCGAGCTGCTGCTGTCCAACCTGGAATACAAATCGTTCAGCGATTTCGCCGCGGACCTGCTCGGCCCGTGGGCCGGTTTCTTCACCGGCTGGACCTACTGGTTCTGCTGGGTGGTCACCGGCATCGCCGACGTCGTGGCGATCACCGCCTACGCCCAGTTCTGGTTCCCCGAACTGTCGCAGTGGATCGCTTCGCTGCTGTGCGTGCTGTTGCTGCTCGGCCTTAACCTGGCGACGGTGAAAATGTTCGGTGAAATGGAGTTCTGGTTTGCGATGATCAAAATCGTCGCCATCGTCGGGCTGATCGTCGCCGGGCTGGTGATGATCGCCATGCAGTTCCAATCGCCGACCGGCACCGTGGCCTCATTCACCCATTTGTGGAATGACGGCGGCATGTTCCCGAAAGGCATCAGCGGCTTCTTCGCCGGCTTCCAGATTGCGGTATTCGCCTTCGTCGGCATTGAGCTGGTGGGCACCACCGCCGCGGAAACCAAGGATCCGGAGAAATCGCTGCCGCGCGCCATCAACTCGATTCCGATCCGCATCATCATGTTCTACGTGTTCGCCCTGATCGTCATCATGTCGGTGACGCCGTGGAGCTCCGTGGTGCCGGACAAGAGCCCGTTTGTTGAGCTGTTCGTGCTGATCGGCCTGCCGGCCGCGGCCAGCGTGATCAACTTTGTGGTGCTGACCTCAGCCGCCTCTTCCGCCAACAGCGGCGTATTCTCCACCAGCCGCATGCTGTTCGGGCTGGCGCAGGAAGGCGACGCGCCGAAATCGTTCGCCAACCTGTCCAAGCGCGCGGTGCCGGCCAACGGCCTTACCTTCTCCTGCATCTGCCTGCTGGGCGGCGTGGTGCTGATTTACCTGATCCCGAACGTGATGACGGTCTTCACCCTGGTGACCACCGTATCGGCGATTCTGTTCATGTTCGTCTGGACCATCATCCTGTGCTCGTACCTGGTCTACCGTAAACAGCGCCCGGCGCTGCACCAGAAATCGATCTACAAGATGCCGGCCGGCAAACTGATGTGCTGGGTGTGCATGGCATTCTTCGTGTTCGTGCTGGTGCTGCTGTCGCTGCGCGAAGACACCCGCCAGGCGCTGATCGTCACCCCGCTGTGGTTCATCGTGCTCGGCCTGTCTTACGTGTTCCTGCGCAAGAAGAAAACCGCGTGATGCAAAAGGGGCGGATATCTCCGCCCCTTCCTGCTTTCTATGTCTCTGCGCTAATCCGCTTCCGTCGCCACCGCCGCTTTATCCCTGCGCCGCACGCGCAGCTCGCTGACCACCACCCCGATTACAATCAACGCGCCCCCCAATAACGCCACGCCCGGTAAACGCTCGCCGGCCAACCGCCCGACGATGCCCGCCCAGACCGGTTCGCCGGCGTAAATCACCGTGGCGCGCGTCGGCGAAACGCTGCGCTGCGCCCAGTTCATGGTCAGCTGAATCAAGGCGCTGGCCAGCCCCAGCCCAATGGCGCTGTACAGCAGGTAATCCGAATACGGCGGCGGCGACTCGCCGGTCGGCGCCATCATCAAAAAGGAGGCCAGCGAGGCGGTCGCCAGCTGCACAATGGTCACTCGGCGGATATTGACCTTGCCGGCGAAGGCGCCGATCAGAATGATCTCTGCCGCCATGCCCAGGGTGCCGGCCAGCGTCAGAATTTCACCGAGGCTCAGCGCCATGTCGGTGCTGCTCGGCGCCGCCAGCAGCATCAGGCCGGTGAAGGCCAGCAGAATGCCGATCCACGACATGATGCCGGGGAAGCGCCCCAGCACCAGCCATTGCAACAGAGGCACGATCGGCACGTACATGGCGGTGATAAACGCCGATTGGCTGCTGGTGATGGTCTGCAGGCCGACGGTTTGCATGCTGTAACCGAACATGATCGCCAGCCCGATCAGCACGCCCGCCTTCAGTTCATACCGGGTCAGGCCGCGCAGCACGCGCAGCGAAAACAGCGTCAGCGCCAGCGTGGCGGTGGCGAAACGCAGGCCGACGAAAAAGAACGGCCCGCTGACCTGCATCGCGTGATGCACCGCCAAAAAGGTGCCGCCCCAGATCATGGTGATGAAAATCAACACCGCTTCCGGCAACCTGATTTGCGGAACCACGGCGGAAATAAAGGATTTTTTTGCTGCTGACACCGACTTGCCCTTCCTGCTGAGTGCAATATAATGCACAGATCCTGCCAGTATGAGATAAAGTCCGGCGATGAGCAATACGGCGCATAACGCAAAAACCGATCCTCCCAAGGTGCTGCAATACCTGAGCAGCAATCTGCGCGGCTACCGCCAACGGGCGGGCCTGAGCCAGATGGCGCTGGCCGAGCTTTCCGGCGTCAGCCGCCGCATGCTGGCGGGCATCGAGGCCGGCGATCGCAACGTCAGCCTGGCGGTGCTCGACAAGATCGCCGCCGCCCTGGCGATTTCTTTCACCGATCTGATCCAGGCGCCGGAGGCGCGCGGCAGCCATCTGGTGGGTGAGTTGGCCTGGCAAGGCGCGCAGCCGGGCAGCCAGGCGCTGTTCGCCGCCAGCGTGCCGGCGCGGCAACGGGCCGAGCTGTGGGAATGGACGCTGATGCCGGGCGAGCGCTATGACTCTGCCCCGGACGCCGAAGGCTGGAGCGAAATGATCTACGTGATTGCCGGTACCCTGACGCTGGAGCTGGAACAAGGCACGCTGACGCTCAGCGCCGGCGCCGCACAAACCTTCAACAGCGATCAACGCTACGCTTACGCCAACCACGGCAACCTGCCCCTGCGCTTTATCCGCAACGTCGCCTTCTGACCGCCCGCCGGCACGCTGGCAGGAACAGCGGCTGGCGCACAAGCTGCGGCGCTTGCCCTGAATCCGCCATCCGACAAAACCAAGTTCGTCATTCGCTTCTATGCTTATCAAGGGTTTTTGTTAATCATCTGAGCGGGAGTACGGAACATGACGAAAGTGTTGGTGCTTTATTACTCAATGTACGGCCATATCGAAAGCCTGGCGCAGGCGGTGGCCGAAGGCGCGAATCGGGTTAACGGCGTGGACGTGACGATTAAACGCGTGCCGGAAACCATGACGCCGGAGGCCTTCGCCAAAGCCGGGGGCAAACAACATCAACAGGCGCCGGTCGCCACCCCGCAAGAGCTGGCGGACTATGACGGCATTATCTTCGGCACGCCGACCCGCTTCGGCAATATGGCCGGGCAGATGCGCACCTTCCTCGATCAGACCGGCGGTCTGTGGGCTTCCGGCGCGCTGTACGGCAAGGTAGGCAGCGTCTTCTCCTCCACCGGCACCGGCGGCGGCCAGGAACACACCATCAGTTCCACCTGGACCACGCTGGCGCACCACGGTTTCATCATCGTGCCGATCGGCTATGCGATGCCAGAGCTGTTTGACGTTTCGCAGGTGCGCGGCGGCACCCCGTATGGCGCCACCACCATCGCCGGCGCCGACGGCTCGCGGCAGCCGAGCAACGAAGAGCTGACCATTGCCCGCTATCAGGGCGAGCACGTGGCAAAAATCACCGCCAAGCTGAAAAGTTAAGCCCCCTCCTGCGCCTGTGATTCAAAGGGCCGCGCATTCGCACGGCCCCATCTTGTTGCCGACCCGCCGCAAGGTTAGAATGCCCCTCCCCCGGCCATTCAGCGTCTGAAGGCCAGGCCCGAATTCGTTCTGCCCGTCGCTCATCCGCTTTCAGCCCGAGGACGGGCGTTCTGTTTTTTGCGCACAGCGAAGGGAATAAGTCAGTGTCTAAAGATTTTGATGAACTAATAAGAGACATGGATCTTATTATTGAAAATGTAGACAGCTTCAAGGCTCTGGCTCCGCGCGCGCCCGAGCCGGCTCCGGCCCCGCCGCCGCCGGTTCATCACTACGACTCGTTCTGCGAGAACATCGCGCTGAAAGTGGTCTTGAAGGTGCTGCTGTCTTCGGTGGACAAAATAGTCAAAGTGCAGATCGCCAACAAGGTCGAGCAGGAGATTACCCAGATCGAACAGCAGGTGGTGCGCGCCGGCGGCGGCCCGGTGTCGCCGGACGATCTGGCGCAGATGACGCACTATGTGCGCCGTACGGTCAACAACCTGCTGGAATAACGCCCCGCCATACTTATTAGGCGATATGAATTTTTACGTTATTTTTATATCGCCTGCTTTATGCTTGATACACTTCAATAAATTGACGCATTGTCGGCAGGCATTCCGAGCAACAGTATGGTCAGAACCAAACAGATCCTGGTCGTTATTCATCTTTGCAGCTTTTTGGTCCTTCTTTACAGCCTTTCAATGATCCCGCCCCTGCTGATGGGGCTGTTGTATAAAGAAAAAAGCGCCTTCTCATTTTTCTATACCCTGGTGGTGGCCGCCACGCTAGGCGGATTGGGCTGGTTCAGCACCCGGCAGTCGAAAGTGCAGCTGCGCACCCAGGACGGCTTTCTGATCATCGTGATGTTTTGGCTGCTGTTTTCCGCGATCAGCGCCCTGCCGCTGTGGCTGGATGACACGCTGAACGTCCGGCTGGTCGACGCGATGTTTGAGGGAGTCTCCGGGATCACCACCACCGGCGCCTCGGTGCTGAATGACGTCTCGAACGTGCCCAAATCGTTCCTCTATTACCGTTCCCAGCTCAATTTTATCGGCGGCCTCGGGGTTATCGTGTTGGCCGTAGCCGTGCTGCCGCTGCTGGGCATCGGCGGCGCCAAACTTTACCAGTCGGAAATGCCCGGCCCGTTCAAGGAGGAACGCCTGACGCCACGCCTGGCCGATACCTCGAAAAACCTGTGGTTGATCTACCTTGGGCTGGGGTTGGCCTGTACCGTCGCCTTTCGTCTGGCGGGCATGCCGTGGTTCGATGCGCTGTGCCACGGCATTTCCACCGTGTCGCTCGGCGGATTTTCCACCCGCAACGAAAGCCTGGGGTACTATGACAGTTCGGCGGTGGAAATGGTCGGCGGCATTTTCTCTATTCTGGCGGCGGTGAACTTCACGCTCTATTTCATTGCCGTCGGCCGTCGCAGCCTGAAACCGCTGTACCGCAGCCCCGAGCTGCGCTTTTTCCTGTTGATTCTGGCCATCGTCGTGGCGATCGTGTGTATCGAGCTGTACCGCTCGGGCATGTACGGCGTCAAAGACGCCTTCGTGCACGGCTTTTTCCTCACCAGTTCGATGATGACCGACAACGGTCTGGCCATCGCCGATTACACCCGGATCCCGTCCCACACCATCATGCTGCTGCTGGCGGCGAGTTTCTTCGGCGGCTGCGTCGGCTCCACCTGCGGCGGCATTAAAGCGCTGCGCTTTCTGATCATGTACAAACAAAGCCGGCTCGAGATCAACCAGCTGGTGCATCCCAACGCCATGTACACCATCAAGGTCGGCAATGCGCCGATCCAGGATCGGACGCTGCGCTCCGTCTGGAGCTTCTTCTTCCTTTACGTGCTGTTCACCTGTCTGTTTATCTGGCTGCTGAACTTGATGGGCTATGATCTGGTCACCGCTTTCGCCACCGTCGCCGCCTGCATCAATAATATGGGGCTGGGGTACGGAGAAACCGCCGCCGGTTTCGGCACGCTGAACGACGCGGCGAAATGGCTGATGTGCGCCGCCATGCTGCTCGGCCGCCTCGAGATCTATCCGATGTTGATCCTCTGTTCACGCGCGTTTTGGCGTTTTTGATAGTCCGAGCGGCGTACAGGGCGCCGTTCCGCTCTGTCAACGCCGACACATTCACAACATGAATGTGTTGCATTGTTGTATTCGTTTCACTGCGATAAGTTTAATTCACTGTAAATGTATACAGTATTTTTTAACTTATTGAGGATATGAATATGCGTTTTAACAACAAGATGTTGGCCCTGGCCGCCCTGCTGTTCGCCGCGCAGGCGTCGGCCGACACGCTCGAATCCATCGACAACTGCGCAGTCGGCTGCCCGACCGGCGGCAGCAGCAACGTATCGATCGTGCGTCACGCTTATACGTTGAACAACAACAGCACCACCAAGTTCGCCAACTGGGTGGCCTATCACATCACCAAAGACACGCCGGCCAGCGGCAAGACGCGCAACTGGAAAACCGATCCGGCGCTCAACCCGGCGGACACTTTGGCGCCCGCCGATTACACCGGCGCCAATGCGGCGTTGAAGGTCGATCGCGGTCATCAGGCGCCGCTGGCCTCGCTGGCGGGCGTTTCCGATTGGGAGTCGCTGAACTACCTGTCCAACATCACGCCGCAAAAGTCCGATCTGAACCAGGGCGCCTGGGCGCGGCTGGAAGATCAGGAACGCAAGCTGATCGATCGCGCCGATATCTCCTCGGTCTATACCGTGACCGGGCCGCTGTATGAGCGCGATATGGGCAAACTGCCGGGCACCCAGAAAGCGCACACCATCCCCAGCGCCTACTGGAAAGTGATTTTCATCAACAACAGCCCGGCGGTGAACCACTATGCCGCTTTCCTGTTCGATCAGAATACGCCGAAGGGCGCCGATTTTTGCCAATTCCGCGTGACGGTGGACGAGATCGAGAAACGCACCGGTCTGATCATCTGGGCCGGTCTGCCGGACGACGTGCAGGCCTCGCTGAAGAGCAAGCCCGGCGTCCTGCCGGAATTGATGGGCTGCAAAAACTGACGAAAAAACCCGCCGCGGCGGGTTTATTTTTCATACGGGCGCCGGCGGTTTATTCCGCCAGCGCTTTTTGCGCCGCGGCCAGTTCACGCTGCCGGGGCGACGCCACCGCGTGATCGCGCGCCAGCAGCGTATACACCGTCGGCAACACAAACAGGGTGAACAGCGTGCCCACCAGCATGCCGGATACGATCACCAGCCCCAGGCCGAAGCGGCTGGCGGCGCCGGCGCCGCTGGCGAACAGCAGCGGAATCAAGCCGAACACCATCGCCCCGGTGGTCATCAACACCGGCCGCAGGCGAATTTGCGCCGCCTGCAAAATCGCGGCGCGCCGCGTCAGCCCCTGATGCATCTGCAACTCGTTGGCGAACTCCACCATCAAAATGCCGTGCTTGCTGATCAGCCCGATCAGGGTCACCAGCCCGACCTGGGTATAGATGTTCATCGTGGCGTAGCCCAGCGCCAGCGGCAGCAAGGCGCCGCAGATCGACAGCGGCACGGTGATGAGGATGATCAGCGGATCTTTCAGGCTCTCGTACTGCGCCGCCAGCACCAGATAGATGATCACCAACGCCGCCAGGAACGCGAATGCCAGCGCGCTGCCTTCCTGGGTATATTGGCGCGAATCCCCCTGCCAGTCGTGGCTAAACTCGGCCGGCAGCGCATTGGCCTGCCGTTCGAGGAAGGCCACCGCTTCGCCCATCGAAACGCCGGGCGCGGGAATGGCCTGCAGGGTGGCGGCGTTCTGCTGGTTGAACTGGGTCAGCTTGTTCGGCTCGACCTTAACGGCCACCGACACCACGGTGGAGAGCGGCACCAGCGTATTGTCCTGCGTGCGGACGTACTGTCGCGCCAGCGCCTGCGGCGTCAGCCGCTGTTCGCGCAGGCTCTGCGGGATCACGTCATAGGCGCGGCCGTCCATGCCGAAGCGGTTGAGGTAGTTTTCCCCCACCAGCACCGCCAGCGATTCGCCGATGTCGCTCATGCGGATCCCCAGACTGTTGGCCTTGGCGCGATCGATATGCACCTCCGCCAGCGGGTTGTTGTAGTCCAGATCGCTGTCCACCACCATAAACAGGCCGCTGTTTCTGGCGTTCTGCTTCACCTCTTCCAGGGTGCGATACAGCTGCGGGTAGTCCTGCGGCGTGCGCAGCACCATCTGCACCGGCAGCCCGCCGGTGGAGCCCGGCAAGGCGGGCAGCTGGAAGGCGAAAATGCTGGTGCCTTCGACGTCGTTCACCGCCCGCTGCAGATCGGCCTGCACCGCCGACGCCGAGCGCTGGCGCGCCTGCCACAGCGTCAGGTTGATGCCGCCGATGCCGGACGCCGTGCCGTCGCTGCCGTTGATGATCCAGCGGCTTTCGGTTTCCGGCATGCGGTTGTAAACCTCGTCCAGCTTGTAGGCAAAGCGTTCGACATAGTTCAGGTTGGCGTGCTGCGGCGCCTTGATGGCGGTCAGTACGATGGCCTGATCCTCGGTCGGCGCCAGCTCGCGCTGCGGCATCAGGTACAATAGCGGCAGGCTGATCATCACCAGCAACGCCAGCGCGCCGGTCAACCAACGGTGGCGCAGCGAAAAATCCAGCGCGCGCGCATAGCGCCGCGTCAGACCGCCGAAGAACCACTCGGCGGCGTGCGCCACGCGCCCTTCGCTCTGTTTGGCCGGCAGCAGGAGCGAGCTCATCACCGGCGACAGCGTCAGCGCCACCACGCCGGACACCACTACCGCCCCGGCCAGCGTCAACGCAAACTCGCGAAACAGCGCGCCGGTCAGCCCGCCCATCAGGCCGATCGGCGCATAGACCGCCGCCAGCGTCAGGGTCATGGCGATCACCGGCCCCGCCACCTCGCGCGCGCCGATCATCGCCGCCGCCAGCGGCGTTTTCCCCTCTTCGATATGACGATGCACGTTCTCCACCACCACGATGGCGTCGTCCACCACCAGGCCGATCGCCAGGACCATCGCCAACAGCGTCAGCAAATTGACGCTGAAGCCGAAGGCCAACATCAGCCCGGCAGCGCCAAGGATCGACAGCGGAATGGTCACCACCGGGATCAACACGGTGCGCAGCGACCCCAGACACAGGTAGATCACCGCCACCACGATCACCAGCGCTTCAAGCAGGGTATGCACCACTTCATCGATCGAGGCCTGAATAAAGCGCGCGGTTTCGAACGCCAGCGCCATCTTCACGCCCGGCGGCTGCATCTTGTCGATCGCCGGCATCAGGTGGCGAATGCCGTCGACGATCACCAGCGGGTTGCCGGTCGGCGTAGGGAAGACGCCGAGGAACACCGCCGGTTCGCCATCCATCAGGGCGCTGGTTTCCGTGGCCGCGGCGCCCAGCTCCACGGTGCCGACGTCTTTTAAGCGCACCAGGCCATTGCCGTCGTTGCGCACCACCAGATTGCGAAATTCCTCAACGCTGGTGAGATCGGTATTCACCCGCACGTTGGCAACCACATACTGCCCTTTCACCTTGCCCGGCGCCGCCTGGTAGTTGTTGCGCCGCACCGCGTCGGCCACGTCGGCGGCGGTCAGGCCGCGGCCGGCCAGCCGATCGCTGTCCAGCCACAGGCGCATCGCCATTTTTTGCCCGCCGAACACTTCCACCTTGGCGACGCCGTCGATGGTGGTGAACATCGGCTCCACCACCCGCGTCAGGTATTCGCTCAGCGCCGGCGTGGACAGCGTTTTACTGGAAAAGCCGACATAGGCCACGGCGGTAGCCTCACCGGCGGAACGTTCAATCACCGGATCGTAAGCCTGCTCCGGCAGCTTGTAGCGCACCTGATTGACCTTGGCCATCACTTCGGTCAACGCCTGGGTCGAATCGCGGTTCAGCGCCATGCGCACCGTCACCACGCTGCGCCCCTGCACCGAAGAGGAAGAAAGGTAGTCAACGCCCTCGACGGAGGACACCGCCTGGGCGATCGGCTGCGTGACAAAGCCCTGCATCAGCTCGGACGACGCGCCGGGATATTCAGTGCTGATGGTGATGGTCGAGTTTTCCAGCAGGGGGTATTGGCGGATCGGCAACTTGCTGAGCGCCAGCGCGCCGAACAGCAGGATCAGGGTGCTGACCACCAGCGCCAGCACCGGCCGGCGCACGAACAGATCGGTAAATGTCATCGGTCTCTCCTCAAGAACCGGCCTGGGCGGCGTTCAGGGTATCCTGCGCCACCGGCTCGGCCGCCATGCCGTCGCTCAGCTTGAGCTGGCCCGAAGTCACCACCCGATCGCCTTCCTGCAGGCCATTGACGATCTCGACGCGCCCGTCGTTGCGCTCACCCACGGTGACCGAAACGCGCTTGACCGTCATGCCCTTTTCACCCTGCTGGGCCAGAAACACGGTATCGCCGTACGCGGTATAAGTCAGCGCCGTTTCCGGCACCGTCAACACCGCCACGCGCTGCTGCTGCGTGACGCGAATGCCGGCGTACATGCCGGCCTTCAGCAATCCCTCACGGTTGGTCAACGTCGCCTGCACCTGCACGGTGCGGGATTTGCCGATCATCGGGTCGATAGCGGTAATGACGGCGGGGAAAGCGCGATCGGGATACGCCCCAACCTGCACCGACACCGCCTGGCCTGGCGCCAACCCGGCGCTGCTTTGTTCGTCCAGCGAAAAGTTGACGCGCAGCGTATCGGCGTCCACCAGGTTCGCCACCGCCTCGGCGGCGTTAAGATATTGCCCTTCATGCACGCGGCGAATGCCGATGACGCCGGAAAACGGCGCGCGGATCGCCTTCTGCGCAATTTTGGCCTGCGTTTCCCGCACCGCGCCAAGCGCCATATCCCGCTCGGCCAGCGCATCGTCCAACTGTTGCCGCGCAGTGGCGTTGAGGTTCATCAGTTTTCGCATGCGCCCCAGCAGCAGATCGGCGTTGCGCAATTGCGCCTGCAGACGCACCAGCTCAGCCTGTTCGACCGCATCGTTGAGCTGCACCAGCAACTGCCCCTGCCGCACCGTTTGGCCGGATTCGAACAGGATACGCCTGATGCGGCCGCTGGTTTCCGCCGCCACCTCCACCTGGCTGGCCGCCTCCAGCTCGCCGACGCCGGCGTAGCTGCGCGCCGCCTGTTCACGCAGTGCGGGCGCCAGCGCCACTTTCACCGGCGGATAAGCCGGTGCGCCTTCGCTTTGACGCGCGGTGGAACGCATCGCTACCGCAGCGACGACGAGTACCGCCAGCAGCGCCGCAATAATGAGATATCGTTTCATCATGCAGCCTCACGCGTGTTGGCCAGACGTTGACGCAAACGGC
Organism: Serratia sp. LACPHL-BACT-2024-00286; assembly: GCF_043109535.1. NCBI lineage: Bacteria > Pseudomonadati > Pseudomonadota > Gammaproteobacteria > Enterobacterales > Yersiniaceae > Serratia > Serratia sp. LACPHL-BACT-2024-00286. The sequence goes on from NZ_JBICNA010000005.1 coordinate 156,929, forward strand.
TGGCGATGGCCGTCACCCACAGCCCGCCGATCACCGTGATGTGTTCCAGCGCGAAGTAGAGAGAAATCTGCATATTGGGAGCGGACATATTCCAGAAGGTGTGGACGATCGCGATAGTCAGGATCAGAAACACCGACAGCATGCCGGCGCCCAGCCACACCCACCGGTTCAGCAGGATCAATACCGAACCTGTCAGCAGCACCGCCGCCGACGCCAGGTTGAACAGCCAGGCCGGATGCAAACCGGCGGCGCGCATCTCCGCCAGGCTCCCTTCGATGTCGAACAGCTTGGCGAGCCCCGACGAGATGAAAATCACCATCAAGCACAGACGTGCGAGCAGCCAAAGCCAATAACTGTCCAGAGCGGTGTTGATAAAGCGTTGCATAACGGTTTCTTCCTGATTTTACAGCCAAAGCCATCCTTCTCCCCAATAAGACGGGGGCAGGTCTCGAGAGATGCCGGTTGCCAAGCCCGGCAGGCTGAACTATAAAACCTCAGGTTAACTTGAGGTCAAGTTGAGGAAGATAAAATGGCAAGAAATGAACCGATTGACGCCAATCGGCTATTGACCGTCGGGGAAGTGGCGAAACGCAGCGGCGTGGCGATATCCGCGCTGCACTTCTACGAGAGTAAAGGGCTGATTCAGGCGACGCGCAACGCCGGCAATCAGCGGCGTTATCCGTCGGTGGTATTGCGCTATATCGCGGTGATCAAGATCGCACAGCGCGCGGGCATTCCGCTGGAAGAGATCCGCGCCGCGCTGAGCCGTTTCCCCATCGGCAGCAAGCTGACCTCAGAACAATGGGGAGTGCTGTCCTCCGCCTGGCGCAAAACGCTGGATGAGCGTATTCAACGGCTGACGGTGCTGCGCGACCATCTCGATAGCTGCATCGGCTGCGGCTGCCTGTCGCTCGCCGACTGCCCGCTGCGCAACCCGAACGATATATTGGGCCGGCAAGGAGCCGGCGCGCATATTTTCGAACACCCGGATGGGCAGTGACAGGCGGCTAGGCAACCGGCATCATCGAGAGGCGGCGATTGGCTTCGGCGAATACCGCGACGCTGTGATCGATAAACGCCCGCACCGGCGGCAACAGGCCTTTGCCGCTGGTGAACACCAGATGAACAATGCTGCTCGGCGCACGCCACTGTGGCAGCAGACGCAGCAGTTGACCCGTTCGCAATTCGTTGGCACACAAATGGATCGGCAAAAACGCGACGCCCATCCCGGCAATCGCCGCACTATGCAACGTGCTGTAATCCCCGCAACACAGCCGGGGGACGTGTACGAAAGTACGTTGATTGCCTGCATTATCCTCGAATTCCCATCGATCGCGATCCAGCCACTCCCCCATCGACAACGTCGGCAAGCTGGCCAGCTGTTCGAACGACTGCGGCAAGCCGCCGGCTTTCTCCACCAGCTGCGCGCCGGCGACCAAAATGCGTTGCCGTACGCCAAGATCGCGCTTAATCAATGATTGATCCTGGTCGAAATGACTCGTAATGCGAAACGCCACATCGATCTTTTCGTTGATCAGATCCACATGGCGCTCATGGATCAACAGTTGTACGCGCACGTCCGGGTAACGCGCCATAAACCCCAACAGCAGATGGGAATTATAATACTGCATCAAACCGGGCGGCGAACTGATGCGCAGGCAGCCGCTCACTTCGTCGCGCGCACGGGCGACAATGGCATCGGCCGCCTCCAACCGCTCGATAATCGCCTCACACTGCCGATACACATCGCGGCCAATATCCGTGACGCGGAAACTGCGCGTCGAACGTTCGATTAACCGCGCACCGTAACTCGCCTCCAGACGAGCCACGCGTTTGCTGAGTTTGGATTTGGCTTCGCCGCTCGCCCGCTCGGCTGCGGCGAAACCACCATGTCGCACCACCAAAGCAAACAGTTGAAGATCGTTCAAATCCTGCATGCCCCCTCCTTATCGTTTCCAGTTTGGAAACGATGCATTACGCTTTCAGGCACTACCGCGCCGGCACCTCGCTGCTTATCCTTTAGCATAACGAAACAAAAAGATTCAACCATAGCAAAGAACAAGCGTATTGCGCTTGGGGAGAACATCATGAAGAACGTCATGTTGAAAACGATGCTGCTAGGGGCTTTTGTCTTTTCAGGCGCAACAGTCGCGGCAACGCAAATCAATAGTCAACAGGCGGACGCCCTGACGCCGCGCCAGGTGATTACCGTTAGCGGTGCCGCGAATCTGAGCGATGCGGAAAAGATGTTGGCGGACAAAACCGCCAAGGCAGGCGCCCGTTACTACAAAATCATCGCGATCGTAGGCAATAACAAGCTGCACGCCAGCGCGATGACTTATCAATAACCAACCCCGGCAGCGGCGGCTGCCGGTTTTTTTGCACCAACCCATTCATCAGGGATAAATAATGTTCAGCGTGGCCGAGGTGTTGATTTCACCCTGCGTCACGCCATCGCGCTGATAAGGGTAATAATAAGCGCCCATGCCGATGATAAAGTGACTGTTCAGGCTGCCGCCGGCGGCGACGTGAAACAATGAGGTGGCGCTGCCGCGATCGACATTGGAGGGCGACAGTACCACCGGCGAGCTCGGCATATCGCGTTTGACCAGGCGCAGCCCTACCCCTTGCGCGCCGCCCGCGTTGGCATTGGTCAGCACGCTGGCGTCGGAGGCCAGCAGGTTATTGCTGGACAGGAACATCTCGACGGTGCGATCGGCGATACCTTCCTGCTGCATGTTCTGGCAGCTGATGTTCAGCGAGAACGGCGTGTAGCCGGGTTGGTTGTTATTCAGCACCTGCGCCACGCCCATTTTCGGCAATCTGACCGTCAGGCCGGCGTTGTCGAAACGGCAGGTGGTGGTTTTGGGCGCGTATTTGATGTTCATCGGCTGGCCGTACATATCGCGTTCGTCATAAGGCCAGTTGCCGGTCAGGAGCCAACTGAGTATTTTCCCGACTTGCTGCAACAGCCAAATCGGCAATTCCCATATCTTTATGCCGGTAATGTCCGAGACCATCAGCGCGTCATCCAGCATCAGCGTATCCCCCGGCACCACACGGCCATTTTTGGGCTTCGATTCTAATGAGTAGCGCACGGTCATCGGCGTATTTAACTCGGCGGCGGAATGTTCGCCGCGCTTTGACAGTTCACGATCGCCAATCTTATTGACGATTTGCGCGCGTATCCACTGCGTGCCGTTGTTAAAACCAAAAATAGCCGCATTCTTATTATCGGGCGACAGCTTGAGCGTATAAGTAAATTTGCTCTTTGAAGAACTGCAGTCAAAAGTGCCGACATATTGGGTGCTGTATTGCTCCTCCCACACCGGGGTGTTGGCATTCAGCTTATCGGAGAGATCGACATTCAAAGCCGGTGCAAATGAGATCCCTTTGCCAAAACAGGTGGCATAACTATAGCCGCTGAACAACCCGGACAGCAGCAGCAAAAAAATCAGCCTGATCATAGGTTCGGTTATCCTGTATTAGCGGCAAACGCCGGGCGACGCGTCGAGCGCCAGAGTCGGTTTGGCGATACGGCAACGGCCGTCGCGCAGTTGCACCGTCAACGCCGTTGGCGGCTGTTCGACGCGCAGGTACAGCACGCTGGCCTGGCCGACAAAGCCTATCGACCGGCCGTTTTCATCCAGCACTTCGGCGCCGAACGGCAGCGGTGCGCCATCGGCGCGCTGCGCCCGCAGCTGGAATGGCTGACGTTGATCGGTTTCGAATTTCAGGTAGCTGACCGCGCCGTAGTAAGGCACGTGGTTGGCGACGTTGCCGCTGATTTCCGCCCCGCTGCTGTGGCCGGTATCCGACAGCGTGACCGAGTTTTGCCGGTATGGCGTGGCATAGGGCACCAGCGCCAGGCCCTGGGCGTTGGTCACGATGCTTTCGTCGCCGTTGACCATCAGCCCTTCGGCCTGCGGCGCCTCGACCACCGTCATGGTGTTGCCGATTTCGTTCGACGCCAGCACATGCCAGGGGATCGCCACCAGGCTGCCGCGCGCGCTGAGGCCGCTCTGGCGATAATCGTTGCCTTCGCTGTAGGAGACGCCAAGCGTCGAGACACGGGTGCGGTAGGCCGCATTGACACCGGCCATGTTGTCGCCGCCGCTGCGATTGCTGCCGTTCAGCGAGTAGCTCAGACGGTTGGACTCCAGCGCGTTGCCGCTCAGGCTGACCGTGCTTTGCTGATAGTGAGAGTCCGTCGCCGACAGGCCGGTGCTGAGGTAGGCGTTGTTGTCGAACACCGACAGCGGCAGGCTGAACGACAGGTAATAACGCGTCTCTTCCTCACGCTGGCTGTTGCGCACCCGGCTGGCGGAAACGGAGTAGCTGACGCGCCCCAGATTGTTGGAGTACCCCAACTGGTATTCGCGGCTTTTCGCGTTGGCCGTCCAGTAATCGCGCTGGGAGCCGGAGAAGAACAGCGTGCCCCACCCTTCGTTAAGACGCTGGTTCAGGTTAAGCGTAAAGGTATTTTTCGGCCGGGCGGACCGCAGCGCATCCCAGGTGTTCATATCCAGTTCGGACAAACCCTCCTCGTCGCGCCAGCGGTCAAACTGCCGTTCCAGCTGGCGGTAACCGTCATTAGAGTAAATGGCGTCGGTAAAGCTGTAGTAACCGCGGGTGGAGTAACGGTAGGCCGCCAGCGTGAAGTTGGTCGCGGTGGCATCGAGAAATTTACTGTAGGCGATACGGAAGCTCTGCCCGCTTTCACGGCGGTTTTTCAGGCGGGTATCGGCATGCGTCAGGTCGATGGACACCGCCCCTATCGGCAGGTTCCAGCCGCTGCCGAGCAGCCAGGCCTGATAGTCGTCGCTCAAAATGCTGCCGGCATAGCCGGTTACCAGGTTGTTGAAACCGTACTGCAGGGTGCCCTGCACAAAGCCGGGATCGTAATCGGTATTGCTTTCGTTCACCTTGCCGGCCAGCACGCTGTATTGGCTGACGCCCTGTTTCAACATGTTGGGTACGGCGGAAAACGGCACGCTGAACGACTGTTCACGCCCATCCGCCTCTTTGACCGTCACCCACAGATCGCCCGCCGAGCCGGTCGGCTGAATACTGTCGAGGGTAAAGGCGCCCGGCGGCACGTTTTCCTGGTAGATCACGTTGCCGTTCTGCACCACTTTCACCAGGGCGTTGGTTTGCGCCACGCCCCGCACGATCGGTGAAAAGCCCTGCTGCGAGTTGGGGCGCATGCTGATGTCCGACGCCAGCGCCACCCCGCGGATGCGCACCGAGTCGAAAAGATCCCCCGGCGAATAAAAATCGCCGGCGGTCAGGTTGGATTTGATGTCGGCGAAGCCGCGCTGCAGATAGCGCGTGTTGTTCTGCCAGTGGCTCCCCCGCCCGCTGCCGTGGCGAAAGCTGCTGCTGTCGCGAAATTGCCAACCGGCCAGATTGATCCCGGATTCCAGCCCGGTATAAAAATCGTCGTTGTTGCTGCGATTGCCGTCGCCGCGCGCCTCGGCGTGGTAGTACGTCGCGTTGTAGGCCAGCGTCAATGCGGAGATGCCGCGATTCCAGAAGGCTGGATCCACGTATCCCGCCTCCGATCGGTTGACCCGCGCCTGCGGCACCGTCAGCCGCAGGCTCAGCGCGCCGACGTCCATATCGAACCGGCCGCCCTGCACCAGCGTGGCGATCGACAGCGTCGTCTGGGGCGCCTGAGGCGTCGGCAACTGACTCAGATCGATGCCCAGCCGCTGCGCATCCTGGTAGTCGATTTGGATATCGTCGCGTTGGGTGCCAAACAGCAGCGCATAGCGCCCTTTCCAGTCATGGTTGACATACACATCGATCTCCTGCCGGCCGGCAGGCATGTCATTATTGAGGTAAAAACGCGAGAGATCGGAATCGCGCGATTCGCCGGCCAACAGCGACGTATCGAACGTCACCGCCCAGGCCGTATCCGGCAACAAGAATGAAGAGGCGGTCAGCAGCGAGAGGACTTTTTTATTCAGCTTCATTGTTGTCCTTTCAGGTTAGTGTGCGGTGATGGCTTTAGACTTGTAAGCCCCCAGATCGTCGATATACATCAGGTCATAACGGGCGTTTTTGCTGACCGCTCGTTTGCTGGCGGCAAACTGGGTGGAAAACGGCGCGACCATCAGCGAATCAACCAGCAGATGCTTGTCCGCACCCTGGCCTATATTCGCTACCGTAATGAAATACGGGCTTTTATTGATGACGTTGAAGCCTTTGCCATTGGCTTGCAGCGTCAGTTCTTCCAACGCATTTTCCACGCCGCGGGTTAACGCCTGCGGGCGGTAGAACAGTTTGATGCGCGACTTGATCGCCAGCTGCAGCGTATTGGTGCCCTGCAGGTTTTCCGGCGTCGGCGGGATATCCAGCACGTTGAGGTAGAACACCGATTCACGATCCGCCGCCAACGCGGCGCCAACTTTCTGAATACGCAGCTGCTGCCCGCTGTTGCCGTTCACTTTCACCACCGGCGGCGACAGCAAAAACGGCACATTGGCGGTTTCCGGGGTGGAATTGATATCGCCGTCGTCGATCCAGGCCTGAACCAGCGAGGGGTCGGTACCGTTATTCAGCAATTGGACAATCACGTCCTTGTTGTTTGCCGGGTAGATCACCCGCGTGCCGTTAACCACCACATTGGCCTGCGCGCCAACGGAACCCAGCAACAGCGCCGCTATCATCATGTATTTTTTCATCGTTCCCCCGGGTGGCCAGGCCCTATCAAGGGCCTGGCTGTCAGCGCGATTACAGGTAAGAAATGGTGTAAGTCACGTTGGAGCTCAGAGCGCCCACTTTTGCCGCTTCGGCGTTGGTTTTGTAGTAGTACGCGTCCAGCGTCAGGGTTTCTGAATCCGGCGCCTCTTTGTCGCCCATGATGTCGGTGACATAAGGCACGTTCAGCTGGATCGGGGTGGAAGAACCGGTTTCCGCCAGAGAGAAGCCTACGTTCTTCGCGACGGAAGCGTCGTTCTCGTTGACCGAGTTGTTCAGCAAATATTTGCCGTCGGTGGAGATGTTATCCGCGGAGGAGAAGTAGATTTTCAGCGGGGTGCCTGCGGTACCGGCCGCCGGCGAACAGCCGGAGAAGGTCAACGAGAAGGACTTCTTGTTCTTGGTGATTGGCCCGACGGTGTTACCCGCGTCGGTCACCGAGATCGGGCTCAGTGCTACGGTGAAATCCGCGCTCTTGCCGCCGTTAATCGTACAGGTGGTGTCGGCAATGGCGCCGGTAAAGTTAATCACGCCACCGGCGGAATTGTCTTCAGCAAAAGCCACAGGCGCAGCGACCGCGGCCGCCATGATTGCAACAGAAAGCATCTTCTTCATCATGAGATAAAACTCCATAACAGTTTGGTTTGAGAGAATAAATAAAAAGCAGCCGCTGCTGGCGGGATGAAACAATCCCTCCCCGTAATACAGAGGCAAAAGGGTGAACACATTCCTGTTTTTATAAAATCAAGCCATAGCGTTATTCATCAGCCGATAATAAAAGCGACAAAATAACGAACTCCTAGATAACCGCCGAGAAACCGGATGAAATGTCCAATAAATTGTGCACCCGATTCTTCAATCCCATTTTGCGTAATGCACTGCATTTCTGCGTGCTGACCGTTTTTACGCTTTTATCAAGCATTCGGGATACCTGGGTCACCGTATAGCCGAAAGAAAGCAAATGAAGCGTTTTCACTTCACTTTCAGTCAGGCAACTTTTCGTATTGCGGGCCGCCCCACCCTCAACGTTTCCATTTAATGCAGAATGCTGCGCAATATTAGCCAGCAGCAAAGACAATTCCTTATTCATGTCGGGAACTCGCACTCTTTTATCGAGCACCACCACATCACGCGTGACAGAACGAAATAACAGACGACGCTTCTCTTCTGTCGTCAAAAAAATTTTCACGCCATGAATAGCAGACAATAACGCTGCCGCCATGCTGAAACGCAACAGGCTTTTGATCGCATCATCGACGATCAGAATATCGTGGCAATTTCGCCCCATGACCAAAGGCAGATCGTCGTAGTAAGCAATAACGTGATCCTTATGAAAAATCCTTGGCGCCAATATCCTTTTTATCGCCTCTCTGAAAAAGATGTTTTCAGATACGATACCGATACTGAGCATACTTCCTCCATCCATGGCTAAAGACAACGGCGATGCCTTGCACTAAATACCTGCCGTTTTCTTGGAAAAATCGCATTGCCGTTTGGGAGCCATCAATAAGCGCCCGGCACATAAGCAGGCGCCGTAAAACACTAAGATAATTCTGCATCAAATCATTAACAACAGGAACATTATTTTTATTAACGCAAATTTTAATTATTATAATCTAATAAGTTAGATATTTTCAGAATTTAACTCTGCAAAGAATAATAAAAAGAGCAATGCACCATGCATTCTGTTCGTCGAAGAAATAAAAAACACCCTGAATTATTTATGTTTCCCACCCAGAACCTTGACCTGACCGAAGTTTCACTAAATACTAGCCGCGACCTGGAAGCCCATACCATTATAAAAACCTGAATACATGAAATATATTATCGACCTCTGCGTGATCTATGACGCAAATGCGTGTCGTCTCCAACTCATTGATAACGATGAGTCATCGATACGGATATCCAATCCGGCCTCGCGCCTGTTAATTGAAATGCTGACTCATCCGAATATCCCATTAAAACGTGAGGTATTGATAAAAAAGGTATGGGAAGAGTATGGTTTTTCAGGCTCATCGATCAGCCTCAATGTGGCCGTCAGTGAAATAAGGAAAGCGTTCAAACTGTTGGGGAGAGAAACCTCGCCGATAAAGACCCTGGCAAAAGTCGGTTTTTGCTTCACCGCCATGATTGATATTTACCCCTCACCGCAGGCAACCGTTAACGAAACGCCCCCTTCTGCCGCCTCAGTACCGCTTTCGTCTTTCCCGTCGGTTGCCGAATCACATAACACGCCGCCGCAGAAACAGGTAAGTATTCGCGCTATTGCCGCTATCTGCGGCGCATTTATTCCGCTGTTGTTCGTCGCGGCGTTCTATCCTGTTGAACCGCCTGATCAACCCAGAGAAAATTTAATCTCGTTAGGGAAAAAAGACCGCTGCACCTTGTATTCTTTGGATGCAAACAAGCATATTGATGACGAACTGGAAAAGCGCATGGTCAACCAGGCGCTAGAAGAGAGCGGTGTGGATTGTATAGCCAGTAAAGCGGACATCTATTTTTCCTCCGTAAAACACACGTTGACTTATAACACCTTCCTCGGTGTGTGTTATCTCGGCTCACAAGATCGATATACCCAGTGTGTTACCTACAAAATTCTCAACGGAAAATAAATGGCCGCATTGCTCAATCCCAAAATGCTGACTATCGGATTTTTGGCAGTGATTCTCTTCATTGTGCTGTTTCGCATTTTAACCCCCGCCGCGCCTGTGCATATGAATTGCCAGGCCGATACGATCACTAAAAAACGATTAGCTTCAGGCGATGACCTGGAATTAAAAGTGACGGGTAGTTTATTCATCTATGACGAACATCATGCCATGATCGTGCAGCGTGGGGACATCACCGTGAGAGGAAAAACCTACAGCCTGGATAGGAAAATAAACTTTGATATAAAGAGGTTAGATCACGGGTTTTACATGACCACCCACCGAGAAATCAGTAAAACGCCCGACGACAACGCGCCGGATGAGCTGACCCAGGAAATCCCCATGATCTCTCTCGGCATTAAGAACGGCGTTTTTTCGATGCGTAAAGCTCGGCAAGATGCGTACATCGTTCATGGCGTGCTTTTCCCGGTAACGCTATGCCGTTAACCTGAGAACAGAATGCCATAGAGAGACAGCGAAGGATCGCAATGGGGCGCGCTTATGGCAAACACGCCCCAGATACCGATTGGGGAGGAAGGGCTATTTTACCGACATATCCGTACGGACGATGCCATGGTTTTTCATCACCTCTTCCATGGTGAGGTTCTCATCATACGGCGTATCGTCCACCACGACGTCTTGCGGGCGCACATAAGGTTTGGTCGCGCGTTTGAACATCCACCACCACACGAATACCAGGAAAGCGCCGGACTTCAGAAAGATCATGGTCCATAGGGCGACTTGATACCAGTTCATCTCTGTCTCCATAAGAGCATTAAGCGAAATCGATAAGGCGGCGTTGTTTATCACCCCGGCGGTGCCTGACAGCAGCAGGCATCCGAGCAGCCAACCTTGATGACCGCATAATCTCACCGATGCGTGGCCCTTATCAATAGCCGATCGCGTTTCCTGCAAAAGCGCCTCGGTTTCTGCGCACGCAAAAACAAAAACCCCGTGCTCAGAGAGCACGGGGTCAGAATGTATGGCGGAGGAGCAGAGATTCGAACTCTGGAACGGTTTCCCGTCGACGGTTTTCAAGACCGTTGCCTTCAGCCACTCGGCCACCCCTCCGCAACGACGCGCACTATAAACAGACCTCATTCGCTTGTAAAGCCCGGGCGCGTTCAACCGCGCGAAAAATCGGCGAAGACGCAGCAAACGGCAAACAAACGCGCGTCCGCTCCTCCCTGCTGTTGCAACAATGATAACTAAGGGTAAAGATTGGTAAACAAACTTTAATCAAGCGCTTGCGCTGCCTATCATCGGGATTATTTTGTGATGGCTTGATAAGAGAGAGCATTATGGACCGCATTGTCGTCTCATCTTCTTCGCGCGACTCGCTGCTCAGCACGCATAAAGTCCTGCGCAACACCTATTTCCTGTTATCCCTGACGCTGGCTTTCTCGGCGCTGACCGCGACCGCCAGCACGATGCTGGGGCTGCCGGCGCCGGGCTTGCTGCTGATGCTGGTTGGTTTCTACGGCCTGATGTTCCTGACCCATAAACTGGCCAACAGCCCGGCAGGCATTCTGGCGGCGTTCGCGCTGACCGGTTTCATGGGGTATGCCCTCGGCCCCATTCTCAGCTCGTTCCTGAACGCCGGCGCGGGCGATCTGATCATGCTGGCGCTGGGCGGCACCGCAGCGGTGTTCTTCTGCTGCTCGGCGTATGTGCTGACCACCCGTAAAGACATGTCATTCCTGTCCGGCATGATGATGGCAGGTTTTGTGGTACTGCTGGTGGCGGTGATCGCCAACCTGTTCCTGCAGATCCCTGCCCTGCACCTGGCCATCAGCGCGCTGTTCATCCTGTTCTCCGCCGGCGCGATCCTGTGGGAAACCAGCAACATCATTCACGGCGGCGAGACCAACTACATTCGCGCCACCGTTAGCCTGTACGTGTCGCTCTACAACATGTTCATCAGCCTGTTGAGCATTCTGGGCTTCGCCCGCAGCAACTGATCGCACGTTACACCAGCTTTCCAGGCCCCGCTCCGGCGGGGCTTTGTTTTTTGCGGCTGAAAAAATTTGCTAAACTGGCGGCCGTTCCGAATTATCCGTTATCGAGGCAGTATGTTGGAGTTTGAAGGTCAGGTTATCGACACTGACGCGCAGGGGTATCTGAAAAACAGCGCCGACTGGCATGAAGGGCTGGCGCCGCTGCTGGCCGCGCAGGAAGAGATCGTGCTCACCGAAGCACACTGGGAAGTGGTGCGCTTCGTGCGCGACTTCTATCAGGAATTTAATACCTCACCGGCTATCCGCATGCTGGTCAAAGCGATGGCGCAGAAATACGGCGAAGAAAAAGGCAACAGCCGCTATCTGTATCGCCTGTTCCCGAAAGGGCCGGCCAAACAAGCCACCAAAATCGCCGGATTGCCGAAACCGGTAAAATGCATTTGACCGCTCTGCCCGCAGCGCCGCTGCAGGCGAGCGTTTAATAACGAATGCCAAACCCGCTGTAATCAGCCAGGCCCTGCGGCTCCACCAGCACACGTTCGACGCGCGCGCTGCGCGGGCCGCCCTGTTTCAACCACTCCAACAGCTTGTCCACCTGCGCCTGTGTGCCGCAGGCCACCACCTGAACACTGCCGTCATCGAGATTGCGCGCATAGCCTGTCACCCCCAACGCCTCGGCCTGCCGCTGGGTGGAATAGCGAAACCCAACCCCCTGCACCACGCCATACACATACGCAGCAATGCAAACTTGTGTCATAATCGCCCCCTGTTATCTTGTCTAAAGAATAAGTATGTATTGAGTATAGAAACTCAATCAAAAGATAAAGAGGCAGGGAGCCAGAGGACAACAATTTGTATAATAGAGGCTTACGTAAAAAGTAGACGGCCGAGCTCCCTCGGCCGGGACAGACTTGCTATTTTTCGGCAGGTAGCCAGTTGGCCCTTTCCCCGTAAAAGAAAGAGTCGATAAATCTGCTTTTGCCACGCAAGCGGATAAATATGATGACCAGAGCGAAAATAATGGCCGTTACGCTGAGATAAAAACCTAGCGTATCCTTATCGACCATTGCTCCGACAAGCAAAATGGGTAACACATGCCAAAGATAAATAGGTAGAGATACCTGCCCCATTTTGACCACAACGCCCTCAATTCTCAGCTTCAGGCGTTTACACAAACTCACCATCAACAGCAACAGCGCAGCATTAAAGGCAAACCATGAGGCGGCATCCAGCAGTGCCCCGTTCGGTTCATAGTACCCTAATATGCCTACGACCAACGCGATAGCGAACAACGCCAGCGGGTTACCGTGAAAATTCTTATCCCCGATCAGGAAACCTAATAAAAAGAAGGAGTAGTAATAATAGAAACGCTTATCACCAATGAATTTCAGCCAAGCATATTGGTTTTCCAGCGTGTCGGCGTAACAGTACCAGACAATAGATAACACAGCGGAAGTGAACAGAAAGAAACCAATTAAGAAATTACTCTTGTAAATGACCATAGTATATAGCACGAATATGATCACTGCTGGGATATACCAAAGATGATAGTAGGGGTAAAGAAATAGACCGATGAACTGCTTTAAACCTACTTCTTCTGAGGAGTAAAGAGAATAAACACTGTAAACAACGAATGCCAACATATAAGGAATTATCATGCGCCACTGATACTTTTTCAGCACGCTAATCACGCCGCCATCAAGAAAATAACGCCGAACAAAGTAGCCCGTCACCCCTAGAAAAAGCGGCATATGGAAATAATATATTGCCCCACGCAAACCGACATCAGCACTGCCTGGCAATAAATGTCCCACGATGACGAGCAAGATAAGCAACCCTTTCAAAAAATCAAACGACAAGCTTCTTTCTTTAGACATTTAAGAAAAATCCTAATATCTGCATAATAAACATCAGGTGCTCAATAACAGATTAAGTTAAGATTTTTGTCAATGCGAAAAAACCTAAAACTCACAAAAAACTTACAAAAAGCTTACATCCCCATCTGCCCGGAGATAGGCTTTCTTCCGTGAGGCGAACCTCAGCCTGAAGTCAATCACTATGAAATTCCACAAAAGACATTAATAATCAACTAGTTAAAAACAAAATGGTAATCTTCAATCCACACTCTTGAATGATGGGCTCTGCTTGCTCACAAGAAAGCGTACCGTCGGCCAGCCGTCGTGGGTAAACATACCACCGGGCAACCAAACGACAGCGCTATTCCTATTTCGAGTAAAGCCATCTGCTCTATCGTCGATGATGTGAGAGGTGTCAATGACTTTTATTTTTCAAGCTATCGAGGGATGATGTAATGTCAGAAAAATCAACCAACTTGCGAACGACTTTCGTTTTAAAACGATCATCATATTCAACCTGAGCACTCTTTACCTTTAATAACCTATCAATCATTATGTCCGCTTGCTCGCCGTCGAATCCAAAAGAACGGTTACCGTAAAACCGCTCGCCGTTAATCGACACAGCACCTGAGTTTGGGTTCGCAGTAGGTGGAAATGAAATTTTATAATGCCCAGCCTGAACCGAAATCCTTAATACCCCATCACTTATAGCGTTTTCATCATCACTAAAAACCCACTCGTTAGCCAATACTGTGTGAGTCGTCATAAAAAAAATGAAAAACAAAAAGAATCTCACTGGTGCACTCCCTTCACTTTATATTACAAAAACAGCCAAAAATACTCTTAACAAGAATAAATATATCACTCTGTAGCCTTATGCCCTATAAAGCATAATCCCCTGTCAAACATCTAATCCTGCAGGTAACAAAGCGCCTTCACGCACTGATCAACATGCTTTCATCTCTGGCTTGCTATAATACACCTTTTTAAGCTGCCATTTCTTCAGTTTGAAGGCTGCACTTTCTCTCTCTTCGGTGCGACACCCGCAGAGATAATGCGATACAATCCGAGCCAACGCGGTAGTGAACGCTGTCAGATTCAGCTATGATGACGAACTTATTTTGGCAAACGCTTAATCCAGCCAATTAACCCATTGAATAAAAAGTAGTTTAACCATGCGCTTACATCTCGCCAAAGGACGTGAAAAGTCCTTACTCCGTCGCCACCCTTGGGTGTTCTCCGGCGCCGTTCAACGCGTTGAGGGCAAAGCCCACTCCGGTGAAACCATCGATATCCTCGACAGCCAGGGTAAGTGGCTGGCACGCGGCGCCTATTCGCCCGAGTCGCAGATCCGCGCACGCGTCTGGACCTTCCAGCAAGATGAAGAGATTAACATCGATTTCTTCATTCGCCGCCTGCAGCAAGCGCAAAGCTGGCGCGATTGGGTCGCACAGCGCGACGGTCTGGACGGATACCGCCTGATCGCCGGCGAGTCCGACGGCCTGCCGGGCATCACTATCGATCGCTTCCAGAATTTCCTGGTGCTGCAGCTGCTGTCCGCCGGTGCCGAATACCAGCGCCCGGCCCTGCTTTCCGCCCTGCAGCATTGCTACCCGGAATGTTCGATCTACGATCGCTCCGACGTTGCGGTACGTAAAAAAGAAGGCCTGCCGCTGGCGCAGGGCCCGGTGCTGGGCGATCTGCCGCCGGAACTGCTGCCGATCACCGAACACGGCATGAAGCTGCTGGTGGACATTCAGCAGGGGCACAAAACTGGTTTCTACCTCGACCAGCGCGACAGCCGCCTGGCGGCGCGCAATTACTCCGCCGGCCGCCGGGTGCTGAACTGCTTCTCCTACACCGGCGCCTTCGCCGTTTCCGCTTTGATGGGCGGTTGCGCGCAGGTGATCAGCGTGGATACCTCGCAGGCGGCGCTGGATATCGCCAAACAGAACGTCGAGCTCAACAAGCTGGATCTGAACAAAGCGGAGTTCGTTCGCGATGACGTGTTCCAGCTGCTGCGCAACTACCGCACTCAAGGCGAAAAATTCGATCTGATCATCATGGATCCGCCGAAATTCGTCGAGAACAAGAATCAGCTGGCCAGCGCCTGCCGCGGCTACAAAGACATCAACATGCTGGCGCTGCAGCTGCTGAATCCGGGCGGCATTCTGCTCAGCTTCTCCTGCTCCGGCCTGATGCCGACCGACCTGTTCCAGAAAATTTTGGCCGACGCCGCTGTAGATGCCGGACGTGATGTACAATTTATAGAGCAGTTCAGACAGGCTGCCGATCACCCGGTGATCGCCACATACCCTGAGGGACTGTATCTGAAAGGATTCGCTTGTCGGGTGATGTAACTTGAAATGCGCTGCCCTGCCCCCATATATGAGCAAGGCATTGTTTCTCAGGAGGTCATCATGATTGCCAGCAAATTCGGTATCGGACAACAGGTTAGGCATAAACTGCTGGGGTATTTGGGCGTCGTGATCGATATCGACCCGGAATACTCTTTGGAACAACCCAAAGCTGACGAAATAGCGGCGAACGATGAACTGCGTTCAGCCCCTTGGTACCACGTGGTGATGGAAGACGAGGAAGGCCAACCGGTACACACCTATCTGGCGGAAGCGCAGCTGGATAGCGAAGCCCAGGAGGCACACCCCGAGCAACCATCGCTGGATGAACTGGCGGAATCCATCCGTCACCAGCTACAGGCGCCACGCTTGCGCAATTGACCGCGCCAAGACCTGAGAAACCCGAGAGGGCCCGGCATCGCGCCTGGCCCTTTTTATTTAGCGCTCCAACCCTAAGCGCGGGATTTCGATTTTCGGACAGCGATCCATCACCACACGCAACCCGGCCTGTTGCGCCAGCGCTGCCGCCTGCTCGTTAATCACCCCTATCTGCAGCCAGAGCGCCCTGGCGCCGATCGCTATCGCCTCTTGCGCCACGCCGTAAGCCGCTTCTGAATTGCGAAACACGTCAACCATATCCACCGGCTGCGGGATAGCGGCCAGCGTAGGGTAAACCTGCTGCCCCAGCAGCGTCTGCCCCGCCAGTTTTGGGCTGACCGGGATCACCTGATACCCTTGCGCCAACAGATACGCCATCACCCCATAGCTGGGCCGTGATGGGTTATCGCTGGCACCGACCAGCGCGATAGTTTTCACCTGTTGCAACAGCTCAACAATCTCTTGATCTTGCATCTTCAACTCCCGTTTATCACTGCGTCACTTTCCATTTCGAGTGTAACCGATCGGCATTCGTTCGGTTAAACGCAACGCAAGGGAAACTTCACAGCAATCTTATGGTCAGAGGCTGTCGCGGTTCAGCTGCGCATGGTCATGTCTAATCGCGATAAAATATGTAAAAATGTAAACAAAATACCCGATTGAAAAATTTTGACACAACCTATGCCGTGTTCAACACTTAGCGTTACGCCACTTTATAAGGAGATAATGATGAAATTTGGTCTGGTGGTTGCGGCGTTGCTCAGCATCAGCATGCCTGCCGCGGCTACGACCCTGAAACTCTCCCCGGACATCGACCTGCTGGTGGTCGACGGCAAGAAAATGACAGGTTCGTTGTTAAAAGGCGCCGACAGCCTTGAACTGGATGGCGGGCAGCACCAGTTGCTGTTTAAAGTGACCAAAACCGTACGTTCCGGCCAGCATACGCAGGCCTATGCTTCCTTGCCGCTGGTTGCCACCTTCAATACGCAAAAGATCAGCCAGGTGGCGATCGAACTGCCACGCATCGAGAACGATCGTGATGCGCAACGCTTTGACAGAACGTTGAATTATCTGGTGGTCGATAAAGACGGCAACACCCTGCCGTTCCGGCATGATGTGCTGCATCCCGACAGCGTCACCTTCAATACCGATTTGGAAAAGGTGATGACCGATTACAACCGCCAGAACCGCCCGGCCTCCGTTCCGAGCTTTGTTCAGGCGAACGCGGGCAATGCCTCAGCCCTCGCGTTGGCCGGCGCGCCGATAAACGCCCCGACGGTGACGTTGAAAGGTGAAAACGTGTCGGAACAAATGCTGCAATACTGGTTTCAACAGGCCGACAAGGAAACACAGAAGCGTTTTCTGCGCTGGGCCAATAAACAACCGATTCGCTGATCCCTCCCGGCGCCTTTCCCCGTAAAGGCGTCTTTTCTTCGCATTTTCAAGCGCAAACGCTAGGCAGTGAAAAACAGTTTCAGTAATCTGTCGCACATTCCCCGATTAGCGAAGGACACCGAGATGGAATTGACCACCCGCACTATCGCCGCGCGCAAACACATTGCGCTGGTGGCGCACGATCACCGCAAACAGGCCCTGCTGGAGTGGGTAGAAAGCCACAAGACCATTCTGGCGCAGCACCAGCTGTACGCCACCGGCACTACCGGTAATCTGATCCAGCGCGCCAGCGGCATTCCCGTCACCAGCATGCTGAGTGGCCCGATGGGCGGCGATCAGCAGGTTGGCGCACTGATTGCGGAAGGCAAGATAGACATGCTGATCTTCTTCTGGGATCCGCTGAACGCGGTGCCGCACGATCCGGACGTGAAGGCGCTGCTGCGGCTGGCGACCGTATGGAATATTCCGGTGGCCACCAACCGCTCGACCGCCGACTTTCTGATCGACTCTCCGCTGTTCAAAAGCGAGGTGGAGATCGCCATCCCCGACTATCAGCGCTACCTGCAAGACCGCCTGAAATAGTCCTCGCGGCCTGGCAGCCGCCAGGCCCAGGCTTACGGTTTTTTCTGCACCGGTACGCCAAGATCTTGCAGGTGTTCAACGAACACCGAAGGACGTTCACGATCCTGCAACAGCCACACCTGATGTTTAGCGCGCGTCAACGCGACATACAGCAGACGGCGCTCTTCGGCATCCGGGAAATCCTCCGGCTGCGGCAGCAGCACCTCTTCCAACACCGACTCGCGCGCCACGGCGGGGAAGCCGTCACGCCCATCATGCAAACCGGCGATGATGACGTATTCCGCCTGCTGCCCCTTGCTGGCGTGGATGGTCATAAATTCCAGATCCAGCTTGGGCCAGCGGGTGGCCGCCTTCGCCAGCGCTTCCGGTTTCAGATGATGGTAGCGCGCCAGCACCAGGATGCGCTCATCCGGCTTGGCGTAGCCGCTCAGTTTATCCAGCAAGGGCTCCAACTGCTCGTGCGGCAGGATCGCCACCGACTTTTTATTGCCCTTGCTCAGGCTGTTGAGCGGTTTTTTCAGCTGGTGCGGGTTCTGCTGCACGAACCGGTTGGCCACCTCGCCGATACGTTCGTTGAAGCGATAAGTGGTGTCCAGCGCGCACTGCGCCCCTTCGCCGAAGTGGGTGGCAAAAGCCGTGGTTAACGTCAACTCTGCGCCGCTGAAGCGATAAATCGCCTGCCAGTCATCCCCCACCGCAAACAGGCAGGTCTGCTTGTTCTGCCGACGCAGCGCCGCCAGCAACAGCGCACGCTGCGGCGAGATATCCTGAAACTCATCGACCAGAATATGTTTCCACGGGCTGACGAAGCGCCCCTTGTCGAGAATGTTGACCGCCTGATGAATAAGGCCGGAGAAGTCCACCGCTCCTTCCTCTTTCAAGGCGCTTTTCCAGGCTTTCAACAGTGGCGCCATCAGCCGAATGCGTTTCGAAAACAGATCGCGGATTTCTTCATCCGCCTGCTCAATCATTTCCGCCTGGCTGCCGCCGTGCATGCGCATCAGCCCCAGCCAGCGTTCCAACCGGCCCGCCAGCCGGTCCGCCAGGCGTTTATCCTGCCAGAAGTCGCCTTCCGGCACGTCCCATTCCAGCTCCTCGGTCAACCATTGACGCCACCCCTTCGCCTGGGCTTTTTTCTCTGCACATTGCTCGCGCCAATGGGCAATCAGCAACGCTTTGCGCGCGCTGGCATCGGTTTCCAACCGGCTGATGGCCGGGGCTTTGCGGCTGCCTTGTTGAATGATCTGCAGCGCCAATGCATGGAATGTTTTGGCCTGAATACCGAGATCGCCCAAACGTTCTTTGATGCGATCATTCATCTCACTCGCAGCCTGACGGCCGAACGCCAACAGCAAGATTTGGCCCGGCTCCGCCTCCTGACGGCGCAGCAGCCAGCCGGCGCGCGCCACCAGCACCGACGTCTTGCCGCTGCCGGCCCCCGCCAATACCAGGACGGAATCCTCGCCGTTGACCACCGCACGGCTCTGAGAGTCATTGAGCGGTGAGCTCTCGACGGTCTGGAAGAAGTCGTGATGTTGCTCCAGCATGCGATCGGTCCACTGCCGGTTGCGTTGGTCGACACTGCGTTGCCCCTGCTGCAGCCATTGCAGACACAGATGGTAATCGGCCCGGCAGTTATCGAATTCCTCCAGGCGCGCCACCGGCATTGGCAGCGCGGAGAAGGCTTCACGGATTTGCTGCTGCAGTTTGCCCAGCTCAGACTTTTTGAACCATTTATCTTGCTGCTCAATGCGCTGAATCTGTGCCACCTGCTGTTGCAACACGCCGGCACTGACCTCACTCATTTCGGCGCTCCACTGCTGCCACGCCTGCTGCAGATAGTGATAAAAACGCTGCGTTTCCTGCCACTCGGTGCCGTGCAGTCGCACCACTTTTTCGTCCGGCAATTCAAATTCCAGCTCGCCCCAGACGATGCCGCGCTTGCACCTGACCTGAATCAGTTGATTGAAGGGGATCAGGTATTCATGTTTTTCCCCGCTCACCTCAACGCCGGCGTGCAGCAACCGCACGCGGTTATAAGGGTGCTGAGCCAGGTGTTTCCCCAGCGATGTCGCTTTAAGTTCCATATCGTCGCGCCATGACTATGTTGAGATTAAATAACGGATATCTGCCAGTTTACCTGCGATAAGCAGTGGCACTCTAGCGCTAAAAAAAGGGTAGAATAGATTTTGCGTTTTTATCGTGAATACGCCCGCATCGCGGTTTGGCCAACATTAGAGCAGAATGACGTCTATGCGTACTGTACTGAATATTCTTAATTTTGTGTTGGGCGGTTTCTTCACCACGCTGGGTTGGCTCATCGCCACGGTGTTCAGCGTGCTGCTGGTCATCACGCTGCCGCTCACCCGCTCCTGCTGGGAAATCACCAAGCTGTCGCTGGTGCCGTTCGGCAATGAGGCAATCCACGTCGATGAGCTCTACCCGGAAAAAAGCAATGCGCTGCTCTCCGCCGGCGGCTCACTGCTCAACGTTATCTGGCTGGTGCTGCTCGGCTGGTGGCTGTGCCTGTCACACATCGCCGCCGGTATCGTGCAGTGCGTTTCGATCATCGGCATTCCGGTCGGCATCGCCAATTTCAAAATTGCCGCCATCGCGCTGTGGCCGGTGGGGCGCCGCGTCGTCTCGGTAGAAATGGCTCAGCAAGCGCGTATTGAGAATGCTCGCCGCCACTATCATCAGCGTTAATTTTTTCTCCGTTTGAGGAGTTTTTCGTGCGCTCTTTTGCACCCGCAGTACGTCGTTACACCTATAACAGCAATCTGCTGTATCACCTGCGCATCCTTATTGCGCTGATCGGCACCACCGCCGTTCCCTGGTGGCTGGGCATTCCCAAGCTGACCATCCCGCTGACGCTGGGCGTGGTGGCAGCGGCCCTGACCGACTTGGATGACCGCCTGGCCGGCAGGTTACGCAACCTGCTGATCACGCTGGTGTGCTTCTTTGTCGCCTCAGCTTCAATCGAGCTGCTGTTCCCCTATCCCTGGTTGTTCGCCCTTGGCTTAACCACGTCGACCTGCGGTTTTATCCTTCTGGGCGCCTTGGGGCAACGTTACGCCACCATCGCCTTCGGCGCACTGCTGATCGCGGTTTACACCATGCTCGGCACCGCCATGTACGATGCCTGGTATCAGCAACCGCTGCTGCTGGTGATCGGTGCGCTGTGGTACAACCTGCTGACGCTGGCGGGCCACTTGCTGTTCCCTATCCGGCCACTGCAAGAGAACCTGGCGCGCTGCTACGATCAACTGGCCAACTATCTGGATGCCAAAGCCAACCTGTTCGATCCCGACGCCGAACGCGACGCCGACCTGCCATGGATGGATGTTGCGATGGCCAACAGCGCGTTGGTCGCGTTGCTTAACCAGACCAAAGCCTCGCTGCTGACGCGCCTGAAAGGCGATCGCGGCCAGCGCGGCACCCGCCGTACCTTGCACTACTATTTTGTCGCGCAGGATATCCACGAACGCGCCAGCTCTTCCCACGTTCAGTATCACGCGCTCAGCCGGCAATTCCGCCACAGCGATATTTTATTCCGCTTCCAGCGTTTGCTGAGCATGCAGGCGCGCGCCTGCCGCCAACTGGCACAATCGATCCTGCTGCGGCAAAAATACCAGCACAACCCGCGTTTTGAGCCGGCCTTCAGCCGCATTCAGGAGGCCTTGGCGCGCATCGCCGAAACCCAGGGCAATTCAGAACAAACCAAGGCGCTGGCGCACCTGCTGAAAAACCTGCATGCGATCGATGCGCAGCTGGCCAATATTGAGTCAGAGCAGACGCTGGCAAGCGGGCAAGCGGAAGAGAACAGCCTGGCCGACGATCGCTTAACCGGCTGGAGCGATATCCGCCTGCGCATCAGCCGCCATTTGACGCCGCAATCGGCCCTGTTCCGCCACGCGATCCGCATGTCGGTGGTGCTGTGCGTGGGTTACGCTTTCATCCAGTTCACCGGCATGCAACACGGTTACTGGATCCTGTTGACCAGCCTGTTCGTCTGTCAACCGAACTACAACGCTACCCGCCGACGCCTGGCGCTGCGCATCATCGGCACCCTGGCCGGTATCCTGATCGGCCTGCCGATCCTCTATTTCGTGCCTTCACTGGAAGGACAGCTGGTGTTGATCGTCATCACCGGCGTTCTATTTTTCGCTTTCCGCACCGTCCAGTATGCCCACGCCACCATGTTCATCACGCTACTGGTCTTGTTATGCTTTAACCTGTTGGGTGAAGGATTCGAAGTAGCCGCCCCGCGCGTTTACGACACCTTGTTGGGCTGCGCCATCGCCTGGGCGGCGGTCAGCTTTATCTGGCCGGACTGGAAATTCCGCCAACTGCCGGCGGTGGTGGATAAAACCCTGAATGCCAACTGCCGTTATCTGGACGCCATTCTGGTGCAATACCACCAGGGTAAGGATAACGGCCTCGCCTACCGCATTGCGCGGCGAGATGCCCACAACAGCGATGCCGAACTGGCTTCGGTCATCTCCAACATGTCCGCCGATCCCAAGGCCGACAAGGAATTGCAGGAAGCCGCCTTCCGCCTGCTTTGCCTCAACCACACTCTCCTGAGTTATATCTCGGCGTTGGGGGCGCACCGCGAGCGGCTGAATACCCCTGTCACCCTCGATCTGCTCAATGATGCCGTGTGTTACGTGGACGGCGCCTTGCATCAGGAAGAACGGAACAGCCAGCGCATTGCGCAAGCGCTGGAACAGCTGGCGGAGCGCATTCGCAGAGCCGTTCCGGAACCTGAAAGCAAAGAGCAGTTGGTGTTGCAACAGGTGGGGTTGATGCTCGAACTGCTGCCGGAGCTCACCGCACTCCACGCCCAAATCAATAAGGCAATCTAATTATTCAGGGCTCGCTCGATGGGCCCTGAACCACTGGCTCATGCCCATGGCGGCGCATCGCCATCGTATGATCGAACCAGCGCACCAGTTCGTTGCGCAATTCGGCCGGCAACGCCGCCTGATGATAACCGGCTATCGCGCCGCCCAGCGACAGCAGCACGCGCAGCCCCAGATTGGTCTGCTGTTGCAGCAGGCGGAGATAGCTGCGTTTAGCGCCTTGCAGCCGCAGGTCATAGGCGTTGCGGATACCCGCTCGCCATAGCAAGCGCTCCATGTTGACATCGATATTCGGCAACGCCTTCAATCGACCGTGATCGCCGGCCTTAAGCCGCTGCTCTCGACGCGCTTCCCTGACGGCCTGCCAGGCCAGCCCCACCAGCTCGTTGCGTTCCCGCCACAGCGACTCGTCAACCCAGTAATAACGCAAAGTGATGGGCACTCCACGCTTGGAATAGACCATATTGACCATCCCTCTGGCGCGAAAAGCCGGTTCCATGCTCGCCGTAGCCCGCAGGTACAACTCTCCTTCCGCTATCACTGCAAACATTACCCCCTCGGCCAGCAGGCCGTAGCCGCCAAACTGTGACCGCGTGGTGATGGCGCCCAGCGCCGCGAAGCAATTTTTAGCCTGTGCGATCCTTCGTATCGACATCCTTTTCATAGCGTTTCTCCTTTTTAGGTTCCGGTCGTATTATTTCTCTTATCAATGAAAAGAGTAACGTGAACAACTAATTAGGAAAATACGCACTATCCACCCGCATGCCAATCACAAAAAACACCGGTACAAAAAATGATCGCAATTATGCGAGCCGCTACGAAAATTTGGGTTGATCTTATCCCAAATCAGGTATACTGTATAAACATACAGTAACACGACGGGCGGGAACTTTATGCGTACTCAATCACTCTACCAACCTCATTTCAGCCAAGGCTCTTTTACAGCGCGCAATGTTGAGAAGAACACGGATGTCGGCAAAGAGAATGGCTTGATCAGTGAACTTGTTTACAACGAGCGCCAGCCCGCAGTGGCTCAATTGCTGTTGCCCCTGCTGCTGCAACTGGGCAAGCAGTCTCGCTGGCTTCTGTGGCTGACACCGCAGCAAAAATTAAGCAAGCAATGGCTGCAGCAATCCGGCCTGCCTGTAGATAAGATGGTGCAATTGAGCCAAATCAGCCCGGTGAATACGGTCGAGGCTATGGAAAAAGCGCTGCAAACGGGAAATTACAGCGTGGTTCTTGGCTGGTTGCCCGAGCTAACGGAGGAGGATCGTCTAAGATTAAGACGTGCGGCAGAATTGGGTAATGCCTATGGGTTTATCATGCGCCCTCAACGTGACATTAACCCGACTCACGGACACTGTTCCACCCTAAAAATTCACTCTTCTTTGTATCATTAAGTAAATTTAGGATTTTTCCCATCATTTTCGCACCCCATAAGCGGAACCTTTGCGGTGGAAGGCACAAAGCTAGTCCGGCTGCGGTTTGGCAAGTAAAAACGCCCAAGGAATCGCCGTTTTTTTAGGCTAAGAATGTTAGCAAATATGTACGATTCCGCGTTTTTTTTTAGAGCCTTATCACATCACACTTGTAACTTTCGCGCCACGTTGTAGACTTTACATCGCCAAGGTTGCTCTATAACGTCAGAAAAACTGGCGAGTAACAAACGAGGGCTTAAACCTTGGCGAAGGAATTTAACCAAGGGCTTAAAACAGCTTTAAAGCTCATTGCCTATTTGGATGATAACGAGGCGCAAAATGAAAAAGACAGCTATCGCATTAGCAGTGGCACTGGCAGGTTTCGCTACCGTAGCGCAAGCCGCTCCAAAAGATAACACTTGGTACACCGGTGCTAAACTGGGCTGGTCCCAGTACCATGACGTTGGCTTCTACGGCAACGGTTACCAGAACGGTATCGGCAACGGTCCTACCCACAAAGATCAGCTGGGTGCCGGCGCGTTCCTGGGCTACCAGGCAAACCAATACCTGGGCTTCGAACTGGGCTATGACTGGCTCGGCCGCATGCCTTACAAAGGCAGCGTGAACAACGGTGCTTTCAAAGCGCAGGGCGTTCAACTGGCCGCTAAACTGAGCTACCCAATTGCTGACGATCTGGACATCTACACTCGTCTGGGTGGTATGGTATGGCGTGCAGATTCCAAAGCTAACTACGGCCGTACTGGTCAGCGTCTGAGCGACCACGACACCGGCGTTTCTCCGCTGGCTGCTGTTGGTGTTGAATACGCACTGACCAAAAACTGGGCTACTCGCCTGGATTACCAGTTCGTAAGCAACATCGGTGACGCAGGTACCGTTGGCGCGCGTCCAGACAACACCATGCTGAGCCTGGGCGTTTCTTACCGCTTCGGTCAGGATGACGTAGTTGCTCCAGCACCAGCTCCGGCTCCAGCTCCAGTTGTTGAAACCAAGCGTTTCACTCTGAAGTCTGACGTGCTGTTCAACTTCAACAAGTCTACTCTGAAAGCAGAAGGCCAACAGGCTCTGGATCAGCTGTACAGCCAGCTGAGCTCCATGGATCCTAAAGACGGTTCCGTAGTTGTTCTGGGTTACACCGACGCCGTTGGTTCTGACCAGTACAACCAGAAACTGTCCGAACAACGTGCACAGAGCGTTGTTGACTACCTGGTCTCCAAAGGCATCCCGTCAGACAAAATCTCTGCACGTGGTATGGGTGAAGCAGATGCAGTTACTGGCAACACCTGTGGCTACAAATCTGGCCGCGCTACCAAAGCTCAGATCGCTTGCCTGGCACCAGATCGTCGCGTAGAGATCGAAGTTAAAGGTATCAAAGACGTTGTAACTCAGCCTCAGGGCTAAGTTTACTCGCCTAATAAAAACCCCGCATAGCGGGGTTTTTTTTCGTCCTATTGTTGAAACCAAGCGCAACAAAGGCGCGCTCACGCACTTACTTGGGATCTTTGCCAAGAATCGCCTTCAAGTCTTCTTTCAACGACGACATCTGGTTCGCATACTTTTCTTTGCGTTCAGCGTCTTCGATAAGCTGCACGACGGTTTCCGACAGCGTAACGCCACGTCGGCGCGCCAGGGCAGCCAATCGTTGCCAAACCAAAAACTCCAGATCGATAGATTTTTTACGCGTATGCTGATGTTCTGCGTTAAAATGACGTTTACGGCGGGCGCGGATCGTTTGTTTCATCCGGTTATCCAGTTCCGGATTCATGTGAGCGGCAATCCATGCAAGTACCTTTACCGGCTCATTTTCCAGCTTCAGCAGCTCGTTAACCGCCTCCTGAGCAGCGCTGTTTTCAATGTAGCGGGTAATGAGTTCCCCTTCCCGATGTTTCTTCACCAGGTACTTCCATTTCCAACCGCTCTCCAGATTTTCCAGTTGCTGATATTTCATCTTGAGCTCTTCAGTGACCGCGTAACTTCAAATAAGCATAACAGCTTTGCGCCAAATTTCCCCGGCAATTAAGCCGTCTTTTAGACTGTTTTTTGCACAGTCACCGCGCGATGTCAAACTCCCTGATGCCAACTGGCACTCCGCATGTATCAAGCCGCCGTTATTCTTGTATAATCGCCCTTTCCCTTTTTAACGATTGCATCTAACACTTTGACCAATAACCGACTTGAATGGCAATCTTTATTGCCGGACGTAACGCCTTATCAGGCGATATTTGATACCGCCGCTCAGTTGGCACCCGTGCCCTTTTCCGCCATTCAGCCTCGGCTGGAAAATGCCCTGACGCTATTTTGCCACCCCCAATCGCCGCCGCGTTTCATGCTGTTGAAGGCGCAAGAAACACGAGAGTATCTGGAACTGATCGCTCACGCCGTCACGCCACTGCTGCCGAAAAACACGGCATGCCGCGGCAGCCACTATGTCATTCAGGATGGCAAAGTCAGCGTAGAGCCGGCCAGCCGTGGCGATGAACCTTTTGCCGCCGGCGGCGCTTGCCTGTTCCAGGAGTGGGTTGAGCCGGAGCAACTGTTTGGCTGCGTACGGATCCACAATGGCGACATCACCCTGCAGCCGGGTCTGGTGCACCAGGCCAACGGCGGCATTTTGATTCTGTCGGCCCGCGCCCTGTTGGCTCAGCCGTTGCTATGGCTGCGGCTGAAGCAAATGATCGGCCAACGTCAGTTCCATTGGGTTTCGCCAGACGAAACCCGCCCGCTGCCGGTAGCCATTCCGCCAATGCCGCTGGAGCTGCGGCTGATTGTGGTCGGCGATCGCCACGGCCTGGCCGATTTTCACGATATCGAGCCGGAACTGAGTGAACAAGCGGTCTACGGTGAATTCGAAGACGATCTGCAGCTGACTGAAGTTGATGATATGGCGCAGTGGTGCGGCTACGTCAACGGCGTGATTGCCGACCAGCAGTTGCCGATGCTGGCGAGCGACGCCTGGGCGCCGCTGATCGTTCAGGCCGTGCGTTACAGTGGCGACCAGGGCATCCTGCCACTCTCGCCGGTTTGGCTTGGCCAGCAGCTGTCCGAAGCCGCACTGTATGCCGAAGAAGATCGCATTACGGCCAAAGCGTTCGAAGCGGCGTTAAATGCCCGCGAATGGCGTGAAAGCTATCTGGCCGAACGTATGCAGGATGAAATCGAGCTGGGCCAGATTCTGATTGAGACCGAGGGTGAAGTGATAGGGCAAATCAACGGCCTGTCAGTCCTGGATTATCCCGGCCATCCACGCAGTTTTGGCGAACCGTCGCGCATCAGTTGCGTTGTGCATCTCGGCGACGGCGAATTCACCGACGTCGAGCGCAAAGCCGAACTGGGCGGCAACCTGCACGCTAAAGGCATGATGATCATGCAGGCGTTTTTGATCGCCGAGCTGGATCTGGATCAGCAGTTACCCTTCTCCGCTTCCATCGTCTTTGAGCAATCTTACGGTGAAGTAGACGGCGACAGCGCCTCGCTGGCTGAACTGTGCGCGTTGATCAGCGCCCTGTCACAGCAACCGATCACCCAGCAGATCGCCGTCACCGGCTCCGTCGACCAATTCGGCAACGTACAGCCGATAGGTGGCGTTAACGAAAAGATCGAAGGTTTCTTCGAGGTTTGTTTGCGCCGCGGCCTGACGGGTAAACAGGGCGTCGTATTGCCCGCGACCAACGTGCGCCACCTGTGCCTGCGCCAGGATGTCGTCGACGCGGTACGCGAAGGGCAATTCCATCTGTGGGCGGTAGAGAGCGCGGCGGAAGCCTTGCCTTTGCTCACAGGTTGCCTCTACTCTGACGAACAACAGCCGAACTTGTTGGCGGCCATTCAGGAACGGATTGCGCAGGTGAGCCTGCAGGAACGCCGACGTCCGTGGCCGCTGCGCTGGCTCAACTGGTTCAACCACGGCTGATCGGACTTGTTCAGCGTACACGTGTTAGCTAACCTGCGTCCTTCATTAAAATAAGGCTTACTGAGAACATGGTAGATAAACGCGATTCCTATACGAAAGAAGACCTCGAAGCATCCGGCCGTGGCGAGCTGTTCGGCGCCGGTGGCCCACCGTTGCCGGCAGGTAACATGTTGATGATGGACCGCGTGGTCAAGATGACCGAAGACGGCGGAACTCACAACAAAGGTTATGTGGAAGCGGAGCTGGATATTAATCCGGACCTATGGTTCTTCGGTTGCCACTTTATCGGCGATCCGGTCATGCCAGGCTGCCTGGGCCTGGATGCGATGTGGCAGCTGGTCGGTTTCTACCTCGGTTGGCTGGGTGGCGAAGGCAAAGGCCGCGCGCTGGGCGTCGGTGAAGTCAAGTTTACCGGCCAGGTGCTGCCAACCGCGAAGAAAGTGACCTACCGCATTAACTTCAAACGCGTCATCACCCGCAAGCTGATCATGGGCGTCGCCGATGGCGAAGTGCTGGTTGACGGCGAAGTGATCTATACCGCTACCGATCTGAAAGTGGGTCTGTTCAAGGACACCACGGCGTTCTGATCACGCTGAGGAGAAGGCGGCCATCGTCTTGTTTTCTAATCCTCTTCGCATGCCATCACGCCCAGCGTGATGGCATTTCTTTCTCTTCTCGTTTAAAGACTACTCACCTCCTTTAATTGCCCGCTGCCGAAACGTTTTTTCCCCCTGTCTCCACCCTATTCCTACCCGAACGCAGGCCAGTTGAGCGAGGCCTCTCCCCGCAGCCCGCACTGACGCGATAGCGGTTTTTTGCATCCGGTCATTTTCTTGCCCCTCAAAATCGCCTAGTATAGCCATCATGTAACTACAATAAATGTATCCACAAAGAGGCGATATGCAAAAAACCCGCTTTAGCGATACACCTTGCCCCGTCGCACGTTCGTTAGATCGCGTCGGAGAATGGTGGAGCATCCTGATCCTGCGTGATGCCTTTCAGGGGTTGTCCAAGTTCGACGAATTCCAACAAAGTCTGGGGATTTCACCCACTCTCCTGGCTCGACGCCTGAAGGATTTAGTGGCCCACGGCATTCTGCATAAGCAACGTTATCAAACGCGGCCGGTTCGCTATCAATATCTGCTCACCGAACGCGGCAACGATTTTCTTCCCGTACTGGCAGCTCTCTCACAATGGGGCAATCGCCATTTGATCGACGGTGACATTAGCGCCTTGTTAGTCGACGGCCGCACCGATCGGCCGATCCAGGTCCAGTTGATCAACGTCGAGACCCAACAGCAGGTGCCGCCGCAGTTTATTACGTTGGCACCGGGGCCTGCGGCAAATGACGGCATACGTCAACGCGCCGAACTGATGCGGCAGCGGCGCCTCGCTGATTTATCCGAACTCACCAAGGAGCAGTCATGAGCAATCGTCGTATCGTTATTACCGGCATGGGCGCCGTTTCACCGTTAGGGTGCGGCGTGGAGACCATCTGGCAACGTTTATTAAAAGGAGAGTCCGGCATTCGGGCTTTACCTGACGAGATCGTTGCAGATTTGCCGGTCAAGGTCGGGGGGCAAGTCCCCGAACTGGCGCAAGATGCCGAGGCGGGATTCAACCCAGACGCGTCCGTCGCCCCCAAGGACCAAAAGAAAATGGATCGCTTTATTCTGTTTGCCATGGCGGCGGCGGATGAAGCCGTTCGTCAGGCCGGCTGGATAGCCGATACGGAGGAAAAACAAGAGCGAACCGCCACCGTCATCGCCTCGGGCATTGGCGGCTTCCCGGCCATTGCCCAGGCGGTGCGCACTACGGACAGCCGCGGCGCCAAGCGCCTGTCGCCATTCACCATCCCCTCTTTCCTGGTCAATCTGGCGGCCGGTCACGTTTCCATCAAGCATCACTTCAAAGGCCCGATTGGGGCGCCGGTCACCGCCTGTGCGGCCGGCGTGCAGGCCATTGGCGACGCGGTGCGTATGATCCGCAATGATGAGGCCGATATCGCCCTGTGCGGCGGTACCGAAGCGGCTATCGACACCGTAAGCCTGGGCGGATTCGCCGCCGCGCGCGCCATGTCCACCGCACCGGCCGAGTTGGCGCGACAGGCCTCCCGGCCTTTCGACAGCGCCCGGGACGGTTTTGTCATGGGGGAAGGCGCCGGCATGCTGGTGATTGAAACGCTGGAGCATGCGCGGGCGCGCGGCGCTACGCCGCTCGCGGAAATCGTCGGCTATGGCACCAGCGCCGACGCCTACCACATGACCTCCGGTGCTGAAGACGGCAACGGCGCCTATCGGGCGATGAAAATCGCGTTGAAGCAGGCGAATGTCGCCCCAGAAGAGGTTCAGCATTTAAACGCGCACGCGACTTCGACACCCGTAGGCGATTTAGGTGAAATCAATGCCATCAAGCACCTGTTTGGCACCGCCGGGACTGTCGCCGTGACCTCGACGAAATCAGCGACCGGGCACCTGCTCGGCGCCGCCGGCGGGCTGGAAACCATCTTTACCGCCCTGGCTCTGCGCGATCAGATAGCTCCTGCAACGCTGAATCTGGATAACCCCGATCCGGCGGCGGCAGGCTTGCATCTGGTCGCGAAACGGGCTGAATCGATGGACATGACCTACGCCTTATCAAACGGCTTTGGCTTTGGCGGCGTGAATGCGAGTATTTTACTGAAACGCTGGCAGGACGAATAAACGGCACAAACAAAAACCTCCGCCAAAGGCGGAGGTTATTCCTTTTATTTGACAGGGAGCCGCTTAAGCGGTCACAGCCCTGTCTTCCATGGCTTCTCGCCAACCTCCCAGCCATTGAGACCGGGCGTCCACCGATGATTGGTAGGGACAATGTTCCCTGGAACGCCCTAAAATACCTGCCTGATACCCTCTCGAATGCGCCCTTTCCAGACGATCGCGTTTCTGTCTCTTCATGCCTCGTTTCCCTCATTTTGGTCTGGTGGAAAGAAAACAATGGCTGCTTTTTGCGCAGCCACGAGTAATCAATAGCGCTAAAAGAAGAGAAGATCAATGCGCAAAATTCACGCCAATGTCATATTTGTGAGCTACGCCCGAGGAAAGTGCTAAGTGGCTGATCTGCCGGGGAAGGGTTTAACTTTTTGAAATTAAATAGAAATCCCTGCCAGCGAAAAAAAACGAATTTTCACGCTGACAGGGATTAGACGATTTTAGACCAAATTATGACTAAATGCCGCCCATCTGTGCTGCGATAGCCTGAGCTTCCTGCTGCCAGCCCTGCGCCAGGGTGCGCACCAGGGCATCATAGCCGTCCTCGCCCTGTTTCAATTCCAGGCTGAAAGGCCGTTTGATCAAACGCCCCTGGCGGTTCAGCACCCACTCGCCGCGAACGATCGCCTTGCCGTCAAAACGGCCGTGGAAGCCGCTGACGGTGACGTTGAGCACATCCTGATCGCTACTCATCGGCTGCGAAGAGACCACCCAGCCCGGCAGCGCGCTGCTCAGGTTGGTGACCAGCGTTTGCTGCAGCTGCTGGTCGAGCGGGCTGGCCCACAGATTGTTCTGCGCTATCACATACTGCACGTCGTTGGTCTGATACACCACGCCGCTCTGCGCCAGATAATCCGCCACGCTCACGTGCTCCAGCCACAGCTGGCGCGTGGAGGCACCGCTGCTGCTGGCCGCGGCCGGCGCACCCAGCGCCGGCAACTGATAGTAGGTCTTCTGTGGCGAACTGCTGCAGGCGCTGAGCAACAGCGCCAGGGCTACCGGGATCCATTTCATCATTTCGTGGCCTTCTTCGGCTGAGGGTCAGTGCTGCCGGCGGCTTCAAACACCAGCGCGTTGCTCTTCTCATTCAGGGTGCGCAGCACCGGTTGCAGCTCACGCAACACCTGGTCGAGGCGCTGCATATCGCCCACCATCTTGTTGTAAGCCGGCGAACCAGGCTGGAACCCTTTCATGCTGCGGTTCAGCTCCAGCAGGGTTTTCTGCATGTCCTGCGGCAGCGCCTGCATCTCTTTGCTGGCGATGATGTCGTTCAGCGACTTCATGGTTTGCTGCGTCGATTTCATGGTTTTCTGACTTTCCGCCAGCGTCTTGGTCGCTTCGTTGATCATCGGATTGATCGGCATCGAATTAATCTTATCCAACGTCTGCATCAGTTTCTGCTGGATCTGCGCCAGACCGCCGCTGGTGGTCGGCATCAGCGGATAACCGAACAGCTCGCGCGGCCCTTTCCACGGTTTCTCCTGCGGATAGAAGTCGAGATCGATGTACAGCGAACCGGTCAGCAGGTTGGCGGACTTCATCGAGGCGCGCATGCCGCGGGATTCGGCGTCTTTCAAATGCCCTTCGATATCGAAATTGCCGCCCAACTCTTTCTGGAAGCGATCCGGCTCGATGCGGATCAACACCGGAATGCGGTAATCGTTGTCCAGGCGCTGCGCCATGCCCTCTTTGTAGAACGGCACCTGCGCCACCGTGCCCAGACGAATGCCGCGGAACTCGACCGGGGCGCCCGGCTGCAGGCCGCGCACCGAATCGGAGAAGAACAGCAGGTAGTCCTTATGCACGGTATACAGCGAATCCTGCGTGCTGCGCTGGTTGTCGAACAGCTGGTACTCCGCCTTCTCTTTCGCCTGTTCGCCGCGATCCCAGCCCTCCGGCACGTCAAAACTGACGCCGCCGCTGAACAGGGTGGTCAGCGACCCCATCTCCACCCGCATGCCCTGCGCCGACATGTCGAACGCCACGCCGCTGTCTTTCCAGAAGCGCACGTTGGTGGTAACCAGCTGATCGTAAGGCGCGGTAATGAACAGCTGATAGCGCATGGCGCGCGTTTTAGGATCGAAATAGCTGGTTTCCACCGAGCCGACGCGGTAGCCGCGGAACAGCACCGGATCGCCGGCGTTGAGCTGGCCCGATCTTTCGCTGTCCAGCACGATGCGCAGCCCTTTGGCATCCGGAGAGGCCAGCGGCGGCGCGTCGAGCAGCTGATAGTTGTCTTTGCCGTCTTTGCCCTTGTTGCCCGGCTGCAGTTCGATATAGGCGCCGGAGAGCAGCGTGCCCAGCCCGGAGACGCCTTCACGGCCGATCTGCGGTTTCACCACCCAGAAGGCGGAGTCCTGGCGCAGCAATTTCTCCATGCCGGAATTAAGGCGCGCCTGCACCATCACCTTGCTCAGATCCTCGCTCAGCGTGACGGTTTCCACCACGCCGACGTCCACGCTGCGGCTTTTGATTTTGGTTTTACCCGCTTCCAGCCCTTCCGCCGTCGTGGTGACCAGCGTCACTACCGGCCCCTGATGGCTGAAGTGGTAAAACAGGATCCAGGCGCCGATCAGCGCGGTCACGATGGGAATGATCCACACCGGCGACCAGCGCTTGATCTTCTCGACGTCCGCGACGCTATGATTATTTTCCGTCACCTTGCGGCTCCTTGTTGATTGTTTCACTTGCGCGATCCCAGGTCAGCCGGGGATCAAATGTCATGGCGGCGAACATGGTGAGGATCACCACGAGCGCGAACAGCACGGCGCCCGTCGCGGGGTAAATGCTCATCAACTGCCCCATTCGCACCAGCGCCGACAATACGGCGATCACAAACACGTCGATCATTGACCAGCGGCCAACGAATTCGACCACTTCATAAATCAGATGCATGCGCTCGCTGTCGGCGCGCGGTTTCTTCCTGCCGTTCGCATCCCAGCACAGCCAGCCGATCGCCAGCATTTTCAGCGACGGCACCATGATACTGGCGATGAAAATCACCAGCGCCACCGGATAAGAGCCGTCGCCCCACAGCAGGATCACCCCCGCCATGATGGTGGAGTTCATTTTGTTGCCCAGCGCCTCGGTCACCATGATCGGCATCAGGTTGGCCGGAATGTACAGCATGACGGAGGTCACCAACAGCGCCAGCGTCCACTGCAGGCTGTGGCGGCGACGTACGTAGCCGTTGGTGTGGCAGCGCGGGCAGCGCACCTGATTGGCCGGCAGGATCGCCGTGCAGCAGGCGCAAGAGCGCACGCCCTGCCGCATGCCGGTGCGCCCCACCGTCAGCGGGCGATCGAGGCGCGGCGCCGGTTCGATGTCCTGCCACAGCCAGCGCCGATCCACGCACTGGAAGGCGCGCACCTGCAGCAGGCAGAACAGGCAATAAGGCACGAAGCTGCTGCCGATGCCGATATCGCCGTAGGCCATCAGCTTGACGAAGCTGACCAACACCCCGGCGAGGAAAATTTCCACCATGCACCAGGTCTTGAACTGGAACAGCACCCGGGCCATCCACTCTTTCAGCCCCAGCGGCAAACGCACTTTGGCACACAGCAGAATGATCGCCACCATGCAAAACGCCGGGATCAGCTGCACGAACACCATAAACAGCGTGGCCATGCTGGCGTAGTCTTCCGCCACCATGACTTCCGGAATTTGAATCAGCCGGATTTCATTGCCGATGCCGGCGACGCGCATGTTGATAAACGGGAAAATGTTGGCCAGCACCAGCATGAACAGGGCGCTGAGGGCGTAACCGATCGGCCGCTTGCGCGGCTCGTCCCAGCGGGCGCTGAGCGTGGTTTTGCAGCGCGGGCAGACCGCTTTGCTGCCATAGGCCAGCGGCGGCAGCGCCACCAGCATGTCGCACTGCGGGCACAGCATCAGGTTATCCTGGTGCTCCGCCGAAGGTGCGGAATGACTATGCTGCTGATGATTGTTGTGGGAACACACCATATTCCTCCTAAATAACGTTGCTCACCGGCACGTCGATACCGCCCGCAGCAGCGCGCGGGCGGTATCGCAACGGTCAGCCGTTTTTCATCGCTTCCAGCTCTTCCCAGCGGGCGAAGGCCTGCTCGAGCGCCTGCTCGGCGTTAGCCAGCGCCGTCAGCACTTGTTGCGTTTCGCTGTGCGGCCGCGTGAAGAAGTCGGCGTCGCTCATCTGCGCCTGCAGCGCTTCGATTTCCGCCTCCAGCTGTTCGAGCCGCTGCGGCAACTGTTCCAGTTCGCGCAGCAGGTTGTAACTCAGCTTGGCCGC
Organism: Serratia sp. LACPHL-BACT-2024-00286; assembly: GCF_043109535.1. Taxonomy (NCBI): domain Bacteria; kingdom Pseudomonadati; phylum Pseudomonadota; class Gammaproteobacteria; order Enterobacterales; family Yersiniaceae; genus Serratia; species Serratia sp. LACPHL-BACT-2024-00286. The sequence goes on from NZ_JBICNA010000005.1 coordinate 192,033, forward strand.
CGCTTTCTTCGGCTGCTCGGCCTTTTTCTCCGCCGCCGGTTTGCTCGCGCTCGGCGCCGCCTGACGAATCGGTTTCGCCGTGGCGCGCTGATGATGCGCATCGTAGTAACCGCCGACGAAGGCGTTGATCACGCCGTTGCCTTCGAAGATCCAACACTCGGTCACCGAGTTGTCGACGAACTGACGATCGTGGCTGACCAGCAGCACGGTGCCCTGATAGCCGTCGATCAGCTCTTCCAGCAGCTCCAGCGTTTCGACGTCGAGATCGTTGGTTGGTTCATCGAGGATCAGCAGATTGCTCGGTTTCAGAAACAGCTTAGCCAACAGCAGGCGGTTACGCTCACCGCCCGAAAGTGCCTTCACCGGTGTCATCGCGCGTTTCGGGTGGAACAGGAAGTCCTGCAGGTAGCCCAATACGTGACGAGGACGACCGTTGACCATCACTTCCTGTTTGCCTTCCGCCAGGTTGTCCATCACCGTGCGCTCCGGATCGAGATCCGCGCGGTGCTGATCGAAATAGGCCACTTCCAGCTTGGTGCCGCAGTGCACGCGGCCGCTGTCGGCTTTCAGCTGACCGAGCATCAGTTTCAGCAGCGTGGTTTTGCCGCAGCCGTTCGGCCCCACCAGCGCAATCTTGTCGCCGCGCTGTACCTGGGCGGAAAAATCGCGCACCAGCACTTTTTCGCCCACCTGATAATTGACGTTTTCCAGCTCGAACACGATTTTGCCGGAGCGGGTCGCCTCTTCCACCTGCATCTTGGCGGTGCCCATCACTTCGCGGCGCTGCGAACGCTCGACGCGCAGCGCCTTCAGCGCACGCACGCGGCCCTCGTTACGGGTACGGCGCGCCTTGATGCCCTGACGGATCCAGACCTCTTCCTGCGCCAGCTTGCGATCGAACTCGGCGTTTTGCAGCTCTTCCACCCGCAGCGCTTCTTCTTTGCTCTGCAGATACAGATCGTAATTGCCCGGCCAGGAAACCAGCTTGCCGCGATCCAGATCGACGATACGCGTCGCCATGTTGCGGATAAACGAACGGTCGTGCGAGATGAAGACGATGCTGCCGTCGAACTCTTTCAGGAAGCCTTCCAGCCAGTCGATGGTTTCGATATCCAGGTGGTTGGTCGGTTCGTCGAGCAACAGCACGCGCGGCGAGCTCACCAGCGCGCGGCCCAGCGCCGCTTTACGCAGCCAGCCGCCCGACAGCGAGGAAAGCTCGGCGTCGCCGTTCAGCCCCAGCTGCAGCAGCACTTCGCTGATGCGGCTGTCGAGCTGCCACAGCCCCTGGTGATCGAGGATCTCCATGATTTGCGCCATGCGCGCCAGATTTTTCTCGCTCGGGTCGCTCTCCACCAGATGGGAAATCGCATGGTACGCCTTCAGGTGTTCCGCCTGCTCCGCGACGCCTTCGGCCACGAAGTCGAACACGCTGCCGCCGATATTGCGCGGCGGATCCTGTTGCAGGCGCGCCACGATCAGATCCTGCTCGTAGATCACCCGGCCGTCGTCCAGCGGGATCTCTTTGCCGAGGATCTTCAGCAGCGTGGATTTGCCGGCGCCGTTGCGCCCGACCAGACACACGCGCTCGTTGTCTTCGATATGAATTTCGGTGTTGTCTAAAAGCGGCGCATCGCTGAAAGAGAGCCAGGCGCCGGACATGCTGATTAACGACATAGTAATTATTTTCCTTCGCCGGCGTGAGTCACCAGCCAGCAGTTGTGGATCTGACGGTTACGGGCAAAGTCCTGCGACAGCGTCTTGGCGGTGATCTCTTTCGCCTCCAGGCCCAGCGCGCTCAGCCCTGCCATATCCATTTGGAAACCGCGCTTGTTGTTCGAGAACATGATGGTCCCGTTGCGGCGCAGCAACCGTTTCAAATCTTTCATCAGCGCCAGATGATCGCGCTGCACGTCAAAAGTGTTCTCCATCCGCTTGGAGTTGGAGAACGTCGGCGGATCGATGAAGATCACGTCGAACTGTTCGTTGGCGTTGCTCAGCCACGACAGGCAGTCGGCCTGGATCAGCCGATGCTGACGGCCGGTCAGGCCGTTGGCGCGCAGGTTCTTCTCCGCCCATTCCAGGTAGGTGCGCGACATGTCCACCGTGGTGGTGCTGCGCGCGCCGCCCAGCCCGGCGTGCACGCTGGCGGTGCCGGTATAGGCAAACAGGTTGAGGAAGTCCTTGCCGCCGCTCATCTCGCCCAACATGCGGCGCGCAATACGGTGATCGAGGAACAGGCCGGTATCGAGATAGTCGGTCAGGTTAACCCACAGTTTGGCGTTATACTCTTCCACCAGCAGGAACTCGCCCTTCTGCGCCAGCTTCTCGTACTGATTCTTGCCCTTCTGCCGCTCGCGAGTTTTCAGGATCAGCTGATTCGATGGCAATTCCAGCACCGCCAGCGTCGCGTTGATCACATCGAACAGGCGTTGACGCGCTTTCTGCGCATCGACGGTTTTCGGCGGCGCATACTCCTGCACCACCACCTTGCTGCCGTAACGATCCACCGCGACGTTGTATTCTGGCAGATCGGCATCGTACAGGCGGTAGCATTCAATGCCCTGCTGTTTCGCCCACTTGTCGAGCTTCTTCAAGTTTTTGCGCAGACGGTTGGCGAAATCCTCCGCCACCTGCACGCCGCCGGCAGTGGCGCCGGCCGGGTTCGCCGCCAGCTGATAGTTTTTCTGCACGCACTCCAGCGGGCCGTTCTTCGCCTTGAACTGGCGCTCGGCGCGCAGCTGCAGGCAGCTCAACAGCTCCGGCGAGGCGCTGAACAGCGAAAGCTGCCAACCGCCGAAGGCGCTTTTCATCACGCGCCCCAGCATGTTGTGCAGCGCGATCAGCGCCGGTTCGCTTTCCAGACGCTCACCGTACGGCGGATTGCTGATCACGGTGCCGTGCGGGCCTTCCGGCAGCGGATTGGTCAACCGCGCCACGTCACCGACGTTGAAGGTGATCAGCTCGGCGACGCCGGCGCGGCGGGCGTTGCCGCGCGCCATCTCAATCACCCGGCGATCGATATCGGAACCGAAGAAGCGAGAGGCGGTTTCCTGCAGGCCGCGGCGTGCGCGCACCTGCGCTTCAGTGGTGACTTCACGCCACAGTTCGGCGTTGTGGCCATTCCAGGCGCTGAAGCCCCAGTGCTGGCGGTGCAGGCCAGGCGCGCGATCGGCGGCGATCATCGCCGCTTCGATCAACAGCGTGCCGGAGCCGCACATCGGATCGAGCATCGGCGTGCCCGGCTGCCAGCCGGAACGCAGCACGATGGCGGCCGCCAGGTTTTCCTTCAGCGGCGCCTGGCCGGTGAGATCGCGGTAGCCGCGCTGATGCAGGCCTTCACCGCTCAGATCGAGGGCCACGCTGGCCATATCGCGTTGCAGGAAGACGTTAACGCGAATATCCGGCTGCTGCTTGGCAACCGTCGGGCGTTGGTCGAGTTTGCGGGTGAAGCTGTCGACGATGGCGTCTTTCACCTTCAGCGCGCCATACTGGCTGTTGCGGATCTCTTCGTTCACGCCGCTGAAATGCACGGCAAAGGTTTTATCCACGCCAAAAATGCTCGGCCAGTCGATCGCTTGTACCCCGAGGTACAGATCCAGATCGCTGTGCACGCGGAATTCGTTCAGCGGCAACAGAATGCGCGAAGCCAGGCGGCTCCACAGCAGGCTTTGGTACAGAAGACGATCGTCACCCTGAAAATGTACCCCACCCTGCACCACTTTGCAGTCGTGAGCGCCAAGCGCTTCCAGCTCGCTTTTTAACAGTTCTTCCAATCCACGCGCCGTGCTGGCAAACAGAGAGTTCATATCGTGCTTATCACCAAAAAGAAAATTGTTGCGCATTATAGCTAATCCGCACCGCTTGTCATAAAGTTGCTCCCTTCTATTTAATAATCGCACGGAGATGAGGGTGATCACGCTTTCCAGACTCTACGTCCATCCGGTTAAATCACTGCGCGGTCTGCAGCTTTCTTACGCCCAGGTCGGCAGCAGCGGTCTGGCCTTCGACCGCAACTTTATGATCACCGAGCCGGATGGCACCTTTATTACCGCGCGCCAATACCCGCAGATGGTGCTGTTCACGCCGGCGCTGCTGCCGGACGGGCTATTCCTGACCGCGCCGGACGGCGAAAGCGCCGCCATTCGCTTCAGCGACTTCGCCGCCGCGCCGCAGCCGACCGAGGTGTGGGGCAACCATTTCACCGCACTGATCGCGCCGGATGAGATCAACCGCTGGCTGAGCGGCTATTTCCAGCGCGACGTTCAGCTGCGCTGGCTGGGGCCGGAGTTGACCCGCCGGGTGAAAAAACACTCCGAAATCCCGCTGACCTTTGCCGACGGCTACCCTTATCTGCTGATTAACCAGGCTTCGTTCAACGATCTGCAGCGGCGTTGCCCCGGCAGCATCAAGCTGGAGCAGTTCCGCCCCAATTTGGTGGTGAGCGGCGCAGCCGCCTGGGCCGAGGACGGTTGGCAGGTGATCCGCGTCGGCGATGTGATGTTCGATCTGGTAAAACCCTGCAGCCGCTGCGTGCTCACCACCGTCAGCACCGAGCGCGGCCGCAAGCACCCGAGCGGCGAACCGCTGAGTACGCTGCAAAAATTCCGCTCCGCCGACAACGGCGATATCGATTTCGGCCAGAACATGATCGCGCGCAGCAGCGGCATCATCCGCGTGGGCGATACGGTGGAAGTGCTGTCGACCAAGCCGCCGCGCCCTTATGGCGCCGGCAAAGTGGTGGAGAGCGTGCAGGCGCCGCAAGACAGCGAGCACAGCGTCACTATCGAATATGAAGGAAAGGTGTTTACCGGCAACAACCAGCAGATCCTGCTCGAACAGCTGGAACAGCAAGGCATTCGCGTGCCTTACTCCTGCCGCGCCGGGATTTGCGGCAGCTGCCGCATTACGTTGTTGAGCGGTGAGGTCGCGCCGCTGAAGAAAAGCGCGCTGGGCGACAACGGCACCATCCTGTGCTGCAGCTGTATCCCAAAAAGTGATTTGACGTTGGCGTAATCCGCCTTATACCGCCCTGTCGTAAGCCGGGGCGGCGCTTTCATCCTGCGCGCAGGGTTTCAGCCGATCGTGCATCACCTTGATGGCGTCGCCCAATACCATGGTGCGGCCGGCGACCGTCAGTTGATTTTGCGCCAGCAGGCACAGGCTAGCGTTATCCCCGGCCTCTACCACCAGCAAGCGCGCTTCCACGCCGCTTTCCATCACCTTCACCGCCGCCAGCTCGCCGTTTTTCGGCTGCAGCGGGTAATGCTGCTGCGAGAAATGCCAGCTCTTCGGCATCAGCGGTTTCAGGAAGCGGTAGGCGACCAGCGCATTCAACACCAGCTCGGCGCGCTGCTCATGGCTGAGTTTGATCTGCTTGCACTGTTCTTCATAGGTGAAATAAAGGGCGGCGTCATCCACGCAAAAAGCGCATTCATCGAAGGCGTCCGGCGTTAACATTTTGGCCGGGAAACGTGAACGAAAGATCATACCATTAGCTAAATCCAGCATTAGCCGATCGTGTTCGGCATCAAAATACCAACGCCAATTATCGTCAGGTTTTATCTTCATTTCGTATCCTTCTCGCTGCCTATGCCAACGCCGCACTCACCCTAAAAGGCGATTTTATCACCGATAAAATAGCTTAAACATCGGATAATTCCGCGAACGATATTTATGCTAACGAACAAAATATAGACGAGCCGGGGGCAGAAATAAACCCCCGGAATAAAATGAGAGGAAAAATATTAGATATGGGTAACGATATCTTTAATCAAACGCGGGCCGTGATAGATAAATCCGGAATAAATTTGCAGCAGGCTCGCGCCGGCCTCCATTTTTTCGCGCGCCGCCGTCAGCGAATCGATGCCGCCCACGCCGATAATCGGCAGGCGCCCTTGAAGTTCGGTGGAAAGACGACGGATCACTTCCGTGCTGCGTGATTGTAACGGACGCCCACTTAACCCGCCCGCTTGTTCGCAGTAATTTAATCCCTGGATCAATTTTCGATCCAAGGTGGTATTGGTGGCGATCACGCCATCGATATTATGCCGCACCAGGCTGTCGGCAATTTGGATCAATTCTTCTTCTGAAAGATCCGGCGCGATCTTTACCGCCACCGGCACATATTTGTGATGGCGCGCATGTAATTCCTGCTGCTTATTTTTAATCGCAGCTAAAAGATCGTCCAGCGCTTCGCCATACTGTAAGGATCGTAACCCCGGGGTATTCGGTGAAGAGATGTTAATCGCGATATAACCGGCATACGGATAAACTTTATCCATGCAGATCAAATAATCGTCTTTACCCTGTTCGACCGGGGTGTCTTTATTCTTGCCGATATTGATCCCAAGAATGCCGCCGAAATGGGATTTCTTAACGTTTTCAACCAGATTGTCTACGCCATGGTTATTGAACCCCATGCGGTTGATCAGGCCTTCCGCCTCAACCACGCGGAACAAGCGCGGCTTGTCGTTGCCCGGTTGCGGGCGCGGCGTCACGGTGCCGACTTCCACATGGCCGAAGCCCATCGCGCCGAACGCATCGATGCATTCGCCGTTTTTATCCAGACCGGCGGCCAATCCCAGCGGATTTTTGAACGACAGCCCCATGCAGCTGACCGGTTTGGTCGGCACGGACTGACGGACAAGAAACGCTAAAGGGGTGCCGGTAATACGGCTGAGCTGACGAAAGGTCACTTCGTGCGCGCGCTCGGGATCGAGCTGGAACAACGCTTTCCTGATGAGGGGGTAGTACATGGACTCTCCTGATTTCCCGGTTGCAAACCGGGGGCGTATTATCCGGTATCCCCCGCCCAATTGGAATTGATTAAAGGCAAAAAAAGCCGTTTTTACGCAATCGTTTTCTCTCTTCACCACCAAATCGGCGCCAATCCGCTTTTGCGCATATCGAAATCAAAAAATGAGATTTAAAAAACGCGCCCGGTTGCTGGTAGGTTTAAAACACTTCCTTTTGATTTTCTAATTAAACCTAACTTTTAGTTATAAGGAGTGGTAATGCGCGTTATATCACTGGCCGGCAGCCCACGCATCCCATCACGTTCCGCCGCGCTGCTCGCGCTGAGTCAGAACTGGCTGCGGCAGCAAGGGGTGGAAGTGACGGCTTATACCCTGCACGACTTCGATGCCGAAGACCTGCTGTACGCCAACTTCAACAGCCCGGCGATCAAGGCGTTTGCCGAGCAGCTGGCACAGGCCGACGGCCTGCTGATTTCCACGCCGGTTTATAAAGCGTCGTTCTCCGGCGCGCTGAAAACCCTGCTGGATCTGCTGCCGGAACGCGCGCTGGATCATAAGGTGGTGCTGCCGCTGGCGACCGGCGGTTCGATCGGCCACATGCTGGCGGTGGACTACGCGCTGAAACCGGTGCTGGCGGCGCTGAAAGCGCAAGAGGTGCTGCATGGCGTGTTCGCCGACGACAGCCAGATCCAACTGGCCGGCGAAGGCGCCACGCTCACCGACGCCGTCGCCGCCCGGCTGGAAGAGGCGCTGGCCAGTTTCTATCTGGCGCTTGGCCGCCGCAAACCGCCCGCGCTGCGCGTCGCCTCGCCGCTGGCGGCGCGTCAGACCGCCTGAAACACCTGGAAAAGGAGAGCCTGAATGAAAAAACGCATCGTTTTACGGCGCTGGCTGAGCGCCGCTACCTTCACCGGCCTGCTGTCGTTGGTTTGGGCCACTGCCGCCGCTGCGCAGGATCCGGCGCAGTTCCGCATCGGCTACCAAAAAGGATCGGTCAGCCTGGTGCTGGCGAAGAGCCACCGGCTGCTGGAGGAACGTTTCCCCGCCACCCGCATCAGCTGGATCGAGTTTCCCGCCGGCCCGCAAATGCTCGAGGCCTTGAACGTCGGCAGCATCGATCTGGGCAGCACCGGCGATATTCCGCCGATCTTCGCGCAGGCAGCCGGCGCAGACCTGCTGTATGTCGGCGTTGAGCCGCCCAAACCGAAGGCGGAGGTGATCCTGGTGCCGGAAAACAGCCCGATCAAAACCGTCGCCGATCTGAAAGGGCATAAGGTCGCTTTCCAGAAAGGATCCAGCTCGCACAACCTGCTGTTGCGATCGCTGCAAAAGGCCGGCCTGAAATTTACGGATATCCAGCCCGCCTATCTGACCCCCGCCGATGCGCGCGCCGCCTTCCAGCAGGGTAACGTCGATGCCTGGGCCATCTGGGATCCTTATTATTCCGCCGCGCTGCTGCAGGGCGGCGTACGGGTGCTCGGCGACGGCACCGATCTGAACCAGACCGGCTCCTTCTATCTGGCGGCGCGCCCCTACGCCGAAGCCAACGGCAGCTTTATCAGCCAGGTTCTGACCGTGCTGACCCAGGCCGATGCGCTCACCCGCAGCGACCGGGCGCAAAGCGTGACCCTGCTGGCCAACGCCATGGGGCTGCCGGAGCCGGTGATCGCCAGCTATCTGGATCACCGCCCGCCGACCGCCATCACACCGCTCGATGCGCAGACGATCGCCGCGCAGCAGCAAACCGCCGACCTGTTTTACGCCAACCGGCTGGTGCCAGTGAAGGTCGACATCTCGCAACGCATCTGGCGCCCAAGCGCGCAATAAACAATGGGAGAACACTGACGATGAGCCTGAACGTTTTCTGGTTTTTACCCACCCACGGCGACGGCCACTATCTCGGCAGCGCACAGGGGGCGCGCAGCGTCGATCACGGTTACTTGCAGCAGATCGCCCAGGCGGCGGATCGGCTGGGATTCGGCGGCGTATTGATCCCCACCGGCCGCTCGTGCGAAGACTCCTGGCTGGTGGCCGCCTCGCTGATCCCGGTCACCCAGCGGCTAAAGTTTTTGGTCGCGCTGCGGCCGGGCATCATCTCCCCTACGCTGGCGGCGCGCCAGGCGGCGACGCTGGATCGCCTGTCCAACGGGCGCGCGTTGTTCAATCTGGTCACCGGCGGCGATCCGGAAGAGCTGGCGGCGGAGGGGTTGCATCTCAATCATGAAGAGCGCTACGAAGCCTCAACCGAGTTCACCCACATTTGGCGCCGGGTGCTGGAAGGCGAAACCGTCGATTTCGACGGCAAGCACATTCAGGTGAAAGGCGCCAAACTGCTGTTCCCGCCGGTGCAGCAGCCGCGCCCGCCGCTCTATTTCGGCGGATCCTCCGCCGCCGCGCAGGATCTGGCCGCCGAACAGGTAGAAATGTATCTCACCTGGGGAGAGCCGCCGGCGCAGGTTAAAGAGAAAATCGAAGAGGTGCGCGCCAAAGCGGCGGCGAAAGGCCGCCAGGTACGCTTCGGTATCCGCCTGCATGTCATCGTGCGGGAAACCACCGAAGAGGCCTGGCGCGCCGCCGATCGGCTGATCGCACATCTCGATGAGGAAACCATCGCCGACGCGCAGCAGGCCTTTGCGCGCTTCGACTCCGTCGGCCAACGGCGCATGGCGGCGCTGCACGGCGGCAAGAAGGACAACCTGGAGATCAGCCCGAACCTGTGGGCCGGCATCGGCCTGGTGCGCGGCGGCGCCGGCACCGCGCTGGTGGGCGATGGCCCGACGGTCGCGGCGCGCATGCAGGAATATGCCGATCTGGGCATCGACACCTTTATTCTCTCCGGCTATCCGCATCTGGAAGAGGCCTACCGCGTCGGCGAACTGCTGTTCCCGCACCTCGATCTGGCGCAGGAGGAAACGCCCGTGCGCCTTCAGCCGGTGCGCCCGCAGGGCGAAGTGGTGGCCAACATTTATGTTCCGCAAAAAGTGTCGCAGAGCTGAGGAGCGCCCCGATGGCAAAGAACGCGCAACGCATCCTGTATCGGCTGGCTCCCTGGGCGCTGCCGCTGGCGCTGGTGATCCTCTGGCAGATCGCCGTCGAAACCGGCTGGCTGTCCAACCGCATTTTGCCGGCGCCGAGCGCGGTGCTGGCCGCCTTCTGGAGCCTGAGCCAAAGCGGCGAACTATGGCAGCACCTGAGCATCAGCAGCCAGCGCGCGCTGATCGGCTTTGCCATCGGCGGCAGCATCGGGCTGATCCTCGGCTTTATTACCGGGCTGTCGCGCTGGGGCGAACGCCTGCTGGACAGCTCGGTGCAAATGATCCGCAACGTGCCGCACCTGGCGCTGATCCCGCTGGTGATCCTGTGGTTTGGTATCGATGAATCCGCCAAGATCTTTCTGGTGGCGCTCGGTACGCTATTCCCGATTTATCTCAATACCTATCACGGCATCAAGAACATCGATCGCGGCCTGTTGGAGATGGCCCGCAGCTACGGCCTGAGCGGTTTCCGCCTGTTTACGCAGGTGGTGCTGCCGGGCGCGCTGCCGTCGATTATGGTCGGCGTGCGTTTCGCTCTCGGCTTCATGTGGCTGACGCTGATCGTCGCCGAAACCATTTCGGCCAATTCGGGCATCGGCTACCTGGCGATGAACGCGCGTGAATTCCTGCAAACCGACGTGGTGGTGGTGGCGATCGTGCTGTACGCCCTGCTCGGCAAGCTGGCGGACGTGGGCGCACAGCTGCTGGAGCGCGTCTGGTTGCGCTGGCATCCGGCCTATCAACTGAAACAGGGAGAAGCGCTATGACCCTTCCCGCTCGCCTTGCGCAAGGCACGCCGGTGACGCTGGAGTCCATCGGCAAAGGTTACGGCAACCGCACCGTGCTGGACAATATTCAGCTGCGCATTTCCGCCGGGCAGTTCGTGGCGGTGGTCGGCCGCAGCGGCTGCGGCAAGAGCACCCTGCTTCGCCTGTTGGCCGGCCTGGAACAACCCAGCAGCGGCGCGCTGCTCAGCGGCAACGCGCCGCTTGCCGCCGCTAAAGAGGATACCCGGCTGATGTTTCAGGATGCGCGCCTGCTGCCGTGGAAAACGGTGATCGACAACGTGGGCCTGGGGCTGCGCGGCCAGTGGCGCGATGCGGCGCTGCAGGCGCTGGACGCGGTCGGCTTGGCGGATCGCGCCCGCGACTGGCCGGCGGCGCTGTCCGGCGGGCAAAAGCAGCGGGTCGCCCTGGCGCGCGCGCTGATCCACCGCCCCCGCCTGCTGCTGCTGGACGAACCGCTCGGGGCGTTGGATGCCCTGACGCGCATCGAGATGCAGGGGCTGATAGAAACGCTGTGGCAACAGCACGGTTTTACCGTACTGCTGGTCACGCACGACGTCAGCGAAGCCATCGCGCTGGCGGATCGGGTGATCCTGATCGAAGAGGGGCGCATCGGGCTGGATCTGACTCTCGATCTGCCGCGGCCGCGCCGCAAGGGTTCCGCACGGCTGGCGGAACTGGAGGCCGAAGTGCTGGAGCGGGTGTTATCACCGCCGGCCACAGCGGCCAGCGGCCGTCGGGCGGCGAATTGAAAGGATGAAAAAAGGGACGGCGCAGGCCGTCCCTTGATCTATTCAGCGCGAAAAGATCAGGCGTCGAGCGCCTTGCTGATCTTCTCGTACAGATCGCCGGACAGGTTTTCCAATCCTTTCAGCTGTTCCAGCGCCTTGCGCATCAGCGCCTGGCGGCCCGCGTCGTAACGCTTCAGGCGAATCAGCGGTTCAATCAGGCGCGCGGCGATCTGCGGGTTGCGCTGGTTGAGATCGCTGAGGATCTCCGCCAGGAACTGATAGCCGCTGCCGTCTGCGGCATGGAACGCCGCCGGGTTGCCGGAAGCGAAGCCGCCGATCAGCGAACGGGTGCGGTTCGGGTTGCTCAGGCTGAACGAACGGTGTTGCAGCAGCGCGCGCACCTTGCTCAGCACGTCTGCCGCCGGGCTGCTGCCCTGCAGCACGAACCATTTATCCATCACCAGGCCATCCTGATGCCAGCGCTCGTCGAACGCCGCCAGCAGCGCATCGCGGCACGGCAGCTGGGCCGCGACCGCAGCAGACAGCGCCGCCAGCGAGTCGGTCATGTTGTCTGCCTGGCGATACTGTTCGCTTACCAGTTGGTCCGCCAGCGCCACATCTTCGCCGAACGCCAGATAGTCCAGGCACACATTACGCAAGGCGCGCTTGGCGATCTCGGCGTGCTCCACGCGGTAGCCGTCGGTCTTGTTGGCGTGATATACCGCCAGCCACTCATCGGCCAGCTCCCGCGCCAGGCAGCGAACGATCGCTTCATGCACCGCGGCGATCGCTTCCGGATCGATGGTGGCGAACAGCTCGGCGATTTCGTTCTCCGACGGCAACGTCAGGATCTGCGCCGCCAGCGCCGGATCCAGTTTTTCGTCCAGCAGCACTGCTCGGAACGCATCGGCCACGTGCAGCGGCAGCGACAGCGGCTGCTTCTGCTGGTGCCGCGCCACGTTCAGCTTGATATAGGTCGCCAGCAGGCTCTGCGCCGCATCCCAACGCGCAAATTCATTGCGCGCGTGCTGCATCAGGAAGGTCAGCTGCTGATCGCTGTACGGATAGTCCAGCTTCACCGGCGCGGAGAATTCGCGCAGCAGCGACGGCACCGGCTTATGCGCCACGCCGTCGAACACGAAGGTTTGCTCCGCTTCGGTAACGTTCAGCACGTTATTGACCGGCAGGCCGCCCTTTTGCAGTGGAATGACGTTGCCTTCGCTGTCGTACAGTTCGATATCCAGCGGGATATGCAGCGGCAATTTCTCCGGCTGATCGGCGGTCGGCGCGGTTTGCTGGCTGACATGCAGACGATACTGCTGGGTTTCCGCGTCGTAATCGTCGCGCACCGTCAACAGCGGCGTGCCGGACTGGCTATACCAACGGCGGAAACGCGACAGATCGACGTTGGACGCGTCCTCCATCGCCTGCACGAAATCGTCGCAGGTGGCGGCGCTGCCGTCGTGGCGTTCGAAATAGAGCTGCATCCCTTTCTGGAAGTTCTCCTCCCCCAGCAAGGTGTGCATCATGCGGATCACTTCGGAACCCTTTTCATACACCGTCAGGGTGTAGAAGTTGTTCATCTCGATCACTTTGTCCGGGCGGATGGCGTGTGCCATCGGGCTGGCGTCTTCGGCGAACTGCGCGCCGCGCATCACGCGCACGTTGTCGATGCGGTTGACCGAACGCGATCCCAGATCGGAACTGAACTCCTGGTCGCGGAACACCGTCAGCCCCTCTTTCAGGCTGAGCTGGAACCAGTCGCGGCAGGTTACGCGGTTACCGGTCCAGTTGTGGAAGTATTCGTGGCCGATCACCGCTTCAATGTTCAGGTAATCCTTGTCGGTGGCGGTTTCCGCCTTCGCCAGCACGTATTTGGAGTTAAAGATGTTTAACCCTTTGTTCTCCATCGCGCCCATATTGAAGAAATCGACCGCCACAATCATATAAATGTCGAGATCGTATTCCAGGCCGAAGCGGGTCTCGTCCCACTTCATCGAGTTCTTCAGCGACGTCATCGCCCAGTCGGCGCGATCCAGGTTGCCGCGATCGACGAACAGCTCCAGCGCGACCTTACGGCCGGAACGGGTGGTGAAGCTGTCGCGCAGCACGTCGAAGTCTCCCGCCACCAGCGCGAACAGGTAGCAAGGTTTCGGGAACGGATCCTGCCATTGCACCCAGTGGCGGCCATCGGCCAATTCGCCCTGGCCGATGCGGTTGCCGTTCGACAGCAGGAACGGATAGCGCGCCTTGTCGGCCTCGATGCGGGTGGTAAAGCGCGCCAGCACGTCCGGGCGATCCTGATAATAGGTAATGTGGTGGAAACCTTCGGCTTCGCATTGCGTGCACAGCGCATCGCCGGACAGGTACAGCCCTTCCAGCGCGGTGTTTTTCGCCGGGTGAATGTCGTTGACGATGGTAAGAGTGAATTGTGCCGGCAACGCTTCGATGATCAGCTGGTTATCCTGCTGGCGGTAGGCGCTCCACGGTTGGCCGTCCACCTGAATGCTCACCAGCGTCAGATCTTCGCCATCCAGCACCAGCGGTGCGCCGGCCGCGCCCTGACGTTTGATTTTACTGACGGCGGTCACGCGCGTAGTTTCCGCGTCCAGACTGAAGTCCAAATCGATATCGGTCGTGGTGTAATCGGGCGCGCGATAATCGTGGCGGTATTTTGCCTGTGGCTGTTGTGTCATAAAAACCCTTAAACGTCTCGGTGAGTTATAGGTGCCAGGCCACTCTTCTGCTTCGTACCGCAGCCGGAGTGTTCCCCTGCGGCGCGCGGTGGGCCTGAATTGTGAATAAACTGTATCACAGCTGGCCGAAAAGCCCAGAGCCGCCGGGCGACCACGAGAGAGAAATCAGAGGCAAATCATAAATCGCCCGCCAGGCGATAGCGCAGGTGACCAATCGCTAAATAAAAATCAGCATTTAATGCTAAAAAACCGCCACCGGAGGGCGCCGGCATAGTTGAGGCGACGCAGGCGGCATGGTGGTATAATTGCGGCATCAGGCTCAGGATGACTCGCACTATGAAAATTAAATACGCAATCTATTTTTTTACCCTGTGCCTGATGACTTCCTTCTCTCTGTTCATCGTCGATGAGCTGCTCGAAGCCCATACCGACTACCGCGATAACCAACTCAATCTGTACAAAATTGATCGCGCCAAAGAAATCTCCGAAGCCTTTCAGACTGCCTTGCAGGCGCACCGCCTCAAACGCTTGAGCCTGATCGATCCGCAAATCACCCGAGCGCAATGTTTGGCCGCCGATCGGGCGGCGCGCGAAAGAATTACCCGCATCCGCGAACATCTGGACGATGAGGTCGCCAGACAGCTCGGGGTTCGGCAAAAAATCGCCGCGCTGTCGATGATCAGCCTGATGGAACAGCTGCTGGATAATGACAACCTGCAGCTTTCGCAGGTCAATAACACCAACGCCAATCTGTTCAACATCAACAGCGCCTATTACATCTCGCAAACCAGTAAGAGCTATTACCGCTACACCTACGATACCCGGATGGTGGATACCGACTCTTTTATGTTTCTCGAGGCCATCCGCCTTAATAACCGGCTGAATATGTCACTGACGGAATTGAGCGATCAGATTATCGACGTCAACGTCAGACCGCTCGTTCGCAAAGACGCCTACCTGAAGTCCATTCAGCTGACCGGCGTGCTGAACGCGCTGAGCACCCGATTGATCTTCATGAAGATCAACTACGACGATGTGCAAATCACCAACATCGTCAATGCATTGCTCGCCCAGGTGTCCGCTGAGCGCCTCCAGCAGATTACCCATGGGCTGTACACCGCTATCGATACCCATCAGCCCTACCCCACCGCGCTTATTTCGCGCTATGTCGACGATGTGAGCGGGCTGTCGCAGGCGCTGTATCAACGCAGCTTCGAACTGGAAACCCTCGCGTCGCGCCACAAGATTTACGACAGCCAGACGACCATTTACGGCATGATTGCACTCGCCGGCCTGGTGGTGTTGCTGTTCATTTTGCCGGCGCTGGTGTTCTGCACCAGCATCAACCGCTGGCTGACCAAGACCCACAACAATATCGTGCGGCTGTCGCGCGGCGAGATAAATATCGATCGCAACGACGCCTTCTACAGCCAGGAATTGATCGCCATCAGCGACGCCATTCAGCAGCTCAGGCAATACCAGTTGGACAAGGTCTCGCTGGAAAGCGAGAAACAACTGCTGATTAAAGAGCTCGAGGCCTCTTCTTTCCTCGATCCGCTCACCAATATTTACAACCGCCGTAAATTCTTCCTTGAATGTCAGCTGCTGGGCGACGGCAGCTACCCGCAAGCCTTTTGCCTGATCGACATCGACAACTTCAAACAGCTCAACGACAGCTATGGCCACGACGTGGGCGACCGGGCGCTGGTGGCATTCGGCCACCTGCTGCAACGCGCGTTCCGCGCCAGCGACATCTTCTGCCGCTACGGCGGCGAAGAGTTCGCGGTGCTGCTGGGCAACTGTTCGTTGGACAACGCGCGGGACATCATGGAGCAATTGCGCGCCCGCACTCATCGCCTGACGCTAAATCTGGCCGATGGACGGCAAGTGCGTTTCACCACCAGCTGCGGCATTGCGCCGGTCAACGCATTCACCGCGCTGCAAGCGGCGATCAAACAGGCGGACGAAGCGCTCTATTTTTGCAAAAAGAACGGCAAGGATCGGGTCAGCGTGCATACCCAGGCCGGCTATATCTGATTCGCTGTTTAAAATAATTAACATTATAATTTTTATGACTAATTAGGCTAAGTCATTCACCTTACAGGCATATCTGGCTTTTTTTCCTCCCCGCCGCTATCAGGCCGCCATAAAGGCACGTTTAATCCTCGACCCGCTTTGGTGATTTATGGTGTGATGCAGCTTCAATAACAGGATAATCCGGGTATACTCCACCCCCACTTTTATGATTATCCGGATTTGGACACGCGCCTGACGAGGATGCTGTAACGCGCTATGACTCAATACGCTTCCCCGATTTTGACATCACTGCTTGATACCGATGCTTATAAGCTTCATATGCAGCAAGCAGTGTTCCATCGCTATCCCGCGATCAGCGTGGCGGCGGAATTCCGCTGCCGCGGCGACGAACTGCTGGGCGAATATGCCGACGAGATCCGCGCGCAGGTGGCGTTGATGAGCCGGCTGGCGCTGACCGATGCCGAATTCGCTTATCTTTCGGGCCTGCCCTTCTTCCGTCAGGATTACCTGAGCTGGCTGCGAACGTTCCGCTACGATCCGCAGCAGGTCACCATAGACAACCGCGACGGCAAGCTGCAAATCCGCATCGCCGGCCCCTGGCGTGAAGTGATCATGTGGGAAGTGCCGTTGCTGGCGGTGATCAGCGAAGTGGTGCACCGTCGGCGCTCTCCGCTGGCGACGCCGGAACAGGCGGTGGCGCATCTGCAAACCAAGCTGGCTCAGTTCAAGACGCTGGCGGGCGATCTGGATCTTTCGCGCTTCAAGCTGATGGACTTCGGCACCCGTCGCCGTTTCTCTCAGGGCGTGCAACAGGCCATCGTCAGCACCTTGCAGGCCGAATTCCCGTACCTGTCGGGCACCAGCAATTACGATCTGGCGCATCAGCTCGGCCTGGCGCCGGTCGGCACTCAGGCACATGAGTGGTTCCAGGCGCATCAGCAAATAAGCCCGGTGCTGGCCAACAGCCAGCGCGCCGCCTTGCAAGCCTGGTTGGATGAATACCCGGATCAGCTTGGCATCGCGCTCACCGACTGTATCACCATGGATGCCTTCCTGCGCGACTTCGGCCCGCAGTTCGCCGAACGTTATCAGGGGCTGCGCCACGATTCTGGCGATCCCGTCGAGTGGGGTGAAAAGGCCATTGCCCATTATCAAAAGCTGGGCATCGATCCGATGAGCAAAACGCTGGTGTTCTCGGACAACCTGGATCTGGAAAAAGCGCTGGCGCTCTATCGCCATTTCTACCAGCGCATCAATCTCGGCTTCGGCATCGGCACGCGCCTGACCTGCGATATTCCCGGCGTCAAACCGCTGAATATCGTGATCAAGCTGGTCGAGTGCAAAGGCAAGCCGGTGGCCAAGCTCTCCGACAGCCCCGGCAAAACCATTTGCCAGGATCAGGCGTTCGTCAGGGCTCTGCGCAAGGCCTTCGATCTGCCGCTGGTGAAGAAAGCCAGCTGAGCCTTCTATATATAGAGAGAAAGCCGGCCCGGTTCAGGCGCCGGCTTTTTTGTTTTTATCCCGACCGCCCTCTTTTCAGCCAGCCACGATAAATGTTGCGCCAATCCGATGATTTCTGCTTGTGCTCTGCACCGCGGCAAGTAACATAGCCATTACCCCCATATTCTTGGGTTGTAAGCTATTTCTAAACCAAATTATTAAAGAGAGAAATCTATGAGCGTAGTGCCTGTAGTCGACGTACTGCAAGGTCGTGCTGCGGTTGACAGTGAAGTCACCGTACGCGGCTGGGTACGTACCCGGAGAGATTCAAAAGCTGGTATCTCCTTCCTGGCCGTCTATGACGGTTCCTGCTTTGATCCGTTACAGGCCGTCGTTAATAATTCTCTGCCGAATTATCAGGATGAAGTGCTGCACCTGACCACCGGTTGCTCAGTTGAAGTTACCGGCAAGGTCGTCGCCTCACCGGGCGAAGGCCAGAGCTTCGAGCTGCAGGCCACCGCGATCAACGTGGTCGGCTGGGTCGACGATCCGGATACTTACCCAATGGCGGCCAAACGCCACAGCATCGAATACCTGCGCGAAGTGGCCCACCTGCGCCCGCGCACCAATCTGATCGGCGCCGTGGCGCGCGTGCGTCATACCCTGGCGCAGGCGATCCACCGCTTCTTCCATGAAAATGGTTATTTCTGGGTGTCCACCCCGCTGATCACCGCCTCCGACACCGAAGGCGCCGGCGAGATGTTCCGCGTGTCCACGCTGGATCTGGAAAACCTGCCGCGCACCGACAAGGGCGCCGTCGATTTCAGCCAGGACTTCTTCGGTAAGGAAGCCTTCCTCACCGTTTCCGGCCAGCTGAACGGCGAAACCTACGCCTGTGCGCTGTCCAAGGTATACACCTTCGGCCCAACCTTCCGTGCCGAAAACTCCAACACCAGCCGCCACCTGGCGGAGTTCTGGATGATCGAGCCGGAAGTGGCCTTCGCGACGCTGGACGATGTCGCCGGCCTGGCCGAAAGCATGCTGAAGTATGTGTTCCAGGCGGTGCTGGATGAACGTGCAGACGATCTGAAATTCTTCGCCGAGCGCGTGGATAAAGACGCAATCTCTCGTCTGGAGCGCTTCGTCTCTTCCGATTTCGCCCAGGTGGACTACACCGACGCCATTGAGATCCTGCTGGCCTCTGGCCAAACCTTCGAAAACCCGGTTTCCTGGGGCATCGATCTCTCTTCCGAACATGAACGTTATCTGGCGGAGAAACACTTCCAGGCGCCGGTGGTGGTGAAGAACTACCCGAAAGACATCAAAGCGTTCTATATGCGCATGAACGAAGACGGTAAAACCGTCGCGGCCATGGACGTGCTGGCGCCGGGCATCGGTGAAATCATCGGCGGTTCGCAGCGTGAAGAACGCCTCGACATGCTCGATCAACGTCTGGAAGAGATGGGCCTGAATAAAGAAGACTACTGGTGGTATCGCGATCTGCGCCGCTACGGCACCGTGCCGCATTCCGGTTTCGGCCTGGGTTTTGAACGTTTAATCGCCTATGTCACCGGCGTGCAAAACGTGCGCGATGTGATTCCGTTCCCACGCACACCACGTAACGCAAGCTTCTAATTCATACGATCAAACGTTTTTTAAACGATTTCGTTACAAAACAAAGGCCAGCCTCGCTGGCCTTTCGCATTTTTTAATATTGACGCACATCACAAAGTTCCCGAAAAATTACATTTAGTTACACATACTTTCCTTTTGCAACCTGATTGGGACATTGGTATCATTTTCGTCCTAGATTAACCCGCCTGTGAATGGAACACTGCGTTCAGACACAGGACGACACCAATCTATCAACAATAGTTCCCAAAGAATTATTGGCGGCAGTGGCAAAGGTGTCCGAATAACACCAATGAGGGTAATAATGATGAAGCGCAACATTCTTGCAGTGGTTATCCCGGCTCTGTTGGCTGCTGGTGCAGCAAACGCAGCTGAAATCTACAACAAAGACGGCAACAAGCTGGATCTGTACGGCAAAGTTGACGGTCTGCACTACTTCTCCGACGACAAAGGCAATGACGGCGATCAGACCTATGTTCGTTTCGGCTTCAAAGGTGAAACCCAGATTACTGACCAACTGACCGGTTACGGCCAGTGGGAATACAACGTTCAGTCCAACCACGCCGAATCTCAGGGCACCGAAGGCACCAAAACCCGTCTGGGCTTCGCCGGTCTGAAATTCGCTGACTACGGCTCCTTCGACTACGGCCGTAACTACGGCGTACTGTACGACGTGGAAGGCTGGACCGATATGCTGCCAGAGTTCGGTGGCGATACCTACACCTACTCCGACAACTTCATGACCGGCCGTACCAACGGCGTTGCGACCTATCGTAACAACAACTTCTTCGGTCTGGTTGACGGTCTGAACTTCGCCGTTCAGTACCAGGGCAAGAACGAAAACGATGGCCGCGCGCTGAAGAAACAAAACGGCGACGGTTGGGGCCTGTCTTCAACGTATGACATCGGCGAAGGCGTAAGCTTCGGTGCTGCATACGCGTCCTCTGACCGCACAGATGCCTAGACCCGTCAGTCAACCGCTGGCGGCGACAAGGCTGACGCTTGGACCGTGGGCGCGAAATACGACGCCAACAACGTCTACCTGGCAGCGATGTACGCAGAAACCCGCAACATGACTCCGTATGGCGATTTCGATAGCGGCATTGCGAACAAAACTCAGAACTTTGAAGTGACCGCACAGTACCAATTCGACTTCGGTCTGCGTCCAGAAGTATCTTACCTGCAGTCTAAAGGCAAAAACCTGGCTGGCCGTACCGCTCACGGTTCAAGCTTCGCCGGCGGCGATGCCGATCTGGTTAAATATGTTTCTGTTGGTACCACTTACTACTTCAACAAAAACATGTCCACCTACGTTGATTACAAAATCAACCTGCTGGATGACAACGAGTTCACCAAAGCAACCGGCACCGCTACCGACGATATCGTAGCCGTTGGTCTGGTGTACCAGTTCTAAGTTGTCTCGCTTAACGGCGGTTTACCGTCGGCTAAGTTAAAAAACAGGGCTTCGGCCCTGTTTTTATTTGTTTCTCCCGGTAACGTTTTATCCTGCAGATTTCCCCTTCCCCATCATTTTTTCTGTCGAATCCTTCCCGTTCACAAGATCGCGGTGTTTTTATCGCAAACGGTTGGCAAAGCCGATAACTGGCGCTACCCTGATGCTTCTGTCTGCTTAACTCCGAGATTTGGAAGCACCTGACATGTTTGAAAAAATCACCGCCGCACCCGCCGACCCGATCCTGGGCCTGACCGACATTTTCCGCGCCGACGCCCGCCCGAATAAAATCAATTTAGGGATTGGCGTTTATAAAGACGAAACCGGCAAAACGCCGGTGCTGACCAGCGTAAAAAAAGCTGAACAGTATCTGCTGGAAAACGAGACCACCAAAAACTATCTCGGCATTGAAGGCATCCCGGCGTTCGCCAGCTGCACGCAAGAGCTGCTGTTCGGCAAAGAGAGCCCGATCGTTACCGCGCGGCGCGCGCGTACCGCACAGACGCCCGGCGGCACCGGCGGCCTGCGCGTGGCGGCAGACTTTATCGCCAACCAGACCAGCGCCAAGCGCATCTGGATCAGCAACCCAAGCTGGCCAAACCACAAGAACGTCTTTAGCGCCGTAGGCCTGGAAGTGCTGGAGTACGCCTACTACGACGCCGCCAACCACGCGTTGGACTTTGACGGCCTGCTGAACAGCCTGAAACAGGCACAGGCCGGTGATGTGGTGCTGTTCCACGGCTGCTGCCATAACCCGACAGGTATCGATCCAACGGCGGAACAGTGGGCACAGCTGGCTGAGCTTTCCGTCGCCAATGGCTGGCTGCCGCTGTTCGATTTCGCCTACCAGGGCTTCGCCAACGGTCTGGAAGAAGATGCGCAGGGCCTGCGTATTTTCGCCGCCAAACATCAAGAGCTGATCGTCGCCAGCTCCTACTCGAAAAACTTCGGCCTGTACAATGAGCGCGTCGGCGCTTGCACCATTGTGGCTGCCGATGCCGAAACCGCCGATCGCGCCTTCAGCCAGGTGAAAGCGGCCATTCGCGCCAACTACTCCAACCCGCCGTCACACGGCGCGGCGGTTGTCGCCACCATTCTGGGCAACGATGCGCTGCGCGCGATGTGGGAGCAGGAGCTGACCGACATGCGCCAGCGTATTCACCGCATGCGTCAGCTGTTCGTGAACACCCTGCAGGAGAAAGGCGCGCAGCAGGACTTCAGCTTCATCATCCAGCAGAACGGCATGTTCTCGTTCAGCGGCCTGACCAAAGAACAGGTGCTGCGTCTGCGCGAAGAGTTCGGCGTCTACGCCGTGAACTCGGGCCGGGTAAACGTGGCCGGCATGACGCCGGACAACATGGCGCCGCTGTGTGAAGCCATCGTCGCCGTGCTCTAAAGGCATCGACGCAGGTCATAAATCGTAAAAAAGGGCGCTCTATGCGCCCTTGATTATTTCTACCGGGAAATAATCGTTACCACACCGCCGGCTCTTCGCGCAGGAACGGGTTGGTCTGGCGCTCGTGGCCGAAGGTCGACATCGGGCCGTGGCCGGGAATAAAGCGCATGTCGTCGCCCAACGGCAGCAGTTTGGTGCGAATAGAGGCGATCAGCGCCTGATGGTCACCGCGCGGGAAGTCGCTGCGCCCCACGCCGCCGTTAAACAGCACGTCGCCCACCAGCGCCAAACGCGCCTGCTCATTGATAAAGACGATGTGGCCCGGCGTGTGCCCAGGGCAATGCAACACCTTGAGCGTCATCTCGCCCACCTGCATCTCATCGCCTTCCGACAGCCAGCGGGTCGGCGTCAGCGGCGCGCACTCTTCCAGCCCAAACATCCGGCTCTGCGCCGGCAAACCGTCCAGCCAAAACGCGTCTTCTTTATCCGGGCCATAGATTGGCACCTGATAATGGTCCGCCAGCTCCGCCGCCGCGCCGACATGATCCAAATGGCCGTGCGTCAGCAAAATCTGGGTGACCGTCACCCCCTGACGCGCGACTTCCGCTTTGATTTTTTCCGCTTCACCGCCGGGATCGACCAACGCCGCCTGCTGCGTGTTTTCACACCAAATCAGACTGCAGTTCTGGCTAAAGGCGGTAACGGGAATAAGATGGTATTTCATAAGGCTCCAACGACAATAACGCCGCTTCCGCAAGGGGCGGCGTTATTCACTGACGGCACAGCGATTACCAGGTCCGAACCGGGCCGGTATCGATGTGTACGAAGTTGCTACGTGGGTAATATCCTACACCACCGGCGCGCATTTTTAACGCCGCTTTGCGGATATTGCTCAATTGGATACCTTCGATGTGGAAATCCATCGCCTGGCCTTTGGTGTGGTAGCTGTGCTTAGCCACGCCGCGGCTATGCGCACGCAGTTCGTTGTTGGTGTCTACGGAACGGTATCCGGAGATCAGCTGCACCGGCTTGCTGGTGCCCAGCAGCCCCTGCAGACGATAGAGGTGATCAAACAAGCGGGGATCGATCGATTTAACCTTGTTGGCGCGATAATCGCGGAACAGATGATTTAGCCGCACCAACTCTTCTTTATTGTAACCTTTGCCGTCAAAGAACTCGGCTTTAATAGATTCACCGGTATTCAGGTTATTCAACACTAAAATACGCGGTCGAGCGGTGGAAATACTGGCAAACGCTTGCCCTGGAAGCAGCGCTATGCCCATAGCGGCGCCACCTAGCGCCAGCCATTTACGGCGGTGATGATCAATTTTGTCCATGACTCTGTTAAACCCGGCAAGAATGTCAAAATAAATGCACAAAGCAGCGCACTGTCCGAACCATAACCGCCTGCGTATGCTGAGTCAACCCGCGATACGCCTAGGTTTACAGGCCCCCGGCTACGAGGGCCTGCGGTATAGCCAAACATTCTGACCGTTATTTATTTATAATTACTGCATTTACTGCATTAATTTTTTGGCCTGAGCCAAAATTTGTGCGCCCGATCGCACCGTATTATCATAATTGTAAATATCTGTACGGAATTGCGGTTGGCCGTCATCCGAAACCCAGGCGGTCAGATAATACAGTTTTACGGGAATACGCTGGCGAATATTCACATAAGTGGTATTCCCTTCTTTCAGCGTGGAAGACACGCGGCTGTTGTTCCAGCCGGCGTCCTGCAGCAGCATATTCGCCAAATCGGAAGCCTTGTTCACCCGCACGCAGCCGGAGCTGAGCGCGCGGATGTCTTTCTGGAACAGGCTGTGGTTCGGGGTATCGTGCAGGTAGATAGCGTCCGAGCTCGGCATATTGAACTTGAAGCGCCCCAGCGAGTTGGTGGCGCCCGGCGCCTGACGCACGCGATACGGGAAGTTGCGCGCAGAGACCATGCTCCAGTCGATCATCGCCGGGTTGATCACTTCCGCATCGTTGCTCCAGCCCGACAGCACGGTATAGCCGTGTTTCTGGAAGTAGTTACCGTCACGCATCGCCTTCGGCACGATGTCCTCACGCACCAAGGTAGTCGGCACGTTCCACGGCGGGTTGACCACCACGTTGTTCAACGCGCTGCTCATCAGCGGCGTCTTGCGGCTCGGCCGCCCGACGATAACGCGGGAAGACAGCACCTCATTGCCGTTCTGGTAGTAGGTCAGCGAATAGTTGGGAATGTTCACCATGATGCCGGTGCCGACATGCCCCGGCAGGATCCGCAGGCGCTGGATATTCAGCGCCAGCAGCGCGGCGCGGGTTTTCGGTGACACGTTGAGCCACTCGCGGGTGCGCACGCCGATCACGCCATCCGCCGTCAGCCCTTGCCATTTCTGGAAGCGCTTGACGCCCTCCACCAGTTCGTCGGTATAGAGATTATCGCTCACCACGCTGCCAATCTGCGGCGGCGTCTGTTCCGCGGTCAGCTCCGTCACCGGCGCTGCCGATGGGCTGACCGTCACGCGGCTTTTCTCTTCGTCTACCGTCAGCCCGCCGTCGTCGGGCTCATTGATCTTCGCCGAAACCACCGCCGGTTCCGGCTCCGCTTCCGGCGCCGCGGCGGCGAGCATACCGGTGCGCGTCAGGATCTCACGCAGCGCCGGAATATCATTGCTCATTTGGCCTGGACGCAGGCTCGGGCCGCTGCCCACCTGCGGCCAGGGACGATTGTCCGCCAGCATGTCGCGCAGCGCCTGATGCATCTTGGCGTATTGCGGATGCTGCGGCGCGAGCGAATTCACGTAGCTCAGAGTACGCACCTGGCGCACCGCCAGCTGCCATTGGTTGATCACCGCGGTGGGCGGCAAGCCAAGCTTGTAGGGAATATTGCTGTACAGCCAGTTGTTGCCGTTGGCACCGATGGCGGAGACGAACTGCAAATAGCCCAGCATCGCATCGGACAGCACCGCATCGCGGCCCGCTTCACTGAGCGCCGGATCGGTCAACATCTTCACCCATTGGGTGAACTGCGGCTGCACGCCGGACATCGCCAGCTCGGCCAGTTGCTGTTGAAACTGCTGAACGGCTTCGCGATCCTGCCACATCGGCTGCATGTGATTCGCCGCATACAGCGGCGCCAGCGTGGACAGGTAGTGCAAATCCATGCCGCGCGGCAACGCGGCCAGCAGTTCAGAACGGCTCTGCGCAACGGACATGCCTGCTGATGCCACCGGCAACGCCGGGACGGTGGCCGATGCGGAAAACAACGACACAAGACTACAGGCGATAGCGCCACTCAGCGCCAAACGTCGTAGAGAGTTTCCCTTTTTAAGCAACATCCCTTGCCCCCTGTATGCTCACAAAAAAAACGTCAAAAACTGCATATAGTTTCAGTATACAAACAGAAAGGCCGTTTCGCCCTGCGGGCGCCGAATAACTGTTTATGTGATTAAACTAACCGCTTTTCAACGGATAAAAAAGCAGGACTATCATCCACGCGCACAAAAAAATAGCCACCCTGCGGCGGCTATTTTCGGATTTTTAGGGCGTTTTTCTGCGTTACGGCGTTTCAACCGGCGCAGCACCCAGCGCCGGCGGCTCGCCGGCGAAACCGCGCAGCCCCACCACGTGCACATGCTCGTGGTTCTGGAACACCTTACGCACCAGTTTATAGGTGGTGCCCTTCTCCGGGCTGATGTTTTCCGGTGCTGCGATAATCAGCTGCATCTCCAGACGGTCGCACAGTTCGAACAGCGTAGCGATCGACTTGGCATCCAGACGCGCCGCTTCATCGAGGAACAGCAGGCGGCACGGCGAGATGTCTTTGCCGCGCAGGCGACGGGACTCTTCTTCCCAGCTCTGCACCACCATCACCAGGATTGACATCCCGGTACCGATGGCTTCACCGGTAGACAACGCGCCGCTTTCCGCACGCAGCCAGCCGTCGGAGCCACGGTATACCTCCACTTCCATCTCCAGGTAGTTGCGGTAGTCCAGCAACTCCTCGCCGATGGTCTGTGGCGTGCGCTGCCCCATGTCGATCTGCGGATTCAGGCGCTGATACAGTTTGGCCAACGCTTCGGAGAAGGTCAGGCGGTTGCTGTTGAACAGATCCTGATGCTGTTCCTGCTGCTCGGAGAGCACGTCCAACAGAGTGGCGTGCGCTTCGCGCACATTGACGTTCAGCCGCACGCTCTTCACCTGGCCGAAGGAAACGGCCTGCAGCCCCTGGTTCAGCATGCGAATGCGGTTCTGTTCGCGCTGAATGGTTTTCCGAATGATGTTGGCCACGCTTTTCGAACTGATCGCCAGCTTCTGCTCGCGCGCGGTCAGCTCTTCGGTCAGACGGCCCAGCTCGATTTCCATCTGTTCGATGGCTTCGACCGGATCGTCGGTGCGGATGATGTCCTGACGGATGCGCTCGCGCAGGTGCTGGTACACCGCGATATAGAACTGAATCTTACGCTCCGGCCGCTTCGGATCTTCCGACAGGCGCAGCACGTCGCGCAGGTGTTCGTTATCCGCCACCGCCAGACGCAGCGCGCCGAGCGCCTTATCCGACATCGAGCGCAGCTCGTCGCCATCCATATACGCCAGCTCGCGGCGGTGCAGGCGGCGTTCCACGCCGTTGTCTTTCACCAGGCGCATCACCGCGCACCAGCCCGCCTTGGCGGTCACCACCTGCTCGCGCAGCTGATGATAATCGCGTTCCAGCTTGCGCAGTTTCTTCTGCAGGCCGTCCATTTCGGCTTCGCAGAAGGTCAGCTGTTTCTCCAACTGATTGCGGCGAGCGCGGTTGTTGCTCAGCGCCGCATGCAGTTCGTCGCGACGCGCGCGGGCGCGCGCTTCGGCATTGGCGTCGGCCTGCACGCCGATGTCCACCAGCTCCTGGCTCAGCTCTTTCAGCATGTCGCGCTTGGCGTCGTACGAGCTTTTCAGCGAAGCCAGCACCTGACTGTACTGGGTGAACTGGGTTTGATACTGGCGCAGTTGCTCACGGGCGCGGGCGCGTTCGGCTTCCGCCTGCTCCAGACGCTGGCGCAGCTTGTCGTTCAGATCGTTGTTGGCGTTCTGCATGCCGGCAGAGTCGGTGTAGCTGAAGTGCGCGCGACGCTGCACCACTTCAGTGAGCGCGAACGCCTGCTGTTTAGCCTGACGCTGCACGCTTTGCGCCTGCGCGTAATCCTGCTGCAGCTGTTCATGCTGCTGCGGATCGCTCTGCAGCACCGACAGCAGCGGCTCCAGCTTGGCCAGCGACACGCCGTGCTGCTGAATATGACGCGCGGCGTCCTGCGCTTCTTCCAGCTCTTCGCGCATCTCGTCGACGCGGTCCTGCAACGTTTCATCGTTCAGCAACGACACCAGCGGCATCAGGCGGTTGAGCGCGGAAATGCCCTCTTTGGCCTGATCGTACTGCTGACGCTGCTGCTGGTTCTGCGCTTCGTGATTGTTCAGCGCGCGTTCGATTTCGCCACGGCGGGCGTTCAGGCCGCGGATCTCCGCTTCCGGGTCAGCGTCGAACGCCACCGCCAGATGGGTGCCGATAAAGCGACTGAAAGCCTGGTGCGAGCGCTGGGTTTTCTGCACGTCGAACGACAGCGTGGCATAGCGCTCCGCCAGCGTTTCACGCTCGGCATGCAGCACTTCCAGGCGGTTTTCGCGCGCCGCGCGGCCGAACAACGGCACTTCCGGGTAGCGGGAATAACGCCACTGGCGATCGGCGATTTTCACCACCACCGCTTTTTCCTGCTCTTCGACGGCGAATACGCTGTCATCGAACGACTGCGGATCCCCTTCGATCAGGTAGAGATCTTCCGGGCAATCTTCCAGCCCTTCCAGCATCTCGCGCACCAGCGACAGATCCGGCACCACGATGGCGTGGCGCGAAGGGCCGTACAGCGCCGAGAAGTAAGGCGCGTCGTCGATGGTGACGTCATCGTAGATTTCCGACAGCAACACGCCGCCGAAACGTTCGGCCAGCGTGACCAGGCGTTGATCTTCCGCGCCGCCCGGCTGGCTGAGACGTTCGATCTGCGCTTCCACTTCACGTTTGCGGGTCGCCACTTCGTCGCGCTCGACGGTGGTTTCACGCTCGCGCTCCAGCAGCTGCTGCATGTATTCGGTCACCTGCTGGCTGTTTTCCAGCGGCTCTCCGCTCTGATCGCTGAGCTGGCTCAGAGCGTCCTGCGCCGCCAGCCACACCGGCGCGCGCGCCGTCAGCTCACGGATGCGCTGCTGGATCTGCTCCAGCTCCTGGCGCATCTCCATGCGGCGTTCGCCGGCTTCGCTGACGTTCTGCGACAGCGCTTCCAGGCGCTCTTCCAGCTCCTGCTGCAGCATGTCGAGATCGTCCGGCTGGTACTCTTGGCCATGGCGTTTGCAAAACTCTTGCAGCAGGCGCTCGGCGTCCTGCTGCGAGCGCAGGCGCTGTTCCAGTTCGCTCAGGCGCAGGCGCAGCGGCTGAACGCGCTCGGCGAGGTGCTGCTGCGAAGGCCAGTCGCGCAGCAATTCGCGCGCGCACTGCCAGGCTTCGCTGCGGCTGACCTGGCCAGCGATTTTACCCACCAGCTGATAGGCCTGTTCGAACTGGCCGTGCGCGGCGTCGGCCACGCTCAGCTTCTGTTCCAGCATCAGCAGCGCTTCGGTCGCCTCCTGCTCGCGGGCCTGGAAGGTATCCAGCCACTGTTCGGCGTTATCGGCGGTCAGATCCGGCAGTTGGCACAGCGCGCGTGCGCGCTCCAGCGCCTGCAGCGCCTGCTGATACTGAATGGCGCGGGTCTGCTGCACGTCGAGCGCCTGCTGGTAGTCGGCCAGCTGGCTCTTCAGCTCATCCACTTCCAGCTCGGCCGCTTCGGCGCGCGCTTCATTTTCGGCCTGTTGCTCGCTCGCCTCGGCCACCACTTCGTTCTGCTCTTCCAGACGGTAGGTCAGCTCTTCCAGATCGGCTTCATAGCGTTCGATCTTCTCCTGCTGACGCATCGCCGTCTGCACCAGATTCAGGTGGTCGCTGGCGGCCTGGTAATCGGTTTCCAGATCGGATTCGGCACCGCTCTGTTCGCTCAGCTCGCGCGCCATTTCCACATGGCGATACTGTTCGGCGGCCAGTTGCTTGCGGCTGCCCAACAGATCGCTGCGCAGCGCCAGCGCGCCGTCCAGATGGATGCGGCGTTCGTTGGCGTGACGCATATAGTCCGCCGCCACATAGGAGGTAGCCTCGGAGATCAAATGCTTGAACAGATCGCGATCCGACTGGGTGACGCGGATCGCTTCCAGCGTCATGCGGTTTTCGCGCAGCGCCGCTTCCATATCCTGGAACGCCTTGCGCACGCCGCTGTTTTCCGGCAGCAGGTAATCGCGCAGCGAGCGAGTGATAGCGCTGGAAATACCGCCGTACAGCGACGCTTCAATCAGACGGTAGAATTTGCTGCGATCGGCGGACGAACGCAGGCGTTTCGGGATCACGCCCAGATCGAACATCAGCGAGTGGTAATCGGTGATGGAGTTGAACTGCTTGAACTGCACGCCCTCCATCTCTTCCACGCGATCCTTCAGTTCCTGCAACGACAGCACGCGCGCCTGGCGCTCACCCACGGTCTGGGTCAGCAGCTCGGTCGGCTGCACCGCGGTCGGCAGGCCCTGAATGGTGAATGGTTTGATGTCGACCTTGCGATCGCGCCCCGCTACCTGCTGCAGACGCACGCCGACCACCACGCGCTGGTGGCGCGAGTTGACGACGTCGAGGGTGGAGTAGCACACGCCGGCGCGCAGCTTGCCGTGCAGGCCTTTATCGCGCGAACCGCTGGTGGCGCCCGCTTCGGTGGTGTTACGGAAGTGCAGCAGCGTCAGATCGGGGATCAGTGCGGTGACGAAAGCCGCCATGGTGGTGGATTTCCCTGCCCCGTTACCGCCAGACAGCGTGGTCACCAGCTCATCCAGATCAAAGGTGCGGGCAAAGAAGCCGTTCCAGTTAACCAGCGTCAGCGAGCGAAATTTACCGCGTTCAATCATTCCTGTTCATCCTCTGCACCGTCAGGAGCGTTATCAACCTGCTGATCCTCAGCCTCATTCTCATCGTTCAGCGACAGGCTGGTTTCAACCGGCATCGCCTCGCCGTCGCGAATCATGCGCAGCTGCGCTTCACGCGGATCGTCGCCGCTGCGCACGTCGGCGCCGAAGCGGAACACCGCCTCGGTAATGCGGAACTTGCTGCTGTCATTGCCCATGAAGTAGACCATGCCAAGGCGGCGCAGGCGGTTCAGCGAGGTGCGCACCTTTTCGTGCAGCTTCTGCCGATCGAGATCCGAACCGGTGGAGCGCTGATTAACGAACTTCAGCAGCTTGTTCTCATCGGCCAGGCTCAGCAACTCGTCGTACAGCTCCTGATGGCTGAAAATGCCTTCGTGCGCCAGGCGCTCGGGGCTGAGGTACAGGTAGCACAAGATCTTACCCACCATCATATCCAGCTCGGACAGCACCGAGCGCGGGATCAGCGTGGTGGAGCGCGGGCGCAAATAGAAGAAACCTTCCGGCGCCCGAATCAGCTCGACGCTGTAACGGGTGTAAAATTCTTCCAGCTCATCCTGGAAATCCATTAAAAAGGCATGGTTGTCCAGCTCATCGATACCGATGTGACGACCCGCGCGCAGTTGGCTGTCCAGCGCCGGGAACAGCGAGTTGGACAGTGCCTTGGCCAGCTTGACTGGCATTACTTGTTCAATATTTGTCGATGACATGGGCCTGGACCTTGGCTCCGTAATCATTGATTGCCTGCCATTCCGCCGGCAACCCTGAGAAATCTGCTTCAGCCACACCGAGGCGCACTGCCTGGTCGACCACTAAACGTGCCACGTCGAAATGACGCGCACGCGGATATTGCGCCAGATAATCGCGCATCACCGCTGCAAGGTTGAGCGGCATCTGCTGTTCCTGATACACCTTCAGCGCCTCTTCGATCATTGCCGCCAGCTGTTCGCGAATTTCGCTAAACTCTTCGAACTCCAGATCCGGCGGCAGTTCCCCCGTCACTTCCTCGCTGCGCAGCGCCAGTTCTTCGTCGCGCATGTCCAGCAGACGATCGGCATTGGCATGGGTCAGCGCCCACGGGTGGTCGAAATAGGTTTGCACCGACTGGCGCAGGCGTTGGGCGAACACGCGGTTTTTATCCATATCGATAGCGGTACGGATAAATTTATGCACGTGGCGATCGTAGCCGATCCACAGGTCAATCGCCTGCTGGCCCCAGCTGATGATGCGATCCAGCTTGCTTTGCAGATCGAACACCAGCTTGTCGACGAAGCCCAGCTCCACGTTGCCGAGGGTGGCGTCCTGGATACGCAGCAGGTTGGCCTGCAGCTTGTCGCCCGCCGCATCCAGCGTATCCTGCAGCTCGCGCAGGGTGCCCGAGGTTTCCGACAGCAGCATCTCGCAGCTGGAGATCGCCGCCCGCCAGTCTTTGCTCAGCAGCGCCGCGATGTCGTTTTTCACGCTCTGCTGCTGCTCGTCCATCACGCGTTGGGTCATGTCGATGCTGTCGAAGATTTCCGCCACCGAATATTTCAACGGCGCGAACACGTTGCGGTGCCAATGGAAATCGTCGCCGCCCTCGTCGGCGGCGTCGGCGGCGCGCTTGAGCTCCTGCGCCACGATCGACAGCTGCATCGACAGACGCAGCGTGGAGAATTCGCGTTGGCGAATATAGTAATCGGTAATGCCGATGCCCAGCGGCGTGAGGCGGTAAATCGCGTTACCGTCCGCCAGTTCGCTGGTAAAGCGGTTCAACAGGCGCTGGCGCACCATGTCGTTGATCGCATTGTTGGCGCGCATCGCCACCGTTTCATGCGTCTGTTCAAAACCCTTGCTGACATGGCGAAATGCATCAACCAGCTCACCTTCGCTCATCTCGCCGTCCAGCCGTTCGCCGTTCAGGGTGGCGATGGCGAGCAAAAATGCGAGACGCTCAGTAGGGAGCGAAATAGAGAAATCATTTTTCCGTGCCCAGGCGACCAGTTCGGGTACTGTCTGGGAAAATTCACTCATAGTTCGTCCTTCAGGTTTGGTTTATGCGCCATGACGTGAATATAGCGCCCCAAACTCACGTACGGCTCCTGCCGGCAATAGTGCTGTTCAAGCGCCAGTAACTCTTCAAATTTTTGTGTTTGCAGCTGTCTGCTCTGCAGATAGTCGTGGAACACCCGCACCCCGGTTTTGCCGCTGATGCGCATGCCCAGCTGTTCCAGCCAACCGTAGACCAATAGCGGATCGTGCGGATATTGCGGCGACAGCGAACGCTTGCGGCGCCGCCTGACCTCGGGATCCACCAGTTGGAAATTACCCAACACCACGTTGCGCATCAAGAGGCCGTTGGCGTTGAAAAACATCAGCGACAGCGCGCCGCCCGGCGTCAGGCAGTCATACAACGCCCGCAGCGCCGCTTCGGGCTCGGCGATCCATTCAAGCACTGCATGAAACAATATCAGATCAACCGGCTGTTCCAAATGTTGAGCGATATCCTGCGCAGAACTTTGTACGAATTGCATGTTCTGGCTCACACCTTTCTGCTCCGCCAGCTGCGCGGCGCGCTGGATCATCTCACCAGAAAGATCGCACAACAACACCTGATGTCCTAATTCTGCCAACTGGCAGGCCATATGGCCTTCACCGCCCCCGGCGTCGAGGATGCGCAGCGGCCGCTGCGGCAACTGCGCCAGCAGCCCGGTCAGATCCTGCCAAACCACCGCCTGGCGGATTTTTCCTTTCGTGGTGCCGTAAATATTACGCGCAAATTTTTCAGCAATATCGTCAAAATTGCGATCCTGCATGGACAACGGCTCCGCTGATCTCATTCTTGTCGGCGGCAAAGCGCACGCCCATTCAAACCTGCTATTTTGGCACAGACTGGCTTAGAATGTATCTTCTTGCGGCCCGTTTATGCCTGGATGCCGCTTTTTCACCCAAAAGGATCTGATTTTCGATGCTGTTCAACCTGAAAAAGTTCTTTGGCGCCATGCTGATGCCGCTGCCGCTGTTGATGCTGCTGATGGGGCTGGCGCTGCTGCTGCTGTGGTTCACCCGCTGGCAAAAAAGCGGTAAGACGATTTTCACGCTGAGCTGGCTGTTTTTACTGCTTTTCAGCCTGCAACCGGTGGCCGACCGGCTGCTGCGGCCGATCGAAGCCGAATACCAGACTTATCGCGGCAACGATCCGGTCAGCTACATCGTGGTATTGGGCGGGGGCTATACCTACAATCCCGATTGGGCGCCCAGCTCGAACCTGCTCGGCAACAGTCTGCCGCGCGTGACGGAAGGCGTGCGGCTTTATCTTGCGCATCCCGGTGCCAGGATGGTGTTTACCGGCGCGTCCGCCGGACGCATGCAAAGCAACGCCGCCACTGCGGCGCTGGTGGCCGAAAGCCTGGGCGTGCCGCGCAGTGATATGGTGATCCTGGGGGAACCGCGCGATACCGAGCAAGAGGCCGCTCAGGTCGCCAAGTTGGTCGGCGAGCAACCCTTCATTCTGGTCACCTCCGCCAACCATCTGCCGCGCGCCATGCGTTTCTTCAAGGCCAAGGGCCTGCACCCGATCCCGGCGCCGGCCAACCAGTTGGCGATCGACTCGCCGCTGAATATCTGGGATCGCGCCACGCCGTCGTCAATGTTCCTCGGCCATACCGAGCGCGCCTGGTATGAAACGCTGGGCAGCCTGTGGCAATGGCTGAAAGGCGCGGACCGCGCCGGCGCCGAGTAAGGCCCGTTCAACCGGCCAGCCAGGGCAGCAGCTGTTGCGACGCATAGTCGAACGGCCGCCGCTCCAGCTTGCCGGTATGGATCAAACGCCCCACCGCTTCCCACACCACGTACAGCCAGCGCCGCGCCAGAAAAGCGTCGGCGACCGGCGCGCGCCGCAGATAGCTGAACAGCAGTTGGCTGGGCATACCCGCCTCGCACAGGCGGAAAAGATCGTATTCGCGTGGCGCCCACAGCACCACGCCGGGATTGAGCATCGCCAGCAGTTGATCGCTTTTGGGATCTTTCAGCATGCTGCGCAGCGACAGGTTGCCGTGCACCAGAACGCAAGGATCGTCGAAGCCGACGAAAAAATGGGTCAGCGCTTCGCGCGTGCGGTACAGCAAACGGCGATCCGCCATGGTCAGCTGCGGGGTGGTGAGATTGACCACCGTCGCCCACAGCACTTCGACCCGCTGTTGATACCAGCAAAACCAGTCGTTCTCCTGCGTGCTGTCAACGCTGCCGACGCTGCCGTGGCTGTCGATGCGGTGCCAGGCCAATATCCCGTCAACGATCTGCTCCATCAGCATATTCCAGCGATCCGGCGAACGCGTCGGCGCTTCAGCCGACACGCCGCGCAGGCGCTCGATCAGCAGGATTTCCTTGTACGGCGCCTGGTGGGTACACACCACGCCGTACACCGTAGGCAGGCGAATATCCCCGTCGCGCGCCAGCATTGACAGCTTGTACGCCTCCTGCTGGGCGATACCCTGACAGATAAAGCTTTTCGCCATCAGCGGAATCGCGTTGCCCTGCCGATCGTACAGCGAATACATATGCGCATAAGGCTGCTCGCTCACCCGCTCCAGCCGGCTGATGGACTCACCCAGCACAATGCTCAGTTCGGCGCGTAACTGCTCCATAAGGCATTCACCTCAGGCCAATAGGGGGGATGCGTAACATCATCGAACGGTGAGCGGAAAAATTCTTCAACGCAGATCAACAAAACGGGGATCAATAATGGAGGGTATTACATCGTCGGCGCGTTGCGCGCCGCGCCGACGAACTCAGGCTCAAGGTTGAATGCTGTCGCGCACGCGCTGGAGATCTTCCGGCGTATCGACTCCCACGCTCGGGATCGCTTTCGCGACCGCCACGTGGATTTTTTCACCGTACCACAGCACCCGCAGCTGTTCCAACAGCTCGATCTGCTCCAGTTGGCTCGGCGCCCAGCTGACGTAGCGGCGCACGAAGCCGGCGCGATAGGCGTAGATGCCGATATGACGCAGCAGGCTGTCGCCGATGCTCTCTTTCGACGCGGCGAAACGCTCGCGATCCCACGGAATGGTGGCGCGTGAAAAATAGAGCGCGTAGCCCTGCGCATCCATCACGACCTTCACCGCGTTGGGGTTGAAAGCCTCTTCGGCGCTCTCGATCGGCACCGCCAGCGTCGCCATGCCGGCCTGGCTGCCCGCCAGATTCTCAGCCACCTGACGCACGATCACCGGCGGGATCAGCGGTTCGTCGCCCTGCACGTTAACGATGATCTGATCGTCGGCAAAGCCGTAGTGCGCGATCACTTCCGCCAGACGCTCGGTGCCGGAATGGTGATCCGGGCTGGTCATGCACACTTCGCCGCCGGCGGCTTCCACCGCTTTGGCAACTTCAGGGTGATCGGTCGCCACGATGACGCGGCTGGCGCCGGACTCGCGGGCGCGCTCCATCACGTGCACCACCATCGGCTTGCCGTGAATATCGGCCAGCGGTTTGCCCGGCAAACGGGTTGAGGCGTAGCGGGCGGGAATAATAGCGATAAAACTCATGCGTGCTTCTCATCCAGCGGCAGCGCACGCGCTTCATTTTCCAACAGCACCGGAATGCCGTCGCGCAGCGGGTAAGCCAACCCGTCCGCTTTGCACACCAGTTCCTGGTTTTCTTTATTGAAATAGAGTTTGCCGTTGCATACCGGGCAGGCAACGATTTCGAGTAAACGGTGGTCCATGCATCCTCCGCTAGGGGATTGGTCATCTGGGAAAGGCAGTGAGGATAGCATAACGCCCGGCCTCAGGTTAATCACCGGCGGCGCCAACCCACCGATATTTCCTCAGCGCGCCGGCGCAACAGCTTGAACTGCGGCGCATCCCGGCGTAGAATTTTGTGATACAAATCACAAAAAGGCCGTGATACGTGATCAAACGTCTGCATAAAATCATCGCTCTGTTCGCTAACTTCAGCCACTGAGCCCCTTTGTAACGAGCGGCGCTGAACTTCGTTTTACCCCACCGACGGCGTCGCTCGTTATCCCACTTCCCAGCCGGCACCCCATTCAGCGGCCAACGCCGCCGGAATGTCGCCCAGCGCGACGCGTTGCGCGCCGTGCCATTTGGCCATACGCGCGATGGCCTGCCGAATATCCTGAGCCCGCCGTTTGCCGAAGCGCACCCGCGGCTCCGCATGAAAGCTGATGATCTCGAACACCCCCTGGCGGCGGTGCGCCTTGGCGTCAATGCGCCCCACCAGTTCACCCCGATGCAGCACCGGCAAGGTGAAGTAGCCATAGCGGCGTTTTTCTTTCGGCGTATAGCACTCCAGCCGATAGTCAAAGTTGAACAGCTCGAGCGCCCGGCGACGATCCCAAACCACCGGATCAAACGGCGACAGCAGGCTGGTGACCGTCGATTTCAGCTTGCCCTGTTCCGCCAGCGGCAGCAGTTCCGTCAGTGAGCCATGCACATAGAACTGCCCTTCCAGCCCCTCTACCCGCACCGGCGAAATCTCCCCCTGATCCTGCAGCTCTGCCAGCAAAGTTTTTGGCGCCACGCGTTTCAGCCGATAGTAATCCGCCAACCATTCGGCGCGGAAAATGCCCAGATAGCGGCAGGTGCGATGCAACATTTGCCGGCGCGCCCGCTCCGCAGGCAGCGCATGACGCGCATCGTCCCAGGCCGGCAGCAGCCTTTCGGTCAGATCGTAAACCCGGTGGAAGTTGCGACGCTCGGCCACCATCAGCTTGCCGGCGGTAAACAGGATCTCCAGATGCCGTTTCTCCGGTTTCCAGTCCCACCATCCGCTGTTGCCTTTCTTCTCGGCGCTGAAATCGGCGGAGCGCACCGGCCCCTGTTGTTCGATGTGCCGCAGCAGGTTGTCCATCGCCGCCTGGTGCTGCTGCACCCAGTCGGCGGAATATTTCCAGCCCATATCATGCGGCGCCAGCATGCGATGCCGCAGCAGACCAAAATCCTCGATCGGCAGGAAACAGGCTTCGTGCGCCCAATACTCGAACAGCTTGCGGCCGGCGAGCGCCTGCTCCAGCCATTCCGGTTGATAGGCCCCCAAACGGCTGAACAGCACCAGATACGGGCTGCGGGCGACGACGCTAATGGTATCGATTTGTAACAGCCCCATGCGCTGGATCGCGTTCACGACGTCGTCGGGCCGAGCCTGGCGTTTAAGCGGAGAAAGCAGCCCCTGGGCGGCAAGGTGCAGCGCGCGAGCGGCGGTAAGGGAAATTATCGGGGTGGTCATCCTGATATCCGTGGCAAGTAGGCAATGGCCTGATAATAGTGGATATCGAGGGATTTATCTTCGCCAGTGCATGCGGGTGGCGACACCGGCACTGGCGAGGAAGGTGGATGCGATCAGAACGCGATAACGTCTGCCGCGGACAGCCCATGTGAGCTGCGATAGATCGAGAACTCGACGTTCTGACCTTCGTTCAACGACTTATTTTTGGTGTTGGCGATAGCGTTGCGATTGACATAGATTTCGTCGCTGCCATCTACCGGTGAAATAAAACCATAGCCTTCGGCCTGATTAAACCATTTCACGCGGCCCATTTTTAACACAGTATTTTTAAACATAACTTATATCCTTTTACTTGAGCATCCTTGACAACGTCATTTTTTATATTGTCTGGACGCTACCAGCCCATCCTAAAGTTTTTCGTAACAAACCTCTCGTGAGCAAAAAATAAAAAACCCGCACTAAGGCGGGCTTGTTGAACTTAATATCTTCCGCATGACTCAGCGCTGACGCATCACCATGGTTGTATTAAGATCTCTTATACGCGTTCCCTGTATTCTTACAGAGCAACTACGTTGGCGGCAGCCGGCCCGCGCGGGCTGTCCTGGATGGTGTACTCGACGCGCTGGCCTTCAGCCAGGGTCTTGAAACCGTCGGTCATGATTGCGGAGAAGTGTACGAATACATCTTTGCCGCCGTCGTTCTGCTCAATGAAACCAAAACCTTTGCTTTCGTTGAACCACTTAACCTGACCAGTCTTCTTAGACATTACATTTACCTTTAAATATATTTACAAAACCTGCCATAAGAGGCAATTGGGGCCGTTTCAGAAACATTACTTATGGGAGGTACTTAGAAGGTTCGTCTTTGAAGCGGAATCGGATGATAACGTTTTTGGAGGAACTGCTTAACTCTAAACTCGAACATAAATAGGTCTGGATTACAGGCCGACTTGCATTTACTCATAAAACTGGTGAATGCACAAGAGGTTTATTGTCTTAAATTCATAAATAAGCCGAATTTATTTTTATCTCCCTGAATATGCATGACTTAATTTAATGGTCGCCGCGGCCGAACCACCGCGTCTCTCCGCTCGCCAGGGCATCTTTTGCCCGTCTGTGCGCTGCAAATGAGAGCTGACGCATAAAACTCTAATATGCTTGCCACGTCTATAACAAATCCCAAACCAGATAGCTAAACTTGAGGGGAAAACAAGGCAGACGGCTTTTTCGCCAGCACTTTTGCCGCTAAAAACACGATTTTTCAGATTATGCTGAATCAAGGAGCTATGCGCATGACCGCCCAGCAGTTCGTTTCACCTAATGAAATCCGCGCCAGATTCTCTCACGCGATGTCGGACATGTATCAAAAGGAGGTGCCGCTGTACGGCGATCTGCTGGAGCTGGTGGCGGAAACCAACCGACAGGTTCTGCGCGAAGATGCCGCACTGGCTCATCAACTGCAAATTACCGGCGAGATAGAACGCCTGGCGATGGAGCGCCACGGCGCCATCCGGGTCGGCACCGCGGACGAGCTGGCCACCCTGCGCCGCCTGTTCCGGGTGATGGGCATGGCACCGGTCGGTTACTATGACCTGTCGGTGGCGGGCGTTCCGGTGCACTCCACCGCTTTTCGCGCCGTACACGAAGACGCGCTGCAGATCAGCCCTTTCCGCGTGTTCACCTCCCTGCTGCGCCTGGAACTGATAGAAGATCCCGCGCTGCGTGCACTGGCCGAGCGCTTGCTGGCGCGCCGCCGCATCTTTACCGATCGCGCGCTGGAGCTGATCGCGCTGCAGGAAGCGCAAGGCGGGCTGAATGAAGTGCAGGCGCAAGAATTTGTCGAACAAGCGCTGGAAACCTTCCGCTGGCACAACCAGGCGACGGTCAGCGCCGAAGAATACCGGCAGCTGCACGATCAGCATCGCCTGATCGCCGACGTGGTGGCGTTTAAAGGACCGCATATCAACCATCTGACACCGCGCACGCTGGATATCGATCGCGTTCAGCAGGCGATGCCCGGCCGCGGCATTACGCCCAAGGCGGTCATCGAGGGCCCACCGCGCCGCCGTCGCGCGATCCTGCTGCGCCAAACCAGCTTCAAGGCGTTGGAAGAACGCGTCGATTTCGTTGAGCATGACGGCCGTGCCGTCGCCGGCCACCATACCGCGCGCTTCGGCGAGATCGAACAGCGCGGTGTGGCGCTGACGACGAAAGGACGAGAACTCTACGACCGTCTGCTGCAGGCCACCAACGATGCGCTGCAGGGGCCGCCGAGCGAGAAGAATGCCGAGCGCTACTATCAACTGCTGGAGGAAAACTTCCGGGCGTTTCCGGATGATTACGCCACGCTGCGCGAGCAACAGCTGGCCTGGTTCCGCTATTTCCCGACCGAATGCGGCCTGGCGGCCAAAGAGTCGCTGGATAAGCACAGCACTCTGGAGCAACTGATCGAGAAAGAACACGTTCGCTTCCAGCCGCTGGTGTATGAAGATTTTCTGCCGGTCAGCGCCGCGGGGATTTTCCAGTCGAATCTGGGGGACAGCCGCCACGCGCAGTACAACGCCGCTTCCAGCCGGGCAGCGTTTGAACAAGCGTTGGGCAGTGAGGTGATCGACGAGCTGGCGCTGTATCAGCAAACCCAGCAGCGTTCGCTGGAAGCCTGCGCGCAAGCCCTGGGGCTTGCCACGCTGACATCCTGAGGTTACTTGGTCAGCAGAGATTCGATATCCTGCAGCAGTTGCTCAGCCTGAGCGGACGGTAGCACCGCATCAACCGGCAAATACCACCAATTGGGCTGGGCAAAGGCGCGACATTTCACCGCGTCCTTCTCCGTCATCAACAGCGTTTGATCGGCAGCAACCAGCGCCGCCAGCTGCGCCTGCTGATATTCCTGATGATCGGCAAACGCCACTTCCTGCACCACCTCGACGTTCAGTTTTTCCAACGTCGCGAAGAAACGCGGCGGATGGCCGATGCCCGCCATCGCTACCACGCGCGGCAGCTCGGCCGCCGGGCGACGTTCACCGCTCAGCAGGTTCACCGCATCACGCGCCTGCAGACGCATGGCAATTTCCCCGGCCTGCGCCACACCGCCATTGGCGACGCGCGCATTGACACTGCCAAGCCGCGCAGCACGCTCGCGCATCGGCCCGGCCGGCAACCACCAGCCGTTGCCGAAGCGACGCACGCCGTCGATGACCACCAGCTCGAAGTCACGCTGTAAAGCATAGTGCTGCAAGCCATCGTCGGTGACGATCGCATCCAGCGGCTGTTGTTGCAGCAAGGCCTGCACCGCCTCTGCTCGCTTGGGCGCGATCGCCACGGGCGCACCGGTCCGCTGATAAATCAGCACCGGCTCATCGCCCGCCTCGCGGGTCGAGGTATTCTGATTGAGCACCAGGGGATAGACCGCCGACTTACCGCCGTAACCGCGTGACACCACACCAACGCGATAGCCCCGCTGCTGCAGGTGTTCCACCAGCCAGATCACCATCGGCGTTTTGCCGTTGCCACCGGCGGTGAGGTTACCCACCACCACCACCGGCACCGGCGAACGCCAGCTTTTGCGCAGGCCACAGCGGTAGCTGAGGCGGATCAGCCAGCTGAACAGGCCATACAGCCAGGAGAGCGGCAACAGCGCCAGATAAAGCAGCGAACCGCCGGACCAAATGCGCTCAATCATTATTGACCAAACTGCATGCGGTGCAGTTGCGCATAGGCACCCTGCCGTTCAAGCAACTCGGCGTGTTCGCCGCGTTCGACGATGCGACCGTCCTCCACCACCAGGATCTCGTCCGCCTTCTCAATCGTCGACAGACGGTGTGCGATCACCAGCGAAGTACGGTCTTTCTGCAGCTCGTCCAGTGCGGCCTGAATGGCACGCTCGGATTCGGTATCCAGCGCAGAAGTCGCCTCATCCAGGATCAGGATCGGGCAATCGCGCAGCAAAGCACGCGCGATGGCGATGCGCTGACGTTGGCCGCCGGACAGCATCACGCCGTTTTCACCGATCACCGTATCCAGGCCGTTTTCCATCTTGTTGATGAAGTCCATCGCGTACGCCATTTCGGCCGCTTTCTCAATCTGCTCGCGGCTGTATTCGCTCTCGCGCGCATAGGCGATGTTGTTGGCGATGGTGTCGTTGAACAGATGCACGTTTTGCGAGACCAGCGCCACCTGATTACGCAGTGAGGCCAGGGTATATTCACGCAGATCGTGGCCATCCATCAGGATTTCGCCTTCCTGAATATCGTAGAAGCGCGTCAGCAGGTTGGCGATGGTGGATTTACCCGAACCCGAGCGGCCCACCAACGCCACAGTCTTGCCTTCGGCGATTTTCAGGTTGATATCACGCAGCGCCGGCGTTTCTTTAGCCGGATAGTAGAAGGTGACGTTGCGGAATTCGATGTCGCCTTTCGCGCGCTTCACTTCGCGGGTGCCGGTGTCTTTTTCCTGTTCCATATCCAAGATGGAGAACAGCGTCTGGCAGGCCGCCATCCCACGCTGGAACTGGGCATTGACGTTGGTCAGCGATTTCAGCGGGCGCATCAGCGCGATCATTGACGAGAACACCACGGTAATGGTGCCGGCGGTCAGGGTTTCCATCACGCTTGGGAAGCTGGCGGCAAACAGCACGAACGCCAGGGCCAGCGAAGCGATCAGCTGAATGATCGGATCGGAAATGGAAGACGCGGAGACCAGTTTCATGCCCTGTTGACGCATGCGGTTGCTCACCGAGTTAAAGCGCTCGGTTTCCACCTGCTGGCCACCGAAGATCAGCACTTCTTTATGGCCTTTCAGCATCTGTTCGGCGCTGGTGGTCACCTGCCCCATGGTGTTCTGCATGTTCTTGCTGATGTTGCGAAAACGCTTGGACACCAGGCGAATGGCGATGGAAACGATCGGCGCCAGCACGATCAGGATCACCGACAGCTGCCAGCTGTAGTAGAACATCATGATGAACAGGCCAATGATCGAGGCCCCTTCGCGCACCACGGTCACCAGCGCGCTGGAAGAAGAAGACGCCACCTGCTCGGAATCATAGGTAATGCGCGACAGCAACGTCCCGGTGGATTGCTGATCGAAGAAGGCCACCGGCATTCTCATCATGTGGCCAAACAGGCGGCGGCGCATCTGCATCACCACCATGCCGGAAACCCAGGAAATGCAGTAGCTTGAAACAAAGCTGGTCACGCCGCGCATCAGCATCAGCGCAATCACCGCCAGCGGCATCCACACCAGCACGCTGCTGTCGGTTTTTCCAAACCCATCGTCCAATAACGGTTTAAGCAGAGACAGCATCAGCGTGTCCCCCGCTGCGTTCATAATCAACGCAATGGCGGCCACAATCAGCCCGGTCTTAAAAGGAGTGATCATCGGCCAGAGTCGACGGAACGTCTGCCAGGTCGAGAGATCTTTATCATTCATCATGCAAATACCAGCATCGGAAGAAATAGCGGCCTATTTTACTCATTATCGCCCTCTACGCCAAACCGCTGATGGTACCAACGGGGCATTAATTGTTCGCGAAAGCCTTTAATTTGCCAATCGTTGTCGAAAAAAAGCACCGACAACTGGCCGGAGCGCGTCGTATCGTGCCATGTAATGCCATTTGCCCGATATCGGGCGACCACTTTACGCGCCGGCAAACGCCATTTACCGTAACGAGATGCGGACGCCAGCGCAGCTTCGGG
This sequence comes from Serratia sp. LACPHL-BACT-2024-00286, assembly GCF_043109535.1. Classification (NCBI taxonomy): domain Bacteria; kingdom Pseudomonadati; phylum Pseudomonadota; class Gammaproteobacteria; order Enterobacterales; family Yersiniaceae; genus Serratia; species Serratia sp. LACPHL-BACT-2024-00286. The sequence goes on from NZ_JBICNA010000005.1 coordinate 234,922, forward strand.
ATTAACCGCGCGCAAAAAAGGCGGTGTTGAGGAAGTTTTGCTGCCATGGTGCCCCACCTGCAATACCGTGGCCGTTAAGCGGTCGCGCCGCAATCGGAGCAGCTGCGCCTCCGCCCTCTTTTCCGCATCGCCGGTGAGCAGCAGACTGTATTTCCCGTCGTCGATACGGATCACGCAAGAGTCGTCATTAACCGGCCTTTTGAGCATTTTCGGCGGCCACAGCACCTCGAATTGCAACGACTGCCAGCGCCAACGCTCGCCGGCGATGCAGGGTAAATGCCCTTCCCCGCGTATCGGGCTGCGCACGGTAGCTTGCGGGAACGCTCGCCGCATCGTCGGGAGCCCACCGATATGATCGAGATGAATATGGCTGATAATGATCTGCTCCAGCTCGATGCCCCGCCAGTTCAGCATCGGCAATATATGCCGTTCTGCGGCACTGCCTGTCGCCCAACGATCGCCGGTGTCGTACAGTATCCCCTTGCCGTTTTGCTCGATCACCACCGCCAGGCCGTGCCCGACATCGAGCATGTCGACGCGCCAATGGTAATCCGGTGCTTTACCTCGCCATAACACGCAGCATATGGCTATCGCTGCCAGTCCAGGCGCATAGCGCCACCACCAATGAAAGCGCCAACAGATAACGAGAAGCCATCCCGACGCGCTGGCAAGCAACGAGGCGGCCCCCAAATCCACCCAACCGCGCTGCAGATAATTTAACGGCACAAACACCCATCCCAACGTGAAATCCGCCAACCACCAAAGCCCGTAACTTAGCGAGGGGAAGATGCCGCAAATCAACGCCAGCAAAATCAACGGCACCGTCACCAATGAGACGATGGGCACCGCCCAGAGATTGGCCGGCAGCGAGGTCAACGTCAGGCCCAGAAACAGCGCGGCCTGCATCGGCACCAGCAGCAACGTCATGCCTAGCTGAATATGCAGCCAGCGCACCGGAGCCCAATACCACGCCGAACGAAATCGCTCGCCGAGCGGTGCCCACTCGAACCAAAAAATCAGGCACCCCACCGCCAGTACCGACAACCAGAAACTGTCTGACAAGACCGCCAACGGATCGCACAGCAAAATAAGCCCGATGCACCACAGCCACACTTGCCATGAAGAACAATGCACGCCGCGCAAACGCAGCAGCATCCACAGCGTCATCGCCAACGCGGTACGCACCGCCGGCGGCTGGGCGCCCACCAACCAAACATAGATCAGCGTCGCCCCCCAGCCCGCGATCAACGGAAAACGATAACCAATCAGATGGGCGGGGAGGAAAAACTGCAGAGCGCGCAGCACTGCCCAGAACAAAATGGCGACCATCGCAACATGTAACCCCGATATGGCCATCAGATGAGCGATACCGGTTTTCAACATCAGCGTGCGCAAAGCCTGTTCGAGCGCGGTTCTTTCCCCAAACGCCAACGCCAGCAACACCGCCTTGTAACGCAATTCACCAATGTTGGCTTCAGCATGGCTGATAATGCGCTGGCGCAGGCCGCAATTCCCCTCCAGCAAGCGCGCCTGCCTGACCTGAGCGGTCAACGGCTGGCGCTGTGCGATCGCCCAACGTTGGCTGTCGAAGCCTCCTTCATTGAGCTTGCCATGCACCGGCCGCATGCGCAGTTTCAATTGCCAACGCTGCCCGGCACACAGCCGTTGCTCTTTCGGAGCCCATGTCGTGGTAAACGCCAGCGCAGGCGCCAGCCAATGGCCGTCGACCCGCTCGATGCGCATCAGGGTCTGCTTACTGACGGCAGGCTGCAGTGCGACGCTGCTTATCTGCACCACCGCCGTCACTTCCGGCACGCGGCTTAAGCGATCCATTTGCCCGAGCAGGCTTCCGGCGTTGAAAACTGCCCATATGAATCCCAATCCCAGGCAGGCCAAATAACGGCAGAACGGCCAACGGGTGCGCAGCAGTAAACCGGCGACCAGCAGCATCGGCCACAGCAACCATTGCTCTGGCAACTGCGGTAAAAGCAGCAGCGGCAGGATGCCGCAGATAACGGCGAATATCGCCAGATCCAGCGAAATTTTGATCGCTCTTCTCCCATCGGCTTCACCATGAGCAAAAACGCGTCACGAAGAGCAAGCAGAATTATTCAAGCGACATGTCGCCGCCAGCGGGCTTTAGTGAGGATGCGGCGAGCACGGCAGGATAAGAGAGGCATATGCAGCAGCCACACCGCAAATGCGGCGCGGTACGCAATTCACAAGCAGAGCTAGGGGAATTGCAGGCGAAAAAAAACGGCGCCTTAAAGGCACCGTTTTATATTCTTTACAAGCAACAACGCTATGGGCAGTCAGCGACTAGCCATAGATATTGGCGCGGTCACGCAACTCTTTGCCTGGTTTGAAGTGAGGAACGTACTTGCCGTCCAGCTCGACTTTGTCGCCGGTTTTCGGGTTGCGGCCTACACGCGGGGCACGGTAGTGAAGAGAAAAACTGCCGAATCCGCGGATCTCAATGCGTTCGCCCTCGGCCAGCGTTGCGGCCATGTGCTCAAGCATCTCTTTCACTGCATCCTCAACGGCCTTCGCCGGAATATGAGATTGCTGGCCAGCAAGTCTTTCAATAAGTTCAGACTTGGTCATAGTACCTCCAAGCTTTGCAGCTAAACTACCGTATCGGGGCGGTCAGAGACCGCCCCCCGTCATTACTCGCCTTTAGCCGCTTTGAAAGCTTCAGCCATTGCGTTAGAGAAGTTGCCTTCTTCCTGTTTGTTGTTAACAGTTGCGATGGCGTCTTTCTCGTCAGCTTCGTCCTTAGCACGTACGGACAGGCTTACAACGCGGTTCTTACGGTCAACGCCGGTGAATTTGGCTTCAACTTCGTCACCTACGTTCAGAACCAGAGTTGCATCTTCAATGCGGTCGCGAGAGGCTTCAGATGCACGCAGGTAACCTTCTACGCCGCCTGCCAATTCAACTGTAGCACCTTTGGCGTCAACTGCAGTGACTTTACCAGTAACAATAGCACCTTTCTTGTTCATAGACAGGTAGTTATTGAACGGGTCTTCAGCCAGCTGCTTCACGCCCAGGGAGATACGCTCGCGCTCTGCGTCAACTTGCAGAACAACCGCAGCGATTTCGTCGCCTTTCTTGTATTCACGTACTGCTTCTTCGCCTGCAACGTTCCAGGAGATGTCAGACAGGTGAACCAGGCCGTCGATGCCGCCGTCCAGGCCGATGAAGATACCGAAGTCAGTGATAGACTTGATTTTACCTTCAACGCGGTCGCCCTTGTTGTGGGTTTCTGCGAACTGCTGCCATGGGTTGGATTTGCACTGCTTCAGGCCCAGGGAGATACGACGACGTTCTTCATCGATGTCCAGAACCATCACTTCCACTACGTCGCCCACGTTAACAACTTTGGACGGATGGATGTTTTTGTTGGTCCAATCCATTTCAGAAACGTGTACCAGACCTTCAACGCCTTCTTCGATTTCTACGAAGCAGCCGTAATCAGTCAGGTTGGTTACACGACCAGTCAGCTTGGTGCCTTCTGGGTAACGTTTCGCGATAGCAACCCATGGATCTTCGCCCAGCTGTTTCAGGCCCAGGGATACACGAGTACGCTCGCGGTCGAACTTCAGCACTTTAACAGTGATTTCATCGCCAACATTGACGATTTCGCTTGGGTGCTTAACGCGTTTCCAAGCCATGTCAGTGATGTGCAGCAGGCCGTCTACGCCGCCCAGATCAACGAATGCACCGTAGTCAGTGAGGTTCTTAACGATACCTTTAACTTCCATGCCTTCCTGCAGGTTTTCCAGCAGTTGATCGCGCTCAGCGCTGTTCTCGGATTCGATAACCGCACGGCGAGAAACGACAACGTTGTTGCGCTTCTGATCCAGCTTGATGACTTTGAACTCAAGCTCTTTGCCTTCCAGGTGCAGAGTGTCACGTACCGGACGCACGTCAACCAGGGAACCTGGCAGGAACGCGCGGATGCCGTTCAGCTCGACGGTGAAGCCACCCTTCACTTTGCCGTTGATAACACCGGTTACAGTCTCAGCTTCTTCGTAGGCTTTTTCCAGCGTGATCCAAGCTTCGTGACGCTTAGCTTTCTCACGGGACAGCAGGGTTTCACCGAAGCCGTCTTCAACAGCATCCAGAGCAACGTCAACTTCGTCACCAACCTGGATTTCCAGCTCGCCCTGGGCGTTTTTGAATTGCTCAGCCGGGATGGCAGACTCAGATTTCAGACCGGCGTCAACCAGTACGATATCTTTGTCGATAGCAACAACGACGCCACGAACGATGGAACCCGGGCGGGTTTCGATTTCTTTTAAGGATTCTTCAAAGAGTTGAGCGAAAGATTCAGTCATGTTGTTAATCTTCAGGGTTCTTTAGTTTAACGTCCATTTAGCGTCCCGCCGAATGGGGTTGTTTCACATACCCCGCCATTGGCTCCATGCCGACAGGGTTTAAGGTTACAGGGGTAAAATTTTACCCGATATATTGCGATACCGCTATGACAAATATGACAAAAAGCCAATAGCGCCGCCGCGCTTATTGCTGCGGCAACGCCAACACTTTCTGTGCATACGTCAACGCCTGCCGGATCACTTCTTCGATCGACATGCTGGTAGAATCCAGCACGAGGGCGTCAGAAGCGGGCACCAGAGGCGCGATAGGCCGATTACGGTCACGGTCGTCCCGTTCCTTTATCTCGGCTAAAAGACGTTCAAAGTTAACATTAAAGCCCTTCTCCTGCAACTGCAGCATGCGGCGGTGCGCGCGCTCCTCCGAGCTGGCGTCGAGGAAAATCTTGACCGGCGCGTCCGGGAACACCACCGTGCCCATGTCGCGGCCATCGGCAATCAGGCCGGGCGCCTCGCGGAATGCGCGCTGGCGGCGCAGCAGCGCCTCGCGCACGCGCGGAAACGCCGCCGCTTGCGACGCGGTGTTGCCGACGGTTTCGGTGCGGATCTCATTGCTGACGTCCTCACCTTCCAAAATCACCTGCAGCTTGCCGTCCAGGGCAACGAAGCGAACATCGAGATGTGCGGCCAGCGGAACCAGCGCTTCCTCAGAAGTGATATCCACCTGATGATGCAACGCCGCCAGCGCCAGCACGCGATAGATCGCGCCGGAGTCCAGCAAACGCCAACCAAGGGACTCGGCCAACGCTTTACACAGCGTGCCTTTGCCTGCGCCACTTGGTCCATCAACGGTTATCACCGGGGCTGTAGCCGTCATTTCTCTCTCTCCTTCAGGTAGAAAACCTCACAGAGGCACGGCGAGCTTCGACTCGAAGCCCGTGCGCCCTGTCACCTGCCCAATCAGGGGCAAATACGGTGGCGTATTATACGCTGCCCTACGGCGATCTGTTACCCTGGAACTGTCCGGTTGTTGAAAATAAGCGCACAACCGAGAAAAAGTATAGAAGAAACACCGGTCGCCAAAGGTTAAAAACGATAAAGGCCCACAAAGGGGCCTTAAAATAAACGATTTGACGGGTTACGCCGGCTGGCTGATGCGCGCCAGCTGTTCGAAATAGTCCGGGAAGGTTTTCGCGGTGCATTTCGGATCGAGAATGGTGACCGGAGTATCCGACAGCGCCACCAGCGAGAAACACATCGCCATGCGGTGATCGTTGTAGGTGCCGATCTCGGCAAACTGCAGTTTGGCCGGCGGCACAACGTGAATATAGTCTTCGCCTTCGTCCACTTCAGCCCCCACTTTACGCAGCTCAGTCGCCATCGCCGTCAGACGGTCGGTCTCCTTCACCCGCCAGTTGTAGATATTGCGAATGGTGGTCGGCCCCTCGGCGAACAGCGCCGCAGTGGCGATGGTCATCGCAGCGTCCGGAATGTGGTTCATGTCCATGTCGATGCCGCGCAGTTCACCGCGGCTGCACTCGATGAAATCATCGCCCCAGGTAATGCGCGCGCCCATTTTCTCCAGCACGTCGGCAAACTTGGTGTCGCCCTGCACGCTTTTGCGGCCGATACCGGTCACGCGCACGGTGCCGCCTTTGATCGCCGCCGCCGCCAGGAAGTAGGAGGCGGAAGAGGCGTCACCCTCAACCAGGTAATCGCCCGGCGCGATATACGTCTGGCGCCCCTGGATATGGAACACCCGGTAGTTGTCGTGGCTCACCGATACGCCGAAGGTGCGCATCAGATGCAGCGTGATGTCGATGTACGGCTTGGAAACCAGCTCGCCCTTGATGTGGATCTGCGTATCCTGCGGCGCCAGCGGCGCGGTCATCAGCAACGCGGTCAGGAATTGGCTGGAGACGCTGCCGTCAACGGTGACGTCGCCGCCCTGGAAGCCGCCGCGCAGGCGAATCGGCGGGTAATCGGTCTGCTCGAGGTAATCAATCTGCGCCCCGCCCTGGCGCAACGCGTCCACCAGATGGCCGATCGGGCGCTCTTTCATGCGCGGTTCGCCGGTCAACACCACGTCGCCTTCGCCGAGGCACAGCGCCGCCGCCAATGGGCGCATCGCCGTACCGGCGTTGCCGAGGAACAGTTCCAGCGGCCGATCGGCCACCAGCGGCCCGGCCACGCCGGTCACCTCGCATACGGTGCGATCGGCGGAAAGCTGATAGTTCACGCCCAACGCCTGCAGCGCGTTCAGCATATGACGCACGTCGTCGCTGTCCAGCAGGTTGGTCAGCCGGGTCGTGCCTTTCGCCAGCGCCGCCAGCAGCAGAGCGCGGTTAGAAACGCTCTTGGAGCCGGGTAAGTTGACGGTGCCATTGACCAGGGCGACCGGATGTAACGTCAGGGAATCCACCATGTGAACAAAACTCTCCAATTCTGATAAACGAAACGGCTCCGGGATAATGCCGGAGCCGCTTTAATGCAAAAGGACAACAGCCTGAGCAGCCCGCGCCTGGCGGGCTGACGGAATCAACCGTGACGACGTTCGAAGTCTGCCATGAAGTCGGTCAGCGCCTGCACGCCGGCCAGCGGCATGGCATTGTAAATAGAAGCGCGCATGCCGCCAACTACCCGGTGGCCTTTCAGCGCCTGCAGGCCGATGGCTTCGGCTTCACTGAGGAACACCTTGTCCAGCGCCGCATCGGCCAGCTGGAACGGCACGTTCATCCAGGAACGGTTGGCGATCGCCACCTGGCTGCGGTAGAAGTCGGATTTATCGATAGTCTCATACAACAACTCGGCCTTGGCCTGATTGCGTTTCTGCATTTCCACCAGGCCGCCCTGCTCTTTCAGCCATTTGAACACCAGCCCGGACAAGTACCAGGCGAAGGTCGGCGGGGTGTTGAACATCGAGTCGTTCTCGGCCAGCACGGTGTAGTCGAGGATCGACGGCACTTCTTTGCGCGCCTTACCCAGCAGATCGTCACGTACGATCACGAGCGTCAGGCCAGCCGGGCCGATATTTTTCTGCGCGCCGGCGTAAATCACGCCGAAACGGCTGACATCGAGCGGGCGGGACAGAATGGTCGAGGAGTAATCGCCGATCACCACTTTGTCGCCGAAGTCCGGCGTTTCATCGATGGCCACGCCGTCGATGGTCTCATTCGGGCAATAGTGGACATAAGCCGCGTCGTCGCTGAGCTGCCACGCTTTCATCGGCTTGATGCCGCTCAGGCCGTCGATACGGGTTTTCACGTCGATGACGTTCGGGGCGCAATACTTTTCCGCTTCCTTGATGGCGCTGTGCGCCCAATAGCCGCCGTCGATATAGTCGGCAGTGGCCTTGTCGCCCAGCAGGTTTAGCGGCAGCGCGGCGAACTGCGCGCGGGCGCCACCGTGGCAAAACAGCACTTTATAGTTGGAGGGGACTTTCAGCAGATCGCGCAGATCCTGTTCCGCCTGCTCGGCAACGGCGATGAATTCTTTGCTGCGGTGACTGATCTCCATCACTGACGTGCCCAGCCCGTGCCAGTTGCACAGTTCCTGTTCCGCACGACGCAACACTTCCACCGGCAGCATCGCCGGGCCAGAGCTAAAATTATAAACCTGAGTCATTTCCCCTCACCACATTCACTGTTCGCCGCAGAAAAGCGACCTGTCGAAAAGACGCCCGAAGTTAACGCTCGCGTTAACCAACCCATCGGTTTTATCACTCACGCCCCATGGCTGCAACGCTTATTCACCCGTCGGCGGCAAACGGCCGCGCCGGGTGATGACAGGCTCTGCGGCCGTCGCGATTGTTTGGACGATAAAACCCTGCGACATGGGGAAATTCAGCGGGTTAACGCGGTGTTTTATGCTGTATTCAGCCAAGATGGCTACGGGAGCCCGGTCGGCCCCCGCAGGGAAGAAAACGATCAGTACTGATTGAACATCTGCTGGATCTGCTTCGCGTCTTTGGTTTTCGTCAGCGCCAGCTGCAGCAGTATGCGCGCTTTTTGCGGATTCAGCGTGCCGGCGGCCACAAAGCCGTACTTGGCGTCGTCCACTTCCGCATCTTCGGTGGTGGCGCCGGTCGGCACGCGGGATGAACGCACCACCGCCACACCGTGCTGCGCCGCCGTCGCCAGGGTGTCGAACACGGTTTTATACAGATTGCCGTTGCCGACCCCGGCGCTGACGATGCCCTGATAGCCTTCGGCGATCAGCGCCTTGGCCGGCGCATCGGAGGCGTTGGCATAGTTGTAGACGATGCCGACCTTCGGCAGTTCGTTCAGCTTGCTGACGTCGAACGGCGTATCCCGGGTATGCTTACGCTGCGGCGAGCGCTGGTAATCGATCTTGCCGTTGTGGATATATCCCAGCGGGCCGTAGTTTGGCGACTGGAAGGTCTGCACGGCGGTGGTGTTGGTCTTGGTGACGTCGCGCGCATCCAGCACGGTGTCGTTCATCGCCACCAGCACCCCGCGGTTGGCCGATTGCCGATCCGCCGCCGTCACCACCGCATTATACAGGTTGAACGGACCATCGGCGCTCATCGCCGTCGCCGGTCGCATCGCCCCCACCAGCACCACCGGCTTGTCGCACTTCACCGTCAGATCGAGGAAGTAGGCCGTCTCTTCCAGCGTATCGGTGCCGTGGGTGATGACGAAGCCGTCGGTCTTGCCGCAGTCGGCGTCAATTTTCTTCGCCAACGTCAGCCAGACCCGATCGTTCATGTCCTGCGAACCGATGTTCACCACCTGCTCCCCCTGCACGTTGGCGATGTTTTTCAGCGCCGGCACCGCATCGACCAACGCCTCGACGCCCAGCTTGCCCGCCGTATAGTTGGATTTCGTCGCCGAATCGCCGCCGCCGGCGATGGTGCCGCCGGTCGCCAGCAGAGTGATGTTGGGCAGCGCCAGCGCCGAGGCGCTGAAGCCGGTCAACAGGAGGGTTAACGCGCTGAGTTTCACTGATTTCATTAGATTTCTCCGTGACAGATAACTCGCTGAATTATGGCCTTTATCCTTAAAAAAACTGTGACTTTGCCGCCGCTTTAGGAATACGTGGAGCTCCAGCGTAAAACCCCGTATCATTGCGCGTTTTTAGTACGCGCAAAAAGTGAAGACAATGACGCAAACTTTTATCCCCGGTAAAGACGCCGCCCTGGAAGACTCCATCGCCCGTTTCCAGCAGAAACTGAGCGATCTCGGTTTCAACATCGAAGAAGCCTCCTGGCTGAACCCGGTGCCGCACGTGTGGTCAGTGCACATTCGCGATCGCGATTGCCCGCTGTGCTTCACCAACGGCAAAGGCGCCAGCAAAAAAGCCGCGCTGGCCTCCGCGCTGGGTGAATATTTCGAGCGCCTGTCCACCAACTACTTCTTCGCCGATTTCTATCTGGGCAAGCAGATTGCCGAAGGCGATTTCGTGCACTACCCGAATGAGAAATGGTTCCCGATCCCTGAAGACGACGCGCTGCCGGCCGGCATCCTCGACGAACGCCTGCACGCCTTCTACGATCCGCAGCAAGAGCTGAGCGCCAGCGATCTTGTCGATCTGCAATCCGGCAACTCCGATCGCGGCGTGTGTGCGCTGCCGTTTACCCGTCAGTCCGATCAGCAAACCGTGTACATCCCGATGAACATCATCGGCAACCTGTATGTTTCCAACGGCATGTCTGCCGGCAACACCGCCAACGAAGCGCGCGTGCAGGGCCTGTCGGAAGTGTTCGAGCGCTATGTGAAAAACCGCATCATCGCCGAATCCATCAGCCTGCCGGCGATCCCGGACGACGTGCTGAACCGTTACCCGGGCGTGGTGGAAGCCATCGCCAAGCTGGAAGAGGAAGGTTTCCCGATCCTCTCCTATGACGCCTCGCTGGGCGGCAACTACCCGGTCATTTGCGTGGTGCTGTTCAACCCGACCAACGGCACCTGCTTCGCTTCGTTCGGCGCGCACCCGGACTTCGGCGTGGCACTGGAGCGCACGGTAACCGAACTGCTGCAGGGCCGCAGCCTGAAAGATCTCGACGTGTTCACCGCACCGACCTTCGATGACGAAGAAGTGGCGGAACACACCAACCTGGAAACGCACTTCATCGACTCCAGCGGCCTGATCTCCTGGGATCTGTTCAAACAGGACGCCGATTACCCGTTCGTTGACTGGAACTTCAGCGGCAGCACGCAGGAAGAGTTCGCCACCCTGATGAGCATCTTCGACAAAGAAGACGCGGAAGTGTACATCGCCGACTACGAGCACCTGGGCGTCTACGCTTGCCGCATCATCGTGCCGGGCATGTCCGATATCTACCCGGCGGAAGACCTGCTGCTGGCCAACAACAGCATGGGCGCGCACCTGCGCGATACGCTGCTGGCGTTGCCGGGCAGCGAGTGGGAGCCGGAAGAATACCTGGCGCTGATCGAGCAGTTGGACGACGAAGGGCTGGACGATTTCACCCGCGTACGCGAACTGCTGGGCATTGCCAGCGGCAAGGACAACGCCTGGTATACCCTGCGCGTGGGCGAGCTGAAGTCGATGCTGGCGCTGGCGGGCGGCGATCTGGATCAGGCGCTGATTTGGACCGAGTGGACGCAGGACTTCAACGCCTCGGTGCTGAGCCCGGCGCGCAGCAACTACTACCGTTGCCTGCAAACGCTGTTGCTGCTGGCGCAGGAGCCTGAGCGCGAAGCGGCGCAATACTATACCGCGTTCGTGAAAATGTACGGCCAGGAAGCGGTCAACGCCGCCTCCGCCGCCATCAGCGGTGAAGAGCGCTTCAACGGGCTGTTCGCCGTCGATGCCGATCTGAAGGCGTTGCCGGCCCATCAGGCACTGCTGGCGGCCTACGAGAAGCTGCAGGCGGCCAAGCGCCGTCACTGGGCCAAGGCCTAATCGCCATTGGGGGTACAGCCACTTTTGGGGTACCCTCCCCGGTCAAACGCCGCACTCCGCTGCGGCGTTTTCATTTTGCGGTTTATTTCAACGCATTCTGTTTTATTTTCCCGCAGGAAAATAGGCGGTTAAACGAGCATAAGAATAAATAAACCGGCGATTGTTGCCGGACGGTGAAATAATAATTAACCGATAATTAAACTTTCAGCGCCTCGCGGCGACAAAACGCCTAAAAATTTAACTTTACCCTACGCCGTCCACCTGGTGAATTCAAAAAATTTTGCAAACATTAAAAAATTGTTTTTCATTAAAAATCAATAAATTAACCATAAAAACCACACAAAAAACACGTCATTTCGCCGCTCTACTTCCCCGCCTTATGATCCAAATCAAATTTTCCCCTATACTGCTTTGCTAGTATCTCATTGCGTTGTTTTAACCCTTAAGAGCGAGAGTTAGTTTGAAAACTGACAGCCCCTTCGATCTGATTTTACCTGCGGCCACGGCGAAAATCGCTGAAGATGCCGGCGTGTATAAAGCCACCAAACATCCGCTGAAAACGTTTTATTTGGCGATCACCGCCGGTGTCTTCATTTCCATCGCCTTCGTCTTCTACATCACGGCGACCACCGGCACCGCCGGCGTGCCTTTCGGTCTGGCGAAACTGGTCGGCGGCATCTGTTTCTCTCTCGGGTTAATGCTGGTGGTGGTGTCGGGCGCCGACCTGTTCACCTCTACCGTGCTTATCGTCATCGCCAAGGCCAGCGGCCGCATCAGCTGGGGCCAACTGGGCGCCAACTGGCTGAACGTTTATCTCGGCAACCTGGTCGGCGCGCTGTTCTTCGTGGCGCTGATCTGGTTCTCCGGCGAGTATATGGTCGCCAACGGCCAGTGGGGCCTGAATGTTCTGCAAACCGCGGACCACAAGCTGCATCACACCTTTATCGAAGCCGTCTGCCTCGGCATTCTGGCTAACCTGATGGTCTGCCTGGCGGTCTGGATGAGCTACTCCGGCCGTACCCTGACCGACAAGATGCTCGCCATGGTGCTGCCGGTCGGTATGTTTGTCGCCAGCGGCTTCGAACACAGCATCGCCAACATGTTTATGATCCCTATGGGCATCGTGGTCAAACACTTCGCCACGCCGGAATTCTGGCAAGCCGTAGGGGCGGTACCTGAGCAATTCGCTCATCTGACAGTAAGCAACTTCATCATCGACAACCTGATTCCGGTCACCATCGGCAACATCATCGGCGGCGGTCTGCTGGTTGGGTTGACTTACTGGGTAATTTATCTGCGCGGGGGCCGCGAACAGCACTAAGCTGTGAGTTACCGCGCGCAGAGTTAGAAATCCACAATCAAAGGTAGGTGTACAATGACCGAACTTAACGAGAAATTAGCCAACGCTTGGGAAGGTTTCAGCAAGGGTGACTGGCAGAATGAAGTCAACGTTCGTGACTTCATCCAGAAAAACTACACGCCTTATGAAGGTGACGAATCCTTCCTGGCTGGCGCAACTCAAGCCACCACCACCTTGTGGGACAAGGTTATGGAAGGGATCAAACTGGAAAACCGCACTCATGCGCCGGTTGATTTCGACACCAACGTTGCTTCAACCATCGTTTCTCACGACGCGGGTTACATCGCCAAAGAGCTGGAAACCATCGTGGGTCTGCAGACCGACGCCCCTCTGAAACGCGCGCTGATCCCGTTCGGCGGCATCAAAATGGTCGAAGGTTCGTGCAAAGTGTACGGCCGCGAACTGGATCCGCAGCTGAAAAAAGTGTTCACCGAATACCGTAAAACCCACAACCAGGGCGTATTCGACGTTTACACCAAAGACATCCTGAACTGCCGTAAATCCGGCGTGCTGACCGGTCTGCCAGACGCTTACGGCCGTGGCCGCATCATCGGCGACTACCGCCGCGTGGCGCTGTACGGCATCGACTTCCTGATGGCCGACAAGCTGAACCAGTTCAAATCGCTGCAGGAAAAACTGGAAAACGGCGAAGACCTGGAAATGACCATCCAGCTGCGCGAAGAGATCGCTGAACAGCATCGCGCTCTGGCTCAGATCAAAGAGATGGCCGCCAAATACGGTTACGACATCTCCGGCCCGGCCACCAGCGCCCAAGAAGCGGTGCAGTGGACCTACTTCGGCTACCTGGCCGCGGTGAAATCCCAGAACGGCGCCGCCATGTCCTTCGGCCGCGTGTCCACCTTCCTCGACGTGTTCATCGAGCGCGACATCAAGGCGGGCAAACTGACCGAAGAACAAGCGCAGGAACTGATCGACCACCTGGTGATGAAACTGCGTATGGTGCGCTTCCTGCGTACCCCTGAGTACGATGAGCTGTTCTCCGGCGACCCAATCTGGGCAACGGAATCCCTGGCCGGTATGGGCGTCGACGGCCGTACTCTGGTCACCAAAAACAGCTTCCGCTTCCTGAACACCCTGTACACCATGGGGCCGTCTCCGGAGCCGAACATGACCATCCTGTGGTCTGAGAAGCTGCCGCTGAACTTCAAAAAATTCGCGGCGAAAGTGTCCATCGACACCTCTTCCGTTCAGTACGAAAACGACGACCTGATGCGCCCTGACTTCAACAACGATGACTACGCCATCGCTTGCTGCGTCAGCCCGATGATCGTCGGCAAACAAATGCAGTTCTTCGGCGCCCGCGCCAACCTGGCGAAAACCATGCTGTACGCCATCAACGGCGGCGTTGACGAAAAACTGAAAATGCAGGTCGGCCCTAAAGAAGCGCCGATGATGGACGAAGTGCTGGACTATGACAAAGTCATGGCGCGCATGGACCACTTTATGGATTGGCTGGCCAAGCAGTACGTGACCGCGCTGAACATCATTCACTACATGCACGACAAGTACAGCTACGAAGCTGCGCTGATGGCGCTGCATGACCGTGACGTTTATCGCACCATGGCTTGCGGCATCGCCGGCCTGTCCGTTGCAGCCGACTCCCTGTCTGCCATCAAGTACGCGAAAGTCACCACCATTCGCGACGAAGACGGCCTGGCCATCGACTTCAAAGTGGAAGGCGAGTACCCGCAGTTCGGTAACAACGACGCCCGCGTCGATGACATCGCCTGCGACCTGGTGGAACGTTTCATGAAGAAAATTCAGAAACTGCGCACCTACCGCAATGCGGTACCGACCCAGTCCGTACTGACCATCACCTCCAACGTGGTGTACGGTAAGAAAACCGGTAACACCCCGGATGGCCGCCGCGCAGGCGCACCGTTCGGCCCTGGTGCCAACCCGATGCACGGCCGCGACCAGAAAGGTGCAGTCGCCTCCCTGACCTCGGTAGCCAAACTGCCGTTTGCCTACGCGAAAGACGGGATCTCCTACACCTTCTCCATCGTGCCTAACGCGCTGGGTAAAGACGACGACGTGCGTAAAGCCAACCTGGCGGGCCTGATGGATGGTTACTTCCACCATGAAGCCTCCATCGAAGGCGGCCAGCACCTGAACGTCAACGTGATGAACCGCGAAATGCTGCTGGACGCGATGGAAAACCCTGAGAAATACCCTCAGCTGACCATCCGCGTTTCCGGTTACGCCGTGCGCTTCAACTCGCTGACCAAAGAGCAACAGCAGGACGTGATTACTCGTACCTTCACTCAAACGATGTAATACGCCGGCCGGGCGGGAAACCGCCCGGCACCAACGCAGGGGCCGGTTTTGCCGGCCCTTTTCTCCCACCGCTCTCCCCTGACTCTGTACGAGTCTGTTTTGCCGGACATCTATACTGAATGGATAGCCGGCAAAACAGTTATCCGGCAACTGACCGGCCGACAGGCATCATTACCCCGGTGGCGGTTCCACCCGCTGCTGCATCGCAGATACCTGGCCGGCGGCCACGCGCCTATTTTTAGACTGCGTTTGACAGTCAATATTGGAGAAAACCCCGCAATGTCAGCAATTGGTCGCATCCACTCCTTCGAATCCTGCGGCACCGTCGATGGGCCCGGGATCCGCTTTATCGTCTTCTTCCAGGGCTGCCTGATGCGCTGCCTCTATTGCCATAACCGCGACACCTGGGACACCCACGGCGGCAAGGAAGTGACCGTCGAAGAGCTGATGAAAGACGCGGTGGCCTACCGCCACTTCATGAACGCCTCCGGCGGCGGCGTGACCGCGTCCGGCGGCGAGGCGATCCTGCAGGCTGAATTCGTCCGCGACTGGTTCCGCGCCTGCCACGCCGAAGGCATCAATACCTGCCTGGACACCAATGGTTTTGTGCGCCGCTACGATCCGGTGATCGACGAGCTGCTGGACACCACCGATCTGGTGATGCTGGATCTGAAACAGATGAACGACGAGATCCACCAGAACCTGGTCGGCGTCTCCAATCACCGCACGCTGGAATTCGCCCGCTACCTGGCGAAACGCAACCAGCGCACCTGGATCCGCTACGTGGTGGTGCCGGGCTGGTCAGACGACGATAAGTCGGCGCACCTGCTGGGCGAGTTCACCAAAGACATGACCAACATCGAGAAAATCGAGCTGCTGCCCTACCACGAACTGGGCAAGCACAAATGGATAGCGATGGGGGAAGAGTACAAGCTGGACGGCGTGCACCCGCCGAAAGCCGAGACCATGGATCGCGTCAAAGGCATCCTGGAAAGCTACGGCCACAAAGTGATTTACTGATTGGCGCGGCGCCAAAGAAAAACCGGCTCATGGCCGGTTTTTTCATGCTCAGGCGGCGGCGAACGGCGTGTGATGGTGATCCGGCTTCTGTTTCTTCAGCAGCATCAGCAGGTAAACCAGCGCCACGGCGGCGATCATCACGAACAGCACGCGGTCGGAATAGTTTTGCATCAGCAACGCCGTCATCGACGGCCCCAGCAGGCTGCCAATGGTGTAACTCATCAACAGCGCCTGGTTCATCGCCACCAACTCGTGCGGCAGCGCCTTCTCGCAGGCCCAGGACATCGCCACCGGATACAGGGTAAAGCCGGCGCAGCCGAGGATGAACAGCGAAGGCGCCATGGCGTAGTTGCCGAGCATCGCCACGCTGGCGAGGATCACCACGAACACCTGAATGCGCAGCACCAGCAGGCGCCCGTAACGATCGGCCAAGCGCCCGACCGGCCATTGGCCGACGATGCCGGAGCTGACCAGCAGCGCCATCCAGTAACCGACGTTGGCGTCGCTCATGCCCTGATGGGAGAGGTACAGCGGCATCAGGCCGTACAGCGAACCGAGCACGATGCCGGAAATGATGCAACCGTTGATGCCGAGGCGCGCGCTGCGGCGTCTCAGCATGGTCCACACCGCCGCCTGCTGCGGCTCGTCTTCATGGCGGTTGACCCGCGCGAACAGCATCGGCAGCATGGCGCTGATCACAATGGCGGTCACCCACGGCACCACGTGCAACAATTCGGTCGAGGTCATGCTCAACAGCAATTGGCCGGTCACCGTACCGAGGTAATAAACGATCATATAGGCCGCCAGCAGCTGGCCGCGGTTGCTCAGGTTGCCGCTGCGCAACAGCGCGCTCTCCACGATCACCCAGATCCAAGCGCAACCGACGCCGGCGAAGAAGCGCCAGCCCAGCCAGCTCCAAAAATCGATCGACAGCACCATGCCGGCGGTCGCGGCGGCGAACACCAGACAAGAAAGATGATAGCTGCGGGTAAAGCCGACGCGCTGGATCAGTTTGCCCGCCACCAGCGTGCCCAATAGGTTGCCGCTGAAATAAGAGGAGCTGACCATTCCCACCTGCCAAGTCGACAGCTGAGCATGGGTTAACCAAAGAGGCACTAACGTATTCAAAACGGCAATGGATACCGTGAGCAGCAAGAGGCCGCAGAGCAATAAGAGCACTGGGCGGGAGTATGCGGACATAGTGAAATTGTGACCGAACGCGCAATGAGAGTGCGCGCATCATGCCACTGGCGATAAAAAAGTCAATCGCCTCTTATCGTTCCACCGCACGATTTGTTTCCGGCTAACCGGCTGAAAAAGCGCTATGCTCAGCGCAGAGCGAATTTAACGACAAAGAGGCAAAATGAGTCAGGCAAATGATGCGGCGGTAGAGGCCCTGCTGGCGGACATCGGCAGCACGCAAGGTGACCTGCTGGCCATTGTGCAGCAGGTGCGGCGAATCGCTGCGGCGAGCGGCAACGGCGTCACTGAATCGGTCAAATACGGCGGCATCATGTTCTCGCATAGCCAATTTTTCTGCGGCGTTTTCGCCTACCGCCACCACGTCACGGTGGAATTCGGCCACGGCTACCGGCTGGCAGACAGCCATAACCAGCTCGAAGGCAGCGGCCAGTATCGGCGACACATCAAACTCCACTCGCCCGCCGAGGTGAAAAGCAAACATCTGGCGGACTACCTTCAACAGGCTTATACGCTGGCGCCAGACTGAATTCTCGACATAAAAAAAGCGCCCGCAGGCGCTTTTTTCGTGGTTTGCCGTTTAGCCGATATATTCCAGGCCGCCCATATAAGGACGCAGCACTTCAGGCACCTGAATGCGGCCGTCGGCCTGCTGGTAGTTTTCCAGCACCGCCACCAACGTACGGCCAACCGCCAGGCCGGAGCCGTTCAGCGTGTGAACCAGACGCGGTTTCTTGTCGGCTTTGCTGCGGCAGCGCGCCTGCATGCGACGCGCCTGGAAGTCCCACATGTTGGAGCAGGACGAGATCTCGCGATAGGTATCCTGCGCCGGCAGCCACACTTCCAGATCGTAGGTTTTGCACGCGCCGAAGCCCATGTCGCCGGTGCACAACAGCACCTTGCGGTAAGGCAGGTTCAGCAGCTGCAGCACTTTTTCCGCGTGGCCGGTCAGCTCTTCCAGGGCATCCATCGAATCTTCCGGACGAACGATCTGCACCATCTCGACCTTGTCGAACTGGTGCATGCGGATCAAACCGCGGGTGTCGCGGCCGTAAGAACCGGCTTCCGCGCGGAAGCATGGCGTGTGTGCGGTCATCTTCAGCGGCAGAGTTTCCTCTTCCACGATCTCGTCGCGCACCAAGTTGGTCAGCGGCACTTCCGCCGTTGGGATCAGCGCGTAGTTGCTGCTGTCGGCTTCTTCTTCCAGCGGACGGGTATGGAACAGGTCTTCGCCGAACTTCGGCAGCTGGCCGGTACCGTACAGCGTGGCGTGGTTAACCAGGTAAGGCACGTAGGCCTCCAGGTAGCCGTGCTGCTCGGTGTGCAGATCCAGCATGAACTGGGACAGCGCGCGGTGCATGCGGGCGATTTGCCCTTTCATCACCACGAAGCGCGAACCGGTCAGCTTAACCGCGGCGGCAAAATCCAGCCCGCCGGCCATTTCGCCCAGATCGACGTGATCGCGCACCGCGAAGTCGTACTGGCGCGGTTCGCCCCAGCGGGCAACTTCCAGGTTTTCGCTGTCGTCTTTACCATCCGGCACGGCGTCGTCCGGCAGGTTAGGCAGCGTCAGGGCGTAATCGCGGATCTCGCTCTGCAACGCATCCAGCGCCGCCTTGGCAGCATCCAGCTTGTCACCCAGCTCGTTCACTTCGCGACGCAGCGGCTCGATGTCTTCCCCACGCGCTTTGGCCGCGCCGATGGATTTCGATCGGGAGTTGCGTTCCGCTTGCAGCGTTTCAGTTTCTACCTGCAGAACTTTGCGACGTTCTTCCTGCGAACGCAGCAGATCCAGATCGAGTTTAAAGCCTCGGCGAGCCAGTTTGACGGCGACTGCGTCTAGCTCATTACGCAGCAGATTGGGATCGAGCATGCTAATCCTGTGCTTGTTGTTATTGAAAGAAGTGTTGTTGTTCTATGCGGCTGATTTATAGCCGCATAAAGAAGAGTGATACCCGCTAACCTTACCGCAACGGCCTCGCTAGCGGTAGCGTTTTGTCGGGCTATTTTGATCCTGCTCAGCCAGCCATGCCAACTTTTCGCCGATTTTCCCTTCCAGCCCGCGAGAGGTCGGTTGATAGTAGCGCGTATGGGCCATTTCGGGCGGGAAATAGTTCTCACCGGCGGCGTAGGCGTTGGGCTCGTCGTGGGCGTAGCGGTACTCCGCCCCCAGCCCCATTTCCTTCATCAGCTTGGTCGGCGCGTTGCGCAGGTGCTCCGGCACGTCATAATCGGCCTGCTCTTTGGCGTCGCGCATGGCAGCCTTGAACGCGGTGTAGACCGCATTGCTCTTCGGCGCGCAGGCCAGGTAGACGATCGCCTGCGCGATGGCGCGTTCGCCCTCCGCTGGCCCCACGCGGGTGAAGCAATCCCAGGCGGCGATCGCCACCTGCATGCCGCGCGGATCGGCGTTGCCCACGTCTTCAGAGGCAATCGCCAACAGACGGCGCGCCACGTAAAGCGGATCGCCGCCGGCGGTAATGATGCGCGCATACCAATACAGCGCGGCGTCCGGCGCCGAGCCGCGCACCGATTTATGCAGCGCGGAAATCAGATCGTAATAACGGTCGCCCTTATTGTCGAAGCGCGCGCTGCGCTCGCCCGACACCTCTTTCAGCAGCTCCGGCGTCAGCACCCGCACTCCTTTGGCGTCCAACTCCGCCATGTCGGCCATCATTTCCAGGCTGTTCAGCGCCCGGCGCGCGTCGCCGCCCACCAGCTCCGACAGCAGGCGGCGCGTTTCCGCCGGCAGCTCGATATTCTGGCCGCCAAAGCCGCGCGCCTTGTCGCCCATCGCCTGATCCAGCACCTGGCCGATATCTTCGGCGGTCAGCGCCTTCAGCAGGTAAACGCGGGCGCGGGACAACAGCGCCGAGTTCAGCTCGAACGACGGATTTTCGGTGGTGGCGCCGATAAAGGTGATGGTGCCGTCTTCGATGTGCGGCAGGAAAGCGTCCTGCTGGCTCTTATTGAAGCGGTGCACTTCGTCGACGAACAGGATGGTGCGGCGGCCGGCATCGCGATTTTGCCGCGCCCGCTCGATCGCCTCGCGGATCTCCTTGATACCGGAGGTCACGGCTGAGATCCGTTCGACATCCGCCTGGCCGTAACGGCCAATCAGTTCTGCCAGCGTCGTCTTCCCGGTGCCCGGCGGCCCCCATAAAATCATCGAGTGCAGCTGCCCGGCCTCAATGGCGCGCGGCAGCGGCTTGCCGGCGGCCAGCAGGTGCTGCTGGCCGATATACTGCGCCAGCGTGGTCGGCCGCATACGCGCGGCCAACGGCTGGAACTCGTTCTGGGAAAAATCGAGCGACAGATTATTACTCACTTGCACCTCACTGGCGCTGGTCGTCCAGCGTCACCCCCTTCGGCGGGGTAAATTTGAATTTGGCCGGATCGGCGGCGACGTTCTGCTGGCTTTTCAGCGTGTAGGAACTGCGCTGGCCGTCCTGCTCCACCGCGGCGAAGCTGCGGATGGTGCCGCTGTTGGTCACGCTGATGGCGAACTGCTTCAGGTTGCCGCTGGCGGACTTCGGCGTCAGCTCGAAATCATCGCCCTTTTGCTTCACGTTGTACTGTTTCCAGTCGCTGGCATTATTGCGGGTGATCAGCATAAACGGCGTATTGCCGGTGGCGTTCTTCAGCCAGGTTGCCGTCACCTGCTCGACGAATGGGTTATAGAACCACAGGGTCTGGCCATCGGAGACCAGCACGCTCTCATCGGGCGAGGTCATATGCCAGTTGAACAGGTTTGGCCGCTTCACCCACAGCTCGCCTTCCCCCTGTTGCACCGCGGCGCCGTCGGCGCTGGTCACGGTTTGTGAGAAGCTGGCGTGGAAACTGTTCACCTTCGCCAGGCGACTTTGCAGATCCTGTGCGGCATCGGCCAGCACGGAAGTAGAAGCGAATCCCGAAAGCAGACAGCAGGCAACTAACAGTTTTTTCATTATTCCAGATACCTTATGAAATGCGTTAACCGCAGGGCGACGCCGTGCGGGTCAAATCAACCCTTTACCCCGTTACTTTACCCGAAGCCGGCGATCGGCCGGTAGGCCAATGTTCCGAGAAGAAACGGGTTTACGCTTCTTTGCACAAGGGCCGCTTAAGCGGCCCTTTCTTATTGAATTGCAATGGCTAAACGACCATCAATCGTGCCGCGGCGGCGCCAGCACCTCGCGGTTGCCGTTGTGCCCCTGCTCGCTGACGATGCCCTGCGCTTCCATCTGTTCGATGATGCGCGCCGCGCGGTTATAGCCGATACGGAACTGGCGCTGTACGCCGGAGATGGAGGCGCGGCGTTTATCCACCACGAAATCCACCGCCTGGTCAAACAGCGGATCCAGCTCTTCGTCGCCGTCCATACCACCGCCGGCACCGCCCTCGCCGTCTTCGCCGCCGCTGAGAATGCCCTCTTTATATTGGGGCCGCTCGCGCGCTTTCCAATCCTTGACCACCGCGTGCACTTCCTGATCGCGCACGAATGCGCCATGCACGCGCACCGGAATCGAGGAGTTCGGCGCCAGATAGAGCATGTCGCCCATACCCAGCAAGGACTCGGCGCCCCCCTGATCGAGGATGGTGCGGGAGTCGATCTTGCTCGACACGGTAAAGGCGATACGCGTCGGGATGTTGGCCTTGATAAGACCCGTGATCACATCCACCGACGGACGCTGGGTCGCCAGCACCAGATGGATACCCGCCGCACGCGCTTTCTGCGCCAGGCGAGCGATCAACTCTTCGACCTTCTTGCCGACCGTCATGATCAGATCGGCGAATTCGTCGACCATCACCACGATGTACGGCTCTTTCTCCAACACCGGCGGCGTGATGTCCATGCTGTCGGTCGGCTTCCAGAACGGATCCGGGATCGGACGCCCCATCGCTTCGGCCTGATCGACGCGCTCGTTGTAGCCGGCCAGGTTACGCACGCCCAGGGCAGACATCAGCTTGTAGCGGCGTTCCATTTCCCCCACGCACCAGCGCAGCGCGTTGGCGGCATCTTTCATGTCGGTGACCACATCGGTCAACAGGTGAGGAATGCCTTCGTAAACCGACAGCTCCAGCATTTTCGGGTCGATCATGATAAAGCGCACTTCTTTCGGCGTGGCTTTATACAGGATGCTCAGGATCATGGCGTTGACCCCGACCGACTTACCGGAACCGGTGGTACCGGCGACCAGCAAGTGCGGCATTTTGCCCAGATCGGCCACCACCGGTTCGCCGGAGATGTCCTTACCCAATACGATGGACAGCGGCGACGGGTTGTCACGGAAGGCCGGGCAATCCAGCACTTCGCGCAGATACACCGTTTGCCGCTTGGCGTTCGGCAGCTCCAGACCGACGTAAGGCTTGCCGGGGATCACTTCTACCACGCGCACCGCCGACGTCGACAGCGAGCGCGCCAGATCGCGCGACAGGTTGGAAATGCGCGCCGCTTTAACGCCCGGCGCCAGATCCAGCTCGAAGCGGGTGATGACCGGCCCCGGCAGGATGTCTACCACGTCGGCTTTCACGCGGTAATCGGCCAGGCTGGCCTCCACCAGACGCGCCTTCTGTTCCAGCGCGAAGGAGTCGACCGGTTCTACCTCTTTCGGAGCCTCGGTCAGCAGATCCAGCGTCGGCAGCGGCGTGGTCGGCTTCTGCAGCGGCTGATCGTTGCGCATCAGGAACGGGTGAATCAAGCTGTCCATCGCCGGATGCTGCTCGGCCTGAGTTTGCTGAGGCTGCTGCTGCACCGGTTGCTGTGGCTGCTGATATGGCTGCGACGGCTGTTGATACTGCTGTTGCTGCGGCTGCTGGTATTGCTGAGGCTGCGAGTGCGGTTGCTGAGGTTGGGCAACCGGCGCCGCAGGCTCAAACTGGCCGAACGGCACGTCGTCCTGTTGCTCGCTTTGCTGTTCAATGCGCTCTTCAAGCTGCGGAGACAGCGTGAACATCGGCTCGCTCGGGCCATCATCCACCAGATCCGCCATCGGCGAGAAGCTGAAAGCATTGCGGGTATCGACCGGGCTGGCAGCCGGCGGTTGCGGAGCAGCCGCTTGCTGGCCGTAGCGCGCCTGCTGCTGCTCGGCGAACGCCTGTCGCAGCGCGGCCTCTTGCAGCGCCTCTTCGTCGTCCTGTTGATAGCCTTCGCCGTAGCGTTGGTTCTGCTGCTCGGCAAACGCCTTGCTCAGCTCGGCTTCCTGCAGGGCGCTCTCGTCATCTTGTTGCTCCGGCGCGTAGCTTTCGCCGTAGCGTTGGCTTTGCTGCTCGGCAAACGCCTGACGCAGCGCGGCTTCCTGCAGCGCCTCTTCTTCCTGCGGGCTCACCGCCGTCGGCTGCTGAGGATCCGCCTGGCGCTGTTCCTGCTCGGCCGCACGCTGCGAAGGCAGCTTGATGCCGTAAGAAGCCAGCTCGCGACGGGTCGGGATGCGCACCGGGTTCGGCCGCGGCAGCTCAGGGCCGATGCCCTGCTTAACCTGCGGATTGCCGTCGCTGGTGGCCGTGAAGGCCGGCATAAAGGTCGCCGCTGCGGCGCCCGCAGCGGCAGCGGCTGCCGTATCCAGCTGTGGCTTGGCACCGGTAGCGCTGAAACCACCCGCTCCGCTGACGTCGGCGCTGTCGCGCTGCGCGGCGGTAAAATCAAAGGGAGAACGCGCCGGCGGCTGCGGCGCAGCCGGCTCTTGCCAATTGCCGAGACGCGGCTCATCGTCATCCTGATAAGGATCGACAGGACGCGTCGCCTTCGGTGCAGGCGTTTCTTCCGGAATTTCGAAGGAGTACAGCGGCGGCGTGGCATCTTGCGCCGGGGCGCTCACCGGGTGCTGATTGACCGAGGCCGGCGCGGCCGGCGCCACCGTTACCGACGGCGCCTGAGCGGCGATCGGCGCTGCAACGGGCTCGTGGATCGCTGCCTTCACCGCCGGTGCAGGCGAAACCACCGGCGCGATTGGCGCGGCGTCGGCTTCAATCTCACCATCATCGGCTCGCAGGCCGCTGAGCAACGGATCGGCGGCGTCTTCCGCCGCCTCTTTGGCGCTTTCAGTGACCGAAGGCGCAGAGAACAACACGTCGTCATCGGCGGCCGCGGCTCCGGCGGCGGTCGCGGCAACCGCTGCGGCGGCGCCCTTCCCTGCCTGCTCAGGCTCGTCGTCAACGTAACGCTCGTCATCCTCGAAATAACGCGCTTCGCGACGCGAACGGTTGGTCATGAAGGTCGCGACGCCCAGCACCGCCCCGCCGATCTTCTCGGCGATCACCAGCCAGGACCAGCCGGTAAACAGCGTCAGCCCCGCCGCCCACACGCACAGCAGCGCCAGCGTGGCGCCGATGCCGTTGAACCATGGCAACATGGCGTTGCTCAGCAGGCTGCCGATCACGCCGCCGGAAGCGAAGTAATAGAGATCGTCAACGTTCAGCGCCGCCAGCCCACAGGAGGTGAGCACTAACGCCAGGGTGCCGATCAGGCGCAGGGAGAGCGCGAAATAGTCGACGTAGTCTCTGTTGGCCCGTTGGCGATAGGCCGCCCAGCACAGAACCAGCATGATCGGCGGTATCGCGTAGGCGAGCACCCCGAAGGTGAAGAACAGCGTGTCGGCCAACCAGGCCCCAACACCGCCGCCCAAGTTGTGAATCGGCTCATGCCACGCGGTCTGCGACCAGCTTGGGTCAGACGGGTTGAAACTGACCAGCGCAGCCATGAGGTAAACGGCAAAAATCGCTACCACGATAAGCACAGCCTCCAGCAAACGCCGGCCACTGCTGAGTCTTTTCAGGGTAACTTCTTTATCTTCTGTATATTCCTGGCTCAAGAAAGGCTCTCCAGGTTCCTGTTAGCTGACATAGCAACAGCGCCGAGAAGCTTCCCCGGCGCCGAAACTGTATGAATAAACAGGAGTGTAACCAATTTAATCAGGTTTTGCACCTGCACCTTACCGTGTTTTGATAACCAGACGGTTACTCTGTTTCACTTCTTCCATCACTACGTAGGTACGGGTGTCGTTGACCCCCGGCAAACGCAGCAAGGTTTCGCCCAGCAGTTTACGGTAAGCCGACATGTCCGGTACGCGGGTTTTCAACAGGTAGTCGAAATCACCGGAAACCAGATGACACTCCTGAATCTCTTCAAGCTTCTGCACTGCCGAGTTGAATTGCTCAAACACATCCGGCGCGCCGCGGTTCAGCGTGATCTCCACGAAAACCAGCAGGGACGCATCCAGATAATGCGGGTTAAGCAATGCGGTATAGCCATGAATGAAACCCTGGCGCTCGAGACGGCGCACGCGTTCCAGACATGGTGTCGGGGATAACCCCACGCGCTTCGAAAGCTCGACGTTCGAAATACGCCCATCCTTCTGCAGCTCATTCAGGATGTTGCGGTCGATACGGTCAAGATCTTTACCCGGGCGTTTCTTGTTGTCTGCCATTATTATTGTCTCTCTTATTTTCTTCCGTGCACTTGCCACACCCTAGCCAACGTCAATGTGTAAGGGTTCGTTCCAAGCGAAGACCCGATGCCTGTCATATGCTTCTTCACTACCATCATTCCACGCCGCGCAGCCTGTCTGTCCAACCCCGCGCGGCGCCGGTAACGACGTTAAGGTCGAGAAAAAATCAGCAAACGCTTGCGCGCCCTGCTCCGCACATCCACCGCGCATTGCCGCCTCGCGGCGCAAATACGTACGATTTGCTGGTGTTACGGGGATAATTTCTTCTTCCTATGATGTTTTCGCAAATGCGCAGCGGATTGTCAAAGTAAAAGAAGCAAAATCAGAACAACGTACCGTCACGAAAAGTCTGCATCCCATTTTTGGTTATGAATCGCTGGCAGATAAACCCCGGCAGGGAGCGGCCTAAGTCGCAGAATGCGCCGTTTTTGCGCGCTTGGCGATTCAGCGGCCTAATGCGACTTTGATAAGGTAAATTTCTGCGTTCGGCGTACGATTTGCCGACAGCGGGTGCATTAATAGGCGACAACTATCATACAAATCGTTAACAACGTCGCCCGGCGCTTTTTTTACTGCGTCATTTTCCCTACAATCGGCTTCATTGTCCGCCATTGTGGAATAAAGAGGTTATTCATGGGCACGGCTAAACATAGCAAATTACTGATTCTGGGCTCCGGCCCGGCCGGTTACACCGCCGCCGTTTACGCGGCGCGCGCCAACCTGAGCCCGGTGCTGATCACCGGTATGGAACAAGGCGGCCAGCTGACCACCACCACTGAAGTGGAAAACTGGCCGGGCGACGCCGAAGGCCTGACCGGTCCGGCGCTGATGGAGCGCATGCGCGAGCATGCGGAGAAGTTCCAGACCGAAATCGTCTTCGATCACATCAACAGCGTCGATCTGCAGCAGCGTCCGTTCCGCCTGTTCGGCGACAGCGGCGAATACAGCTGCGACGCGCTGATCATCGCGACCGGCGCCTCCGCCCGCTATCTTGGCCTGCCTTCCGAAGAGGCCTTCAAGGGCAAAGGCGTTTCCGCCTGTGCGACCTGCGACGGCTTCTTCTACCGCAACCAGAAAGTCGCGGTGGTCGGCGGCGGCAACACCGCCGTTGAAGAAGCGCTGTACCTGTCCAACATCGCCGCCGAGGTTCACCTGATCCACCGCCGCGACAGCTTCCGCTCGGAGAAGATCCTGATCGACCGGCTGATGGAAAAAGTGAAAAGCGGCAACATCGTGCTGCACACCGACCATACGCTGGACGAAGTGCTGGGAGATGAAATGGGCGTGACCGGCGTGCGTATCCGCAGCACCAAAGCGGAAAACGAAACCCGTGAACTGGAACTGGCCGGCGTGTTCATCGCCATCGGCCACAGCCCGAACACCGGCATCTTCGGCGGCCAGCTGGAGCTGGAAAACGGCTACATCAAGGTGCAGTCCGGCATTCACGGCAATGCGACCCAAACCACCATCCCCGGCGTGTTCGCCGCGGGCGACGTGATGGATCACATCTATCGCCAGGCGATCACCTCCGCCGGCACCGGCTGTATGGCGGCGCTGGACGCGGAGCGTTACCTGGACGGCATCGCCGGCGCAGAAGTCTGCTAAAACGTTCTCTTCATCAGCAAAAAGCGGCTCTCGAGCCGCTTTTTTTGTTTCCCCCCTCCGCACTCCCCTTCTCGCGTCTGTTATAGCCACATTTGGCCGCTTTATTATTTTCAGTCTGCCGGGTGACGAGGTAACATGGGGCCTCGCTTGTTTGTCGCCGATTGCGCCAAACACTATTATTTAACAGTACGTTAACCCAGCCCGTAACAAACGGGCGCCGGCGACGCAGACGCATATCTGATGAAAAAAACCAGACAGCAACAGTTAACCCGTTGGCTTAAAACCCAGAGTTCGTTAGCGCAGCGTTGGCTGCGCCTTTCCATGCTGTTGGGGCTGTTCAGCGGCCTGCTGATCGTGGCGCAAGCGTGGCTGTTGGCCAGCCTGCTGCACGCCCTGATCATCGAGCATACCCCGCGCGAACAGCTGATCCCTTCGTTTATCTGGCTGGCCGCCGCGTTCGCGCTGCGGGCGCTGTTGAGCTGGCTGCGGGAACGGGTCGGTTTCCGGTGTGGCCAGGTGATCCGCCAGCGCATGCGCCAACAGGTGCTGGATAAGCTGCAGCAGCTCGGGCCGGCCTGGATCCAGGGCAAACCGGCGGGCAGTTGGGCCAGCATCATCGTCGAGCAGATCGAGGATATGCAGGACTATTACTCGCGCTATCTGCCGCAGATGTATCTGGCGGTCTTCATCCCGCTGCTGATCCTGATCGCCGTCTTCCCGATCAATTGGGCCGCAGGCATCATTCTGCTGGCGACCGCGCCGCTGATCCCGCTGTTCATGGCGCTGGTCGGCATGGGGGCCGCCGACGCCAACCGCCGCAACTTCGTGGCGCTGGCGCGATTGAGCGGCAACTTCCTCGACCGCCTGCGCGGCCTGGACACCCTGCGGCTGTTCGACCGCGCGCAGGCCGAAACCGCGCAAATCGCCAAATCTTCCGAAGATTTCCGCAGCCGCACCATGGAAGTGCTGCGCATGGCCTTCCTCTCTTCCGGCGTGCTTGAGTTTTTCGCTTCGATCTCCATCGCCGTGGTGGCGGTGTACTTCGGCTTTTCTTACCTCGGCGAACTCAACTTCGGCAGCTACGGCCTCGGGGTAACGCTGTTTTCCGGTTTTCTGGTGTTGATTCTGGCGCCGGAGTTTTTCCAACCGCTGCGCGATCTCGGCACCTTCTACCACGCCAAGGCGCAGGCGGTCGGCGCGGCGGAAGCGCTGGAAACCTTCCTCAGCGCCGAAGGCGAGCAGATGGGCAACGGCACGCGGCAACTGCCCGCCGATCAACCGCTGACGCTGCAGGCGAACGCGTTGGAAATCCTGTCGCCGAACGGCGTGCTGCTGGCCGGGCCGCTGAGCTTCACCCTGCAACCGCAGCAGCGCGTGGCGCTGGTCGGGCTGAGCGGCGCCGGCAAAAGTTCACTGCTCAATCTGTTGCTCGGCTTCCTGCCCTATCGCGGATCGCTGACCGTCAACGGCGTCGAGCTGCGTGAACTGTCCGCCGAAACCTGGCGCCAACAGCTGAGCTGGGTCGGTCAGAACCCGCACCTGCCGGCGCAAACCCTGCGCGCCAATATCCTGCTGGGCTGCCCGCAGGCCGACGAAGCGCAGCTGCAGCAGGCGTTGGAACACGCCTACGTCAGCGAACTGCTCCCTTATCTGCCGCAGGGGCTCGACACC
The DNA here is from genome assembly GCF_043109535.1 of Serratia sp. LACPHL-BACT-2024-00286. Taxonomy (NCBI): domain Bacteria; kingdom Pseudomonadati; phylum Pseudomonadota; class Gammaproteobacteria; order Enterobacterales; family Yersiniaceae; genus Serratia; species Serratia sp. LACPHL-BACT-2024-00286. Next base: position 263,724 of record NZ_JBICNA010000005.1, read on the forward strand.
GAAGTGGGCGACAACGCCGCCCGCCTGTCGGTCGGCCAGGCGCAGCGCGTGGCGGTAGCCCGGGCGCTGATCGGCCCGCGCCGCCTGCTGCTGCTGGATGAACCGGCCGCCAGCCTCGATGCCCACAGCGAACAACGGGTGATGCAGGCGTTGAACGCCGCTTCGCATCAGCAAACCACCCTGCTGGTGACGCACCAGTTGGAAGACACCGAAGACTACGATCAGATTTGGGTGATGGATAACGGGCGCATCGTGCAACAGGGCGATTACGCCACCCTCAGCGCCCAGCCGGGCCTGTTCGCCACTCTGATCGCCCATCGCCGCGGGGAGCTTTAATCATGCGCGTTTTGCTGCCGTTTTTGGCGTTGTACCGCCGCCATAGCCTGCTGATTAGCCTCGGCATCCTCTTGGCGATCGTCACTCTGCTGGCCAGCATCGGCCTGCTGGCGCTCTCCGGCTGGTTCCTGGCCGCCTCGTCGCTGGCCGGATTGGCGGGCCTGCTGACCTTTAACTACATGTTGCCGGCCGCCGGCGTGCGCGGCGCGGCGATCTTCCGCACCGCCGGGCGCTACGCTGAGCGAGTCGTCAGCCACGACGCCACCTTCCGCGTGCTGTCGCATCTGCGGGTGTTCACCTTCAGCAAGATCCTGCCGCTGACGCCGGGCGGCATCGCCCGTTTCCGCCAGGCCGAGCTGCTCAACCGCCTGGTGGCGGACGTGGACACGCTGGATCACCTTTATCTGCGGGTGATCTCGCCGCTGATCAGCGTAGCGGTGGTGATCCTGGTGGTCACCTACGGCCTGAGCTGGCTGGATCCTGCACTCGCCCTGACGCTGGGCGGCATCCTGTTGCTGTTGTTGCTGCTGGTGCCGCCGGTGTTTTATCGCGCCGGCAAGCCGATCGGCGGCCAGCTTACCGCGCTGCGCGGCCAATACCGCACCGACCTGACCGCCTGGCTGCAGGGGCAGGCGGAGCTGGTGGTGTTCGGCGCCGTCAACGACTTCCGCCAGACGCTGAACGCCACCGAACAGCGGTGGCAACGCCGCCAGTGGCAGCAGGCCTCGCTGAGCGGCATGGCGCAGGCGCTGATGATCCTCGCCAGCGGGCTGACGGTAACGCTGCTGCTGTGGCTAACCGCCGCCGGCATCGGCGGCGATACCCAGCCCGGCGCGCTGATCGCGCTGTTTGTCTTCGCCGCGCTGGCGTCGTTCGAAGCGCTGATGCCGGTCGCCGGCGCCTTCCAGCACCTCGGCCAGGTCATTGCCTCCGCCACGCGGGTCAAGCAGATCATCGATCGTCAGCCGGAGGTCACCTTCCCGGCCGCCGGCCCGGCCGCCGCCGATCGGGCTCAGCTTAGCCTGCAACAGCTGAGCTTCACCTACCCCGACCAACCGCAGCCGGTGCTGCGCGACGTCACGCTCGAGGTCGCGGCCGGCGAACACATCGCTTTGCTCGGCCGCACCGGCTGCGGCAAGTCCACCCTGCTGCAGTTGCTGACCCGCGCCTGGCGCACCGACGGCGGAAAAATTCTGCTCAACGGCGAACCGCTGGAGGATTATGATGAAGCCACGCTGCGTCGGATGACCACGGTCGTCAGCCAGCGGGTGCATATCTTCAGCGATACGCTGCGGGAAAACCTGCGGCTGGCCGCGCCGGATGCCGACGACGCTCGCCTGAGCGAGGTGCTGCGGCAGGTGGGGCTGGATAAATTGCTGGACAGCGACGGCGGGCTGAACGCCTGGCTGGGCGAAGGCGGCCGGCAGCTGTCCGGCGGCGAACAGCGCCGCCTGGGCATCGCCCGCGCGCTGCTGCACCCGGCCCCGCTGCTGCTGCTCGACGAACCGACCGAAGGGTTGGACGCCGAAACCGAGCAGCAGATCCTGGCGCTGCTGCGCCGGCACTGTCAGGGTAAGACGCTGATCCTGGTGACGCACCGTCTGTACGGCCTGGAGCATCTCGACCGCATTTGCGTAATGGACGACGGCCGGATTGTCGAACAGGGCGATCACGCCACCCTGATGCGCCGGCAGGGCCGCTATGCCCGCTTTCGCAACCGTATCAGCAACCTGGCGCCGTAATCGGCCCGTAGAGGACGCAGAGACCCCGTATGCGCATCGTGAAGCTTTCCCCACAGTCGCTGGCGTTCCCCTCGCCTGAAAGCGCCCTGCGCGACCCTAACGGCCTGCTGGCTATCGGCGGCGACCTGACGGCGCCGCGGCTGCTGGCGGCCTACGAGCGCGGCATCTTCCCCTGGTATTCGCCGGGGGAAGCCATCCTGTGGTGGTCGCCCGATCCGCGTGCGGTGCTGTTCCCGACAGAGTTTCATCTCAACCGCAGCCTGAAACGCTTTTTGCGCCACGATCCGTTTCGCATCACGCTCAATCACGACTTCGCCGCGGTGATCGCCGCCTGCGCCCACCGGCCGGATGAAGGCACCTGGATCGGCCCGGAGGTGCAGCGCGCCTATCAGCATCTGCACCGCCTCGGCTACGCGCACTCGATGGAGGTATGGCAGGATAATCAACTGGTCGGCGGCATGTATGGCGTGGCGCAGGGCGCGTTGTTCTGCGGCGAATCGATGTTCAGCCGCGTCACCAACGCCTCAAAATGCGCATTGATGGCCTTTTGCCGCCATTTTGCCGCTTATGGCGGGGAATTGATTGACTGCCAGGTGCTGAACGCTCACACTGCCCGCCTTGGCGCGCGTGAAATTCCGCGCCGTCAATTTTTGCAGCAGCTCAGCACCCTTCAACGGCGGCCTTTGGCGCCGGCGTGCTGGGAGCCGCAAGTCATATCCCCACAGCCGGCTGAACCGCCCTCTCCAGTAAACTAATTGGTGGAAACGGTGCAATGTTCACCGACACATCTTTACATAATGGGGGTTTTTCGGCATTATCTTGCCGGTTAAAAACTAAGGTAGTTAGACCTAGAGGATTCGATGGCCAAAGAAGACAATATTGAAATGCAGGGCACCGTTCTTGATACGCTGCCGAACACCATGTTCCGCGTTGAATTGGAAAACGGGCACGTGGTAACCGCACACATCTCCGGTAAAATGCGTAAAAACTATATCCGCATCCTGACGGGCGACAAAGTCACTGTAGAGCTGACCCCGTACGACCTGAGCAAAGGCCGCATTGTCTTCCGTAGCCGTTAATCGGCTCACCGCGCGCCACACGTTGGCGGCATCGAGGATGTAATCCCTCGGGAGCCCTTTCCGTTTACCCCCGCAGCGACGTTACACAACGGGTTGCAGGTGCGCAGGTAAACTGAGAGGGCTCACTCGTTTCTGTTGTACGGTGAATCTCACCCATAAAAAAAGCGATGCCGAAGCATCGCTTTTTCTTTGCCTGAAGGCGGCCTTAGTGCACCGCGCCCTCGTCCGCCTTGCGCTTGGCGGCGCTGAGGAAGTGGTAGGTCAGCTGTTTCTTGTCCTTGTCCAGCTCGACCTTCACGGAGCCGCCGTCCACCAGCGACCCGAACAGCAGTTCGTTGGCCAACGGTTTCTTCAGATTTTCCTGCATGACGCGCGCCATCGGACGAGCGCCCATCGCGCGGTCGTAGCCCTTCACCGACAGCCAGTCGCGCGCTTCGTCGCTCACTTCCAGCGAGACGCCCTTCGCATCCAGCTGCGCCTGCAGTTCGACGATAAACTTGTCGACCACCTGCTGGATCACCTCGGTAGACAGATGGTTGAACCAGATGATGTTGTCCAGACGGTTGCGGAACTCCGGCGTAAACACCTTCTTGATCTCTTCCATCGCGTCGGTGCTGTTGTCCTGCTGCACCAGGCCGATCGATTTGCGTTCGGTTTCCCGCACCCCGGCGTTGGTGGTCATCACCAGGATCACGTTGCGGAAGTCCGCCTTGCGGCCGTTGTTGTCGGTCAGCGTGCCGTTGTCCATCACCTGCAGCAGCAGGTTGAACACGTCCGGGTGCGCCTTCTCGATCTCATCGAGCAGCACCACCGCATGCGGATGCTTGATCACCGCATCGGTCAGCAGCCCGCCCTGATCGTAACCGACATAGCCCGGAGGCGCGCCGATCAGACGGCTGACGGTATGCCGCTCCATGTACTCGGACATGTCGAAACGCAGCAGCTCGATATCCATCGCCTTGGCCAACTGTACGGTCACCTCGGTTTTCCCGACCCCGGTCGGCCCGGCGAACAGGAAGGAACCGACCGGCTTGCGCTCGTGGCCCAGGCCGGCGCGGCTCATCTTGATCGCTTCGGTCAGCGCTTCGATCGCCTGATCCTGGCCGAACACCAGCATCTTCAGGCGATCGCCCAGGTTTCTCAGCACGTCGCGATCGCTGGCCGACACGGTTTTCTCCGGGATACGAGCGATGCGCGCCACCACGGATTCGATATCGGCCACGTTGACGGTTTTCTTGCGCTTGCTGGCCGGCATCAACCGGCTGCGGGCGCCCGCCTCGTCGATCACGTCGATCGCCTTGTCCGGCAGATGACGATCGTTGATGTATTTCACCGACAGCTCCACCGCGGCGCGGATCGCCTTGGCGGTATAACGCACGTCGTGGTGCGCTTCATACTTGGTCTTCAGGCCGTTGATGATCTGAACGGTCTCTTCCGCCGTCGGTTCGGTGATGTCAATCTTCTGGAAACGGCGCGCCAGGGCACGATCCTTTTCGAAGATGTTGCTGAACTCCTGGTAGGTGGTCGAGCCGATCACCCGGATCTTGCCGCTCGACAGCAGCGGTTTGATCAGGTTGGCGGCATCCACCTGCCCACCGGAAGCCGCGCCGGCGCCGATGATGGTGTGAATTTCATCGATGAACAGAATGCTGTTCTGATCCTGCTCCAGCTGCTTGAGCAGCGCCTTGAAGCGCTTCTCGAAGTCGCCGCGGTATTTGGTGCCGGCCAGCAGTGAACCGATGTCCAGCGAATACAGCGTGCAGTCCGCCATCACTTCCGGCACGTCGCCCTGCACGATACGCCAGGCCAGGCCCTCGGCGATGGCGGTCTTGCCGACGCCGGATTCGCCGACCAGCAGCGGGTTGTTTTTACGACGGCGGCACAGCACCTGAATCGCGCGCTCCAGCTCACGATCGCGGCCGATCAACGGATCGATGCCGCCCACACGGGCCAACTGATTGAGGTTGGTGGTGAAGTTTTCCATACGGTCTTCCCCTCCGGACTGCTCTTCGTTCACCGGGTTTTCCGCATTCGGCGCTTGGCCCGGCTCGTCTTTACGCGTGCCATGTGAAATGAAGTTCACCACGTCGAGACGGCTGACGTCGTGTTTGCGCAGCAGATAGGCCGCCTGCGACTCCTGCTCGCTGAAGATGGCCACCAACACGTTGGCGCCGGACACTTCGCTGCGGCCGGAAGATTGCACATGGAAGACCGCGCGCTGCAGCACGCGCTGGAAGCTGAGCGTCGGCTGAGTGTCGCGCTCTTCTTCGCCGGCGGGCAGCGTCGGTGTGGTTTGTTCGATGAAGGCTTCCAGCTCCTGGCGCAACGCGGCCAGATCCACCGTACATGCCTCAAGCGCTTCTCGCGCGGCAGGGTTGCTCAGCAACGCCAGCAACAGGTGCTCCACGGTCATAAACTCGTGTCTGTGCTCACGCGCCCTGGCGAAAGCCATGTTGAGACTGAGTTCCAGTTCTTGATTGAGCATAAGCACCTCCCCAATAGATTGCCTTATTCAGGCTTTTTCCAGCGTACAAAGCAACGGATGCTCGTTCTCCCTTGCGTACCGGTTCACATGGACGACTTTGGTTTCCGCCACCTCGGCGGTAAAAACACCACAGATCGCCTTGCCTTGATAGTGGACCGTGAGCATCAGTTGCGTTGCGCGTTCAATATCATAAGAAAAGAACTTTTGCAGAACGTCAATCACAAATTCCATCGGTGTGTAATCGTCGTTGTTAAGTATAACTTTATACATAGACGGCGGTTTTACCGCATCGATTTGTTTTTCTTCGGCCAAGTGTTCAAAGTTTAGCCAGTCGTTGTTATTGCCCATCGCTGCTCATCTTCTCTGCTCTGCCCTCAGATATGGGGGCAGGTTTCGGTTATTCAAAGTGGGGATAGTTACTATTTTATCACCTTCGGCTTCGTCCCGCCGCACTGTAACGTGCGCAAAAAAACGGGCCAATTGTGACTGAATCGTGGCAATAGCGTTACCTGCTTCAAACTTTGGTGAACTGCTCCCCGCCGACAAAAGCCGATCCCTTGACGCCCCGATCATTTGCTCTAGAGTGTAAATTCGTGGCTGGTGGTCTTTTAACCACCCCTTGTCCACCCTGCTACCCGCCCACGGCGGGTGCGAAATCAGTTATTCATCTCACTTAAAATAGCGTTGCGAGGGATGTAAAAGCATGGAGACGGGTACTGTTAAATGGTTTAACAACGCCAAAGGTTTTGGCTTCATCTGCCCAGCCGGCGGCGGCGAAGATATTTTCGCGCATTATTCCACCATCAAGATGGATGGTTACAGAACGTTGAAGGCGGGCCAGCAGGTGAGCTTCGACGTGCATCAAGGGCCGAAAGGGAACCATGCCAGTCTTATTGTGCCGGTGGAAAGCGAGGCGCTGTCCTAAACGCTTCCGGCAAAGTCGCGCTGCACTGAGCGTGACTGCGATAAAAATGCCAGCCGCCGTGTGACTGGCATTTTTTATGCCTGTTACCTACTCGCGCGCCAGCGCATCGATCGGATTCAGCCGCGCGGCATTGCGCGCCGGCAGATAGCCGAACACCACGCCGATGCCGGTGGAACAGAGGAACGCGCTCAGCAACGCCGCCGGCGGGAAGCTGATCTGCCAGCCCGGCAATACCAGCTGCACCGCCAGGCCGATGGCGAACGACAGCGTAATCCCCAGCGCGCCCCCCACCAGGCAGACCAGAACCGCCTCGATCAGGAACTGCTGCAACACGTCGCCGGAACGGGCACCCACCGCCATGCGAATGCCGATCTCGCGCGTGCGTTCGGTCACCGACACCAGCATGATATTCATCACGCCGATGCCGCCGACCACCAGCGAAATCACCGCCACCAGCGTCAGGAACAGCTGCAGCGTGCGGGTGGTTTTCTCGGCGGTTTGCACCAGGCTGTCCATGTTATAGGTGAAGAAGTCCTTCTTGCCGTGGCGCAGCGTCAACAGGCGCGACAGCTGCTGTTCCGCTTCCTTGCTGTCGTAGCCGTCGCGGATGCGCACGGTGATCGAGTCAAAATAATTGTTGCCCATCAATCGGTTGGCCATGGTGCTGTAAGGCACCCACACGTTCAGCGTCTTGCTGCTGCCGAACATCGACTGCTTCTCCTTGGCCACGCCGACCACCGTCGCCGGCATGTTGCCTACCAGGATCACCTCGCCCACCACGTTCTTTTGGTGCGGGAACAGCCGCCGCTGGGTATTGGCGTCGATCACCACCGTCTGCGCCTGCGACTGCACCTGCATCGAGTCGATGCCGACGCCCTGGGTAAAGCTCATGCCGTACACGCGGAAGAACTGCTCGCTGACGCCGTTGACGTTGGCCGCCGCGTCGACGTTGCCCAAGCGCAGCCGCATGCTGCTGCTGATGCTCGGCGACAGCGCGCTGATGTACGGCTGTTCGCGCAGCGCATCGAGATCGCCGTATTTCAACGATTGCCGGTAGGTCGGATCGTCATCGCCGAAGTCCTTGCCGGGGTAGATGTCGACGGTGTTGGTGCCGATAGATTTAATGTCCGCCAGCACCATCTGCTTGGCGGCGTCGCCGATCACCAGGATCGACACCACCGAGGCGATGCCGATAATGATGCCGAGCATGGTCAGCGCGGTGCGCATCTTGTTGGCCGCCATCGCGCGCCAGGCCATCACCAGCGCCTCGCGGAAACGGCCGCCCATCTGCCGCCAGGAAGGTGCCGCGGCCAGCGCCAGCGGCTTGGCCTGCGCATTCTCCCGCGGTGCCGGGCGCGAATCGGCGATGATCTCGCCGTCGCGGATCTCGATGATCCGCTCCGCCTGGCGCGCTACCGCCGGATCGTGGGTCACCAGGATCACCGTGTGGCCCTGGGCGCACAGCTGTTTGAGGATCGCCATCACCTCTTCGCCGGAGTGGCTGTCGAGCGCGCCGGTCGGTTCATCCGCCAGGATCACCTGCCCGCCGTTCATCAGCGCGCGGGCGATACTGACGCGCTGCTGCTGGCCGCCGGAAAGCTGGCTCGGCCGGTAGTTGACGCGCTCCCCCAGCCCCAGACGCCGCAACAGCGCCTCCGCCCGCTCGCGCCGCGCCGCTTTGCCCAGCCCCGCGTACACCGCCGGCACTTCGACGTTGTGCGCCGCGCTCAGGTGCGGCAGCAGATGATAGCGCTGAAAGATAAAGCCGAAATGCTCGCGCCGCAGCTGCGCCAGCGCATCGTCGCTCAGCGTCGCCACATCCTGCCCGGCCACCCGATACACGCCGGCGCTCGGCTTGTCCAGACAGCCGAGAATGTTCATCAGCGTCGATTTGCCGGAGCCGGAGGCCCCCATGATCGCCACCATTTCACCGGCATCGATGCTCAGGCTGATCCCCTTCAGCACCTCCACCGTCTGCTCGCCGGAACGGTAGCTGCGGCGGATGCCGCTCAGCTGCAACAGCGCCGCCATCAGCCGGCCTCCACGCCGCCGCGGCTGACGATCACCTCATCGCCCGCCTCGAGGCCGCTGAGGATCTGCACGTCGATATTGTTGCGCAGGCCGATGGCCACCTCGCGCTTCTCTTCCTTGCCCTGCTTCAGCACCGAGACGTGGTAGCGATTGTCGGCGATCTGATCGCCCAGCGCCGCCAGCGGGATCACCAGCGCCTGCTCGACGCCAGCCAACTGAATATGCACCTGCGCCGTCATTTGCAAGCGCAGCAGCCTTTCCGGGTTGGGCACTTCGAAACGCGCATAATAGAAGATGGCGTTGTTGACCTTTTCCGGCGTCGGCTGAATGTCTTTCAGCACGCCGTCGAAGCGCCGGGTCGGATCGCCCAGCACCGTGAACCAGGCCTTCTGACCCGGCTTGAGGTTGATGACGTCGGCCTCCGACACCTGCGCCTTCACCAGCATGGTGCCGAGATCCGCCAGCGTCAGAATGTTCGGCGCCTGCTGCGCCGCGATCACCGTCTGGCCCTGCAGCGTGGTGATCTGCACCACGTCGCCATCCATCGGCGCCTCGATGCGGGTATAGGCCAGGTTGATCTTGGCGGTATCCAGGCTGGCCTGGTTCCGCGCGATCTGCGCATTGATGGTGCCCACCTGCGCTTTCTTCACCGCCAGCTGCGTCGCCGCCTGATCCAGATCCTGGCGCGACACCGCCTGCAGCTTGGCCAACGCCTGGTTGCGCTGCAGCGTGACCGCCGCCAGCTGCTGTTCGGCCTGCGCCTGCAGCAGTTGCGCATGCAGTTCACGCAGCGTCGCCTCGCCTTCGCGGATGCTGTTCTGCGCCTGTTGCGGATCGATAACGCCCAGCAACTGGCCTTTCTTCACCTTGTCGCCGATCTCGACATACAGCTTTTCCAACTGCCCGCTGACCTGCGCGCCGACGTCAACCTTGCGCACCGCGTCCAGCTGGCCGGTCGCCAACACGTTCTGCTGCAGATCGCGTTTGCTGGCTTTCACCGTTTTGAAATCGGTTGGCGCCGGATGGCGAAAGTGCCAAACGGCCGCCGCGGCAAGCGCCGCAATGACCGCCAGAACGAGTATCCAGCGGCGTTTATGTCCTGTAAACCCTGTCAAAATTGACCTGCCTGTGCTTGTGAATATCAACCGCCCATTGCGGCGGCGGAGCTAAATTAGCACGCACCGTAGGGAATAACTAAACCTTAGCTCAACACAATGTGGAGACACGCCTGGTTACAGTTCAGCATTGAACTCCCGTTTAGTGAAGCCTTGATGAAATAGCGCCATTCAATACAGCCAAGGATTTCATCATGTCACAGCTCAGCTACCCACTCGCCTCCGCCCGGCCGCTTAACGGCTGGCAACTGATGACGGCGCTGATCAATGGCGAAAAGGCGCCAAGCAACGCCTGGAAAAAGCCCGCGTTTCGCCTGAAGTTTCTCGGCCGTTCGCTGCTCAACTGGCGCACCACCAGCGGCCTGCTCAGCACCCTGGCCAGCAACCCGCTGCTGGAGGAGATCCTGAGCGCGCAGCCGAACCTGCCGTGCAAACTGCATCGCCCGTACCTGGCGGCCAACATGAGCAAGATAGAATGCCTGTTCGCCCTGCGCGATCATTACGATCTCATCGCGCAGCGCATGCCGCTGAAGATGCGCCTCGGCCACCTCGGCCCGCAGCCTTTCGTGCTGGCCCGCGCGATGGGCAAAAACGAAGCGCCGATCGCGCTGGAACTGGCGGCGATCGACAAGCTGAATAAGGAAGGGGAAGCCACGCTGCTGCTGCGCAACGCCAACGGCGTGATGCTGGCGGAGATCACCTTTGCGCTGATGCATTATCAGCAGCAGCCGACGCTGTTCATCGGCGGCCTGCAGGGCGCAAACCATGAGGTGCCTCACGCCGAGATCCAGCACACCACCAAAGAGTGCCACGGCCTGTTCCCCAAACGGCTGGTGCTGGAAGGCATCTGCACGCTGGCGCGGCACCTCGGCATCCGCCAGATCGTGGCGGTCGGCAACGCCACCCATATTTATCAAAACTGGCGTTACCAGAGTAAGAAGAAGGACCAACTGCACGCCGATTACGATCAGTTCTGGCTGTCGATGGGCGCCAAACCGCTCGACAGCGGCTATTTCCTGCTGCCCGCGCGCATCGCCCGCAAACCTCTCGAAGAGGTTGCCAGCAAGAAGCGCGCCGAGTATCGCCGCCGCTATCAGCTGCTGGACGAGCTGGAACAGGGATTGGCGGCGCATTTCTGCGCCCGATAACGCCCGGTGGGCCGTCGTCAGTCCGCCCGGCCGCGCGCCAGCCAGATCACCCGTGAGAACATTTTCTTCAGCAGCGGCGGCACCGAGTCCGTGCCCCATTCGCCGGCCTGCATCGCGACCTCGATCGCCAGATCCGGCTTCGACGAGTGGTGGACCGCTTTTAGGATCACCTTGCGCACCGGCATTTGCGCGTTGATCGGCACCGACGCCATCCGGTGATAGACCGGGCCGAACCCTTCGCGGAACATGAAGTGTTCCATGTCCGGCGCCGGCAGCGCGGTCAGCCGATCGCGTTCGTTGTCTTCATGATTGTCCAGCAGGCTGCGCACGGTATTGGCGTACTTTTTGCCCGCCTCGTCGCCGTCCACCAGCGCATGCCACTCGATGCCCATGCGGCGGGCGAAGCGCAGCAGCGGCTTCAGGCCGCACTGGGCGAACTCGATGACCCGCACCCCTTCCGCCTCGAAATGGTAGCCGCACTGCCGCGCCAGCTCGTTCAGCAGCCACACTTCGGTCTCGCCCTCCACCAGCAGCCAGCAGCGGGCGAACAGCGACGACGGCCGGTTGAAACGGATGTGAAACGCGATGCGCCGCCCGTCTTCGGCGCTCAGCCCGCGCGGCCCGAGACGGTAGGTCGCGACCCGCCCCGACTCGCGCACCAGCCGGCAGACGTGCTCCACCGGCACCAGCGACACCAGTTCGCTGGAGTTGGTGGTGGTGATGCGCTGCAGCGGCAGCTGATTGAGCAGCCCCCAGGCCACCGACAGCATAATCGGGTGCAGACGAGTTTCCGGGTCTTCCACCAGCAGCAGCGGCCGTGCATGCGCATCCAGCTTAACGTCGCCCTTGGCCTGCAGCAGGGTGGAAAACATCCCCAGCAGGATCAGGCGCATGCTGCGGCTGTTCGGCTCGGCCACCATGCGGTTGATGCCGTCCAGCGCACGCCAGGCATCCTGCTCCGGTTCGCCGCCGCGGCGGCGCGGCCGCGTCACCTGCGAACTTTGCTCGGCGAAGTAGTGCTCCAGCAGTTGCTGCATGGCCGCCAGCCCCTGACGCAGTTCGCCGTTGGTCAGCTTCTGCGGATTGCGCACCAGCTCGCGCGTCAGCTGATCCAACTGCTGCGCCAGCGCCTGGGTATCGGGTTTGCGTTCATCGCCGAGGCTGCTGGGGCGCAGGCGACGAATAAAGCGCGCGTCGCGCAGGCGCAATACCGGATGAATGCGGATGATGGCGTGGGCCAGCTGTTCGATATGGTGCAGTTGAAAGGCGTTGCCGTCGGCGTCGAGAAAACCGCGCCAGGTGCACACCGTGCCGTCGTCGGCCAGCTCGCCTTCGCAGCGGTAATGAATGCGGCTCAGACCATCTTCGCCCTTGACCCACAGTGGCGTCAGGTGGCGATAGCGCGGCAGGTGCGCATGGCCGATGTCTTTTTCGCAGAAGGTGAACACCACCTGCAGGTGGCGCTCTTTGGCCGCCTCTTCTCCGGGCGGGAAATGGAAGTCGTGCGCCTCAAACCGATACAGCTTCTGCTCCGGCGCCAGCAGCAGCGTCAGCGCATCCAGCAGGCTGGATTTACCCCAGGCGTTTTCGCCGAGCAACAGCGTGTTGTCGTCCAGCATCAGGGACAGCCGGTTAATGCCGCGAAAACCTACAATTTCGATACGCTCCAAGAACATCCGCCGCCTCCCGTGCGCGCCGTCGCCTCGTCAATGAGGCAACCTTCACAGAGCATGGTCAAAAAACCCCTTGCAGGTCAAGCGGCCAACGTCAAATCTGCCGCTTTACTCCGGCCGGGCTTTTGGTTAGCGTGTGCTCCTCGCCGCCGTTCGGCGCGCGCCAAAACTCAAGGACACAAGCTGCACCATGTACTCAGGACTGTTGATTATTCTGTTACCGCTGATTGTCGGTTACCTCATTCCCTTACGCCATCGCCCGCTGCTGGTGCTGATCAACCGGCTGCTGAGCTGGATGGTGTACGTGATCCTGTTTTTCATGGGTATCAGCCTGGCGTTCATGGAAGATCTCAGCAGCAACCTGGTGCTGATCTTCCAATACAGCGCGGTGTTCTTCTTCTGCATTCTCTGCGCCAATCTGCTGTTGCTGGCACTGCTGGAGCGGCGCATGCCGTGGCGCAGCAGCCATAAACAGGAAAAGCTGCCTTCGCGCGTGCACATGGCGCTGGAGTCGCTCAAGCTGTGCGGCGTGGTGCTCGGCGGCTTCCTGCTCGGCCTGACGCAGTGGCAATGGCTGCAGTTCGCCCATAAAGGCAGCGAATATGCGCTGATCTTCCTGCTGCTGTTGGTCGGCATTCAGCTGCGCAACAGCGGCATGACGCTGCGCCAGATCGTGCTCAACCGCCGCGGCACGCTGGTGGCGCTGGTGGTGACCGTCGCGTCGCTGGCCGGCGGCGCGCTGGCGGCGCAGCTGCTGGGGCTGCCGGTCAAGGCCGGGCTGGCGATGGCCTCCGGCTTCGGCTGGTACTCGCTGTCGGGCATTCTGATCACCGACGCCTACGGCCCGGTGATGGGCAGCGCCGCGTTCTTCAACGATCTGGCGCGCGAGCTGGTGGCGATCATGCTGATCCCGACGCTGGTGCGCCGCAGCCGCTCCACCGCCCTCGGCCTGTGCGGCGCCACCTCGATGGACTTCACCCTGCCGGTGCTGCAGCGCAGCGGCGGGCTGGACATGGTGCCCCCCGCCATCGTGCACGGCTTCCTGCTGAGCCTGCTGGCGCCGGTGCTGATCGCCCTGTTCTCCTGATCCTCTCCCCTGGGGGCCGCCCGGCCCCCAAAGCGTAATAATTCCCATCCGCACGGCAAAATTGCGCTAAATCAAACTTGCCCGCAGTAGTCGCACAAAAGCCTTTTGCAACCCCGATCGCCGATCTATGCTTTTAAACAAGCATTACAAATGCAACTTTAAAAATAAAAGGAAGCGACTATGTTCTGTGTGCAATGTGAACAAACCATCCGTACCCCGGCAGGCAACGGCTGCGCGTATGCTCAGGGCATGTGCGGCAAGACGGCGGAAACCTCCGATCTGCAGGATCTGCTGGTGGCGGCGCTACAGGGCCTCTCCGCCTGGGCGCTGCAGGCGCGTTCGCTGGGCATCGTCGATCACGAGATCGACAGCTTCGCCCCGCGCGCCTTCTTCTCCACCCTGACCAACGTCAACTTCGACTCCCAGCGCATCATCGGCTACGCGCGCGAAACCCTGCTGCTGCGCGATTCGCTGGCCGCCCGTTGCCGGCTGCTGGATGCCGGCGTGCGCGTCGATCACCCGATGGCGGCGCTGCAGCTGGCCGGTGACGATATGCCTGCGCTGCTGCAACAGGCGGCGCAGTTTGCCCTCAACGGCGACAAGGCCGAGGTCGGCGACGACGTCCACGGTTTGCGCATGCTGTGCCTGTACGGCCTGAAAGGCGCCGCGGCCTATATGGAACACGCGCACGTGCTCGGCCAGTTCGACGAGCAGCTCTATGCCGACTACCACGCCTTTATGGCCTGGCTCGGCACCCGACCGCGCGACGTCGACACCCTGCTGAACAACGCCATGGGCATCGGCAAGATGAACTTCAACGTGATGGCGATCCTCGATCGCGGCGAAACCCAGGCCTACGGCGATCCACAGCCCAGCGCGGTCAACGTGCGCCCGGTGGCCGGGAAAGCCATTCTGATCTCCGGCCACGATCTGAAAGATCTGCGCATGCTGCTCGAACAAACCGAAGGGCAAAACGTCAACGTCTACACCCACGGTGAAATGCTGCCGGCGCACGGCTATCCGGAACTGAAAAAATTCAAGCATCTGGTGGGCAACTACGGCAGCGGCTGGCAGAACCAGCAGACGGAGTTCGCCAAATTCCCTGGCCCGATCGTGATGACCTCCAACTGCATCATCGATCCGAACGTCGGCAACTACGGCGATCGCATCTGGACCCGCAGCATCGTCGGCTGGCCGGGCGTCAACCATCTGGAGGGCGACGACTTCGGCGCCGTGATCCGCCAGGCGCAGGGCATGAACGGCTTCCCTTACACCGAGATCGAGCACCTGATCACCGTCGGCTTCGGCCGCCAGACGCTGCTGAACGCCGCCGACACGGTGATCGATCTGGTGTCGCAGAAAAAACTGCGCCACGTCTTCCTGGTCGGCGGCTGCGACGGCAGCCGCGACGAGCGCAGCTACTTCACCGACTTCGCCCGCAGCGTGCCGCAAGACTGCCTGATCATGACGCTGGCCTGCGGCAAGTACCGTTTCAACAAGCTGGACTTCGGCACGCTGGAAGGGCTGCCGCGCCTGCTGGACGTCGGCCAGTGCAACGACGCCTATTCCGCCATTATGCTGGCGGTCAAGCTGGCGGACACGCTCGGCTGCAGCGTCAACGAACTGCCGCTCAGCCTGGTGCTGTCGTGGTTTGAACAGAAGGCGATCGTCATTTTGTTGACGCTGCTGTCGCTGGGGGTGAAAAACATCGTCACCGGCCCGACCGCGCCGGGCTTCCTGACCGACAACCTGATGGCGATCCTCAACGAGAAATTCGGCCTGCGTCCGATCACCACCGTCGAGCAGGATATCAACGCGCTGCTCGCCTGATGCCATTACGTTATGGGGCCGCCTGCGCCGGCCCCTTTGCTTTTTGAGGTGCCCCGATGACTCAACCCACTCCGCTTTGCCCGAACCGCATGCAGGTACATTCCATCCGGCGCGAAACCGCCGACGTCTGGACGCTGAACCTGATATGCGACGTTTTCTACCCTTATCAGGCGGGCCAGTTTGCGCTGGTCAGCATCCGCAACAGCGAGGAGACGCTGCGCGCCTATACGCTCTCCTCCTCGCCCGGCCAGAGCCGCTTTCTCAGCATCAGCGTGCGCTGCCTGCCGGACGGCGTCGGATCGCGCTGGCTGACGCAAGAGGTCAAGCCCGGCAACACGCTGTGGCTGTCCGACGCGCAGGGCGAGTTCAGCTGCGAGCGCCACCCGGCCGATCGCTATCTGATGCTGGCCGCCGGCTGCGGCGTGACGCCGATCGTCTCGATGTGCCGCTGGCTGACCGCCAACCGTCCGGCCTGCGATATCGCCGTGATCTTTAACGTGCGCACCCCCGCCGACACGATTTTCGCCGATCAATGGCGCGCGCTGTGCGCCGCCCATCCGCAGTTGCGCCTGACGCTGATGGCCGAGCGGGATCTGCAACCCGGTTACCTCAGCGGCCGCATCGATGAACAGACGCTGCGGCAGGCGGCGCCGGATATCGCCGAACGCACGGTGATGACCTGCGGCCCTGCGCCCTACATGGACCACGTGGAGCAGCTGTGCCGCCGGCTCGGCGTGCCGGCCGAGCGTTTCCATAAAGAGCAGTTCCACACGCCGGCGGCGCAGGCCGATGCCACCGAAGGGCTGACGCTGCGCGCCGCCCGCCCGCTGCGCGAATTCCGCGTGCCGGTCGGCAGCACGCTGCTGGCGGCGATGGAGGCCAATGCCCTGCCGGTCAACGCCGCCTGCCGCGCCGGGGTGTGCGGCTCGTGCAAAACCCGCATCCTCGAGGGCGACTACACCACCACCAGCACCATGACGCTGAGCGCAGAAGAGGTAGCTCAGGGCTACGTGCTGGCCTGCAGTTGCCAGCTGCGGGGCGACGTCACGCTGGCGTGATCCCTTGGCCCCATCGCCGCGATGGGGCATTTATCGGCAAGTTCCCCCCTCCCCGCCCGGTTACACTTTCCCCCGTCCTACGCTCTTTACCCTTCCTGACCGCATCTCGTCCACCGCCGGTAAGCTATGCTTGCAGTTGTTCTGCTGCCGCTCACCGGATCGAGTACACATCGTTTTTCAAACCATGTTTGGGGGAACCATGAAGCAAACCGTAGCCACACTGATCGCCAAAACGCTGGATCAAGCCGGCGTAAAACGCATTTGGGGCGTGACCGGCGATTCGCTCAACGGCCTGAGCGACAGCCTGCACCGCATGGGCACCATCGAATGGCTGGGCACCCGCCATGAAGAGGTGGCCGCCTTCGCCGCCGGCGCCGAAGCCCAGCTCACCGGCCAGCTGGCGGTGTGCGCCGGTTCCTGCGGCCCCGGCAACCTGCACCTGATCAACGGTCTGTTCGACTGCCACCGCAACCATGTGCCGGTGCTGGCGATCGCCGCACACATTCCTTCCAGCGAAATCGGCAGCGGCTACTTCCAGGAAACGCATCCGCAGGAGCTGTTCCGCGAATGCAGCCACTATTGCGAGCTGGTTTCCAACCCGGAACAGCTGCCGCGCGTGCTGGAGATCGCCATGCGCAAGGCGATCCTCAACCGCGGCGTCTCGGTGGTGGTCTTGCCGGGCGATGTGGCGCTGCGCATGGCACCGGAAGACGCGACCCTGACCTGGCATACCCCGGCGCTGCCGCTGGTGCAGCCGCCGATGAGCGAGCTGAACAAGCTGGCGGAGACGCTGAACAAGGCGAAGAACATCACCCTGATGTGCGGCAGCGGCTGCGCCGGCGCGCACGATGAGGTGGTCAAGCTGGCCGAGCTGCTGCAGGCGCCGGTGGTGCACGCGCTGCGCGGCAAAGAGCATATCGAATGGGATAACCCTTATAGCGTCGGCATGACCGGGCTGATCGGCTTCTCCTCCGGCTACCACGCGATGATGAACGCCGACACGCTGGTGCTGCTCGGCACCCAGTTCCCCTACCGCGCGTTCTACCCCACCAACGCCAACATCATTCAGATCGACATCAACCCCGGCAGCATCGGCGCGCACTGCCCGGTCAATATGGCGCTGGTGGGCGATATCCACACCACCCTCACCGCTCTGCTGCCGCAGCTGGAGCCCAAGCGCGACCGGGCGTTCCTCGACAAGGCGCTGGAGCATTACCGCAACGCGCGCAAGGATCTCGACGGGCTGGCGACCGCCAACGACGACCAGCCGATCCACCCGCAGTATCTGGCGCAGCAGCTCAGCCGGTACGCCAGCGACGACGCCATCTTCACCTGCGACGTCGGCACGCCGACGGTGTGGGCCGCCCGCTACGTGAAAATGAACGGCAAGCGCCGCCTGCTCGGTTCGTTCAACCACGGTTCGATGGCCAACGCCATGCCGCAGGCGATCGGCGCCCAGGCCACCGCGCCGGATAAACAGGTGATCGCCATGTGCGGCGACGGCGGCTTCACCATGCTGATGGGGGATTTCCTGTCGCTGGCGCAGCTCAAGCTGCCGGTGAAAATCGTGGTGTTCAACAACAGCGTGTTGGGGTTCGTGGCGATGGAGATGAAGGCAGGCGGCTATCTGACCGACGGCACCGACCTGCATAACCCGGACTTCGCGGCGATCGCCAACGCCGCCGGCATCAAGGGCATCCGCGTGGAAAAAGCCTCGGATCTGGACGGCGCGCTGCAGGAGATGTTGGCGCACCCCGGCCCGGCGCTGCTGGACGTGGTCACCGCCAAGCAAGAGCTGGCGATGCCGCCGCAGATCAAGTTCGAACAGGCGAAAGGTTTCAGCCTGTACATGCTGCGCGCCATCATCAACGGCCGCGGCGACGAAGTGGTCGAGCTGGCGAAAACCAACTGGCTGCGCTAAGCAAGCTGCCCCCCGGTGAAATAAGGGTATATGATGCCATGTACCCTTTTCCTCTCCCTTACATTCCAGGAACCCTATGCTTATCGATCTACGCAGCGACACCGTCACCCGCCCCAGCGCCGCCATGCGCCAGGCGATGGCTCAGGCAGAGGTCGGCGACGACGTCTACGGCGATGACCCGACGGTCAACGCACTGGAGGCCGAGGCGGTGCGCCTGTCGGGCAAAGAGGCGGCGCTGTTTTTGCCCAGCGGCACCCAGGCCAACCTGGTGGCGCTGCTGAGCCATTGCCAGCGCGGCGACGAGTATCTGGTCGGCCAACAGGCGCACAACTATAAATACGAGGCCGGCGGCGCAGCGGTGCTGGGCAGCATCCAGCCGCAGCCGATCGAGGCCGACGCGGACGGCACGCTGCCGCTGGACAAGCTCGCCGCCGCCATCAAACCCGACGATATCCACTTCGCCCGCACCCGGCTGCTGAGCCTGGAAAACACCATCGGCGGCCGAGTCCTGCCGCAGGCCTACCTGCAGCAGGCGTGGCGGTTTACCCGCGAGCGGCAGCTGGCGCTGCATATCGACGGCGCGCGCATCTTCAACGCCGCCGTGGCGCTGAACCTGCCGCTGAAAGAGATCGTGCAATACTGCGACACCTTCACCATTTGCCTGTCGAAAGGGCTGGGCGCGCCGGTCGGATCGCTGCTGTGCGGCAGCGAGGCCTTCATTCAGCGCGCGCTGCGCTGGCGCAAGATGACCGGCGGCGGGTTGCGTCAGGCCGGCATCCTGGCGGCGGCCGGCCTCTACGCGCTGGAGCATAACGTCGCGCGGCTGCGCGAAGACCATGACAACGCGGTCTGGCTGGAGCAACAGCTGCGGCAGATCGGCGTGGAGGTCGTCGAACCCGGCGCACAGACCAACGTGCTGTACCTGCGCCAACCGCCGGCGCTGGCGGCCAAATTCGGCCCGTGGATGCGCGAACGCGACGTGCTGATCAGCAGCGGCCCGCTGACGCGCATTCTGACCCACCTCGACGTCAGCCGTCAGGATCTGCAGCGGGTGGTCGAGCTGTGGCGGGAGTTCCTCCAGCAGCACGCCTGATTTCCCCTCCCCGGCGCGCCGGGGAGCCCTTCACCGCCCGCCGATGGCCTCGACAAAGCGGCGGGTGATCTGCTGCGGGCGCGTAATGGCGCCGCCCACCACCACCGCATGCGCCCCCAGCGCCAGGCAGCGCGCGGCCATCGCCGGCGTTTCGACATTGCCCTCGGCGATGACCGGCACCGGCACCGCCGCCAGCACCGCACGCAGAAAGCCGAAATCGTCCTCCGCCAGTCGGGCGCCCCGGCTTTCGGCGGTATAGCCGTGCAGCGTGGTGCCCACGCAGTCGAACCCCAACCTGGCAGCCTCTTGCGCTTCTTCCACGGTGGCGATGTCCGCCATCAGCAGCAGCCGGGGATACCTGGCGCGGATCGCGGCAACCAGCGCCGCCAGCTGCAGCTCCCCTGGCCGCCGGTGGCCGGTAGCGTCCAATGCAATCATCTGCGGCGCCGCGGTCATCAGCTCATCGATTTCACGCAGGGTCGGCGTGATATAGACATCGCTACCGGCATAATCGCGCTTGATAATGCCGATCACCGGCAGCGCCACCGTGCGCAGGATGGCTTTAACGTCTTCGACGCCGTTGGCGCGGATCGCCGCCGCACCGCCTTGCTCGGCCGCCAGCGCCATGCGCGCCATGATAAAATCGCTGTGCAGCGGCTCGTCGTCCAGCGCCTGGCAAGACACCACCAGCCGGCCCTTAATCTGCTGCAAAATGGAAAGCGTCATAAATCCAACAACTCCTCGACTTCGTTTTTAATAATGGTCACGTGCGGGCCATAGATCACCTGAACGCCGTTGCCGCGAACGATCACCGCCCGCGCGCCGCTGGCCTTCAGCCCGCTTTCGTCCAGCAACCGGCTCTGTTTTACCGTCACGCGCAGCCGCGTGGCGCAACAATCCAGTTCGACGATATTCTCTTTGCCGCCCAGCGCCGCCAGCACCTGCTGCGAGCGTTCGGTGCCGGTCATCACCGCTTCCGGTACGGTTTCCACCTCGCGCCCCGGCGTTTTGAAATTGAAGCGCAGGATCAGGAAACGGAACGTGAAGTAGTACAGGAAGAACCAGGGCACCCCGACCAGCGGCACATACATCCAGTGGGTTTTCGCTTCGCCCTGCAGCACGCCGAACAGCATGAAATCGATAAAACCGCCGGAGAACGTCTGGCCGATGGTGATATGCAGAATGTGCGCGATCGCGAACGCCAGGCCGTCGAACAGCGCGTGCACCACGTACAGCGCCGGCGCGATGAACAGGAACGAGAATTCGATAGGTTCGGTGATGCCGGTCAGGAAAGAGGTCAGCGCCGCCGACAGCAGCAGCCCGCCGACGCGTTTGCGGTTCTCTGGGCGCGCGCTTTGGTACATCGCCAGGCAGGCGCCGACCAGGCCGAACATCATGGTGATAAAGCGGCCGGACATGAAGCGCGCCGTGCCGATGTAGAACTGCTGCGTATTCGGGTCGGCCAACTGGGCGAAGAAAATGCGCTGCGTGCCTTCCACCAGCTGTCCGTTGATCACTTCGCTGCCGCCGAGCGCGGTGGTCCAAAACGGCAGGTAGAAGATGTGATGCAGGCCGAACGGCCCGAGCATGCGCAATACGAAGCCGTAGATAAAGGTGCCGAGATAGCCGCTGGCGTCCACCAGGCCGCCCATGCCGAAGATCAGCCGTTGGAAAGGCGGCCACACCACGGTCATCAGGGCGCCGACCGCCATCGCCGCCAGCGAGCTGACGATCGGCACAAAGCGCGAGCCGCCGAAAAAACCCAGGAACGGCGGCAGCGATATCTTGTTGTAGCGGCCGTGCAGATACCAGGTCACCAGACCGATGACCACCCCGCCGAACACCCCGGTCTCCAGCGTCTGGATCCCGAGAATCGTTCCCTGCCCCACCGCGCCGGCGTTCTGCGCGGCCAGCGTGCCGTTGATTTTCAACAGCGCATTGATGGTGGCGTTCATCACCAGGTAGGCGATCAGCGAGGCCAGCCCCGCCGTGCCCTTGTCGCTTTTGGCCAACCCCACCGCCACGCCGACCGCGAACAGGATCGCCAGGTTGGCGAACACGATGGCGCCGGCGCTGGCCATCATGGTAAATACGCTTTGCAGCCAGCCGACGTCGAGGAAGGGATAAGCCTCGACGGTATTGGGATTGGACAGCGCACCGCCGATCCCCAACAGCAGGCCGGCCGCCGGCAGCACGGCGATCGGCAGCATGAACGATTTGCCGAACAGCTGGGCTTTTTCGAACCAGCCGCCGGAGCGCGACAATTCTGGTGTTGACATAAATTTTTCCCCGCTATCATTTTATGATGAAAATTTTTACCACATTAAAATTAATTTTATGAAAATTTTATTCATAACGATGATCGGCTTCACAATCCGTCGATTTCGCTGGCGAGCGGCGGCGTCTTTCCGCCACAATAGAAACGGGAATACTCAGAAAGGTAACGTGATGAATACAGGCAACTTGTTATTGCGGCTGCGGCAGGATTTGGCGGGGTACAGCCCCACGCTGCAAAAGCTCGGCAACTATCTTCTTGCGCAGCCCTCCCGCGCCGTTTACCTGACCATCACCGAACTGGCGCGTGAAAGCGCCACCAGCGAAGCCAGCGTCACGCGGCTGTGCCGCCATCTGGGCTGCAAAGGCTATACCGAATTTAAAATGGCGCTGGCCCTCAGCCTGCAACAAAGCCAGCCGGAGGCGACGACGCGGCAAAGCGCGACGGAAAATTTGGTGGAAGAGAGCGTTCAGGCGCTGCGGGATACCGGCGCGCTGTTGGATCCGCAGGCGCTGCAACAGGCGGCGGACAGCCTGCAGCGTTGCGCTTCGGTGCAGATTTACGGCGTCGCCGCCAGCGCCATCATCGGCGATTTCCTGCACTACAAGCTGCTGCGCCTCGGCAAACCGGCGCAGCTGTTCAGCGACATGCACCGGGCGGCGATGAACGCCGCCTCGCTGAGTGAGCGGGATCTGCTGATCGTCATCTCCAGCTCCGGCTCCACCAAGGACGTGCTGCATGCGGTGGCATTGGCCAAAGGGCGCGGCGCACGCGTGATCGCCGTCAGCAACACCCAACGCAGCCCGCTGGCCAAGCTGGCGGATACGCTGCTGGTGGCGGCCAAACCGGAAGGGCCGCTGACCGCCGGCGCCCTGCCGGCCAAAGTCGGCGCCATGCTGCTGGTGGAGTTGATGATCGCCGAACTGGCTCGGCGCGATCCCGCCTACGCTCAGGCGATGCAGGCCACCGCCAGCGCCACCCTGCCGCTGCTGCTGTAATCAGAAGATCCAGCGGCCATAAACCCAGTACCACAGCCCCAGCACCGCCACCAGGTTGAGCGCCACGCTGAGGATGAACCAGGTTTTAAACGGCTGCTTCTGGGTTTTGTGGCGAAACAGCTGCTGTGCCGCCAGTGCGCCCAACCACCCGCCCAGCGCGCCGAACAGCAACAGCGTCGCCTCCGGCACCCGCCGCCACCCCTTGCGCGCCGCCAGCTTATCGCCGCCGTAGATCAGAAACGTCAGCAGGTTGGCCAGCAGCAACCACATCCACACCGGATGCAGCGAGAACAGGCTGGCGACCAGCGCCAGGCCCAGCAGGGCGTAACAAATCACATTGAGCTTCATGGCATCCGGTTTTTCGTTCGATAAAGGGCGCGTAGTGTGAACCTGCGCCACGATGGATGCAACCGGCTTATACCCATACAAAAAGTGCATTTAAACCCCGAATTTGGCATCCTGTCGTTCTGCCAATCCTCTACCGCACAAGGCGGCCCGATGACACCCCAACGCGTACTGGTTCTTGGAGCCAGCGGCTATATAGGTCAGAACCTGATCCCGCACCTGATCGAACAGGGGCATCAGATTACCGCCGCCGCGCGGCGCATCGAGTGGCTGCAGGAGCGGAACTGGCCGCAGGTCAACTGCCTGTATGCCGATCTGTACCGCCCGGAGACCCTGAGCGCGGCGCTGTGGGAGACAGATACGCTTTACTATCTGGTGCACGCAATGGGCGACGGCGACGATTTTATCGAGAAGGAGCGCCAGGCAGCGGAAAACCTGCGCGACGCGCTGCGCAATGCCGGCGTCAAACAGGTGATCTTTCTCGGCGCGCTGCAGCCGAACGACGACAGTTCGCCCCACCTGGCGGCCCGCCGCCTGACCGGCGAAATTTTGCGCCAGAGCGGCGTGCCGGTGACCGAACTGCGCGCCGGCATCATCGTCGGCCCCGGCTCGGCGGCGTTCGAAGTGATGCGCGACATGGTCTATAACCTGCCGGTGCTGACGCCGCCGCGCTGGGTGCGCTCCAAGTCGTCGCCGGTGGCGCTGGAGAACCTGCTGGTTTATCTGGCCGATCTGCTGGCGCACCCGGCGCAGGAACACCGCATCTTCGACATTGCCGGGCCGGAGTACCTCAGCTATCAGGATATGTTCAAACGCTTTATCGCCCTCAGCGGCAAGCGGCGCTGGCTGATCCCGATCCCCTTGCCGACGCGGCTGATTTCGGTGTGGTTCATCAGCCTGATCACCTCGGTGCCGACGCCGATCGCCCGCGCGCTGATCCAGGGGCTAAAGCACGATCTGCCCGCCGACGGCCGGCCGCTGCAGGCGCTGATCCCGCAGCGGCTGCACACCTTCGATCAGGCGGTCGCCACCACGCTGCAGCGCGAACAGGAGGTGGTCGATTCCGCCGACTGGGGCTACGATCCGGCGGCGCGGGCCCGCTGGCGCCCCGGCTACGGTTACTATCCGAAACAGGCCGGTTGTTCGCTGGACACCACCGCCACCCGCGAGGCCCTATGGCAAACGGTGCAGCAGTTGGGGGGCGAAGAAGGCTATTTCTACGCCAATATTCTGTGGCGGATCCGCGCCCGCATGGACGACATGATCGGCAACGGCGTGGCCTATGGCCGCCCGGCGCGCGCGAGCCTGGCGCTGGGCGACAAGATCGACGGCTGGAAAGTCATCACGCTGAAACCGCTGCGGCAACTGGCGCTGCTGTTCGGCATGAAGGCGCCAGGGCTGGGGCGGCTGAGCTTCACCATTACCGATCACGGCGATCGCCGCACGCTGGACGTGCGCGCCTGGTGGCATCCGGCCGGCTTTAGCGGGCTGCTGTATTGGTTCGCCATGATGCCCGCGCATCTGTTCATTTTCCGCGGCATGGCGAAGCGCATCGCCGAACTTGCCGAGGGCCTGGACCGCCAACGGCGCTGAACGCCGTTCATTTGTCGATCAACCGCACAGTTTGCCGCTGTGCTTCGGGGCTTTCCGATTGCATAGCGCACGAAATCACGGAAGAATGGCATCTTATTTGCTGGGAGCGCCGCAAGCGCCCGCCGGTATTCCGATTTTGGGTGAGAATAGAGTCCGTTATGAAGGTATTGGTCACCGGTGCCACCAGTGGGTTAGGCCGTAACGCCGTCGAATATCTGCGCCGTCAGGGCATCAAAGTGCGCGCCACCGGCCGCAACCAGGCGATGGGCGGCCTGCTGGAAAAAATGGGCGCGGAGTTCATTCATGCCGATCTCACCAATCTGATCTCTTCGCAGGCCAAGGCGATGCTGACGGACGTCGACGTGCTGTGGCACTGCTCCAGCTTCACCTCGCCCTGGGGCACCGAAGAGGCCTTCGAACTGGCCAACGTCCGCGCCACCCGCCGCCTCGGCGAATGGGCGGCGGCCTACGGCGTGGCGCAGTTCATTCACATCTCTTCCCCGGCGATCTATTTCGATTACCACCATCACCGCAACGTGACCGAAGACTTTCGCCCGCAGCGCTACGCCAACGAGTTCGCGCGCAGCAAGGCCGCCGGCGAGCAGGTGATCCAGCAGCTGGCGCTGTCCAATCCGCAGACCCATTTCACCATTCTGCGCCCGCAGGGATTGTTCGGGCCGCACGACAAGGTGATGCTGCCGCGGCTGCTGCAGATGATCAAACGCTACGGCAACCTGCTGCTGCCGCGCGGCGGCGCGGCGATGGTGGACATGACGTACCTGGAGAATGCGGTGCACGCCATGTGGCTGGCGACGCTAAAAGAAGATACGCCGTCCGGCCGCGCCTACAACATCACCAACCAGCAGCCGCGCCCGCTTCGCACCGTGGTGCAGCAGCTGATCGACGATTTGGGCATGAAGTGCCATATCCGCTCCGTCCCCTATCCGATGCTCGACATGATGGCCCGCGGCATGGAGCGCCTCGGCAGCAAAAGCGAAAAGGAGCCGGTGCTGACCCACTACGGCGTCGCCAAACTCAATTTCGACCTCACGCTCGATACCACCCGCGCACAGCAAGAGCTGGGCTATCAGCCGATCGTCTCGCTGGAAGAAGGCATCGCGCGCACCGCCCGCTGGCTGAAAGATCACGGCAAGCTGCACGGCCTGTAATCAACGCGCCGCGCCGTACTTCACCAGCAGCGCATCGACAATCGCTTCACTCTCCGCATCCGGTTCGCCGCGCACATCGTCGGGCCGGAAGTGCATCTGAAACGCCGCCAGCACATTGCGCTGCTGCCGCGCATTCCACGACGGGTCGATCGCGTAGCCGTAACGCGCCAGCTTTTCGAGCAGCGGCGCCATCGGTACCGGCGCATGGCGATCGCGCCCCGCCAGCAAACGCTGCACGTCGCGTTCGTCCGGCCAGGCGCCGATGCCGGCCTGGGCCAGCTGCCGCCAGGGGAACAGCGGGCCGGGATCCTGTTTGCGCTGCGGCGCGATGTCGCTGTGCCCCACCACGTCCTGCGGCTGGATGCCATAGCGTTGGATGATGTCGCGGCTCAGCGGGATCAGCACGGCGATCTGCTCCGCCGTATAGGGCTGCCAGTGGGTGAACAGCATGCTGCGGGTGAAGCCCTTGTTGACGATTTCGATGCCGATCGAGGTGTCATTGAGGTTGCTGCGGCCGCGCCAGGCGCTGGCGCCGGCATGCCAGGCGCGCATCGCTTCCGGCACCAGGCGGAACACCGTCGGTTTACCGTGTTCGCGCTGCGGATGCGCCGGCAGCAGATAATGCGCGCTGACGTGTTCGTCGGTCAGCGTTTTCAGCGATGAGTGGAAGTCTTCCGCCGTGTAGTGCATCACCAGAAAGCGGATGCGTTGATCCGCGCCCTGCGCCTGATGCAGGGTTTCGAGCTGGTAAGCGCCGCGATCGACGAGCGTGTCCTGCTGCGGATTTTGGCATCCCGCCAGCAGCGCGGCGGCGATGATCCCTGGCCAAATTTTCACTTATCCTCCCTGTGATGTGATGACCTGATATAGCGTTAACGTTAATCAATAATCGCCACGGAAGCCACCGTCGGACAAAGTAAAACGCCCCGGACGCGCCAGGGCGTTGGGGAGTGGGATTAGCGGCTGGCTTTCACCGCGGTGCCGCTGACGGTCACCATCAGCATGCTGCCGTCTTTGCCAACGGTTTCATAATCGATATCGATGCCGACCACCGCGTTGGCGCCCAGCTCTTTCGCCTGATCTTCCAGC
Source organism: Serratia sp. LACPHL-BACT-2024-00286 (assembly GCF_043109535.1). Classification (NCBI taxonomy): domain Bacteria; kingdom Pseudomonadati; phylum Pseudomonadota; class Gammaproteobacteria; order Enterobacterales; family Yersiniaceae; genus Serratia; species Serratia sp. LACPHL-BACT-2024-00286. Next base: position 290,716 of record NZ_JBICNA010000005.1, read on the forward strand.
TCTTCGAACGCGATCAAGCGCGCCTTGCGCAGCTCTTTCTCATAAGCGCCCGAGCGGCCGCCGACGATATCGCGCACGCCGGCGAAGAAATCACGAAAGATGTTGGCGCCGAGGATCGCTTCGCCGGTGACCACGCCGCAGTATTCGGTGATGGTGAACCCTTCCAGGGTCGGGGTAGTTGAAAGCTGCATCAGAATTCCTTGTTTGATTAATTCAACGTATCTATGACCAGAAGATTAGCGTTATGTTCGCTTAATCAATGGCACGCAGTACGAATGCAAGGCCAAAAAACGCATTTATACTGTAAGCTATCGGTCTTCATGGTAGAGACTTTCACATAAGGTAATAAGATGAAAACAAAAACGATTGCGGCTGTTTTACCCTTAGCGCTGTTGCTGAGTGCCTGTACCACGGTGGAACCGGCATACAAGGATATCGGCACCCGCAGCGGCAGCTGTGTGGAAGGCGGCCCGGATACGGTCGCGCAAAAGTTCTATGACCTGCGCATCCAGCAGGGCGCCGGCCTGCCGGACAGTAACCGCCTGGCGCAGCTGCAGCCTTACCTGAGCAAAGTGCTGTATCAGGATCTGGTCAGCGCCGCCCAGAACCTAGGCAAGCATCGGATCACCGGCGACTTGTTCTCCGGCAATGCGCAGGGGCCAAGCAGCGCGTCCGTCGCCAGCGCCTCGACCATTCCTAACACCGATGCGAAAAACATCCCGCTGCGCGTCGACTTGAGCTACCAAAAAGACGCCAACAGCACCGTGAACTGGCAGGACGAAGTGCTGATGGTGCGCGAAGGCACCTGCTGGGTGGTTGATGATATTCGCTACCTGAATGTTCCAGCGCATGCCACCAACGGCAGCGTGCGCCAGGTGTTGGAAAACCAGTAACCCGCGATCCCCAGGCCGACGCGGGTTTGCCGCGTCGGCCATCCCCGCCCCCCGCCTGCCGCTCAGATTTCGTCCAATAGAAAAAATTTCGCTACCGATCTCACAGCCTGCACCACAAATCCCCTCCCTCGGCTTGAGTCGCGGTATCTTGTGCTAATCTTTTACTGTCCCGCCGCACACTCATAAATTTTAACGCACAAATATTGCATAAGTATTCTGTGGAAGTTAACATTTGCGGCATCAATGTCTATTCAATTCTGGCGCATGAGTATTCAACTTAACGGTATCAATTGCTATTACGGCGCTCACCAGGCGCTGTTTGACATCACGCTGGATTGTCCAGCCGGGGAAACCCTGGTGCTGCTTGGCCCAAGCGGCGCCGGGAAAAGTTCATTGCTGCGGGTGCTGAACCTGCTGGAAATGCCGCGTTCGGGCCAACTGCAGATCGCCGGCAACCAATTCGACTTCAAGCAGGCGCCTGGCGAGAAAGCCATTCGCGAACTGCGTCAAAATGTCGGCATGGTGTTCCAGCAATACAACCTGTGGCCTCACCTCACCGTGGTTCAGAACCTGATCGAAGCGCCTTGCCGCGTGCTGGGTCTGACCAAGGCTCAGGCGATGGAGCGCGCCGACAAGCTGCTCAAGCGCCTGCGCCTGACCGACTTCGCCGATCGCTTCCCGCTGCACCTTTCCGGCGGCCAGCAGCAGCGCGTGGCAATCGCCCGCGCCCTGATGATGGAACCGCAGGTGCTGCTGTTCGATGAACCGACCGCGGCGCTGGATCCGGAAATCACCGCTCAGATCGTCAGCATCATTCGCGAACTGGCCGGCACCGGCATCACGCAGGTGATCGTCACCCACGAAGTGGAAGTGGCGCGCAAGACCGCCAGCCGCGTGGTGTACATGGAAAACGGCCACGTGGTGGAGCAAGGCGACAGCAGCCACTTCACGCAGCCGCGGACCACCGAGTTTGCCAACTACTTATCACACTAACAATTAACTTGCTGTAATTTGGGGAGTTTGCGATGAAAAAACTAATAATCGCCGCCGTTCTGGCCGGCATCAGCGTTTCCGCCTCCGCAGCCGAAACCATCCGTTTCGCTACCGAAGCCTCCTATCCTCCATTTGAATTTATTGACGCCGGCAACAAGATTCAGGGTTTTGATGTCGATCTGGCCAACGCGCTGTGCAAAGAGATGCAGGCCGAGTGCACCTTCACCAACCAGGCGTTCGACAGCCTGATCCCAAGCCTTAAATTCAAGCGTTTCGATGCGGTGATGGCCGGCATGGACATTACGCCGGAACGTGAAAAGCAGGTGCTGTTCACCAAGCCGTACTACGATAATTCGGCGCTGTTCATCGCGCAGAAAGGCAAAATCGCCGACGTGGCGGCGCTGAAAGGCAAGAAAGTGGGTGTGCAAAACGGCACCACTCACCAGAAATACCTGACCGACAAGCACCCGGAAATCACCACCGTGCCTTACGACAGCTACCAGAACGCCATTTTGGATCTGAAGAACGGCCGCGTTGATGCGGTGTTCGGCGATACCGCGGTGGTTAACGAGTGGCTGAAGCAGAATGACGCGCTGGCGGCAGTGGGCGCCAAAGTCACGGATAAAGACTACTTCGGCACCGGCCTCGGCATCGCGGTACGCCAGAAGAACACCGAGCTGCAGGGCAAGTTCAACGCCGCTCTGGACAAGATCAAGCAGGATGGGACCTATGAAACCATCTACAAAAAATGGTTCCAGCAGTAATACGCCCCGATGAATGAATTTCAACCTTTAGCAAGCGCCGCCGGCATGACCGTCGGCCTTGCCGTTTGCGCCCTGATCCTCGGGCTGATTCTGGCGATGCTGTTCGCCGTATGGGAATCGTCCCGCTGGAAAGCGGTCAGCTGGCTCGGCACCGCCTGGGTGACCGTGCTGCGCGGCCTGCCGGAAATCCTGGTGGTGCTGTTTATCTATTTCGGTTCGTCGCAGCTGCTGCTGATGCTCTCCGACGGCTTTACCCTCAACCTCGGTCTGTTCCAGCTGCCGATTCAGCTGGCGATCGACAATTTCGAAGTCAGCCCGTTCCTGTGCGGGGTGATCGCTCTGGCCCTGCTCTATTCCGCCTACGCCTCGCAGACGCTGCGCGGCGCGCTGAAAGCGGTGCCGCAGGGGCAGTGGGAGTCCGGCCAGGCGCTGGGGCTCGGCAAGGCGGCGATCTTCTTTCGCCTGATCATGCCGCAGATGTGGCGCCACGCCCTGCCCGGCCTCGGCAACCAGTGGCTGGTGCTGCTGAAAGACACCGCGCTGGTGTCGCTGATCAGCGTGAACGATCTGATGCTGCAAACCAAGAGCATCGCCACCCGCACCCAGGAGCCTTTTACCTGGTATGTGATCGCGGCGGCCATCTACCTGCTGGTGACGCTGTTCAGCCAATACGTCATCAAACGCATTGAGCTGCGCGCCACGCGCTTTGAGCGGGGGCCGGTCTGATGATTGAGTATTTGCCGGAAATCCTCAAAGGGTTGCACACCAGCCTGACGCTGACCGTCGCCGCGCTGATCGTCGCGCTGGTGCTGTCGCTGCTGCTGACGGTGATCCTGACGCTGAAAACGCCTATCCTGACGCCGCTGGTCAAGATCTACGTGACGCTGTTCACCGGCACGCCGTTGCTGGTGCAGATCTTCCTGATCTACTACGGCCCCGGCCAGTTCCCGGCGATCCGCGACTACCCGTGGCTGTGGAATCTGCTGTCGCAGCCCTGGCTGTGCGCGATGATAGCGCTGGCGCTGAACAGCGCGGCCTACACCACGCAACTGTTCTACGGCGCGGTGCGCGCCATTCCCGCCGGGCAATGGCAGTCGTGCGAAGCGCTGGGCATGTCGCGCCGGCAGACGCTGCGCATCCTGCTGCCGTTCGCCTTCAAGCGCGCGCTGTCGTCTTACTCCAACGAAGTGGTGCTGGTGTTCAAAAGCACCTCGCTGGCTTACACCATTACGCTGATGGAAGTGATGGGCTACAGCCAGCTGATGTACGGCCGCACTTACGACGTCATGGTGTTTGGCGCCGCAGGCCTGGTGTACCTGTGCGTCAACGGCCTGCTGACGCTGCTGATGCGGCTGGTGGAGCGCCGCGCGCTGGCGTTTGAGCGCCGCAACTGAGGCCGCCTCCCCTCATGAGCCCCGCCGTCGTGCGGGGCTTTTTTTATCTCCAAGGCAATATTTAATCATTTTCATTGCATTTTAATTCACTCGATGGCAGGGTTATCAGCAGGTGTCCTCGCAAAAACCTCTGGCGATTACCAGTAAAAACAAACGATAGCGAAAAATCACTTTCAGGATCCAGACAGGAGCTCTACGCATGAAAAAACTGCTGCTTGCCGCGACGATGTTGGCCGGAATCACCTTTAACGCCACCGCGGCCGAGACCATCCGCTTCGCCGCCTCCGCCACCTACCCGCCGTTCGAATCGCTCGACGCCAATAACCAGATCGTCGGCTTCGATATCGATCTGGCCAACGCGCTGTGCAAGCAGATGCAGGCGCAGTGCACCTTCACCAACCAGGCGTTCGACAGCCTGATCGCCGCGCTGAAATTCAAGAAATACGATGCGGTGATTTCCGGTATGGATATCACGCCGGAGCGCAGCAAACAGGTCGCCTTCACCCAGCCTTACTACGCCAACTCGGCGATCGTGATCGCGCAAAAAGGCAAGTTCAGCTCGCTGGCGGATCTGAAAGGCAAAAAACTCGGCATGGAGAACGGCACCACCCACCAGAAATACATGCAGGACAAGCACCCGGAGATTAACACCGTCTCTTACGACAGCTACCAAAACGCCATTCTGGAGCTGAAAAACGGCCGTATCGACGGCGTGTTCGGCGACACCGCCGTGGTGAACGAGTGGCTGAAAACCAACCCGCAGCTGGCGCCGGTCGGCGAGCACATCACCGATGCGCAATACTTCGGCACCGGTCTCGGCATCGCTGTGCGCCCGGACAACCAGGCGCTGCTGGCCAAGCTGAACGCCGCGCTGGACGCCATCAAGGCCGACGGCACCTACAAGGCCATCAACGACAAGTGGTTCCCGCAGTAAGTTCGCATGTGGAGCCGCCATCCTTTGGCGGCTCCATCCGATTGCCACCCCATCCGGTTAGTGCTAAATTTGATACTGAATTTAGCATCAAGGATAACATCATGACGGTTCAACCCATTCTTGCCGATTCCGCAGTCAGCATCAGCGATTTTAAGAAATCGCCCAACGCCGCCCTTAAAGAGGCACAAGGGCAGCCGGTCGCCGTCCTGACCAACGGTAAGATTTCGGGATATTACGTCTCACCGGAAACCTGGGAGGCTATCGCGGAGTACCTGGAAGATATCGAACTCGCTGAAATCGTTCGTTCACGGATGAACGGCAAACGCATTAAGGTCAATTTGGATGACTTATAAGCTTGAATTCGAAGAACATGCGCTGAAGGAATTTAAAAAACTGTCCCCGGTGATCCGGGAACAGTTCAAAAAAAAGCTGGTATCGGTATTGGTTAATCCCCACGTCCCCGCCAACAAACTCGCCGGTTTGCCCGATTGCTACAAAATCAAACTCAGAGCATCAGGCTTTCGTTTGGTGTATCGCGTCATGGAAACGGAGATCGTGGTTCTGGTCCTGTCTGTGGGCAAACGCGAACATTCAGCGGCTTATACGGCTGCCAAAAAGCGCCTTTAACGCCGCACCAACAGCGTCAGCACTTCGTAGTGCGCGGTATGCGGGAACATGTCGAACAGCTGCACCCGTTCGATGCGGTACCCCGACAACATTTCGATATCTTTCGCCATGCTCTCGGCGTTGCAGCTGGAATAGAGAATATAGCCCGGCGCCATCCGGCTCAGGTAGTCGCACAGCGCCTGGCCGATGCCGCGCCGCGGCGGGTTGACCAGCACCAGCTGCGGCACCTGGCCTTCGGCGGTGGCGAAACGGGTGGAATCGAGCGCCTGAAAATCTACGTGCAACAACCCTAACCGCTGCGCCGACTGGCGCGCGCAGGCGATCGCTTCTGCGCTGATTTCGATGCCGGTCAGCCGCGTTTGCGGCTGCGCGCAGTGCAGGCCGAAACCGCCGACGCCGCAGAACAGATCCCACATGCTGTCGATACCCAGCGCGCGCACCCAGTCGCGGGCGGTGGCATACAGATCGGCGGCCACCTGCGGGTTGGTCTGGAAGAAGCTTTGCGGGCGGATGAACAGCGGCACCTGATTGAACCGTTCCTCCAGCGCCTGCTGTTCGGTCAGCGCAATCTCGCGCTCCCCTTCCATGATCGCCATGTGCACCGGCTGAATATTGGCGGAGATCACCTTGAGCTGCGGCAACTGCTGCTGCAGCCACGGCAGCGCGGCGCGCAGGTGCGCCAGCTTGGTTTCCGAGCGCAGCACGAAGCGCAGCATCACGCCGCCGTCGAGCGTGCTTTCGGTCAGCAGCAGGTACTTCAGCTCGCCGCGTTTGCGTGCCACGTTGTACGGCGTCAGGCCCGCGCGGGCGATAAAGCTTTTCAGCACCGCGAACATCGGCGCAAAACCGGCAGGGTACAGCGGGCAGTCGCTCAGATCGGCCGGCGTGCCGTCGCGGTGCAGCATGCCGAGCAGCGGGCGCTCCACGCTGCCGCTGACCACCATCTTGGCTTTATTGCGAAATGCGCTCAGTTCCCCCGCCACCGGCTGCAGCCACTGCGCGACGTCGCGACCGGCCAGCAGCGAGTGCAGGTGATGCTGTTTGTCGGCCAGTTGCTGCGGATAGGGCTTTTCCAGCCACTGACAGGAACGACAGGTGCCCGCCGTATACAAAGCGCAATGCATGAAGATTACCGTGAAGTTCAGGATGACGAATCAAGGGCGCAGAGTTTACCACTCCGCGCGCCTAAAATCTCACTTGCGCGCGGCGAAGAAACGGCGGCTGGCGGTGGGAACAAACAGCAACGCCAGGATCACCGCGTCGGGGATCTTTTGCAGGATCAGAACGTGCAGGATTTGGCCACTGGTTTCGCCTTCCACGGTGAACACCTCGGGGAAGACGCTGCCGATGGTGGCCAACAGCAGGTAAAGCACCACGATGCACTGGCAGGCTACATACCCCCAGCGCCCCCAGTTGCGGCCGCGCATCACGGCAAAGCCGCAGCTGATTTGCAGACACAGCAGCAGCAGGCCGGCCAGAAAGATAAAGGTAGAATCCCACGCCTGCGCGCTGGTGTTGACGAACTCCTGCGCGCCGTCGACGCCCAGCTCGCCCAGCAGCAGCACCACGCTGATACATTTGATCGCGACCATGGCGGTACCCGCCACCATCACCGGCACCGGCGCATCCGAAGTCGATCCCATTCCCTGCCCGCTTTTCAGCATGTCTGACATATCCGTATTCCGCTACGACGCGCCACCTATACAGGTGGCGCATTTAAAGTCAGGTAGTTAGTTGCAATACTTATTGATTGCAAAAATAGCAGGTTTGTTACGATTCAGCTACGGGCCGCCCGCTGCAATTCGCGCGATCGTTGTTTTTCCGAGCGCGCCATAAACCACCAGGCGATCAGGCCGAGAATGCCCACCACCAGCAGGATCAGGCTGGCCAACGCGTTAATTTCCGGATTCACCCCCATGCGCACGCTGGAGAACACCAGCATCGGCAGCGTGGTAGCGCCCGGGCCGGAGACGAAGCTGGCGATCACCAGGTCGTCCAGCGACAGGGTGAACGCCAGCATCCAGCCGGAGATCAGCGCCGGCGCGATCATCGGCAAGGTGATGACGAAGAACACCTTCAGCGGCGGCGCCCCCAAGTCCATCGCCGCCTCTTCAATTGAGCGATCCACCTCGCGCAGGCGCGAGCTGATCACCACCGCCACGTAAGCGGTACAGAAGGTGACATGCGCCAGCCAGATGGTGAACATGCCGCGCTCCGACGGCCAGCCGAAGGCGTGCCCCATCGCCACGAACAGCAGCAGCAGCGACAGGCCGGTGATCACGTCCGGCATCACCAGCGGCGCAGTCAGCATAAACGCGAAGCCGGTCGAACCGCGAAAGCGGCCGAAGCGCACCATCACCACGGCGGCGATGGCCCCCAGTACCACCGCGGCGGTGGCGGAAGCGGCGGCGATGGTCAGGCTGAGCCCCACCGCGCTGATCATCGCCGAGTCGTGGAACAGTTCGGTATACCAGCGCGTGGACCAGCCGGCCCACACCGTCACCAGCTTGGAGCTGTTGAAGGAGTAGATCACCAGCATCAGCATCGGCGCATACAGGAAGGTAAAGCCGATCGTCAGGATGGCGATGCGCCACGGTGAACGCACTACCGGCAAGTTGTTCATGCCTGCCCCCCCATTTCCTTGTTCTGGTGTTTGTGGAACCACAAAATTGGCACGATCAGCAACAGCAGCATGATGGTGGCGACCGCCGAAGCTACCGGCCAGTCGCGGTTATTGAAGAACTCCTGCCACAGCACGCGGCCGATCATGATGCTGTCCGGTCCACCGAGCAGTTCCGGGATCACGAACTCCCCCACCGCCGGAATGAACACCAGCATCGAACCGGCGATGATACCGCCGCGCGTCAGCGGCACGATCACGCTGAAGGATGATACCGCCGCGCGTCAGCGGCACGATCACGCTGAAGAAAGTTTTCAGCGGCCGGGCGCCCAGATCCAGCGACGCCTCCACCAGCGAGTAATCCAGCCGGATCAGCGCCGTGTAGATCGGCAGCACCATAAACGGCAGATAGGAATAAACGATGCCGATATACACCGCCAGGTTGGTGTGCAGGATCACCAGCGGCTGATCGATGACACCCAGCCACATCAGGAAGTTATTAAGAATGCCGTTGTTTTTCAGAATGCCCATCCAGGCATAGACGCGGATCAGGAACGAGGTCCAGGAAGGCAGGATCACCAGCAGCAGCAGAATGTTGCGGGTTGATGCCTTGCTGTGAGCCACCGCCCAGGCCAGCGGATAACCGATGATCAGGCAGCACAGCGTCGAGACCGCCGCCACGCGCAGCGACTGCAGGTAGGCGTCGATATACAGCGGATCGTCGGTCAGCTGCAGGTAGTTGGCGAAGTTGAGCGCGATGTTCAGCTTGCCGTCCACCCAGCTCATCAGCTCGGTGTAAGGCGGCACCGCCAGCGCCAGCTCCGCCAGGCTGATCTTGAACACGATCAGGAACGGCAGCATGAACAGCAGCGTCAGCCATAAATACGGCAGCGCGATCACCAGCTTGCGGCCGTGAGCCATCAGCAGGCGGTGGAACAGCGCCTTGAGGGTGCCGGGCGTTTTGGCCGGCGGTTCCGGCGTGCGTTCAGAAAGCAGGGTCATACGGGTTACTCCTCACCGGCTCCACTACACCGTCAACACTACGCAGCTGTCGGTTTCCCAGCACAGACGCACTTCATCGCCCCAGGTCGGCATCCCCTTGCGGAAACGGTGGCCGTTTTGCAGCTGGGCGCTGATAATCTGCCCGCTGTGCAGCTTCACGTGATAAATGGACAGATCGCCCAGGTAGGAAATATGCGCCACTTCTCCCACCGCGAAGTTGCAGCCGTCTTCCGGCACCTGTTCGCACAGCAGGATCTTTTCCGGCCGCAGCGCCACCTGGATCGGCACGCCGTCCACCACAGAGGCGTCCGGATCGACTTTGATCGCATGGCGCAACCCGGGGCTTTGCAGGATCAGCGCATCGTCGTGGCGCTCTTGCAATACGCAGTCGAAGACGTTGACCGAGCCGATAAATTCGGCGCTGAAGCGGCTGTTCGGATGCTCGTAGATCTCTTCCGGCTCGCCGATCTGCACGAACTTGCCGCGGTTCATGATGGCGATGCGCCCCGCCATGGTCATCGCCTCCTCCTGATCGTGCGTCACCATCACGCAGGTGACGCCGACGCGCTCGAGAATGTCGGTCACTTCCAACTGCATGCGATCGCGCAGTTTCTTGTCCAGCGCGCCCATCGGCTCATCCAGCAGCAGCAGCTTCGGCCGCTTGGCCAGGCTGCGCGCCAGCGCCACCCGCTGCCGCTGGCCGCCGGAAAGCTGGTGCGGCTTGCGTTTGGCGTACTCTTGCATGTGCACCAGCGCCAGCATTTCCGCCACCCGCTCGGCGATCGCCGCCCGTGGCATTTTGTCCTGTTTCAGGCCAAAGGCGATGTTCTGCTCCACCGTCATGTGCGGGAACAGCGCGTAGGACTGAAACATCATGTTGATCGGCCGCTGGTACGGCGGCACGTGCGACATATCCTGCCCATCGAGCACGATCTGCCCTTCCGAGGGCTGCTCGAAACCGGCCAGCATGCGCAGCAAGGTGGACTTACCGCAGCCGGACGGGCCGAGCAGCGCAAAGATCTCGCCCTTGTAGATGGTAAGGCTGACGTCTTCGACCGCGTTCTGCCCGTCGAAGGTTTTGGTGAGGTTACGGATTTCCAGCAGAGGGGTGAAAACCTTCTGCGACTTGGCTTGAGGACGAGGGATGGCGTCGTTCAATCGGGGTGCTCTCCGGCGTAAAGCGGCACAAAACCACGGCGAGCGCCGTGGCCCAAAACGGCAATGCAGGCGGGGAGCGCCCGCCTGCCGGTTTACCGACGATAGGGGGATATCCCCCCATCATCACTTCCCGCTTTTAACTTTAGTCCATGCGCGGGTAATGACACGGTCCAGCTTCGGCGACTGTACGTTAAGCGTGAACAGCTTGGCGCGCAGATCGGCCGGCGGATAGACGTTCGGGTTATTGCGCACCTCAGCGTTCACCAGCGGCGTGGAGTCCTTCACCGCATTGGCGTAATAGACATAGTTGCTGATGCCCGCCATCACGTCAGGTTTCATCAGGAAGTTCAGGAACTGGTAGGCGGCGTCTTTGTTCTTGGCGTCTGCCGGCATGGCGAACATGTCAAAGTAGGTCAGCGCCCCTTCTTTCGGGATCGCGTAGGCCACGTTCACGCCGTTCTTCGCCTCTTTGGCGCGATTGGCCGCCTGCATCACGTCGCCGGACCAGCCGATCGCCACGCAGATATCACCGTTCGCCAGATCGTTGATGTATTGAGACGAGTGGAAGTAACGGATGTTCGGCCGCAGCTTCAGCAGCAGATCGTTAGCCGCGCCGGTATAGTCCGCCGCGTTGGTGCTGTTGGGATCTTTGCCCAGGTAGTGCAGCACGGTGGCGTAGACCTCGCTCGGCGCATCGAGGAAGGAGACGCCGCAGCTTTTCAGCTTCTCGAGGTTTTCCGGCTTGAGGATCAGATCCCAGCTGTCGACCGGCGCGTCTTTACCCAATGCCGCCTTCACCTTGTCGACATTGTAGCCGATGCCGGTGGTCACCATCAGGTAAGGGATGCCGTATTTGTTGTCCTTGTCATTGTGCGCCACCAGCTTCAGCATCTCGGGATCGAGATTCTTGTAGTTGGGCATCTTGCTCTTGTCGAGCGGCTCGAAGATGCCGGCCTGCGACTGGCGCTCGAGGAAGTTGGATGAAGGAACCACCAGATCATAACCGGTGCTGCCCGCCATCAATTTGCCTTCCAACACTTCGTTGGAGTCAAAGACGTCGTACACCACCTTGATGCCGGTTTCTTTCTGGAATTTGGCCAGGGTATCCGGCGCGATATAGTCGGACCAGTTATACACGTGCAGCGTTTTCTCTTCGGCTGACGCCGTGACGGACGCGGCCATCAACAGGCCGGCAACCACACCCGATAACCACTTTTTACGTTGGGTGACCATCCGTAACTTCCTCCAAAACAGGGTGAATCATAGAATTGAACTTGTATCTGCAGCGATACAAAACCTTTCCTGATCGAGCGCAATCGTTGCAACCGCGAACTGAATGGCTATGCATATGATTGCATGCGCCTTTTTTCACTGCCCTGCTCGCGTGGCCACAAGGGAAATCGCAAGCCCTTTGCAGAATCAGCAGCATAGCCGCTGCCATCGCAACCCGCCAGCCCCCAGGGTAAAAAACGCCTTTTATCGATTTTTTATGCAGTTTTTCTCTATGTGATACGCCATTAACGGCACAAAAGGCGAGAAAGATCGGGCGGCAAAGGCCAAAGTGCAGAATATTTTATTGCGGAGGGGAATAACGGCAGCATGCCGCCGGAGCGACGGCATGCTTAAGGTACGACGAGGATCAGTGCAGCATCGGCTGACGCACGGCGCCAGCGGGGATCTCTTCTTCATCACCCATAAACAGCAGATCGTTCGCCCGCGCCTCGAGGATCACCATCGAGACCTGCTCTTCGCCCTGCTGCATGAAGTGGGTAAACTGCTCGTAGGTGATGCCGACCGCCACGCTCAACGACTGGCAGACGATCAGCTTCGGCAGGTTGTCGTCCTGAATGTCGACGAACGCCTTGATGGTCAGCGAACTGGCGTTGATCTGGCTCAGGTCCGCCACCAACGGGATCAGCGCGGTCGGCTTCACCTCGGCCAACGCGGAAAACAGAATGACGTTGTCCACCAGATCTATCTTGGCGTCGAACACGCCGTCGAAGTTCTGCATGTGCGGCAGGTGCAGCGCCTGGCAGGAATCGCACTCAAAGAAAGAGATGCCCGACTGATCCAGCCAGCGCCGCAACAGCGCCAAATCGGGGACAATGAGTGAATCCATAATAACCAGCCTCACAATATTCAATACGCGAAAAGGCGCATAGCTTACGGAATATTCACCCGATACGCCACGATCAATGCGGCTTAATTCACTAATTCAGATATTGCACGGCGGGAAAAGCGCGCCGCCCGCCCGTCAACCGCCGGATTTCAGGCGAAAGCCTGGCCGGCCGCGCTGCTCGATGTATTCGATCATCATGCCGGCGATGTCCAGCCCGGTGGTGGTTTCCACCCCTTCCAGCCCCGGCGACGCGTTGACCTCCATCACCAGCGGGCCGCGCTCGGCGCGCAGGATATCCACCCCGGCGACGTCCAACCCCAGCGTACTGGCCGCTTTCACCGCGATCGCCCGCTCCCTGGCGGTGATGGTCACCTTGCGGGCGGTGCCGCCGCGGTGCAGGTTGGAGCGAAACTCGCCGGGCTTGGCCTGCCGTTCGATGGCGGCCACCACCCGGCCGCCGACCACCAAACAGCGCACGTCGCGCCCCTGCGCTTCACGCACGTACTCCTGCACCAGGATATGGGCGTTCAGCCCGCGAAAGGCGTCGATCACGCTTTCCGCCGCCTGGCGGGTTTCCGCCAGCACCACGCCGATGCCCTGCGTGCCTTCCACCAGCTTGACCACCAACGGCGCGCCGCCGACCAGTTCGATCAGATCGCCGGTATCGTCCGGCGAATGGGCAAAGCCGGTAATCGGCAGATCGATGCCCTGCCGCGCCAGCAGCTGCAGCGAACGCAGCTTGTCGCGGGCGCGGGTAATGGCCACGGATTCGTTTAACGGGTAGCTGCCGAGCAGCTCGAACTGGCGCAGCACCGCCGTGCCATAAAAGGTGATGGCGGAGCCGATGCGCGGGATCACCGCATCGTAACGCTCCAGTTGGCGGCCGCGATAATGAATGGTCGGCGCCGCCGGATTGATGTTCATGTAGCAGGAGAGCGGATCGATGATATCGATGCTGTGCCCGCGATCTTCCGCCGCTTCACGCAGCCGCTTGCATGAGTAGAGCGTTCCGTCGCGAGAAAGAATGGCAATTTTCACTCGTCACCCCAAAGGCCAACGCCTGCCCGGCAGGCGGGTTAGCGGCCGCGGCGCTCAGGCGCGCGGATCGCTGTCCTGATTATCTTTCGATTGCGGTTTGCGGCGATCGTTTTCCGGCGGCAACCCGCCGCGCATCAGCGGCCCAAAGCCCTGCACCACGCGCCACACCAGAAACGCCGCCGCCGGCACCATCAGCGCCACGCCGAGAAAAATCATGCCGACCGCCGCCTGCTGCGAAGCCAGCCAGCCCGGCAGCTGCAGGTGCCCGTGAATGCTGAGGTAGGCCAGCACCAGCATCACGATGCCCAGCCCTTCCAACACCAGCACCGGACGCGGTAAGTCACCGAATGAACGCATATTTTTCTTCTCCAGAAGGTCTGCCTCCAGTGTAGTGAATTCCCGTCGGCGGCGACAGTCCCGGCAGACTAATTGGTTACATGAATCAAACTAACAGGTAATTCCTGCTTTTTTTTCGCCGTCTCAACGGGCATAGTAGGCGCCATCTGACGCAGGTAATGACTTTTTCGGTGACGGGATGTCGTTGCGGTAGCGAACAATTTATTGAAAATCCAATTAAGGAGCGTTGCATGTTTGCAGTAATCTTCGGGCGTCCTGGCTGTCCTTATTGTGTCCGCGCTAAAGAACTGGCGGAAAAACTGACTGAAGAACGCGACGATTTCAACTTCCGTTACGTTGACATCCACGCGGAAGGCATCACCAAGGCCGATCTGGAAAAAACCGTCGGCAAACCGGTTGAAACCGTGCCGCAGATCTTCCTGGATGAGAAGCACATCGGCGGTTGCACCGATTTCGAAGCTTACGCCAAAGAACACCTGAACCTGTTCCAGTAAGTTTTTGAACGACAAAGACAAAAAAGGCGCTTAACGCGCCTTTTTTTATTGCCGCTGCCGCCGGTGCAGCTGCTGCAGCGTCTGCAACAGGCCGAGGGCGAACAGCATCAGCATCGCGCCGAACACGCACCAGAACACCGCGCTGGTGGCGTACGCCAGCTCCTGCCAGAACGAAGAGGACGGCGTCAGCCAGAAATGGCGGATCAACAGGCACAGCGGCAGCGCATACAGCGCGCCGAGCAGCGGGCAAAGCAGCCGCTTGCGGCTCGACAGATAGCTGGCGATCGCACCGGGGATCACAAACAGCAGCAGGCCGGTTTCGCCGTGGTGCTCATGATCCGTGCTGCCGAACAGGCCGGTTTGCTGGCCGAGAAACACCAGGCTGAACAACAGAAAACAGCTGAGAATGCCCAGCCAATATCTATAACTCGTCATGCGAATTCTCCCCCGCCCAATTACCGCATCAATAGAAATCGGCCCGCTCACCCGCGCGGTGACGCTGAACCGAATTTTTTCCTTGGTCAAAAGAGAGTTAAATGCGCACGGCGGCGCAGGAAATCAGCTTTCTGTGCTGGCTGTCATCGGTCATAGCGTCTAGAATGAACGCCGCCGAACGATGGTTCGCTTTGCCTTCCGCTGGTGGTGATTTATAACGTCGTTTTAAGGCTGAATCTATCTCTTATAGTTATCTATATCAAGCACTTACTGGTAAACAATAAGTTATCCTCCGTGAACATAAACGTCGCTAGTTTGTTAAACGGTAACTACATTCTGTTACTGTTCGTGGTACTCGCACTGGGGCTGTGCCTCGGTAAACTCCGTCTGGGCTCCGTCCAACTCGGTAATTCCATTGGCGTTTTGGTGGTTTCGCTGCTGCTCGGCCAGCAACACTTCGCCATTAACACCGAGGCGCTGAATCTCGGCTTTATGCTGTTTATTTTCTGCGTCGGCGTGGAAGCCGGGCCCAACTTTTTCTCGATTTTCTTTCGCGACGGCAAAAACTACCTGATGCTGGCGCTGGTGATGGTCGGCTCGGCGATGGTGCTCGCCATCGGTCTCGGCAAACTGTTCCACTGGGACATCGGCCTGACCGCCGGCATGCTGGCCGGCTCGATGACCTCGACGCCGGTGCTGGTGGGCGCCGGCGACACGCTGCGCAACACCATCGTCAACGGCCCGGCGCTGCTGGCGGCGCAGGATCATCTGAGCCTTGGCTACGCCCTCACCTACCTGATCGGTCTGGTCAGCCTGATCTTCGGCGCGCGCTACCTGCCGAAGCTGCAGCACCAGGACCTGTCCACCTCTGCCCAGCAGATCGCCCGCGAACGCGGCCTGGACACCGACAGCCAGCGCAAGGTCTACCTGCCGGTGATCCGCGCCTACCGCGTCGGCCCCGAACTGGTGGCCTGGGCCGACGGCAAGAACCTGCGCGAACTGGGCATCTACCGCCAGACCGGCTGTTACATCGAACGCATCCGCCGCAACGGCATTCTGGCCAACCCGGACGGTGACGCGGTGCTGCAGGTGGGCGACGAGATCTCGCTGGTCGGCTACCCGGACGCCCACGCGCGGCTGGATCCGAGCTTCCGCAACGGCAAGGAAGTGTTCGATCGCGATCTGCTCGACATGCGCATCGTCACCGAAGAGATCGTGGTGAAGAACAGCAACGCGGTGAACAAGCGCCTGAGCCAGCTGAAGCTGACCGACCACGGCTGCTTCCTCAACCGCGTGATCCGCAGCCAGATCGAAATGCCGATCGACGACAGCATCGTGCTTAACAAGGGCGACGTGCTGCAGGTGAGCGGCGACGCGCGCCGGGTGAAGAGCGTGGCGGAGAAGATTGGCTTTATCTCGATCCACAGCCAGGTGACCGACCTGCTGGCATTCTGCGCCTTCTTCATCATCGGCCTGCTGATCGGCCAGATCACCATTCAGTTCAGTAACTTCTCGTTCGGCATCGGCAACGCCGCCGGCCTGCTGATGTCCGGCATCATGCTCGGCTTCCTGCGCGCCAACCACCCGACCTTCGGCTACATTCCGCAGGGCGCGCTGAACATGGTGAAAGAATTCGGCCTGATGGTGTTTATGGCGGGCGTGGGCCTGAGCGCCGGCGCCGGCATCGGCCACAGCCTGGGCGCGGTCGGCGGCCAGATGCTGATCGCCGGGCTGATCGTCAGCCTGGTGCCGGTGGTTATCTGCTTCCTGTTCGGCGCCTACGTGTTGCGCATGAACCGCGCCCTGCTGTTCGGCGCCATTATGGGCGCCCGCACCTGCGCACCGGCGATGGAGATCATCAGCGACACCGCACGCAGTAATATCCCGGCGCTGGGCTATGCCGGTACCTACGCCATCGCTAACGTGCTGTTAACGCTGGCGGGTTCACTCATCGTGGTGCTATGGCCGGGGATACTCGGCTGATCGATTAGCGGGAGAGATGGTTCGGCGATAAGGATATTTTGATTTTTTTGTCGCCGGCCAGAACTTTCGTTGGGGACCGCAGTCTGAATTAGTGCCACTGCTTTTCTTTGATGTCCCCATTTTGTGGAGCCCGATAATCCCGCCTTTTAGGTTCAAGATTATCGGGTTTTTTGTTGCCTTGAAAAAGCCGTCTGTTGCCCGTTATCGCTTTGTGCGAAGCCAGTTCATAGCCAAACTCGCCAGAAAATCGGTGACCGAGGCCGCAGCCGCAACAGCGAATAATTTTCCCTCTCGTCACCCCCAAAAAGGCGAATAACGCCGCAAAAAAAGGTCCACCACGCCTGACTCAGCCGCCTCGGCCGTTTGTCGGCCGACAAGACAAATTTAATTAACGTCACAAGAAAGAATTTGAGCCAGTTAATGATTAACGCCTGCACAACACTCACGAAGCGTTCGGTTTCCCTAAAGTGACGTTCTTTAAACCCCAGGCCGGCGCAGCAACGCCCGTTTAGAACCGCTGTTTGATAGGTTCATCACTGTTCAGATTGCCGTTGGCCTGCGCTTCCCCGCAGGTGGTTGGGCCGAAGGCCACCACTTTACCGTCGCTGTTTCTGAAGCCAACGTAGAACGGCGTCACGGTGCCGTTCGGCAAGCGGTGGTGGTAGTCGTGGCATACGCCCTGGCCGTTCAGCGTCGGCAGGGTGGCGATCGGCGCGCCGAAATCCCGGCTGACCGAGCGCTTGTCGGCGCCGACGTGAAAAGCGTCGGCGATCTTTTGATCGCGCAGCAGGCTGAAGGTATCGCAGCCGGTTAACAACAGGCTCACCGCCACAACGGCACTCCCTAACCCTTTAATCATTTTTCACTCCCTCTATATATATTGAATCTGGCGGCAATCACGCTGTGTTGCCGGGTAAACGTCGGCGAGCGCCCAAGGGCGTGCCTGCTCGCAAGAGCATTAAAAAAGAGAAGCCATGCAAATTAATGATTCAACGAATGAGATAACCATCCCATCGCCGTGGAAAGAACCGGATGGCGACGCGTTACAGTTTGCGGATCACATTGCCAATCAGGCATTTCACGGCGTTGATTTGCGCCGTCAGCCCCGGCTTGTCGGCGGGAAACACGCCGTCCAGCGCCGCGGTACCGACGGTGAAGCCAACCGCATTGCCCGTCACCACGGCGGCGATGCGATCTTCGCGGTCGATAGAGCCGGCGATATAAACCGGTTTGTCGACCGCATCGCACACCCGTCGAATCAACGTCGGCACGTCGCCGGCGAAGCGGTAGGCCAGCAGATCCAGCCCTGTCACGCCCGGTAAAGCGGCGCGCTGGCGGGCGCTGGCGACAATGTCTTCAATGTCACCTTCCAGCACGCTGGGGTGGCCGCTGATGCGGCCGGCGAACGGATAGTAGCGAAGGCCAGACTGACGAATGATCGGCAGCACGCTTTCCGGCCGCGTTCCCCCCATCAATACATCAACGCCCAACGCCAGCGCCGCGCGCGCCGAATTCATCTCGCTTTCCTCATCCAGGCTGACCACTTCCAGGTACGCGGTGGCGCCGCCGGCGTGGATCGCCTGCGCCAACTGTTTGAGTTGATCCAGCGGCAGGCCGATATCCTTAAAGCCGATATGCTTCACGCCGGCAGCCAGCACTTCTGGCAGCCGCGCTTGCGCATCGGGCACCGTGCTGTCGTTGTGCGTCAGCATGAAAATAAACTCGGGTGTGTGCATGGTGTTTCCTTATTGTCTTCAGGTGATATGAGTTATTGGGCGCGCAGCATTTTTTCCGCCTGCCGGAAGGCGTACAGCAGGCTGGCGTGTTCCGCCCGTCCGCTGCCCGCAATATCGAACGCCGTACCGTGGTCGACCGAGGTGCGGATAAACGGCAGGCCGACGGTGACGTTAACGCCGTGATCCACCCCGAGATATTTCACCGGGATCAGGCCCTGGTCGTGATATTGGGCGACCACAATGTCGAACTCCCCGCGCCGGGCGCGCATGAAAACGGTATCGCCGGGCCAGGGGCCGCTGACGTCCAACCCCTGTTCCCGCGCCAGGGCGATGGCGGGCACGATGACGTCAAGATCTTCGCGGCCGAACAGGCCGTTTTCACCGGCGTGCGGATTCAGGCCGGCCACCGCAATGCGCGGTTTCGCTATGCTCAACGCCCGGCAGGCCGTTTGCGCCAGATGAAACGCGCGCAGCTCGTTTTCCACGGTCGCCGCGTCGATGGCGTCCCGCAGCGAAACGTGAATGGAAACCAGGATCACCCGCAGCTCGTCATTGGCCAGCATCATGGCGAAGTCCTGGGTGCCCGATCGCGCCGCCAGGATCTCGGTGTGCCCCGGATAATCGATCCCCGCCAGGCGCATCGCTTCCTTGTTCAGCGGCGCAGTGACGATGCCGGCGATGCGCCCCGCCAGCGCCAGATCGATGGCGGCAACCACCCAGGCATAAGACGCAGCCCCCGCGCGCTGATCGAGCCTGCCGAGGGGCAAGTCCGCCGGCAGCGCAACGCCGGCGGAATAGACGGCGGTCTCCCCTCGCCGCCAGGCTTCGTCCCATCCCGCCAGCGAGGCGGGCAGTTCGCGGATAGGCAGCGTCAGCCCCAGACTGGCCGCCGCGCGCGCCAGGGCACCGGCATCGCCAATCACCACATAAGGCATGCTCAACCGCTCTGTGGCCGCCAGTTTGGCGATGATCTCCGGCCCGATGCCGGCGGGATCGCCCATCGTTATCGCCAGCGGCAAGGTGGAAAGGGTCATTGTTCTTCTCCTTCTCGGTCAGCGCGCAACCGGGTTACGCAGTTCAACAACGTACCGGCCCGGCCAAAACCGCCCGCCTTGGTGGCGAACGGCAGCCTGCGGCCCGGCAGATTCAACAAACCGAAAGGCACGCCGGGTTCCACCTCACCGAACAGCGTCAATGAGCCGGCCGCCATAGCGTCGACGATGCGCCGCGCGGTATCGCCGCCGGTCGCCACCAGCCCGTCGAAGGCTGGCGTGCAACGGCTGACGACCGCGCCCAGCACAGCGGCATGGTCCGCCGCACCCGCTCGCGCCCGGGGCGAAATCAGGCAAACCACATCGGCACGCGCAAACGCCGCTCGCACCTCTTGCGCTACCGCCTCGGGATCGGCCGCTTCAGGCACCGTGACCAGCACCGCGCCCGCCTGCCGCAGGCTTGCCAGCTGGACGTCATTCGCCGGATGCAGGCTGCCAATCGCCACCAGCACTTTGCTGGCTCTCAGCGGCGGTTGAGCGGGCGGCGCGTTCTCCTCAGGGGGCAACGCACGCGACAGCGCCGCCGCCAGGCCCGGCGATCCCACCCACACCACCGGTTCGGCAATGCCGATCCGCCTCACGACCTCATCCAACTCGCCGTTGTCTGCGGCGTCGAATACCTGAAAACGCGTCGGCTCCAGCCCCGCCATGCGCTCCATGACGTAGCCGGTGACGATCGGGTTCTTCGGATCGCATGCAAAGGCGGTCTGCTCCAGCGCGACGCCGTCGACGTATTGTCGGCCGCCCACCGTGGTGCGGCCGGCATCCGGGAAGGCCGGCGCAACGATGGCGAGACGGCGCCCGCTGCCCGTCAGCGCCCCGCGCGTTTCCGGCCCCAGATTGCCGCGCAGCGTGGAATCGATCGTTTTGTAGATGAGGCGCGCCGGTTTCACACTGGCGGCGGCATGGCGAAAACGCCGCTCCGCCTGCTCCGGCGAAACGAAGCGGGAATCTAAATCGAAGGCGACGATCTCCGCGCCCTGCAACGCGGCATCGGGCAGGCGCAGCATGACGCAGGCGTTCAGTCCGCGTGCGGCGAACGGAGCCGCGCCGTCGAGCGCGCTGGTAAGATCATCGGCGAGAATGGCAATCATCGCAGTTATCCGTAAGTGGAAAGTGATGCACACTTTGGCGGATTTGGCTGGCAATAAAAAACGATTTGCGTAGTATCGATGATTGACAAAAACTCAATCAAAAGGGGGCACAGTGCGTCAACGAAGGTTGCCTAACCTAGCGGTATTACGGGCTTTCGAAGCTACGGTGCGGTACGGCAGCGTGTCGAAAGCCGCCAAATCACTCAACGTCACCGACGGCGCCGTCAGCCGTGCGGTGCGCGAATTCGAGCAGACCCTGGGATTCGCGCTGTTTCAGCGCACCAGCCGCATGGTGCACCCGACGCCGCAGGCGCAAGAGCTGGCGAGCGAGATCGGCCGGGGGCTGGACAACCTGCAGTCGGCGATCGACCGCGCCTGTCGGCATCATCAGAATCGCCCGTTGGTGATCTCCTGCGAGCCGACCTTTCTGATCCGCTGGCTGATCCCGCGCCTGGCCGGTTTGCAGCAGGCGGTGGGGAAAGAGCGCGATCTGCAGCTGGTCTCCGCCGGCGGCGCCGTCGCCTTCTCGCGCGAAGGCATCGATCTGGCGATTCGCCGCAACGATTTCCCGATCGCCGACGACGTGGTCGCCCGCCCGTTCCTCAAAGAACGGGTCGGCCCGGTTTGCCGCCGGGAGCATGCCGCGGCGGGGCGTGAACTGCGCGGCACCCTGCTCCACACCGAGACGCGACCGTTCGCCTGGCGCGACTGGTGCGCCCACAGCGGCTTCGAGATTCAGCCGGGCAACGAGCTGCGTTTCGAACATTTCTATCTCAGCCTGCAGGCGGCGGTCGCCGGCGCCGGTATCGGCATCGGCCCTTTGGCGCTGGTGGCGGATGACATCGTCAACGGCGCGCTGGTGGCGCCATATGGCTTTGCGCCTGACGGGACGGATTACGTGCTGATGACCCAGGCCGACGGCCAGGAGGATGCGATATTCTCAACGGTGTTGGATTGGCTGATCGCCATGGGGGAAGAAACCGAACGGGCGGTATTGGCGGGCGGAAAGAAAGCGTAACGGGGAAAAGTCTCCGCCTGCCGCGCAGGGCAAGCGGAGCGGCGTCAGGCGGCGATTACTTCTGCTCGGCCTGGCTTACGGTATCTTCGGCTTTCCAGATGCGGTATTTCACTTCCGCGTCTTTCGGCGCATACACCACGATCGGCAGGCGGCTGTTGTAGCGCTGCATCGCGGCGTCGCCCAGGTTGGCGGCGATGAATTGCTTGGTCTTGGTGTTGTCCGGGCAGCCCATCATGGTCGAGGCCGGTTCAGAGAGCTTCTCCAGCACCAGATAATCGTAGCCCCAGCCGGACAGGGTTTTGGTTTCCAGCGTGCCGCCGATCATGTGGCGGTTGCAGTCCACCTCCAGCGTCTTGCCGATCAGCAGCTCCACCTTGTAGTTCTCTTCGTGCTCTTGCTTCGGCAGGTAGATCACCTGGCGGTTCATGCCCTTCTCGGCTTTCGGGTAAGGCGCGACCTTTTCCAGCGGCTGTTTGCTGATATCCGCGTCATCGCCAGAGGTAGCCGCCATAGCGCCGGCGGAAACGGCCATCAGCAGGCCGGAAAATACAACGGATGCCTTGTTCATGTTTTATCCCTACACGTTTTGTCAAATAATCCGCCTATAAACTAATACACTACCGCCAAGCCCGCCACAGGTTTAATCTTCTTTACAATAGGCGATAAATAGTGACAATCGCCTGATATCGTCGATTAACCGAAGCAATGGCTCAGTGTTTCTTCAGGTTGGCGATATAGGCCTTCACCACCTGATAAACATAATCCTGGCATGCCAGCCCGGTTTGCGGATCGTATTTGCCCTGATTGGTGATGTTGTTGGACAACACGCGAATGCCGACGAACGGCACCTTGAATTCGGCGGCGATCTGCGCGGCGGAGGCGGTCTCCATCTCTTCGACCGAAGTTTGATAGCGGTCGTGGAAATAGCGAATGCGGTCCAGCTCGCTGTTCCACACGTCGGCCGAGCCGATCACCCCTTCCACGACCTTGCCCTGTCGGTAATCGCTCTTAACGCTTTGCGCAATCGCCAGCAGGTTGGGGTCGGCGGGAAACTGGCGCAGGCTGTGCGCCTTTTTGTCCTCGCCGGCGCTGCCTTTGGAAGCCAACAGATCCATCGGCTGCCACTGCCGCGAGTCGCTGCCTGCCCCCAACGCCTTGGCCGGCGTTTTGAACGCCCCGAGATTGACCGAATATTTGCCCAGCACGATGTCATATACTTTCAGTGCCGGATCATGGCCGCCGGCGGTGCCCTGGTTGATGATCGCCACCGGGTGAAACTGCGTGGCGGCGATCGCCGTGGCCGCCGCGGCGTTGGACATGCCCTTCAGCGTCTCCGACACCACCACCGGGTAGCCGTCTACTGTGCCGTGCCAAAAGCGCCAGCCGCCAATCTGCTCCTCGCGCGGGTTTTCCAACCGCTGGGCGAAACGTTCCGCCTCCACCGGCATGGCGCCCTGCACCACGATCGGCCCGGCGGCCGCAGGTTGGCCAAAGCTCAGCGGAGAAAAGGCCGCACCGGCAGCCGCCAACAGTAAGACACGCGCGTTATTCTGCATCACCACACTCTCATCCCGAAAAAAAGCAAACGATTACCTTAGCCGAAGGCGGTGGCCTCGGATAGAGGTTTCTTACCGGTGGACTAAGGTTTTCTTAAGACGGAATGATTACAGTGGCGCTATTCAATCCTGCCACCGAGCCTGCGCGTGAATCCAGAATCGTCATTAAATCAATCCTCAACGGCACCGCAAATTAAGACAACCGCCCTTTACTCCCTGCCGGCATCCTTTTACCGTTGGCAGGTTTTTGGCCTGCTGATCAGCGGCCTGCTGTTCCTGTGGCTTTCCCGCAGCGAACAGCTGGACTGGGCGATCGGCAACTTTTGGTACGATCCCGCCAGCGGGCATTTCCCGTGGCAAAACAATTATTGGCTGGATCTGATCAACCACCGCCTGCTGAAGCAAATTGTGATCGTCGGGGCGGTACTGGCGCTGTTTTGGGGCATCTATCGCCGCAGCGCACGCCTGATCGTCAGCATGTTGCTTCTCGGCATCGGCCCGCTGGTGGTGGGCATTCTCAAGGCCACCAGCGCGCACTCCTGTCCGTGGGATCTGATCGAGTACGGCGGCAAGGCGATGTCCTTCCCGTTGTTCGGTGCGGTGCCGGCGCTGCCGGGCCCCGGCCGCTGTTTCCCCGGCGGGCACGCCTCGAGCGGTTTCGCGGTCATGGCGTTGTTTTTCCTGTTTTATCCGCAGCGCCCGCGCCTGGCCTGGTGGTGCTGGTGCGGCGGCATTGCGCTCGGCATGCTGATGGGCTTTGGTCAGATCATGCGCGGCGCACATTTTCTTACCCATAACCTGTGGGCGGGTTGGTGGGTTTGGTTAAGCCAGTTGGTTATTTATTGGATGGTTAGCGGCTATTGGTGCCGCAAGATGAGGTAACGGTTATGGAGCAGTTAAACCATGTTCTTTTCGCCTGGATCAATGCGACCCCGGCGTCTCCCGAGTGGATGATTGATTTCGCCACCTTTTTGGCGCGCGATCTGATCATTATCGTGCCGCTGCTGATCGTCGGCCTGTGGCTGTGGGGGCCGCAAAGCCAGCTGGTTTCACAGCGCGAAGTGGTGGCGAAAACCACGATCGCGCTGCTGTTCGCCATGCTTGCCGCCTCCGCTATCGGCGCGCTGCTGCCGCATGAGCGCCCATTCGTCGCCGGCGTGGGGTATACCTTCCTGGCACACGCGCCGGACAGCTCGTTCCCGAGCGATCACGGCACCGCCATCTTTACCTTTGCGCTGGCGTTCCTGTTCTGGCACCGAGTCTGGTCCGGTGCGCTGCTGATGATTGTCGCCGTCGGCATCGCCTGGTCACGCGTTTACCTCGGCGTGCACTGGCCGCTGGATATGGTCGGCGGTTTCCTGCTCGGCCTGGTCGGCTGCCTGTTCGCCCAGCTGGTGTGGAATCTGTTCGGCGATCCCCTCGCCGACAAGCTGTCGCGCCTGTATCGTTTCCTGTTCGCCTTCGCCATTCGCCGCGGCTGGGTGAAAGAGTAACCGCACAACATGACCGGGGCATTACCGCCCCGTGATTTCACACCACGCCGGTGGTCACGCAGAACGCCCGCGTTTTTCCCGCTCCCAGCATCACCCCCGCCTCACCCTCTGACGCATTCGGGCGGCAGTTCGCCGGCTGAACAAAGGCCAGCAGCCGCCGGTTGCCCTGAACGGCGATGCGCCGCAGGCCATAGTTGAACTGCCCGGTGGCGAAACGCGTGACATAACGCCGGCCTTGCGGCGTCAGCATAAAGAACTCGGCCTGATCCACATAGCGCGTCAGATCGTCGGAGCACAGCAGTTCTTGCCCGATCGCATCCCCTAACAAAGCCGGCGTCGGCAGATTCTGGCGGAATACCGCGTCGGGAATGCAATCATAGTTGAGGCGACACACATAGCGCAGCGGCTGCGGCCGCTCGGCCAGGTTAGTAACCTTCATCTCTATGGCGAACTGCGCGCTCTGGGCTGCCAAACGCAGCGCCGGGCCGATGCGCCAACGCCCGCCCAACCGCTCGCCTTCGCCATGCAACGTCAGCTCATCGCCCGTCAGCTGCAGCCACACGCGCTGCATCTGCAGCGGCGCGCCGTCGTGGCTCGGCCAGGCGGGGCAGAACGCCGCGTCGTCAGCGCGCTTTCTCCCGAGACCGCGGGCGCTGCGGCGGCCCGATTTCAATGAATAACCGTCAAACTCGGCGTCCCAAATCGCCAGACCCTCATACGGCAAGACCGTCAGCGCGCCGCGGCAGTTCGCCAGCGTCAGCATCGGCCCGCGTTCTGCGCAGCGATGCGCGCTCACCGCGAAATCCGCATTGCGGAACAGTTCCTGCCGATGCGCCCCGAAAGCTTCAGGATCCAGTTCGATGTTGATCTTCATCTTTTTTCCCTCGACGTTGCGCCCGCGCAGGCCGCGAGCCGTTAAATGTTATTTAAATAACAAAACCCCACCTTTAAGTTATACGTATAACGGCCTGTTCGCGACGATCTCGTCGACATTTTTTAAACATCGCTAGGTTTATCGGCATCTGAATGTTATTATTTTCACATTATCCATCCGGCTTACTGTCTTAACTTCACTAAGGAATCGCGATGACCACCGAAAACATCGATTACGCCAGCTACGTTGACCACACCCTGCTGGCGATGGACGCCACCGAACTGCAGATCGCCAAACTGTGCGAAGAAGCGCAGCAGCACAACTTCTATGCGGTATGCGTCAACTCCGGCTACGTGCCGCTGGCGGCCCAGCTGCTGCAGGAAAGCACCGTGAAAGTCTGCTCGGTGATCGGCTTCCCGCTGGGCGCCGGCCTGACCGTCGCCAAAGCCTTTGAAGCCAAAGCGGCGATCGCCGCCGGCGCGCAAGAGATCGATATGGTGATCAACGTCGGCTGGCTGAAAAGCGGCCTGCTGGACGAAGTGAAAGCCGACATCGCCGCCGTGCGCGAGGTTTGCGCGGCGATCCCGTTGAAGGTAATATTGGAAACCTGCCTGCTCAGCGATGCGCAGATCGTCCAGGTTTGTGAAATGTGTCGCGAACTCGATGTCGCCTTCGTGAAAACCTCTACCGGCTTCAGCACCGGCGGCGCTCGGGAAGAGCACGTCAAACTGATGCGCGAGACCGTGGGCAGCGAAATGGGCGTGAAAGCTTCCGGCGCCGTGCGCGATCGTGCCACCGCCGAGAATATGATCAACGCCGGCGCCACGCGTATCGGCACCAGCTCCGGCGTCGCCATCGTATCCGGCGCCCAGCCGGCGGCGGGCAGCTACTGATCGTCGGCATGCCCTGACGGGCATAGCCAATACACAACGATGCGGGACAATACGGGCGGCCAATGCGGCCCGATATTGCCCCGCATCGTTGTGTTTAACGCCGGAAACGCCGGCACGCCCTTTACCTCTACTACCTGTGGGAAGACGGATCTATGGAAACGCGGCGCGAAGAACGTATCAACCGGTTAGTTCAGGCGTTAAAACGCGCTGACAAGATCCACCTGAAAGAAGCCGCCGTGCTGCTGGGGGTCTCGGAGATGACCATTCGCCGCGATCTGAGCGCCGAACCGGCGGCGGTGGTGCTGCTCGGCGGCTACGTGGTGACCGATCCGCGCAGCAACGGCGTCACCAACTACTTCGTTTCCGATCAAAAAGCCAAGCAGGTGACGGAGAAACGGCGCATCGGCCTGCTGGCGGCGCCGTTGATCAATGAAAACGACACGGTGTTTTTCGACTGCGGCACCACCACCCCGGCGATCATCGACGCCATCGCCGACGAGCTGATCTTCACCGCCGTGTGTCATTCGCTGAACACCTTCCTGGCGCTGCAGGACAAACCGAACTGCAAAGTGGTCCTGTGCGGCGGTGAGTTCAAGCCGAACAACTACATCTTTTCCAGCGTCGGCGGCCGCAACGAGCTCGATCACATCTGCCCGAACATCGCCTTTATCTCCGCCGCCGGCCTCAGCCTGCAGCATGGCGCCACCTGCTTCAACTTCGACGAGCTGGAGATGAAGCATCGCGCCATGGCGATGGCGCAGCAAAAGATCCTGGTGGCGGATCACAGCAAGTTCGGTAAAACCAAGCCGGCCTGCATCGGCCCGCTGACGCAGTTCGATCGGGTGATCACCGATCGCCAACCGGACGCCGACTTCATGGCGTTCTTCAACGACAACGCCATCGCTACCCGCTATTAATTCGCCTTCTGCGCCGTCGAAACCGACGGCGCACCGCTGCAATCCCCTTCTTTCCCCGCCCGAAAATGAACAAATAATGCGCAATCGATTCGCGTTTTTCGCTTATCCGCACGCAACATCAGGTTAATAAAATGCAACAGGTCACCCGGGTGATTATTTTCTCGCAGGCTAAACCCGCTGCCGGCTGGGTAAATTAACGACTATTTATGGCTTTTATATGATAAATCGCGCCAAAGGCCGCGATGTTTAAATAAACGGCGGTTTAAGCGGTTGCAGCAAATATCGCCAATACCTGTTAGGCATCTGTTATTTATATGATGAATGGTTACGCATTTCTATCCGCTAACCACGTAAGTAATTTCCCTTCGTTATTAACGGCGATTTTCATTAAAAACCATTTAAAAACAAATCGATGAATGAAATTTTACTTAAAAATACAATGTGATCCACATCACTAAAACTGCTTAATCCGGGTTTTTCGCTAGATCCAAAACCACGCATAAAATATATTGCTCGGCTTGCTGCTGAGCACAGCGCTTTATCCGGCTAATTATTGTACAAACCGCATAATCGCAGAAATTATTATGAGAGCGTTCTCAGCACAAAATCTCACACAAATGTGCAACAAATGCGCGAAAAATCGATAAAAAAGCAGATAACTGCACATATTGCGCATTTGAGAGCAGGATCACGGTTGTTTCTACTGTAAATCGTTATCTTGCCGCCAACAAAAATCGACAGGCAAAGACCTGTCGGCAGCGGTAACGACTTTTATCGCCCGTGACGGTGAAAAGTCTTTAGTGAATTACCCGGCGCTGTGCCTTGGTAATGAACACAATAAACAACCAGGGGGACGCCAAAACATCCCCGCAAGCAACACCTGATTCTTACCGCAAGCGTTGCCTGAATAGGACGTTTGACGGTTTAACCTTAAGTTTTGCCTTTTAATTTTAAATTCGTGTTCACTTCGGAGATATTTATGGACACTACACAGACCGGCACAATTGCCTCTGCGGCCTCGGGCTCCAGCAGTACCTGGCGTAAAACGGATACCATGTGGATGTTGGGCCTGTATGGCACCGCCATCGGCGCAGGCGTCCTGTTCTTGCCAATCAACGCCGGCATCGGCGGTTTGATTCCTCTGATCATCATGGCCATCATCGCTTTTCCGATGACCTTCTTTGCCCACCGCGGCCTGTGCCGTTTCGTTCTGTCCGGCAAGAATCCCGGTGAAGACATCACCGCCGTGGTAGAAGAGCACTTCGGCATCACCGCCGGTAAACTGATCACCCTGCTGTACTTCTTCGCCATCTACCCGATTCTGCTGGTTTACAGCGTGGCGATCACCAACACCGTCGACAGCTTCATCACCCACCAGTTGGGTATGACGTCGCCACCGCGCGCCATCCTGTCGCTGATCCTGATCGTCGGCCTGATGACCATCGTGCGCTTCGGTGAGCAGGCCATCGTGAAAACCATGAGCATCCTGGTCTTCCCGTTCGTCGCGGTGCTGATGCTGCTGGCGGTGTATCTGATCCCTAACTGGACCGGCGCCATCTTCGAAAACGTGTCGCTGTCCGGCAGCGGTACCGGCATGGGCCACGGCCTGATCATGACCCTGTGGCTGGCGATCCCGGTAATGGTGTTCTCCTTCAACCACTCGCCGATCATCTCCGCCTTCGCCGTCGCCAAACGTGAAGAGTACGGCGCAGACGCCGAGAAGAAATGCTCCCGCATTCTGGCCTACGCACACATCATGATGGTGCTGACCGTAATGTTCTTCGTGTTCAGCTGCGTGCTGAGCCTGACGCCGGAAAACCTGGCGGAAGCCAAGGCGCAGAACATCTCGATTCTGTCTTACCTGGCTAACCACTTTAATAACCCGATGATCGAGTACATCGCGCCGGTTATCGCCTTCGTCGCCATCACCAAATCGTTCCTGGGCCACTACCTGGGCGCGCGTGAAGGCTTCAACGGCCTGGTTGCCAAGTCGATGAAGAGCCGCGGCAAAACCGTCAGCACCGCCAAGCTGAACCGCATGACCGCTATCTTCATGCTGGTGACCACCTGGATCGTCGCCACCCTGAACCCAAGCATCCTGGGCATGATCGAAACCCTGGGCGGCCCAATCATCGCCATGCTGCTGTTCCTGATGCCGATGTATGCCATCCGTAAAGTGCCTGCCATGCGCAAGTACAGCGGCCACATCAGCAACGTGTTCGTGGTTGTGATGGGTCTGATCGCCATCTCTGCTATCGTGTTCAGCCTGCTCGGCTAATCACGTCCGGCCGGCGCCGCTGCGCGCCGGCCCTCCCGCACTCCCCCATTTCCCGTATTCACCGCCTGAAACCTGAAGAAGGAGGCGAGACCATGGTCAGCGTTTTCGATATTTTCAAAATTGGCATCGGCCCATCCAGTTCCCACACCGTTGGCCCGATGAAAGCCGGCAAACAGTTCGTCGACGATCTGATCGCCCACCAGCAGTTGCAGGACACCACCCGCGTGGTGGTCGACGTGTACGGTTCGCTGTCGTTGACCGGTAAAGGCCACCACACCGATATCGCCATCATCATGGGCCTGGCCGGCAACCTGCCGCACGACGTGGACATCGACAGCATTCCCGGCTTTATCCGCGACGTCGAACAGCGCGGCCGCCTGCCGCTGGCCAACGGCCATCACGAGGTGGATTTCCCGCAGCACGGCGGCATGAATTTCCACAGCGATAACCTGCCGCTGCACGAAAACGGCATGCGCATCCGCGCCTTCGCCGGTGAGCGCCTGCTGCACAGCAAAACCTATTACTCGATCGGCGGCGGTTTCATCGTCGACGAAGAGCACTTCGGCCAGTCTGCCGAGGGCGCCACGCCGGTGCCCTACCCGTTCAAATCGGCGCACGATCTGCAGCAGCATTGCAAAGACACCGGGCTGTCGCTGTCCGGCCTGGTGATGCAGAACGAGCTGGCGCTGCGCAGCAAGGCCGATATCGACGCGCACTTCGCCGACGTCTGGCGGGTGATGAGCGCCGGTATCGAACGCGGCATCAACACCGAAGGCTTGCTGCCCGGCCCGATGAAGGTGCCGCGTCGCGCCGCCGCGCTGCGCCGCATTCTGGTGACCGGAGACAAGAACAATATCGACCCGATGAACGTGGTCGATTGGATCAACATGTTCGCGCTGGCGGTCAACGAAGAGAACGCCGCCGGTGGCCGCGTGGTCACCGCGCCGACCAACGGCGCCTGCGGCATCATTCCTGCGGTGCTGGCTTACTACGACAAGTTCATCCGTCCGGTAAACGCCAACTCCTACACCCGTTACTTCCTGGCATCCGGCGTGATTGGCGCGCTGTACAAGATGAACGCCTCGATCTCCGGCGCCGAAGTGGGCTGTCAGGGGGAAGTGGGCGTGGCCTGTTCGATGGCGGCGGCCGGGTTGACCGAGCTGCTGGGCGGCAGCCCGGCGCAGGTGTGCATCGCGGCGGAGATCGCCATGGAGCACCATTTGGGGCTGACCTGCGATCCGCTCGCCGGCCAGGTTCAGGTGCCCTGCATCGAGCGTAACGCCATTTCCGCCGTCAAGGCGGTCAACGCCGCACGCATGGCGATGCGCCGCACCAGCGAACCGCGAGTTTGTCTGGATAAGGTGATCGAAACCATGTACGAAACCGGCAAAGACATGAACGCCAAATACCGCGAAACCTCGCAGGGCGGGCTGGCGATCAAGGTCGTGGCCTGCAACTGACCGCCACGGCGAGGCACTTAAGGCGCCGGCCGCTCCGATTGGGCCGGCGCCGTCTCAGTGCTGCGCCTTCCCTGCCGCAATGCCAGGCTGAATGCCGGCTCGCGCCCCCACGGCGCCGGGACGGGCGCTGTGCCGCAGCCAGCCGTAAAGTTCGGCATTACGCCGGAACCCCATCTTGCGCATAACGCTCATCTTGTGATTGCTGACGGTTTTCACGCTGATGTCCAGCATCCGTGCGATTTGCGTCACTCCCATCTCCCGCGTCATGCAGCGCATGATCTCCTGTTCGCGCAGCGTCAGGCCTCGGTGCTGGCATACGCAGTTCATGCCACAACTCGGCCTGCCCGGCCATTTGCTGCGCCGCTCCAACTCGGCGTTCACCTGATACAGAG
Organism: Serratia sp. LACPHL-BACT-2024-00286; assembly: GCF_043109535.1. Classification (NCBI taxonomy): domain Bacteria; kingdom Pseudomonadati; phylum Pseudomonadota; class Gammaproteobacteria; order Enterobacterales; family Yersiniaceae; genus Serratia; species Serratia sp. LACPHL-BACT-2024-00286. The sequence continues at coordinate 322,290 of NZ_JBICNA010000005.1, forward strand.
CCGATACCAGCGGCGTATCGTGGTAGATGACGCCGGCCTCCAGCGCGCAGCGGGTGCCGGCGGTGCGTTTATGCCGCCCCTCCGGCGTTCGCAACGAGAAATACAGCGTTTGGCGCCCCGCAGCCTGCGCCTCAAAGAAGTGACAAAAACAGCTTTGCACGCCGGGAGGAAAATAGCAGAACACCAGATCGGCTTCGTGAACCTGCTGCGCATCCAGTAACAGCGTGCGCTTGCCGTAAGTGCTGAAGTGGAGCGCCAGGGCCTCCTGCCAACCGGCGCTGAAGTAACGGTTTTCATCAAATAGCGCGATTTTTATCATGGTGTTCATCCCTGCCCTCCCGCCGTGTCGGCTTCCCGTTTAACCGCCTTGGCACCCTTTGCCGGTGCCTGGCTGTTGTCGATGCGTAATTCATAAACCATGGTGGCGTTGGGCGGCACCTTCGGCGGATAGCCGGTTTCGCCGTAGGCCAGCGCCGGCGGCACGACCATCGTCAGCGAACCGTGGTTATGCAGATGGCTTATCGCCTCCCGAAACAGCGGCGGATATTCGGACAGCGGTTGCGACAGCACCTTGCCGCTCAGTTCCATATCCTGGATCACCGTGCCGTCGGTCAGTTTCTCCTTCACCACCACATCGACCACCGCCGTTGGCGCCAACGCCCCCTCCCCGGCGTAATCCACCCGATACCAGAAGCCCATCGCCGACGGCTTAACGCCCTTTTGTTGACGGAACTGCGCCAGGTAATCTTCGTCACGCCGCCGCTGTTCGTTAACGCGTTTCTCACGCGCGGCCACGGCGGCGGCATCCGCCTGCGCCGTCAGCGCATTCAGTTCATCCGGCGGCAGCTGCAAACGCCCCGACACGCTATCGATGACGCCCGCCAACAGGCTGTCGCGATCCACCGGTACGCCCCAGCTTTGACGCTCCGCCACTACCCCCTGAATGTCGCGCCCCAGCGCACTGCCCGCCGCGTAGGACAAACGCTTGCGTTCATCCTTCAACTGCTCCGGCGTCATCTCCCATTGCAGCCGCTGATGCAGCGCCAACAGCGCCTCGCGCGCCTGCTGGGTCGCCTTCTGCTCAGCGGCTCGCTTCTGCTCACTCGCTTCCAACGCGGCGTGCAGAGCGTGCAGCGCCTCCTGGTGCTCGCGCTGGCGTTGTGCAAGCGTCTGTGCCGATGCCTGTGCGGCGGACTCCAGCTCGCTGGCGCGCCGTTCGGCCTGCATCGCCGCCGCTTTGGTTTTGGCGGTTTCCTGCGTCGCCTGACGCAGCAGCGCCTCGGCGCGCTGGGCATCGGGCGAACCGCGCCAGGCGGCGCCCAGCCCGGCGATCCACTGCTGCAGCGTTGACGAGTCCGGCAACATCGCGACGGATGGCGCCGCTTTCTCCGCCCGCAGCGCGGCAAGTTCCTGGCGCAACATCGTCAGTTCCATTCGCTGGCGCGCCAGCTGTTGGTCACGCGCCAATAATGCCTGGCTCAGCGTAAAAGCTTTGGCCGGTGAAGCCGGCTGTTGGGTGTCCGACGGGCGCTTCGCCGGCTCACGCTTTTTTTGCCCCGACGCGCGGTCGGCGGGCGCCGCGTTTTCGCTCTTCGGCCCGGTGCTCTGCCGTTGATACTGCTCGGCAAACTGCAGCAGCGCCGGCACGCCGTCGTCCGCCTGCGCAACGCCGGTGAACAGCAGAGCGACACAGCCGAGCAGACGCATCCTCATTTAATCTGCTCTCCGCGATCCGCCAGCCCGGTCAACACCGCCTGATTCACCCCGGCGCACAGATAGTTGACCTTGTAGCGATACAGCGCATCCACCGTCTCCTGCGTGTCGCCGTTTACCCGGGCGCGTAGATTGGCGTACTGCGAAGCGCCGCTCATCAGGCTGTCGAAGGCCTGTTTATAGCGCTGATATTGTTTCTCGTTGATGGTGCGCAATGCGCCCAGTTGCTGCTGGCACTGCTGCAGCTGCTCGGCCTCACGCTGCTTGCGCAAAGCCTCTTCTGACGGCGCTTGCACAGCCTGATTTTGGGTGTTCACGGCGGGTTTGCCCGATTTTTGGTTTTGACAGGCGGCGGCGCTCAACGCCAACAGGCACAGCAGGCCCATGCGCAGGGCGCGATTGAGGGGCTTTATCATCATTGCGTTTTTTGTCCTTGTAGACGCTTATTCGTATTCCAGCGTAAAAGTGGCCACCGCGCTGAAGGTGCCGCGGCCGATGGTCTTCGTTTGGATAGCCTCCGGTTCCCCCTGCACATAGGCCTGCAGCGTGAGCGTGGTGTTGCCGGCATTCAGGCGGAATTTATCGCTGGCGCGATTGAGCGGCAGCGCCTTGCCGCTGCTGTCCTCCAACCCGATGCCGATCCCCGAAGCCATGCTGCCGGCATCCAGCGCCAGCAGGCCGGGCAGTTTGGCGTTCTCGGTGCCGGTAAACGTAATGGCCACCGTATTGCCCAGGCTGAGATCGCACTCGGTCAGGTGCAACGCGAAGGTTTGGCTATGGGTGCGGGTGTTCAGATACAGGTATTTGTCGACGATGGTGCCGAAATCCAGTTGGATATCCTCATCTCCCGGCTGAATGACGCACGGCTCGGCCACCAGCGTCCCGTGAAAGCGCATGTTTTCCGCCGCGTCCGCCGGCTGCGCCATCATGCCGGCCACCATGACCATGCCTGCCCCCAACAGCGCGCTCCGGCGCCGGTTCGTCTCTGTCGCGCGCATGACGCCACTCCCTTTGGTTAGGCTTGCGCCGGCTCGGCGCAAGCGGCGTATTAGTCGTAATAAAGGCGGAAATCGATCGCCGCACGGTAGGCGCCGGCGCTCAGCGTCGCCGGGGTGCGCACCGGCGTCACCGTATACGTCAGGGTGTTTTGCCCCGGCGTCAGCAAGATCGGTTTGTTACGCGCGCCGAGGCGCACCGGCAGGCCGCTGGCATCCGCCAACTGCAACCCCAAGCCGGTGACGCCGGCGACCCTGACCAGGCTCGGCGCGTCGTCATCCGTCGGCGCGGCAAACGCCACGGACACCGCAGGCTGGCTGCCGCTCCAGGCCAGCACCCCGGTCCAGGCGTCGCGGTTGCTCGCCGGCGCCCGCAGGCAGTCTTTCAGCGTCAGCTCGAACGCCACCGGCGTGCCGCGATCGCCCGGGCGCTGAAAATGCGCCGTTCCCGTCTCCCCCAGCCACACTTCCTGACGAGCGGTGGTCATTTCCAGACTGCAGGCGCTTTCCGTCAACGCGCCGTAGACGTGGAGCGTGCCGTTCGCGCCCTCCACCTCCCAGTTGTCCACCGCGCGGGCCGGCGGCATCAGCATCAGCATCGTGCCCGCCGTCAGCGGCACCATCAGCGCGGCCAACACCGTCAGGCCGATAGTGCGTCGCTGATGACGTTCATAGGCTTTTCCCAACAACATGGGGATCTTTCGTTGCATGATTCGTTCACTCCGCTGTGTTCACTCTGTCTTCCCTGCTGGCGCGGCTCGTCATTTGGCGACCGGCACGACCTGGCAGGCATTGCCGGCGCAGCGGAAGTTCAACTGCGGCCGCCCACCGTAATCGTTGATGTACGCCAGCGACGGCCCGTTGCCGAGGCTCGCGGCGGAGACGTTCAGCGGGGCGCTGGCCTTCGGCGCCACCATCAGCGGTTCAAAGCCCGCCGCCCCTTTCCCGCCCTTGCCGGCGCTCGCCTCAACGATCGTCACGTAATACGGGGTCGGGTTGTTCACCACGTACTTGTCGCCCTGCCGGGTCAGCGTCAGCTGCTCCTGCCACGGCGCCGCGTTCTTTTTCGGGGCGAGCGCCGCCGGGCGATAAAACATTTTGATGCGCGTCTGCAGCGCTATCTGCAGCGTGTTCGGCTTATTGCTGCGCGGCGGGATCTCACGCAGGTTGAAGTAATACAGCGTCTCCCTGTCCTGCGGCAGCTGACGCGCCGCCGGCAGCGACTGGATCTTCACCTGGCTCGGTTTGCCCGGTTCCACCCGCTGCACCGGCGGCAGCACGGTGAAAGGGCTTTGGATCTTGTTGCCGCGATCGTCTTCGATCCATCCCTGCGCCAGATACGGCAACTGTTTGTTCTGGTTACTGATGTTGAGACTGACCGTTTTCAGGTCGCCGTCGAAAATCACGCGCGTGCGATCCAGCGCGATGGCCGCATGAGCGGGCAGGCTGACCGCGCCGATCGTCAACGCGGCGGCGAGCGGGCCCACAAGGAAAACGGTCTTTCTGGTCATAGTCAGATTCATCATGTCTTCACGGTTCCAGTCGGCCGGAAGCGGACGAGCCCGCCCCGGCGGTTTAGCGGCGGAGCGCACTCCGCCGGGTGTATGTCAGTTGGCGTCGGCCGCCGGCTTGTCGCCGGCAAGAGGACGGCAAGGCAGCAGCAACGTGTTCATCAACATTTCGGCCGGCAGCGGCGCCGGCAGCTGGATTTCACACTGCGCCGCGCCGTTCCAGTGCACGCTCATGCGCTCGCCGGGATTGAGGCCGGACAGGTAAACGCTGCCGCCGTCATTGATGATGCCGGTCTCCTGTTTGCGGGCATTCAGCACCGTGGCGCCGAACGGCGGCTCGCTGCCGTCCGCCAGCTTGACGATCGCCATCGCCTTCTCGCCGGCGATCACCTCAAACTTGCGGTAGCCGATGGCCCCCTCGGTCAACGTGGCCTGCACCACCGAACGCGTCGCCTCGACGTTGTCGCTCAGGCTGTTGAGATCGATACTGGCCTTATTGCGGTAGTAGCTGTTTACATCCGCCACCACCGCCTTGCCGTAACGGTTGGTCAGCACCGTACTGCCGTAGCCACGCACCGGCACACCGGCGACGCCTTCGGTATCGAGCAGCAAGCGCGTGCCGCCCGGCGTATTGACGCGGTGCAGCACCGCCCCTTCCGCCGCCATTGTCAGGCCGCCCTGCGCGCCGATGCCGACGGCGCTGTAGCGGCCGGCCTGGTAGCTGGCGTTGGCGTTGATCTGCGCCATGTCGCCCTGATGGCTGTAATAACCGCTGGCCGTCGCTCCGCTGCGTGCGGCGCCGGCGCTGATCTGATAGTTGTTGTGTTCATCGACCCGGTTGTAGTACCCGACCCGGTGGGCGTTCTCTTCGCGATCGAGCGTCATGTTGTAACTGAGCGTGCCCGCGCTGCCCCAGGGCAGCGACAGCGACAGATACATCCCGTCGTCGTTGCGCTCGTTGTAACGGTTGCGATAGGCCGACAGCGACACGCTGACGTTCTTGAAATCGCCGATGTCGAAGTAGCGCGACACCATCAGGTTGTAACGATCGTTCGGTGCCCGATCCCAGTAGGTTTGGTGGCTGTAGTTGAGATAGGTGCTCAGCCCCAGATCGCGGAACTGTTTGTTGAAGGTGATGGTGTACATCTCCTTGCTCTTGCCGCTGCGCCCCCCTTCGTAACGCGCATCCAGGTAGTCCCCCATGCTCATGAAGTCTTCCTGAGAGAAGCGGTAACCGGCGAAGGTGACCTGGCTGTCGTATTCATCGAAGTTCTTCGAATAGCTCAGCCGGTACGAACCGCCGGTCAGCGTGCCATCCTGCGGCAAACGCGCACGCGACTGCGTGGCATCGAACGACAACGCCCCCAGCGCCATCAGATCGCGCCCGATCCCCAGCGACAGCGCGTTGTAATCGCCGCCGGCGATGCCCCCGCCGTACAGCGACCAGCCGTTGCTGATCCCCCAGGAGAACTCGCCGGTGCCGAACATCGGCCCGCGCAGATGGTGCCCCCACTCCGACGGCTTGCCCGTCGCCAGCTTGTAACGCACCGTACCCGGCCGCGTCAGATAAGGGATGTTGGCGGTGTTCATCTTGAACTCCTGCACGCTGCCGTCCTGCTCTTCGACGCGCACGTCCAGCTCGCCGGAAACCGCATCGTTGATGTCCTGAATGCGGAACGGCCCCGCCGCCACCTGCGTTTCATACAGCACGCGCCCCTGCTGGCTGACCACCACCTTGGCGTTGGTTTTCGCCACGCCGGTCACTTCCGGCGCATAGCCGCGCAGGTTGGGCGGCAACATGCTGTCGTCGGATCGCAGACTGACGCCGGTAAAGCGCAGGCTGTCGAAAATGTCGGAGTTCAGGTAATCCTCACCCATCGTCAGCCGCGAACGCAGCGCCGGGATCGCCCGGTAGGCGTAATAGCGGCTCCAGTCGAACTGTTTGTCGGTCGGCTGAGAAGAGCCGGTCTGATGGTTGAGGTTGGCCTGCCAGTCGGCGCGCAGACGCCAGGCGCCCAGGTTGGCGCCGCCGGTGCCATTGCCGCTCAGGCTGTAACTGCTGCCGCCCTTCTGATGTTTTTGCGTTTGGGCGTTGACGTTATAGTCAAACAGCAGCCCAGGAATACCATCATCCCAGCGCGAAGGCGGGTCCCAGTTTTCCGAGCTGTATTCCAGATAGGCCTGAGGAATGTTGAGATACAGCGAAGAGCTGGCAAGATCGCCGCGGGCTTCCATCCCCGCCAGGCTGGAGGCGTCAAGGCAACGGCCGCCGTGCGTCCAGTTCAGCGTGCTTAACAGTTTTTCTTTCAGCCCCAGTTGGTTGACCAACTCCGGCGAAAGACAGGCTTCGCTGCCTTTAGGATCGTTCTCGGGCGCCATAAACGTCACCGGCTGTTCCGGCAGATCGTTCTTATTGACGTGCACCACCATGGTATAAACGCCCGGCATGATGTAGCCGCTGCGCGTGAATTGGCTCAGATCGATATTTTTGCGATCGTTGATGTCCAATACGTCGGTATTGAATTGAATCACGTCGGCGGCATAGACCAACGCGATTGGATTTCCCAGAGAAAGGGCAACGCAAAGCCCCAAGGCCTGAAGACGAAATAACTTCCCTGCCGGTGAAAGCATAATAAAGTCCTTTCAATAACGAATTAACCGTCAGTACGAGAAAAAATCAAAAATAATCCAGCTTAAAACGCACTGTGGAAAAATACGCTCCCACCTTCAACGGCTGGTGATTCGGCATCAACGTCATGGAATAATTCAGCACTCGGTTCCCCGGTATTATTCCCTCCATCGGCAAAGGTTTCCCTGGAATAACCGCCGTGCCGCTGCTGTCTTTTATCTCCAATGCAACGCCGCGCGCATCGCCCTGTACGCCAAACAGAGCGCCTTCCGCATAACCATCAAACGTGACCTGAAAGAATTTCCAGTCAGGCTTGTTTTCCGGCCGTTCCAAAATGCAATTGACCAATTCGATACTGAAAGGTTTGGTCATCCCCTGGCCGTCACGAATGATCTGCCCGAGAGGAATAGTGTCCATATCGATCGTCTGATCGCGGCTGCCGGCGGCAATGGCGCAGGCGGTGTCGATAATGGCGCCGTGCATGTTGACTTTGCCCCACCCCTGCGCGGCGGAAGTTGCATGGCCGGGCGCAAACGCCAACGACGCCAAAAGAACGGCACCCGCTCGATTCCTTGGTAAAAACATCGCGACATTCCTTTGACAGGGAGATTCACCAGGCATGCGGCGAACCCCATGCCTGGTTGATTAAGCCTTCGGGCTCACTTACTGATAAGCCAGGGTGAAATCGGCTACGGCAGTGAAATCGCCCGGAACGATGGCGGCGGAAGCGCCTTCGCCCTGCAGGTAGGCGGCGAAATGCAGGGTGTTGTTGCCGGTATTCAGGGTCTGCGCGGTAGTCGCTTCACCCAGTTTGATCGGCTGGCCATTGTAAGAGATGGCTACGCCGGCGCCGCTGGCGGTGCCCGCGATACCCAACAGATCCTTGTCGGTGGACGATGCGACGCCGCTGAAGGTGGTTTTAACGGTTTTCAGCGTGGTGATGTCGCACTGCTCCAGTTTGATTTCAAACGGACGCGGGTTGGATTTGCCGCCGTTTTTCAACGCCACGTTGGAAACCTGGCCCAGATCTACGGTCTGATCGATCGACTCGGGCGCAATAGAGCATGGCGCATCAATAATAGAGCCCGTGAAGGTGACCTTACCGTGTCCCTGATCGGCTGCCTGTGCAAAAGAACTTGCGCCAAATGCAATCACTGCAGCCATCATGATTTTGTTAAGTTTCATAGAACCTATATTCCTTATAAGAAAAAATGCATATTCCAATCAAGAAAAAGAGCAACAGGAAACCTGCTCGCGCTTATATGTGCGCAGCCCTGATTCTTTAGCATCTTGCTGGTTGGTTAACTGCCAAAACCCAAAGGCATCGACAATAAATACGTCGATAACGGCAAGTCTGCAGCGGCCCACCCATTAATGAATCCGTCATATAAAAATAAACGAAATCACAACAAGCAGAGGCCAATACTTTCTAATCCGTCCTTCTTGTCCGGCGATGAATATTCTGGCAAATGCCTCTCAGCAAAAAAAGGCTTTTTTTGATCAAGGCGAACATTCGCAATTTATTTCCTAATTGAAGTTAATTTACTGTTATTTTTAGCCTCATAGATCGTAAAAGATACTTTTATAGAGCAATATCCTGTTTTTCTTTGATTCCCAAGTAATCAGATCGCAAAGTGGCGCTTTGTGAATATAATAAACCAAAATTTTAGGTTTCAGCGTGACGCCACCCCTGCCTAAGCACAGGTAAAAACGGGGCGGGCAACGCCTTTTTTTTCAATCCTGATAAATAGATAGGAATTTTCTTTGTTCGCGTTTTACCTCGTTGTTGGTAGGCAGCGAAAGTTTGTTTTTTCTTAGGAATACGGCAATCGGAATACAGAGGAAGTGCTATGGAAGCGTTATCTCCGAAACAAAAGGAAATACGGCAATTGCAGCACGATCTGCTGCAAACATTATTCGCGCAGTCGCCCCGTAAGTGCCCTATCGGCGGGTTGCCGCCACAGCAGCAATGGCTATCGACGCGGCAACTGGCCAATGCCGTCAACGTTGGTGTTTACCGGGCGCGGCGGCTATTGCTGGATCTTGTCTCCCGGAAAAAAGTGATTGTGACGGATGGCTCTATCAACAACTCATTGAGGTGGTATCCCACCGCGTTGCTGAACGGTGATAACGACGGCATCTCCAACAGCGATGCCCCTCACTCCCCTTTAACGGAATAAATATGGCCAGCCGGCCTGATTGGCAATATTTCATTGCGGAGTAACGCCGCACACTATTTATATATATTGGGATATTATCGTGAGAAAAACAGCCCTGCTATTTTTACGTTGCTGCCTGGCATTATCTTTCTTCATGCTGTTTGGCAACGCCAACGCGTTTACCTGCCGCACGTCCGATGGCGGACTGATTCCACCCGGGGGCTCGACCACGCCGGTTGACGTCCGGGTACGCATCGGGCCACAGCTTTCTTATGGCAAAAACGAAATCGTCAACGTCAGCCAGGTCACCTGTAAAAACGACGTCGCGAGCTGGTATGACTATCTCAAAACCGACAGCCCGGCGCTGTCGATGAACAGTGCGATTTTTGGCGCCATCGGCAGCGGCACCACCATCAACGGCAGCGATTACAACTCCCCGGTGCCATCAGGCATCAGCGTACTCAGCCTTACCGGCCTGCAAACCCAGTCGGTCGCCATCCGGGTCTATATCGTGTTGAACCGTTTCCCAACGCCGGACATCAAGGTGAACAAGGGCGACGTCATCGGCCAAATCAACTTTATTCAGACCAACGATCAGCCGGGTTGCCCACAGTGCGGCGTTTATCGCTGGCGCCTGATCGCCGACAACGACGCTTACTTCGTCACCACCAGTTGCACCATCAACAACGGCCAGCAGATTAACGTCGACTTCGGCCAGATCCGTCAGGACTTTCTGACCCAGAGCGCCAATGATGCCCAGATAAAACAGGACAAAGCGCTCAGCTACCAATGCGACGACCAGAGCGCGACGCAGGATATTCTGATCCGCATGGTCAGCGATGCCAGCGGCTTCTCCAGCGATTTTATCAAGACCACCAATCCTAACGTCGGCGTGGCGATGATGTACAACGGCGCGGTGGTGAAGCCGAACAATGCCTTCAGAACGCGCATCGTCAACGGCCAAGGCAACGATACCGTGACCTTTGTACCGGTAAAGAACAATGTCCCTTACACCAGCATCGCCACCGGCCCGCTGTCGGGTTCGGCCACGCTGATCTTCAGCGCACCTTGAGACGGGAGCCAGAATGAACATGACGAGTAAAACGCGCTGCGCTCTGCTGTGGGCACTGAGCCTGATTAGCGCCGCGGCTCAGGCCGCCGACCAGGGTACCAAAGTCAACATCACCGCCACCGTGGTGGCGCCTCCGCCTTGCGTGATCAACGACGGGCGCACCATCGATATCGACTTCGGCAAGGTCGGCATCAAGCGCATCGACGGCAATCGCTATATGCAACGCATCGATTACAGCATCAAATGCGAGTTTCTGGATAACAGCCGCCAGTTGAAAATGAAGATCATGGGCAGCGCGGCGGCCTTCGACGGCAGCGTGTTAACCAGCAGCGTCAATGGATTGGGCATCAAACTGTTGGCCAACGGTAAGGCCTTCGCCATCAATACGCCGCTGAACATCGACTACGCCAATCCGCCGACGCTTGATGCGGTGCCGGTGAAAAACAGCGCCGTCACCCTGGCGGAAGGCGATTTCACCAGCGGCGCCACCATGCTGGTGGACTACTTTTAATCACCGCCCCAAAAAATCGCGAAAAAAAAGCCGCAACCTCTCAGTTGCGGCCTGGTCGAGGATCGTGCGCCCGGGGCGCGCTCCTCACATCAGGGTATTCAGCCGAAGATCCCGCCGAACCACTGGCTCAGCTTCATCATCACCATATCCCAGATGCGGCTGAAGAAGTTGCCCTCTTTCACCTCTTGCATCACCACCAGCGGGTGTTGCTCGATGGTCTTGCCGTCCAGCTGGAAATCGATGGTGCCGACCACCTGGTTTTTCGCCAACGGCGCTTCCAGCGTCGGTTGGGTCAGCTTGTAGCTGGCCTTCAGGTTTTTCATCTGCCCTTTCGGAATGGTGACCGAGGCGTCTTTCGCCACGCCGAGCGGCACTTCGCTGACGTCGCCGAACCACACTTTCTGGGTGACGAACGGTTTATCGGCCTTGATCGGCGTCGCGGTTTCATAAAAGCGGAAGCCCCAGGTCAGCAACTTTTCGCTTTCGCTGAAGCGCACGCGATCGCTCGGCGCGCCCAGCACCACCGAGATCAGGCGCATCGGGCCGTCGGTGGCGGACGCCACCAGGTTGTGGCCGGCGCCGCTGGTGTAACCGGTCTTGATACCGTCGACGTTCAGGTTACTGCTCCACAGCAGGCGGTTACGGTTAATCTGGCGGATCTTATTAAAGGTGAATTCTTTCTCTTTATGCAGCGCGTATTCGTCCGGCACGTCGCGGATCAGCGCCTGGCTCAGCAGCGCCATGTCGCGCGCGGTGCTGTACTGCCCTTCCGCATCCAGGCCGTGCACCGTCAGGAAGTGGGTGTTCTGCAGCCCCAGAGATTTGGCGTAATTGTTCATCAGGCCGACGAACGAATCCTGGCTGCCCGCCACGTAGTCCGCCAGCGCGATGCTGGCGTCGTTGCCCGACTGGATCACGATGCCTTTATTCAGCTCCAGCACCGGCACCTGATCGCCCGGCTTGATGAACATCAGCGAAGAACCGCGCAGCGCCGGGTTGCCGGGCGCCCAGGCGTCTTTGCCGACGGTGACCATGTCTTCCGGCTTGATCTTGCCGGCCTTGATCGCCTGCCCAATCACGTAGCTGGACATGATCTTGGTCAGGCTGGCGGGATCGAGGCGGGTGTCGGCATTGCCTTCGGTCAACACCTTGCCGCTGTTGTAATCCATCAGAATGAAGGCCTTGGCGTCTACCTGCGGCGGCGCCGGCGGCTCGGCCGCATGCACGGCCGGGGCGGCCAGCAACAGGATGCCTACGCTGAAGGTCAGTTTTTTCAGGGAAGTGGATAAGTTTTTTTTCATCATGACGTCGCCAGAGTGTCCATTCAAATCATTGAAATAGCGTTAACTTTCAAACATGTTCACGTTTTAAGCCAACCAGCGAGAGTGGCCCGGTGCGCGCGTGCCGGCCGCAACCCCCTGCGGCGCCCGTAGCGGGTAACGCAGCGCACCGAAAATGCCCTTGCTGTGAGTTTATGTGATTTATCTTATTTTTGCAGGGTTTAGCGTGAATTTTCAGCATTTTTACATAACTGTACGCAGCCCCCCGCTTATCGTTCAAAAAAGCATCGTGACGCGCATTTTTGCACCCACCCACGGCTACACGGCCAAGCATCCGCACTGCTAAACATCTGCGCATCCATACGTCTAAAAAAGATTAATATATTCCATAATGGCATATATAACCGTTATTTGTTCTTTTTAAAGCGCTTATTCTCAGCGCTATCATCCACATAACGACTTTTATACCGAATAATCCTGGAGATGAGTCATGGCGATCCCCCATTCCGTCATCGAGATGATTGGCAATACCCCGATGCTGGAACTGACCCGGTTCGATACCGGCCCGTGCCGGCTGTTCGTCAAGCTGGAGAATCAAAACCCCGGCGGTTCGATCAAAGACCGCGTGGCGCTGTCGATGATCGAACAGGCCGAGCGCGACGGCAAGCTGCAGCCGGGTGGCACCATCATCGAAGCCACCGCCGGCAATACCGGCCTGGGGCTGGCGCTGGTGGCGGCGCTGAAAGGCTATAAGCTGCTGCTGGTGGTGCCGGACAAGATGAGCCGCGAGAAGATCTTCCACCTGCGCGCGCTGGGCGTGGAAGTGCTGCTGACCCGCTCGGACGTCGGCAAGGGGCATCCGGCTTACTATCAGGATTACGCCAAACGCCTGGCCGGGGAGATCCCCGGCGCCTTTTATATCGATCAGTTCAACAACCCGGCCAATCCGGCGGCCCATACCACCACCACCGCGCCCGAATTGTGGCGGCAGATGGAGCATGACGTGGACGCTATCGTGGTTGGCGTCGGCTCCGGCGGCACGCTGGGCGGGTTGAGCCGCTATTTCGCCGAGATTTCGCCGCAGACGGAATTCGTGCTGGCCGACCCTGCCGGCTCTATCCTGGCGGACTACCTCGACAGCGGCCGCATCGGCGAAGCGGGCAGCTGGCTGGTGGAAGGCATCGGCGAAGACTTCGTCCCGCCGCTCAGCGACTTTGACCAGGTCCGCAACGCTTATCGCATCGGCGACGCCGAAGCCTTTGCCACCGCGCGCGATCTGCTGCGCAAGGAAGGCGTGCTGGCGGGATCGTCCACCGGCACCCTGCTGGCCGCCGCGCTGCGTTACTGCCGCGCACAGACCGAACCCAAGCGGGTGGTGACCTTCGTCTGCGATAGCGGCAACAAATACCTGTCTAAAATGTATAACGACCACTGGATGCTGGAACAGGGCCTGCTGAGCAAGCCGCAGCACGGCGATCTGCGCGATCTGATCGCCTACCGCCACGACGAAGGCGCCGCCGTCTCCGCCGCGCCGGACGACACGCTGGCGATCGTGCACGCCCGCATGCGGCTGTACGACATCTCGCAGCTGCCGGTGCTGGAAGGCGATCGGGTGGTCGGCCTGATCGATGAGTGGGATCTGCTGAACGCCGTCCAGGCCGACGCCGCCCACTTCAGCCTGCCGGCCAGCAGCGCGATGACCAAGCAAGTCCAGACGCTGCAAAAGGAAGCCGGCTACGACGAATTGCAGGCCACCTTCAACCATGGCCACGTCGCGGTGGTGCTCGACGGCGAGCGCTTCCTCGGCCTGATTACCCGCACAGACGTGCTAAACGCCTGGCGCCAAAAATTACGTTAATAAGGACCCTTTATGGCCAAGTTTGATACGTTGACCGTTCACGCCGGTTACACCCCGGACGCCACCGGCGCCGTGATGCCGGCAATTTACGCCACCTCCACCTACGCCCAACCGGCGCCGGGCGAGCATACCGGCTACGAATACTCCCGCAGCGCCAACCCGACGCGCACCGCGCTGGAAAGCGCCATCGCCGAACTGGAGGGCGGCAGCCGCGGCTACGCCTTCGCCTCCGGCCTGGCGGCCTGCTCCACGGTGCTGGAGCTGCTCGATAAGGACAGCCATCTGATCGCAGTAGACGATCTGTACGGCGGCACCTATCGCCTGCTGGAAAAAGTGCGCAGCCGCACCGCCGGCCTGCGCGTCACCTACGTGTCGCCGGCGGATCTCGCCGGGCTGGAGCAGGCGATCGAGCCGGACACCAAAATGATCTGGGTAGAGACCCCGACCAACCCGCTGCTGAAGCTGGCGGATCTGAGCGCCATTGCCGCGATCGCCAAAAAGCATGGGCTCATCAGCGTGGCGGACAATACCTTCGCCTCGCCGTATCTGCAGCGCCCGCTGGATCTGGGCTTTGACGTGGTGGTGCACTCCGCCACCAAATACCTCAACGGCCACTCCGACGTGGTGGCCGGCGTCGCGGCGGTGGGGGATAACCCGGCGCTGGCGGAACAGCTCGGTTTCCTGCAAAACGCGGTCGGCGGCATTCTCGATCCGTTCAGCAGCTTCCTGACGCTGCGCGGCATTCGCACCCTGGCACTGCGCATGCAGCGCCACAGCGACAGCGCGCTGCGCATCGCCCAGTGGCTGGAGAGCCAGCCGCAGGTGGAAAACGTCTACTATCCCGGCCTGCCTAGCCATCCGCAGCACGCGCTGGCGGCGCGCCAGATGACGCGCTTCGGCGGCATGATCTCGGTGCGGCTGAAAGGCGACGACGCCTATGCGCGCCGGGTCATCAAGCGCTCGCGCCTGTTCACCCTGGCGGAAAGCCTGGGCGGCGTGGAAAGCCTGATCAGCCAGCCGTTCAGCATGACGCACGCCTCCATTCCGCTGGAACAGCGCCTGGCAACCGGCATCACGCCGCAGCTGGTGCGCCTGTCGGTGGGGATTGAGGATGTGGAAGATCTGATCGCCGATCTGCAGCAGGCGCTGGCGGAATAATCGCCTGCATCAAGCGCCATCAGCCCGGCCGGCGCGCCGGGCTTTTTTGTGCCTGCTATTCAGACGCCGATGACGTCCCGATAAAAGCGCTGCGCCACATCGGGGTGGGAACGGATGCGGCCTTTCAGGTAGTTATACCCCACGTCGCGCAGCAGCGGGTTGAGCGGATCGCTGGCCGGGCCGCGCGCCTGCGCCGCCAGCGGCGGCGGCAGTTGATACAGCGGCACCACCGCGTCCAAGCGCGCGCCGAGGAAAAAAGCGATCGACAGCCTGTCGCGCCCCGCCGGCGGCGTTTCCACCCGGTGCACCGTGGCGCGCAGATAGCCGTTGGTCGCCAGTTCCAGCAGCTCGCCGATGTTCACCACGAAGGTGTCTTCACGCGGCTGGGCGTCGAGCCACTGCCCTTCGCTCACCTCTACCTGCAGCCCTTTTTGCTCGTCCTGCAGCAGGAAGCTGAGAAAACCGGAATCCTTGTGCGCGCCGACGCCCTGTGCGCTGGCGGTAGCGTCCCGCCCCGGATAGCGAATCAGTTTGATGTGCTCGTTGGGTTTATCGCCGTACAAGCGATCGAAAGCCTGCTCCGGCAACGACAGCGCCAAAGCGAAAGCGCGCAGCAGCCGCAGCGACATGGCGGTCATCGCCTGCTGCCACTGCAGCAGCAGCGGTTTCAGCGTCGGCAGCGCCGCCGGCCACTGGTTTGGCCCCTGCAGGCGCGCCCAGCGCGGGGTGTCGTCAGACAGCGTCAGCGCCGGGCGTTCGGCGCCGATATCGAACTGCTCGCGCCAGTCCGGCTGGCCGCGCGTGAGCTCCGCCGCCGCCCGGTTGTAACCGCGAAAGTGCGGCGAATGCACCATCTGCACCGCCAGCTTGTCGGCTTCCGGCAGCGCGAAAAATTGCCGCGCGCCCTGCTGCAGCCGCGCATTCAGCACACTGTCCACGCCGTGCCCGCGCAGATAGAAAAAGCCGACGTCGCGGGCCGCCGCGCGCAGATCGTCGAGAAAGGCGCGCCGCTGGCGCGCATCGCCGTCAAGCAGCGAAAGATCCAGCAGCGGCAGCGTCTTCAGCGTCGTCAGATGCGTCATCGTGCGGTTCCTCTTCTTCCCCAATCACAATCGGGCTGCCATACAGGCGAATAATCAACATTGTCACTCCCTACCGGGTAGCTGCATTTGTTCCATAGTTATCACCGCGCTCGCCGGGGCGGCCAATATTGTTGCGTTCTAAGTTATGCAAACGTTCAACAAACTGTCGCAAAACCGTCATCAATGTTTCTTATGCTCTGCGCAATTTCGCCGACGCCGCTGGCTGGCGACGGGCGCTATCCGCTATCCTGTAAACGACCTCATACCCTGCCTGCCGGAGAAATACTGATGGATTTAGCCTTATTCGACCTGGATGAAACCCTGATTGACGATGACAGCGCCAGCCTGTGGATCCGCTGGCTGGTCGGCCAGGGCTTCGCGCCGGCGGAGCTGGAGCTGCAGGAGCAGCAGCTGATGCAGCTTTATTATCAGGGCAAGCTGTCGATGGAGGACTACATGCAGGCCACGCTGGCGCCGCTGGCCGGCCTGAGCGTGCAAACCGTGGCCGGCTGGGTACAGCGTTACATCCGCCGCGATATCCTGCCGCGCGTCTATCCCGCCGCCCGTGAACGTCTGCAGTGGCACCGCGAGCGCGGCGACTGCATTCTGGTGATCTCCGCCACCGGCGAGCATCTGGTGGCGCCGATCGCCGAACAGCTCGGCGCCGATGATGCGCTGGCGATCGGCGTGGAAATCAGCGACGGCCGCTTCACCGGCAACACCTACGGCACCATGACCTATCAACAGGGCAAGGTGATCCGCCTGCAACGCTGGCTGGCGCAGCATCCGCACCTGAAATTCGAACACAGCCACGGCTACAGCGACTCCCTCAACGATAAAGCGATGCTGCAATTCGTCGACAGCGCCACGGTGATCAACCCCGACAGCGAACTGAGCGCGCTGGCGGCGGAGCACGGCTGGGAAGTGTGCCGCTGGGAACGCTGAGCGGCAGGCAAAAAGTGCCCTGCGGTGTGACAAATAGCGTTTTGTGGCGTAGGTATAGAGGGTCCTTAATCCACTAACGGAGTTGCGCAATGCTGACCATTTGGGGCCGTGAGAATTCGAACAACGTCAGGAAAGTGCTGTGGTGCGCCGCCGAACTGGGGCTGAGCTATACCCACATCAACGCCGGCGGCGCGTTCGGCAAGGTGAACGAAGAGAGTTACCGCGCGCTGAACCCGAACGGCCTGGTGCCGCTGCTGCAGGACGATGACTTCGTGCTGTGGGAATCCAACACCATCGTGCGCTATCTGGCGGCGAAATTCGGCGACGCGACGTTCTATCCGCAAGATCTGCAGGCGCGCGCCGCCGCCGAGAAGTGGATGGACTGGACCACCTCAACCATCGTCCCGGCCTTCACCATCGTCTTTTGGGGCCTGATCCGCACCGCGCCGGAATTGCGCGACATGGCGAAAATCGAAGCGGCGATCGCCACGCTGGAAAAGCACTTCGACGTCATCGAACAGACGCTGGCGCGCCAGCCTTACCTCTCCGGCGACGCGTTCGGCTTCGGCGATATCCCGCTCGGCAGCTTCGCCTACGCCTGGTTCGAAATGCCGATCGCCCGCCGCCCGCGGCCGAACATGGAGCGCTGGTATCAGCAGCTGCGCGCCCGCCCGGCCTATCAGCGCGGCGTGATGAGCGAACTCACCTGATCGCTGCGGGGCGTTACGACGCCCCGACCTTCAGCAGCTTGCCGTCCCGCTCGTCCGTCAGCAGATACAGATAGCCATCCGGTCCGCTGCGCACCTCGCGAATGCGCTCGCCGCGATCGCCCAGCAGCCGCTCTTCCGCCACCACCTTGTCGCCTTCCAGCGTCAGGCGGATCAGCTCCTTTTGCGCCAGCGCGCCGATGAACAGCGAGTGCCGCCAGGCGGGGAAGCGCTGCCCGTCATAAAACGCCATGCCGCTGAGGCCGGGCGATACCCGCCAATAGTGCAGCGGCTGTTCGGTGCCGGGCACCCGTTCCCCTTTGGCCTCGGGGATCGGCTGGCCGGAATAGTTGATGCCGTAGGTGGCCAGCGGCCAGCCGTAGTTTTTACCCGGCAGCGGGAGGTTGAGCTCATCGCCGCCGCGCGGGCCGTGCTCGTGTTCCCAGATAGCGCCGCTCCACGGGTTCAGCGCCAGCCCTTGCGGATTGCGGTGGCCGTAGGACCAAACCTCCGGCCGTTTGCCGGCCTGGCCGACCCAGGGGTCGTCCGGCGGCACCGCGCCTTCGGCGGTCAGCCGCACCAGCTTGCCCTGCAGCTTGTCGGTCTCCTGCGCCGTCGGCCGCTGGTTGTTTTCGCCCAGCGCGATAAACAGGTAGCCCTGCCTGTCGAACGCCAGCTTGCCGCCGAAGTGATTGCCGACCGACAGCTTGGGCAGCTGGCGGAAGATCACCTTGAAGTTTTCCAGCCGCGCGCCGTCTTCGCTCAAACGGCCGTAGCCGACCGCCGTGCCGGCTTTGCCGCCCTCGCCCGGTTCGGCGAAGCTGAGGTACACCCGGCGGCTGGCGGCGAAGTCGGGGGCCGGCAACACCTCCAGCAGGCCGCCCTGCCCCTCGGCGTAAACCTGCGGCACGCCGGCGATCGGCGGCGACAGGCCTTTGCCCTGCTGCCACAGCCGCAGCCGGCCGGGCCGCTCGGTGATAAGCAGGCCTTGTTCCGCCGGCAAAAAGGCCAGCGACCACGGGTGTTCCAGGCCGTCCTGCAGTTGGCTGACCGTCGGCGCGGCCTGCAGCAGGCCGCTGCACAGCAGCAAACCGGCCAGCAAAGTCAATCGGGGCATGGCATCCTCCTGGGGGTGAAATGACCCGTTTAGTGTAGCCCACTCAGCGGGCGCGGTCGTTTGCATTACATTTCAACAGGTTGCCTTTTGGCCGCAGTGTGCTTAAGTTAACCCATCACCCAGGAGGAATCATGGACATTACCGTTACCGACGCGATTGACGAACACACCCTCGATGCGATCAGGCAAGGCCTGCGCGCTTACAACCTGCCGCATATCGACGCCCGTCATCGCAAGCCGCTCAACGTCTATGCGCGCGACGAGGCCGGCACGGTGATCGGCGGGCTGACCGCAGAAACCTGGGGCAACTGGCTGAGCGTCGAATGGCTGTGGGTGGCGGACTCCCAACGCGGCAGCGGCCTCGGCGGCCGGTTGATGCGCGCCACCGAACGCGAGGCGCAGGCGCGCGGCTGCCGCTACGCTCGCCTGGATACCTTCAGCTTCCAAGCGCGGCCGTTCTACGAAAAACTCGGCTATCAGCTGCAAATGACGCTGAAAGAGTATCCGGTGGAACATGAGTGTTATTTTCTTACCAAAACCCTGACTGATTAATGGATGGACGGATGGACAGCAAAAGCATGGTGGTGAACTGTGTGGCGTACAAAGCCGGCCAACGGCTGGGCGAAGTGACCATCGACGATATCAGCGAGGTGGTCAAACAGCCGGATACCTTCATCTGGCTGGGGCTGCGGCAGCCGGAGCCGGCGTTTATGCGCAAGGTGCAGGAAGAGTTCGGCCTGCACGATCTGGCGATCGAAGACGCGCTTTGCGCGCACCAGCGGCCGAAGCTGGAAACCTACGGCGACTCGCTGTTCATCGTGGTGAAAACCGCGCAGTGGGGCGAGAACGACGAAATCGAATACGGCGAAACCCATTTCTTCGTCGGCAAAAACTTTCTGGTGACGGTCCGCCACGGCGCCTCGCCCAGCTACGCGCCGATCCGCGCCAAGGCGGAGGAGAACCGCAAGCAGATGTGCCGCGGGCCAGGCTTCGCCCTCTATTCAGTGTTGGACTTCGTGGTGGACAACTACCGCAGCGTGGTGACGCGCTTCGAGAGCACCATCGAGAATATCGAAGCCAACATGTTTCAGTCGGAGTTCGATCAGGCGGCGATCGAGAACGTCTATACCCTGCGCCGCCACCTGTTGGCGCTGCGCAACGCCGCGCTGCCGATGGATGAAATCTGCAACCAGCTGATCCGCCTGCACGAAGAGGTGATCCCGAAAGAGCTGCGCGCCTATGTGCGTGATGTGCAGGATCACGCGCATCAGGTGGTCAGCAATATCGACGACATGCGCGAAATGCTGACCAACGCCATGCACGTCAACCTGGCGTTGGTGACGGTCAAACAGAACGAAGTGGTGAAACGCCTGGCGGGCTGGGGGGCGATTTTGGCCATCCCGACGGTGATCTTCAGCCTGTACGGCATGAACTTCGCCGACATGCCGGAACTGAAGTTCCCGTGGGCCTACCACGCCACGCTGGGGGTGACCGCCGTCGGCTGCATTTTCCTGTATCAGAAGCTGAAGAAATCGGGCTGGCTGTAAGCGCCAAAACGGCGGGTTTTCCCGCCGGAGAAACGATCTGCGGAGCGGCCCGCCACGCCGCTTCAATACAGCATCGGCCGCCGATCGCGATGCACGTGATTGTGGCGGCCGATGTGCTTGTCATCGGCCGAGCCGATATCCATCGATGCCAGCACCATGCCTTCGCCTGCCAGGCTCTGCGTCAATGGATAGCCGTCGGCGTCGACGATCACCGAGCCGCCGATCCACGCAACGCCGCGCTCCGTTTCGCAACGATCGCACACCGCGATGAACAGCCGATTGACGGCGGCGTTGGCCTGCGCCTTCACCATTTCCGCCGGCCGTTCGCCCTGCGGGCGCGGTGCCAGCGGCCAGTTGACCGGCGCGCACAGCAGCTGAGCGCCGGCCAGCGCCGGCAGCCGTACCCACTCAGGGAATTCGAGATCGTAACAGATCATCACCGCCAACCGGCCAAAGCGGGTCTCGACGACCGGCGGCGGCCGATCGCCGGCGGTAAAGATGGTGCTCTCTTCATGCCACAGGTGCGCTTTGCGATAAATCGCCCTCACCCCCTGCGCATCGATCAATGCCGCGCTGTTGGCCACCTCGCCATCGGGCAGGCGCTCGCAGAAACCGGCGACGATCGCCACATCCAACTCGCGCGCCAGGGCTCCCCACAGGCTGAGGCTAGGCCCGTCTTCAGCCTCGGCCAACGCCCGCGCCTCCGCCTTATCGCGCAGCACGTAGCCGCTGTTCACCAGCTCCGGCAGCACGATAACGTTGGCGCCGCGCTGCGCCGCCCGGCGGGTAGCCTGGGCGGACAGCGCCCGATTATGTTCCGCTTCCCCGACCCGCAACGCTAACTGGCAGCATGCGACGCTGATTTTTTCCTTCACTCCCAATCTCCTTACGACCGCCGTTAAACCCATTCGGGAGCCGTGCGCCCCGCCCTCCAGTAAAGCAGCAAAGGCGCCGCGATAAAAGCTCAGTGCGTTTCAGCGCTCGGTTTGGGTCTGCAGCTGCGCTGCCGGGCGGCTCAACAGGCTGCCCAGCACGAAGGCGACGCCGCCGCCCAGCAGGCCGCCGTAGATTGGGCTGTTGGCGTCGATGCCGTGCCAGACCATCAGCCCCACCACGCACAGGCTGCCGGTCAGCATGCTGGCGATGGCGCCGGCGCTGGTGGCGCGCGGCCAGAAGATCGCCCCCACCAGCGGGATCAGCATGCCGCCCACCAACAGGTTGTAAGCCAGGGTCAGCGCCGCCAGCACGTCGCGCACCACGAATGCCAGCCCCAGCATGACCGCGCCCATGAGGAGCGTGGTGAAGCGCCCGGCGGCCAACCCGCCGGAAGGTTTGCGCCGGATGGCCGGCAATACGTCCTCCAGCGCGATGGTGGAAGAGGCCAGCAGGCAGGCGCTGGCGGTGGACATCAGCGCCGCCAACGCCGCGGCGGCCACCAGCCCGCTGACGCCGACCGGCAACACCGCCTGCGCGATAGCGGCGAAGGAGCCGTCGGTGTTGCTGAGCGACGGCAGCACGATCTTGCCGGCCATGCCGATCAGCGCGCCGGTCACGCCGTACAGCACGCAGTAGACGCCCGCCCCCAGCCCGGCGAAGCGCGCCACGTTGGCGCTGCGGGCGGTAAATACCCGCTGCCAAATGTCCTGGCCGATCAGAATGCCGAAGAAGTAGATCAGGAAGAACACCAGAATGGTGTCCAGCCCGATCGACGACAGCTGGTAGTAACCGGCGGGCAGCAGGCTGGTGAACGCCTCCCAGCCGCCGGCCTTGACGATGCTCATCGGCATCAGCACCAGCATCATGCCGACGGTCATGATGATGAACTGAATGATGTCGGTCAGCGTCAGCGACCACATGCCCCCCAGCGTCGAATACAGCACCACTAGCCCGCCGCCGAGCAGGATAGACGCGCTGAACGACAGGCCGAACATCACCTGCATCACGCTGCCGATGGCGATGATCGAAGTCACCGCCACCATCAGATCATACGCCAGCATGATCGCGCCGCTGGTAACCCGCGCCGCCGGATGATAGCGCCGCGACAACACCTGGCTGACGGTATACAGCTTCAGCTTGAGCAGCGGCTTGGCCAGCACCAGGCTCAACACCACGATGCCCAGCCCCAGCGCGCCGCACAGCCAGACGCCGGAGATGCCGTAGGTGTAGCCGAGCTTGACGCTGCCGATGGTCGACGCGCCGCCGAGCACCACCGCCGACAGCGTGCCCAGATACAGCCCCGGCCCCAGGTTGCGCCCGGCGACCAGATACGCCTCTTTGGAATTGGCGCGGCGAATGCCCATCCACCCCACCGCGCCTATCACCAGAAAGTAAAACACCACGACCAGCAGATCGAGATTCATGGGTACCTCCACTCCGTTGTTATTGTTATCAGGGGCCCCGACGCAACCGCTCCGCCGGTAGGGTCAGTGCGCCGCCTCAGCGGGCCGGCAGCACGCACAACATTTCAAACAGCAGGTTGGCAGCCAGCAGCGCCGTGTTGCCGGAGCGATCGTAAGGCGGCGACACTTCCACCACATCGCCGCCCACCAGGTTCAGCCCGTGGCAGCCGCGCACGATCTCCAGCCCCTGCCAGACCGACAGCCCGCCGACCTCCGGCGTGCCGGTGCCCGGCGCGAAGGCCGGATCCAGCCCGTCGATATCGAAGCTGAGGTAAACCGGCGCATCGCCCATCTGTTCGCGGATCTCCGCCATCAGCGGCGTCAGCGATCGGTGCCAGCAGGCCTCGGCCGGCACCACGTGAAAGCCCTGGCGCCGTGACCAGTCGAAGTCGTCCGCCGCATAGCCGCTGCCGCGCAGGCCAATCTGCACCACCTTTTCCGGCGCCAGCAGCCCCTCCTCGAACGCGCGGCGGAAGGTGGTGCCGTGCGCCAGCTGTTCGCCGAACATCTCCTCGTTGGTGTCGGAATGCGCATCGACGTGGATCAGCCCGACCGGGCCATGCCGACGGGCGACGGCGCGCAGCACCGGCAGCGTCAGCGTGTGGTCGCCGCCGAGCGTCAACGGCATGCAGCCGTGCGCCAGGATCTCGTGGTAAGCCGCCTCGATGCGCTGCACGCTGTCCGCCAGGCTGTAAGGGTTGATGGCGACATCCCCCAGATCGGCCACCTGCAGCCGTTCGAACGGGGCGGAGCCGGTGCCCATGTTGTAGGGGCGGATCATCACCGATTCCTGGCGGATCTGGCGCGGGCCATAGCGGGTGCCGCTGCGGTTGGAGGTGCCGATATCCAGCGGAATGCCGACAAAGGCGGCGTCCAGACCGCACGCCTGTTCGGCGGCGGGCAGGCGCATCATGGTGGGGATACCGGCAAAGCGCGGCATATCGTTACCGCTTTGGGGTTGGTTCAGCATGGCGTTTCCTTGTCTTGATCTGCGATGAATTGAAACATTTGAGCAACATTCGCAGACTACCCCGCTGGCCACCCCGGCTACCATTCCCGCTTTTGCATGTAAACATCGAAAAACGCGATGTAACTAACCTATTGAAGTATTGATTTTTATTTCAACTTCATGCCATAAGGGAGGCCATATCTTCAGCGCCGCACCTATTTTCTCGATGTTAAAAATGGGTTAACCGGCCGACGTTCTGCGGAGGGGACGATGCTCACCAACCTAAGCGATATCGATCTGAAACTGCTGCGGGTGTTCGTCGCGGTGGCAGAAGCTCAGGGCGTCAGCGCCGCGCAGGAAGCGCTGCTGATGAACCAGTCCACCATCAGCACTCACCTGGCCTCGCTGGAAACCCGGCTGGGTTTTCGCCTGTGCCAGCGCGGCCGCTCCGGCTTCCGGCTGACGCCCAAGGGCGAACGCATGCTGATCGCCTGCCGCTCGCTGTTCAACGCCGCCCGCGACTTCACCCGAGTCAGCCAGTCGCTGAACGGCCTGCTGACCGGCGATCTGCAGATCGGTCTGGTGGATAATCTGGTTTCGCTGCCGGGCAATCCGTTCAGCCAGGCCATCAAACATTTCCAGCGCCGCCACCAGGACGTGCAATTGCAGTGCCGCATCTGTTCGCCGAACGAGATTGAGCAAGGGCTGCTGCACCGGCAGCTCGATCTGGGCATCGGCTACTTTGGCCAGCAGCTGGAGGCGTTGCGTTATCAGCCGTGGCTGGAGGAGACGCAGGCGATCTACTGCAGCGCGGATCACCCGCTGTTCACGGTGGAAGAACCGGAGCGCGAGCAGATTGAAAACGCGCGCTGGGTCAAGCGCGGCTACCTGCTGGCGCAGCAGCTGTGCCCGATCGCGCCGCCTCACCTGGCGGCGGTGGCCCACCATATGGAAAGCGTCGCCCATCTGGTGCTGAGCGGCACCTGTCTCGGCTATCTGCCTACCCACTACGCGGCGCGCTGGGTGGAACAGGGGCTACTGCGGCAGCTGGGCGGCACGGCGCTCTCTTACCGCGCCACGCTTAGCCTGGTCAGCCGCCCCGTCCAGCCCGACGAGGCGTTGAACGCGCTGCTGGAGGATTTGGCGCGCGCCGGCGAAAAAAAAGCCCCGCATGCGCGGGGCCTGACGGACGTTAGCTGACCGGCATGCGCGCCGGATCGGGATACTGGTACTCAAAACCCAGCTCGTTGCAGATGCGGTTGCCGTCCACCAGTCGCTCATCCTGCTCCGCTTCGTCGGCGAACTGCGGCGGCTCCAGGTGCAGCTGCTCGGCCAGCGCCGGATAAAATTCGCGTTTGGCCGGATGATGCGGCGCGCACAGATTGTACACATGGCCGCCCTTCGGCAGCTTCAGCAGCAGTTGGATGGCGGCGATGACGTCGTCCTGATGCACCAGATTCACCCCCTGCGAACCGCCCTTCACGTCGAGTTTGCCCGCCAGGAAGCGGCCGGGGTGGCGGTCGGCGCCCACCAGCCCCGCCAGCCGCAGAATGTCCACCGAGGTGTTCGGCAATTCATGCAGCCAGCGCTCCAGCTCGGCCAGCACCCGGCCCGAGGGCGAGACCGGCCGCAGCGGCGACTCTTCGCGCAGCGTGCCGGCGGTTTCGCCGTACACCGAGGTGGAACTGGTAAAGATCACCCGCGGCACGCCGAAGGCCATCGCGCTGTCCACCAGCATGCGCACCGCATTGAAATAGTTCTCGCTGCCTTCGACGGTGCGGCGCGCGGGCAGCGTCACCACCAGCGCATCCACGCGCAGCAGCGATTCCAGATCGTCCGGATCGCACTCCAGCTCCGGCGTCAGCTCCAGTTGATAGCATTCGATGCCGCTCATGCGCGCGGCCTCGACGCCGTCCGGCGTGGTTTTGCTGCCGACCACGTCATACCCGCGCCCCATCAGCGACAGCGCCAACGGCATGCCCAGCCAACCCAAACCAATAATGGCTACCTTTTTCATCCTCTTCCTCTCCTGAAGATCGCAGCGCCCTGCCCCTAAGGCTACGCCACTGTGCACGGCGATACAATCTGCCCGGCTTAAGGTTAGGTAAAGCCGTGTGTGGCTAATAACCTAACCTGTTTCAATAAATTAAATTTATGACGTTAAAAAAGGGTTGCGCGGTGGACAGCGGATAGTTTAGCTTAATTGGCATACGGTTTTTACCGGCTTTTGATTAGAGAAAAACACCATGACACGCGTTCAGTTCAACCACCATCATCACCATCACCCTGACTAGTCTTTCAGGCGATGAGTGCTGGAAGACGGTTTGTTAATCTTCCAGTGGCGCGCAGAACGCAAGAGAGAGCCCTCGGAAGATTTCTTCCGAGGGTTTTTTTTTGGCTCCGGACAGACAAAAAGAATAGTTTTTACAACAAATTCATAAAATTACAGATTAAAATAGAGGTTACCATGCTGGACAAGACACGTTTACGGATCGCAATGCAGAAGTCGGGCCGCCTGAGCGAGGAATCCCAGGAACTGCTGGCGCGCTGCGGCATCAAGATCAACCTGCAGCAGCAGCGTCTGATCGCCTTCGCGGAAAACATGCCGATCGATATCCTGCGCGTGCGCGACGACGACATTCCGGGCCTGGTGATGGACGGCGTGGTCGATCTGGGCATCATCGGCGAAAACGTGCTGGAAGAAGAGCTGCTCAGCCGCCGCGCTCAGGGCGAAGACCCGCGTTACTTCACCCTGCGCCGCCTCGATTTCGGCGGCTGCCGCCTGTCGCTGGCCACCCCGCTCGACGCCGAATACGCCGGCCCGCAAAGCCTGCAGGACGCCCGCATCGCTACCTCTTACCCGCACCTGCTGAAGCAATACCTCGATAAGCAGGGCGTACGCTTCAAATCTTGCCTGCTGAACGGCTCGGTGGAAGTGGCGCCGCGCGCCGGCCTGGCCGATGCCATCTGCGATCTGGTCTCTACCGGCGCCACGCTGGAGGCCAACGGCCTGCGCGAAGTGGAAGTCATCTACCGCTCCAAGGCCTGCCTGATCCAGCGCGACGGCGAAATGCCGGAAGCCAAACAGCAGCTGATCGACCGCCTGATGACCCGCATTCAGGGCGTGATCCAGGCGCGTGAATCCAAATACATCATGCTGCACGCGCCGAGCGAAAAGCTGGACGAGATCGTCGCGCTGCTGCCGGGCGCCGAACGCCCGACCATTCTGCCGCTGGCCGGCGCGCAGAACCGCGTGGCGATGCACATGGTGAGCAGCGAAACCCTGTTCTGGGAAACCATGGAAAAACTGAAAGCGCTCGGCGCCAGCTCGATTCTGGTGCTGCCGATTGAAAAGATGATGGAGTAACGCCATGTCGACCTTCAACACGCCGATCGATTGGGCAACGTGCAGCGCCGAACGCCAGGCCGAGCTGCTGATGCGCCCGGCAATCGCCGCTTCCGACAGCATCACCCGCACGGTGAGCGAGATCCTCGACAACGTGAAGGCCAACGGCGATCGGGCGCTGCGCGACTACAGCGCCCGCTTCGACAAGGCGGACGTCGCCGCGCTGCGCGTCAGCGCCGAGCAGATCGCCGCCGCCTGCGCGCGGCTGGGCGATGACATCAAACAGGCGATGGCGGTGGCCGTCGCCAACGTGGACACCTTCCACAACGCGCAGCGACTGCCAGCGGTGGACGTCGAAACCCAGCCGGGCGTGCGCTGCCAGCAGGTGACCCGCCCAATCGACTCGGTGGGCCTGTATATTCCCGGCGGGTCGGCGCCGCTGTTCTCCACCGTGCTGATGCTGGCGACGCCGGCGCGCATCGCCGGTTGCCGCCGGGTGGTGCTGTGCTCGCCGCCGCCGATCGCCGATGAGATCCTGTATGCGGCGCAGCTGTGCGGCGTGCAGGAAGTGTTTCAGGTCGGGGGCGCGCAGGCGATCGCCGCCCTGGCGTTCGGCACCGAAAGCGTGCCGCGCGTGGCGAAAATCTTCGGGCCGGGCAACGCCTTCGTGACCGAAGCCAAGCGACAGGTCAGCCAGCGTCTCGACGGCGCGGCTATCGACATGCCGGCCGGGCCTTCGGAGGTGCTGGTGATCGCCGACGCCGGCGCCACCCCGGCGTTCGTCGCTTCCGATCTGCTGTCGCAGGCCGAACACGGCCCGGATTCGCAGGTGATCCTGCTGACGCCGGACGCGGCAATGGCGCAGGCAGTGGCCGAAGCGGTGGAAAGCCAGCTGGCCGAGCTGCCGCGCGCCGAGACCGCCCGCCAGGCGCTGGCGAGCAGCCGCCTGATCGTAGCGCGCGATCTGCCTGAGTGCGTGGCCATCAGCAACCGCTACGGCCCGGAGCACCTGATCATTCAGACCCGCAATGCGCGCGAGCTGGTAGACGGCATCACCAGCGCCGGCTCGGTGTTCCTCGGCGACTGGTCGCCGGAGTCCGCCGGCGATTACGCCTCCGGCACCAACCACGTGCTGCCGACCTACGGCTACACCGCCACCTGCTCCAGCCTGGGGCTGGCCGATTTTCAAAAACGCATGACGGTGCAGGAGCTGACACCGCAGGGCTTCAGCAACCTGGCCGCCACCATCGAGACGCTGGCTGCCGCCGAGCAGCTGATCGCCCACAAGAACGCCGTGACCCTGCGCGTCGCCGCCCTGAAGGAGCAAGCATGAGCATCGAAAAACTGGCGCGCGCCAACGTTCGCGAGCTGACCCCTTATCAATCGGCGCGCCGCCTCGGCGGTAAGGGCGATGTGTGGCTCAACGCCAACGAATACCCGATCGCGCCCGAGTTCCAGCTGACCGCGCAAACCTTCAACCGCTATCCGGAGTGCCAGCCGGCGTTGGTGATCGAACGCTACGCCGCCTACGCCGGGGTGAAGAAAGAGCAGGTGCTGGTCAGCCGCGGCGCCGATGAAGGCATCGAGCTGCTGATCCGCGCCTTCTGCGAGCCGGGTAAAGACGCCATCTTGTTCTGCCCGCCGACCTACGGCATGTACGCCGTCAGCGCCGAAACCTTCGGCGTGGAGCGCCGCACCGTAGCCGCCAAAGAAGACTGGCAGCTGGATCTGCCGGCCATCGCAGACAGCATGGACAACGTGAAGCTGATCTACGTCTGCAGCCCGAACAACCCGACCGGCAACCTGATCGATCCGGACTCTCTGCGCAACCTGCTGGAGCTGACCAAAGGCAAGGCGATCGTCGCGGTGGACGAAGCCTATATCGAGTTTTGCCCGCAGGCCTCGGTGGCCGGGTGGCTGAGCGACTATCCGCACCTGGCTATCCTGCGCACGCTGTCGAAGGCCTTTGCGCTGGCCGGCCTGCGCTGCGGCTTTACGCTCGCCAACGAAGATCTGATCGCCCTGCTGCTGAAGGTGATCGCGCCTTACCCGCTCTCGACGCCGGTGGCGGATATCGCCGCGCAGGCGCTGAGCGAAGAAGGTATCCGCACCATGCGTCAGCGCGTCACCGACATCGCCGCCACCCGCAGCTGGCTGCAGCAACAGCTGGAAAAATGCGCCTGCGTCGAGCAGGTTTTCGCCAGCGACAGCAATTACCTGCTGGCCCGCTTCACCGCCTCAAGTAATGTGTTTAAAAGCTTGTGGGATCAGGGCATTATCTTACGAGACCAAAACAAACAGCCCGGGTTGTCCGGCTGCCTGCGCATCACCATAGGCACCCGCGACGAATGTCAACGCGTGGTGGACGCCTTGTCCGCCCTGCCCGGCGCCAACCAGACTCGCCAGGAGCCAATGTGAGCCAAAAAATCCTCTTTATCGATCGTGACGGCACGCTGATCGCCGAGCCACCGGAAGATTTCCAGGTTGACCGCCTGGACAAGCTGGCGCTCGAGCCGGACGTGATCCCTTCCCTGCTGGCGCTGCAACAGGCGGGGTATCAGCTGGTGATGATCACCAATCAGGATGGGCTCGGCACCGCCAGTTTCCCGCAGGAAACCTTCGATCCGCCGCACAACCTGATGATGCAGATCCTCAGCTCGCAGGGCATTCAGTTCGCCGATGTGCTGATCTGCCCGCACCTGCCGGCGGACAACTGCGACTGCCGCAAGCCGAAAACCGCGCTGGTGAAGGGCTACCTCGAACCCGGCGTGCTGAATGCCGCCCACAGCTACGTGATCGGCGATCGGCCGACCGACGTGCAGCTGGCGGAAAACATGGGCATCCAGGGGCTGCGCTACCAGCGCGGCGTGCTGGGCTGGAAAGAGATCGTGCGCCAGCTGACCCTGCGCGACCGCCACGCGCGGGTTAACCGCGTGACCAAAGAGACGCAGATCGACGTCAACGTCTGGCTGGATCGCGAAGGCGGCAGCAAGATCAAAACCGGCGTCGGCTTCTTCGATCACATGCTGGATCAGATCGCCACCCACGGCGGCTTCCGCATGGAGATCGACGTCAAAGGCGATCTGTATATCGACGATCACCACACGGTGGAAGACACCGGTCTGGCGCTGGGTGAAGCGCTGAACAAGGCGCTTGGCGACAAGCGCGGCATCGCCCGCTTCGGCTTCGTGCTGCCGATGGACGAGTGCCTGGCGCGCTGCGCGCTGGATATTTCCGGCCGCCCGCACCTGGAATACAAGGCCGAGTTCAACTATCAGCGCGTCGGCGATCTCAGCACCGAAATGGTCGAGCACTTCTTCCGTTCGCTCTCTTACACCATGGGCTGCACGCTGCACCTGAAGACCAAGGGCAAAAACGACCACCACCGGGTCGAGAGCCTGTTCAAAGTGTTTGGCCGCACGCTGCGCCAGGCGATCCGCGTCGAGGGCAATACCCTGCCGAGTTCGAAAGGAGTGCTGTGATGAACGTGGTGATTTTGGATACCGGCTGCGCCAACCTGGCCTCCGTCACCTACGCGGTGCGGCGCCTGGGTTACCAGCCGGAGGTGAGCCGCGATCCGGAGATTGTGCTGCGCGCCGACAAGCTGTTCCTGCCGGGCGTCGGCACCGCGCAGGCGGCGATGGATCAACTGCGCGAACGGGATCTGATCGAGCTGATCAAGGCCTGCACGCAGCCGGTGCTGGGCATCTGCCTCGGCATGCAGCTGCTGGCGGCCAGCAGCGAAGAGAACGGCGGCGTGACCACGCTCGGCCTCATCGATACGCCGGTGAAGCAGATGACCGACTTTGGCCTGCCGCTGCCGCACATGGGCTGGAATCAGGTGTCCGCGCAGGCGGGCCACCATCTGTTCCGCGGCATCGATGACGGCGCCTACTTCTATTTCGTTCACAGCTATGCGATGCCGATATGCCCCAGCACCATCGCCCAGGCGAACTACGGCGAGCCCTTCACCGCCGCCGTGCAAAAAGACAACTTCTTCGGCGTGCAGTTTCATCCAGAACGTTCTGGAGCGGCCGGCGCACAACTGTTGAAAAACTTTCTGGAGATGTAGGCAGCATGATTATTCCGGCTTTGGATTTGATCGACGGCAAGGTGGTGCGTTTGCATCAGGGCGATTACGGCCAACAGCGCGACTACGGCAACGATCCGCTGTTACGCCTGCAGGACTATCAACAACAGGGCGCGCAGGTGCTGCACCTGGTCGATCTGACCGGCGCCAAGGATCCGGCGGCGCGCCAGATCCCGCTGCTGCGCAAACTGCTGGCGGGGGTTAACGTGCCGGTGCAGGTCGGCGGCGGCATCCGCAACGAGCGAGACGTCAGCGCCCTGCTGGAGGCCGGTGCCACGCGCGTGGTGATCGGCTCCACCGCGGTGAAACAGCCGCAATTGGTGCAGAGCTGGTTCGAGCGCTACGGCGCCGACGCGCTGGTGCTGGCGCTGGACGTGCGCATCGACGCGCAGGGCGTGAAACGCGTGGCCATCAGCGGCTGGCAGGAGGATTCCGACGCCACGCTGGAACAGGTGGTGGAGCAGTTCCTGCCCTACGGGCTGAAGCACGTGCTGTGCACCGACATTTCGCGCGACGGCACGCTGGCCGGTTCCAACGTGGCGCTGTATCAGGCGATCAGCCGCCGTTATCCGCAGGTGGCCTTCCAGGCCTCGGGCGGCATCGGCAATCTGGACGACATCGCCCAGCTGCGCGGCAGCGGCGTTGCCGGCGTGATCGTGGGGCGCGCCCTGCTGGAAGGTAAATTTAGCGTTGAGGAGGCGATCGCATGCTGGCAAAACGGATAATCCCGTGCCTGGATGTTAAAGACGGGCAAGTGGTGAAAGGCGTGCAGTTCCGCAACCACGAAATCATCGGCGACATCGTGCCGCTGGCGCAGCGCTATGCGCAAGAAGGTGCGGACGAGCTGGTGTTTTACGATATCACCGCCTCGAGCGACGGCCGAGTGGTGGACAAAAGCTGGGTATCGCGCGTGGCGGAGGTGATTGATATTCCGTTCTGCGTCGCCGGCGGCATTAAAAGCGCCGAGGACGCCAGCCAGATCCTGTCTTTCGGCGCCGACAAGATTTCGATCAACTCGCCGGCGCTGGCCGATCCCGAGCTGATTAGCCGCCTGGCGGAACGCTTCGGCGTGCAGTGCATCGTCGTGGGCATCGACACCTGGTTCGACAGTGAAACCGGCAAGTATCACGTCAACCAATATACCGGCGACGAGAGCCGCACCCGCATCACCCAGTGGGAAACCCTCGACTGGGTACAGGAAGTGCAGCGCCGCGGCGCCGGTGAGATCGTGCTGAACATGATGAACCAGGACGGCGTGCGCAACGGTTACGATCTGCAGCAGCTGCGCCGGGTGCGCGAGGCCTGCAAGGTGCCGCTGATCGCCTCGGGCGGCGCGGGCACCATGGAGCACTTCCTGGAAGCGTTCCGCGATGCGGACGTCGACGGCGCGCTGGCGGCGTCGGTGTTCCACAAACAAATCATCAATATCGGCGAGCTGAAAAGGTTCCTGGTTGAACAAGGCGTGGAGATTCGCGTGTGCTGACAGAACAACAGAACAACCAGCTGGACTGGGAAAAAACCGACGGCCTGATGCCGGCCATCGTGCAGCACGCCGTTTCCGGCGAAGTGCTGATGCTGGGTTACATGACGCCGGAAGCGCTGACGGCCACCGAGCAGAGCGGCAACGTCACCTTCTTCTCGCGCACCAAGCAGCGCCTGTGGACCAAGGGTGAAAGCTCCGGCCACTTCCTCAAGGTGGTCAGCATCACGCCGGACTGCGATAACGACACGCTGCTGGTATTGGCCAACCCGATCGGCCCGACCTGCCACCTCGGGAACAGCAGCTGCTTCCACCCGGCCGCCAGCGACTGGACGTTCCTCTATCAGCTGGAGCAGCTGTTGGCGGAGCGCAAGCACGCCAGCCCGGACAGCTCGTATACTGCCAGCCTGTATGCCAGCGGCACCAAGCGCATTGCGCAGAAGGTCGGGGAAGAAGGCGTGGAAACCGCGCTGGCCGCCACGGTCAACGATCGCGAAGAGCTGACCAACGAGGCCTCGGATCTGATCTATCACCTGCTGGTGCTGCTGCAGGACCAGGATCTGGACCTGAGCGCGGTGATCGGCCGGCTGCGCGAACGGCATCAGAAAAAAGCGTGACGCTAACTCGCGCCCAATAAAAAAGCCGCCGGGCGTTAACCTCGGCGGCTTTTTTTATCGCTCAACGGGCGGGCTTATTCCATCCATTCGGTATGGAACACGCCTTCCTTGTCGATGCGTTTATAGGTGTGCGCACCGAAGTAGTCGCGCTGCGCCTGGATCAGGTTCGCCGGCAGCACCGCGGAGCGGTAGCTGTCGTAGTAGGCGATCGCAGCGGAGAAGGTCGGCGTAGGAATACCGTTCTGCACGGCATAGGCCACCACGTCACGCAGCGCCTGCTGGTACTCGTCGGCGATTTGCTTGAAGTATGGCGCCAGCAGCAGGTTGGCGATATCGGCATCCGCCGCGTAAGCGTCGGTGATCTTCTGCAGGAACTGGGCGCGGATGATGCAGCCGGCGCGGAAGATCTTGGCGATTTCGCCGTAGTGCAGATCCCAGTTGTTTTCTTTAGACGCGGCTTTCAGCTGAGAGAAGCCCTGCGCGTAGGACACGATCTTACCCAGATACAGCGCGCGACGCACTTTCTCGATGAATTCGGCTTTGTCGCCGGTGAACGGCGCCACTTTCGGGCCGGTCAGCACTTTAGACGCGGCAACGCGCTGGTCTTTCAGCGAGGACAGATAGCGCGCAAACACCGACTCGGTGATCAGCGACAGCGGTTCGCCCAGATCCAGCGAGCTCTGGCTGGTCCACTTGCCGGTGCCTTTGTTGGCGGCTTCGTCCAGGATCACATCGACCAGGTATTTGCCCTCTTCGTCTTTCTTGGTGAAGATGTCTTTGGTGATGTCGATCAGGTAGCTGTTCAGTTCGCCCTTGTTCCACTCGGCGAAGGTTTCGGCCAGTTGCTCGTTGCTCAGGTTCAGCGCCTGCTTCAGCAGGGAATAGGCTTCGGCAATCAGCTGCATGTCGCCGTATTCGATGCCGTTGTGCACCATCTTCACATAGTGGCCGGCACCGTCTGCGCCGATGTAGGTCACGCAAGGCTCGCCTTCGGCAACCGCAGCGATTTTCTCCAGGATCGGCGCCACCAGCTCGTAAGCTTCTTTCTGGCCGCCAGGCATGATGGAAGGCCCTTTCAGCGCGCCCTCTTCACCGCCGGAAACGCCGGTACCGATGAAGTTGAAACCCTGGTCGGACAGTTCGCGGTTACGACGGATGGTGTCCTGATAGTAGGTGTTGCCGCCGTCGATCAGGATATCGCCCTTGTCCAGGTGCGGAGTCAGCGAGGCAATGGTTTTATCCGTTGCTTCGCCCGCTTTCACCATCAGCAGGATGCGGCGCGGTTTTTCCAGCGATTCGACAAACTCTTCAACGGTATAATACGGCGCCAGATTCTTGCCCGGGTTCTCAGCGATCACTTCGTCAGTTTTGTCGCCAGAACGGTTGAAAATGGAAACGGTGTAACCACGGCTCTCGATGTTCAGCGCGAGGTTGCGGCCCATTACCGCCATGCCGACAACGCCGATTTGTTGCTTGGACATTTAGGAACTCCTGTCTGAGGATGACCCTGCCGGCAACGTTGGCCAGCAGGTTTTGTGATGTGGCACACATGTTAACTCAGGATTGAGCCGGGTGGGTAGTGATTGGTGCGATAGGTCGACACTCTCTGAGGGTTGATAAGACAATTTTATCTATTCAACGCTTGTTTCAAGCAAAAACGCAAAGCGCTGGTAACGTGCCAGATAAAATGTTTAGAAAAAAGTGAGCGACTACGCATTTGAGCAAGATGCAATGCTTTAAATTGAGGCAAATAAACAACGTTTATCCCTAACTCCCGCCTCGCTCGCCAGCAAATGTCAAGATCTTCACAGTACATGTAGTAGCGCGTATCAAATCCGCCCAGCTCTCGATAGCATTTGGCAGTAAACAGTAAAAACGAGCCTGCTGCCCATTCAACTTCCGTATCCTGAGTAATTTTGTCTTTATCGTAGATAGACTTATTTTTCTGCAGCAAGAATGAAACCGCAAAGCTGCTAATGGTTGGGAAATGCCTTATCCCTTTGTCATAAATAGTAAAATTTTTATCGTTGAAGAGATTGATCGCAACTAGCGAGTATGTGTTTTGTTCCGCGTGCAACAGCAGTGCTGCCAGCACAGATGGTTCGATAAAAACATCAGGGTTAAGCACCAAAAAGCGATCCCCATCACGCATTCCTAACTCTTGCTGGCACCAAGTGAAAATATAGTTATTGTTTGCGCCAAACCCCATAGGCTGATCAACAAGATAATGAATGCCAGACTCCTGACAATATTCCTGAAGTTCACGCTGTGGCTTGTTATCTTTCAAAACGACAATGTAGTTGTTTGAGGCCAGCAGTTTTAGACATCCCTCATCAATGATCATGTTGCCATGACCGTGAGATATAACTGAAATGAAGCACCGACATGGCTCAACTAAAGATTCAGGCATAAAAACTCTAATATAAGAAATACAAGGAAATAGTTCTCGTAATGGTTGTTCTTGCAACCCCACATTTTAGCAAGAAAAGCTGCCAAAGCACAAAACGTCGGGATCTTAACATCCTCTCCAAAAATTTCTTATCCTCTTTTTTGAGTTCCCCACCGTATATCTCATAGAAACTTATCGCCTGCTCAATCACTAACCGATTCTGATGCGCAACTGAGGGCAGCCGCATAAATTTTGCCAGAATACGTTTCAATCCATAGCCACTGCTGCCAACCACGTTATTCGCATGTTGCCGATACTTTATCAATCGTTCAGGAAGGAACACCAACCTTCCAAAAGTGGTAGCCAGCAAACCCAGCCACCAATCATGCATCAACATATGCTGGCTAGGGCGAAGATGCTTAAGCAGTGATCGATTCACCATCACAGTTGCACCCTGGATACAGTTTTGGAAAAGCAAGCGAGGAAACACCAACTGGTGATCAGGATTAAGTCGCTCATTCTGTAAAAAAGAAGCGCTCAAGAAGCGAAGTTCGCTGTCAACTAATTCAGCATCTGAAAAGATTAATAACGGCACGGACTCATCGCCGATTTGGCTGACCGCTCGCTGATAATATTCAATTTTATCAGTTACCCAAACGTCATCCTGATCGCTCAAAAAGACGTTCGTTGCCGTCGTCAAAGAAAGCGCATGCAGGAAATTATGCGCGGGCCCTTTTGGGCCCGCAACACGCTGCTGCACATCGAACGGAACTGACGTCGTTGCAGCGAAATTAGCAATCAATTTCAGCGTATTATCCGTAGAACCATCGTCACTGACAATGATCCTCCGCGGAGAGATTGTCTGGCCGACAATTGAGGCAAGCTGCTCGACAATGTAGCGTTCACCGTTGTAAGTACACACCACAACTTCGTAATCAAACACTCATCGAGCTCCCGGCAGATAAGATTTTACCGTCCATTTGAGTTTCCGAAGCAAGGAAAAAATCGTAGGGTAGTCGCGATGCAATTTATTGATAACACGCTGACGAAAATGTGCATACCGATTTAGAGAGGGAATGCCCGCCTGTCCCCCCTGCTGCGCCTGGCGCAATGACTCCTCATAGAAGAGCCAAAAGCGCTCTGTCTGCGCCTTAAGTAAGGTAACCGAGGTAATAACTCCCGATGCAATAAGCTGCTCGCACGCTGCTGAAAACTCTTTGGAACTGCTTTCCCAATCCGGCCACTTTTCAGCGGTAGCCAAAGCATTTGCTTTCAATTGAGCCAGCTCATCAGGGTTATCCTTAAGGCGGTTTATAAACTCGATGATTTCCTGGTTTTGGCGGCTGAAAGACACCAGTCCATTGACATTATGCTCAATATATTCGTCGTAACCAGTCACATCATAACTGATGGAGGTGCCACCAGTATGATAAATCTCCAACGGGGGGCCAAACATTCCTTCAACGGTGGAAAGTTTAACCAAAACATCGCAAGAGGCGTAAATACTACCGATCTCAGAAATTGGCACACGGCTAAACAGACGATCAACGTTCGGGTAAGCACCAATTTCAGTCGATGTGACAAACCAGACTTCATCAGCACGAGACTGCCGGCACAACTCAACTGCAAGTTCCGTATTTTTAAAGCTGACGTTTAACGGACCTTCCACTAATACACGTAGCTTTTCAGACGCTCGAGGCACCTTTGGTTTAATCTCATCATTAAAATAAGCCTTGCTAATTCCATTTCTGACCAATAACGCATCTTGGTCAAAATGTTCTTTAAGGTATTCTTTAATCCATGTCGCTTCAGTGATAAAATTAACATGCAAGCTATAAGTCAGATCGACAAGCGTGCGTAAAGTCACTTCATCTTCCGGATAGAAACGCGACTCGATGGATTGAACAAAAAATGCATATTTCTTGGCATTGATTTTGTTGAGATAAAATACAGTACGCCACCAAGTCGCAATAACCAGATCAAACTTTTTTTCAGCAGCTTCAGCATAATCCATCCAAGTCAGTTTTTCTGCACCTGGAAACCACTCTAACCGCTTATTGTTTGGTTTATCCTCAGTGATAATCGTGATATCGTCACCATTCTTTCGCATACGCGTAGCATGTTCAAAAATGACATTAGTGCCGCCACTGATATCCGGACTCCATAGTAAAAAAGCAATTTTACTCATTATTTAGCCCCTTTAAACTTTATTTTTTTCACCAAAAAATAAGGATATTTCAAATACCATACGCCATTTGCATGGAAATCCAGAGGTTTCCACCAAGCAGAACCAATGGTGTGTCGAGGATTTCTCACCAAGCGCTTAAAATAAGACAGGGGGGAACGTTTACTCTGCCCAAAGGAGCTAAAGTTGAATACGCCAAAATTCTCATAGTGTTTGATCAACGAAAATTTTTCACGTTCAACCCGACTCGGCAACATCACGCCACGAAAGTAAAACTTTTTAACCGCTTTGCTGATCTCATGATCAGATAGCGAATAAACACGCTCTATTTTTGAAAAACCATTGAATTGATGCAATGCACGCTCTTGGAATGGCGCTATTTGCTCATAGAAGAAAGCGAGCTCTGAGTCGTTATGGTCGAAAACAAAATTATCGATGTCAACACCATATCTCTTTAGGCTGCCATGCGAGGCCCCCATAAAAACTTCAAAACCTGCACGGAACTCGTTAAACATATCATCACCAAGGCGCTGCCCCCACTGATGATCAAACAGCAGCCCCTCTTTAATATTGTTCTTATGGGTTTCAGCCCCATCCAATATACCGAAATAGTAACCAGACATATTGCGCTGGGTCGCTTTTACCAAATTATCTTGAATACTACCCTTCCAGCCGACATCAACAACATGAACCCATTCATCATGTTTTTCTGCCATCAACGAGTCACAGTAGTCATTGAGATAGATATTCTGTTCTTTGCGCTCGCGTTCATAGATAGCCTTAAAGAATTCATCATCTATTAACGCAGAAAACGCCGGCAATCCAGCAATATTCAAATGCTGCTCTTCAAAATCCACCTGAGGAAAACGCACTTTAAGCTCAGATACATAATCATCGAGATTAATGCTTTTCAAAAAGGCAGCCAGGCTACATGAACCATACTGATATAATAACTTGTTGAATGTGCTGCCACTCATAGGCCCCAATGAAGGCAAGTAGGTTGCTCGACGCGACACATACATATAATGACTAGTAATACGCGAAAAATTTTTCGGCAAACTAGCTTGAAATTTGTCAAACGCCTTTTGAAGAAACTCGCCTTCCCTTGCAAAAAAATAAACGTTTTTAGCTTGGTTTATCACCAAAGACCAATAGAGCCGACGCGTGAATAAATAAATTGCACTACTTACCCAGTTAAAGCTGAAATTATCTTCAGCGATCACCCGATTAACTTTGTTCTCCACCGCAAGGCGCTCACGATCCGCCAGTAGGCTCTCATCATATCGGTGTTGATCCACAGGCAAATGATGCGCAAACAGCCCCCTGGCTGTCGACATAGCAACATCACTGTGTGCATTGTCGCCCAACATAATCGTCTTTTTAACATTCAAACCTAATCTTGCAATAACCACATCATAAGCTCGCCCTTCTTTCTTCGTTCGCTTATTTTCGCTGGAAACGAAGAATCCATCAAAAATATCATCAAACCCATGACATTTGGCAAAATAAACAATTGATTGTTGATCTAAATAAAAATCAGAAACCAAATAAATACGTCTACCTTTCGCTTTTTCAGCTCTCAGCATGTCCAACGTTGCTACTATTGGTTTTTGCACAGATAGCTCAATAGCCAACTCTAGATCGCGGCAAAAAGCAAGGAAGGTGTCACTTTCTGGCAATCGAGCCGCAATCTGCGCACGTTGAAGTTCATAATACAAGGCAAGCGACATATCATCATAACGGAATTCAGCGTCATCGCCTTGCATTTGACTACTGGCGCACAATCCCGCTTCGATTCTTAAACGTAGAGCATATAGATCCTCTACGGATAGACAAATACGATATGAATCCACGAGAGCGGCAGCCCATTTACGTTTCACGACTTCAGGGTGGCAACTACGCTCGACTACAGTATCAAAAAAATCGACCAGAATGGTTTCGATATTATCGGCAATCGTGACAATCATTGTAGATATAATCCATTCACAGAGTTATTGGTTCGAATTTTGCTTTGAAACGCTTTCCAGCTGTTCCTTAAGCATCTGAATAATCCGCTCTGCCTCAGACAAAGCTTGATCTCGGGAACGGACCATCTCTTCCGTGTCCCTGAATGCTTGCATTCTTTCTTCAGAGATGCGCTCTGCCTGTTCTTTATAATATGTTACTTCATTGATTCTTTTTTCAGCCTCAAGCAACAACTGCCAACGTTGTTCAGCCAAGCGTTCTGCAAACTCCAAACTTTGACGCAATGGAGAGACCAATTCTTGGTCATATTCTATGCGACTCATACCTGTAAATAGCGTATTCTTATTATAAATAGCGTCAACATTAGATGAAATCGCAATGAAAGAACCGTTCATTACGTTCTTGTTTTTTGCATTAAATACCGCAGGCGGCATCTTTTGATCTTGAAATGTATGCACTATAGAGACGAGTTCTTGAGCGATAACAGCAATATCAACATGCGAAAATTGGGC
This sequence comes from Serratia sp. LACPHL-BACT-2024-00286, assembly GCF_043109535.1. Lineage (NCBI taxonomy): Bacteria > Pseudomonadati > Pseudomonadota > Gammaproteobacteria > Enterobacterales > Yersiniaceae > Serratia > Serratia sp. LACPHL-BACT-2024-00286. The sequence goes on from NZ_JBICNA010000005.1 coordinate 362,505, forward strand.
TTGCAACAATGTTTTCAAAGCTTCTAAAGAGAAGGCTTGAATATGGTAAGGGTTGGGCCCATACAAACTGACACAAAAATTCTCGTAATCTTTAGTTGGCACAGAGCAAATAAATATCCCATTTGGTTTCAGCACGCGTTTGACTTCTGCAATCGCTAATTCAGGTTGCTCAAGATGCTCCAACGTTTCTAAGGAAATAAATGTATCGACGCTACAATCATCGAACGGCAAGGCTAAAATCGAACCATACTCAAAACGAGAATCCGTCGTATTGTGCTCTTGTGCATAGGCGATTGCCTCTCGATCAACATCCAACCCTGTGTAACTGACTACAGCAGGGTTAGACAAGACGATAGGTGCCGAATATCCGATACCGCATGCACAGTCAACCACAACTCCCTTGGCAAAACTGGCAACGTACTGATAACGCTGGTGATGTTCTTCTCTTAAAAACTGCAACTTAAGAAGATCGTTCTCAATCCGTTCCATACTTACCCCTTGGCCACCACAGACCAGCTATGTTCAATATCATAAATTCCAACGGCACTGAAGTTATCGGCTACAGAAAACTCACAGACCGGTACAGCTTCGTTAATTATCTGTATACCATCTTGATCATTGACAGCGACTCGCCAGTTATAAATACCTGACAACAACTTCAATGCGGGAAAATCAATAGTCACTCGTCCTTCCCGACTTAGGGAAAATGGTTCTAAGCCACGCATTGCTGTAGTCGTCCCACAGATATATACCCCATCTTTACGGTAAAGATTAAAGACAAAGGTCAGCCCATCGAATTCCCCGTCACTTCCTTCATATTTGTAATCGAAAGACAGTTTAACATTGTCACCGCTAGCCAGCTCGGTTACTGAATTCCCAGTCCGATCGAGAAGAGATACATTAGCTATTTTTATCAATCTGCTACTTATTTCATTTTCAATAGCTTTATTTTCGGCATCTTGAGTCTCCATCACACTCTTCTGCATATCAGAAAGGTAATGCTGAACAGCAACATCTGCATTTCCAAAATAACGCTGTACACCTTTTTCAAGGTATAGTGCACTATTACAGATATTTCGAACCTGATAATCATCGTGCGAAACGAACAGGATTGTACATCCATCATTTCTGATTTCATTAAACTTCTTTACACATTTTCGCTGAAAGCGTGAATCTCCAACAGCAAGAATTTCATCTACGATTAATATTTCAGGATCGACATGAATGGCAGTGGCAAAGGCTAAACGTGCAAACATACCACTCGAAAAAGTCTTAACCGGCCGCTCGAGAAATTCACCGATATCGGCAAAGCTAGCTATTTTATCGAAACGCTCCGTAATTTCTTTACGCGTTAAGCCCAGAAGAGATGCATTCAGGTAAACGTTTTCACGCCCTGTGAACTCTGGATTAAACCCAGCGCCAAGCTCTAACAACGGTGCAATACGCCCTTTAGTAAATACGCTGCCGCTTGTAGGCGCCAAAGTTCCACAGATCATTTGCAACAGAGTTGATTTACCGGAACCATTGACACCAATAATACCGACTGTTTCACCTTTTCTAATCTCGAAATTAACGGAATCCAGAGCGACAAACTCCCTACCCTTAGCCCCCCGATACCCCAGCAAGGCTCCCAGGCGCTGCATCGGGCTGGAATAAATCTGATAAACTTTACGCAGATTTTGCGCAGAGATAACAATATTAGAGGACATCAGCAAAGCCTCTCTTTACCTTTTTGAACCAAGTTATAGCTAATACGTACAGCACAATACTGATACCCCAATAGAGTGCATAGCCTTCAAGACTGAATAATTTTCCGTACAGGACGACATCACGTAAAGCTTCGACAATAAACGTTAACGGATTAATATAAATCAGCATACGATATTGTTCTGGAACAGCAGTAACAGGATAAAATATAGGCGACATAAATAACATTAAGGCAATGATAACTGAAACAACCTGCCCCATATCACGAATATAAACACCTAGCGATGACAAAAATAATGAAATGCTATATGATAATAAAATCAATGGAAGAATAACAATAGGAACTAATAATGCCATTAGACTAACAGGTTGCTTTAGTAAAATACAAAAAATGGCAAAAACAATGCATCCCATAAAGAATTGGAATAATGCGCCAAAAACAGACACCCAGCACAAGGATTCAAGAGGAAATAAAACTTTTTTAACATAGCTGACATTATATACATATATTGTTGTCGCCTTGCCAAGACATTCGGCAATAAAACCATGTGTCAGCAGACCGGTAAACATAATCAAAGTGTAATTTTCTGTCGTTGTCAGCCCCCACTTGGCTTTAAAAACAAAGCCAAAAATAAAGCTATAGATAGAAAGCATAATCACAGGGTTTAGCAGCGACCATACGATACCAAGACTAGTCCCACGATAGCGACTTTCAACATCCCGCTTGGTAAGATTAAAAATCAAACCTGTATTTTTCAACAATGTCTTCATATTAATTATTCATCTGATCAATAATTTTTGGAACTACTTTTTCCAGGCTCACTCGCCAGTTGCTATTGCAGATCCCGCGTTCACGATATATTTTTTCGCAGTTAAGTATCGCATGCTTAGGTCTTTTGGCTGCGCATTTATATTGTTCACTGTTAATAGAAGACAAAGCCATAAATCTATAACTATCGTCAAATACCTTAGCTAAAGAAAAAATCTCCGCAGCAAACTCAAACCACGAGACAATCTTGTCCCCGCAAAAATGATATAGCATGGGTTCATTAACCCCTTGGCTAATAATAGTGAGAATACATTTAGCTAAATCACCAGCATAGGTAGGTCGACCAAACTGATCGTTAATAATAGCAAGCGATTTACGTGTCTTTCCTAATTTAAGCATGGTATGCACAAAAGAGGTGCCATGCTCACTGAATAACCAGGATGTGCGGATCACCACGGCGCGTGAGCACGTGGTTAGTACGGCTTTTTCGCCAAGCAGTTTGGTTTGACCATAGACATTTAGCGGCCCCGTTGGTGAATCTTCACACAAAGAAACGCCCTCTTCTGCACCGCTAAAAACATAGTCTGTCGAAATATGAATCAGTGGAATGCTTAGGCTCTCTGCAATCATAGCCAGATTAGCTGGACCGATAACATTTGCAGCCTCCGCAACGATGATTTCTTCTTCAGCTTTATCCACTAGCGTATAAGCTGCTGCATTTACAATGAAATCTACATTCAACTCCGCAACAGTTTGCTGCACTGCAGGCCAATCAGCAATGTCAAGTTGTCTGCGGTCCAGGCTAACGATCTGCCAATTGCCAGGCAATGTATCCGCCAAGCAATGGCCTAGTTGACCATTGCCGCCAGTTACCAGTATACGCATTTAAAAAAGCTCGCTGAATAATTTGCCTTTAAGATCCTTCTCAGAAAGCTGGGGATGCTCTATAGGCCATTCAATCGCCAGTTCAGGATCGTTCCAACTCAAGCAGTGCTCGTTCTTCGGATCATAGTAATCGGTGCATTTATAAGCAAAGTCGACTTCATCACTCAACACCAAGAAACCATGTGCAAGGCCAGGTGGGATCCACAGTTGCTTCTTGTTACCCTCAGATAGATTGATCCCTAACCATTGTTTGAAAGAAGGTGAATTTGGACGGATGTCCACCACAACATCATAGACCTCCCCTCTTAGGGTATAGACCAGCTTCCCCTGGGGACGAGAGGTCTGAAAGTGCAAACCTCGCAGCACGCCACGTGTCGAACGAGAATAGTTGTCTTGAACAAAATCATGTTCAATATCAAGTAGTTCTTGGTAACGTTGCTTTTGGAACGTTTCGAAAAAGAAGCCACGCTGATCACCGAAAATCTTAGGTTCAATCACTTTGACGCCGGCAATCTTTGTATCAATTACTTTCATTTGACTACTCACTCACTCGGAATATCCTACCCAACCAGTGTCTCCCTAGCGCTGCTGCCATTTTGAATAAGCCGAGAACACCTCACATTGAACTATATTTGAGTGGGTCTAAACGCCCTCTAAATCAACTTAAGATAGTTCGCTACTGAAGACATTGCAGGATAGCACAGTTTCTTCATTCCTTTAAAGCATCCTCCAGCATGAACACAGCCTCTACCTAGAGGCCGTGCTAGTCATAACATTACTCTAACATATCAAATCGTTAAGTGTCATAGGGCCTGGTTGGGACACATCAATGATAGCAGGCTAATGATGAAGCATGTGCGTTAACAACGTGAAAAACCATGCATAGCTACTCTCATCGAGAATTAATCTCATTGATATAAAATGATTTTTTTAAAGATATCACTTATTTGGGGATATTTAACATAGGATAACTCTGATGGTGATAATGAGATTGTTAATACAGACGTCTAACTGAAATATAATGTAAAAAACAAGTTGCCATATAAGGAAAATAAAACAGGCGTAATAAAAAATCACGCCTATTCAGTGTTATTTTAGCGATAACCCTGAGGGTTGTTCTTCTGCCAATTCCACGCGTCACGCATCATGGCATCCAAATCACGGGTAGCCTTCCATCCCAATTCTTTGAACGCCAACCCTGGAGCGGACCAGCATTCGGCAATGTCGCCGTCTCGGCGTGGTACAATTTGGTAAGCTACGTTGCGACCTGAAGCCTTTTCAAAAGCATGGAGCATCTCCAACACCGAATATCCTACCCCTGTCCCCAGATTATAGACTGTAAAGCCTCTGTGCTCATCGATGTGTTCAATCGCCTTGAGGTGCCCTTCAGCCAAATCCATGACATGAATATAATCTCTGACCCCCGTACCATCCTTAGTCGGATAGTCGTCACCGAAAATAGACAGTTTCTCCAGTTTTCCGATTGCCACCTGAGCAATATAAGGCATCAGATTGTTGGGAATACCATTTGGATCTTCACCAATCATGCCGGATTCGTGCGCACCAACCGGGTTGAAGTAACGTAAGGCGGTAATGGAGAATTGCGGTTCTGCTTTAGCGAAATCTTGCAAAATTTGTTCTACCATCAGCTTCGACGTGCCGTAAGGATTCGTCGTACCGCCAACGCGAGACGTCTCGGTCAAAGGAACTTGCTCTGGGGTGCCGTACACCGTGGCAGAAGAACTAAAGATAAACTTGTGCACACCCGCACGACGCATTTCCTCCAACAATACCAACGTGCCGGTGACATTGTTCTGATAGTACTCGAGCGGCTTACGCGTCGACTCTCCGACAGCCTTTAGCCCAGCAAAATGGATCACAGCCGAGATGTCGTGAGCCTCGAAGATGCGATGCAGACACTCAGCATCCAAGATATCGCCTTGGTAGAACTGAGCACTTCTACCCGCGAGTTTCTCAACGCGACGCAGAGACTCATCGGAAGAGTTTGATAAATTATCTAACACTACAACATCTTCGCCATGTTCTAACAAAGCCAGAACAGTGTGAGAACCGATATAACCGGCTCCTCCGGTGATTAAAACCGCCATAAAAACTCCTTACTCGCGCTCCTGGCGCTCAAGATGAACTGCCTTATTTAAGCAATCAATTGATTTTAAATGAAATTTACACTAACGCACGTCTTTTCTATCATAATTGACCATCCCTATGTTCATAGAGTTCCTTTGATTCGATTGGCTTTACAAGTATGCAAACGAAAAGAGTTGTCGTAGGCAGCACCAGTGTATTCTTTTTTGTGCACAATGTGCTGATGCTCTTTACCGAGATTACCCTTGAGGATTTTGTATCCGAACTTCGGTGTCCATACGAGATGATACTGACAGCGATAGAATACATGGGAAGCGGATTCATATCTGTTCATGCTACTTACCCCTTGATTTGCTGATAACAAACCGAGGCAGTATTTAGCATGTGCCCCCTACGGGCATAGTCCCACATGAACGATCACCACCTCCATAAGGGGGGGGTTTAGGATTGATAACAAAAAGAGCAGCTCAACGCTGCTCTTTCAGATTAATGCTCATAGTGAATATGTTGCTAGCGACTGCGGGCAAAATACTGCGCTACCCGCATAACATCTTTTTCATCTAACGTACCGGAGTCGCTCAGCAAGGTAATCCACGACTTGATGTAGGCGTACTTGGCGGAGGCCAGATCGCGCTGGGCGCTATAGAGCTGCTGTTCGGCGTTGAGCACGTCAACGTTGACACGTTGCCCGGCCAGCACGCTTTGCCGGGTCGCCGTCACCTGTGTGGTGGCCGATTGTACCGCCAGCTCATAGGCCGCCACCTTGGCGCGGCTGCTGATGCACAGATTGTACTGCTTGCGCAGATCGTTGAGCGTGGTGCCCGTCTGCGCATCCATCTCATACATCGCCTGGCCATAGCGCGCCGCCGCCTGCCGGGTCGACGCCGAAACGCCGCCGCCGGAATAAATAGGCATGCTGACCTGCACGCCGATGCTGTCGGTGCGATATTTCTGGTTAACCGTGTTATCGCTGCTGGAGTCGTTTTCCGAATGCGAAGCATACAGCTGAACCTGCGGCATAAAGCCCGCCCGATTCCTTTCAACGTCATACTTGGCGGCATCCACGCCATGACGCGAGGCGGCCAGCACCGGGTTATTCTCCAGCGCGATCTTTTGCCACTCTTCAAACTTGGACGGGATCAGCGGCGCCACCTTGAACTTGCCCGGCCGCAACACCTGCAATTCATCCAGCTGGTTCAGCGGCATGCCGATAATCACTTCCAATTCGCGCTGCGCGGCATCCAGCGCATCGCGCGCTTCGATGACCTGCGCTTCGGCCAGGCTGTAGCGCGCCTGGGTTTCCGATACGTCGGTAATGGTGCCTTCACCGGCGCTCATCAGGCGATCGTTCAAGGTCAGCTGTTCCTTGTAAGCCGCCTTTTGCGCTTCGGCCAACGCGATTTGATCCTTGGAATAGGCCACTTCGACATAGGCGTTAATCACCCTAACCGCAAGATCCAGCAACTTACCGCGATAGCGCTCGTCCGACATCATCGTCTGCGCGACGCCGGCTTTGTAGCGCGCGTACGCTTCATAATCGAACAGCGGCTGCGTCAGCGTGATCGAGCTGGAATAACTGCGATATTGCTGCCGCCGGGTGACCTCCGAAACATTGCCGAAAAAGTCGCTCTGCGGATATTTTTGCGTCTGCCAGTTGCGCGGCGAATTCTGATAGTTCAGCGACACTTTCGGCAGCAGCCCCGCCCTGCCGATGTTTTCGTTCTCATCTCCCGCTTCTTTCTCTTTTATAGCCGCCCGGAAAGTCGGGTCCTTTTCTAATGCCAGCGAATATGCGTCTAAAATCCCTATCGAATAAACCGGCGCAGATATCGCAAACAAAAGGGTGCCGATAACCAGACCGGCAGCCTGTCGTTTTGATTGAATCAAAATTATTCCTCGGTTAATGAAGTATGAGCGCGATCCAAAATAGGTTTAAACAGATAGCTCAGCAGCGAGCGCGACCCCGTTTTCACGAACACCTCCACCGGCATCCCCGGCTTGATGTCCTCGCCACTGAGCATCTTCATGCCCTCCGGCGAGACCGTGACCTGCATCTGGTAGTAAGGCTCACCGTTGGCTTTGTCGACCAGGCGATCGGCGGAAACCAACGTGACCGTTCCCGGAATTTTCGGGGTTTTGTTTTGGTTGAAGGCGGTAAACATCAGATCCACCGGCAACCCGTTGTACACCTTGTCGATCAGGTCGACTTTGAGGCGAGAATCCACCACCAATGTCGCCTGGCTGGGTACAACGTCCATCAGGTGGTCACCCGCTCCCACGACGCCCCCCTGAGTGAAGATATTCAATCCGACCACGGTGCCGTCCACCGGTGAGGTGATGGCAGTGTTGCCCAGATCGAAATCGGCCATTTGCAGCTTATTGCGAAACTCGCTGGCGTCCATTTGGGTTTGCGCCAGTTGCGTTCTGACCTCGCGCTGATAGTCGGCGAAACGCTGGTCGATACGCTGCTGAGATTCCTGCAGTTGCTTTTGCAGCTGGCCAATCCGCCCGACGGTTTCATCGATGCTGCTGTTCACCTCGGCAAACTGACGCTGCACTTCCAGGTAGCGGTTGCGCGGCAGGTAGCCGTCCGCCGCCAGTTGCTTCATGCTGTTCATCTGCTCACGCAGGCTGGAAAGTTGAATCTGCTTGTTGGCGCGCGAATCCTGCAGGCCTTTCAATTGGAAACGAATCCCGTCCATCGACTGCTTATAACCGTCAATTTCACTTTGCAGCCCCTGGCGGCGGGAGGCGAACAGCTGCGTTTGCAACGCGATGATTTCAGCCACGCGCGGCTGAGTTTTGATCTGGGCAAAAATAGGGGAAAAAGTGACGTTGCTCAGACCGTCGCGCTCGGCGAGTAAACGCCCTTCGGTGGCCAGCGTGGTATAGTACTGGTCGCGCAGGGAATCGACCTGCGCCTGTGCCTGCACCTGGCTCAACTGCACCAGTACTTCACCGGCTTTCACCTTGTCGCCGTCTTTCACCGCGATATTCTTGATGATGCCGCTGGCCGGAGCCTGCACCGTTTTGCGGTTGCCGGAAACGGTTACCGATCCCGGCGATGCCACCCCTTTATCCAGAGGCGCGAACGCTGCCCAGGCCAAAAATCCGAACAGACCAATTCCCACCACCAGCCAGCCCATCCGGGTAAACCGCCGTTCATCCTGCGGGATCTCTTCAATATACGAGTCTTGCGGCTCGCCAATGTGCGTCGACATACCAACTCCTTTAAACTGCGGACGGCAATAAAGCCGTCAGGCAATTCACGGCTTAATTAATTTGCGTTTTCGGGATATTGCCTTCATCCGGCTCGGAATTTACCGCCCTCACCGCTTGCTGAGGCGGTTGCGCCTGCGCTTTTTGCGCATTGGCTAACGCCTGAAGCACTTGTTGAGTCGGGCCGAATGCGTTGACGTTGCCATTTACCAGGAGCAACAGCTTGCTGGTCATCGACAGCAAATTGGTGCGATGGGTAATCAGAACCACCGTTTTATTACGTTGCTTGAGGAACATAATGGCCTGGTTCAACGCTTTCTCGCCCGCATCATCCAGGTTGGAGTTAGGCTCATCCAATACCACCAGCGAAGGGTCGCCATACAATGCGCGCGCCAGGCCGATACGCTGTTTCTGTCCACCGGACAGCCCAGCGCCACCGTTGCCGAGCACCGAATCGTAGCCGTTAGGGAAACGCAGGATCAGTTCGTGCACGCCGGCCAGCTTGGCGGCTTCAATGACTTTCTCTGAGTCGATATCGTTAAAGCGGGCGATATTCTCGGCGATAGTCCCGGCAAACAGCTCAATGTCCTGTGGCAGATAGCCGATATACGGCCCCAACTCATCCTTGTTCCACTGATAGATGTCGGCATTATCCAACCGAACAATCCCTTCGCTGACCGGCCAAATGCCGACCAGCAAACGCGCCAGCGTCGATTTCCCCGACGCGCTCGGGCCAATGATCCCCAGCACGTCACCGGGCTGGATGGCAAAACTCACGTTATGCAATACCGCATCGCCTTGGGATCCCGGCGGCGTGGCGGTGACGCCTTCTACGGCCAGCACCCCTTCCGGGCGCGGCAAGGACATGCCGGTACCCCGTTGCGGATGCGTTTCCAGCAGCTTGACCAACCGGCCATAAGAAAGCTTCGCCGCGCTGTAGCTCTTCCAGACGTTAATAACCTGCTCAATCGGCGCCAGGGTTCGCCCCATCAGAATGGAACCGGCGATCATCATACCGGGCGTGATGTGCCCATCGATCGCCAGCCAGCCCCCCAGCCCCAGCACCAATGATTGCAGCGACATGCGCACAAACTTGGTGATCGACGTGACCCGCGATGCGCGTTCGCTGGCGATGCGCTGACTGTTCAAGAACCGCTGGTGCAGACCGAACCACCTGCGTTTCAGGTTGGGCAACATCCCCAAAGCTTCGATCACTTCGGCATTGCGCAGATTGGTGCTGGCCAGCGTCCCGGACATAATCGACAGCTTGCTGGCTTCCGCCAGCGGCTTTTTCGACACCATTTCGTTGATCACCGCCAATGCGATCAGCAACAGCGCACCGACCAGAGCGAAAAGCCCCAACCAAGGGTTAAAGAGGAATATCACCAACAGATAGATTGGAAACCACGGCGCATCAAAGAAGGCGAACAGCGCGCTGCCGGTGAGGAATTGGCGCAGATTGGTCAAATCGCTCAGCATCTGGCCGGCATCAGACGAGCCGTTTTTCAGATTCGCCTCGTAGGCCGCGGTATAGACTCGCGTGTTGAGCCGCATATCCAGCTGGCTGCCGATGCGGATCACCACCATGCTGCGCACGTATTCCAACAGCGACATCATGCCGAACATGCCCAGCATGATCAGCGTCAGCATCAACAGCGTGATTTCATTGCGAGAAGGAAGCACCCGGTCATAAACCTGGAGCATATAGATAGAAGGAACTAGCATTAATAAATTAATAAATGCGGTAAATATGCCAACGGTCCAGAAAACCTTGCTGCGAGTCCGTATAACATCCGCAATTTCATTGCGCGGTATAAATTGATTCACTTTCTGCCCTTACATCATGTGCACTGTCAGTCAAAATCCGCATTGATTTTTATGAGATTAACCTCACAAAAAAAGCCCCCAAACATGCTCAAGACTGCAGCTGCTTTTTCATTAACTATAGATACACATTTGGAATTCCAGCAAGGCGGCAGACGAAAAAAACATTCCTCAAAAATTCAAAAAAAAACCAATATAAAGCAAAAAGTTATCCAAACCCAAATGACAGGACACCGCCCCCCTTTCCCACGCCCCGGCAAAGTCAAACCGCCACCACTGGAAATAATTAGAAATCTAATAATCCCCACCGTTAAAAAAACAACCAAAATCATTGCACTCATAAAAAATATTAATCCACTGCGACAAAAACGCAGGATTAATTGACAACACAATTAGTTATAGAAAAACCAAAAAAATAGAAATAAAAAAAATCCTATAGCCTTGACAAAAATCTCATCAGCTCCTTTGATTAAAACGTGAAAGCAACAATTGGCATTAGTATGTCATTTTTATATGCCGTTGTTTTCACAAGTTTTAATACTAAAAAATCTGACCAAACCTCTTCCTGGCACGGCTATGGGGGGCCGGTCACATCTTTCTTATGTCCGTAGAAAATGGGTACATCCAAAGGGGTAACGTATGGCCACATTAGTAGCACAGCAAAAAGCGGCTGCTTTTTTCCTTGCAATCTCTGGAAAGAATATTGATACCGCGGCGTTAGATTACTACTCGCAGAAAATTGAAACTTCTGCACTTTCTCTGGAGCAAGTTGCGCAAAAATTCATTACCGGCACCTCAAGCCTGAACGGTCTGACGGCTTCTCAAATCGTAACCAAGGTCTACACCGCAGTGAACGGCAGTGCCCCCAGCAGCAGCGTGCTTGCCGATCTTTTAGCGGGCAACCCCACCACGGCATCCGTTGTTGCCAAGGTGATTAACGACGTACTTAGCTACAGCGGTTTTGATTCAACGCTGCTGACAGCACAGAGCAATTTCGAAGCTCAAGTCGAAAAAACCCTGTTCCCTGTCGCGACAGCCGCATCGTCGGCCGGCGCAGCTGACGTACAGGGTGTTTTCCATGTCGTAGGCTTAACGCAAACTCAGGACGGCATTACCTACTGGGGAACCGTATTGGCGCAGGGCAGCAAAACGCTGGCGGCGGTCGCACAAACCTTCGTGAACAATAGCCCGCTGAAAACGTTAAGCGATAGCGATTTCATCAACGCCATCTTCCAAAACAGCTATGAACGCGCACCAACTTCGGCCGAAAGCAGCAGCTATCTCGCCTTGCTGAGTGGCGGCTCGACTCGCGGCGACGTCGTAGCTCAAGTGATCGCAGCACTGAAGGGCACCGTTGCCGCCGGCGATACCACGGCCCAACAGCACTTCCAGGCGGCGACGCACGTGTGGCAACCGGGTGAACTGCCGGCTCTGAACTATCAAGAACAAGTCGCAGCGGCCTTCCTGGCAATTCCTGGCCGTGGTGTCGATGCCAGCGGGCTGGACACCTGGAGCAAAGAACTGTTTGCCGGTAAAACTTATGCACAGGTCATCACTACCCTGATCAATTCAGCAGAGTCGCAAAAGAAAGGCGCTCAATTGACTGGCGATGATTTTGTTCAGCATATCTTTACCCTGGTGCATGGCACCGCCGCCACCGCTGCGCAATTAGCCAGCTATGGTGCGCTGGGGAGCAAAACGGCCATCACGCAGGCCATTATCAACGACCTGCGCAGCTCCGTCGCCACTGACAGTGCCACCGTCACTCAGCAGCATGGTTTCGAGTTCGACATCGGTACTAGCCTGCTGTACAAAACCGCGGCGTCTCTGACGGCAACGGCCGCCGGCGGCAACGCGACGGGCACCGTCAACACAGGCGCATCTCACCAAATTAGCAATGCCGAAACGGCAGTGTTGACGGATGTGCAACTGAACGCCAATGCCGCCAGCATCGTGAACCTGAAGTTCGCCGACCACCTGGCGAATCTGACCATCAACGGCACCAGTGCAGCAACGGTCAACCTGTCTGACAACGGGGTTAACCCTGGTGTCGATATTACCGTTAACAATGGCAACGTGATTCTGAACGCCAGTTCCGGGAATGATGATGTCATCGTAACGTCGACGGCCAATATCGCCACGGGCACCGGCGACTTTAACCTTGGCAACGGCAACGACTCGCTGAAATGGGCGGGGAATGCGGCAACCGGCGCAGCCAACACCGTCGGCGCCGGCATCTCCGCTAATGGCGGCGCGGGTACGGACTCCATCTCCGCCAACTTCATCACCAAAACCGTGGTGACCAACCAAAACGCCCTGGGCGTTCGTACCAGCACCGTGACCAGCAACGCCAACAACTTCTCGAACTTCGAGCAGATCGACCTGACCGGCTATATCGGCAAGTCCGTCGGTACGCTGATTACGACGCCGCTGATCGGTTCACCGACTACCACCAGCGTGACCACGCCAAACAACACCTTTGACTTTGGCCTGACCAACGGCACGTCCACGGTCGAAGGCACCACCGGCGGCACGGTTACGCAGAACGCAGCGGCCACCAATCTGGGCACTCAGGGGTTTGTGGTCTCCGGTCTGGCTAACGTCAACGTCATCAACGCCGCCGGCGGCAACGCCGCGCAGTTGGCAGTGAAAGGGGACGCGACCGCTGCCAGTACGCTGAACTTCACCTTTGTCCAGAACGCCACCGATCACTTCAATATCAACTTCGATGCGGTGAGTTCTGCCAACGTGAATGCCGGCGCCATCACTCTCAACAGCAGCAGCAGCGCCTTGTTGGGCACCGCTCTGACCACGGTTAACGTGGCCTCGGGCGGTACCGGCAGCTTTGACAATATTCTGTCATTGGCCGGCACCAATGCGCAGGTTCAGACCATCAACGTGACCGGTGATCACGCGCTGGATCTGACGGTGGGCAGCGGTTTCAGCAACGTGCGTGATATCAATGCGTCCACCAATACCGCGGGGCTGAATCTCGACTCCAGCCATGGCGGTACCGGTGACGGTATCATCATTCAGTTGCTGAACATTCTGCCGCTGAGCGTTGTCACCACCAACCTGTTGGCACCGGTGTTGACGGCGTTGGGCCTGAACGGTTACCAAATGACCGTAGAAGGTTCCAGTGCTGCCGATACTCTGGGCGTGATTGGCAACACCACGCTGACCGGCGGCGCAGGTGCCAACACCTACGACATCAAGGCCAGTAACACGCAGGCGGGTGTGACCATCAAGGACTTTAATAGCCTCAAGGACTCGATTGTCGACGTGAACCATGGCGGCCTGACTATCTCCGATGACGCCAGCGGCACCGCGGTAGCGAACTACGGTACGCGTTCTGCCGACACGTTGGATGCATTGTTGGGGACACTGGTGGGCGGTTTGACCAATGGCGTTATCGGCCTGCTGGGCGGTATTCTTGGCCTGGATAGCAGCAACTCGCTGACGTCGAAAGTGGGTGTGGCATCCGTTGTATTCAGCGGTGGCGGTAACACTGCCAGCTCTTACGTGATTATCGACAACAACGATAACCACTCGCTGGACCTCAACGATACCGTGGTATACCTGACTGGGCAAAACCACCAGCAATTGGTGGATACGCTGCACTACGCGTAAGCGTAACGCCTTCACCAAGCGCCCTGATTATTTATTCAGGGCCGCATGGAGAACGGCAGTTATATACTGATGCCAGCCGGCTATGCCGGCTGGCTTTTTTATAGGCGGCAAATGCAGGCGAATGACGAAGCAGCAAGCCGCTTATGACGCTGGACAAAAAAAAACCGCAAGCTTAATAAGCTTGCGGTTTTTTACTCACAGCCTGCCTACCAGGGCGAGGCAATCGGAGCACTGGAGCGCATCATTACCGGTACATCGCCATCGGGCGCAGCCGTATTCCCCTGAACCTCTTTGAGCGGCGTAGCACTTTGGTTTTGCGGCGCCTCACTCGCCATAAAACTGCGCAAGCCTGAAGAAATACCGCTGGCAGGCTTAGCCACCGGTTTTTCCTGCCAGAATAGCATCGCATGTTGATTATTCCCTTTCAATGCGATGGAAATTTTACCGCCCGGCAGCACTTGGTATTTCTCAACGGAATACGATCGCGCAACATCTGCGACCTTACTTAAAGCCAGCATCGACGGCTTCGGTTGACCGTTTCTCGTCAGCAGCCCAAATCGATGTTCATTGATTTTCGGGTTGTCTCCATCATCGAGCAAATCGTACCACCATATCCCTTTGATAAAGGGCCGCGATTTGGCCAGGAAAGTATATTTCACCACATATTGCGCAGCCACATCTTTTGATAACCCGCCTTTACCGTCATAGGTTGGCACGCCGATTTCAGTGATATAAATCGGCACCGTCTTACCTGCTGCCTTTGCAAGCCGGGCCTCGAATTTATCCACAACGCCGAGGTTCCCCTCAGGGGCCCGTATAGCGTAATTATCGTTGCCATAGGAGTAAGGGTGGATGGAGAAACCATCGACGTAATTCAACACGCCGAGTTTAACGATGTTATCAACCCAGGAAGGATCGCGGGTTCCTGTTGGGTTGGCCGTTCCCGTAATGACAATTGCGTTGGGATCGGCCTTTCGAACCGCAGCAGCCGTAGCTTTCACCAACGCGACGAAAATCTCCGGCGGCGGTGGCGTGCGCGGCTTCGGCTTAATCGCAGTGGCATTCGTCCATTCGTTCCAGATCTCGTAATACTTGATCTTGCCTTTATATTTGGAGGCCGTCCAATACGCGTAGTTGGCAAAAGCCTGAATGGCTTCAGGCGTCGTTGGATAACCCGATGGATCGTAGAGTTTGTTACCGTACGCCAATACTAATAACCCATTCAGACCAAATTTTGCCTGGGCATCGTTAAACGCTTGGTCGGCCTTTTGCATATTGCCGGTTATGACATACTGCCCTTTTTGCTGTTCCAATCCGCTCCAGGGAAAATCCGCTCGATACGACGTGAAACCGTAACGCTTAATCAGATCCAAATATTTATCCGGATCGTTGGGATACCAGCGAAAATGCGCATGAACCCCGACTTCGAAAGCCAAGGCGTTCGCACTGATAAACATCAGCGGCAATGCGAAGGCCAGCGATGAAGCCGCCCCCTTCCAGCACCTCAGTTTACGGTTTGTTTTAGTCAACATCTGACCGACCTCCAGTTTTAAAAGAAAAATGAACTGTCTCAACATCCCCAGAGATCAGGAAATCCACATTTCCCAGGCGCGACATCCTTAAAGAAAATCTAATACGCCGCTTTATTAATGAATCCCTTGAAAATGGTCAGGAAGACGATTTTAATGTCCAACCAAACGCTCCAGTTACGGATGTAGTCGAGATCGAACTCAACGCGCTTTTGCATTTTTTCCAACGTATCCGTCTCGCCACGCCAACCGTTGATCTGCGCCCACCCCGTGATACCCGGCTTCATTTTATGGCGCAGCATATAGCCGTTGATCAACTTTCTATACTGTTCATTATGTGCCACGGCATGCGGCCTTGGGCCTACAATCGACATGTCGCCTTTCAGTACATTGACAAATTGCGGCAATTCATCCAGAGAGGTACGACGCAAGAAGGAGCCGACCGGCGTCAGGCGCGCGTCCCCTTTTTTCGCTTGAACGACTTTATCGCCATCTTCCATCACGGTCATCGAGCGGAATTTCCATACCTCGATGGCCTTGCCATCCATGCCATAACGCCTTTGTTTGAAAATGATGGGCCCGGAAGAGGTAAATTTGACCATGCAGGCGATCAGCAACAGAACCGGAGAAATGAACAGCAAAATAAATATTGACAGAATGATGTCTTCAATACGCTTAATTACCTGATTAACCCCGCTCATTGGCGTATCGAATAACGAAACGACGGGAACGCCATTAATCTCTTCCGATCGCGACTGTAATATGTTGAACGTAAAGATATCCGGGATCAGCATCACTGAGCAGGTCGTATCAGAAAGATCCGCGATCGTATCTTTGATCAATTTTTCCTGCTCCATCGACATTGCGATATAGACCCTATCGATACGCCCACTTTTCGCGTCGCTCACGAGCTGAGACAAGTCGCCGCAGCGTTCGATTTTGCTGTTCAACGGAGAATTATCGTTGTCGTAAATGCCCAACACTTTAAATCCCATCCAGTGCGCGTCACGTAAAGATTCTGCCAGACGAATACCGACGGGCATCGCGCCCATGATGGCCACATTACGGGTATTGAAGCCAATATTGCGCATGTATCCCAAGAGCAGCCGGATCACGCTGCGCGTAATGACCAAACCGCAGCAGACCAGCAGATACCATTGGATATAGACGGAATACTCGTTATTGAAGACATTTATCAACGCCACCGTTCCTGAGGTCAACAGCAGGCTCAGCGACCAGTTTTGCAAAATGAGCTGGATCTCCAGCCCCGCACGCACACCACGCCACGAACGATAAAAGTCAGTAATCCCACCAATCATTTGGAAGATAACGATCGATATTAATACCATAATCCAGTGTTGCACGCTAAATGCGGCACCGGAGATTAGGCAAGACAAGTACAGCCCGCTAAAGATAACGAAAATATCAGAGAAGCGCTGAAGCATTGAAGTAAGAGACGCATTAGTATGCAACACGCCCCGACGGAAACCGTTCATAGATAACTGCCTATTAACTATCATAGTATAGATGCCTTTTGTTAGTTTTCTCTGGTACCTATATCGCTTCACAACGCTGGGCATATGCCGCTCGCCCAGCATTAAAATATAGCTTTAAAACCAGAGATCAGCGTCGAAGCAAGGCCAGTATTTCCTCTGTTTTTTGCTGCATCAGTGCAGGATTGGCTCGTGATTCGACATTCAAACGCACCACCGGCTCAGTATTTGAGCTACGTAAATTAAATCGCCAGTCTGCAAATTCCAGACTAATGCCATCGGTCGTGTCAAATTCCAGTGCCGAAGGCTGATAGCGATTGAGTACTCTTTCAATTGCAGCTTTTGGATCTTGCAGTTTGCTGTTAATTTCACCCGATGCTGGATAAGCGATCATCCGATCCCCGACCAACTCCCCGAGCGTCTTGTTTTTAATGCACAGCAACTCAGCAACCAACAACCATGGGATCATGCCGCTGTCGCAATATGAAAAGTCGCGGAAGTAATGGTGGGCGCTCATCTCACCACCGTAAACGGCATCTTCCAGGCGCATACGCTCTTTAATGAATGCATGGCCCGTTTTCGACATCACCGGCACCCCGCCTGCCTGCTTGACCACGTCGATGGTGTTCCAGCTCAAGCGCGGGTCATGAATGATCTTCGCCCCAGCGTCTTTCTCCAGGAACGCCTCCGCCAACAAGCCAACGATATAGTAACCTTCAATGAATCCGCCGTGTTCATCGAACAAGAAGCAGCGATCGAAATCACCGTCAAACGCGATTCCCATATCCGCCTTGTGCGCACGCACTGCTTGCGCCGTATCTTCCCGACACTCCGGCAGCAGCGGGTTAGGGATACCGTTGGGGAAATTGCCGTCAGGCTGGTGGTGAACCTTGATAAATTCAACCGGCACCTGAAGCTGCTTGAAACGCGATTCGACAGCATCGATAACGTGACCTGCAGCGCCGTTGCCGGAGTTGACGACCAGCTTCAACGGTTTGAAGTTAGCCGTATTCACATAGCTCAGCAGATGATCCACATATTCTTTTTCAATCGATATTGTTTCGTAGCTGCCGCGTCGGGTCGGATCCACCGCAGCGAAGTTATTATCTTCTGCCAAACGCTGAATATCGCGCAAACCGGTATCGCCGCTGATCGGTTTAGCCTGGCTACGCACCAGCTTCATTCCGTTGTAATCCATAGGATTATGACTGGCCGTCACTTCTATGCCGCCATCGAGACCTAAGTGGAAAGTGGCAAAATAAATTTCTTCCGTCCCACTGACGCCAATATCCAGAACATTAACCCCGGCATCGCGCAGCCCTTCCGCCAACGCGAGTTTCAGTTCCTCGCTGGTCAAACGGATGTCTCCCCCGACGACAACGCTTTTAGGTTGCAAAAACTCCCCATATGCACGGCCGACACGATAGGCAATATCGTTGTTCAGCTCTTCACCCAGCTGCCCGCGAATGTCGTATGCTTTGAAACAAGTCAATGATTGAGACATGTTGAGATCCTTACCAAACGTAAATACAGTGATGCGGCTCAAATATCCACCGCACCAAAATGATTAATTATGCTGAGCGGAGTCGCCGATTCGCACGATATCGTCTTCTCCCAAATAGGCACCCGACTGAATCTCAATCAAATCCAGCGGGATTTTTCCCGGGTTTTCGAGAGAATGTTCGACCCCAAGAGGGATATAAACGGATTCGTTTTCACTGATCAGTTGCATTTTACCATTGGTATGCACTTTGGCAGTGCCTGACACCACCACCCAGTGTTCCGAACGATGATGGTGCATCTGCAAGGACAATTTCTCGCCTGGCTTTACAGTAATGCGGCGCACCTGGAAGCGATCGCCCTGCGCAATCGCATCATGTTTGCCCCACGGACGATAAACTTCACGGTGCTGTTTGCTTTCGGAACGCTTTTGTCGCTTCAGTTGGTTGACGATTTCTTTTACGTCTTGGACGTTATCTTTATCGGCAATCAACACGGCATCTTTGGTTTCAACCACAACCAAATTGGTCACCCCGACAGCGGCCACCAATTTATGCTCCGCGCGAATATAGTTATTTGAACAGTTATGCTCAAGAACATCACCGAAAGTAGAGTTCCCTTTTGTGTCTTTTTCACTGATTTCCCACAACGCAGACCATGATCCAACGTCATTCCATCCCGCATCCAGGGGTACGACGACAGCATCGGCAGTCTGTTCCATCACGGCATAATCGACAGACTCATCCGGGCAGGCAATGAATGCATCTCGGTCAACGCGGATAAAGTCCATATCGGGGGTCAAATGCGCAAGCGACTGCTTGCACGCGTCCAGAATATCTGGGCGGAAACGGCCTAATTCTTCCAGGTAACGGCTGGCTTTGAACAAAAACATACCGCTATTCCAGAGATAGTCGCCGCTGGCCAGATACTGCTGCGCCGTTTCAAGATTAGGCTTTTCGACAAAGCGCGAAACGCCGCAGATACTGGAACCGTCGACGCTGGTACCTTTTTGAATATACCCATAGCCCGTTTCCGGGCCCGTCGGAACGATGCCGAAAGTAGCCAGTTTTCCCGCTTCAGCATAAGGAATCGCCTGATTGACCGCATCGCGGAAAATCGCTTCGTCCTGAATGACGTGATCCGCGGCCAATACCAACATGAGCGGATCGTCACCGCTGGAAACCGCCTGCAAAGCGGCAAGCGCAATCGCCGGCGCCGTATTACGCCCTACCGGCTCCAGAATAATATTATGCGATAAACGCGTGATTTGGCGGAGTTGTTCGGCCACGATAAAACGATGCTCTTCGTTACATATAACAAGAGGATTAATAATCTCTAACCCTTTAAGCCGCATGACTGTCGTTTGCAACATGGAAAATTCATTGCACAGCGCTAAGAACTGTTTGGGGAATAATTCACGAGAAAGCGGCCACAGGCGACTCCCTGTTCCCCCAGCCATAATAACAGGATAAAGGTTACTCATTTTTACTCTCACCGATTAAATATAAATAGTAAAAAAATTATTTTCATTCCAAAAAACGGATGTATCGATTATCTGTAATGACGATAAGTATTGGATATCATTTTTTCTGAAGTAAAATTAGCATTGTAGAAATCGACACAGTCAACTTTCATTGCACTCCAATCGCGTTGGTCGCGAGCATTCAATATCTCAACGGCCTCATCGGCCTGATTGGTCGTAAACAGATACCCCGTAACGCCTTCGCTCACCACCTCCGGCAATGAACTGCAGCGGCTGGCGACAACGGGCAACCCATAGCTTTCAGCTTCAACGGCGACCAGACCGAACGACTCCCATCGGCTTGGCATCAACAACACGTCGGCGTAGGTGAAATAAGGCGCCATCTCTGCCGAGGTCAACCAACCTTTAAAATCCATCCGGGCATGTGATGCCGGTTGCTCTTTTGCGTGTACATTGCCGCCGACGATCGTGATTAAAAATCTGTCATCCAATTCGTCGGCAATCCGCTGAACCAAATCAAATCCTTTTTGATAATCAAAACGGCCGACAAACAATATATTTATTTTATCTTGGCGATAAGGATTGGTATCATCCGGCAGCTTTACAGGGGGTTCAACGCCATTATACACAACAGTCAAATTATCAGGACTCAATCCGGCCATCAGTGCCGTTCGTTTCTCATATTCGCTGGTACAGATGATAACATCGGTATTCTTTTGCAGAATTTTCTCTATCTTGGCATAAACCTTCTTTTTCTTTTCTGATGTGTCCATCAGGAAAGAAAAAGCATGCGGACAATAAATAATTTTAGGCCTGCAAGTCATTCTTACCAATGGCGTTAACAGCCGGCAAACAACCCCCGCAAAAGTACTGTGGACGTGAATGACATCCGGTTTTTCTTTACGTACCATCTGGATATAGTTAATAGCCAAAGAGATAAACGAAGAAATATTTCTCCCTGTCCGCGTAAATACCTTCATTTTTTCTGCGGGAAAAGCGCCAATCTCACGATATTGACTATCGGGCAACACACAGTAAAAATCAAATTCATCACTTTGCTGTACAAGTTGTCTAATTACCGTAGCGACGCCACCCTTCACTGTCTCGGCGACATGCAGCACTTTTTTTTTCATTGCATAGATCTCGTCATTATCTCGCTCAACGCTGTTGCCGAACGCATCCAATCGAAACGTTTGACATTCGTAAATCCCTCAGCGATTAAAATTTGGCGCAACGCTTCATCCTGCATAATCCGCTCCAGTGCCTGTTTCATTTCCAGGATGTTTTCCGGATCAAAGTACAATGCACTCTTCGACAATACCTCGGGCATAGAAGCCCGATTGGACGCTACTACCGCACAACCACAAGCCTGCGCTTCTAACGGAGGAATGCCGAACCCTTCATATAAAGAGGGGAACACAAAGGCGCGAGCATGAGAATAGAGTTCTACAAGCTGTTGATCGCTCACACGCCCCAAAAACTGTATGTTATCGTTCGTTACAGTTCCTTCCGTCGAAAACCCAACATCCGCGAAGTTCTTGTTGGCGGCCCCAATGATTTTCAGCGTCACTTCCTGGCCGTTTGCCATTTGAGAGAAAGCGGCAATCAGACCATGAAAGTTCTTATGATAATTTGGAGACGAAACGGCCAATAAATAAGGGCGCTCTGTATTGGATGCCGACGCTATGGGTTTAAACTGCTCGGACACCGCATTATAGATTACGTAAATATTATTTAATGGGTAGTCAAATGCCTGGCTAATTTCTTTTTTAGAAAATTCGCTAACTGTAATCAACGCCTTACTGTGACGCAACATCAGGGGAACAAAGTTATTATAAACGAAACGAAACTTTGCAGAGTAACTTTGCGGATAGCGTTTATATATAACATCGTGATGAGTAACAATTTTATTACGATAAAAGATCGGAGCCGTATTGCAAAGATTTATTAGAAGCGGGCTTTTATTTTTCTTTAAAAAAGCTGGAAGCTCTACCTGCTCCCAAAAGTGACCGCTTTTCTTACCCACCACCTGAACATTCAATTGCGACGCGATATCGTGGTGAATAATGTTAGGTGGCGAGACAAAAACGATATCATGCCTAATCTTACTCAGCGCAAGGCATACTTCCTGAGCGAACCGCTGAACCCCTGTCAAATCCTGCGTTAAGAATCGCGCATTGACATAAATCATTAATTACCTCGCAATTTTAAATAATACCGTGTCAATGTAGCGATTGCACATAACCTACATTCTTTCTTGAGCGACTCACGGAACCCGTCTCCGGCGTTCTAATTGATAATAACAAAATCGATATTATGATTGCGAATATATAGCCTGGATAGTTTGTCAACGGGTTATTATAAACGAAATTCATCGAAAGCGAGATCATCCAGTATAGGTAAACACTGGGATTAAGGCCAAGACGAGTACGCTGATAAAGAATGCCAAGAATTAACGTAGCGACAATAACCAGAAGGATAATGCCGACATTACCGTAATTCGACAACATGTAGATATACATACTATCAAGCGGGATTGAGTTCGTATTGTCATCACCAACCACCGCGTTGCCATTCACAGCGTACCCAGCACCGATAAATGGCGAATACTCACTGTCAGCTCGCACGGCTTCTATATTGACCGTACGAAGTAAAATGCTGTTCTCCGCGTAAGCATTCTCCTTCGGGAATATCATCTCATAAATACTGTAATTGGTCGTCGTAATATAAAAGAACAGTGACAAGACCATCGTTACCATAGTGACTGAATTCAGGCTAAAACGTTGAGAGAAAAAGCGTCTCAGCATCAGGAACATGATATAAAGCAGTGCCATGATAATCGCCGTTTTCGATGTTGAAAATGCGATCCCAACCATAATGAGAAGAATATATTTCTTGCGGTTTTTTTCGCTTACATAAGGCGATAATACCAATGCAAAAAACAGATATTCACTGAGGCTGAATGGCCCG
Source organism: Serratia sp. LACPHL-BACT-2024-00286 (assembly GCF_043109535.1). NCBI lineage: Bacteria > Pseudomonadati > Pseudomonadota > Gammaproteobacteria > Enterobacterales > Yersiniaceae > Serratia > Serratia sp. LACPHL-BACT-2024-00286. Next base: position 385,620 of record NZ_JBICNA010000005.1, read on the forward strand.
GTGAGCAGACCAAAAGCACGTAATTGCCCCTGAATAGTGCGTAACAGAAGACCATATTCTTTACCAAACTGTGTCAACTGTGGGCCAGGGTCAAAACCGATTAGCGCATAAAGCAGGCCTGCCAAACTGGATTCGGCGACCGCAAAGAGCGCATTCAATACGGCAAAGAAAATATAGTACTTAATGATTTTATTAACAATCTCGACACGCTCATTATATTCAAAAAGAAGTAAAACGGCGGCAAAGAAAAAAGAACCGAATGTCAGTAACTCTAAGCGAAACTGAACGATAGAGCGGAAGAAATCAAACCTGCCGGTGATCATACTTAAAAGTACATAAACTAACGAGAAGATCACCATCGACAGGAAAAAGATCATTACGCTTCTACACTGTTTTGACACGTTAGGGTTACGCGCAAAAAGCAAGATTAGGACGAAAACCGGCACTGCCATGGCAAAAAAGTCTTTATATAATAAAAGTGCCCTGGTCGACATATACGCAGCGACGGTCACAACGCCATTCAATGAGAGCAATGTCATGTACATCAGCAAAAGAAAAACAACCAACGACTTTGTCGATACCCTCATTATGACCCTCTATACACGCTCTCATAAGCATCGGTTATTTTTTCTAGTTCAAAAAACGAACGACGCGGTTTGTTGTTATTTTCTCTCACGACGCTAACCACACTGGCGACAGAAAAATCTTTTAGCTCGAAAATATTATCATAAAAAGCTGCGATTTCTGCCACTCCGCCATTGAAAGGCGTATACACAACCTTACCAGAGATGGCCGATTCCGCAACGGTTCGCCCAAAGGGCTCATTCCATCGCGTTGGTAGAACAACGGCGTCAATCTGCGTCATAAACTCTTCAATCTTGATAAAGCCAAGCAAATGAATACCTGCCTCCAACGCTAACACCTTCAACTTCTCGCCAGCGGCGTCACCATTGAATCTGCCGGCGGCGTAGAATGCAACCTGCGGATCGCCGCTGGCCTGTTTTGCCAGAGCACAAAACTCATCAAAACCTTTGTCTTCGGTGAGGCGACCGACAAAACCGATCCTGACCTTTTCGTTGACGGTCGGTACATACTCTATCGCGGCGACAGGGTTGTAGATATGCGTATGTACCGCGTTGCGCGCAAATCCATTTTCCCGATGCAAGGCGGAAATATATTTACTTATGCCAACAAAAACGTCTACGCGCTGACTGGCTTTTTTCTTCAGAAAAGATGCGATGCGCACTGCAGACGACTGTACGTCCATATTTTGGCCATGTTTAAACAACGTGCCGTTCGGATGGAATAGATAATAATCGCGAGTCGTGTGTACCACGCGCGCCCCCAGCTTCTTGGCCACTCGCCACGCTGCGACGGAAAAACCGCTGAGGTTGTTGGTATGCACCACATCCGGAGAAAATTTGCGCAGCTCCTTACGCATGGCACGAGCCATAAATGGATTATAAGAATCAAGCAGATGCCACAACGCTTTCTTTAATTTGCTTGCCGAAGAAGCCTGAAATGGCCAGTACATATTTTTGAGAGGTAAATAAGCAATATGAACGCCATTAAGAGTGTCATATTTTATCTCATCAAATTCATGAAGACAAAACACACCAACTTCATGCCCGGCTCGTTGCAGGCTTTCAGCCAACAACTGAACTGATACTTCAGCACCACCGATTTTATAAGGAGCATAAAGTGTGTTAATTAAAGCAATCTTCATTTTCCATCACCACGGTAAATTTATAAAATTAAAATTTGTTTTTAATCAGCGTAATATCCGCGTTTTCATAACTCTCATAGTTTTTATAAATCGCGTTAACAAAACCACTCCACTCTGGCGATAAAACTTTCTCATCAAGAACGTAAGCGATTATTTTAATTTTTTCATCATATATTTTTACGAGATTGTCATACAATGATGAATAAAATCCGGCTATGCAACTGACGTTCTCACCAGCCACAATGGGATAAACCTCAAAGGGAAAATCCAACCGACGGACCTCTACAGACTTTCTGATTTCATCTATTTTCTCTTCACGCTCGCGGCGGTGGGGAATATAAACAAGCTCGGCACCCATCTGATTTGACTTTAAGTCATTTATCATTCTTAGCGTCAAGTCAATATCATCAACAGACGTTACCCCTGCCTCATAAAGCGGCGTACCTATAATGAAGACCCTGTTCTTTCCATCAGGAAGACTGGCCAGTTTAGCCTTAAAATTTTGGTAACTGTGCTTAACGACCACATCTCTTTTTGAAACATTACCTTCGATGTCATAAACAGAGAAAAAGGTTATTTTTTCTCTCTCATTATTGGTCATACCAAGTGACTTGAGGAAAACCGACTTCACGACGCCCCGAGCAGTGAGATTATTGTAGCGTTTAATTCTGAGCGTTGCCGTACCATCATCCAGCAGGACCACATTTCTTCTCGAATATTTATGCGCTAAAATCCAAAAAACCCTCGCGCGATACTCACCGGCAATCAAAGTGACAGTTTCCTTCGCACTCACCACCGATGTTACACTCTTCAATTGCCGTTTAATATCAAAAGCATTACCCAGTTTCCCTTCAACATCAATGGTTTCCAGGGAGCGATGCTTAATCATGTTCAACAGATAAACAATCTGCCCGTGATTCAACGCAGAATTGGCCGAACGCTTATTGACAATCAGCAGATCGAGCACAATGTTCTTCGCATCAAGATACTCAATGAGATTAAAAGCCTGAAGCGGTGACTCAATATACGCAATGTATTTACTCATATTTCTAATATCCGATTAAGCTACGGGCATGAATGTATAACTGCCGTTCAATGAAATTTGCCTTCAGCCTTAAGCTGCAGATAGTGAGCAACATCGCGTTGCGAAAAGGGTTTCGCTGGATGGCCGCCGGCTATAGCGTAGGGCTCTATATCTTTAACCACCACGCTGCCGGCTTGGATAATGGCCCCTTCCCCAATGGAAACCCCGGGCAGAACAATCACATTGATCCCAAGCCAAACATTATCCCCGATATGCGTATCCTTAATCACATAAGTGTTATCGTAGGGAATCGCATTCCCATGATGATTGTGATTTTCTGTGATCAATACACAACCAAAACCACAGTGGAAATTATCACCGATAGTAACACCGCCCTTTCCAACCACCGTCAAACCATTGGAGTTAAAGTTATCACCAAGTCGGGTTTTATTATTAACGATAGTTAAAAAGTTAATTTTCGGATCTTGACCACATCTTTCAGCCATTCTGATAACTTTTGAACGATAACGCTGCTTACGTAAGTTTCGCAACCATCGTTTAAGACTTGCTATCATCTTTTCCTCTCAATACTGATCTGTCGCTTGCCACAATAAAAAGTCACTGCACACGCATAAAAACTAGAAATTGCATAAACCAGGCAGAAATACTCAACTTTGATTTCTGTCATGGTGATGACAAATATACCAATCAAATGCGTTATCATCGAACCCATGGTAATAATTGAGATTAATTTATTTTTACGATAGTAAAACAGTGAGTGCGTAAAAATATAATAAATCGATAAAAATGCAGTTCCAGGCAAAAGAATGTTGAAGTAATAAATGGCGCGATTGAACTCAGCATTAAACAGATACGGGAAAGCAAATGGCAAAATAAAGAAGTAAATAATGCACGAAACGATAACCAGAGCTGTGTAACCATATTGAATGAGCTCGACCCCTCTAAAATCGTTCGCTTTAAGCTTGCGATAAATGAAAGGTTGGAACGCTTGGTTGATTACGCCGAAAAAGAGCATAACGATAGAGGTTAGCTGAAACGCCAAGCCATAAACCCCGACTACCGCCGTACTCATGTAATGCGCTATGAAGAATCTATCCACCGAGGATTTAATCCAATAACTGCCATGATGTGGCAATAGGGATACCCCGTAGCTAATGATTTCCTTATAACGCTTACGCAACGGTTGGAGCACGCTGCGTTCAACCGCTATTTTTCTGTAAACAAAGAACTCGTAGGCCAGCTGAATGCTGAAAAATGATGCCGCGATCGCTATCAAACGTTGTCCTGGCGTCGACGCTATCATTTCAAAAAGAGCGATAGTGAATAAAACGTTGAATGCGGAAAGCAAAAATTGGCCGATAGCGGCAACTTTATAGGTCTGACTAATGCGCAAATGCGATAAATTGATAAAGTTCAGCGCCTGCGCCAGAGATGCCAAAACAACCAGAAAACCGTCGCTGAAAGAAACAGAGATCTTGGCGACCAGTGTGACAATGTAGAATATAGCCACCAGTAGCGCGCTCGACGCGAAAGCCAAGGCGATGTTATCTCTGCGGAACACCAGGGAGCTCCCTTCCCCCTCCTGCATGTATTTGACCGGCAACAGACCTTGACCACTGAACGAAATGAAAATGATCAAGATCTGAATAACGGACAAATAAAGAGTCAGCGCGCCGTACCCCGACGCGCCTAGGTGTGCTGTCAAATAAGGCAATATGATGAAGCCGATGACCTTGCCGAGAATGTCCCCTACCGACAAGGCCGCAGCCCCCATAATGGCTTTACTCATTTACAGATACTTTTCCAGGAAGTTAAGCGCATGCCAGAACCCTTCCCCTTGGTTTTTGTGCCCCTGCCACACTTCAGGAATAAACTGCGCTCCCGGCGCATGACGCCGCAGATCATCAGCCAGCTCGTCAAAGTTCACATCGCCTTTACCGATCTGTACCCCTTCACCATCCACTCCCAAAGCATCAACAATATGCATATGTGCGGTGTAAGGGCCGACCTTCTGGGTAAATTCATGAAGATCCCATTGGTAGTAATTACAAGCCATCATGGAATGCGACGTGTCATAGCAGATGCGGTAGCCGTATTTCTCACAGAACGCTTTAATCTCGTCCGGATCGACAAACAGGTTATGGTAGCTTTGACCACCAAAGTGCCATGGGAACGGAGGCATCGTCTGGATGATGATTTCAACGCCTTCTTGATTGATTTCACCCAGAGCGGCGCCAATGCGTTCGTACATCGCCTGACGTGATTCTTTTGGCAAGAAACCGGTGGTATTGAAACCGCCTGCATTCACCACGATGACCGGACGCTCAGTTTTCGGGAAATATTGCTTCAACGCGCGAGTCACATCGCAGACACGCTGCAGCTGTTTGATCGAATGAGCAAGATAAACGGGATCATCCGTCGCCAGATCCAAAATATGATCGTTGGCGAACAGCTCGGGGCTATGTACCGCAAAACCGATATTTTCAGCGCCGGAGAAGAATTCTGTCAAATCGAGTTCCATATCCTGATAGCTCAGATGGAACTCGACGAAGTCCAGATTGGATTTATTCTTCAACTTGCCGTAATCGTGGTAGCGCACTGGAATGCCGAACGGACGATTGAAATCATAGTCCTTGGCTTCTATCGCCACATCATTTAGATCCGACTCATAGAAATACCCGCCTTTTTCGTGGTCACGATTGGCTTTCTTACCGACCAATTGCTCCAGATAAAGAGGCTGCAGACCCTGCCCCGGACTCTTCACTTCAACCATCTCGCGAGTGATGATTTCACCTTTTTTCAGATCGCGATTGATAATCAAACTTTTTGCCAGAGTTTCGCGGTTGATCATTTCCCCTTGGGTGATAGTACGTTCGCCGGCGTTGCCCATGGACTCTTCAACTTCGCGGATACGTACGACCATCTCTTTGAACTCAGGGGGTAACAACGACACCTTGTGGTCGTTGCCTTCCATGGATTTGTCGATGGTGAAGTGTTTTTCGATCACTCTTGCGCCCAGCGCGGTCACGGCGATCGGCACTGAAATGCCACGCTCATGGCCAGAATAGCCGACCAAGCAGCCCGTCACCTGCTGCAGACGTTTGATATAGGCCAGGTTGACGTCTTTGAACGGCGTCGGATACGTAGAGTTGCAATGCAGGATCACAAACTCGGCACCTTTCGATTTCAAGAAGTCTACCGAGCTTTTGATTTCTGCTTCGCTGCACATACCGGTAGAACAAATCAGCGGTTTGCCCGTAGCGGCCAACGCGGCCAACATTTCGTGGTTAGTGAAGTCAGCGGAAGCGACCTTATAACCTTCCATGCCGTAGTTTTCCAACACTTCCAGGCTCTTCAGATCCCAAGGAGTACACAGCGGGGTCAGCCCCTTCTCCTTGCAATAATCGAACACTTCAATCAGTTCTTCATTGCTGAGCTGGAATTTTCTCAGCAGATCCAGCGTGTACTGTGCGCCAAGATCGGCGGATTTGTCTTTATCGTTGCCGCCCTTATACAAAGAGCTCAGATCGCGCATTTGGAACTTGACGCAATCGGCGCCCGCGTCAACCGCCAGGTCAACCAGATGCTTAGCCAGCTTAATATCGCCATTATGGTTGTTGCCAATTTCAGCAATAATGTAAGTCGGCGAGGTTTCCGTGATAGTGTGTTTGCCAATCGTCAGGCCTTTTTCGCTTTGCAGCGCAACGGCGACCAAACGACGATAATCATCAACCAGCGGCAGAACGTCAACGCCATTCGAAAACAGCGATTCAATCTCATTGCGTGGCGCATCCACTTTTTTATAGCGGACGTTCTGATTCATCACTTCCGACATTTCGCGGCTCAGATCGAAGTCGCCGTTAGTGATCCAACGACGGAAATCACCGTCTGAGAAAGAGCCGCACAGCTTGCCGTCTTCGGTGACAACAAAAATAATGCGTTTTTTATTCGAGTTGATTTTTTCTAAGGCTTTAATGATTGATTCGGTTTCAAACACTAAAAAGTCAGATATTTTTTTCTGAATTAACATAAATTATCTCCCACTCCAATTTTTCAAAATTACTTCAACAACCGCCCAGTCCAGCATGGTGTCAATTTCAAAGCTTTCCTCTTCCGACATCTTATGCGCTACAACTTTGCCACCAAGACGATTGCCGGTACTGAGGAGAATTTCGCTTTTCGTAACGTAAATTGAACCATTTTCTTTAAGTTTGATATTTTCAGGCTTAATATCTTGCCGACGCGGACGGTTTAAGTAGTCGTAATAGGCTTTCGGATTATCTTCATTTTCCCACAAGAAATGCCAAAACTCACATACGCTCAGCAGTGAATCGGCTTTCTTTTCAATAATCTTTCTGATTGCAGAATCAATCGCATCATCTTTGCGAACAGGAGAAGTAGCCTGCAACAGGACGGTATACTCAGGGTGGTAACTCTCATGTTCAGCCAACCACTCCAGCGTATGCAAAAGCGCGGGCTCAGTCGCAGCGGTATCGTTCGCCAGATGGGCCGGACGCATGAACGGGACTTCCGCGCCATATTCTCTGGCTACGGCAGCGATATCTTCACAATCTGTAGAAACAATAACACGATCAATACTCGAAGAATTTAATGCCTGCTCTATGCTCCAAGCGATTAATGGCTTACCTGCAATTTCTTTAATATTTTTTTTGGGAATACCTTTCGACCCACCCCTTGCCGGAATAATTGCAAGATTACTCATTTATTCTCTCCGAAATTGGATTTTATGCATTACTTTTGAATGAATCAGAAAGCTCCTCATAATGAGGAGCTTTTACATAGAAGGGAGTTTATTTATATTCGTAAGCGTAGTAGCCGTAGGCGCTACCCGATTTATTTTCAACGGCGTTAAGGATAATACCTTTAATTTCCATGCCGTTTTGTTCGAAGCGACGAATACTCACCTCAATCTCTTTCAGCGAGTTCACGCCGTAACGTGCAACCAACAGCGTCGTGCCGACATTGCGCGCCACAATAGCGGCATCCGTTACCGCCAGGATCGGTGGGGTATCGACCAACACGATGTCATACTCTTTGCCCGCCCATTCCAGGAACTCTGTCAGGCGGTTGTGCATCAACAACTCCGATGGGTTCGGAGGAATCTTGCCGCGCGAGATAAAGCTGAGATTCTCGATCGATGTTTGCTTGATCGCTTGCTGCGCCGACGCCTGGCCGGACAACACGTCAGACAACCCCAATCCCAATTCACAGTTCAACAACGAGTGGGCATAACCTTTGCGCATATCGGCGTCAACGACCAAAATGCGCTGACCCGCCTGGGCGATCACCGCCGCCAGGTTAATGCTGACAAACGTTTTACCGATGCTTGGGCTGGCACCGGAAATCATCAGAACGTTATTTTTGGCTTCCAGCGAGGCAAAATGCAGACTGGTACGCAAGCTTCTGACGGCTTCAATCGCCAAGTCCGCCGGGTTGCCCACGGCAAGTAGGGTGTAACTCCTGTTACTGCTGCGCTTGCCGGACAGCATGGTCTCGCGGTCGCTCTTTTGCTGCCATTCGGACAGCGGAATACTCGCGTAAACGTTGATCCCCTGCTGTTCCAACTGTTCCGGACTTTCGATGCCGCGATGCAGCATGGTTTTAAGCAAAACGAAACCGGTGGAGAATAGACCGCCTAGCAACGTGACTATCAAAACGATAATGGTTTTTTGCGGTTTAACCGGACGAGGCTGCGTAACGGCAGGATCCACGATACGTACGTTACCGACTGTGCTTGCCTTGGTGATGCCCAGTTCTTGCTGTTTATTCAGCAACTGCATGTAGATCTCTTGCCCAGCCTGTACATCACGGGTCAAACGCAAGATTTCCTGCTGGGTCTTCGGCATAACGCTAACGCGCTTGTTCAGCTTATCTTTTTCTTGTTGCAACGTGGCGCGTTTTTCCATCAACGCACGATAAGCCGGGTGCTCTTTGGTATAAAGCTTGGAAATTTCCGCCTCTTTGAACGTCAGCTCGTTCAGTTGAGCCTCAACGCCCACAATCGTGTCCAAAACAGACTTCGCTTCAAGGGACAAATCGACAGAATCATTCGCCTGACGGAAACGGTTGAGTTTATCTTCGGCACTATCCAAAGAACTACGAACTTCAGGCAACTGATCTTTCAGGAAGTCCAGACTTTTAGCCGCCTCTTCCGATTTACGTTCGACGTTCTGCAACAGGTAATTTTTGCTGATGCTGTCAAGAATGTTTCGCACCAAGACAGGATCATCCCCGACCAGACTCAACGCCAGCACGCCGGTGTCTTTACCTTTGTCTTCAACCGTCAAAGCATCCAGCAGATTGTTGGTCGCCACCAAACGCGGCAACTTGGCGATTTCAAAGACAGTGCCTGGCTCCGCCGAAATTTCGCTAACCAGCAAAGAAATCCCATGGCCACTCTCCAGCGCGCCAACTTTCCCCTTGATAATCTCGGTGCCGTTGTTGCTCAGCACATATTGCTGGGCATCAATCACGGTCAATTCCAGCTCAACATCGTCAGAGTTGGCAGGCACATTGAGACGGGACAGCGCAATTTTGGCAGGTTCGGTACCCGTCAAACGAGCCCAGCCGCGGCCAAAAATCGGGAAGTACTTCTGCTGCACCACCGTTTCAAGATTCAGATCATCGACAGTCTTACCCGTCACCATGCGTGACTTGATCAGTTCAATCTCCGTGGAAGAACCCGGCTGACTGTTAGGCAGCATTTGAGATAGGTCGTTGACCAACGAGTTCCCGACGTTTTGCTCAACCTGAACCATGGCGTCAGCTTGATATATAGGCGTGGCGAACAGGGAATAAATGATACCGGCAACAGAGAATAACGCTGTAATCCCGATGATGAGCCAGCGGTGATCAATTAAAGTTCCCAGCAAGCGACTTAGATCAATCTCATCATGATTATTGGCTGTTGATAAGCCTGGTTTCGTATTATCAGTCATTGTAATCTCTGGTTAACGATTTAATGCCTGGGCCCATTTTTGGGCTGCATCATCAAGAAGGCGGTAAACAAACTCAAACGCTTCGGCGCTCTTTCTGTAAGGATCGGGAATTTCTTTCTGCCCCAACCAATGGGCGAAAAGCATGGTTTTGCCTCTGACCTCCGGCGCCAAGCGGCAAACAGCATCAATATGCCCTTTCTCCATAACCAGAATTAATGAATATTCCCGGCACATTTCTTTCGTCAACTGCCTGGCTTCATGCCCTTCTAACGACAGCTGATGTTTTTCCGCAATGGAAATAGCGCTCTTATCCGCGGTTTTGCCAACCAAGGCACCGATGCCTGCGGAAGCGATCTCTTTGTCCGGCAGATGCTGCTTCAAGAGACGCTCCCCCGTAGGGGAGCGGCAAATATTACCTACGCAGACAACCAAGATAGAATCAAACATGGCTAGCCTCCCTACTACGGCCAATTACGGATACGCAGTGAGCCTTCCGTGAGATTGTTGAAGCTATCGATGGTTGGTGCCAGCTGAACGATCAGGCGGTTCCAACGCGCGATAGGCGCTGCCGTCACGTAAACAATGTCATACGGTTGCAGATGGAATTCAGCCCCCATCACCAATGCTGTCGCATCGGACATGTTGAGCTGATAAATATTAGCCAGTTTGTCGCCCTGTGTTCCGTGCAGTGGGCGGATAACGAAGACACCGGTCGCATCTGCCGCAGCTTGGCTTATCCCCTGAGAATTGCCCAGCGCTTCCGTCAGCGTCATGCCGCTGCGATCCATTTTTAGCGTCGATGGGGTTTTAACTTCACCCATGACGAACACTTTAAGATCGTCGTTGCGCGGAATATACAGAATATCCCCAGGATAGAGCAGATGGTTCTGAGTCAAATCCCCATTCTGCATCAATTGCTGCAATGAAAGACGCTGTTCTTTGCCGTTGTGGGTCAGGATGATGTTGCGCCAGTCGGCATTCTCCGTCAGCCCGCCGGCGGCGTTGATCGCATCCATCACCGTCAAAGGTACGTTGGTGATAGGCTGCTGCCCGGATTTGGTAACTTCGCCCGTCACGTAAGCTTTTTGCGAGCGGAAAGCGGCGATATTAACGTCAACCTGCGGGCTTTCGATGTACTGAGCCAAACGGGAGGCGATCTGATCGCGAATTTGGGTAACGGTTTTACCCACCACGTTAACCTTACCGATATAAGGATAGAAAATTGTGCCGTCGGAGTGTACCCAGTTGCCTGTGTCGCTGGCGCTGCGGTATTGGCCCGCAGGCGTGGTCAATTCTGGATGGTCCCAAACGGTGACATTAAGGACGTCACCTACCCCGATCCGGTATTCATACGTGCGCAGCGATGCGTCCAACTGCGCATTCGGCTGAGCAACCACCTTTGTCGGACGCATCGAGTCCAACAACTTCGGTGTCATCGGGTAAATGTTAACCATCTTATCGATATCGAAGTCAGCATCTTCTTGTTTTACGACTTCTTTTCCGCTGGTCGATAAATGGGTTCCAGGAAACACGGTGCATCCACTGATTACGCTGATCGATATCAATAGCGATATCACTTTCAATTGTCGTTTTGCCATCAAATTATCATCACTTTCAGGTAAATGTATCTGCAAAGCTACTATGCGCGCCAACCGTGGCAGCGTCTCTGTAACCTTATCAAACTGTCTGTCGCTTGCTGTGCCGTCTCAAAACATAAGCTCTGTTTGCAATTATCAAGAACGTTTATCTGCCGTTGATAAGAGCAAAGCTATTATGAGCGAGGTAAATAAACTGAAATGCCCGGCACCGGTAAAAATCAGTGCGGAGGCAAGTTTAAAGCTTTAATTTTTTAAAAATAACAGCGACTTGTCAGAATCAGACGGCCATACGCATAAAATTCTCTCGCCATAGCAACTTGGCTACTCGCAGTAGAATGTATACTAAAATAAAAATTGGAACAGTGAAATTCCCCAAAATTCAACAACTATTCTAGCTTCTCCCGCCATGATGGCAACGGCCCTCATCGAGAGAAGCGATAAGTTTTACTCAAAGCGACAGCCGTTCAGCCCACTCGCGGAACGCTTTGCCTTGGGTCGGGTGACGCAAGCCATAAGTGACAAAAGCGCGCAGGTAACCCAGTTTTTCGCCGCAGTTGAACGATTCCCCCACCAGCTCTGTCGCCTCTACCGGTTTGCGTTTCAACAATTCTGCTATCGCATCGGTCAGTTGAATGCGCCCCCAGGCTCCCGGTTCCGTGGTCTCCAGCAGCGGCCAAATATCTGCAGACAAGACATAGCGCCCCACCGCCGAGTAGTTGGATTCCAACTTGGTTTCCGGCGCCGGTTTTTCGATAATTGATGTGATACGAGCACTTTCGCCAGGAGCCAGGCTGCTGGTCTCACACTCCACCACGGAATAATCGTGCAGTACGTGTTCGTCTGCCTTTTGCACCAAAACCTGGCTCAGACCGGTCTGCTCAAAGCGCGCAATCATGTGTGGCAGGTTGTCTTTCTTCAAATCGGCTTTCGCGTCATCCAGCAAGATGTCCGGCAACAGCACGACAAACGGAGAATCACCGACCAACGGCTTAGCGCAGAGAACGGCATGCCCCAGTCCTTTCGGCTGCCCTTGGCGAATGTGCATCAGCGTCACGCCTTTTGGCGTTATCGACTGCACCTCATCCAGCAATTGCCGTTTCACGCGCGCCTCCAACATCGCCTCCAGCTCGAATGAGGTATCGAAATGGTTTTCAATGGCGTTCTTGGAAGAATGCGTCACCAGGATGATCTCTTTAATCCCCGCCGCGACGCATTCGTTGACAATGTATTGAATCAACGGCTTATCAACGATTGGCAACATCTCTTTCGGAATCGCTTTGGTCGCCGGCAGCATACGCATGCCCAATCCGGCAACGGGAATAACCGCTTTCAACTTCGTCATGGTAGACCTCATTCAATCTCGTGATCGCTTTCAGCCGCGGTGGCGACAACCTGTTACTTTCCTAACGTCTGCTTCAACCAGCGGCTGAAATTCTCACCTTCCGTACCGTGACGCAGACCATACTGCACAAACGCCTTCATATAGCCAAACTTGTCGCCGCAATCGTGGGACTTGCCGCTCATGTGGAATGCTTCCACCGTTTGCTCATCCATCAACATCGCAATCGCATCGGTCAGTTGAATCTCATCGCCCGCGCCGGGAGGGGTTTTCTCAAGTAACGGCCAAATATCGGCGGCAAGCACATATCGGCCGACGACGGCCAGATTGGAAGGCGCATCCTCGCGGGCCGGCTTCTCAACCACCGCCGTCATCGGCGCGCTTTCTCCTGCCGCGATCGTCGCGCCAGCGCAATCTACCACACCGTATTTGGACACATCTTGTTCCGGCACCGGTTCAACCATGATTTGGCTGTAACCCGTATCACCAAAACGCTGGATCATTTTAGCCAGATTTTCCTTACGCAAATCCGCCGTAGAATCATCCAATAAAACATCGGGCAACAGCACAACGAAAGGAGAATCACCCACCATTGGCTTGGCGCACAGCACCGCATGCCCCAACCCTTTCGCCTGTCCTTGACGCACCTGCATCACGGTAACGTCCGGCGGGCAAATACTTTGCACTTCGCTCAGGAGCTGGCGTTTCACACGCGCTTCGAGCATGGCCTCCAGCTCAAAAGAAGTGTCAAAATGGTTTTCAATCGCGTTTTTCGATGAGTGCGTAACCAATACGATATCTTTAATCCCCGCCGCCACGCATTCAGCAACAATGTACTGGATTAAGGGCTTATCGACCACGGGCAACATTTCTTTAGGAATCGCCTTGGTCGCCGGCAACATACGGGTTCCCAACCCCGCAACGGGGATCACTGCCTTGAGTCTTGTTTGCATTTTCATTCCAATTCATCGTAGCGCTGCATTCACCCGCGCAGCGTGAACAAAGGGATTCAATCGGGCACGCTACCGCCCTTGGCTTGCAGCTACCAAAGTACTGTTATGACGTATCCACCACGTCATTGCATGAGCCAAACAATTTTTATGCAAAACGGCTCTCATTCTTCGTTTGAACTGCCATGCCGTTCACAAAAAAGTAAAAAAACCGGTGCCTTTATAACCAAACAATGCTAGTTACTGCCGTTATATGACTAAGATTCTTATACTAATGTCTAAGTGATACAAGCCTTAGATCCCCCCAGCCAGCCGTTTTCAGAATAAGACTACTCATGCCTGATACCGATAAGAATCATAGTCAAGGAAAATTGTTTTAATGTTTTGATTTAAATAAATTTAATAAGGCGTTTCTTTTCTGAGCGCATACATCCCGGTAGATATTTGCGCCCTCCGGCCCCTGGCTCCGTTGGCCACTCGGCGCCGATCGATGTTTGCGGCAATCCTCCTGTTCTGATCCACGTCCTCCCGATTAAAGTTGAATTTTGCCGCCTCAACGCCCATCATTCCCGAGCGGCATAAGCCGTAGAACTTACAGGTGAAATTGGGCGTATGGAATGGATCGCTGATCCAACAATTTGGGCCGGCCTGGCCACGTTGGTCGTGCTGGAAATCGTGCTGGGTATAGACAACCTTGTCTTCATCGCCATTCTGGCGGACAAACTACCAAAACAACAAAGAGATAAGGCCCGTGTCGTCGGTCTGTTGCTGGCGCTGGTCATGCGTCTGGCGCTGCTCGCCTCCATCTCGTGGCTGGCGACGCTGACCAAACCGATGTTCATCGTCGCGGAGCACCCCTTCAGCGGTCGCGATCTGATCATGCTGGTCGGCGGGATATTCCTGCTGTTCAAAGCCACCATGGAGCTTAATGAGCGGCTGGAAGGCAAGGATGAAGAGCAGCACGGCGCGCGCAAAGGCGCACGTTTCTGGCTGGTGGTGGCGCAGATCGTGGTGCTGGACGCCGTTTTCTCGCTCGACTCGGTGATCACCGCCGTTGGGATGGTCGATCACCTGGCGGTGATGATGATCGCGGTCTGTATCGCCATCGGCCTGATGCTGCTGGCCAGCAAACCGCTGACGCGTTTCGTCAACGCTCACCCGACTATCGTTATTCTATGCCTGAGCTTCCTGCTGATGATCGGTTTCAGCCTGGTGGCGGAGGGCTTCGGCTACCACATTCCGAAAGGCTATCTCTACGCGGCGATCGGCTTCTCGGTAATGATCGAGGCATTGAACCAACTGGCGCAGTTCAACCGCCGGCGTTTCCTGTCAAAGGTGCGGCCACTGCGCGAACGTACCGCCGAGGCGGTACTGCGCATGCTGAGCGGCAAACATGAAGAAGCGGAGGTCGACAGCCATTCCGCCAACCTGCTGGCGGACAGCGACAGCGAAAACGGCGAGATCTTCAACCAGCAAGAGCGGCGCATGATCGAACGCGTGTTGGGCATGGCGCAGCGCACCGTCAGCAGCATCATGACCTCGCGTCACGACGTCGAATACCTTGAGCTGAACGATCCGCAGGAAAAGCTGACGCAGTTGCTGGAGCGTAATCAGCACACGCGCATCGTGGTGGTGGAAAGCAGCGCCAGCGATGAGCCGTTGGGCGTGATCCACACCATCGACGTCCTCAAACAGCAGCTGGCGCAGGCGCCGCTGGATCTGCGTGCGCTGATACGCCAACCGTTGATCTTCCCGGAACAGCTCACGCTGTTAAGCGCCCTGGAACAATTCCGCCAGGCGCAGACGCACTTTGCCTTTGTGGTCGATGAGTTCGGCTCCGTCGAAGGCGTCGTCACCCTGACGGACGTGATGGAAACCATCGCCGGCAACCTGCCGGAGGCCGGCGAAGAGGTGGACGCACGCCACGACATTCAGCAAAACGAGGACGGTAGCTGGATCGCCAACGGCTATATGCCGCTGGAAGATCTGGTGTTGTACCTGCCGATGCCGCTGGAAGAAAAGCGCGAATACCACACGCTGGCGGGGCTATTGATGGAACACAGCCAGCGCGTGCCGCAAGAAGGCGAACAAATCAGGATCGGTGACTACCTGTTCGAGCCGTTGGAGGTCAACAGCCACCGCATTCTGAAAGTGAAGATCACCCCGCCTCCTCCAGCTGAGGACTACGAGGTTTAACATTGAGGCCGGGCATTGCCCGGCCTTTGTGTTACTGGGGAACCAGCAGCTCCGTCGCCACGATCACCACCACCAGCCCGACAATCACCGGCACCGAAGTGCGCTTCACCACGTCGAACGGCGAGATTTTCGCCATGCCGGAGACCGCCACCACCACACCGGAGACCGGCGACAGCGTGCGGCCGAGATTAGACGCCTGCAGCATCGGGATCACCAGGTAGGCCGGATTCACGCCCATCTGCGCCGCCAGTTTCGGGATCAGTTCGACAAACGCATAGAACGGCGCATTGCCGGAGCCGGTGGTCATGGCCGCCAGCATGGTAATCACCACCAACACCAGCATCATGATCAAACCGCCGGTGCCGAACGACTGCGCCAACCCGATCAATCCGCTGATAAAGCCGACGGTGCTCAACCCCTGCGCGAAGACGCCCGCGGCCACCAACAGCATCACCACGCTGGCGAATGCGTCCGCCATGCCGCGATACGCCACTTCCAGGCCGCTGAATACCTGTTTGGCGCTGAAGCTGCGCACGAACTCGATCGCGGCCGCCAACAGTATGCACCCTACCAGCACGGTGATGATGTGCAGCTCCGGCCCCCATTTGCCGTCGAAGATCAGCACGCCGAGGATCGGCGTAAACGGCAGTATCGCGTAAAACCCCGGCGCATGCGTTTTGATTTCGCTGACGTCCACGATGTGATGCTGTTCATCACTTTTCCTGTCGAGATAACGCTGCCAGAAAAAGTGCGCCACGGCCATGCAGACGATGGCGGCAATCGAGATAGGCAGCGTGGTTTTGAACGCGAAGTCCACCAGCGGCATCTCCGCCGCCTTGGCCGCCAGCACCACGTCGCCGGAGGTCGGCGCCAGGATAATCGCCGCCGGCGAAGCGCAAATGGCCGCCGCCGCCCCGCGGCTGATGCCAACGTTCACCATCAATGGGAACAGCGTCGCCATCAGCAATACGCCGAGGCCAGTGGCGGAAGAGACCGCCAATGACATCAGGCAAGCGACAAAATAGGCAGCCACCATCAGCAGATAAGGCGAGTTGATCATCTGCAACGGGCGCGAGGCCAGCTTGACGACCACATCGTTGGCGCCGATATGCGTCATGTAGGCGGCGAAACCGCACAGCATCATGATCATCATGCCGAGATCGCCGCCGCGGCTCATCAGCAAGATCTTGACGTATTCGATAATATCGGTCGCGCGCCAGCCGGTAGACGCGGCGCCGGACGGCAACAGCGTTTTCCCCATCAGGGCGCTGATGCCGAGCAGCAGTAACCCGCCCACCATCAAGACACCGGTGGCGGAATATCCTTTGATGATGTAACGGCCCACGCCCGCCGCCACCGCCGCGCCAATAAGAAGCTCTATCATGTTTCCTCAAC
Source organism: Serratia sp. LACPHL-BACT-2024-00286 (assembly GCF_043109535.1). Classification (NCBI taxonomy): domain Bacteria; kingdom Pseudomonadati; phylum Pseudomonadota; class Gammaproteobacteria; order Enterobacterales; family Yersiniaceae; genus Serratia; species Serratia sp. LACPHL-BACT-2024-00286. Next base: position 402,828 of record NZ_JBICNA010000005.1, read on the forward strand.
TCGTTATGTTTTCGCGCTCAGGCGCATAGTCATAGCAAAATATGCTCTTACTCTGCACAAATCGAGCGTGAGTCTTCATGACCTTCATCAAGGTAACGGAGGGAAATTATCGCGGGAAACGCCGATATTGACGCGAGCCGTAAAACGGCCCGCGTCAGGAGGGATTACAGCTTGTCGAGCAGCTTCTTCAGATCCTGGCCTTCACGCGAATCCTTGTTCTTTTCAGCCCATTTGTTCAGCGCATCTTTAGCCCGATCCTGCAGCGTTTTGCGCAGCACCTGATCGACCTGCAGTTGGTAATTCAGCCGTTGCCACGGCCCGTAAACCCGCAGCGGGATCGGCGTTTTTTGCAGTTGCTCGATCAGTTCGCCGCGCCCTTGCCAGCCGCCTGTAACGCGCACGTTAAGCGCCATATCACACTGTTTTCCCGGCATATCGATACTGCCGGCGCCGGTCAGCGCCAGCAAAGGCGAATCCGCCGTCAGGCTGCTGAGCTTGACAGTGCCCTGGCTCAGGCTGGCCCGCGCCGAGACGCTTTTGACTTCGGTATAGCGCTGATAGCTGTCTTGCCCGCGCACGCTGTTATCGTTGCGCGCCACCGCCTGTTGGATCAATTGCTGAATGTTCAGGCCGTGCAACTGCGCATCCTGCATTGCCAACTGCGCCGTACCGCGCCAACGGTGCTCAAATGACTGTGAAGAAAGGCGATCGCCGGTCAAATCTCCTTTCATGCTGAATTTGCCGGTCAGCATCTGCGGCATGTCGAAGGCTTTGAGCACCGTGCCGAGCTCAACCTGGTTCAGGGTCGGCTGCACGTTTATCACCGGTTTATTGCCGCGAGCGTCGAGCGATCCCGGCAAGGAGAAATCGCCGCCGGCCAATTGCCCGGCAAGTTTATGCAGCGTCAGCAGGCCGCGTTGATTATCCGCCGCGACGGCTAACTGGGTAACGTTCATACCGCGGTAGGTCAACTGCGCCGCCTGCAGATTCAGCTGTGCATTGAAATCGCGCAGCGCTTCCAGGTTCTGCTGCCGATCGTCAACCTGGCTGGCGATCACCGGCGCGGCGGTCACGGCGGGCTGCTCGGCGGTATTGGTGCTGGATTGCCAACCGGAAAGCGCGTCGAGATCGAGATTAGCCGAATTCAGGTTCACCACATAGCCGGGCACCGCCCCCAGGCTGGCGCTGATATCGCCGGTCAACTGGCTGTTATTGGCACTGACGTTCAGCTGGCTGACGGCAATCTGCGCCGGCGTCTGCTGATAGACCACCTGAGCATTGCCCTCGCCTTGAATACCGCCGTTCGGAATATCTGCCCCCGCCAATTGGTAATTGAACTGGGTCACCTTGGCACCGATCTGGTGCGGGAACTGCTGCAGATCGATATCGGCCGCCATGCTGAAGGCCAGGTCGCGCTGATCGCGGTTGACCCGGCTGGAGATGTCCAGCCGCGCCTGCCGTTTCTCCGTTTGCTGCAGGGTAAGATTGATGTCCCGGACATTGATTTGCTCGTTGTCGGCGCGCTGCCAAATCAACAGGCTGTCCACGACGCGCAGGTTATCGATATCGAATTTCCAGGCCGCGTCTGCCGCATCAGCTCCGCTGCCGGCCGGCGCAATCGGGGCGTCCACTTGCGAGTGCTCTTCACTGTCGGGGGTGAGGCGAATGACGGCGTTTTTCAACATCACCTGTTTCACAAACAGCTGATGCGACAGCAGCGGCAACAGTTTGACGTCAAGGCGCATGTTTTCCGCGCTCACCACCGGCGCCTTGGCGCCCGGCGCGGTCAGCGTCATGCGCCCGGCCAAAATGCTGAGCTGCGGCCAGATATGCCAACGCAGGTCGCCTTCGAGCGTCAGCTGGTAGCCGCTCTTCTGCTCGACCTTTTTGACCATGTAACCGCGAAAATCATTCGGATTGACCAGCAGTACCAGCGCGGACATCCCCGCTACCACGACCACCAGTAAAATCGCCAATGTCGTCAGTAATCTTCTCATGCCACCCTCTTGTCAGCGCCACACCGACGGTGCATCCCGCGCCGTTAGTCCTTGTCGATTCGACTGGCTACTGCGCCCTGCTGATCGCGATATTTTGCGTCCTGCCGGCTGTTGTATGGCCGGGCCGCCGGGCCGGACAACGGCTCAAAGCTCAAGGCACCAATCGGCATCCCCGGCCGCAGCGCCAGCGGCAGCTTGCCGGAGTTGTAAAACTCCAGCACGATGCGCCCGTGCCAGCCCGGATCGATACGGTGCGCGGTCACGTGCACCATCAGCCCCAGACGCGCCAGAGAAGAACGGCCGTCGAGCCAGCCCACGAGATCGTTCGGCAGCGTCACGGATTCGAACGTCACCGCCAGGGCCAGTTCGCCGGGATGAAGGAAGAACGCCTCGCCTTCCGGCAGGACAATCTCGTCGCTCATCACGCGATCCAGCGCAGCGCTGACTTCATCTTTCGGCCCGCTAAGATCGATAAAAGGCGCGGTATGACCGCGGAACACGCGGAACTGATTGCCCAAACGGACATCTACTGTGGCCCCGTTGATGCGTTCGAGCGGCGGGCGCGGGGAAATCACCAGTTTCTCGCTATCCAGCCAGGCTTCTATATCGCGGTCGCACAGTCTCATGTCTTTCTTCTCCATCAAAACGCGTAACTAAACAAAAATTGCCACACAACGGGCGAAAGGTCTACGCCGGGGTGCAAATAGTTGGCCGCCGGCCGGAAATGCGCATTTCCGGCCATGTAAGCGGCATTATTCAAAGAATTGGCTGATTTTGGCTTTCAGAATATCGATCGCGATGCGGTTTTTGCCGCCGCGCGGGACGATGATATCGGCGTATTGTTTGGAAGGTTCGATAAACTGCAGGAACATCGGGCGCACGGTTTTCTGGTATTGCGCCATCACCGAATCCATCGAGCGGCCGCGCTCATTGACGTCGCGCTTCATGCGGCGCATCAGGCAGATATCGAGCGGCGTGTCGACAAAGATCGAGAAGTTCATCTCCTGGCGCAGGCGGATATCCGTCAGCAGCAAGATGCCTTCCAGAATGATCACTTTTTTAGGTTCGAGATGGACGGTTTCTTTCTTGCGCGTGTGTTCGGTGTAGCTGTACAGCGGCAGTTCAATCGCCTTGCCGGCCTTCAGCATCTGCAGATGCTGGAACAGCAGGTTGTGATCCATGGCGCTCGGGTGGTCATAGTTGGTTTTGACCCGTTCTTCCATGGTCAGGTGAGTCTGGTCTTTATAGTAACTGTCTTCTGGAATAACGCCGATGTGCTCATCGCCGACCTGCTCGCGGAGTTCGCGGTACAACGTGCTGGCAATAAGGCTTTTTCCGGAGGCAGATGCGCCAGCTATACCAATAATGACGCACTGATGCGGATTGTCAGTCATAAAATTAAAGACCTGATTTCGTGTTGTGAAGGGGGGGGAACTAAAACGCGACAATTATAGGGAGTCGCCGGGGATTGCGCCACTGTATATTGCGCGGCGGCGGGCGAATTCGGGCTGCCACGCCACGGGCACGCGGCATTTTAAGAATCTCGCGGCTAGGGCAACGCGCCGTAACGGGTTACACTCCCCGGCGCTGACTTTTGCTCCCCGCCCCCTTTCATCGGAGATTGATGTGCTGGATTGGTATTTTCTGACTTTTTTCGGCGACAGCATGTTGTTGCTGCCTTGCGCGCTGATTCTGTTTTTATTGCTGCTCATATCTCCCGCCACCCGCGCGGCGGGTTGGCAGTGGGCGCTGATCTTCGGATTCACCGGCGGGGTGGTCTGCCTGTCCAAACTGGCCTTTATGGGCTGGGGCATCGGCAGCGAGCGTTATGATTTCACCGGATTCAGCGGCCATTCAGCTCTCGCGGCCAGCATCTGGCCGCCACTGCTCTGGACGTTGACCGGCCGATTTTCCCACCCGATACGCAGCATCGCTTTGCTGACCGGATGGATATTGCCTTTTACCATCGGCGTGTCGCGGCTGGAAATTCGCGTGCATTCGGTATCAGAGGTGATCAGCGGGCTGATTTTAGGCTACCTGGCCAGCGCACTGTTCCTGCGGTTGCAGCGGAACAAAGCGCGCCCGCATCTCTCCTGGCCGCACTTCGCCATCGCGCTGGCCTTGCCCTTGGCGCTGATGGGGCAGCGGCAGCCGGCCCCCACCCAGGGATTGCTGGAGCATATCGCCAAAACGCTGGCGCAGATCGAACGCCCTTATACCCGGGCAGATTTGCACAACCCCACCCGCATCCCATAAAAAACCCGGCGTTTAAGCCGGGTTCTTGCAGTGCGATAGGCAGATTACAGCGCGCGGAACGCGATCTCCGTCGGGATCGCCTCGCCCTGCCAATACATCTGCGCGGCCACGCGGCCGGCCAGTTGACGATACCTCTCGGCGAATTCGCTGTCCGGGCGGCTGATCACCGTCGGCGTACCGCGATCCAGGTCTTCGCGCAGCGAGATATGGAGCGGCATCTGCCCCAGCAGGCGGCTGTGGTATTTCTGCACCAGCTTCTCGGCGCCGCCGGTGCCGAAGATCGGCTCATGGTGGCCGCAGTTGCTGCAGATATGCACGCTCATGTTTTCCACGATGCCCAGCACCGGCACATGCACTTTCTCGAACATCACGATGCCCTTGGCGGCATCCAGCAAGGCGATATCCTGCGGCGTGGTGACCACCAGCGCGCCGGTTACCGGAATATTCTGCGACAGCGTCAGCTGGATGTCGCCGGTGCCCGGCGGCATATCCAGCACCAGATAATCCAGATCCGGCCACAGCGTATCCTGCAGCAGCTGCATCAGCGCCTTGCTGGCCATCGGGCCGCGCCACACCATGGCGTTGTCGTCGGTCACCAGATAGCCGATGGAGTTGGTCGCCAGGCCGTGCGCCATGATTGGCGCCATGTGCTGACCGTCCGGCGAAGTCGGCCGCTCATGTTCGGTGCCCAGCATGTTGGGGATCGACGGGCCGTAAATGTCGGCGTCCAGAATGCCGACCTTGGCACCCTCGGCGGCCAGCGCCAGCGCCAGGTTGACGGCGGTGCTGGATTTGCCCACCCCACCTTTGCCGGAGCTGACGGCGACGATGTTGCGCACGCCTTTGATGCCGGCCTGGCCGTTGGCGCGTTTCAGCGTCGTGATGTCGTGTTTCAGCTTCCAGTCGATGGCGGAAGCGCCGGTCACGCGCAGCAATTCGGGGCCGACGCTCGCCTGCAGCGCCTCAAAACCGCTCTGCCAGGCAAACGGCATCGTCAGTTCGATATGCAGCACATCGTCCAGCAACGCGCAGTGATGAATGGCCTTCAATGCGGTCAGGTTGTTTTTCAACGTCGGGTGTTCAAAGGCGGCCAGTACACCGGTCACCAGGGCGCGCAGAACTTCGGGGTTGGTCTGCTCAGGGGATTTTGCGTTCATCCCGGCTCCTTGATTTTGAATGGGTAGCTTCCGGCTAAGCATATCAGAACTGCGCTGCCGCTGACGCATATAACCTGCAAGAAACCGCCCTAGCAGCGAAGGGCGCGATCGGTTAACATCGAAGGCCCTTTTATTCATTACAGAAAGCAAGTTCTCACTATGGCTCAAGTCGCGAAAAAATTATTGGTGACGTGCGCGCTACCGTACGCAAATGGTTCCATCCATCTCGGCCACATGCTCGAGCACATCCAGGCGGATATCTGGGTGCGTTACCAACGAATGCGCGGCCACGAAGTGCATTTCATCTGCGCGGACGACGCGCACGGCACGCCGATCATGCTGAAAGCGCAGCAGCTGGGCGTGAAACCGGAAGAAATGATCGCGGAGATGAGCCAGGAGCACCAACAGGATTTCGCCGGCTTTGGTATCAGCTATGACAACTACCATTCGACCCATAGCGATGAAAACCGCGAGCTGTCCACCCTGATTTACAGCCGCCTGAAAGAAAACGGTTTTATCAAGAACCGCACCATTTCTCAGCTGTACGATCCGGAGAAAGGCATGTTCCTGCCGGACCGTTTCGTGAAAGGCACCTGCCCGAAATGCAAATCGCCGGATCAGTACGGCGACAACTGTGAAGTGTGCGGCGCCACCTACAGCCCGACGGAGCTGATCGATCCGAAGTCCGTGGTTTCCGGCGCGACGCCGGTGATGCGCGACTCCGAGCACTTCTTCTTCGACCTGCCGGCCTTCAGCGAAATGCTGCAGGCGTGGACGCGCTCCGGCGCGCTGCAAGAGCAGGTGGCGAACAAAATGCAGGAGTGGTTCGAATCCGGCCTGCAGCAGTGGGACATCTCCCGCGATGCGCCTTACTTCGGCTTCGAGATCCCGGATGCGCCGGGCAAATACTTCTACGTCTGGCTGGACGCGCCGATCGGCTACATGGGCTCCTTCAAGAACCTGTGCGACAAGCGCGGCGATCTGGACTTCGACGAGTTCTGGCGCAAAGACTCCACCACCGAGCTGTATCACTTTATCGGCAAGGACATCGTCTACTTCCACAGCCTGTTCTGGCCGGCGATGCTGGAAGGCAGCAACTTCCGCAAACCGACCAACCTGTTCGTGCACGGCTACGTGACGGTGAACGGCGCCAAAATGTCCAAATCGCGCGGCACCTTCATCAAGGCCGGCACCTACCTGCAGCATCTGGACGCCGACTGCCTGCGCTATTACTACGCCGCCAAGCTCTCTTCGCGCATTGATGACATCGATCTCAATCTGGAAGACTTCGTGCAGCGCGTAAACGCCGATATCGTCAACAAGGTGGTGAACCTGGCGTCGCGCAACGCCGGCTTTATCAACAAGCGCTTCGGCGGCAAGCTGGCCGACAGCCTGGCCGATCCGGCGCTGTACCAGACCTTCGTCGACGCGGCGCAGAGCATTGCCGAAGCTTACGCCGGCCGCGAGTTCAGCCGCGCGATCCGCGAAATCATGGCGCTGGCCGATCTGGCCAACCGCTACGTGGATGAGCAGGCACCTTGGGTGGTGGCGAAGGAAGAAGGCCGCGACGCCGATCTGCAGGCCATCTGCTCGATGGGCATCAACCTGTTCCGCGTGCTGATGACTTACCTGAAGCCGGTGCTGCCTTCGCTGACCGAGCGCGCCGAAGCGTTCCTCAACGCCGAGCTGAGCTGGGACGCAATCCCGCAACCGCTGCTGGGCCATCAGGTGAACGCCTTCAAAGCGCTGTTCAACCGCATCGATCTGGACAAGGTCAGCGAGATGGTCAACGCCTCGAAGGAAGACATGGCCGCCGCCAAGCCGGTGACCGGTCCATTGGCCGATGATCCTATTCAGGAAACCATCACCTTTGACGACTTCGCCAAGGTGGACATGCGCATCGCCCTGATCAAGAGCGCCGACTTTGTCGAAGGCTCCGACAAACTGCTGAAGCTGCAGTTGGATCTGGGTGGCGAATCGCGCCAGATCTTCTCCGGCATTCGCTCCGCGTACCCGGATCCGAAAGCGCTGGAAGGCCGCCTGACCATCATGGTCGCCAACCTGGCGCCGCGCAAAATGCGCTTCGGCGTTTCGGAAGGCATGGTGATGGCGGCGGGCCCCGGCGGGAAAGAGATCTTCCTGCTGAGCCCGGACAGCGGCGCGCAGCCAGGCATGCAGGTCAAGTAACCGCGCCGGCGCGTTACATCAAGGGTCGAGCTTGCTCGGCCCTTTTTAATGCCTCAAACCCAAGGTTATAAACAGTAAGAAAACGTCATAACCGCTCTGATTCCCTCGCCCGCCGTATCCCGCTATGATGCTCAGCAACAACAAATAGACGTCCAGACAGAAAGACTGCTATAACAGACCTTCACCGGGACCCTTTACCCGCTTTTTTGGAGCCTATAATAATGAAAAACCTCAAGACTTCACTGCTCGCCCTCAGCCTGCTGGCCGCCCTGCCGCTGCAGGCGGCGGAAACCGCCGCCGTGCCGGCCGCCATCGCTCAGCATCAGGGGCCGGTGCGCATCGCGGTGATCCGCAATCTCGGCTCCGACGACAACACCACGCAATTCTTGGCGGGCGCCATTCAGGAAGGGCGCAAGCTGGGCTTCAAGGTAGACACTTTCCTCAGCAACGGCGACGACGCGCGCTTCCAGGACTTCGTCAACCAGGCTATCAGCCAGAAATATGACGGCATCATTCTCTCGCAGGGGCGAGCCCCCTATTCCACCGAGCTGGTCAAACGCATCGCGGCGGCCGGCATCGCCGTCGCGGCTTTCGATACCGACGTCAGCGGCAGCGTTCCCGGCGTCACCGTCTCGCAGCAGGACGACGCTTCGCTGGCCAACGCCTCCTTCGGCCAGCTGGTGAAGGATTTCAACGGCCAGGCCAACATCATCAAACTCTGGGTGGCCGGCTTCCCGCCGATGGAACGCCGCCAGGCCGCCTATCAGCAGCTGCTGAAACAGCATCCGGGCATTCACGAGCTGGAATCGATCGGCGCGGTCTCCTCCGACGTGCAGGGCGATACCGCCAACAAGGTGGGCGCGGTGCTGGCGAAATACCCGAAAGGCAAGATTGACGCCATCTGGGGCACCTGGGATGCCTTTACCCAAGGCGCTTACAAGGCGCTGAAAGAGAACGGCCGCACCGAAATCAAGCTGTACAGCATCGATATCTCCAACCAGGACTTGCAGCTGATGCGCGAAGCCGGCAGCCCGTGGCAGGTCAGCGTGGCGGTGGATCCGAAGCTTATCGGCGCAGTCAACCTGCGCCTGGTGGCCAACAAGATCGCCGGGGAAAGCACGCCGGACAGCTATCAGTTCAAAGCGACGGTCATTCCGCAAGCGCTGCTGCTGGCGCAGCCGGGGCCGGTCAACGTCGCCGGGCTGGCGAAGATCATCCCCGGCTGGGGCAGCAGCAGCGATTTCGTCCAGCCGTGGTTCGCCACGCTGCAGGCCGAACACGGTAAATAGTGCTGTTTTTGACGAGGCTGGCGACGCAGCCTCTGTTTTTAACCTAATTATCGGCTTTCCCCTTCCGTCCTCGCCAAAATACGCTATGTTATCTGCATCGCCCATAACTGTATGCATAAACAGGCTTCGAATGAAGGGATTCCCCTCGCTGATCAACATACTGCTGGCCAGTTCGCTGGTGTTGACCATCGGCCGCGGCGTGACGCTGCCGTTCATCACCATCTACCTCACCGAGCATTTCCATCTGCTGCCGAAGAGCGTGGGCGTGATCCTGGGCGTCAGCCTGACCCTCGGCATCCTTGCCAGCCTGTACGGCGGCTATCTGGTGGACAAATTCAGCAAAAACCGCCTGATCCTGCTGTCGATTGTCTTGTTTGCGCTGAGCTTCTTCGCCATTCCCTGGATCCCGCGCCCCGGCGGCGTCATCGTGGTGCTGGCGATCCTGCATACCTGCTATTCGGTGTTGAGTATCACCATCAAGGCCTGCTTCGCCGACTGGCTGCCGGTCGAGCAGCGCATCAAGGCTTTCTCTATCAACTATACGTTGGTCAACGTCGGCTGGGCGATCGGCTCTGCGCTCGGCGTGCTGGTAGCCGGGCTTAGCCCGCTGCTGCCGTTTTATCTGTCGGGCGGGTTGGCGCTGGCGACGGTGGCGGCGCTGAGCCTGCGCTTGCGCGGCCGGGAACAGCGCCCGGCGCCAACCGCCGCCGCACCGGCGGCGCTCCCCAACTTCCGCCAGACGGTGACTATCCTGCGCAGCGATCGGCGGCTTATCTACTTCACTCTCGGCAGTACCCTGGGCGCCGTGGTGTTCGGTCAGTTCACCGGCTATCTGTCGCAGTACCTGATCACCGTCTCCAGCGCCGAGTTCGCCTACAAAATTATCGGGCTGGTGATGATCGTCAACGCCGGCATCGTTATCGCCCTGCAATACTTGCTCAGTCGCGGCATGCGCCAGGAAAACATGCTGCGCTGGCTGGTGCTGGGCACGCTGTTTTTCATCGTCGGGCTGCTCGGTTTCATGATGGCCGGCCAGGCGGTCTGGCTGTGGATGGTGGCGATGGCGGTGTTTACCCTCGGCGAAATCATCGTCATTCCGGTGGAATACATGTTCATCGACTTTATCGCGCCGCCGCATCTGAAAGGCAGCTACTATGGGGTACAGAACCTCAGCGCGCTAGGCGGCGCCATCAACCCGGTTCTGAGCGGTATGCTGCTCAGCTATGCCGCGCCGCCGTTGATGTTCGTGATGTTGATCGTTTGCGCGCTGCTTAGCCTGCTGTTTTTCTTCCTTGGCCATCGACTGGCAGAACAGGCTGCGGCAACCGCCGAAGACGCGCGCTGAATCCGCGTGTAGCGGCCATTCCGGGCTGTCAACCCGCCGATCGGGCATGGCGCCCATAGCGAGAATTCATGGCGCGATCTGTGGCATGGCTCACAGTTTAATTGTATGATGAATGCATCGGTTAAACGGGAAAAGACAATGGCCAACGTGCTCACACTATGCTGGAAATACCTGAGGGCTCTGCTCCTCATCTACCTTTGTCTGTTCGTCGGCAACGCGCTGGCGGCGCTGCTGCCGTTCGCCATTCCCGGCAGCATTCTCGGCATGCTGCTGCTGTTCGCCCTGCTCTCTACCCAGATTATGCCGGCCAAATGGGTTAAACCCGGCTGCCATCTGCTGATCCGCTACATGGTGCTGCTGTTCGTGCCGATCGGCGTCGGGGTGATGAAATACTACGACCAGATCGTCGCGCATCTGGGCCCGCTGGTTATCTCTTGCCTGATCAGTACGCTGATGGTGCTGGTGGTGGTCGGCTATACCTCACATTATTTTCATCGCGAGCGCCGCATCGCCGGCAAACCCGACGACACGGAGGGTAACTCATGATCCATGAAATCTGGTGGTCGCTGCCGCTGACGCTGGCGGTCTATTTCGCCGCGCGCTGGCTGGCGCGCAAGCTGAATATGCCGCTGCTCAACCCGCTGCTGGTTTCCATGGCGGTGATCATCCCGCTGCTGCTGCTCACCGGCATCCCCTATGAGCGTTACTTCCTGGGCAGCAAAATCCTCAACGATCTGCTGCAGCCGGCGGTCGTCGCGCTGGCCTTCCCGCTGTATGAGCAGTTGCACCAGATCCGCGCGCGCTGGAAATCGATTATCGCGGTGTGCTTCATAGGCAGCCTGACCGCCATGATCAGCGGCGGCGCCTTCGCCCTGTGGCTGGGTGCCACGCCGGAAATCGCCGCCTCTATCCTGCCGAAATCGGTCACTACGCCGATCGCCATGGCCGTCGCGGACTCGCTCGGCGGCATTCCGGCGATCAGCGCGGTCTGCGTCATTTTCGTCGGTATCCTCGGCGCCGTGTTCGGCCATACGCTGTTCAACCTGTTGAAAATCACCACCCACTCGGCGCGCGGCCTGGCGATGGGCACCGCGTCCCACGCGCTGGGCACCGCACGCTGCGCGGAGATGGACTACCAGGAAGGCGCTTTCGGCTCGCTGGCGCTGGTGATCTGCGGCATCATCACCTCGCTGCTGGCACCGTTCCTGTTCCCGGTGCTGCTGCACCTGTTCAGTTGAACAGGGTGAAACTTGCGATACATCTCGCATTTATGTATCTCATTGCACTAATTTCATCAATTAAGAGACATTAATCACACTTTAATGTCTCTGGCCTGCCTAGAATGTTATCCCGTTAACCTGTAGAGAGACTTTCTATGCATCCGCGTTTTCACACCGCGTTCAGCGCACTGCCCGCGACACTGCAATCCGCCCTGCAGCCCTATCTGGACGCGCCTGACTTTCCGGCGATGTTCACGGCCGAGCAAGCGGAGGCGATCCGCACAGGCTGCGGGCTGGACGATGATGCGCTGGCATTCGCGCTGCTGCCGCTGGCGGCGGCCTGCTCGTTAACCCCGATATCGCACTTCCACGTCGGCGCCATCGCGCGCGGGCAAAGCGGCAACCTCTATTTCGGCGCCAATATGGAATTCAGCGGCGCGCCGCTGCAGCAATCCGTGCATGCGGAACAGAGTGCGGTAACGCACGCCTGGCTGCGCGGCGAAAAAGCGCTGGCCTCGGTCACCGTCAACTACACGCCGTGCGGCCATTGCCGCCAGTTTATGAATGAACTGAACAGCGGCGGCGAGCTGCAGATCCGTCTGCCGGGCCGCGCGCCGGCCACGCTGGCGGACTATCTGCCGGACGCCTTCGGCCCGAAAGATCTGGATGTCGCCTCGCTGCTGATGGACGAGGTCGATCATGGCCATCAGCTGGCGCTGAACGATGCGCTGGCACAAGCGGCGCTGGCGGCGGCCAACCGAAGCCACGCGCCGTACAGCAACGCCCACAGCGGCGTGGCGCTGGAAACGGCGGACGGCACCATCTACGCCGGCCGCTATGCGGAAAACGCCGCCTTCAACCCGAGCCTGCCGCCGCTGCAGGCCGCGCTGATCCTGCTGAACCTCTCCGGCGGTGACTGCCTGAACATCCGCCGCGCCGTGCTGGCCGAACCGCAGGAGGCGATCATCAGCCAATGGGACGCCACCCGCGTCACCCTGGCGGCGCTGGGCTGCCAAAACGTCAGCCGCGCCGCGTTCTAAGCGCTCAACGGCGGAGCCATCCGGTTCCGCCGCTAACAGCCCCGCCCGCCAAATACAATGCCCCGACGCCGCCGGAGACACTTTCTTTAGTTAAAAAATCATTTGATTGTCGATAATTACGCCAACCTGGTTCATCATCTGGCAACAAATGCTGTACATCTGCTCTTTATCTCTTAGGATCGTCGGCAATAAAGTTATCTGATACGTGAAGAGTAAAACTGATGGAACTAGAATACGAAAGCAAACGCCCGCTCTACATCCCTTACGCCGGCCCGATTCTGCTGGAATTTCCGCTGCTGAACAAAGGCAGCGCTTTCACCGAGGAAGAACGTAGCCACTTCAACCTGCACGGCCTGCTGCCGGAAGCGGTGGAAACCATCGAAGAACAGGTGGAACGCGCCTACCGTCAGTATCAGGATTTCAAGAACGATAACGACAAGCACATCTACCTGCGCAACATCCAGGACACCAACGAAACCCTGTTCTACCGCCTGCTGGACTCGCACCTGAGCGAGATGATGCCGATCATCTACACCCCGACCGTCGGCGAGGCCTGCGAGCACTTCTCCGATATCTATCGCCGCGCGCGCGGGCTGTTCATCTCCTACCCGAACCGCGATCGCATCGATGACATGCTGCAAAACGCCACCAAGCAGAACGTCAAGGTGATCGTGGTCACCGACGGCGAGCGCATTCTCGGCCTGGGCGACCAGGGCATCGGCGGCATGGGCATTCCGATCGGCAAACTGTCGCTGTACACCGCCTGCGGCGGCATCAGCCCGGCCTACACCCTGCCGGTAGTGTTGGACGTCGGCACCAACAACCCACAGCGCCTCAACGATCCGCTGTACATGGGCTGGCGCCATCCGCGCATCTCCGGCGAGGAGTACCACGCCTTCGTCGAAGAGTTTATTCAGGCGGTCAAACGCCGCTGGCCGAACGTGCTGCTGCAGTTCGAAGACTTCGCGCAGAACAACGCCACCCCGCTGTTGAATCGCTACCGCGATGAGATCTGCTGTTTCAACGATGACATCCAGGGCACCGCCGCGGTCACCCTCGGCAGCCTGATCGCCGCCAGCCGCGCCGCCGGCAGCCAGCTGCGCGATCAGACCGTCACCTTCCTCGGCGCCGGTTCCGCCGGCTGCGGCATCGCCGAGCAGATCATCGCGCAGATGAAGTCCGAAGGGTTGAGCGAAGACGAAGCGCGCGCCCGCGTGTTCATGGTCGACCGCTTCGGCCTGCTGACCGACAAACTGCCGAACCTGCTCGACTTCCAGAGCAAGCTGGTGCAGAAGAGCGACAACCTGGCCGGCTGGGAAACCGCCAGCGACGCCATCTCGCTGCTGGACGTGGTGCGCAACGCCAAGCCGACCATTCTGATCGGCGTGTCCGGCCAGCCGGGGCTGTTTACCGAAGAGCTGATCCGCGAGATGCACAAACACTGTGAACGCCCTATCGTGATGCCGCTGTCCAACCCGACCTCGCGCGTGGAAGCCCGTCCGGAAGACATCATCAACTGGACCGACGGCGCCGCCCTGGTGGCGACCGGCAGCCCGTTCGCGCCGGTGAGCTATAAAGATCAGCTGTACCCGATCGCCCAGTGCAACAACTCCTATATCTTCCCCGGGATCGGCCTCGGCGTGCTGGCCTCCGGCGCCACCCGCGTCACCGACGCCATGCTGATGGCCGCCAGCCGCGCGCTGGCGGACTGCTCGCCGCTGGCCACCGACGGCCACGGCGCGCTGCTGCCGAATATCGACGATATTCAGGGCGTGTCGAAGTGCATCGCCATGGAAGTGGGTAAAGCCGCGCAGCTGCAGGGCGTGGCGATCGTCACCTCCGAAGACGCGCTGTCGAAAGCCATCGAACACAACTTCTGGCGGCCGCAATACCGCAGCTACAAGCGCACCTCGTTCTGAATGGCGCGCTGAAATGACCCAGCCCGGCTCCGCCGGGCTTTTTTGTGCGACAAAAACGCCGAAAAATGCGGCGGCGCGCGTGCTTCAGGCGGTTCGCGTCTTGCGTAGGTCGGTCAGGTAAAGTAGCCTTGATCCATCTTTTTCAGCCCGGCGCGCGTAAGGCAACAACATGTGGAAACGCCTGATCATCAGCCTGTTCATCTTCATTGCGGTGTTGATGGGTTCGGCTATTGCGCTCGATCGCTGGATCAGCTGGAAAACCGCGCCTTACGTCTACGACGAACTGCAGGCATTGCCGCACCGCCAGGTCGGCGTGGTGCTCGGCACCGCCAAGTATTACCGCACCGGGGTGATCAACCAGTACTACCGTTACCGCATTCAGGGAGCGATCAACGCCTATAACAGCGGCAAGGTGAAATACCTGCTGCTGAGCGGCGACAACGCCCAGCAAAGCTATAATGAGCCGATGACCATGCGCCGCGATCTGATCGCCGCCGGCGTGGCGCCGAGCGATATCGTGCTGGACTACGCCGGCTTCCGCACCCTGGACTCCATCGTGCGCACCCGCAAGGTGTTCGACACCAACGATTTCATCATCATCACCCAGCGCTTCCACTGCGAGCGCGCGCTGTTCATCGCCCTGCACATGGGCATTCAGGCGCAGTGCTACGCGGTGCCGTCGCCGAAAGACATGATGACGGTGCGCGCCCGCGAGATCTTCGCCCGCCTGGGCGCACTGACCGATCTCTATATCCTCAAGCGCGAACCGCGCTTCCTCGGCCCGCTGATCCCGATTTCCGCCATGCACACCGTACCGGAAGACGCCCAGGGCTATCCCGCCGTTTCGCCGGAACAGCTGGTCGAGCTGGAGCACAAGCTGAAAGAAGAGAAGCAGAAAGCCAAACAGCCCTGACGTGCAATGCCCAAAATAAAGGCCGGCATATTTTGCCGGCCTTGTCGTCTGTACTGCGGTAAATCTACTTCTTCTTGGCGTATTTCAACGAGTCCAGCGCCACGGCGAAGATGATGATGCTGCCCTTGATGATGTACTGCCAGTACGGGTTGATGCCGATATAGGTCAGGCCGTAGTTGATGACGGTGAAGATGATCACCCCGGTCACCACGCCCCACACCGTACCCACCCCGCCGGCGAAGGAGACGCCCCCCACCACGCAGGCGGCGATGGCGTCCAGCTCGTACATAAAGCCGAGGTTATTGGTGGCGCTGCCGATGCGCCCCGCTTCCAGCAGGCCGCCGAAGGCGTAGAACACGCCGGACAGCGCATAGATCATGATCAGGTTCAACGGCACGTTGACCCCGGACACCTTGGCCGCTTCCGGGTTGCCGCCGATGGCGAAGATGTTCTTGCCGAAGCGGGTCTTGGTCCACAGGATCCAGACGAATATGATGGCGATCAGCGCATAGAAGGTAATGTACGACAGCTTAAAGTCGCCGAAGCGCAAGAAGCCCTGGGCAAAGGTGGAGAACTTCGGATCGAAGCCCGCCACCGGCGAAGCGCCGACCGAGTCGTAATACAGCGAGTTGATGCCGTAGACGATGATCATGGTGCCCAGGGTGGTGATGAACGGCGTCACGTTGAGATAGGCGATAATCAGGCCGTTAACCAGGCCGATCACCGCGCCGACCGCACACACCAGCAGGATAACCAGGGGAATCGACCAGGTTTCCATGTGCGGGAACACCTTGTTGACGTTATCCATCGACTGCAGCAGCGTGGCCGCCACCACCGCCGCCAGCCCCACCTGCCGCCCGGCGGACAGGTCGGTGCCCTGGGTCACGATCAGCCCCGCCACGCCCAGCGCGATGATGATGCGCACCGAAGACTGCGTCAGGATGTTGCTCAGGTTCATCAGGCTGAGGAAGGTAGGATCCTGAATGATGATGATGGCCAACAGCACCAGCAACACCACGTAAATGCCGCCTTCCTTGAAATAGGTAAATAAGGTTTTTTTATTTAGCGCGTTCATAATTCCGATCCTTAAAGGTGCAGGGAGGCGAGACGTAAGATTTCATTTTGCGAGGTCTGTTTGGTGTTAACGATGCCCGCAACCTGACCATTGCTCATCACCAAAATACGGTCGGTGATCCCCAAAAGCTCCGGCATTTCGGACGAGACGATAATGATCCCCTTGCCCTTCTTCGCCAGTTCGGTCATCAGCTGATAAATCTCGAACTTGGCGCCCACGTCGATGCCGCGCGTCGGTTCATCCAGCATCAGGATCTCCGGCTGCGTCAGCAGCCAGCGGCCGATGATCACCTTCTGCTGATTGCCGCCGGACAGCGAGCCGATATGGGTGTGATGCCCCGGCGTTTTCACCCGCATGGCGTCGATCACCCACTGGGTGTCGCTCTTCATCCGCGCGTTATCCAGCAGGCCGAGCTTGTTTTTATAATTGCGGATATTGGAGATCAGCGAGTTGAAGCCCACGTCGAGGTAAGCGTAAATCCCGGTGGATCGGCGCTCTTCGGTCACCAGCGCAAAACCGTGGTTGATCGCTTCGTTGGCGCTGTGGTTATCGATCGCTTTGCCGTGCAGCTTGATGGTGCCCGCCACCTTTTCGCGAATGCCGAACAGCGTCTCGACGATATCGGTGCGCTTGGCGCCCACCAGCCCGGCGATGCCGAGGATCTCGCCTTGGTGCAGATCGAAGGACACATCACGGATCGAGGGCTGGCGCAGCGACGTCAGGTTTTTCACCTCGAGGATCACCTCACCCGGCGTGTTCTGCCTGTCGGGGAAGCGCTGGCTGAGCGAGCGGCCGACCATCATGGCGATGATCTTATCCATATCCAGCCCTTCCAGCGGTTGGGTGGCGATCCATTGCCCGTCGCGCAGCACCGTTATCTCGTCGCACAGCTGGAAGATCTCTTCCATCTTGTGCGAGATATAAACGATGCCGCAGCCGCGCTCTTTCAGCTTGCGGATAATGGTGAACAGGTGATTGACCTCTTTCTCCGTCAGCGAGGAGGTCGGCTCATCCATGATGACGATTTTGGCGTCGTAGGAAAACGCCTTGGCGATCTCGATCATCTGCATCTGCGACACCGACAGGTTGCCCACCTTTTCGCGCGGGTTGATGTCGATATCCAGCTCGTCGAAGATCGCCTGGGTGTCTTTGAGCATTTTTTCCTGATCGACGAACAGGCCTTTGGTCGGGTAGCGCCCCAGCCACATGTTGTCCATCACGGTGCGCTGCAGCACCAGGTTCAGCTCCTGGTGCACCATGGAAACGCCGTGCTCCAGCGCTTCTTTCGAACTCTTGAAATCGATCTCCCGGCCCTGAAACACAATGCTGCCGCTGTCTTTTTTGTAAATGCCGAACAGGCATTTCAGCAACGTCGATTTACCCGCGCCGTTCTCCCCCATCAGGGCGTGAATCGAGTGCGGGCGGACGCGTAAATTGACATTGTCCAAGGCTTTGACGCCGGGAAATGACTTACAGATATCCGTCATTTCCAGCAAAAATTCGCGTGAGCTATCGGCCATAAATACACCTGGCTTAACTGTCTTGCAGTCGTAAACATCCCCGCCGGCGGTATTCCTGGTGTTGGCGCCGCAGGCGGGGTCTTAGCGGGATCTCAATTCTTATTTAACAAACTGAGACAGGTTGTCTTTATCTACGCCGACGTAAGGAATACGCACGACTTTATTTTCGATTTTATATTGGGTGCCTTCGGTGGCCGGTTTGCCCGCCGCCAGGTTCTTCGCCAGCTCGAAGGTGGCTTTCGCCTGGTTGTCGGCGTCGTTCAGCACCGTGCCCGCCATCGCGCCGGATTTCACCAGCGCCAGCGCCTCAGGCAACGCATCGACGCCAAACACCGGGATAGTGGTCTTGTTATGCGCCTTCAGCGCCTCCACCGCGCCCATCGCCATGGCGTCGTTGTTGGCGATCACCACTTCAATCTTGTTGGCGTTCGGGCCGGAGAGCCAGGCGTCCATCTTGTCTTTCGCCTGCGCGGTATCCCACATCGCGGTATCCATCTGTAGCTGCTGGGTCTTGATGCCTTTCTCGTTCAGCGTTTTCACCACGTAGGTGGTGCGCGCTTCGGCATCCGGGTGGCCCGGCTCGCCTTTCAGCAGCACGAACTGGATCTGGCCGTCTTTGTTCAGATCCCAGGCCGGGTTGGCTTGCCAGTGTTTGGCAATCAGCTCGCCCTGGATCACGCCGGATTCTTTGGAGTCGGTGCCGACGTAATATGCCTTCTCATAGCTGTCCAACGCCTTGCGGGAAGGCTCTTTGTTGTAGAACACCACCGGGATATCGTTTGCGCGCGCCTTATCGATAACCACCGGCGCCGCGGCCGGGTCGACCAGGTTGATCGCCAGCGCTTTCACGCCCTTGGCCAGCAGCACGTCGATCTGATCGTTCTGCTTGGACTGGTCGTTCTGCGAGTCATTCATCAGCAGGGTGACGTCCGGTGAAGCCTTGGCGTCCTTCTCGATCGCCTTGCGCACCACCGACATGAAGTTGTCGTCGTACTTGTAAATCGTGACGCCAATACGGGTGTCAGCATGGGCTGCGGCGCCAAACATCATGGCTGCGGCCATGGCGGCCAGGGTGAAAACCTTCTTATTCATTGTCAGTCTCCGGTTCTGTGTAGGGTATTACTCGTCTTTGAGCCAATGGTCACCGGCAGTGCGCACACCCCAGGCCAGGCGATTTCCACTCAACACCTGCCGTCCGTGGATTTTGTTATTTCCGAGAAATGCTGTGTCAGCGCGAGATAAAGGTTGCAGCGGCAAGGGCCTTTGCGCCGGAAAACGCCTAGAGCATAGACGGCGTGATGTTAATATTCTGTGAATTTTCTCACAGATTGAAAACGGTTACACAAGATTAAATCGTCAGAGAGTGACCGTCGCCTCACTTTGCCAGGGGGCGACAGAATGGCGCCGCACCAGCGTCGGCATGAACAGATGAGCGGCCTGCGGCTCCGTCAGGCCTGCCGCGCCCTGCAACGCCAGCTCGGTGGCCAGCGTGGCCATCGAGACGATCGGGTAGCGCACCGTGGTAAGCTTGGGGCTGGTGTAACGCGCGATGGGGATGTCGTCGAAGCCGATCAGCGAGAAATGCTGCGGCACCGTGATACCGTTTTCTTTCAGCACCGCCATGGCGCCGGCGGCCATGGCGTCATTGTAGGCGAACACCGCGCTCAGCTGTAAGTTGCGCCCCAGCAGCTCCACCATCGCCGCCTCGCCGCCCTGCAGATCCGGCGAACCGTAGGCGCGCCAGTTGTCGGGCGTGGCCAGCCCGGCGGCGGCCATCGCCTGCGCATAGCCCTGCTGGCGCAGCGGCCCGTCTTCGATCGGGTGATTGGAGCCCAGATAGCCGATGCGCCGATGGCCCTGCGACAGCAAAAGACGCATCGCCATTTCCGCGCCGCAGACGTTATCCAGCCCGACGCAGCGCGGCTCATAGCCGGGGATAATCCGGTTGATCAGCACCATGCCCGGCACCTGCTCCAGAAAACCGATCAGTTCGGCATCGCTCAGGGCTTTGGCGTGAACAATCAGGGCGTTACAGCGCTGGCGAATCAGCACTTCGATCGCGTGGCGCTCTTTGTCCGCCTGATGATAGCTGTTGCCGATCAGCAAGTATTTGTGGTGTTTCTGCGCCACCGTGTCTACCGCTTTCACCAGCGCGCCGAAGAACGGATCGGAGACGTCCATCACCACCACGCCCAGGGTATCGCTGCTTTGGGTCGCCAGCGCCTGCGCGTTGGCGTTGGGGCGATAGCCCAGCTCCGCCACCGCCTGCAGCACCTGCTCGCGCGTCTCCTTGCTGGTCAGCGCGCTGTGATTCAGCACGCGGGAGACGGTCGCCACGGAGACCCCGGCGCGTTTCGCCACGTCGCGGATGGTGATCGGATGAACTGGAGGCATGCGGGATCCTGAAATCGGGGTAGTGGCCGGTGGCGCTATCCTACCCCGATTGGCCCGCTGCTCTGCGTGAATTACGTCACAGGAAAGAAAACGTTTACATACATTTTTTTAACCTGCCGGCGGGCGCTCACTTCAGCGTTTTGGGTTCCGCTTCGCCGGCGGCCAGCTGCGTCAGCCTGCGCCACAGCCACTCCATCGGCCCCTGTTCGAAGTAACGCAGCCACAGTGCGGAAAACGCCAGGTTGGCCAGCCAGACCAGCGGCACGAACGCCAACAGCTGCAGCCGGTCGAACTGCTCATAGAGGCCAAAGCGATAAAACAGCGTGGTGCAGATCAGCGTTTGCAGCAGGTAGTTGCTCAACGCCATGCGCCCCACCAGGGTCAGCCAGTGGGCGATGCGCATGCGCGACAACGCGGGCCAGAAACCGTAACACAGCGCCAGATAGCCCATCGCCTGCAGCGGGGCGCCCAGCTCGCGCGGCACCTGCAGCAGGAAACCGCTCCAGCGATAGTCCCAATGCACCTGCCATTGCAGCGCCACCGCCGGCAGCTGGATCAGCACCGAAAGCGGCAGCAGCCACGCCGCCTGCCGCAAATAATAACCGGAGGAATAACTGCCGCGCAGCCAGCCGCTGCGCATCAGTCCGGCGCCGAACAGCATCAGCCCCGCCAGCTCCCAGCCATACTGCGCGCCGATGGCCAGCAGGCTGGACGAGAGCAGATCGGCGCGGCTGCGCCAGGCTTCGAAACCGCCCTGCAGCTTCCAGAACTTCTCGTACTGCAGCTCCGCCGCGCCCGGCTGCCAGAAGCTGCCCGGCTCACCGTGCGAGACGAAGCCGAGCAAAAGCAGCACCGCCACGCCGATCAAATACAGCACCACGCCGGTTTTCAGCAGCTGGAAGGTTTCTTTGGCTTCGCGGATCATGCGCCAGCACACCAGGCCGATCAGCCCGTAGGCCAGCAGAATGTCGCCGTCCCACAGGAAGATGGCGTGCGCAAGGCCGAACAGCAGCAGCCACGACAGCCGCGCGCGGATCCAGCTTTTGCCGCGCCGCAGCAGCATTTGCAGCCCGGCGCCGAACAGCAGCGCGAACATCGCCAGGAACTTGGCCTGGGCGAACAGATCGAGCAGCGCCCAGGTCCAGGCGTCGCGCGATGACGGCATGCCCAAATAGGCCGGGTTGAGGTAGGCGGCCTTCGGCAAGCCGAAGGCGCTGATGTTCAGCAATAAAATGCCGAGGATGGCGATGCCGCGCACGCAGTCCAGCGTGGCGATGCGCGGCAGAGGATGACTGTTCATTTTTTATCGCTGTCTTCCGCTCATGAAAAAGGCGCCCGCAGGCGCCTGTTGTCGTCGTGCGGGTCGCCCCGCAACGCCATCACCCCTGGTGATGACGCACCGCGCGCAGGAACTCCTGGCGGGTATTCTGGCTGGACTTGAACAGCCCCCCCAACGAAGTGGTGGTGGTGGCGCTGGTCGCGTCGCGGATGCCGCGCGCCTTGACACAATAATGGACCGCATCGATCGATACCGCCACGTTATTGGTGCCGAGCAGGGTCTGCAACGCCACCAGGATCTGCTGGGTCAGGCGCTCTTGCACCTGCGGACGCTGGGAGAAGAACTGCACGATGCGGTTGATCTTCGACAGGCCGATCACCGAGTCTTTCGGGATATAGGCCACGGTGGCCTTGCCGTCGATGGTCACGAAGTGGTGTTCGCAGGTGCTGGTCAGCGTGATATCGCGCACCGTCACCATCTCATCCACCTTCATCTTGTTCTCGATAACGGTGATTTTCGGGAAGTTGGCGTAGTCCAGCCCGGAGAAGATCTCGTCGACATACATTTTGGCGATGCGATGTGGCGTCTCCGCCAGGCTGTCATCGGACAGATCGAGGTTCAGCAGCTGCATGATTTCGGTCATGTGCTCTTTGATGCGGCGCTTGCGCGTTTCGCGATCCAGCACTTCCCCGCGCAGCGGCGTTTCCAGACCACGCTCTTCCAGCGCCGCATGCACCAGCGCGGCTTCTTTACTTAATGATGTCATGTATTTGTTCTCCTGCGGACGGAACCCGCCGGCGGCCTGGTAGGGCGTGCGGCCGGCGAATTGCTTGCTCTCGTGACGGCAGAGTTTTCGTGGTGGATAACGTGAACCCGGTCAAGATTTTGCCCCCACTGTAGATGAGAGCGCGGCGATTATCCAGTGATTGTGCTTCATCCGCAGGTGAAATATTCGCATTTAGCACAATCAGGCCGGCTGCGGGATTCCACGCTTTTTGTATGGATTTCAATCACCGCATCGCCGTTTTTTGCGCCAACCGCCGCGCCGGGGTATTCACCACCAGCGCACCGGCCACCAACAGCGCCGCCACCGCTACGTACAGCGCCGGCTCCAGTCGATGGGTCAAGGCGGTCGACAGCGCCGACAGCATCGGCCCGACCAGTTGGCCGATCGCATAACCGGTGGTCAGCAACCCGGCCATGTAGCGCGCATGGCGCGGCGCCAGTTCACGGCCGTGCTGAAGGGCGAGCTGCACCACGCAGAGGAAGCCGCCGCCGGTCAGCAACGCCCCCAACGCCAGGCCGGCCACGCCCGGCACCACTTCGGCGCTCAGCACGCCCAGCGCCTGTATCCACAGCGTGATCGCCAACCGGGTCTGGGTAGTGAGCCGATGGCGGGTCAAAATGCCGATAACGATCCCCAGCACCGCCGCGCCGCCGAACACCGGCCAGACGAACTGCGCGAACAGGCTGCCGGGAAAACGCGCCGCCGCCATCTGCGACAAGAACGTCGCCGGCAGGATGTAGCCGAACCCGGCCAGGCTGTAGCTCCACACCAGGCGTTTGAGCGCCGGCGTCAGCAGTAGCGGTTCCGGGGCCACGTCCGGGCGATGCAGCTCGCCGCTGCGCGGCAGAAAGGCGCTAATCGCCCCCACCAACGCCAGCGCCGGCACGCCATACACCAGCCAGGCCTGCGCCGCCGTCAGCCCCAGCGTGTTGATGCCCACCGCCAGCATGCCGCTGAGGAAGATACCGGCGCCCGGCCCGGCGAACACCGCCGCGCTCAGCGCCGGCCGGCCGTAGTGCGCCAACCGCTCATTGGTCCAGGCCGCCACCAGCACCATCGCCCAGCCGCTGGCCCAGCCGATGACGAAGCGCAGCGCGCCGTGCGTCCATTCATCCTGCGCCAGCGCCGACAGCAGCGTCAGCGCCACCGCGCCCCACACGCCAAGCCACAGGCGCCGCTCGACGTGGCGCGTGGCGCGCATCGCGTCGTAGGCGCCGCACAGATAGCCCAAATAGTTGATCGCCGCCACCAGCCCGGCACCGGTCAGGGTGAACTGATGTTCCGCGATCATCAGCGGCACCTGGGGGGTGAAAGCGAAGCGGCCAATGCCCATCGCGACGATCAGCGCGGCAAAACCGCTCAAGGCAATACGTAAAGCCATATCGGCATCCAAAAGGTTAAAAGAAAGTTGCCAGTATCATGCCGCAGTATTAAACTCACAAAAACTGAATAATACTAATCAAGTTCATCACGAAACGAGAATATTATGGATCTGACCCAGCTTCGCATGTTCTGCTGCGTGGCGGAAACCGGCTCGGTCGCCCGCGCCGCCGAGCAGCTGCACCGCGTGCCGTCGAATCTGACCACCCGACTGCGACAGCTCGAGCAGGAGCTGGGCGCCGATCTGTTTATCCGCGAAAAACAGCGCCTGCGCCTGTCGCCGATGGGCCATAACTTTCTGTGCTACGCCAACCGCATCCTGGCGCTGAGCGACGAGGCGATGAGCATCACCCACGCCGGCGAACCGGCAGGCAACTTCGCCCTCGGCTCGATGGAGAGCACCGCCGCTACCCGCCTGCCCTCGCTGCTGGCGGCTTACCACCAGCGCTTCTCGCAGGTTTCGCTGTCGCTGACCACCGGCACCTCCGGCGAAATCGCCGATCGGGTGCGCGCCGGCACGCTGGCGGCCGCCCTGGTCGACGGTCCGGTGCCTTATGACGAGTTGAACGGCTGTATCGCCTATCCTGAACATATGGTGGTGATCTCCTGTCTCGATCACGCGCCGATCCACAGCGCCAAAGACGCCAACGGCGAAACGCTGTTCGCCTTTCGCGCCAGCTGCTCCTACCGCCTGCGGCTGGAGGCCTGGTTCAAGCGCGAAGGCGCGCGGCCGGGGCAAATTATGGAGATCCAGTCCTATCACGCCATGCTGGCCTGCGTCGCCAGCGGCGCCGGGCTGGCGATGATCCCGCATTCGGTGCTGAGCCTGCTGCCGGGCCATGAGCGGGTGCGGGTTCACCCCCTGCCGCCGGACGTGGCCGACACCGCCACCTGGCTGCTGTGGCGCCGCGACGCGTTCGGGCCGAACGTGCGCGCGCTGAAAGAGTTGATTATTGAACAGACGGAAACCGCCGCTGTTGATGAAAGCACCCCCAACGATTTATCAGACGTTGTCGATATCGCCTGATTTAAAAAGAAAACCACTGAGGAGACTATGATGGAGATGATCAAAACCCGCGCCGCCGTTGCCTGGGGCCCGAACCAGCCGCTGAAGATCGAAGAAGTCGAGCTGATGCCACCGCAAAAAGGCGAAGTGCTGGTGCGGATCGTCGCCACCGGCGTTTGTCACACTGACGCCTACACCCTGTCCGGCAAAGATCCGGAAGGCGTGTTCCCGGCGATCCTCGGCCACGAGGGCGGCGGCGTGGTGGAAGCGGTCGGTGAAGGCGTCACCAGCGTGGCGGTCGGCGATCACGTGATCCCGCTCTACACCCCGGAGTGCGGCGAGTGCAAATTCTGTAAATCCGGCAAGACCAACCTGTGCCAGGCGATCCGCTCCACCCAGGGCAAAGGGCTGATGCCGGACGGCACCACCCGCTTCTTCAAGGATGGCAAGCCGATCTTCCACTACATGGGCACCTCCACCTTCTCCGAGTACACCGTGGTGCCGGAAATCTCACTGGCGAAAATCAACAAGGAAGCGCCGCTGGAAGAAGTGTGCCTGCTGGGCTGCGGCGTGACCACCGGCATGGGCGCGGTGATGAACACCGCTAAAGTGCAGCCGGGCGACACCGTGGCAATCTTCGGCCTGGGCGGCATCGGCCTGTCGGCGATCATCGGCGCGCAGATGGCCGGCGCGGGCCGCATCATCGGCATCGACATCAACACCAGCAAGTTCGATCTGGCACGCAAGCTGGGCGCTACCGATCTGATCAACCCGAAAGACTATGACAAGCCGATTCAGGACGTGATCGTCGAGCTGACCGACGGCGGCGTCGATTTCTCCTTCGAGTGCATCGGCAACGTCAACGTGATGCGTTCCGCGCTGGAGTGCTGCCACAAGGGCTGGGGTGAATCGGTGATCATCGGCGTCGCGGGCGCGGGCGAAGAGATCTCGACCCGTCCGTTCCAACTGGTCACCGGTCGCGTCTGGCGCGGTTCGGCGTTCGGCGGCGTCAAGGGCCGTTCGCAGCTGCCGGGCATCGTCGAACGCTATCTGGACGGTGAATTCGCGCTGAACGACTTTATCACCCATACCATGGGGCTGGAGCAGATCAACGAAGCGTTCGATTTGATGCACGAAGGCAAATCGATCCGTTCCGTCATCCACTTCGACCAATAAGCCAGGAGGCAGAGATGACGTTGTCATTGGAACTTCTCGAAGAGCACCGCATGTTCGGCGGCTGGCAGCAGCGCTATCGCCACGCGGCGCAGAGCCTGAATTGCAACATGACATTCAGCATCTACCTGCCGCCGCCGCGCGATGACAACCCGCCGCCGGTGCTGTACTGGCTGTCGGGGCTGACCTGCAACGACGAGAACTTCACGTTGAAAGCCGGCGCGCAGCGCATCGCCGCCGAGCTGGGCCTGGTGCTGGTGATGCCGGACACCAGCCCGCGTGGCGACGAAGTGCCGAACGACGAAGGCTACGATCTGGGCCAGGGCGCCGGGTTCTACCTGAACGCCACCCAGGCGCCGTGGGATCGCCACTTCCGCATGTACGACTACATCAGCGCCGAACTGCCGGCGCTGATCGAACAGCACTTCAGCGTCAGCGGTCGTCAGTCGATCTTCGGCCACTCGATGGGCGGCCACGGCGCGCTGATGATGGCGTTTCGCAATCCGCAGCGCTTCCGCTCGGTATCGGCGTTCGCGCCGATCGTTAACCCGTGCCAGGTGCCGTGGGGCCGCAAGGCGTTCACCGCCTATCTGGGCAGCGACGAAAGCCAGTGGCTGCAGTACGACAGCTGCCATCTGCTGGCCAGCGGCGCGGAAAAAATGCCGGTCCTTATCGACCAGGGCGACGACGACCAGTTCCTGGCCGACCAGCTGCAGCCGGCGCGGTTGGCGGAGCTGGCGCGCCAGCGCGACTGGCCGCTGACGCTGCGCATTCAGCCGGGGTACGATCACAGCTACTTCACCATCGCCACCTTCGTGGAAGATCACCTGCGCTTCCACGCCGAGCACCTGTTCCGCTGATAAAAAAATCCGGGCGGTTATTAAAGCGCCCGGATTTCTTCAAATACCGTCAAGAAGAAAGTCGATGGCGGCTTTTATCCTGGTCCGATACTGGGAAACATCACAAAACTCGGCCCCCAAAGCCCGAACCGGGATGCTGGCCATTTCATATGTCATCACGGCGTACTCGTTGTCATCAATCAATCTGATCAACGGGATCAAGCGTTCCGGTCGCGTACTCCCAGGGTATTTTTCAACGGGCAACAAAGGGATCACAACTCGACGATTTAATTGCCCAATGATATCGCTCGTCACATCAAGCAGCAGGGGATAAACCGCGCTGTTCCCCCTATTCGCATACACCGTAAATTGCATCGCTAAAACGTCCTGTATTCGTCGCTAAAGCAACCATGCTCATCATTAAATCGGTTAAGCGCTTCAAGCGCCTCTCGGTTTTCTTCCTGCCATTTTATCCTCTCATGCTGACGTAACTCAGCATCTAAAGCAGCAGTTAGCGTCGCGCTGAGATTAATCCCCGCCTCACGCGCACGGCTCAACAAACTGCGTTCCACCGTCATGGTCACACTTTGCGTCGTTCGTTGTTTTACTGGCATCGGCACCTCTCTCACTCATTTTCGTGCAAACAACACGGTTTATTGAACGATAGTAGCATTGAGACGTCATTTGAGCCCGTTCAAATATGCGCCATACGTTAAAGCATCATCCCTTCAGCTTAGGATCGAGCGCGTCGCGCAGTCCGTCGCCCAACAGGTTGAACGCCAGCACGGTAATGAATATCGCCAGACTGGGGAAGATCGCCACGTGCGGCGCGATCACCATATCGGCGCGCGCTTCGTTGAGCATCGCCCCCCACTCCGGCGTCGGCGGCTGGGCACCCAGGCCCAGAAACGACAGGCTGGCGGCGGTGATGATCGAGGTGCCGATGCGCAGGGTGAAATAGACCACAATCGAAGACAGGGTGCCCGGCAGAATGTGCCGCAGGATGATGGTCCAGTCCGAGGCGCCGATGCTGCGCGCCGATTCGATATAGGTCAGGTGCTTCAGCACCAGCGTATTGCCGCGCACCAGGCGGGCGAAGGCCGGAATGCTGAAGATCGCCACCGCGACGATCACGTTGGCCATGCCGCTGCCCATGATCGCCACCACGCCGATCGCCAGCAGAATACCGGGAAACGCGAACAGCACATCGCAGACGCGCATGGTGAGGCGATCCCACCAGCCCTCATAGTAGCCGGCCAGCAGCCCCAGCAGGGTGCCGATCGCCCCGCCCGCCAGCACCGAGAACACCCCGGCCGCCAGCGAAATGCGCGTGCCCATCAGGATGCGGCTGAAGATATCGCGCCCGAGAGAATCCACGCCCAGCCAGTGCATCAGCGAAGGCCCCTCGTTCAGCCGATCGTAATCGAAATAGTTTTCCGCATCGAACGGTGCCAGATAAGGCGCCAGCAGCGCCGCCGCAATCAGCAGCAGCACCAACAGACCGGCGACCAGCGCCGCCCGCTGGCGGCGAAAACGCCGCCAAAACTCGCTCCACGGCGTGCGTACCGCATTGGGATCGATAAGCGGCATCGCCTTCAGTGCGGCGTTGCGCCGCCAATGCTTAATCATGCCGCGTCCTCATTGATAACGAATCGCCGGGTTGATCGCCGCGTACAGCATATCCACCAGCAGGTTGATCAGGATGAATTCCAGCGAGAACAGAAGCACCTCGGCCTGGATCACCGGGTAATCGCGCATCTCCACCGAGTCCACCAGCAACCGCCCCAACCCCGGCCAGTTGAACACCTTCTCCACCACGATCGAACCGCCGAGCAGGAAGCCGAACTGCAGCCCCATCATGGTCACCACCGGGATCATCGCGTTGCGCAGGCCGTGTTTCATCACCACCACGCTTTCCCGCACGCCCTTGGCGCGCGCGGTGCGCATGTAGTCTTCCTGCAGCACCTCGACGAACGAAGCGCGGGTGAAACGCGCCATCACCGCTGCCACCGCCGCCCCCAGGGTGATCGAAGGCAGAATGTAGTGTCGCCAGCTGTCGGCGCCCACCGTCGGCAGCCACCCCAGTTCGACCGAGAACACCTGCATCAGCAGCATACCGAGCGCAAAGGCCGGGAACGAGATCCCCGACACCGCCAGCGTCATGCCGAGGCGATCCGGCCAGCGGTTGCGCCACACCGCCGACACCACGCCGATCGCCAGGCCGAACGCCACCGCCCACAGCATGCTGGTGACGGTCAGCCAAAAGGTCGGCATAAAGCGCGAGGCGATCTCTTCGCTCACCGGGCGCTTGGACACCATCGAGATGCCGAAGTCGCCCCGCAGCGCGTTGACGAAGAAGTGTGCGAACTGCTGCGGCAACGGCTGATCCAGCCCCAAATCCTTGCGCACCAGCTGCACCACCGCCTCGTCGGCCTCCGGCCCCGCCGCCAGCCGCGCCGGATCGCCCGGCAGCAGGTGGACGAACAGGAACACCAGCACCGCCACGATCAGCAGCGTCGGGATCAGGCCCAGCAGTCGTTTCAGAAAATAATTGAGCATCTCATTCCTTCCCCCGCCCGCCGCCGCTTGGCCGCAGGCGGGGATGGGCGCCTTATTTCAGATCGGCGTTATCAAAGTTGAACGAGGTATCCGGCATCACGTAGAAACCGCTCAGCTGTTTGCTGTTGGCCGACAACAGACGTTCGGTCGCCAGGAAGATCCAGGGCGCATCGGCCCAGATGCGATCCTGCGCGTCCTGATACAGTTTCTGCTTCTCGGCGCGATCGGTGGTCGCCAGCGCGTCGGTCAGATCCTTGTCCACCTGCGGGTTGCTGTAGAACGCGGTGTTGAACTGCTTCGGCGGCGCCGCCTGGGTGGAGAACAGCGGCGACAGCGCCCAGTCCGCTTCCCCGGTCGAGGCCGACCAGCCGGTGTAGAACAGACGCACGCCGGTGTCCTTCACCCCGACGCTCTCCACCTGCGCCGCACGCTGCCCGGCATCCATCGCCGTCACCGTCACTTTCACCCCCACCTGCGCCAGCTGCTGCTGGGTGAACTGCAGCACCTTCTGCGCGGTGCTGTGGTTGTGGGAAGACCACAGCGTGGTGGTGAAGCCGTTCGGGTAGCCGGCCTCTTTCAGCAGCTCGCGCGCCTTGGCCGGATCGTACGGCCACGGCTTATAGCGGGCAGCGAAGTCAATGGCCGGCGGCACCGGCCCTTCCGCCGGCACCGCGTACCCGGCGAACGCCACTTTGATCAGCGCGTCCTTGTTGATGGCATAGTTCAGCGCCTGGCGCACCTTCGGGTTGTCGAACGGCTTCTGAGTGACGTTCATGCTGATGTAACGCTGCAGGATCGACGGCGCGGCCACCACGTCCAGCTTGGCGTTGCCTTCCAGCACCTTGGCCTGCTCGTAAGGGATCGGGAAGGCGAAGGTCGCCTCGCCGGTTTGCAGCATCGCCGCGCGGGTGTTGTTATCCACCACCGGGCGCCAGGTGATGCTGTCGAGCTTCGGCAGCCCCGTCTGCCAGTAGCCGTCGAACTTCTTCACCTTGACGAAATCGGTCTGGTTCCAGGTGACGAATTGATACGGCCCGGTGCCGACCGGGTGGAAACCGATCTCCTTGCCGTATTGCTTCAGCGCCGCCGGCGAGATGATCGCCGCCGCCGGGTGCGCCAGGTTGTTGACGAACGCCGAGAACGGCGCTTTCAGCACGATCTTCACCGTATTGGCGTCCACCGCTTCGGTTTTGTCGATCATCTTGAACAGGTTGTAGCGCTTGAGGTGGCTGTCCGGGTTGCTGGCGCGATCGAGGTTTACCTTCACCGCCTCGGCGTTGAACGCGGTACCGTCGTGGAATTTAATCCCCTGGCGCAGTTTGACGGTGTAGGTCAGGCCGTCTTTGCTGACCTCATAGCTGTCCGCCAGCACGTTCACCAGCTTCATGTCCTTGTCGAAGCCGAACAGCCCCTGATAGAAAGACTTGGCCACCGCCTGCGACAGCGTATCGTTGGCGTCGTAAGGATCGAGGGTGGTGAAGTTGGAGGCCACGGCGATCACCGCGTCCTTCGCCGCCCAGACCGGGCCGGTTCCCGCCGCCAGCAGTACGGCGGCCAACAGCGCATTGCGTTTGAATGTGTGCTTCATGTCGCTTGTCTCTCCTGAGGTCTTTAAAAAGCACCGGCGATCGGGTGGCGGGCGACAAAGTGCCCGGTGCCAACCTGCACCAGCGGTGCGGTAACGGGTTCATCGCCCAGCGCGCGCACCGGGCTGGGGATCTCATCGGCCGGCAGCGGCTGCCGTTTGTGGGCGTGGGCGGGATCGGCCACCGGCACCGCCGCCATCAGCTTGCGGGTGTAGGGGTGCTGCGGGTTGTCGAACACCGCCTGCCGTGGGCCGATCTCGACGATCTGCCCGAGGTACATCACCGCCACCCGGTGGCTGATGCGCTCCACCACCGCTATGTCGTGTGAAATGAACAGAAAAGCGATGCCGAACTCGCGCTGCAGGTCGAGCAGCAGATTGACGATCTGCGCCTGAATCGACACGTCCAGCGCCGACACCGCCTCGTCGGCGATCACCACTTTCGGGTTCAGCGCCAGCGCGCGCGCGATGCAGATGCGCTGGCGCTGGCCGCCGGAAAATTCGTGCGGGTAGCGGCGCGCATGCTCCGGCAGCAGGCCGACGCGTTCCAGCAGCCAGGCCACCCGTTGCTCCGCCTCGCGGCCGCGCATCACATTGTGCACCAGCAGCGGCTCCATGATGGAAAAACCGACCGTCAGACGCGGATCAAGCGAAGCGTATGGATCCTGAAAGATGAACTGAATATCGCGCCGCAGGTGCTGCAGGGCCGGCCCCTTCAACTGATCTATCCGCCGCCCGGCGAAGGTGATGGTGCCGCTCTGGCTGTCCACCAGCTTCAGCAAAGAGCGCCCGGTGGTGGACTTGCCGCAGCCGGACTCGCCCACCAGCCCCAGCGTCTCGCCGGGGTAAAGATCGAAACTGACGTTTTCCACCGCGTGCACCCGGCGAGTGACCCGATTGAACAACCCGCCGCGCAGATCAAAACGCGTGACCAGATGCTCCACCTGCAGGATAGGCGCGGCGTCTGTCGGCACGGTATCCTGCGGCGCCGTATCCCCCTCGCCGCCCGGCAACGGAAACTTCGCCGGCAGCGGCCGATCGGCCATCGCCCCCAGCTTCGGCACCGCCGCCAACAGCGCCCGGGTATAGGCCTGCTGCGGCGCGGCAAACAGCTCGCGCACCCGATTCTGTTCCACCTGCTCGCCGCGGCGCATCACCAGCACCCGGTCGGCTATCTCCGCCACCACGCCCATGTCATGAGTGATGAAGATCACCCCCATCTGCATCTCCCGTTGCAGCACGCGGATCAGCTGCAGGATCTGCGCCTGAATGGTGACGTCGAGGGCGGTGGTGGGTTCATCGGCGATCAGCAGCGCCGGCTTGCAGGAGAGCGCCATGGCGATCATCACCCGCTGGCGCATGCCGCCGGAAAGCTGGTGCGGGTAACGCCCCAGCACCTCTTTGGCCTCCGGAATGCGTACCAGATCGAGCATGCGCAGCGCCTCCTGGCGCGCGCTGCGGTGATCCATGCCCTGATGCAGGCGCAGCGATTCGGCGATCTGCTCGCCGACCGGAAATACCGGGTTGAGCGAAGTCATCGGCTCCTGGAAGATCATCGCCATGTCGGCGCCGCGCACCGTGCGCAGCGTGCTCTGCGAGGCCTGCGCCAGATCGAGCAGCGTGCCGTCGCGCCGGCGCAGCGTCATGGCGCCGCTGACGATGCGCCCGCCGCCCTGCTCCACCAACCGCATTAGCCCCAGCGAAGTGACCGATTTGCCGGAGCCGGACTCACCGACGATCGCCAGCGTCTCGCCGCGATCGAGATCGAACGACAGGTTGCGCACCGCTTCTACGGCGCCGTCCGGTTGAGGAAAGCTGATGCTCAGATCGCGCACCGTCAGCACCCGCTGCGGCGGCAATGACGGCCCGCCGCTGGCGGCGGGTCGAAGTAAAACGTCGGTCATGCACCCTCCCGGTGAACGCTTAGCGGTAAATCCCGACGGACGGCGCATCGCCGACATAGCCAAAACCGCGATACATCCCCTCGCAGTTGAACGGCAGCGCGATATTGCCGTGGCGATCGACGGCGATCATGCCGCCGCTGCCACCGAGGGCCGGCAGCTTCTCCATCACCACCCGATCGCTGGCCGCCTGCAGGCTCAGATCGCCGTATTCGATCAGGGCGGAGACGTCATAGGCCGCCACGCCGCGCATGAAGATTTCGCCGGTGCCGGTGCTGGAAACCGCCACGGTGGCATTGTTGGCATAGCAGCCGGCGCCGATAATCGGCGTGTCGCCTACCCGCCCGGCCTGCTTGTTGGTCATGCCGCCGGTCGAAGTGGCGGCGGCGAGGTTGCCCAGCGCATCCAGCGCCACCGCGCCGACGGTGCCGAATTTGCGATCGGGATCGAGCGGATCGCCGGCCTGCGCCGCGCCGTCGTGATCGAGCAATACCCGGCCCTGCTCCGCCTGGGCGCGGTGCAGCTGATCGAAACGTTCTTGGGTAAAGAAGAAGTCAGGGGTAACCATTTCCAGGCCGTGGGCGGCGGCAAACTTCTCGGCGCCTTCGGCGGCAAACAGCACGTGTTCGCTGTTTTCCAGCACCGCGCGCGCCGCCAGCACCGGGTTGCGGATGCGGCTGACGCCGGCGACGGCGCCGGCATCGCAGGTGCGGCCGTCCATCACGCAGGCGTCCAGTTCGTGAGTGCCCTGATGGGTAAACACCGAGCCTTTGCCGGCGTTGAACAGCGGGCACTCTTCGAGCAGCCGCACCGCTTCGGTCACCGCGTCCAGCGCGCTGCCGCCCTGCGCCAGTATCGCCTGCCCGGCGGTCACGATCTCGGACAGCGCCTGGATATACTGCCGTTCTTTTTCCGCACTCAGCGCCGCCCGGGTAATTGCGCCCGCGCCGCCATGAATGGCAATCACTGGTTTGCTCATTTGCCTGACACCCTGTGTTAATCCCGCCGTTGCGCAGCGAATAAGCTGAGCGCGGTATCATTATTATTCAGTCTTTTTCGACTCTATTTAGTCCTACAGTGGAAGTACAGCATAACGTCCACGTCCCGCTTTTAGCGTAGTCCGCTTAGACCGTTTCGCACCTTGAAATAGCTTATTGGAATAAAAACAGCAGGTTATAAAAAGCCGTAAACCGCCGATCGTACGGCCGAGATTATTGGTAATTCCGCGTGCGGAAATAGCGGCATGGCGTAAGGAAATAAACGTTCGCGCTGAATAACGCTTATTGCGGCGCCCGGCCTGCTGTTTTTTCCCCGGCCGGGCGCAGATGATCCGAGATTAAAAACCCGATCCGGGCTGCTGTAAAAAAGCCTCTTCTTCCGGCGTGCTGGTGCGCCCCAATATCGCATTGCGATGCGGGTAGCGGCCGAAACGATCGATGATCGCCTTGTGCCGAAGCTCGAACTCCAGCTGGTCGCCGTTATTGAGCTCGGTGTACAGCACCAGCGCCTGCTGGTGGATCAGCGGCGATTCCGAATGCATGAACGGCAGATAAAGGAAACCGCGCTGCTCGCGGCTCAGCCGTTCGCACTCGCCGCTGCGGATCGCCTCCTGCGCCAGGATCAGCGCCATGCCGTCGCAGGCGAACGACTGCGGCGTGCCGCGGAACAGGTTGCGGCTGAACTGATCGAGCACGATCACCTCCGCCAGGCGCCCCTCGATGGTGTCGCGCCAGTGCGCCAATTCCCCCGCCGCCGCCGCGCGCCAGATTTCGCCGAAACGACTGTGCAGCAGACGATCGAAATCGTCGTCCTTTTTGAACCACATGATCGGTTCGATCTCGTCGAACCAGAAGTCGATAACCTGTTTATGCATCATGATTCTCCTCTGTTTTACGCAGTTTATACCCGATCGCCCCAGCACCGCAGTGCGAAAGATGGCGGGCATAACCCGTTCTCCCCCCCGGCGTTCTCTGCCATAATACCCGCACTTTGTCGCTATTTTAGCGCCCCCCTGATTACGGAGTTCCCTTTATGGATCATTGCCATACTTCCGATCTCATTTCCCTGGAGCAAGCGCTGGAAAAAATGCTCGGGCAGATCGCCCCACTGCAGCAGACCGAATCCGTCGCCCTGACCGCCGCCGCCGGCCGCATCACCGCCGCGCCGGTGGTCTCGCCGCTCGACGTGCCGCCGTTCGCCAACTCGGCGATGGACGGCTATGCGCTGCGCCTCGCCGATCTGGCGGCCAATGCGCCGCTGCCGGTCGCCGGTAAGGCCTTCGCCGGTGCGCCGTTCGACGGCCAATGGCCGACCAACAGCTGCGTGCGCATCATGACCGGCGCGCCGATCCCGGCCGGGGCGGACGCGGTAGTGATGCAGGAGCAGGCCGAGGTGAGCGACCAGGGCGTGCGTTTTTCCGCGCCGGTTGAAGCCGGCCAGAATATCCGTCTGGCGGGTGAAGACATTCGCCGCGGCGCGAGCGTGTTGCCGGCCGGCGTGAAGCTGGGCGCCGCGCAGCTGCCGCTGCTGGCTTCGCTTGGCGTCGCCGAGGTGCAGGTGATGCGTAAGCTGAAGGTGGCGGTGTTCTCCACCGGCGACGAACTGCAGCCGGTCGGCCAGCCGCTGCAGGCGGGCCAAATCTACGACACCAACCGCTTCGCGGTGCGCCTGATGCTGGAACAGCTGGGCTGCGAGGTGCTCGATCTCGGCATTATCCGCGACGATCGCGATGCGCTGCGCGCCGCTTTCGAACGGGCAGACAGCCAGGCCGACGTGGTCATCAGCAGCGGCGGCGTTTCGGTCGGCGAGGCCGACTACACCAAACAAATGCTCGACGAACTGGGCCAGGTCAGCTTCTGGAAGCTGGCGATCAAACCCGGCAAACCCTTCGCCTTCGGCAAACTGGGCCACGCCTGGTTCTGCGGCCTGCCGGGCAACCCGGTTTCCGCCGCCCTGACCTTCTACCAACTGGTGCAACCGCTGCTGGCGAAGCTGGCCGGCCACAGCGACTGGCGCCTGCCGCCGCGCCTGCGCGCACGGGCGCTGACCCCGTTGAAGAAATCGCCGGGCCGCCTCGATTTCCAGCGCGGCGTGTTCAGCAGCAACGCCGCGGGCGAACTGGAGGTCAGCACCACCGGCCACCAGGGCTCGCACGTCTTCAGCTCTTACAGCCAGGGCAACTGCTTCATCGTGCTGGAGCGCGAACGCGGTTCGGTGGCGGTAGGCGAAACGGTGGAGATCGAGCCGTTCAACGCCCTGCTGAGGAGCTGAGCATGCTGCCGGAATTGACCGACGCCGAAGCGCTGCGCTACAACCGCCA
Organism: Serratia sp. LACPHL-BACT-2024-00286; assembly: GCF_043109535.1. NCBI lineage: Bacteria > Pseudomonadati > Pseudomonadota > Gammaproteobacteria > Enterobacterales > Yersiniaceae > Serratia > Serratia sp. LACPHL-BACT-2024-00286. The sequence goes on from NZ_JBICNA010000005.1 coordinate 438,968, forward strand.
GATCGTGCTGCGCGGCTTTGACTTCGACGGCCAGGAGAAGCTGAAGGCAGCCCGCGTGCTGATCGCCGGGCTGGGCGGGCTGGGCTGCGCCGCCGCGCCATATCTGGCAGCGGCCGGCGTCGGCCATCTGGTGCTGGTGGATTTCGACACCGTCTCGCTCTCCAACCTGCAGCGCCAGATCCTGCACCGCGACGATCGCATCGGCCAGAGCAAGGTCGCTTCCGCCAAGCGGGAACTGAACGCCATCAACCCGCATATCCGCATCGACGCGATCGACTGCCGTTTGGAAGATGACGCGGTCGCGGCAGAGATCGCCGCCTGCGATCTGGTGCTGGACTGCACCGACAACGTGGCGGCGCGCGATGCCCTGAACCGCCTGTGCCACGCGCAGCAGAGGCCGCTGGTTTCCGGCGCGGCGATCCGCATGGAAGGCCAGCTCAGCGTGTTCACCTATCAGCCGGGCGAGCCCTGCTACCGCTGCCTGAGCCGGCTGTTCGGCGACAGCGCCCTCACCTGCGTCGAAGCGGGCGTGATGGCGCCGCTGGTCGGCACTATCGGCACCCTGCAGGCGATGGAGGCCATCAAGCTGCTGGCCGACTATGGTCAGCCGCTGCGCGGCAAGCTGTTGATGTTCGATGCGATGAGCATGCAGTTCCGCGAGATGAAACTGCCGAAGGATCCGCACTGCGAGGTGTGCGGCGGGGAATGACGAATAAAAAAGGGCGGGATAATTCCCGCCCTGATGCGTTGCCGCGAGGGTTAGACGATGCCCTGGCTGCGCAGATAGTCTTCGTAGTTGCCGGTAAAGTCGATCACCTTGTTCGGAGTGATTTCCAGAATGCGCGTCGCCAGCGAGCTGACGAACTCACGGTCGTGGGAGACGAAGATCAGCGTGCCTTCGTACATCTCCAGCGCCATGTTCAGCGATTCAATGGATTCCATATCCAGGTGGTTGGTCGGTTCGTCCATCACCAGAATATTCGGGCGCTGCATCATCAGCTTGCCGAACAACATGCGGCCCTTCTCACCGCCGGACAGCACCTTCACTTTCTTCTTGATGTCGTCCTGGCTGAACAGTAAACGGCCCAGCACGCTGCGCACCGCCTGCTCGTCGTCTTTTTCCTGCTTCCACTGGCTCATCCAGTCGAACACGGTCAGGGTATCGTCGAACTCGTATTCGTGATCCTGCGCGTAGTAACCGATACGGGCGTTTTCCGACCACTTCACGGTGCCGGTGTCCGGCTGCGCGTCGCCCACCAGCGTTTTCAACAGGGTGGTTTTACCGATGCCGTTGGCGCCCAGCACCGCAACCTTCTCACCCACTTCCACCATCAGGTTCAGCTTGCTGAACAGCGGGCCGTTGTCGAAGCCCTTGGTGAGCGCTTCCACTTCCAGCGCGTTACGGAACAGCTTCTTGTCCTGATCGAAACGGATGAACGGGTTCTGGCGGCTGGAGGCCTTCACTTCTTCCAGCTGGATCTTGTCGATCTGGCGGGCACGCGAGGTGGCCTGCTTGGATTTGGAGGCGTTGGCGCTGAAACGGCTGACGAACGATTGCAGCTCGTTGATCTGCGCCTTCTTCTTGGCGTTGTCGGCCAGCAGACGTTCACGCGCCTGGGTGGCGGCGGTCATGTATTCGTCGTAGTTGCCCGGATAAACGCGCAGTTCGCCGTAATCCAGATCCGCCATGTGGGTGCAGACCATGTTCAGGAAGTGACGGTCGTGCGAGATGATGATCATGGTGCTGTTGCGTTCGTTCAGCACCTGCTCCAGCCAGCGAATGGTATCGATGTCCAGGTTGTTGGTCGGTTCGTCGAGCAGCAGGATTTCCGGATCGGAGAACAGCGCCTGCGCCAGCAACACGCGCAGCTTCCAGCCCGGCGCGATTTCGCTCATCGGGCCATAGTGCTGTTCCACCGGAATGCCGACGCCAAGCAGCAGTTCGCCGGCGCGCGCTTCGGCGGTGTAACCGTCCATCTCGCCGTAGGCGACTTCCAGATCGGCCACTTTATAGCCGTCTTCTTCGCTCATCTCCGCCATGGCGTAGATGCGGTCGCGCTCTTCCTTCACCGCCCACAGCTCGGTGTGGCCCATGATCACGGTGTCCAGCACGCTGTACTGTTCGAAGGCGAACTGATCCTGACGCAGTTTACCCAGGCGCTCGTTCGGATCGAGGAACACGTTGCCGCCGGTCGGCGCCAAATCGCCGCCGAGGATTTTCATAAAGGTGGACTTGCCGCAGCCGTTGGCGCCGATCAGGCCATAACGGTTGCCGCCGCCGAATTTAACAGAGATGTTTTCAAACAACGGCTTGCTGCCGAACTGCATGGTGATGTTGTTGGTGCTTAACACAGCGCTCGCTCTTTATACATAGGGAATGTGATTTGGCGCGCATTATGCCACAACGGGGTTAAGAGATCGCGGGAAGTTTTGGTGACATTTTGAGCGGTGACGACGAATGAGTCATAGTTGGGTTGAATAACACCGATAAAATTCACGGCGAGATTTCACGCAGCAAGCCGTACAATATTTGAAACCAATTCGCCAAATATATTAATTAAACTTAAAAATGACATTTATTCTCCCCAGAACCGCCCCAGGCACGAATAAATCGTATCTGTTCACCTTATGAAAATCATTAATACAGCCAACACGTCTCTATTTAATTCTAGTTTTTTCCGACTATCGCCACACATTCTGCTATACGCGACATTTTGTGACCGCCTTCTTAATTACCAAGGTTTTTTAGAGGATTAATGCGTTACAGCTCACTAAATCGACATGGCACATTCGTTCCAGCTGAAGAAAAAATCAAATAAAAACAATTAAATACAGAAAGATGTGAAAATCAAACCACCGTTATCCCGCTAACTACTCTCATATTGCATATGATTGTACATACAAGTATATGTAAACGTGACGTTGCCGTTTTGTTGGCGTTTCGGGGCTCGGTTATCGCCGCCCCGGATAACGCCACCCCGGCCAGAAAATAATAACAACACACCGTCCACCTATCGCGAGAGACAACGATGAACACTGCTGAAAACGCATTGCCCAAAAGCCAAACGGCGCAGAAGGGCGCGGTAAATTACAAAGTCATTGTCGGCGCCAGCCTGGGCAACGGCCTGGAGATTTTCGACTTCACCGTCTACAGCTTCTTTGCCGCCATTATCGGCAAACTCTATTTTCCCAGCGACAGCGCCTACGGCTCCTTGTTGATGTCGGTGGCGGTGTTCGGCGTCGGCTTTATCATGCGCCCGCTGGGCAGCATGGTGCTGGGTGCCTATGCCGATCGGGTCGGCCGCAAGGCCGCCATGCTGATGACCATCGTGCTGATGGGCGTCGGCACCGCGCTGATCGCCTTCGCGCCCACCCATGCGCAAATCGGCGTTCTGGCGCCGGTGCTGATCGTGGTTGGCCGCCTGATTCAGGGGTTTGCCGCCGGCGGTGAAGTGGGCTCGGCCACCACGCTGCTGCTGGAGTCGGCAGGGGCCAACCAACGCGGCTTCTTCGTCAGCTGGCAGGCGATAAGCCAGGGCATCAGCGCCCTGCTTGGCGCCTCTTTAGGCCTGGCGCTCACCTATTTTCTGCCGGAGCAGGCACTGTATGCCTGGGGCTGGCGCGTGCCGTTCATCATCGGTTTGTTGATCATTCCCGTCGGCATCTATATTCGCAAACATCTGGAAGAGACCTACAGTGGAGAGGCGCCGGCTCACGCGCGGCCGCCGCTGAATCCGGTATGGGATCTGGTGAGCAATCATGCCAAAGATCTGTTGCTGGGCGTATTGATCATCATGTCCGGCACCGTGATGGTCTACGTGGTGCTGCTGTATATGCCGACCTACATGATGCAGACCTATCACATCGCCGGCCCGACCGCCTACCTGTTCAGCTGTATTGCCTCTGTGGTACAGATCATCGCCGTCTATTGCGCAGGCCGTTACGTCGATCGGGTGCAGAACTACAAAAGGCCGCTGCTGTTCTCAATCTTTGCAGCACTGATCCTGATTTACCCGACCTTCTGGTTCCTCAGCGCCACGCAAACCCTGTGGCTGGCGATCGTTTTCCGCATCCTGCTGATCGGCGCGCTGGGCATCAACATGCTGGCCAGCACTATGCTGATCGTCTCGGCGCTGCCGCGCCACGTGCGCGCCACCGGCACCTCGATGATCTACGCCTTTGGCGTGACGCTGTTCGGCGGATCGGCGCAGTTGGTCGTCACCTGGCTGCTGGACGTCAGCGGCAATCCGATGGCGCCGGCGTGGTACGTCACCGGCATGTTGACCGTCAGCCTGATCGCCACTCTGCTGTTCCGGGAGCGTCATAAAGAATAGCGCCTGCTGCCGAGCCGTGCGGCTATCGGCTGCCCGGCGCCGGCGTAATGCCCTGTTCCTGCAAGAGGGCAATAAACGCCTGCGCGGCGGCGCTGCGGTAAGCGCCTTTGCGCTGCAGCCATACCGCCTGCCGCACCGGCATGGCGTTGGCCAAAGCCACTTTTTTCAACTGCCGGTTCTCGCGCGCAATGGCGGCCGGCAGCAGCGTGGCGAGCTGCCCGCGCCGCACGATCTCGACGATGGCGCCTAGCGCATTGGCCTCCACCGCCACCTGCGGCCGGAAACCCAGCTGCGTGCAGTAGCGATCGATAAACTGACGCGTGGCAAAGTCGCCGCTCAGCAAGGCCAGCGGCAGATGTTGCCACTCCGCCAGCGTCAGCGGCCGGCGATGAGATGCCAAGGGATGATCGGTGCCGACCATCAGCTCCAGCGACTCATTGAACAACGGCGCCGCTTCCACCTCCGCCGACTGCGCCATCTCGAAGGCAATGCCCAGATCCAGCCTATCCTGCGCCAGCAGCGCCTCCATTCGCTCTTGCGCCATCTCTTCAATGCTCAGCGTAATCCCCGGATAGCGGCGGTAGAAGGCATCGACCGCCGGCCCCACCAGATAGGCGGTGAACGTGGGGGTCATCGCCAGCCGCAAATGGCCGCGCGCCAGCGTCGCCACGTCATGGATCGCCCGCGCGCCGGCATCCAGATCCTGCAGCGCCAAGCGCGCATAGCGCATCCACGCCTCACCGGCGTCGGTCAGGCGCACGGCTCTGCCGCTGCGATCGAACAGCGGCGCTCCCAATGTGTCTTCCAGCTGCTTGATCTGTTGCGACAGCGTCGGTTGCGACACGTGCAGCGCTTCGGCGGCGCGGGTGAAGTTGCCCTGTTCGGCAACGGCCAGAAAATAACGGATGTGTCGCAGCAGCATAACGCCCCAGCTATTAGTAAAACCTATAGCTGGCATTATAAATGGGTCTTAGACCCTATAGCCAGAAGCGTTCATCATGCCGCCATCGCATAACGACACCCAATGGAGAAACGGATGAAAGAGGTGATTGAAGGCTTCCTGAAGTTCCAGCGCGAAGCCTTTGTTGAACGCACGGCGCTGTTTCAGCAGTTGGCGACCCGCCAAAACCCGCGCACCCTGTTTATCTCATGTTCCGACAGCCGCCTGGTGCCGGAGCTGGTCACCCAGCGCGAGCCGGGCGATCTGTTCGTGATCCGCAATGCCGGCAACATCGTGCCTTCTTTCGGCCCCGAACCCGGCGGGGTTACCGCCTCGGTCGAGTACGCCGTCGCCGCGCTGGGCGTGGAAGATATCGTGATCTGCGGCCATTCCGACTGCGGCGCAATGACCGCCATCGCCACCTGCCAGTGTCTGGATCACCTGCCCACGGTCGCCGGCTGGCTGCGTTACGCCGATTCCGCGAAGGCGGTCAATCAGGCTTATCCGCACGCTTCCAAAGAGGCGCGGGTCGCATCGATGGTGCGCGAAAACGTCATCGCCCAGCTCAACAACATCAAAACGCACCCTTCCGTCGCCCTGGCGCTGGATCAGGGACGCCTGACGCTGCACGGTTGGGTCTATGACATCGCCAGCGGCGCTATCGACGCGCTGGACGGCGAAACCCGCCGCTTCGTGCCGCTCGCCACCCATCCCGAGGTGACCGCCACTCCGGCGATCGCCCGTTTTTAAGCCAACAAAAGGAGCTAACATGACACACTCTCTGCACAACGCCGCCCCGCGCGCAGCGCTCACCGACATCATCATGGCCGCCAAGATCCGCCATAACCTGACTTTCGACGCGCTGGCGGAGGGCACCGGACTCAGCCTGGCGTTCGTCACCGCCGCGCTGCTGGGGCAGCATGCGCTGCCGGAACAAGCGGCACGCACCGTGGCGGCCAAGCTCGGGCTGGACGAAGAGGCGGTACAGCTGCTGCAAACCATCCCGCTACGCGGCAGCATTCCCGGCGGCGTGCCGACCGATCCGACCATTTATCGCTTCTATGAAATGCTGCAGGTTTACGGCTCCACGCTGAAAGCGCTGGTGCACGAGCAGTTCGGCGACGGCATCATCAGCGCCATCAACTTCAAGCTGGATATCAAGAAGGTCGCCGATCCGGAAGGCGGCGAACGCGCGGTGATCACCCTGGACGGCAAATACCTGCCGACCAAGCCTTTCTAATCTACTTCTGCGCCATCGCCTTCCAGGGCGAGCTGCCGTGTGCGGAAGTCGCCTTCCACAACGCGTTTAACGCCGAAGCCTAACCCTATTGCCGGCGCCGTCATGGCGCCGGTTTTCAGTCCTGTTCGCCATAACGCAAGACTGTCATTCCTTCCTCTTCCGCCGGGGGAACAAAGTACTGTGCCAGGCGCTCAAACTCCGCTTCGCTCAGTGTAAACGGGTGCTCGCCGCGCGCGTTTCTCAGCGTTATCCGGCTCAGGCACTGCGCATGGCTGGCGTCGAGAAAATGCAGACAGTGCGCAACGCCGGCCTCCTCCGCCAACGCTTTGGCCCAGCGCCGCCTGTCCGGCGTATTCATCGGGAAATCGAGCGCCACGGACCAGCCGCCGCGCAGCAGCTGAACGAGGTGCCCGCCCAGCGCCCGCCGCAACCGGTCGGAACAGCGCGCATAGTCTTGCAGGCTGGTCATCTCCTGTTCATACAGCGTCGCCAGCCACGCATCTTCGACCAGCAACAGCGTTTGCGGTTGCTGCGCCAAACGCTGCGCCAGCGTCGATTTGCCTGCGCCGGCCTTGCCGCACATCAGGTGTAAAACTGCAGGGTAGGTTTTCATGACGCTCTCCGGTCGTTGCCGGAAGGGGATAAAAAACCCGCCTGCCGGCGGGTTTTTATTGGCGACACACGCGCTATCCCACCCTTTGGAGAAGGGTGATAATAATTTGCGCGAATGGGCGGTAGGATTTTTTCATAGCTAATGAATATGACAATCGTGCGCCGTTGTCAATTCGCCGTCATCAATCCCTGTTCTCGCACAAATTCGGTGAATAAACTCACTTTCTGCTGCACATGCCGGCGCGTCGGGTAAACCGCGAAAACCTGATGCACGTCGGCAATCTGTTCAGGGAACAGCCGCACCAGCCTGCCGGCGGCGATTTCGGGATCCGCCACGAACGACGGGAGCGAACCGATGCCCAGTCCCGCCACCAGCATATCCCGCAGCATCAGGCTGTTGTTGGCGATCAACCGGGGAGTGAACGTCACGCTCAGGCTCTCCTCGCCGGCGGTGAACTGCCACTGCCCCGGCCTTTCCGCCAGGGAATAGGCCAGACAGCTGTGTCGCTGCAATTCATTCGGCGTTTGCGGCACGCCGTGCTGCGCCAAATAGCCGGGCGCGGCGCAAATTCGCTGGTGCACTTCACCCAGCGCCCGGGCGCTGAGGGAAGAATCCGGCAGCCGTCGGCGAATGCGCAAGGAAATATCGAAACCGGCCGCCACCACGTCCAATACCCTGTCGTCCAACGTCAGCTCCACCTGCAGCTGCGGGTAACGTTGCATAAACGGCGGCAGCAGTGGCGACAACACCGTCAGGCCGAACGAAAGCGGCGCATTGACCCGCAGCGTGCCGGAGACCTGCTGCGCGCTGGCGGCAACCGTCTGCTCCAGCGCGTCGAACTCGCCGAGCAACCGACAGGCTTCCTGGTAATAGAGCTGCCCGGCTTCGGTCAGGCTCATGCTACGGGTAGTGCGCACCAGCAACAGCGTCCCCAACCGGTTTTCCAACTGCTTAATCTGCTTGCTCAACGCCGCCGGCGTGATCGCCAGATCCTCCGCCGCCTTATAAAAACTGTTGCGCTCAACCACGCGACGAAAGGCGCGCATCGTCAGTAGCACGTCCATATTATGTCCTGATGGTTAATTATAAATTCAATAAAACACAGATTATTAACTTCAACAACCTCAGTAGACTTTATTCAACCGCCTCCCTGAGTGAGAGGTGAATTTAATCTACTGATAATCATGGAGTTAATAATGAAAAAGACCCTGTTCGCCCTGATGCTCGGCCTGAGCGCCGCCGCCGCCCCCGTCGCCGCGCTGGCGCAATCCCCCGCCGCCGACAGCCGCCAGGCGGGTTATGTGCAGCCGCTGACCGCCGAGAACAGCCTGTTGCTGTTGGTCGATCTGCAGGACATGTTCGGCATGACCATTTCCTCTATCGATCAAACCAACCTGGTCAACAACGCCACCGGCATCGCCAAGGCCGCCAAGGTGTTCAACGTGCCGACCATTCTGGCCTCGGCCAACGCCAAAAGCTTCGCCGGGCCGGTATTCCAGCCGGTGACGCAGGCACGCCCGGACCTGCAGGTGTACGATCGCACCGCCATCAACGTCTGGCAGGACCGGCGCGTGGTGGATCTGATCAAACAATCCGGCCGCAAGAAAATCATCATCGGCGGGCTGTGGACCGCCAGCTGCGTGATGCTGCCGGCGCTGTCCGCCCTGGGCGAGGGTTATGAGGTTTATATCCTGTCGGACGTCACCGGCGACATTACGCCAGACAGCCAAAACAACGCCATGCAGCGTTTGGTACAGGCGGGCGCCACGCCCATCAACTGGGTGGCGTTGATGCTGGAATGGCAGCAGGACTGGAGCCGCAAAGCCACGGCGGGAGGCGTATTGCAGATCGCCCGCGACCACGGCGCCGCCTGGGGGATGGGCGCCAGCTACGCCGGGGCAATGAAGGTGGGCAGCGAAGCGAAATAACGGACGAAAGCCCGCCGCCGGCGGGCTTTCTTCAGGTGCGGTGATAACAACGGCTATCTTGCGGCGCCTGTTCGCGTCTCTCCAACCCGTAGTCCCGCACCACCTCCGCCACCCGCAGCCGATACTGCGCCAGCACCTCGCCACGGCCGCGCGCCTGCGCCGCCCGGTGCTGCTCGAGATTGCGCCACTGCTGCACCGCCGCCTCGTCGCGCCAGAAGGAGAGCGACAGCAGGCGCGCAGGATCGGCCAGGCTTTGAAAGCGCTCGATGGAGATGAATCCGTCGATCTGCGCCAGCAGCGGCTTCAGCTCCGCCGCCAACGCCAGATAGGTATCGCGCTGCCCGTCGGCGGCCTGCAGTTCAAAAATCACGGCGATCATTATCGTCTCCTCTCAACGGTAAAACTCAGGTACGCGCGCATTGTAGGAATGGCGCCACCGCACCGATTCCAACGCCCGCTCATCAATATCCAGCGAACACAGACGCACAGCACCAGAATGCGACAGCCACAGGTTAACAATGGACGCGCAGTCATACTTCGTCTAACCTCGAAGTATGCATAACATCGACCTAGAAGATCGTTTGGCGGCGCTGAGCGCCGCCATCGCCGACCGCACCCGGGCGCGCATGCTGTGCCTGTTGATGGATGGGCGCGCCTACACCGCCACCGAGCTCAGCACGGCGGTCGAGGTTGCCCCGTCCACCGCCAGCTCACATCTGGCGAAACTGCTGGAGCAGCGGCTGATCGCCTGCGTCAAACAGGGGCGCTACCGCTATTTTCGGCTGGCCGGTCAGCCGGTGGCCGAAGCGCTGGAAGGCCTGATGGCGCTGGCGGGCGTGCCGCGCACGTCGGTGAAAAGCAGCACGCCCACCACGCTGCAATATGCCCGCACCTGCTACGACCATATGGCGGGCGAGGTGGCGGTGAAACTGCACGATCGGCTGCATGCGCTGAACTGGCTGAGCGGTGAGGAAGACTACCGGTTAAGCGACGCCGGTCAGGCCGCGCTGGCGCGGCTGGGCGTCGATTGCTCCCCCGCCCCCACCCGCCGCCGCTTCGCCTGCGGCTGCCTGGACTGGAGCGAACGCCGCTCTCACCTCGGCGGCGCGCTGGGCGCCGCGCTGTTGGCCGCCTTTATCCACCGCGGCTGGATCGTCCGTCGGCTCGACAGCCGCGAGTTGCAGCTGACCCCTGCCGGTAAAAAAGCGCTGGCAGCACATTTTGAACTCACGGTGTAACCCGGCGGCGGGGTAGTTTTACTGCAATACTCAAGGGGTACGCTTAGGCCACCCCGCCAACCCGAGGAGTTTCCATGCTCGATTCAACCCAATTCCCGATCGTCAAACGCTGGCCGGCTCAGCATCCTGAAAGGCTGCAGCTCTATTCCCTGCCGACGCCGAACGGCGTCAAAGTGTCCATCATGCTGGAAGAGATCGGCCTGCCCTATGAGGCGCACCTGATCGACATCGGCAACAACGAAACCTGGACGCCGGAATTCCTGGCGCTGAACCCGAACGGCAAGATCCCGGCGATCATCGATCCCGACGGCCCCGGCGGCCGGCCGCTGCCGCTGTTCGAATCCGGCGCCATTCTGCTCTACCTGGCGGAAAAGAGCGGCCGTTTCCTGCCGCAGGATCCGGCGCAGCGTTACGAAACCATTCAGTGGGTGTTCTTCCAGATGGCCGCCGTCGGCCCGATGTTCGGCCAGCTCGGTTTCTTCCACAAATTCGCCGGGCGCGAGTATGAAGATAAGCGGCCGCTGGAGCGCTACAAAAACGAATCGAAACGCTTGCTCGGCGTGCTGGAAACGCGCCTGGAAGGCCGCGACTGGATCATGGGCGCGGACTACACCATCGCCGATATCTCGCTGCTGGGCTGGGTGCGCAACCTGATCGGCTTCTATGAGGCGCGCGAACTGGTAGAGTTCGACAGTTTCCCCCGCGTCGCGCAGTGGCTGGAGCGCGGTCTGGCGCGGCCGGCGGTGCAGCGTGGGCTCACTATACCGGCGCGCGCGGCCTGATCGTCAAACGGGATGGCCGCCGGGCCGTCCCGCATTCCGCTGTCATAAAATTGTCATCCCTCTGCTCTACTCTCCTTACGTAACAATTTGATGTTATTTACATTGTTGTATTACGACAAGGAGCTTGCCCCATGCAACCTGCTGTATCCCTGATCGCCGGCGCCGTGCTGTCCGCCCTGCTCTGTTCCTCCGCCATCGCGGCGGAAACCTCGGCCAATGCCGATGGCCTGACCGAACGCGCCGCGCGCGGCACCCTCACCGAACCGGGCGGCGCCCGTCGTCTGGCCGGCGATCAGACCGCCGCGCTGAAGGCGTCGCTGTCGGACAAAACGGTGAAAAACGTGATCCTGCTGATTGGCGACGGCATGGGGGATTCCGAGATCACCGCCGCGCGTAACTATGCCGAGGGCGCAGGCGGTTACTTCAAGGGCATCGACGCCCTGCCGCTGACCGGGCAATACACCCACTACTCGCTGGACAAGAAAACCCACAAACCGGATTACGTGACCGACTCCGCCGCTTCCGCCACCGCCTGGGCCACCGGGGTGAAAACCTATAACGGCGCGCTCGGCGTGGACGTGAACGGCAAAGACCAGCCGACGCTGCTGGAGATCGCCAAGGCGGCCGGCAAGGCCACCGGCAACGTCTCCACCGCCGAACTGCAGGACGCCACGCCGGCGGCGCTGGTGTCGCACGTTACCTCGCGCAAATGCTACGGCCCGGAGGAAACCAGCGAGAAATGCGCCGCTAACGCGCTGGAAAACGGCGGCCGCGGTTCCATCACCGAGCAGTTGCTGAAAACCCGTGCCGACGTCACGCTGGGCGGCGGCGCGAAATCCTTCAACCAACTGGCGAAAAGCGGCGAATGGCAAGGAAAATCGCTGAAAGATCAAGCGGCGGCGCAAGGTTATCAGTGGGTGAGCAACGCGGATGAACTGCAGGCCGTTACCCTGGCCAATCAGCAAAAACCGCTGCTGGGCCTGTTCGCCGACGGCAACATGCCGGTGCGCTGGCTGGGGCCGAAAGCCAGCTATCACGGCAACCTCGACAAGCCGGCGGTAACTTGCGAAAACAACCCGGCGCGCACCGCGGCCACGCCAACGCTGGCGGCGATGACCGAAAAAGCGATCGCGCTGCTGAAAGACAACCCGAACGGCTTTTTCCTGCAGGTAGAGGGCGCGTCGATCGATAAGCAGGATCACGCCGCCAACCCGTGCGGGCAGATTGGTGAGACCGTCGATCTGGACGAGGCGGTGCAAAAAGCGCTGGCCTTCGCCCGCGCCGACGGCAACACGCTGGTGATCGTCACCGCCGACCACGCGCACTCCAGCCAGATCGTCGCCGCCGACGCCAAAGCGCCGGGCCTGACCCAGACACTGACCACCAAAGACGGCGCGCCGATGACCCTCAGCTACGGCAACTCGGAAGAGGAATCGCAGGGGCACACCGGCACCCAGCTGCGCGTCGCGGCCTACGGCCCGCACGCCGCCAACGTGGTGGGGTTGACCGATCAGACCGATCTGTTCTTCACCATGCGCGATGCGATGGGCATCAAGTAACCGCCTTGTGAATCCTGGCCGCCCGCAACGGCGGCCGTTTATTATTGGTTACCGATGCGTATTTGCAATTTAACCGCAATTATTGTGTGATAACGAAATAACGTTTAATTACGCGACAATTAACCCCTGAAAATAACGCGGTTATATGGCCTTACTCCCCTCTCTGTTTATTCCTGCGACAACAACCGGCCTATTTTTGCTTATATTCATTTTTTTTAGTTACAAAAGTAGTTTTTAACATTCTCGCAAACAATAATACCCCGCCAGTAACGTGAACCGATCAATTTGCATCCGGACGGCCTGCAATAGTTCACTTTTCGTTAAAAACCCTATTAACAAAAAGGCATTATCGCTGCCTATCGGCTCACGCCGGGCGGTCGGCTTCACTATTTTCCAGGGTAACTCCCGCTAAATTCTTTCACCTGCAATGAGTAGAATTTACACACAAGAGATTTAATTCAATGAGAAAATTACTCGTCCTGATTTTCAGTCTCAGCCTGTTTAGCGTTACGCAGCAGGCAGCGGCTGAAGAGAAGAATAAAACCGTCGACGTGGTGTTGATCGGCGGCGGCATCATGAGCGCCACCTTGGGCACCTATCTGCATGAGCTGGAGCCGACCTGGACCATCGACATGTACGAGCGCATGAACGGCGTGGCGGAAGAGAGCTCCAACGGCTGGAACAACGCCGGCACCGGCCACTCCGCCTTCAGCGAAATGAACTACACGCCGGAAAAAGCCGATGGCACCATCGACATCAGCAAGGCGGTGAAGGTCAACGAGTCTTTCGAAATCTCTCGCCAGTTCTGGTCTTATCAGGTGAAAAACAATGTCCTGAAAGATCCGAAATCCTTCATTAACAGCGTGCCGCACATGAGCTTCGTGTGGGGTGACGACAACGTCAACTTCCTGCGTAAACGCTACGCGGCGCTGCAGCACAGCACCCTGTTCCGCGGCATGGAATACTCCGAAGATCCTGCGCAAATCAAACAGTGGGCGCCGCTGGTGATGAACGGCCGCGATCCGGCGCAGAAAATCGCCGCGACCCGCATGCCGCTGGGTACCGACGTCAACTTCGGCGTGATCACCCATCAGCTGGTTGACGCGCTGAGCACCAGCGACAAGTTCAAGCTGAACCTGAGCCACGAAGTGCGCGACATCAAGCGCAACGCCGATCAGACCTGGAGCGTGACCGTTGCCGATCTGAACCGCGACGGTAAAGAAACCACCGTTAACGCCAAGTTCGTGTTCATCGGCGCAGGCGGCGCCTCCCTGACCCTGCTGCAGAAATCCGGCATCCCTGAAGCCGACGGCTATGGCGGCTTCCCGGTCGGCGGCCAGTTCCTGGTCACCACCAACCCGGCGATCGCCAACCAGCACCTGGCCAAAGTGTATGGCCTGGCCAGCGTAGGTTCGCCGCCGATGTCCGTGCCGCACCTGGATACCCGCATGCTGGACGGCAAGCGCGTACTGCTGTTCGGGCCATTCGCCACCTTCTCCAGCAAGTTCCTGAAGAACGGTTCGCTGTTCGATCTGCTGCACTCGCTGAGCACCTCGAACCTGATGCCGATGACCCACGTCGGTCTGGATAACTTCGATCTGGTGAAATACCTGGTCGGCCAGCTGATGATGAACGACGACGATCGCTTCGCCGCGCTGAAAGAGTACTTCCCGGACGCCAAGCAGGAAGACTGGAAGCTGTGGACCGCAGGCCAGCGCGTGCAGATCATCAAGAAAGACGCGGATAAAGGCGGCGTGCTGCAGTTCGGCACCGAAGTCGTCAGCTCTGAAGACGGCAGCATCGCCGCTCTGCTGGGCGCGTCACCGGGTGCTTCCACCGCTGCGCCAATCATGCTGCACCTGATGGAAACCGTGTTCAAAGACAAAGTGGCGACGCCGGAATGGCAGAGCAAACTGAAAGAGATCATCCCGTCTTACGGCCACAAGCTGAACGGCGATATCGAGATGACCAACAAGATCCGCGGCTACACCAGCAGCGTGCTGGGTCTGAACTACATTGAAGTGAAACCGGAAACCAACTGATTTTCCACTCGTTTCCTGCTGGAAAGGCCGCTTTATGCGGCCTTTCTTTTATCCCCCTGCGATTCAAAGAGCATTTTTGGTCACCTTTTTCCCCCCGGTTTACCCTTGCGTAACGGCGCACTCGCGCCTATTATCAATAGTATATTCTTGGATAATTAAGCTAAGTCACTGTGACCTGAATGTCGTTTTTGCGGGAGAACTAAAACCATGGATCGCGTCAATATCATTCACGATTTACTAGACTGGATTGAAACTCATCTGGACCAGCCGCTGCTGCTGGATAACGTCGCCGCCAAGTCGGGCTACTCCAAATGGCACCTGCAGCGCATGTTCCGCAGCACCACCAGCCACGCGCTCGGCAGCTATATCCGCGAGCGGCGCCTGTCGCAGGCGGCGCAGGCGCTGCGCTCCACCCCGCGTCCGATCCTGGATATCGCCCTGCAATACCATTTCGATTCTCAGCCTTCGTTCTCACGCGCCTTCAAGAAACAGTTCGGCAAAACCCCGGCGGTGTATCGCCGCACCACCCGCTGGGACGTGGCGGAATGGCCGGCGCAGCCGGTGGAAGTGGAGGCCGAGCCACGCCACGATGCCCCCACGCTGCCTCGTTGGTATGCAGGCAAACCGCCGGAAGGCGTTTGCACCACCTGGATGGGGCTGCGCTGATAAACGCGGCATAACACGTAAAAAGGGTTCAGTTCTCGCGAACTGAACCCTTTTTAATTGAAGCGACACCGGATTATTTGAAGGTGACGTCAACGTTGGCGGTGGCGTTGAACACCCCGGTCTTCGGCGTATTGGTCAACCACTTCAGGTTCGCGATAAAGGTCTCTTTCACTTCGTTCTGCTTATCCTGCAGCACGCCGCCGAAATCCACGTTGGTTTGCAGTGGGATCGGCGTTTTGTTGGTGTCGCGTTGCTGAGTCAGGAAGATCGCCACGCCCGGTTTGGTGGTCGGCAGGATCTGCGTGTTATCTGACGGATCGGCGTTGGTGCTGCTGAAACTGGCCTGCAGAGACTGGCCGGCACACTCGCCGCCGCTCAAGGTCGCCTTGATATCGAACGGCACCTGCTTGGCGATAGTGCCGGTTTTGGCGCTGGACGTCGTCAACACACCGAAATCGACGCTGGCACCGTTGTTGGCCAACACGGTGATCTGCGGATTGCACTGGATCACGCGGATCTTGTCCAACCCTTTAATATAGGCGTTAAAGTTGCTGTCTTTGGTGGCGTTAAGGCCCAACTCACCATCGATTTGGAACAGCGACGCGCGCGCCAACGGCGGGAAGTTACCCGCCGGCGGTTTCACCCCGGTGGCTTTGATATACACCGAATAAGTGGCGGTCACCGCCTGAGGATCGGCTTTCCTTCTATTACTGCCCGGTTTGGTACCCGGCCCCAAATCAGGGCCCGTCGGCCGGTTGGAACTTTGCTTCAGGTTGATCGCATCATAATCACGCCCGTTGATCGACACCCCAATCTCCAACGACTTATCCAGTGCGCCGAACGAGTTCTGCGGGTTCCAATAGATGTAAGCGTTCTCTCCACGCGGGTAGTTGTCGGTATCCCAGCAGGTAAAGGTGGAGGTAAAGTTCTGCGAACGCCAAATCAGGTTGCCTTTAACAAAGTCGCTGGCAGCCAACACGATCGGGCGGCCGACGTCGATATCCTGCGTCACGCTGCCGGTTGGCCTGCTACTGCCGGTCGAGTTGCCGAAACGGCACTGCATCGCCGCCGCCTGTTGCGCCATCGCCAACCCCGCCAGCCCCACCACTGACAGAAGTGTGTTACGTGCTAATTTGCTCAAGTTCATGGTGTACCTTACAGTTTTTGGCATTGCAGGGTCAGTTCCTGATATCCCATGGCCGCTTGTTTATCGCCCACGTCCGCCGGGATCGGCAGTACGCATTGCTGGTCGGCTTTCGGACCCCATTTGATCGTCAGTTTCTCACCCGCTTTCACGCCGGAAACATAGGTTGCGCCTTCCAGGCCCACGGTGCCGCTGTTGCGGCCGGACTCGTTGAACACGCCGGCGCCGATGGCCGGATAACCGTTGTCACCCAGACGAGCATGAATCAGCAGGCTGACGCCCTTGAAGGTATCGAAACTCACCTTCACCACCGATTTCTCGGTCGGCACCACTTGCTTACTGGCCACCGGCACATCCAGGCCCGGGCCGAAATCTTCGGTGCGCAGCGCCACATAGTTGTAGCGGTACGGGTTGGCCGACGGCACAACCGCATAACCGAAGCGATCGATGGTCACGCCCGGCTGGTTTTCCAGACGCACGCCTTTGGCGTCTTTCGCTTCCACCAGCAAGATAGTGTTCTGCAACGGCTGCGTCAGCGTCGCGCCGCCGGAGTGCACCAGCAGGCCGCCGGAGAGGCCCACCCCTTCCTGACGGTATTTCGAGCTGTAGGCATAGCTACCGTCGATGTTACCGATGCTGCTGCTGTAGCCCAGGTTCAGGTTGCTGCTCTGACCGGAGGACTGCGTATGCCCGGTGGAAACCGAATAGTTCATGCGACGATCGTCCAGCATGGTGCCGCTGATGCCGGTCGAGTAGCTGTCGCCGCTCTGTTTGCTGTGCGCCGCGCTGAAGTTGGCAGTGGTCGAATTGTTGCTCTGGCCCCAATCCAACGGGATCGACATCGTGAAGTTCACGCTGCGATCGGAATAGCCGTACTGGCCGCGCGTATCCTGTAGATAAACGCCGTAGGAAATGCGCTTGAAGCCGTCGTTGTAACCCAACTGAATCGTGCGATCGTTACCGGATACGCCCCAGTAGTTCTGATGGCTCACGTTGGCGTACAGGCTGGCCCCCGCCCACAGCTGCTGGCTGAGCGACAGCTCGACGCGTTCGCGCTTGTTGCCGTAGCGCGCGGTGTATCGAGTGCGTTTCTGATTGTTGCTCCAGGAAGGCTGGCCCGGCTGCAGATCGTTCGGATCCCAGTAATCATTGGCATAAATGCCGTTGCGCCAGCTGTTGCGCTCCTGGACCGCATCGCTGAGATCATAGTAACCGGAAGTCGCATAGCGATAGCCCGCCAACTGGAAGTTGGTGCCCATCTGGTTGAGCGATTTGGAGTACAGGAAACGGAAGCTCTGCCCCTGCTTGCGATCGCCGTTCGCCAGCTCGGTATCGGAGATCGAACCGTCCACGGAGATGGCACCCCACGATCCCAGGCTCTTACCGATACCCACGGCAGCGGAACGGTAGTGCTCGGCAATGATGGCGCCGCCGAACGGCGTCAGGCCATAGTTCATGCCGTATGCCGCAGTACCCTGAATCAGCTTCGGCTGATAGCCACCGTTACCGTTGTGGTATTTACCGGCGGTCAGCTGGAAGTTCCAAATGCCTTCGCGCAGCATGTTGGCCACGGAAGAGTAGGCGACGCTGAACGTTTTATGCGAACCGTCGGCCTCGTTGACGGTCACCTGCAGGTCACCGTTGTTGGTATGCGGATAGACGTCGTGGATCTCGAAAGGACCCGGCGCGACGTTGGTGCTGTAAATGACGTAACCGTTCTGGCGAATCTCGACGCGGGCGTTGGTCGCCGCCACGCCGCGCACCACCGGCGCATAACCGCGCAGGCTGTCCGGCAGCATGTCGTCAACACTGGAGAGTTGTACCCCGCGGAACTGGAAGCTGTTGAACACGCTGTTGTTGGTGCTCGCCTGCCCCATCACCAAACGGCTGCGCCATGGCACGATGTCGGTCTCGGCCCAGGAAGAGACGTTGGTCCAGTTGCTGCTGCTGCCACTCTGTTTGTCCCAGGTGGAGTTGTTGCGCAGGCGCCATCTGCCCAGGTTAAGGCCGCTGTTCAGCGCGAGGAACATGTACTCGCTGTCGTCAGCGTCATCTTTGCGATAGCTGTTCTTGTTGTAGTTGAAGTTATAGTTGGCGAACAGCGCGTTGATGCCTTCATCGTACATGCTTGGCGGGATCGCGCCGATAGCGCTCAGATCCATCATGGTCTGAGGTACGGAAATGTTGATCTGCTGCACCGCCGCGTCATAGCTGACGGTGGCGTCTTTAACCAACGCAGGCAGATCAACGCAGCTGCCGGCCTGCAGCGTTTCTGGCAGTTTGATGCCGTAGTTGCGCAGGTCTTCAACTTTCAGGCAGGGTTGAGACGCGGTCTGGCCTTTAACCTGACGAAAAGTAACATCCTTATGATCGACCTGAGTCAGGTTGACGTAGATGTCGAATGGGTAAACGCCCGGTTGCAAAGCATCGCCCTGAGCGACCGCTTCCGCGTTGCTCAGGTTTTCATCGCCGTGAATAAACGACATGTTAAACTCTGCCAGCGCCGCTTCACTCCAGAACATCGGCGCACTGGCGGCAATGATTGCAATTCGGATCAGCTGTGTCAGCCGCGTCGTTCCGCCTGCTACTTTTCGTTGATTTGCCATTCCCTGTCTCTCTTATTGTACTGGAACGTCCTTGACTTCCGTTCTACCGCCAAAATCGTTGATATAACTGAAAGCAATCTTGTTGCCGACGCTGACGCCCGCCGGGATGCTGATCGATAAGCGATCTTTCGGGCTCACCATGTTGGCGTCCACATCCACGGTCTTGCCCGCGCTGTTTTTCAAATGCAGCGCCCCAAAGGTAATATGCAGCGGGCCATCGTTAATCACTTGCAGACGTGAACCTTCACGCTGCCAACGCAAGTTTTGTACTTGCTCGTCCAGCGTCGTTTTCAACGCCACCGGCCGGTAAAAAAGTTTGATTCGAGTACGCACCGCAACCTGCAGCACGTTTTCTTGCTTCGGCGCCGGCGGAATTTCCTGCACGTTAATCCACAGCAGGGTTTCTTTATCCTGAGGTAAGCCATTACCGGAATAGATAAAGCGCAGAACTGCAGTTTTGGCAGCGTCCAATTTCAGAATCGGTGGAACGACAACGACAGGTAGATTTTTCGGCACTTGGTTTCTGTCACCGGTGTCCAGCCAGGTCTGCACCATATAAGCTTCTGAAGCATCGTTATGAATCGGCAGAGAGGCGGATTTGTCGTCGCCTTTATAGATCACGCGAGTGGCATCTACCTGGATACCGGCGTAGCTGTTAAAGGTGCCCAGCATCAGCAGAGCAGCAAAGAACTTTTTCATCGGTTTCCTCTACGGGCCATCCTTGGCCGTGTGTGTCCTGAAAGACGATTATTTGTATTCGATAGTGAACGGGCTGGTGGCGTTAGCCAGACCTGCAGTTACGTTGCTGTCGAATGAACGGTAACGAGCCTGCAGGTTGAAGGTCGCTTTACCGTCAGCAGCGATGGTGACTTTCGCTACGTCGTCGTTGATGTTGGAACCGTCGCCGATAGCGAATGGCTTGCCGTTGTTATCGGTGATTTCGATACCCACGCCGGTAGCTGCAGCGCCAGTGCCGCCAACGTTGCTTACGGACAGCAGGTCTGGGTTGCCGGCAACGGTGTTACCGTCGAAACGCAGGCTGTAATCACCGGCATCACATTTTTCCAGAGAGATCTGGAAAGCTTTAGAAGCGGATTTAGAACCCACGGTTGGGAAAGCAGAAGTTGGGTAAGTACCCAGGTAAACTTCTTTATTCTGAGTATCGCTAGTTACCTGGCAGGTAGACTGTTTGATTTCACCGGTGAATTTAACAGTGCCGTTTGCTGCCATTGCGTTGGAAGCAGTTGCAGACAATACCAGGGCAGCCAAAGGCAATAATACTTTTTTCATTTCCAGCTCCATAGAACAATAAAATAATCGATTCAGTGGCGGGCTTATATATATTGCCGCCACTGAGCATACACTCAGCGATAGCACTCCCTTGCTGAAAAGGAGCGTTGCCTCGATGAACTCATTGCCGGACGAAATATAGACTAAGCATATTCTTAATGTTAAATCGTTTAAAACATTCATAAGGCCTCTCTTGATAGGAATAAACTATCGGCGAATACCTATCGATCGATGTTGACGATTCATATGAATAGGAATAATCTGTGTTTGGGAAAGCTGCAGAGTTCAAGATTTTGCATTAAGGCCTGAAAATCAGCATATTATCCCGAATATTTACATTTAGTAACAGATTGCGACATTTGGACTTTGGCACGAATTACGCGTTAAATGGTCTGTCGACACGCTTCGGCCATTCTGGCGCTTTAAATAAGAAATTTACCAATAAACCTGGAGTAACTTTCTTTTTAATCATTTAAAATCAACAAGTTAAATATCAATCCAAGGATTGGGAAATGAGCGGTTCTTTCAGAGAGAAAAATAACGGCATTAATTATGTTTTTCAGCCAATGTTCGCGAAATCGGGACAATTGCTGGCCGTTGAATGTCTGTCTCGCTTTACGTTTAATAGCGAATACGCTCATTTTTCTCCTGAACAGTTCTTTCGCCACGCCGATAGCGCCACCCGGATTGAGATTTTGATGGATCAGATCAATCTGATCGATAAATACAAACACTGGTTTCATGAAAACCAAGTGATAGCCACTTTGAATGTTGACGATTATTCTCTGCAATCGCTGGCGAATACTCACTTTGCCGAAAGAATTAATGCCATGCGCTGTATTCATTTCGAGATCAGCGAGAATTCAACCCGGCTGGTGAAAGATCGCGTGCACGGCGATCCGTCATTGAATAGTTATTCATTTTGGCTCGATGATTTTGGTTCTGGCTATGCGGGTTTTTCCGCGTTGTACAACAGCCAGTTCCGCTTCGTTAAGCTCGACCGTTTTCTGCTCTGGGACTTCATGAAAAAGTCCGGCGGCGAGGGCTTGATGCGCGCATTACTGCGCTTCTTTTACCTTAATCATTACAAGGTAATTATCGAAGGAGTTGAAACTCCCGAACACAAGAAATGGCTGGATGAAATGCCATATTACGCACTGCAGGGAAAGCTGTGGAAGGAATCCAGCATCAAGGATTTGAACTCGCTTCTTACAGCTGAATACTTTTAACTCGGTATTGGTGTTTGCCCTATGTCTAAAAACAACGTTCTTGTGATTAGTGAGTGTAAGTACAGCTATGTTGGCCTGTCGGTGCTGCTGAAGAAACACTACGGCGCGTACGATATCCGCCTGTTTTCCGATTTCATGCACGGCGGCGCCAAAGCAGAGAAGATCACCAAGCACGATATCGCGCTGATTTTCACCTCGCAAAACCTGGAGCAGAGCGTTAACGTGATCGAAAGCCTGGTGTCCCTGCACCAGCAGTACAACAGCAAAACGCGCCTGTTGGTGTTCTACGACGACGAGCGCGTGGTGAAACTGCTGTCGATCCTGGGGATTTCCGTTGAGTTGGTCTCCACCCGCATTCCGCTTTATTCGCTGCAGGAAAAAATCCAGCGGCTGCTGGAAAGCAAGGAGCCGGGCGGCATCAGAGTGCAGAAAACCCGCGAGCTCAGCCCGGCGGAAAGCGACGTGATCTTCAATCTGCTGCGCGGCGACAGCCTGCTGCACATTGCGGAAAAGCGCGGCACGCACCCAAAAACCATCTTTTCGCAGAAATACAGCGCGATGAAAAAACTGCGGCTGCGCAGCATGAGCACCATCTTCGTCGCCGGCAAATAAACATCCTGGCTTGTTGCGCGGTACGCCGCGCGGCAACCCGTCTCCCCTGCCGCTGCGTTAAATTAATGTAACAACCGGCGACAAAGCAGCAACAGACACACAACATCTCCTCCTGTTGGCTACGATTCGCACACGGATTATCCGTGAGTCATGTCGTGTGGATTAAAATAAACATCAGGAGATGTTATGAAGTCGTCCTTATTCAGCCGCTATACCTGCTTTGTACTGAGCATCTTGCTCACCCTGGTTTTCTTGATCATGATGCACAACTATCCGTGGTTCTGGCTGCCGGCCCTGGCCTGCGGTTGCCTGATGGTGTTGGGTATCTACGATCTCACCCAGCAGCGCCACGCCATCTGCCGCAACTACCCGATCATCGGCCGCATGCGCTTCTTCTTCGAGTTCATCCGCCCGGAACTGCGCCAGTATTTCCTCGAGCAGGATAATGAAGAGATCCCGTTTTCGCGCACCCAGCGCACGCTGGTGTATCGCCGGGCGAAAAACGAGATGGGCGACAAACCGTTCGGCACCCTGCTGGACGTCTACCAAACCGGCTATGAGTGCATCGGCCACTCCATGCGGCCGGTGGAAGCCGCCGACCCGACCAGTTTCCGCATCACCATCGGCGGCGCCGACTGCCGCCAGCCCTACTCCGCGTCGATCTTCAACATTTCTGCCATGAGCTTCGGCGCGCTCTCCGCCAACGCCATTCGCGCGCTCAACCTCGGCGCGGCCAAGGGCAATTTCTACCACGACACCGGCGAGGGCAGCATCAGCCGCTATCACCGCGAAAACAACGGCGATCTGGTGTGGGAGCTGGGCAGCGGCTATTTCGGCTGCCGCACCGCCGACGGCCATTTCGATCCGCGGCGCTTTGCCGAACAGGCGCAAAGCCCGCAGGTGAAAATGATTGAAATCAAGCTCAGCCAGGGCGCCAAACCCGGCCACGGCGGCATTCTGCCGGCGAAGAAGGTGGATGCGGAAATCGCCGCCACCCGCGGCGTGCCGGAAGGGGTCGATTGCATCTCGCCGGCCTCGCACAGCGCCTTCACCACCCCGCTGGAAATGATGCATTTCATCCAACAGCTGCGCGAGCTGTCAGGCGGCAAGCCGGTCGGTTTCAAGCTGTGCATCGGCCACCCGTGGGAGTTCGTCGCCATCGTCAAGGCGATGCTGCACACCCGCATCCTGCCGGATTTCATCGTGGTGGACGGTAAGGAAGGCGGCACCGGCGCCGCGCCGCTTGAGCTTTCCAACTATATGGGCATGCCGCTGCGCGAAGGGCTGCTGTTCGTGCATAACACGCTGGTAGGCTGCGGCCTGCGCGACCAGATCAAGATAGGCGCCAGCGGCAAGATCATCAGCGCGTTCGACATCGCCAGCGTGCTGGTGCTCGGCGCCGATTGGGTGAACTCGGCGCGCGGCTTTATGTTCGCCGTCGGCTGCATCCAGTCGCAGAGCTGCCACACCAACCACTGCCCGACCGGCGTAGCGACGCAAGATCCGCTGCGGCAAAAGGCGCTGGTGGTGCCGAACAAGGCGGAACGCGTCTACCACTTCCATCAAAATACGGTGAAAGCGCTGGCGGACATGCTGGCGGCGGCCGGCGTCAGCCGCCCGGAGCAGCTGACCTCGCACCATATGCTGCGCCGCATCACGCCGACCGAGATCAAGGTGTACGCCGATATCTATTACTACCTGGAGCCGGGCGCGCTGCTGCAGCCGGAGATCAAAAGCGAGTTCTACGCCCGCATGTGGCGCATGGCGACGCCCACCAGTTTCGATCAGGCGATCTCGCTGCCGGCGGCATGATGGGATAAGGAATAAAAAGAGAGTTGCCCCCTCGCCTTGGGGAAGAGCATATGGAGAGGGGTTGCTTGCTACGGCGGCCCTCCCCCTCAACGGCGAGAGGGCGTATCGGTTACTGTTTGCGCACCGGCGCATCGCCGGCGACGTAATAGTCGGCGGTACTGCGCGGCAGCGGCGCGCGCTGGCGAATGCGATCGGCTAACTTCTCGGCGATCATGATGGTGGTGGCGTTCAGGTTGCCGGTAATGATCAGCGGCATGATCGACGCATCCACCACCCGCAATCCTTCCATGCCGTGCACCCGGCCCTGTCCATCGACCACCGCCATCTCATCCTCGCCCATCTTGCACGAGCAGGACGGGTGGAAGGCGGTTTCGGCGTGCTCGCGCACGAAGGCGTCCAGCTGCTCGTCGGTCTGCACCTCCGGCCCCGGGCTTATCTCGCGGCCACGGTATTCGTCCAAAGCCGGCTGCGCCATGATCTCGCGCGTGATGCGAATAGCGTCGCGGAACTCCTGCCAATCCTGTTCGGTCGACATGTAGTTGAACAGAATGCTCGGGTGCTGGCGCGGATCTTTCGACTTCACCTGCACCCGGCCGCGGCTCGGCGAACGCATCGAGCCGACGTGCGCCTGGAAGCCGTGCTCTTTCACCGCGTTGCTGCCGTTGTAGTTAATCGCCACCGGCAGGAAGTGATACTGAATGTTCGGCCAGGCGAATTCTGCGCGGCTGCGGATGAAGCCGCCGGCCTCGAACTGGTTGCTGGCGCCAACGCCGGTACCGTTGAACAGCCATTCCGCGCCGATCTTCGGCTGGTTGAACCATTGCAGCGCCGGGTACAGTGACACCGGTTTCTTACAGGCGTACTGCAGGTACATCTCCAGGTGATCCTGCAGGTTTTCCCCGACGCCCGGCAGATCGTGCACCACCTTGATATCCAGGCTGTTCAGCAGCGCCGCCGGGCCGACGCCCGAACGCTGCAGGATCTGCGGCGAGGCGATGGCGCCGGCGCACAGCAGCACTTCGCGCCGCGCTTTGGCGTGGGTCAGCTGATTGCTGTCGCCCTGCAAATAGTTGACGCCCACCGCACGCTTGCCGTCGAACACGATGTGGTCGGTCAGCGCATGGGTGACGATCTTCAGGTTCGGCCGCGAACGCGCCTGATCCAGATAGCCGCGGGCGGTGCTGGCGCGGCGCCCTTTCGGCGTCACGGTGCGATCCATCGGGCCGAAGCCTTCTTGTTGGTAACCGTTCAGATCGTCGGTGCGCGGGTAACCCGCCTGCACGCCGGCTTCCACCATAGCGTGGAACAGTTCGTTGTTACCGGCTTTCGGCGTGGTGACGCTCACCGGGCCCTCGCCGCCGTGATAGTCGTTCGGGCCGATATCGCGGGTTTCCGCCTTGCGGAAATACGGCAGGCAGTCCAGATAGGTCCAGTCTTCCAGACCCGGCGCCTTGGCCCAGTTATCGAAGTCCATCGCGTTGCCGCGAATGTAACACATACCGTTGATCAGGGACGAACCGCCCAGCCCTTTGCCGCGGCCGCATTCCATCCGGCGATTGTTCATGTGCGGCTCAGGATCGGTCTCATACGCCCAGTTATAGCGGCGGCCCTGCAGCGGAAACGCCAGCGCGGCCGGCATCTGGGTACGGAAATCCATCCGGTAATCCGGGCCGCCGGCTTCCAGCAGCAGGACGCTGACGTCGGCGTCCTCGGTCAATCGGGTGGCTAACACGTTGCCGGCGGAACCGGCACCGATAATGATGTAGTCAAATTCCATTCATTATCTCCTTACTTTATAGAGGCCTGGTCAGGCAAAGACGCGAAGCGCGACTCGGCAACAGGCGGTGTATTTTGGCTCTCTAGAGATTGTCGGCCGCAGCCAACGCGGCTGCGGCTCGAAAGACGGCGGGAAGATCAGAATACCGAGGCGTATTCGCCCAGCTCAACCTGCACCGATTTGATCTGGGTGTAGTGTTCCAGCGTAGTCAGGCCGTTCTCGCGGCCAACGCCGGACTGCTTGTAGCCGCCGACCGGCATTTCCGCCGCCGACTCGCCCCAGGTGTTGATCCAGCAAATGCCGGCTTCCAGCTGGTGGATCACGCGGTGCGCGCGCGCCAGATCGTTGGTCACCACGCCCGCGGCCAGGCCGAAGGTGGTATCGTTGGCGCGGCGCACCACTTCCTCTTCGCTCTGGTAGCTGAGAATGCTCATCACCGGCCCGAAGATCTCCTCGCGCACGATTTCCATGTCGTCGCGGCAGTCGCTGAATACCGTCGGCGCCACGTAAGCGCCCTTGCCGAATTCGCCGTGGGTGACGCGTTCGCCGCCGCACAGCAGGCGCGCGCCGCTGTTCTTGCCGCTTTCGATAAAGCGCAGCACCGATTCCATGTGCGCGAAGCTGACCAGCGGCCCGAAGTTGGTCTGCGGATCGGTCGGATCGCCGAGGCGAATGCGCTTCACGCGCTCGAGGATTTTCGCCTCAAACTGCGCCTGCAGCGCCGCCGGCACGAAGACGCGGGTGCCGTTGGTGCACACCTGGCCGGAGCTGTAGAAGTTGGCCATCATGGCGATATCGGCGGCGCGATCCAGATCGGCGTCGTCGAAGATAATCAGCGGCGACTTGCCGCCCAGCTCCATGGTGACTTCTTTCAGCGTCGACCCCGACGCGTTGGCCATCACCTTCTTGCCGGTTTTCACCCCGCCGGTGAAAGAGACTTTGGCGATGCCCGGATGGTCAGTCAGGTACTGCCCAACTTCCGCGCCGCTGCCGGTCACCACGTTGAAGACACCGTCCGGCAGGCCGGCTTCGGTGTAAATTTCCGCCAGCTTCAGCGCCGTCAACGAGGTGACTTCGCTCGGCTTGAAGATCATCGCGTTGCCCGCCGCCAGCGCCGGCGCGGACTTCCACAGCGCGATTTGAATCGGGTAGTTCCAGGCGCCGATGCCGGCCACCACGCCCAGCGGTTCGCGGCGGGTGTAGACGAATGAGGTTTCGCGCAGCGGGATCTGTTCGCCTTCAATGGCCGGGATCAGGCCGGCGTAATACTCCAGCACGTCGGCGCCGGTGACGATGTCCACCGCAGTGGTTTCCGACATCGCTTTGCCGGTATCCAGCGTTTCCAGCGCCGCCAGCTCATCGTTGCGCTCGCGCAGAATATCCACCGCGCGGCGCAGGATGCGCGAACGCGCCATCGCCGTCATCGCCGCCCACACTTTCTGCCCGCTGGCCGCGCTGGCCACCGCACGATCGACGTCTTCAGCGCCGGCGGCCTGGACTTCCGCCAGAACTTCGCCGTTCGCCGGGTTGATGGCGTTGAAGGTTTTTCCAGCGGTGCTGTCTACATAGGCGCCATGAATATAGAGCTTCTGCAAGCCAAAACGGGACATAGGATCTCCTTGGGTTATCCTCCGGGCGGCGTCTGCCCCCGGAGTTGGAACGTGATGTATTCGGTCGTGAGCGCCAGCGCCTGCGCCTGATTGAACGCCGAGCCGCGCAGCGCGCTGCGCAGCCACAGTCCGTCGATCAACGCCGCCAGCCCCTTGGCCGCCAACCGCGCCTGCGGCTGCGGCATGACGCGGCGAAACTCGGCGCACAGGTTGGAATAGAGCCGGCGGCCGTTCACCTGCTGCAGCCGGTTGAGCTGCGGTTGGTGCAGACTGCTGGCCCAAAAGGCCAGCCAGGTCTTCATCGCCGCGCTGTTGATCTGGCTGTCGTCGAAGTTGCCGGCGACGATCGCCTGCAGCCGCGCCGCCGGGCTGTTATCGGTCAGCGCCTGCAAACGCAGCTTCACCGCCTCGCCCAGATGGCTGATCAGATAGCGCATCGTGGCTTCCAGCAGGCCGTTCTTGTCCTTGAAATAATGGCTGATGATGCCGTTGGAAACGCCGGCCCGCCGCGCGATCTGCGCGATGGTGGCGTCATGCATTCCCACTTCGTTTACTGCGGCGAGCGTGGCATCAATCAACTGCTGCCTTCTGATTGGCTGCATTCCTACCTTTGGCATATTTCGACTCTCACAAAACCGACTTCGGCCTTATCTCAGCGGGCAAATTTCACTGCCGTTTCGCCCGTGATTCAGGTCATCATGGGGACTATTAAACTTTTTTTTGATTGAACGTTCAATAAAAATTGCATATATTTTATTGCCGCCTGGTTAAAAATTTGTACTATCTGGTTGTGGAACTGGCTGATTTTTGTGAGGTAATTAACGAATCTGACCAAAATCAGTGTCTGTAAGCGGTTCCCGCCGCGAAGCGCGCCGGCGCTTCGTTAACAGGCGAAAGCGGCGTCACTCAGGCCCTCCTGATGGGGTGGCCGCCGCCTTCATTCGCCCGTTTTCCGGCGGCGCCAACGCGCCCCGAAATGCGGAGCGGCACGATTTTACTCAGTTCAGAGGATGACGATGACAACACGCGAAACCTCCTCCAAACCGCAGCAGGACCGCCTCAACCCTGTGGTTTTCTTCACCTCGGCGGGGCTGATCCTGGCCTTCTCGCTGATGACCATCTTTTTCACCGACTTCTCCGGGCAGTGGATCACCCGCACGCTGAATTGGGTGTCGACCACCTTCGGTTGGTACTACCTGCTGGCGGCGACGCTGTACATCGTGTTCGTGGTGTTTATCGCCGCTTCGCGCTTCGGTTCGATCAAGCTCGGGCCGGAGCAGTCCAAGCCGGAGTTCAGCCTGATGAGCTGGGCGGCGATGCTGTTCGCCGCCGGCATCGGCATCGACCTGATGTTCTTCTCGGTCGCCGAGCCGGTGACCCAGTACATGATGCCGCCGGAAGGCGACGCGCAAACGCTGGAGGCCGCGCGCCAGGCGATGGTCTGGACGCTGTTCCACTACGGCCTGACCGGCTGGTCGATGTATGCGCTGATGGGCATCGCCCTCGGCTACTTCAGCTATCGCTACAATCTGCCGCTGACCATCCGCTCGGCGCTGTACCCGATCTTCGGTAAGCGCATCAATGGCCCGATCGGCCACAGCGTGGACATCGCCGCGGTGCTCGGCACCATCTTCGGCATCGCCACCACGCTGGGCATCGGCGTGGTGCAGCTCAACTACGGCCTCAAGGTGCTGTTCGAGATCCCGGAAAACCTGACGGTGCAGGGCTCGCTGATCCTGCTGTCGGTGATCATGGCCACCATCTCGGTCACCTCGGGCGTCAACAAGGGCATCCGCATCCTGTCCGAGCTGAACGTGCTGCTGGCGCTGGGCCTGATCCTGTTCGTGTTGTTCTTCGGCGATACCGAGTTCCTGCTCAATGCGCTGGTGCTCAACGTCGGCGATTACATCAACCGCTTTATGGGCATGACGCTCAACAGCTTCGCCTTCGATCGGCCGGTGGAGTGGATGAACAACTGGACGCTGTTCTTCTGGGCCTGGTGGGTGGCGTGGTCGCCGTTCGTCGGCCTGTTCCTGGCGCGCATCTCGCGCGGGCGCACCATTCGCCAGTTCGTGGTCGGCACGCTGATCATTCCGTTCGTGTTCACCCTGCTGTGGCTGTCTATCTTCGGCAACAGCGCGCTGTACCAGATCATTCACGGCAACGCCGAGTTTGCGCAGGAAGTGATGCAGTTCCCGGAGCGCGGCTTCTACAGCCTGCTGGCGCAATACCCCGGCTTCACCTTCAGCGCCTCGGTGGCCACCATCACCGGCCTGCTGTTCTACGTCACCTCGGCGGACTCCGGCTCGCTGGTGCTGGGCAACTTCACCTCGCGCCTGGCCGACATCAATAATGATGCGCCAAACTGGCTGCGGATTTTCTGGTCGGTGGCCATCGGCCTGCTGACCATCGGCATGCTGATGACCGACGGCGTGCCGGCGCTGCAGAAAACCACGGTGATCATGGGCCTGCCGTTCAGCTTCGTGATCTTCTTCGTGATGGCCGGGCTGTATAAATCGCTGCGGGTGGAAGACTACCGCAAGGCCAGCGCGCTCAGCACCCTGGCGCCGGTGCCGGTCTCCAGCCACGACGTGCTCAACTGGAAACAGCGCCTGTCGCGGGTGATGAACTACCCGGGCACCCAGTACACGCAGAAAATGTTGGATAAAGTCTGCCGCCCGGCAATGCAGGACGTGGCGCGCGAGCTGGAGCTGCGCGGTGCGAAAGTGGAGTTCAGCGAAGTGCCGCCGACCGAAGACGAGCGCCTGAACCACCTGGAGCTGCTGGTGCACCTGGGCGAGGAACAAAACTTTATCTATCAGATCTGGCCGATGCGCTACTCGGTGCCGGGCTTCACCTATCGCGCCCGCTCCGGTAAATCGCACTACTACCGGCTGGAAACCTTCCTGATGGAAGGCACCCAGGGCAACGACCTGATGGACTACAGCAAGGAACAGGTGATTGGCGATATCCTCGACCAGTACGAGAAGCACCTGAACTTCCTGCACATTCATCGCGAAGCGCCGGGGGGCACCCTGACCTTCCCGGATATGTGACGGTCGATCAATAACCAGAGGGCGTAGCCAGGCTACGCCCTTTTTTATGCCTGCTCGGCCGGCAAATCGGCTTTCAGCAGCACCAGGGAACCGGCCAGCAACACCAGATCCTTGATCAAAAAGCTGGTGGCGCCGGCCATGGCCGGAAAACCGCCGGCGGAAGGCTCCCAGGCACCCGGCGTGGAAAAGATCAGCGTCAGCGTAGTCAGGTAGGTCACCGTCGAACCGATCGCCCCCAGCAACCCCAGCCGCCGCGACCAGAATCCCGCCAGCAGCAGCAAACCGAAGCTCCACTCGGCGACGCCCAGCGCATAGCTGGCGCCGCGGATGCCGAACGCCTGATGCATCCAGCTCAGCAGCGGGCTGTTGCCGATCAGCGGCACCAGCCCCTGCGCCTCGTAATCAAACCATTTGGCGTAGCCGAAGGCGGCGAAGATCACCACCAGCGCCGCGCGCATAAAGATAACGTCCCCGTTCGAGCGCTGAAAGCGCCTCAGCCATGTCGCCAGCATCATCCTCTCTCCTTATGTTGCCCGCGGCCGCCGCGGATCGCCCGCTGGCGGCCGCGGAGTGCGGCGGCTTAGTGCCCCATCGCGTCCTTCTTCATTTCGTCTTTCTTCATGCCGTCTTTGGCCATACCGTCTTTCGCCATGCCATCCTTTTTCATGGCGTCTTTGCCCATCTTGTCTTTCTTCATGCAGTCCTTGCCCATGCACTCTTTCTTCATCCCATCTTTCGCCATGCCGTCGTGCGACATCTGGCTCATGCCGTCCTTTTTCATCGCGTCTTTGCTCATGCCATCAGCGGCGTTGGCGCCGGCTACGCCCAGCATCAGCGCGCTGCACATCATCATTGCGAGTAACTTTTTCATGGTATTTCCTTCCGTCATGTCAAAGGCACCGGAGTGCCGGAGAATGGCCGGCGGCCGCCTCAGCTGCCGCCAAACCAGTTGTAGCCCTGGTCTTCCCAGTAACCGCCCGGGAAGCGGTTGGTGACCTCGATCACCTGAATGTGTTTCGGGTTCTTGTAGCCCAGCTTGGTCGGCATGCGCAGCTTCATCGGGTAGCCGTACTTGCGCGGCAAGATCTGGCCGTCATAAGTCAGCGCGATAATCGTCTGCGGATGCAGCGCGGTGGCCATGTCGATGCTGGTGTAGTAGTCGTCGGCGCATTTGAAGCTGACGTAGCGGGCGCTCAGATCCGCGCCAATCGCCTTGAGGAAGGTCGCGAACGGTACGCCGCCCCACTTGCCGATGGCGCTCCAGCCCTCGACACAGATATGGCGCGTCACCTGGCTGACCTGCGCCATCCGGTGCAGCTGCGGCAGGCTCCAGGCGCGTTTGTCCTGCACCAATCCGGCCACCTCCAGCCGGTAGTCGTCGCCGTTGATGTCCGGCGCGTCCTCCTCGGCGTAGAAAGCGTTGAACGGGAACGGCCGGGTGATCATCGATTCCGGGTAGACCGGCGCCAGGCGCTCGCCGTCGAACAGCCAGCCCTGCACCCGATCGTTGAAGCGCGACATGTGGCTAAGCGCCTGTTCGACGTTGGCGTTGTCGCTGAGATCGCAGCCGGTGAGCATGGCGATGCCGCCCAGCGTCAGGCCATTGCGCAGAAAGCGGCGGCGGGATGACGCGCTCAACAGCCGCTGCGCTTCTTTGACGATCGCCTGCCCTTCATCGATCGTCATGATCTGTTTATCCTTTTCCATCATTCACTCCTTAGCGTCCGCGCAGCATGGCCAGCAGCGTGCGCGGCACCAGCGCCACCATCACCAGGTGAATCGCGACGAAGGCCACCAGCGCCGACATGGCGAAAAAGTGGATATAGCGCGCCGCCTCATAACCGCCGAGCAGCGTGCGCAGCAGCGGAAACTGCACCGATTTCCACAGCACCAGCCCGGACAGCGCGCTCATCACGCCGAGGATCATCACCGACAGATAGGCCACGCGTTGCACCATGTTGTAGTGGCGCAGGTCGGCGTGTTGCAGCCTGCCGCGCAGCGCGGCGCCTATATCGGCGAGAAACTGCCGTGGGCTGAGCGGCCAATATTTACGTTTGAAGCGCCCGCTGGCCAGGTTGATCAGCAGGTAGCACAGCCCGTTGACGCCGAACAGCCACATGCCGGCGAAGTGCCACTGCAGCGCGCCACCCAGCCAGCCGCCGAGCGTCAGCTCATTGAGAAAGCTGAAGTTGAACAGCGGCGAGGCGTTGTAGATGCGCCAGCCGCTGGTCACCATGATCAGCATCGCCAGCGCATTCAGCCAGTGCGTCAACCGCAGCCACAGCGGATGCACCGTCTGTCGTTGTTCCGGGGTGAGAGTGAGGCTCATGCGAACTCCTGGCGACCAATGAGGCGATGAGCCGAGTATTCCCCGGATTTGTTCCCCAAGACCTCACGCAAAGTTAAATAAAATGTGATAACTCCGCCGGTGGGGGTTGTGTAGACTTCAGAGAGAAACGGGCAATCAGCGGTAATGAGAATGGACAAGCCAAAACGAATTTTGATCGTCGAGGACGACGGCGACATCGCCGAACTGCTGCAGCTGCATCTGCGCGACGAGGGTTACGCCATCAGCCACGCCGCCGACGGCAACCGGGGCATGGCGATGCTGGAACAGGGCGGCTGGGACACCCTCATCCTCGATCTGATGCTGCCGGGCGTGGACGGATTGGAAATTTGCCGCCGGGCGCGCACCATGACGCGCTACACGCCGATCATCATCATCAGCGCGCGCTCCAGCGAGGTACACCGCGTGCTGGGGCTGGAACTGGGCGCCGACGACTATCTGGCCAAGCCCTTCTCCATGCTGGAGCTGGTGGCGCGGGTCAAGGCGCTGTTCCGCCGCCAGGAAGCGATGAGCCGCAACCTGCGCATGGACGCCGGCGTGCTCAGTTTCAACGATCTGACCATCGATCCCATCGCCCGCGAAGTGCACCTGCACCAGCAGCCGGTCGAGCTGACGCCGCGCGAATTCGACCTGCTGTACTTTTTCGCCCGCCACCCGGGCCAGGTGTTCTCGCGCCTGAGCCTGTTGAATCAGGTCTGGGGCTATCAGCACGAGGGGTATGAGCACACCGTCAACACCCATATCAACCGGCTGCGCATCAAAATAGAGCGCAACCCGGCGGAACCCGAGCGCATCCTCACGGTGTGGGGCATGGGCTATAAATTCGCGGCCGCGCCGCAAGAGTGAGCCATGAAAAACCTTACGTTAGCGCAACGCCTCACGCTGATCTTCGCGCTGCTGATCGTCATCGGCTGCGCCTTTTCCGGCTGGATGCAGGTGCGCAGCAGCACCCAGTACAGCCAGGCGGTGATCCAGCGCCTGTCCGGCAACCTGGCGCAGCATATTGCCGACAGCAACCCGCTGCTGGGGGTGAACGGGCCGGATCCGCAGGCGGTGCATACCCTGTTCGATCAGCTGATGGCGGTGAATCCCAGCGTTGAGGTTTACCTGCTCGACAAACAGGGCACGATTATCGGCAACGCCGCGCCGGCCGGGCATCTGAAGCGGCAGCGGGTCGCGCTGCCGCCGCTGCAGGCGCTGCTCGGTGGCGCGCCGATGCCGGTGTATGGCGACGATCCGCGCAGCGCGGACGGGCGCAAGGTGTTCAGCGTCGCGCCGCTAAAGGTTGATGGCCGGATCGAAGGCTATCTGTACGTGGTGCTGCTCGGCGAAGAGTACACGGCGCTGGCCAGCAACGCCCAGTTCAACTCGGCGGTCAGGATGGCGCTGTGGACCTCCGGGCTGATGGTGCTGTTCAGCCTGCTGGCCGGCGGTTTGGCGTTTTATTGGGTGACGCGCCCTATCCGTCGCCTGACCCGGCAGGTCAGCGCGCTGGACAGCGGCGGCATCGAGGCGGTGCAGGCCTACGCATCGCTGCCGGCGGTACGGGCCGGGCGCGACGAAGTCAGCCAGCTGCAGCAGGCCTTCCACCGCATGGCGCAGCGCCTTGCCGAACAGTGGCAAACGCTGGCGCAGCAGGATCGGCTGCGGCGCGAGTTCATCGCCAACGTCTCGCACGATCTGCGCACCCCGCTCACCTCGCTGCACGGCTATCTGGAGACGCTGTCGGTCAAAGCCGCCACCCTGAGCGAAGCCGATCGGCAGCGCTATCTGGAGATCGCGCTGGCGCAGAGCCGCAAGGTGGGCAAGCTGGCGCAGGAGCTGTTCGAGCTGGCGCGGCTGGAGTATGGCGTGGTGAAACCGCAGAAAGAGCCCTTCTCCCTCAGCGAGCTGTTGCAGGACGTGTTCCAAAAGTTCGAGCTGGCGGCGGAGGCGCGCAACCAGCGGCTGCACGCCGACATTCCCCCCGGCATTCCGCCGGTGTTCGCCGATCTCAGCATGATTGAGCGGGTGCTGACCAACCTGTTGGACAACGCCATTCGCCATACGCCGCCCGGCGGCGACATCGGCGTGCGGCTGTGGCGGCAGGATGATCGGGTGATGGTGCAGGTCAGCGACAGCGGCCCTGGTATTCCGCAGACGCTGCGCGCCGATCTGTTCGTGCGCCCGTCTGTCCTGAGCGGCGCCCGGCGCCCTTCCGGCGGGCTGGGGTTGATGATCGTGCGGCGCATTTTGCAGCTGCACGACAGCGATATTCAGCTGATCGAACAAGCGCAAAGCGGCGCCTGCTTCCGCTTTGCCATTCCGCCGCGTTAATCGAGGCAGCTGCGATCGACGCTGATAAATTTGTCGTTATAAATAATGAATTTCTGCCCCTTCAGCCGAATACCGGCATGGGTCAGCGTATCGCCGGGGCGCAGGTATTCGGTGACGCCCTCTTCATCCGTGCTGTTGCAGCCCGGCTTGAGCAGGAACTTGAAGTAGGTGTTGCCGGTGTTGGTGAGCGTACCGCGCTGGGTATCGAGCCGATAGGCAAAGTTTACCTGACGCGGGCGCACCACCAGAATGGTGTCCATCACCACGATCGGCTCCAGGTTGACGCCGGCGCCCCGACGCGGCCCCGGCTCGAACAATCGGGTCGGCACTTCGCGAAATGATACCCGGTAATAACGCTCGCGATTATCCTGCGGCCCTCGGTAGAAAAACTTGTAGTACTCCGCCTGCCCTGCCTGCAGCGTCAGCTGGCGCGGCGCGAACAGCAGCTCGCCATCCGCCGGCCGGCTGCGCACCTCGCGCTCTCCCGGCCGATCGATGGCGCGAATGCTCACCTGATACAGGCGCGCGCTGCGGTTGTTATTCAACACCCGCTTGGCGGTGAATGAGCGATCCTGATCCATGGCAAACGTCAGGGTGCCGACATTGATCGCGGCGGCAGTAAAGGGGAAGGACAGACACAGCAACCCTATCAGCACAAGTTTCACGCTCTGTCCTCAATTGATGTTGCGCCAGGTGGCTTCGACATGAATTTCACCGGCGGCGCTGACGTCGCCATACCAACCGTTGCCGTCGACGGTTCTCAGCGAGATCGGATTATTCATCGGAATGCTAAAGGTCACGCGGGTCTTGTTCAGCACCCCCACTTCGCCGGAGATATCATTCCACGGGGTGCTGCTCCAGAGCGCATTGGTCATATCGTGCCACTGGCCATCGCAGCCGGCGGCGAAGCTCTGCTGGCCGTTGGTGCTGGTGGTGATGCCGAGGGTGGCGGGAAACGGCACCTGGGTACTGTTATCCGCGGAAGAAAAGAGGCAATAGTTCACCCCGTTGATCGCCCGAGTCGGCCCGGTCGCCATCACCCTCACCTGATCGGCGGCGGTTTTGCCGCTGGTAGTCACCAGGTAGCCGAACTCCAGCGCCGGCTCCGTCGGGCCGACATAACCTTCACGATGAGGGCTGTTGTCGTAATCATCGGAAATAATGCTGATGCTGAAATCGCGCGGCTTGATAATCAGCTGGTTTGAGGTCGAAAACTCATACCATCCCGACTCCGGCGAGGTGGTGTTCTGAAAACGGAAATTGATCAGATCGCGAGTGCCGCTGTCGGAAATCCCCAGCGCAACCATCTGTTTGAAGAAGTTACTGGAGAAGAACACATAGACGGCATTGCTGCTCTTCAGTTCGTTAAAGGTATAGTAGCTGCCGGTGCCCGACGTGTTTTTCCAGGTGTTGCCGTTCAGACTGAACTGCAGGTCGGCGGCGTTCACCGCTGATGACAGCGCCGCATGGTTAATCGCCGGGAAAACATGAATCGAGGTATTGCTGACGCTGCCGTCGGTCTGCAAATCATAGCTGACCATCTTGCACATGATGCCCGAGCGGGCGCCGATAGTCTGGTTCTTGCAATCGGCATTGCCCTCGCCGATGATCGGCACCCCATCGCTGTTGACGAACACCTCCGATACGGCGTTGGTATTGATAAAGCGCAGGTGGGCGGCCTTGCTGTGCGTGACGGTGCGCTTGTACCAGTTGCCGCTGGCCTGATCCTGGCAACGGCCGCCGGCCGCGGCGTCGTAAGCCACCGACGTTTGGCAACCGTTGATCTGCATGCTGAAAGCGTCACCCGCCGCCATCTGCTTCAGATACTGATAGAAGCTCGGCGACATCATGCCGTGCATCCATTTTGCGCCGCCTGGCGTGACCACGGCGCCGTAAAATCCCTTTTCGTCGGTGGTCTGCGGCAGAATCAAGCTGGTATCCATATTGCAACCGGCATACCAGTTGATGCAGCGCAAGCCGAGGAACGGATTCTTTATCGGCGCATTTTCCAGCCACATGTCATAGCGCCAGTTGGCATTCAGCCCCGTGTTGTAACCATTGTCCACGTACCCCAGGCTCTGCTGATAGATAGTGCCGGAACCGCCGTATTTCAGCCCGGTCCACTTGTTGGCGCCGGTCATGCGCGGATCCAGCCCGCCGGCCGGCGTAACGAAAAAGTTGTCGTCGGCGTTGTTCTCCACGAAGACAAATTTCATTACCGCCGCATCCGGCCAGTTGGTCTGGCTGACCGCCGCCTGCAGCGCGGGGGCGACCAGCGCCAACAACAACAGCGCAACGTTAGCTCTCATGGTCAGACTCCCCGGATGACAGATTGCCCGCATAGGTTTTCAGCCCGGTGCAGATCACGTCGCCGACCCACACCGCGCCTTGCGCCTTGCTGAGATCCAAATCCACTTCGCACGTCTGATTGCCGCTGTGGGTAAAATCGATAACCGGGAATTTTTTGTCGACGTCCATGATAAATTCGCCTTTCTCATCGGTGCGGGTGCGGCCGATATGGTTCTTGATATAGGCGTTGGCCAGCAGCGTGCCGTCCTCCGCCTTGATGCGGCCGAACACCGTCACCATCTGTTTTATCTCCGGCGAGATCACCGCCACGTTGCCCGGATACAGGGTGAGCTTGCTCTTGCGCTTGGTGACGATGTCGAAGCTCTCCGCCGAGTTTTTGTTGTTCATCAGCTCAACGTCGTACTGACCGTAAGGCGACAAAGGCAGGTAATTCTTATTGCCGCTCAGCTTCACCATCCGGCCGTCAACCCGTGCGGTCAGCAGGCCGTCGTTTTCAATGCCGGTATTGAAGATAATCCCGGCGTTGCCTTCGTTGCGGCCGCTGATGGCAATATCACGCCCTTGCCAGCCCATGCTGCCGCTCGCGGTCAGGCTGCTGTTAACGTAGCCGTCGGCGGAGCTGCTGACGTTGAGCGTGCCGGCAGAATACTTGGTGTCGAAGCGCGCATAGCCACCACCGTTGAAGCGGTTGTCGCCGCGGGTATCACCGGAAATCGCCCGCGACAGGTTGGCGCCCAGGGTGCGGATCGGCCCGTCCTTGATGTCCTTGCGCGCCGCCAGGTTGGCGGTGGTGTAGCCGTTCTGGTTGGAAACGCCGGCGCTGAGCCAGTTGCCCATCGGCAGCGAAAAATCGAGCGCGATGTACTTGCCGGTATTGGCGTTGCTGCTGCCGTTGTTGTAGCGTTGCACGCCCGCCCGCACGCCCAGCGTGCCGAAGCGGCCGGTAAAGATGTTCTGGTAATAGTCGGCGTTGTAATAGTGGCTGTCGTTCTTCTTATCGTCGTTGTAGCTGGCGCTCAGGGTGCCCAGCGGAGACCACAGCGCCCCCAGATTAAGGCTGCCGCCAACGGCGCGGTTATAGGCGTCATTTTGCAACAGACGATCGCCAATCTGCGTTTTCTCCTGATTGATCCATACGCTGCTGAATCCGCCGGGCAACGCGGCGCTGACGCTATTGACCAGGCTCCAGGAGCGATCGGAGGCCGCCATGTTTTGCAGGTTGATCTGAATCGACTCGGTCACCGGCAGGCTGACGCGGCTCTCGCCGACGGCGTTGCCGTCAAACGAATACCCCGACAGCGCCCAATTCAGCGTGTGCAGATTGCCGGTAGCCGAAGCGCCAAGCAAATAAGAGTCCTTTGCCGGGCGGTGGCGCTCTCGCTCGCCGCGCCAGTCGTCCATGCGCAGCATCCCGCCCCAGAATTGCCAGGCCAGCGGCGCATTGGCGCCGCGATTGGGGCTGAACAGTTTATTCACTCGCTGCATGCGTTTATCCACCACTTTGCCGTTGACCACGATCTCCACCTCGACGTCATAAATGCCGTAGGGCAGGCTGCCGGTGTCCACTTCATGGTTGCCCATCGTGAAGTTTTGTACGCTGAGCAGCCGCCCATCGCGCGACAAATGCACCTCGCCGGCCGAGGGGAAAAAAACCACGATCGGCGTCAGCGATTGGGAATTATCGAATACCGTCGAGTTGGCGCGGTTGCCGTAGGACAGACCATAAATCTTGCTCGAGTTGATGGTGGTGACCGGCCCCAGCGACTGCAGATTCCAGCTGTCCAGCATGCCGGCGGCGAAACGGCGGCCGGCGAAATCACGCTCGTACATCGCTTTGTACAGCGTGGCGTTTTCATCGCCGCTGCCGATACCGTAGATGGAACCGTTCAACTCCACGTGGTGTTCACGCAACGCGGTAACGCTGTTGAGCGATAAATAACTGGAGGTATTGCCTTCGCTGGCGCGGGCCCGGTTATCGTAGACCCCGAGGTTATAATCCAGCGTGCTGCTTACGGCATCCACGCTGGACGCGCCGATGTCGCTGGAGCGGGCGCGCAGCACCGTTCCGAGCGCGGACTCCTTCACCACCAGCTGCAGGTTGAGCTGCCGGAAGTCCAGAGCCAGCCAGGCGTCGTCCGCGATCCGGATATGCTGCTGCCGATCGAATGGCGCATCCTGCAAAGCCTGCAGCTGGCCGGCTATCGCCGCCGTCAGCCGGGCGCCGTCGTCGTTATCCTCCAGCGTCACCCGACGAATCGTTAGCCTGTCCTGATCCAGGTAGAGAAAGGCATGGCCGATGCGGCTGTCGTCTTTGACGCCATCGCTCTTTTCATAATGCAACAACAGCGGAATACTCATCCCCTCGCGCAACGCCAGGCTGAAGGTTTGCGGGATCAGCACGCCGTTAATCTGCGTCAAACCGGCCGCCATCGCCATACGGCCAGGCAACAGCGTCGGCAGCGCCAGCGCACCGGCAGCCAAAAGCGTTTTCAACAGCACAGCGTTCACATGCCACTCCTTGCGTGATTGTTTTGCATCCATCGTGGATAACGCGCGCATTACTTCACCGGGATAAACTGTTCGCCGTGCCACAGCGCGACGCGCCCTTTTTTATCGTTGACGTCAACCTTGCTGAAGGCGCGATCCTTGCCCGGCATCACGAAATAGTTCTCCTTGCAGTCGCTGCCGTCTTGCTTGTTCCTGCAATTGCCGTAGGCCACCACTTTGAACGTGGCGTTGCCGGTGTTTTTGATCCGTCCGTTGGCGAACTGATAGGCGAAGCGATCCTGCCGAGGCGCCACCACCAAAATGGTGCCGATGCGCGCCGACGTGGTGGCCACGGCATTACGCCGAGCCGAGTTTTGCCCCGCCTCGCTCAGCGCCTGATCGAACCAAACGATGCGGTAGTAGCGCTCCTGAGCATCGTTCGGCCCCTTGTAGTAAAAGCGGATCACGTCGCTGGCGTTGGCCGGCAAGATCAGGCTGGCGGGCGACAGCAGCATTTCATCCCGGCTGCTCATCGGGATCGCCGTACCGGAGGCCAGGGGGCTGGAAATGCGTTCGATCTTGATGTTCACCAGCCGGCCGCTGTCGGTGGTGTTTTTGATTTCCTTGCTCAGGCGCGCGCTGTCGCCAGGCATGAAGGAGCTGATCTCACCCACATCGAGAGCCAAAGCCGGCCGCAGCAGCATTAACATCAGGGTGACGGCGAGAGAAAAGCGTGTCATTGCGGTATTCCACTGGCGTTGATGAGCGATAAATAGCAGGAGGTCTCCCCCCTGCCAGGTGCAGATCGTTCGGGGGATTAGGAAGTCCAGGTCGCGTTGAACTCGACGCTGACGTCGCCGCTCCAGATACCTTCCGGCAACGTGCTGAAATCCGTGACGGCGGTGGTGCCGTTTGACGTCGCGCCGATGATGCTGAAGGTGAACTGATCCTGCGCGCTGGTGCGGCCGGCCTGGTTGTAGGCGTTGGACAGGGCGCTCAGATTGCCGCCCAAAATGCCGGCGGTGGTGTCGATCATGGTGGTTTCAGCCGTTTTCTCTACCGCCGCACCGTTGTAGTTAACCCCGACTTCCAGCGTAGAACCGGAAGTATCCAGCTGAGTCAGCGTATTGGAGACCAGTTTTGAGGTCAGTTTGAAAGCGGTGGCCGTGGTATCGCCTTCCACGGTGACGTCAAACAGGCCTTTCTGACTGTTGAAACCCTTAATGCCTTCTGCATAGTTGAAGGTCAGGCTGCCAATCGGCGTCACAACCAGTTTGCTGGTGGTGTCTTTCTTGGCGGTCGCAGACCAGGTTGCCAACGCCTGAGCGGTAACGTCGGCGGCTTGAGCAGTGCTGACCGCTGCAAAGGCGGAAACGATCGCCAGAGCCAGTGTCATTTTCTTCATGGTATAACTCCCTTCAATGTTGAATATGTTTTCTTTCTTTCGTCCATTCTCAGCCAGCCGTTTGCATCACTGCGTTTAGCCAGTCTGCTTGACGCCACAAGAATATCCCCAGCCGATCAAAAAAGAATCATTAACTATTAAAGTTCAAACATTTAGATTTAAATACCGCAATTAAGGTTTTAACCACCTCCAGTCACGTTAAAACACGGATTAAGCCTTTGATGAAAGCACAATCATATTGTGGTTTAACCCCATCAAAGCGGTTGTTGTTTAACCACAAAGCAGCCCTGTTTATCCTTGCCATGTCCGTACAGAATTTCAGCCCGCGTCATTCGTTGCGGAGAGAAGATTGATTGGATTAACTCAGGAGAGCAGCAGCCAATGAAGATCGACTGCTGCAGAGAAGAGGTGACTCTTGCCACATTTCAGGAAGGATAGCGGGTTCTCAGGGTAAGAATAAGCCGCATAAAACCGGCCTGATTGAGGCTCAGTTTTCGCATAATATTCAGTTTATGGGAGCTGATGGTTTTGTAACTTCGCCGGGTCAGGTTGGCAATGCTTCGTGGAGATGCGCCGGCAGCCATCATGGCCAAAACTCGCCATTCACCGTCAGATAATGCGACAGGCGAATGGGCCAACCGGGCGCGAATATGCGGGGAACGATAGCCGGAGAACTCCCCCGCAGCCGCAATGGCATCACGCAGGCAATGCAAAGGCTCCTCCTTTGCCACTATAGCTATGCGCGCATCCGTCGCTAACAGCGCTAATATACCGGGGTGTTCTACCGCGGTGAAAATCACCAAGGGAATTTCCGGCCAGACATTTTTTGCCGTCAGAACGAACCGCAATACATCATACAAATATTCGTTCTGATGATATAACTCCATAATAAGCGCGCGCGGCTTCCCCCCTTTCAATGCTCCCTCCAGCTCGCTCAAGGTATCGATAAAATACCTGTCACTTGATCGGGTAACGAGAAATGCTTCCATTCCTGTTCTCACTAAATAGCTGGGTTCAAAAAATAGCAGCGCATCACCGAAATCGGCTTTAACCATACATAATCACCATAATGAGGTAGAAAGCGGTAGAGAAAGGGAAATACCTCTCGATAAACGCCACACGGCACCCCGCCAAATGAAAATCGAACGTTCAATTTCAATGCTGTAATATTTTTGTCATATCCACCGTCATTTCAATCGCGTTGGGCCGACGGCTATCGATGGTCAATTAATAAACTCGGCATTGTCGCTTTCCAAACCGGAACAGATCTCCATTTTATGTTCACGCAAAATCTTGCAGCGCAGCAGGAATAAGCGGGAAATGCCGGAAATGTAAGCCCTGACCTGATTGCTGCGCACCACCAGCAAAAACTCATCGCCGCTGCATTCCCCCGTTTGGTGAGCGGCGTAAGCCAGAATGTCCCGATTCAGGCTGGCGTTGACCGACGCCGAGGCAGCAGGCAAGGACATGAAAACCTTACAATTGCCGGACTTTCCCAGGTAGCTCTCCTGCCGGGCCTCCGAGCCGCTGAAATAGGCGGTGACAGCAATGGCCATGAGGATGCCCCCCAGGACCGATGCACAGATCATCAGCCAGCCGCGGCGGGAATCACCGAAAAAAGAGGTGGCCCGGTTGATGACGGTTGCGGATGGCGGGTTTATCGCCGCTTCGGGCGCAGGCTCCGGCAAAGAGGCGGCGGGTTCTGCATCGTGTCTAT
Source organism: Serratia sp. LACPHL-BACT-2024-00286 (assembly GCF_043109535.1). NCBI lineage: Bacteria > Pseudomonadati > Pseudomonadota > Gammaproteobacteria > Enterobacterales > Yersiniaceae > Serratia > Serratia sp. LACPHL-BACT-2024-00286. The sequence continues at coordinate 482,028 of NZ_JBICNA010000005.1, forward strand.
CTTCCGCTTCCTCATAAGACTCGATGGTAATCTCATCACGCAGCATAAAACCCACTTTAGGGACAGTGACAATAACCTCTTCTTCGACGCCCAGATTTTTAATCACCCGGCGTAATTTGCTGACGCACTGATTAAGATTATTATTGCTGGAAACCATGCCGTAATCGTCCCAGACCTTCTTGAATATCAATTCACGCCCCACGGCCTCGCCATGGTGGGCAATCAGCAGCAGCAACAACCGCTTGGAAGGACTGGATATGGATATGGGATCGTCAGAAAAATCAGTTGGGCTAAGGGTTCTGGTGTCTGCGTCAAAGAGAATATGGTCATTAAATCTATATTTCATTTTATTCACATGTTTTCACTATAGCGATAATTTATAGTTTGGCGTCAAATGTTAATGAAATATTAAATCGGGTTAATTCGCAAAAACACCCAAATGCAGGCAAGAAAAACCACGCAATCAACGCCACGAAATACGCTTTTTCACCTCACCACCGTTATATAGGATTTTTCTTGCAAACCATAACCAAAGGTTAACCAATCACCACGCCCATTGATATATTGACGTGATAAAAACCACAAAGTTAGTTTTTTATATCGCAAATTACAAACTTTAAGGAAAATCATCTCAAAAAATGGCCGAAGAACTAAATTTTAATAAAAAAATAATAACACGTGAATGTTGAGCGCAATCACATATAGCCGGCATACGCATTAGCCTGATGAATTAACGCGCTTGCCGCGACGCAAATGTTAAAGTTTAGGTTCAGCCAAGGCGCTGGGGAAATAATAATGAAAGGAAAAGCTTACGAATGACGCCTGTCGCATTATTCGCAACAGGCGAAAACATTCGCGCAGTTCATTGAACTGATGAAGGGAATATCAGGCTAAAGGTCAAGCAAGCAGCATCCTGGCCAGCGGAACACTGCGCGCGCACCTCACCGCCGTGCAGTGTCATGATGGCGCGCACGATAGAAAGCCCCAGCCCACTGGCATGATTGCCGGCGCTGCGCGCGGGATCGGCGCGGTAGAAACGATCGAACAGCTTTTCCAGCTGTGCCGGCGCGATCGGCGGCCCCTGATTGATAACCTGCACCCACCAGGCATCGGCGCGCCGTTCAGCCCGCAACGCGATCAGGCTGTTTTCATCGGCATAGCGCACCGCGTTGGCCACCAGGTTGCTCAGCGCCCGCTGGAACAACATCGCGTCCGCCTTCAGCTCGCCTTCCCCTTCGCAGCTCAGCGCGATGCCGCGTTCTTCCGCCAGCCCTTCGAAGTAATCCGCCACCCGCCGCAGTTCCAGCGCCACATCCAGACGGCCGTAGTTCAGCGCAGACTGCGCCTCCCCGGCGCGCGCCAGGAACAGGATGTTTTCCACCATGCGGGAAATGCGCTCCAGCTCATCCATATTGTTCGACAGCAGGGTTTCGTACTCCTCCACGCTGCGGGGCTGGTAAAGCGCCACCTGGCACTGGCCCATCAGCGCCCCTACCGGGGTGCGGATCTCATGGGCCAGATCGGCGGAAAACTGCGTCAGGCGCTGATAGCCTTCATTCAACCGATCGAGCATCGCATTGAACGAACGGGTCAGCTGCTGCAATTCCTTCGGCGCTCCCTGCTCGCTGAGGCGCGTCGACAGCGTATTGGGCGCAATCTGCGCTGCCTGCGCCGCCATGCGCCATAACGGCTTCAATCCCCGGCGCATGACCCCATACCCCAGCAGCGCAATCAGCAGGAAAGCCACCGCCACCGCCGCGACGATGCGCCACAGGTAACGCGCCAGCATCTTCTGCTCGTTGACCATCACGTGCGCGGCGGAGATCTGCAACAGGCTGCCGTCTTCCAGGCGCACCATCGCCGACGCCGCACGCAGCGGCACCCCCTGCGCCGTTTCCCCGCCGCGCACGGCGGCCAACGTCTGCGCCTGGCCGGCCGGCGTCGGCGCGATCGGCGGCAATGCCACCCCGGCCGGGTTCACGTTGATGAGCGGTTCTTGCCCCGGAATTTGGAAAATCAGCACGTCCTGTTCATTGCCCAGCATGTTTTCAAACAGGCCGTTATTGGCGGTCAGGCGCGCCAAAGGAAAGCGCTGTCCCAGCAAATGGCGGAAATACTCTACGCGCCCGGTCACCTGCAGATCGCTGCGCAGCGTCATTTCCTGGCGCATGGCGCTATACAGATACCCGCCCGTCCCGCTCACCACCAAAGCGGCCACCAGCGCGAACAGCGTTGCGGTGCGCAGCGTCAGCGATACCGGCCGACGTGAAGTGCGCCCGTTCACGAGCGTGGCTCGCAGACATAGCCGATGCCGCGCACGCTGTGGATCAGCTTGACGTCGAACGGCCGGTCTATTTTGGCGCGCAGGCGTTTGATCGCCACGTCAACCACATTGGTGTCGCTGTCGAAATTCATGTCCCACACCTGAGAGGCGATCTGCGTGCGCGACAGCACTTCGCCCTCGCGCCGCACCAGCAGGTGCAGCAGCATGAACTCCTTGTTGGTCAACGGGATCACCTGTTCCTGACGCACCGCCCGGCGGCGCAGCACGTCCAGCTGCAGATCGGCGATGGCATAATGATCGGCTTCGCGCGCCGGCCCACGGCGCAGCAAGGTGCGTAAACGCAGCACCAGTTCGGTGAACGAAAACGGTTTAATCAGATAATCGTCCGCGCCCAGCTCCAGACCGTGGATGCGATCCTGCACGCCGTCGCGAGCGGTGAGAAACAGAATCGGCACGTCGCTTTTCTTGCGCAGCACCTCGATGATCTGCCAACCGTCCAGCCCCGGCAGCATCACGTCGAGCACGATCGCATCGTAATCCTGCTCCAACGCGCGAAACAACCCGTCGGTGCCGGTGCGCGCCAAATCGACGCCGTACCCCGCCTCGCTCAGCCCTTTCTTCAGGTAATCCCCTGTGCCGATATCGTCTTCAACTACCAGTATTCGCATGCTCGCCACCTCGTTACGTCTGCAAAAATACTAGCAGCTTCGGCGGACAAACTTGATGACATTAATGTCATCAAACGGCCATGGCGCTGACCCAATGGCTCAACCATGCTTACCCGGCAAACTCATTTCAGGAGAACGTTATGATTACCCGTCATCGTATAGCCGGTTTACTGTTGTCCACCTTGCTGCTGTCCAGCGGCCTGGCCGCCGCCGCCCAAACGCCGGGCAAGGTCATCGCGCCGCTGCGCGGCACCATCAGCCAGGTGGCCGACGGCAATCTGCAACTGACCGATCGCAAGGGCGAGACGCTCAGCGTCAAGCTGAACGATCAGACCAAAGTGCTCAGCGTGTCCAAGGCCACGCTGGACGACATCAAACCGGACAGCTTTATCGGCACCGCCGCCGTGCCGCAGCCGGACGGCACGCTCAAAGCGCTGGAGGTGCACGTGTTCGCCGCCAGCCTGCGCGGCACCGGCGAAGGGCACTCGGCCTGGGAATCCGCCGACGGCAAAGTGGACACCATGACCAACGGCACCGTCGGCAAACTGGTGAAATCCAACGGCCGCACCCTGACCGTCACCTACGGCAACCAGCAGAAAACCGTCGTCGTGCCGGAAGACGTGCCGATCGTGACGCTGGATCCGGGCGATCTGAGCCTGCTGAAGCCGGGCGTGCACATCGTGCTGTTCTCCGCCGTCAACGATAAGGGCGAGCGCGTCGCCACCCGCATATCCGCCGGCAAAGACGGCACCGTACCGCCGATGTAACCGGAGAAAGCCATGAAAACCAACGCGTCGCGGCCGGTGCATCGCTGGCCGGTTCGAATCACTCATTGGATCAACCTGTTCGCCATGGTGTGCATGTTTATGAGCGGCTGGGAGATCTATAACGCCTCGCCGCTGTTCGATTTCCGCTTTCCGCCGCAGATGACGCTGGGCGGTTGGCTGGGCGGCGCGATTGGTTGGCATTTGGCGGTGATGTGGCTATTGGCGCTCAACGCCGCCTGCTATCTGCTGTGGAGCCTGTTCAGCGGCCATTTTCGCCGCGATCTGTTGCCGCTTCGCGTCGGCGCGCTGCGGCAGGATATCTGGCTGGCGTTGACGCTGCGCCTGCGCCACCGGCATGGCCACTACAACGCCATTCAGAAGCTGATGTACCTCGGCGTGCTGGCGCTGGGCCTATTGCTGGTGCTGTCCGGCCTGGCGATTTGGAAGCCGGTTCAGCTGCAGGGATTGGTCGCTCTGTTTGGCGGCTTCGATTTCGCGCGCTACGTGCATTTCTTCGCCATGGTCGGCATTGGCCTGTTCGTGGCGATCCACGTCTTTATGGTGATCGTCGTGCCCAAAACGCTGTGGGCGATGATAACGGGTGGCAAACATGAATGAGAAAAAGCCGCGGGCAACCGCGCCAAAACTGGAACCGGACCAAAAAAAGCAGCTGGTCAATCTGCAGCGCCGCCTGATGCTGCGCTCCGGCCTGACGCTGGGCGGCATCGCCATGCTCACCGGTTGCAACCTGCAAGACGGCGATCGGGTGGATAAGGTGCTGTGGGCCATGTCGCGCTGGAACGACCGGGTGCAGGCCTGGCTGTTCAGCGGCCAGCGGCTGGCGCAAACTTACCGGCCCGATCAGATTACCCAGCCTTTCCCCTTCAACGCGTTTTACCCGGAATACAACGTCCCCGAGATCGATCTGGCCGGCTACCGGCTTGAAGTCGCGGGGAAAGTGGAGAAAAAAGCGCCCTGGACGCTGGAACAGCTGCAGCGGCTGCCGCAGCAAAGCCAGATCACGCGTCTGATCTGCATTGAGGGCTGGAGCGCCATCGGCCAATGGGGCGGCGTGCCGCTGCGCACCTTTCTGCAGCACGTCGGGGCGGATCTGAATGCCGGTTACGTCGGCTTCAAATGCGCCGATCGCTACTACTCCAGCCTCGACATGGCCACCGCGCTGCACCCGCAGACCATTCTGGCGCTGGATTTCGGCGGCAAGGCGCTGCCGGCGGACTATGGCTACCCGCTGCGGCTGCGGGTGCCCACCAAGCTGGGGTTCAAAAACGCCAAACATATCGCCGCCATCTTCGTCAGCGACGTCAATCCGGGCGGCTATTGGGAAGATCAGGGCTACAACTGGTTCAGCGGCATTTAGTTTTGCGCGGCGCTGCGCATAAGCTCCATCGGCGGCTGGAGGATCTTCTCCGCCGCAGTTAATAATCGGTTCGTCACAAAGGGGATAACTATAGGAAAAATAATAGTAAAAAGGATTTCATCATGGAGATTGATGTGAGGGAGTCACACACAGGGATAGCAGACACATACAGGTATCAGATTACTGTAAGAAAAAGTGATGGTAAAACGGCCATCTATCATTTGGATTTCAAGAAAATTGGGCAAAACATGCACCATTGGTTTGCCCCAGTGTATGTGGACACTACTCTCCTCGATAATGCTTTCTCTCTGGAGTTTTATGATGTTAAGGCGCTGAGCGACGCAAGCAGGCACCAGCGCTCAGCTTTCGATACCTATACCGCAATGCATTACACCCTTCTCCAACGCGAACGTTTATTCGTCGTTGGCATCGGGGAAACCCTTCTCAAGTTTGCTTATCAGTATCATGCCAGGATCATCTTCAGTACACCGTTAAGGCCAGCATTAGCTAAAATTTATGATTTCCTGTTGAAAAAACACGCTGAAAAAGGGCATTATTCATACAAAATAGAGTTTATAAAGGACGGCCTCTATGTCATCGAAATCCCGCATAACCCCCATAACACCCCATACTTACCAGCAGCACGTTAAGGAACAACGCCTGAAAGAGATGCAAGCCTTCCACGAAGAGTGGTGGGAACAAAGGCGCCGCGAATGGCGTGAACGCGGCGGCGTTGAAGCAAGTGAACCGCCCGCACGTGGCATCGATACCGAACTTTTATCCTGATTCCGGTTCGTTCTTACTCTTCTTCCCCTGCCGTCAGCAACGCAAGCCCCGCTTGCTCGATTGCCTCCCGCGCGGCGGCGGGCAGCCCCTCGTCGGTAATGACGGCGTCAAAGGCGGCGATCGGCAGCGCCAGGTAGGTCGCGATCTTGCCGTATTTCGAGGTGTCGCTGAGCAGAATGCAGCGGCGGCTGGCCTCGACGATGGCCTTCTTTACCATCACCTTGTCTTCGTTCGGCGTCGACAGGCCGCGCATGCTCCACGAAGAGGCGGAGATAAACGCCAGATCGATAAACAGACCGCGCAGCGCCTGCGCCGCCGCTTCGCCGACGCAGGAGCGGTTTTCCCGGCACACGGTGCCGCCGGTGTGGATGATTCTGCACTGGCTGTGTTCGATCAGGAAGCCGGCGATGACAAAGTCGTTGGTCACCACCGTCAAATCGTCACGTTCACCGATCTGCTTCGCCAGCGCCAGCGTGGTGGTGCCGGCATCCAGATAAATACAGCTATTGGCGGGAATTTGCCGCGCCGCCAGCCGGCCGATGGCGATTTTCTGCCGGCTGAACATCCCCTCTTTGGCCTGGTGCGAAGGTTCGCTCGCCACCCGCTCGGGTGCCTGCACGCCGCCCGAGACCGACTGCACCGCGCCCTGTTCCTCCAGCTTTTGCAAATCGCGGCGGATCGTCATATGCGACACCCCCAGCCGTTCGGTCAGCTCGGCAATGCTGACGACGCCGCGTTCGGATACCAGCGCAAGGATTTGTTGATGGCGTTCTACAGGTATCACGGTTCCCTCTCGTTGCTGCGGTGATAATAATTGTGATTTTACGTCAATTTTCGTTCGCCGATAGCCCTAATTTTTCGCGGCGTGACGGCGCGCGCAGTGACGCCAGAAAAACATAAACTTATTTAAAAACATAACAATAATGTTGATACAGGCCAGAAACCGTACGAAGAATTCGTCTCACACATTGTTAATTATTGTGATATCGATCGCGGATAAACGGCCGTCAAGCGCTTACATTTAACACAACAAAACAAATTATCACTAAAATTAACAGGAGTGCAGTATGACACACCCAGGGAATTATGCCGTCTGCGTCATTGGGCTGGGCGCGATGGGCATGGGCGCGGCGCGCTCGTGCCTCCGCGCCGGATTGACCACCTACGGGGCGGACCTGAATCCGCAGGCGCTGGCGGCGCTGCAACAGGCCGGCGCAAAACACGCGTCTACCAGCGCGCGCGACTTCGCCGCCGAACTGGACGCCGTGCTGCTGCTGGTGGTGAACGCCGCCCAGGTGAAGCAGATCCTGTTCGGCGAACAAGGCCTGGCGCCAAAGCTCAAGCCGGGCACCGCGGTGATGGTCTCTTCGACCATTTCCGCCGATGACGCCAAACAGATCGAGCAACGGCTGCTGGACTACGGGCTGCCGATGCTGGATGCGCCGGTTTCCGGCGGAGCGGCCAAGGCGGAGGAAGGCCAGATGACGGTGATGGCCGCCGGCGCCGACGCCACCTTCGAGCGCCTGCAACCCGTGCTGGACGCCATCGCCGGCAAGGTTTACCGCATCGGCGAGGCGATCGGCCTGGGCGCGACGGTTAAAATCATCCACCAGCTGTTGGCCGGGGTGCACATCGCCGCCGGAGCGGAAGCCATGGCGCTGGCCGCCCGCGCCGGCATCCCGCTGGACGTGATGTACGACGTGGTCACCCACGCCGCCGGCAACTCCTGGATGTTCGAAAATCGCATGCGCCACGTGGTCGACGGCGACTATGCGCCCAAATCGGCGGTGGATATCTTCGTCAAGGATCTGGGGCTGGTGGCCGATACCGCCAAGGCGCTGCACTTCCCGCTGCCGCTGGCCTCCACCGCCTTCACCATGTTTACCGCCGCCAGCAACGCCGGTTACGGTAAAGAAGACGACAGTGCGGTAATCAAAATCTTTGCCGGCATCGATTTGCCGCAGAAAAAGGAGGCAATCTGATGCTGCTCGGCGTAATCGCGGATGATTTTACCGGCGCGACCGATATCGCCAGTTTTCTGGTGCAAAACGGCCTGCCGACGGTGCAGTTGAACGGCGTGCCGCAAGACGAAACGCCGGTCAGCGCGCAGGCGGCGGTCATCAGCCTGAAATCGCGCTCCTGCCCGGCAGAGCAGGCGGTCGAACTGTCGTTGCAGGCGCTGGCCTGGCTGCAAAAACAGGGCTGCCGCCAGTTCTACTTCAAATACTGCTCCACTTTCGACAGCACCGCGCAGGGCAATATCGGCCCGGTGACCGACGCCCTGCTCGCCGCGCTGGGGGAAAGTTTCACTGTGGTATCTCCGGCGTTGCCGATAAACGGCCGCACGGTCTATCAGGGCCACCTGTTCGTCGGGGAACAGCTGCTGTCCGAATCCGGCATGCGTCATCACCCGGTCACGCCGATGACCGACAGCAACCTGCTGCGCCTGATGGAATCCCAGGCCACCGGGCGCTGCGGGCTGGTGACGGCGGCGGAAATGGATCGCGGCGCCGGGGCGGTCAGCGAGAAACTGCGGCAATTGGCGCAGGAAGGCGTGCGCTACGCGGTGCTGGATACGCTCAACGAACGGCATCTGCTCAGCCAGGGCGAAGCGTTGAAAACGATGAAGCTGGTGACCGGCGGTTCGGGCCTCGCGATCGGCCTGGCGCGGCAGTGGGCGCAGAACGGCGAGCGTTCGGCAGAGGCGGCCGGCGCGCCGCAGGGCGAGAAAGCGGCGGTGCTGTCCGGTTCTTGCTCCGTCATGACTAACCGGCAGGTGGCGCACTACCGCGAACGCGCGGCGGCGCAGGCCATCGATATCGGCCGCTGTCTCGATCCGCAGGCGCGCGCCGCCTACGCCGCCGAGCTGGCGCATTGGGCGCAGCGTCACGCCGGGGAGGCGCTTGCCCCGCTGATCTACGCCACCGCAGCGCCGGAAGCGCTGCAGCAAACGCAACGGCAGTACGGTAGCGCCGCCAGCGAGGCGGTGGAGGCGTTGTTCGCCGAGCTGGTAGTGCAACTGCGCCAGTTGGGATTCAGCCGCTTTATCGTCGCCGGCGGCGAAACCTCCGGCGTGGTCACGCAGGCGCTGGGCATTCGCGGCTTCCATATCGGCCCCAGCATTTCCCCCGGCGTTCCCTGGGTGCGCGCCAGCGATCGGGCCATTTCCCTGGCATTGAAATCAGGCAATTTTGGCGATGAAGCCTTCTTCACGCGCGCGCAAACGGAGTTTCCAGTATGACCACGACCATCGAACAGCAGGCACGAGAAGAGATGGTGCGCCTGGGCGCCTCGTTTTTCCAACGCGGTTACGCCACCGGCTCAGCCGGCAACCTCTCGCTGTTGCTGCCGGACGGCGCGCTGCTGGCGACGCCGACCGGCTCCTGTCTCGGCGAGCTGCAGGCCGACCGCCTGTCTAAAGTGAGCCTGAACGGCGACTGGCTGTCCGGCGACAAGCCGTCGAAAGAGATCAGCTTTCACCGCGCGCTGTATCTGAACAACCCGGAATGCAAAGCGGTGGTGCACCTGCATTGCACCTACCTCACGGCGCTCTCTTGCCTGCAGGGGCTGGACGTCGACAACGCCATCAAACCGTTCACCCCCTATGTGGTGATGCGCGTCGGCAAAGTGCCGGTGGTGCCCTACTATCGCCCCGGTGACGAAAGGCTGGCGCAGGATCTGGCCCGCCTGGCGCCCACCCACCGCGCCTTTTTGCTGGCCAACCACGGGCCGGTGGTGACGGGTAAAGACCTGCGAGCGGCGGCGGACAATACCGAAGAGATGGAAGATGCGGCGCGGCTGATCTTCACCCTCGGCGATCGTCCGATCCGCTATTTGACCGATGATGAAATTGCCGAATTACGGAGCTGACCCATGCCTAAATTTGCCGCCAATTTATCGATGATGTTTAACGAAGTGCCGTTCCTCGAGCGCTTCGCCGCCGCTGCCGAACAAGGCTTCAACGCGGTGGAGTTCCTATTTCCTTACGAGCATCCCGCCGAGCTGTTGGCGGAAAAACTGCGCGAACACGGCCTGCAACAGGTGCTGTTCAACACCGCGCCCGGCGATGTCGGCGCCGGCGAATGGGGGCTGGCGGCGCTGCCGGGCCGCGAGCAGGATGCGCGCGCCGATATCGATCGCGCGCTGGCCTACGCCATCGCCCTCGCCTGCCCCTGCGTGCACCTGATGGCCGGCGTGGTGCCCGCGGGCGCGGACCGGCAGCGTTATCTCGACACCTTTATCGCCAATGCGCGCTATGCCGCCGACGCCTTCGCCCCGCACGGCGTCAAGGTGCTGATCGAAGCGCTCAGCCCACCGGTCAAGCCCGACTACCTGTTCGCCAGTCAACATCAGGCGGCGGAGGCAGTGGCGGCTATCGAGAGACCGAACGTGTTCATTCAGTTCGACTTTTTCCACGCGCAGTTAGTGGACGGCAATATCAGCGGGCTGCTGGAAACGCTGGCCGGGCGCTACGCGCATATCCAGATAGCCTCGGTGCCGGATCGCCATGAGCCGGATGACGGCGAACTGAATTACCCGTGGCTGTTCGACAGGCTGGATGCGCTCGGTTATCAAGGCTGGGTAGGTTGCGAATACCGGCCGCGCGGCGACACCGCCGCCGGGCTCGGCTGGCTGAAACCTTACCGCTAACGCCGCCGCCGACACCAGGAAATCGATTTTATAACAATGAAACGCACCCGTATCGCCACGCGGCGATCGCGGTGCCCAACGCTTACCCAACGAAAGGCTTTTTTCATGTCTACCTCTCTGCTGTTGCTGATTGCCGTACTCGGCGTGGTGCTGCTGTTATTGATGGTCATCAAGGCGAAGGTGCAACCCTTTGTCGCGCTGTTGGTGGTCAGTTTGCTGGTGGCGTTGGCCAGCGGCATTCCGACCGGTGAAGTGATGAAAGTGATGACCGCCGGGATGGGCGGCGTGCTCGGCTCGGTGACCATCATCATCGGCCTGGGGGCGATGCTTGGCCGCATGATCGAACACTCGGGCGGCGCCGAGTCGCTGGCGCAGCGCTTCAGCCAGGGGCTGGGGCCGAAACGCACCGTCGCCGCGCTGACCCTCGCCGCGTTTATCCTCGGCATTCCGGTGTTCTTCGACGTCGGCTTTATCATTCTGGCGCCGATTATCTACGGCTTCGCCAAGGTCGCCAAAGTGTCGCCGCTGAAGTTCGGCCTGCCGATGGCCGGCGTGATGTTGACGGTTCACGTCGCGCTGCCGCCGCACCCCGGCCCGGTGGCCGCCGCCGGTTTGCTCAACGCCGACATCGGTTGGCTGACTATCATCGGCCTCGCGATCTGTATTCCGGTCGGCGCGATCGGCTATTTCGCCGCCAACTACCTCAACCGAAAAACCTATCCGTTATCGATAGAGGTGCTGGAACAGCTGCAGCTGGCGGCGCCGGAACCGCGTCCGGAAGGGCAAGCGCCGCTCAGCGATCGCATCAACCCGCCCGGCGCCGGCCTGGTGGCGGCGCTGATCGTCATCCCGATCGCCATCATCATGCTCGGTACCGTCTCCGCCACGCTGTTGCCTGCCGGCTCGGCGCTGCGCGATACGCTGTCGCTGCTGGGCTCGCCGGCGGTGGCGCTGATGATCGCCCTGCTGCTGGCCTTCTATTTCCTGGCGCTGCGCCGCGGCTGGAGCCTGCAACACGCCAGCGACGTGATGGGCGCTGCGCTGCCGACCGCTGCGGTGGTGATCCTGGTGACCGGCGCGGGCGGCGTGTTCGGCAAGGTGCTGGTGGAATCCGGCGTCGGCAAGGCGCTGGCGGAGGTGCTGACGGCCATCGGCCTGCCGCTGGTGCCCGCCGCCTTTATCATTTCGCTGGCGCTGCGCGCTTCGCAGGGATCCGCCACCGTGGCGATCCTGACCACCGGCGGCCTGTTGTCGGAGGCGGTCAGCGGCTTGAATCAGCTGCAGCTGGTGCTGGTGACGCTGGCCACCTGTTTCGGCGGGCTGGGGCTTTCCCACGTCAACGACTCCGGTTTTTGGATCGTCACGCGCTATCTGGGGCTGTCGGTGGCCGACGGCCTGAAAACCTGGACGGTGCTGACCACCCTGCTCGGCCTGAGCGGCTTTCTGTTCACCTGGCTGTTGTGGCTCGCGGTGTGATTTCTCTGGCATACTGAACGCCGTTGTTTTTCATCGCCTTTCACCCTGTGCAGGAGCAGCAACATGACCGTAATCAACACCGCGCCAACGCTTGTCACCGAACGCCTGCGGCTGGACGCGCACAGGCTGGACGACTTCGAGTCGCTGGCCGCCTTGTGGGCCGATCCGCTGGTGGTACGCTATATCGGCGGCACGCCGCGCGACCGGGAAGACTCCTGGGGGCGCCTGATGCGCTACGCCGGCCACTGGGCGCTGTTGGGGTATGGAAATTGGGCGGTGCGTGACAAACAGAACGGCGAGTACCTCGGCAGCATCGGCTTCTTCGACGGCCTGCGCGATATCACCCCGGCGCTCGACGCGCCGGAGATGGGCTGGACGCTGGTGAGTTCGGCGCACGGCAAAGGCTACGCCACCGAGGCACTGCGGGCGGCGCTGGCCTGGGGTAAAACGCACCTGCCGGGGGAGAAAACCGTCTGCATCATCTCGCCGGAAAACCAGGCTTCGCTGGCGCTGGCGAAAAAAGTCGGCTTTAGCGAAAGCCGCCGCAGCGAGTATCACCAGAGCCCGATCGTCGTGATGCATTGCCCGCTCTAAAACCTAACCGCGTTGCATCGCCAACGCCGTCTGAACAAAGTTGTCCCGCAGCGCGTCGGCGCGCTGCGGGTCCCAGGCGATACCGACCTGCCACTCCGTTTCCTCGCCGCTCAGCGGTAAAATATCGATGCCGGCCGGCGCGATATGCGTGATGCTGTGCGGCAGCAGCGCAACGCCGATGCCGGCGGCGACCAGCGCCAACAGCGTCTGAATATCGCCGGCCTGCTGCACCACGTTAGGCGTCAAGCGGTGAGCGGCGATAAACCGCAGCGACTGATCGCTCAGCCCGCGCCCGCGCTTCGGAGTCAACTGCAACAGCGGCAGCTGATTGAAACGCGCCATCAGATCGTCGGCGCGCAGCGCCAGCGCGCCCGGCGCGGCCAGCACCAACCGGTCACTCAGCATTGCCACGCCGCACAGCGGCGTATTGACCGGCAAACGCACGAACCCCGCCTGCAACTCCCCCTGTAACAGCAACTGATACTGCCGCTCCGACGGGATGTCCTCCAGGCCGATCGCCACCTCGGGAAACCGTTGGCGAAAAGCCGCCACCAGCTGCGGCGCCAGATGAAAGCTGGAGAGGCCAAATCCCAGCGCCAGCCGCCCCGCTTCCCCGAGCGCCACCCGCCGGGCGCGCCGCTGAAACTGCAGGTACTGTTCCACCAGCGCCTGCGCCTCCGGGTAGAGCCGCTGCCCGCCGGCGGTGAGCACCGCGCCCTGTCGGCCACGCTCGAACAATCGAACGCCGAGCTGGGTTTCCAGCGCCTGAATCTGCTTGCTCAGCGCCGGCTGGCTGATGCACAGCCGGCTCGCCGCCTGTCGATAGTTGCCCTGCTCGGCCAGCGCCACCAAGGCGCGCAGTTGTTTTATGTCCATTCCATCAGGTTATCAAATAGGGAATTTAATTGATTATACAGTAATCAATCCACCTGCTGTAATCAACGCAGACCCTAACCGGAGAGACACCATGACCATCTCATTGCGCGCCGCCACGGTGCAGTTCCAGCATCGCGCCAGCGATAAGAATTACAACCTGTCGATCATTGAGCGCTTTATCGCTCAGGCGGCCGAGCAGCAGGTACAGCTGCTGGCCTTCCCGGAAATGTGCATCACCGGCTATTGGCACGTGCGCCATCTGTCCGACGCCGAAGTGCGGGCGCTGGCGGAACCGATCGCCGCCAGCCCTTCGCTGGCGCGCATTCGCCCGCTGGCGGAGCGATACAACATGGCGATCGGCGTCGGGCTGATCGAGCTGGGCGACGACGGCCGTTGCTACAACGCCTACGCCGTATGCCTGCCGGACGGCGCGCTGCATGTGCACCGTAAACTGCACGCCTTCGAACACCCGGCTATCGCCAGCGGCGATCGCTATACCGTATTCGACACCCCCTGGGGCGTGCGCGTGGGCGTATTGATCTGCTGGGACAATAATCTGGTGGAGAATGTGCGCGCAACGGCGCTGCTGGGCGCGGAGGTGTTGATGGCCCCGCACCAGACCGGCGGCACCCATTCGCGCAGCCCGCACGGCATGAAGCCGATCCCACAGGCGCTGTGGCAGCGGCGGGCGGAAGATCCGCAGGCGATAGAAGCCGCCTTTCGCGGCGAACACGGCCGCGGCTGGCTGATGCGTTGGCTGCCCTCGCGCGCTCACGACAACGGGCTGTTTTTGCTGTTCAGCAACGGCGTGGGCCGCGATGACGATGAGGTACGCACCGGCAATGCGATGATCCTCGATCCCTACGGCCGCATCGTGGCGGAGACCTGGGCGGCGGAAGACCGGATGGTCAGCGCCGATCTCGATCTGACGCTGATCCCGCTCAGCACCGGCCGCCGCTGGATTTACGGACGCCGCCCCGAGCTGTACGGTTTACTGACCGAACCGCAAGGCTATGAGCGCGATGCCCGCAGCGCACGCTTTTCGACGCAGCCGACGGGGCGCGGCGGCCACTGACAGATAAAAAAAATCCGCCCGAAGGCGGATTTTTTATCCGCGCGGCAACCTGTGCCGCGCATTCACGCCCGCAGGCATGAAGAAATCTTAGAAGCGGTAGCCTACGCCAACGTTCCAGCTGCCAACGTCCACGCTGCGGATGCGGCTCTGCTCGTAGCCAACGTCCAGGGCAACGTTTTCGATTGGGTTGAACTGAAGACCGGCACCGTAGGTGAAGCCGTAGTCGCTGTTGCCACCTTTGTTACCACCAGCCTGGGCGTTGTCGATGTTTTTGCCGTAGCCAACACCGATCACACCGTAGATGCTCGCCCAGTCGTTGAAGCGGTAAGCTGGACCTGCGGTGATGGAATCGTACTGAGATTTCTTGTAGAAACCGTTTTCAGAACGATTTTTTTCCAGGTGGGTGAAGGAGCCGATCACACCCAGTGGGTTGTTGTCGAACTCGTAACGGTATTTCAGGTTGAAACCGTCGGCCTTGTTAGCAACGCCTTGGAGATCACCCTGCGCATAGCCAGCGGATACGGTGCTCTGACCAGCGAATGCGGTACCTGCGCTAACTGCTAATACGCAAGCTGCTACTGCGGAAAGACATGCAATTTTTTTCATAACCACCTCAAACGCGTTTTATTATTAAGTACATCCATTTGTTCATGCTTTGAAAATATAACAAAAATTAGCGTGAAACTCTGCCTTGAAATGAGTGTCTAAAGCTTTATATCGTGTAACAGAAGATTTCAAGAACAGTGTATCTGCTTCTTTTCGCTCTATTTTCGGCCGTATTCTACGGCTTTCTGTGACAAAAATCACCAATTTAATATCCAGATAATTCTTAAGAAAAGCGCACTTTTTGACCAAATTCGCCACATCTCATCCGAGGATCGGCGGATTTCACCGCGATGCGCGCTTTTCTCAGACAGATTTTCGCCATTTCATTTACACTGCTCGCATCCCCGTTTCGACCGTTTTCTCAAGGCTGAGGAACGGCGCAAAAAAGGCTCGTTAAGGATGTCGTTATCTACTTCCGGCAGAGCGCCCTCCGCGCTGCTGCCCATCTGTCTGTTAATCATCGCCATGGTGTCTATCCAGAGCGGCGCCTCGTTGGCCAAAAGCCTGTTCCCGATCGTGGGCGCCGAAGGCATTACGACGCTGCGCCTTTTCATCGGCACCCTAATTCTGTTCATTATCTTCCGCCCGTGGCGTATGCGCATCGTCGCCGGCAGCCGCTTGCCGCTGCTGATTTACGGCCTGTCGCTCGGCGCGATGAACTACCTGTTCTACCTGTCGCTGCGCACCGTGCCGCTCGGCATCGCCGTGGCGCTGGAGTTTACCGGCCCGTTGGCGGTGGCCATGTTCTCGTCGCGCCGGCCGATCGACTTTCTTTGGGTGGCGCTGGCGATCGCCGGGTTGTGGTTCCTGTTGCCGCTCGGCCACGGCGTGGGCGGGATCGATCCGTTCGGTGCCGCCTGTGCGCTCGGCGCCGGCGCCTGCTGGGCGGTCTATATCATCTTCGGCCAGAAGGCCGGCGGCGATCACGGCCCCGGTACGGTGGCGCTCGGCTCCTTGATCGCCGCGCTGGTGTTCTGCCCGATCGGCGCCTGGCAAACCGGCAGCGTGCTGTTCAACCTCGATATTCTGCCGGTGGCGCTGGCGGTGGCGATCCTCTCCACCGCGCTGCCATATTCGCTGGAGATCATCGCGCTGCCCAAAATTCCGGCGCGCACCTTCGGCACCTTAATGAGCCTCGAACCGGCGATGGCGGCGCTGTCCGGCATGCTGTTCCTCGGCGAACGCCTGAGCGGCGTGCAATGGCTGGCGCTGGCGGCGATTATCGCCGCCTCCATGGGCTCCGCCCTGACCATTCGCCCCAAGCCGCGCCTCGAAAGCCTTTCCTGATCGCCTGACTCGCCTGCCGACCGCAACGTCGGAATGCAGGCGGGTTAACTGTTTTCCTCGTGACAAATCGGCATACTTCCCCTTAGCCTGTATCGCAGGCTCTTTGGACTTTCGCTCACATGGAGAATAACAGTGATTCACAACAGCCTGTTCAACCCCCGCTTCGGCCGCGGACTCGCGCCGGCGCTGGTTTCAACCCTGACCGAGTTACGCCGATGCGACCTGCCCGAACTGGCGCTGGGCCATCACCCGATCGACGGCGACAACATCTTTATGGACGTGATGACGCTGACCACCGTGCCGGCGGCGGAAAAGCGCGCCGAAATGCATCAGGAGTACATCGCGCTGCATCTGCTGATCAGCGGCGAAGAACGCATCGAATACGGCCTGGCGGGCGACTGGCACCGCGAACATCCCCACGCGGAAAATAGCGACCTTCTGCTGCTGGACATCAAACGCCACCCGCAAACGCTGCACATGACGCACGGCATGTTCGCGATCTTTTTCCAGATGGAAGCGCACAAAACCGGCTGCCTGTGGCAGCGGCCGCAGCACATCAAGAAAGCGGTGGTGAGGATCCATCACCGCCTGCTGCTGTGAACCTGCGGCAGCGTCCGTAGAAAATCGGCAGCCTGGCGGGGAGAGCGCAAGCGCTTGAAACGGCGCCCTGCATCGGTACGGGCCATCTCCGCCAGGTATTTTCGCCGGTTCTTCGAGTAAGTGCGGATCGTCCACAGCACGATCGACTCGCGGCTGAAGAAAGAACGGCGGAAACTTTCCCGATTGCCGGTGCCCGGCCACAGCTCGCGTTTGCTGGCCGCGCGCCGGCACGCGCGGCGCACGGCCTGCCACAGCGTGCGGCAGAAGCCGTAGTCCAGCCACAGGATATAATCGACCTCGCGCCACTTGATCGCCTGCGTGCGGCTGTAGTTGCCGTCCAGCACCCAGCCTCCTCCCGCTTCGGCCAGCGTCTGCTCAAGCCGCGCCAGGAACGCGTCATCGGGCGTCCCCTGCCACTCGGGCCGCCAATAGAGCCTGTCCATCTCGATATAGGGAACGTCAAGCCGTTCCGCCAATTGACGCGCCAGGGTGCTTTTACCGCTGCCGCTGGTGCCGACGACGTTAATTTTCATCATTCGCCAATAAAGACCGGGGTTAATTCCCTTACTTTATCCGCATCAATTACGGCTATCAATCTGAATAGGCTTGAAATTAACACCCCGATAACAAAGCAAATATTTAGCCGAACCCGCATGCCGGCAGAAAATAAAATAACAGGGGTAAATCTTCACTGACATAAATAATACATTAAATTGAAATAACAATAACTTTCATAAAGTTACACAAAAACAAAAAACAAATAAAAATAGTGCCATTCGGCCATTCCTATTTGTGCAATAGCCATTTTCGTGCGGCAAAAATAAATACCCCTGCTATAATTGATCCCGTAACGAAATAGGACAACGACTAATCAAGAGGATATCTGATATGAGTACCGCTAAACTGGTGAAAACGAAATCTTCTGATCTGCTGTATACCCGTAACGATCTGGACGAAAAAGTCAAACTGGCCGCCATCAAGGCGCTGAACCATCAGGTCGTGCAATTCATCGATCTTTCGTTGATCACCAAGCAGGCGCACTGGAATATGCGCGGCGCAAACTTCATCGCGGTCCATGAAATGCTGGACGGCTTCCGCACCGCCATCATCGAGCATCAGGACACCTTCGCCGAACGCGTGGTGCAACTGGGCGGCGTGGCGCTGGGCACCGTACAGGTGGTTAACGATCGCACGCCGCTGAAAAGCTATCCGACCAATATCCACAGCGTGCAAGAGCACCTGAAAGCGCTGGCCGATCGCTACGGCGCGGTCGCGAATGACATCCGTAAAGCCATTACCGAAGTGGAAGACGAAGATACCGCTGACATGTTCACCGCCGCCTCGCGCGATCTGGACAAGTTCCTGTGGTTCATCGAATCCAACATCGAATAACGCTAAAAAGTTGCAGAGCGCCCGTCGTTCCGGGCAGAACAGGCTGGGCTTCGCCCGGCCTGTTTTCTTTTGCGCGGCCGTTGCATTGTACAAAAAACGGCCCA
Organism: Serratia sp. LACPHL-BACT-2024-00286; assembly: GCF_043109535.1. NCBI lineage: Bacteria > Pseudomonadati > Pseudomonadota > Gammaproteobacteria > Enterobacterales > Yersiniaceae > Serratia > Serratia sp. LACPHL-BACT-2024-00286. Next base: position 500,571 of record NZ_JBICNA010000005.1, read on the forward strand.
TATTAAACGGTAAGGTTCCTTTGTCAGGAGGTAACGATGGCCAGCGGCTGGGCGGCGGACGGCGCCGTACAAGATCAGATTGATTCCACCGTCGACGATGCGGTGCAGCGCGCGCGTGAAGCGCTCGGGCACGGCGAGAGCGAGCGCTATTGCCTGGAATGCGGAGAGCCGATCCCCGAGGCGCGCCGCAAGGCGTTAACCGGCGTGCGTTTTTGCCTCGCCTGCCAGACCGAACAAGACAAAAAACACGCGGCCGCCAGCCTGTATAACCGGCGCGGCAGCAAAGACAGCCAGTTGCGCTAGCATTATCTGCCCCCCTTTTCGCCGCTCGCGGCTCCGCTTGCACCGTCAGTGCATCATGAAAGTTAGAGTTAGTTATCAATATTGAAGCAAAAACGTTAAAGAACGGTTGTTTCACAGCCAAAGTTTGGTTAATGATAGCCCCGTGCACCAAGATAATTCTTACGCACCATTTTGGCGCCTCACCTTGGTGCATAACCATAACAATTCGCCTTTACGGCACAACATCACGCAATAACTCTTTGTTTTTATAGTAGTTGAAAACATGGCACGATTTTTTCATGGCACCAACTGCAATATAAAAAATGGGTAATCCGCAACCTGTACAGGAATTCCTCTCATGAAGTCGATTTTTAAAGTCTCCCTGGCCGCACTCTCTCTGGCCTTTGCCGTAAGTTCCCACGCAGCAGACAAACTGGTGGTCGCCACCGACACCGCTTTCGTTCCTTTTGAGTTCAAACAAGGCGACAAATACGTCGGCTTCGACATCGACCTGTGGGCCGCCGTCGCCAAAGAGCTGAAGCTGGACTACACCCTGAAGCCAATGGACTTCGGCGGCATCATTCCGGCGCTGCAGACCAAAAACGTCGATCTGGCGCTGGCCGGCATCACCATCACCGATGAGCGCAAGAAAGCCATCGACTTCTCCGACGGCTACTACAAGAGCGGCCTGCTGGTGATGGTCAACGCCGACAACAACAGCGTGAAAAGCATCGACGATCTGAACGGCAAAGTGGTGGCGGTGAAGAGCGGCACCGGCTCGGTGGATTACGCCAAGCAGCACATCAAAACCAAGGATCTGCGTCAGTTCCCTAACATCGACAACGCCTACATGGAGCTGGGCACCAAGCGCGCCGATGCGGTGCTGCACGACACGCCAAACATCCTGTACTTCATCAAGACGGCCGGCGCCGGCAAGTTCAAAACCGTAGGCGATTCGCTGGAAGCACAGCAGTATGGCATCGCCTTCCCTAAAGGCAGCGACGAGCTGCGCGAGAAGGTGAACGGCGCGCTGAAGACCCTGCGTGAGAACGGCACCTATAACGAGATCTACAAGAAGTGGTTCGGCACCGAACCTAAGTAAGCTGTGAATTTGGCAAGCTATTAACTTAAGCACAGGGGGGCGCTTACCCCCCCTGAGCTTCGTTGTATCTGATACCCACGTTCGGGATCACCGGGAGAAATATCATGCAGTTCGACTGGAGCGCCATCTGGCCCGCCATTCCTATCTTGTTAGAGGGCGCCAAAATGACCCTGTGGATTTCGGTCCTCGGTCTGATTGGCGGCCTGATCATCGGCCTCGTCGCCGGCTTTGCCCGCACCTACGGCGGTTGGATCGCCAACCACATCGCGTTGGTGTTTATCGAAGTGATCCGCGGCACGCCGATCGTGGTGCAGGTGATGTTCATCTACTTCGCCCTGCCGATGGCGTTCACCGATTTGCGCATCGATCCGTTCACCGCGGCGGTGGTGACCATCATGATCAACTCCGGCGCCTACATTGCGGAAATCACCCGCGGCGCGGTGCTGTCGATTCATAACGGTTTCCGCGAGGCCGGCCTGGCGCTCGGCCTGTCGCGCCGCGAAACCATCCGCTACGTCATTATGCCGCTGGCGCTGCGCCGCATGCTGCCGCCGCTGGGCAACCAGTGGATCATCAGCATCAAAGACACCTCGCTGTTCATCGTGATCGGCGTGGCGGAGCTGACCCGTCAGGGTCAGGAAATTATTGCCGGTAACTTCCGCGCGCTGGAAATCTGGAGCGCCGTGGCGGTTATCTATCTGATTATTACCCTGGTGCTGAGCTTCGTGCTGCGTCGTCTGGAAAGAAGGATGAAAATCCTGTGATTGAATTTAAAAACGTCTCCAAGCATTTTGGCCAAACCCAGGTGCTGCATAACATCGATTTGAAGATCGACAAAGGCGAAGTGGTGGTGATCATCGGGCCGTCCGGCTCCGGCAAATCCACCCTGCTGCGCTGCATCAACAAGCTGGAAGAGGTCACCAGCGGCGATCTGATCGTCGACGGCCTGAAAGCCAACGATCCGAAAGTGGACGATCGGTTGATCCGCCAGGAAGCCGGCATGGTGTTCCAACAGTTCTACCTGTTCCCGCACCTGACGGCGCTGGAAAACGTCGCCTTCGGCCCGATCCGCGTGCGCGGCGCGAAGAAGTCCGATGCGGAAAAGCTGGCGCGCGAGCTGCTGGCCAAGGTCGGTCTGGCGGAGCGTGCCCACCACTACCCGTCCGAACTGTCGGGCGGGCAGCAGCAGCGCGTGGCGATTGCGCGCGCGCTGGCGGTGAAGCCGAAAATGATGCTGTTCGACGAGCCGACCTCCGCGCTCGATCCGGAATTGCGCCACGAAGTGCTGAAGGTGATGCAGGATCTGGCCGAGGAAGGCATGACGATGGTCATCGTCACCCACGAAGTCGGCTTTGCCGAAAAAGTGGCGTCGCGCCTGATCTTTATCGATAAGGGCCGGATTGCCGAAGACGGCAACCCGCACGACCTGATCAACCATCCGCCAAGCCCGCGTCTGCAGGAGTTCCTGCAGCACGTATCCTGA
>NZ_JBICNA010000006.1:0-363423 GCF_043109535.1 Serratia sp. LACPHL-BACT-2024-00286
ACATTGAAATAAAAGGGTAAATTAAAAAGGTGTATAGGGTGAACAGTTTTTCTATAAATCTTTTTTTTGGGCTGTAAGTCCAAGAGATGAGTGCTACGAACAGAAAATGGCGACGGTAAATTTATGCGTAACAAGATTTTTGGTTTGGGTTCGTGACACGGAACCTAACCGAATTCTTTGTATGGTTGAATTTTATGCTGTTTTCAGAGCAATAGTCTAATCTTCCAGCGTTTCACGAAATTTATACTGGGGGCACAAAAGGGGGCACAATCTTGATTTGTTTTTAATAACTTTATATTTTTCAGTGTCTTGTTTGGTGATTTGAGTCCGGCCTTCGCACCATTAAGTACCGCGCGAACAAGAAGCCACCGAAAGGTGGTTTTTTTGTGCCTAGAATTTGGTTGCAAACAACCCCCTGCCTTTGTTCCTTGCTACCTCCTAAGTAGAGTTATGTGTCTTGGGGTCATTCATAATTGCGATACGCCTTGCGCAGTGCTACTGAGACTGATTTGACCGAAATTTGCTGATGCAACTGGCACGATGGCTGCCCAGTGAGAAGGCTCATCATCGATCTGGTAAAATAGCTTATCTAGCGCATCAGTTGGCAAATTCGTATAGAGATGCATTACACATGTGATATTGATATTCATTCTCATTAAGGTGTGTCAGTGATATGATAAGCATTTCCAAAATAAAGCCAAGGATGCTTTGATTAAATGTCTATTAAACCTCTATTTTTTCTGTCCTTTCTTGCTTTGTCAGCTTGCAGTACGAATAAAGTTGTGGATACTTTTACGGGAACACCGGGTACAGCAGGGATGGCATATTGTGTACGAGATTTGTGGGAGAATGATGCCATTGCCAATAATTATCCCAGCGGTCCAATCCGTATACTAGAAAATCGTAGTGGCACTGGCAGTTACTATGTTTTTGATGAGAAAGGAGAGGAGATGGTACAGGCCAAAGGTACGATTGGCTTGTGGTTTGGAGACAAGCCAGAAAAAATCGAAGTTAATTTCGTTATTCCCCAAGATAAGTCGATGACCGTTAGAGCAACGCGCAGGCTAGAACTGAGCAAACAGTGTGCGGTTATCCCAACCAAGGTGCGGGAGGATAAATACTTACCGTCGGTGATTTGCACAGATAAGACCTCTTGCAACTTCAGGCGTGATATTTAAAAACACGCTGAATGTGTGACTACGTTAATGGAGATGAGGGCGGTAGCTTATCATCTGGCAGCGTTAGTACAGTGCAAACAAGAAGCCACCGAGAGGTGGCTTTTTTGTGTTAGAAGTTTGCCTTGTATGACTACTTTCAATTATCAGCCACGAGGTGATGCGCTTCTCACCTCAGTAAAAACCGGATCTTCCTGATGCTTTTCTAAGGCCTATCTGATTGACCTTAAAGGCTAAAATGGCGTTTCATTGAACCCTTTTGGATCAAGGAATTCCAGGATGGAGCCACAACAGGAAGGGATCACGCGGGCGTTAACACCGGGCGAAGTCAATCTGGCGCGTTCAGTGTTTGGCAGCACCATTTTCTATCAGAGCGTGTTGGTTCACTGCGACAGCTACCTGCCATTTGGGTTGCAGAATCAGTACACGGCGATGAGCCCGAATGGGGAGTTGTATTTTCGTAGGGCATTATATAAAAAGGATTATGCGAGCCAGGATCCTGAAGCTCAGCATCTTTTTATTCATGAGATGGCACACGTTTGGCAGCACCAGAAGGGCATGTGGGTACGTACCCGTGGGCTTCTCAGTTGGGCGGTAAGTTATCAATATCGGCTTGATAAACCTTTGCTGCGCCACTACAGCATGGAACAGCAAGCATCGATAATTGCGGACTATTTCATTCTCAAGAGATATGGGGTGAATGCCTTCTTCCGCTTGCCAAACAGGAAACTCATCGGGATAGTGGACAGACGGACATTGTCACAATTTCAACCCATAATCAGAAGCGCAGGGCTGCCGCTATGAGAAAATATTTATTCCTTCTTCTTCCTCTTTTTATCTCGGGTTGCCCAACGGGTGACAGGTTTAACCTCTATCAAGTACAAAGTAAGCTCGTAGACGGTAAAGTTTGCGTCTTTTTTAATGAGAACGATATCGTAAAAAATGAATCCATACTGGATATCGCCATCTGGAGACAGGGAGGGGATGACTATGTTTATGAAAAGTCATATTCCTACAATCCGGTAACGTTGGAGGCCAACAAGTGTGTTCCAGGTATCGGTGAGTTTAGTTTTATCGCTGATGAAGGGTACACCGTGTTGGTAAGAACACCGCTGAACTCTTATCGGACCAGTTTTGTTGTGTGGAAGAAAGGTGAAAGCATGATGCTGAAGCCCGATTAGATTGCAATGAGATTTTTTAACTAAAGATTATCATGAGAGTAATTTATTAATTCTATAGAATTTATAACCTGTAATAGGAAGCGCAGGGCTGCCACTATGAAAAAAATCCTCTTACTCTTTATTTCTCTTTTTATCTCTGGTTGCCCTATGGGGGATAAAGTCAATTTACGCCCGGCAAAAGCAACGGCTGTCGGCAGCAAGATCTGCGTTTTTGTCGATAAAAATGAAATGGTAAGAGAAGAGTTCATTCTAAAAGTAGGCATATGGAGGTATGGCAATGATCATTATGTCTATGAAAAATCATATGCCAACACCCCGGTAGAGTTGGAACCCGGGAAGTGTGTTCCTGGAGTCGATGAGTATGATTTTCTCCCCGGTGAAGGGTACAGTGTTATTGTCAGTACGCCTTTGCATCCTTATGAGGCCGGGTTTATTGTGTGGAAGCGAGGTGAAGAGGTTATGTTGGAGTCGAATTAGTTTTCAATATGATAGTAAAATAGAACATCGTCCTAATAATGATTTTTATTTCTTGCTAACTAAATGGTGCTATTCATGAAGTTGATAGGAATCCATGTGTGTTATTAGGATTAATTAAAATGATTTGTCTAGCTGTTTACAAACTCTGTTTTACTATGAAAAGTTAGCAGCTACTTACGACGGTGCATGCATAGCTGCTATATTAGGATAATTAACTAGCTATCTTTTTCCCTTTCTTATTTTTTAAATAACTAATTGCATCATCTAACCACCCTGGCTGTTTTAAACTATCTACAAACCATATTATGAATTTTTCAGAGTATCTATGTCTCTTGTCAATTTCAAAATGCATAGGGGACTTTTTGTTGTTTTGAATTTTATGTTTACAAATTACAGCTCTGAATGAATATCGAGTGATCGAGAACTCACTTTGCTGATTGTTTATTCTTTCAATGGCTGTCCCTTCATAATAAGGGTGGGTGATATCGGGATCTCTGACCTCTCTAATAATAATGGCATTATGACCTTTCTCACCTATGCCTAATGACAAATCACTCTCTTTAGTATTTTTTGTTAGCGTTAACTTATAGTCCACTGGTATTGTGAATTCTACAGAATCATATTCACTTGCATTTTTATTGAATCTTCCCAGAAACTCTTCAGCTACTGCTGCTGTCATACTCCCATAGTTTTCTTTAATAATAGAGATGTCACTCTGTGGACCATCAATAACTAAGCTGAGCATTCCAATGCTTTGGCCTGATAACGGTGATGAACCTGTTTCATTTAAATATCGCTGTTGATAGTTCAGTACATTTGCTTGGAAGAGTCTTGACAACTCGGGCTGTAATTCAGGGATAAGTAAGTGTATCGCGCTATCTCGTAATTCAACTAGTGTTTCTAGATTCTTCCTGACGGGATCATTCTGTTGTAATCTTTTATTTAGTGCATCACTTATACTAATCGAATGGCCACTAGACTTGAATACAGTATCCAAACTTAGCGCTTTAATTAATTCAGCCTTAAGCAATAATTCCCACGCATTTATTGAAAGAATGCAAAATGCTTCAACACGGTTATCTAAGCTTGGCCTGTTATATACTTCAAGTGAAAGGATGAAAGCATCTAAACTGCGCTTTAATAGTCCTTTATATATCTTCAACTCAGGTGTGACGGTTTTTGCTTTCAAAGATTGAGACATCATTCTTATAAAATCATCATTTGATAATTTTAATAGCCCATCGCATCGCCATTCTTTTTCATTGATTGGGTGTAAGTAAACGCCGTTTAACTTTTCATTAATATATTTTCTGATGCTATTTTCATTGTAGCCGGTAGAGTTAACAAGATCTTTTATAGAGAACTTATGATTGTTTTTTTCATGTAATCTAAGTGAGTCCAAGAGTTTCAACTGTTTTGTTGAACGATTCATCAGATGTTATCCTCGCAAGCCTAAATTATTAGAGATGGGAGGTGAGGTGCCCTCCCTTTATATTTATTAGCTAGTCCAACTATTCGAAACAACCTCGGCTTGTTTCAAAATAAGCTCAACGGTACCTGCGGTTTTATCCGGAGGATATTTATATTTACGCAGTGTCTGTCTTACTAAAATACGCAGTCTGGCACGCACACTTTCTCGTACTTGCCAGTCTACCGTAGTGGACTGCCGCAGTTTCAAGGTAACTTCAATTGCCAGTTTTTTGAGTGTTTCGTCACCTAGTTCACGCACAGCACTTTCGTTTTCTGCTAATGCATCGTAGAACGCGATCTCATCCGGATTGAGACCTAGAGCATCGTCGCGCGCCATGGCTTCTTGGAACTCTTTAGCCATCTGTATAAGCTCTTCAATTACCTGTGCAGTTTCTATTGCGCGGTTATTGTACTTAAGCAATACGGCCCTAAGGCGATCTGAATACTTTTTCTCCTGTACTACGTTATTTTTTGTGCGAGCATGAATACCGTCGTTCAACAACTTCTCTAGCAATTCAACGGCCAGATTACGCTGAGGCATTTCACGCACTTCTTCTAAAAACTCTTCTGAAAGTAAGCCGATATTGGGTTTTCCCAACCCCGCCAGTGCAAACACATCATCCACCCCGGTCGCAATAATAGCGTTATCAAGGATTTTACCGAGCAGCGTGTTTTTCTCTGACTGGCTGAATTTCTTGTCGGTTGTCGTCAGCTTGATAATCGCCACTTTCACCGCTGACAGAAACGCTATCTCTTTTTGCAATGGTTTGGCTTCATCCAGCGTACTGCACAGTGACCAGGCTTTGTTCATTGCCAGTACGACATCAAAAAAGCGTTTTTTACCATCATCGAGGCCCAGCACGTAATCTGCAGCTTTGAGTAAAAACCGTTGGGGTACTTCTTCAAAACCAGTGTAATCAAACCCGGCAGCGGTTGGTGTTTTGGCAAACATGCCGTGAATCACATCCAGCTTTTCAAGCAGAATAGCGAAAGCTTCATGAGCATCGATAGTGGTCTGTCCCTTACCTTTTGAATCGGTATAGGTTTTCAAAGCTTGCTTCAGCTCGTTAGCAATCCCGATGTAATCGACCACCAACCCGCCAGGTTTGTCTTTAAAGACTCGGTTAACGCGTGCAATGGCCTGCATTAGGTTATGTCCGCGCATTGGCTTGTCGATATACATGGTATGGCAGCAGGGGGCATCAAACCCGGTAAGCCACATATCGCGCACAATCACCAGTTTTAGCGGATCGTTGAGATCTTTAAAGCGCGCTTCAAGGCGTTTTTTGGTCTGCTTATTGTAGATGTGCGGCTGCAGGAATTTATTATCGGAGGCTGAGCCGGTCATGATGATTTTGATTTCACCCTTCTCAACATCATCGCTGTGCCATTCCGGACGTAAGGTGACCAATGAATTATACAGTTTCACGCAGATTTCACGGCTCATGGCAACAATCATCGCTTTGCCATTCATGGTGGCGTTACGGGCCTCAAAATGCTGAACCAGATCGGCAGCCACCTGATTGATACGCGGTTCAGAACCTACAAGTTTTTCCAGGCGGCTCCAGTCGCCTTTAGTTTTCTCTTTCTGATCGGTCTCTTCGTCTTCGACCAGCTCATCAACTTGCTCAGAGAGCGTTTCCAGCTCTTCGTGGTTAAGGTCGAGTTTTGCCAGACGTGATTCATAGTAGATAGGCACGGTTGCGCCATCTTCCACCGCATCCTGAATATCGTAGATAGAGACGTAATCACCAAATACCGCGCGAGTATCTTTATCTTCGGAAGATACAGGTGTTCCGGTAAAGCCCATAAACGATGCATTGGGTAATGCATCGCGCATATGTTTGGCGTAACCGTACTTATAAGCGCCTGTTTCGCGATCCAACGTGGCATTAAGGCCATATTGACTGCGGTGCGCCTCATCGGAAATGACGACGATATTGCTGCGTAGATTGAGCGCTGGGTGAGTTTTTTCGCCGTCCAGCGGGGCAAATTTTTGTACGGTGGTAAAAATAATTCCGCCTGATTCGCGGGCATTAAGCATCTCGCGGAGTTGGTCGCGGTCGTTCGCCTGCAACGGTTCCTGCTTAAGCAAATCTTGCGCCTGGCAGAACGTGGCATAAAGTTGTCCGTCGAGATCGTTACGGTCGGTCACTACCACGATAGTCGGGTTGTTCATTTCTGCCTGTTGCAGCAGCTTCCCGGCATAGCAGCACATTGAAATACTCTTCCCAGAACCTTGAGTATGCCAAACTACGCCCGCTTTTTTACTGCCTGGCGTGATGTTGCTGCGTAGCGGCAAATGTTTACCGGTAGAGGCCACAATTGTCGCTGCCACCGCTTCTCGCACGGCATGGAATTGATGATAAGCGGCAATCTTTTTAATCAGTCGTTTGCCGTCGTTTTCAAACAGGATGAAGTAGCGAATATAGTCGAGCAGCAATTCACGGTTAAAGAATCCTTTAACTACCGTTTCAAGTTGCCACTCAAACAGCGGCTTGTCGTCTTCGTTAGACAGCGTTTTCCACGGAAGAAAACGCTCTTCGTTCGCGGTAAGGGAACCAATGCGGGCGTTATAGCCGTCGCTGACTACCAGCGCTTCGTTGCAGATAAACAAATCGCTGAGTTCGTTTTTATAGGTCTGTAGCTGATTGAATGCAGCCCAGATATCGGCATTGGCATCGATTGGGCTTTTCAGTTCAATCACTGCCACCGGCAACCCGTTGATATAGCAGATGACATCCGGGCGACGCACCTGCTTCGTTCCCTGGATGGCTACCTGATTGACCACCGTAAAACGGTTATGGTTCGGGTGGTAAAAATCCATCAACAGTGCTTTATCGTGGATAACGTTATCGTCCTGCTTGTACTGTACCGGCACGCCGTCGAGCAGCAGGTGATGGAAGGCTTTGTTACTGACGATTAGGTCCGGGCTTTGTGCATGGGCGATACGCAATATCACCTCATCCAGCACGGCAACCGGGAGATGCGGATTAATTTTTTGCAGCTGTTCCAGCAATAACGGGCGCAAAAACACATCGTGGAACGAAGCACGCAGCGGATTATCACCGTCGGGCGCGATATCCGGGCCATGTAACACCTCCCAACCCAGTTCAGCAAACCACTGCAGGCTTTGCTGTTCTAAATCGTCTTCACTCAGCATTACTCTTCCTCTCCCCCGGTAATTAACCCTGTTTGCTTAAGCTCAATCGCCAGTTCTAATAAGCTCGGACGGATCGCTTTTTCTAGGCGGTTCATGCCATCCATCATCCAGTCAATAATGGTGGGCCAGAGTGCTTTATTCCCGCCATCAAATATTTTTGAGCAGACAATCTGACAGCTTTTCCTCTCTGGTAGCAGCCGCCAGTCGAGTGGTTCACCAAATAGCGATTCAATATGCGTTTTGCGTTCCAGAAGGCGTTCATATAGCCAGGTATTTTCCAGCGCATCCCCACGAGAAATATTGAGCTGCACGCGAGCGTCTTTCTGGGAAAAGATCAGTTCAAAGGGCACGCCGCTGACGCCCGACCCGGCAGCCAGCCAGTGATCGGTTGATGGTGCCCGGTTGTTAAACAGTGAACAGGGGCTGGTGCGGAATTTTTCCAGCGCCATCGTCCAGAACTCGCGGCGCAGATAGTGACGCTGCTGCAGTTCGCTACTGCTGGAGGTTGACTGTTCTTCCGCCTCTTTCTGAGCCATGCCGATCATGTACGACTCCGCTTCCGGGGTTGGGATCACCTGGCGGATATCGACAAATACATCTTCACCGAAACGGTAAGGGGTCACTTTGAAGCACTGCGCCCGGATACCAAACTGCATCAGCCACAGCGCAGTATTGGTGACTTCTTTGCGGAAATTGGCTGCGACCATGATGACCCGCTGGGTGCCTTTACGGTTGAGCACCCCTTCTTTCAGGCTTTCCCAGCCCATAAATTCGGCGATGACGTCTGCCGCCTGGCGATTCTCGTTGGGATCGTACTGATCCAGATAGAGCTGGAAAATCTCAACCACGCTCTCCTGACGCAGGTTGGCGCAGTACCCGGCGTATTTCAGCGCTTGCCAGACGACGTCACGCCCGGAATCATCGAGCTTGTTCTCGATGATGACCAGATTGCCTTTTTTATCGAGCGCCAGCAGATCGAGGCGCTCTTTGGTGTCGTCAAAGCCGGCGAACTCTTTCTGGATAATCAGCAGTTCGTCGTCATTATCGCGGGTCAACGCCTGCGGGTTCTTCGCCAGCCACTCCTGCAGATGGTAGCGCTCGGTATAACCGAGGCTGCTGAACGAGACCTCTTGCAGAGAGTGCAGGCTATTGGTAGGCGTATCGACTTTATACATTTTCCGCCTCACTTACCGCCTGCTCGGCTTCAGGTAGGGTGATTTCGCCCGAGAGGAGCTTGGGGAGGAGGGTGTCGCGGAGTTGGGTTAAATTATTATTGCATTTAACATTCGAAATCCACATTAACATTAAGTCATTAATCGATTTATTATAAATCTCTATTAGGCTGTCCGTTGGCTTACAGAAAACCGCGTTTTCTATTATACCTTTATTCAAATTTTGCTGGGCTGAACCTGAAGCTTTCGATGCAATAACAGATGCGCTATTACACAATGAAAAATAAATAAAGAACGAATATTTTTTAGAGTAAAGAGCACAACAAGCCTGATTAGCAGACATTTCACTTGCAAGTAAACAAATTTCACCAGCTGTTGCTCTATACATCGCCATAACAGTTGAATACTTCGGCCAAAGCTTAGCGATGCTATTTCTCAATCCAACTTCCGTTATTTTTTCTTTTGTATCAAAGACTATTTTATCTCTGACCTCACCTGATGATAGCCATCGAATATCGCCATCTTCCCAATAAGCCTGTTCTGATCTCTTTGGTGTCCCGCCACTTTGAACAAAATCACAAAAAGTACGATAATTTTCTACACCCCACCCTTCCGGAATCTCCCCCAACTCACTATCCTGCATCGCAGACGGAAACAGCTCTGCCGTGGCTTTTAACTCAGCATATTGCTCAGGGTGTTCACGCTCAAAAACCGCCAGCGCATCAGTATCTTTCCCAGAAATCGCCGTCATCGCCACAAGAGTCGCGTCTTCCTGTGAACCACCCGCCTCCAGCACCGCCATTTTGGCTTTCACCGGTTCAAAATCGACAAACCAGCTTTTGAACAGGGCTTGGGCCATTTGTTCGAGAGTATGGCTGATTTCGGTATTTACTTCTATTTTTGTATCCAAGGAGTCAAGTATTAAAGCGATTTTATTTTGCACGAGTTTAACGGGTAATGAAACCTTAAATTGGCTAAAGTGCCCCTTATTCAAAATTGGAGTTGCACTTCCTCCAGCAATTGCTTTGAAATCATCCTGCAGAGTTGAAAGATAATAATAGACATACTTGTAATCAAAACGTTCTGAATCTACAACGATGGCATTTATCTGCTGATTAGTAATGCTTTTACCGGGTAATAAAACCGTTTTACCCATATCTGAACCAATACAAGACACCGCAATACTATTTTGAGGCAGTAAGCAATTCCGCACCGCTTCGACACCCTGGGAAGACAAATACCTTTCGGTTTTATCTATAAGTCTACGACCGTCCATATCTTTTGGCGTTACAAAAGGAATACCTTGTGCGCTAAAAGCATCACTAATTTTGGAAGGCGGTGTTTTACCAGTGATAACTTTACCTAGATCCTCAATTTTGTATTCATATAACTCAAAACTCATAACCCAACCCCCCCAGATTTGCCTTAATCTGTGCTTCCAGTTTTTCACTCTCTTCCAATTGAGCTTTAAGCTGTGCCGTCAGCCGTGCCATCTTTTCAGCAAATGGCTCATCGTCTTCCTCCTGCTCAGCCGCGCCGACATAGCGCCCTGGGGTCAACACAAAGTCATTTTTCTGGATGTCTTCCAGCGCTGCAGAGAAGCAGAATCCGGCTTCGTCTTCATAATTTTTATCTGCCTGCCAGGCATGGAAGGTGTCGGCTATTTTGGCAATATCTTCGCGGGTAAAATCGCGCAGCACGCGGTCTTTCATATAACCAATCTGGCGCGCGTCGATAAACAGCACTTCACCTTTGCGGTGCGCTTTGCCGTTGCCGCCGGATTTGTCTTTGGTCAGAAACCATATACAGGCCGGGATTTGGGTGTTGGTAAACAGTTGGCCCGGCAGCGCCACCATACATTCCACCAGATCCGCTTCAATCAGGTTGCGGCGGATCTCGCCTTCATTGTTGGTGTTGGAACTCATCGAGCCGTTTGCCAGCAGCAGCGCCATTGAGCCTTTTGGTGCCAGGTGGTGGATCATGTGCTGCATCCACGCGAAGTTGGCGTTGCCCTGCGGCGGCGTGCCGTATTTCCAGCGCGCATCGTTTTCCAGCTTGGCGCTCCACCACTCTTTCATGTTGAACGGTGGGTTAGCCATTACGAAGTCGGCGCGCAGATCCGGGTGCTGATCGTCCAGCAGCGTATCGGCGTTTTTGCTGCCGAAGTTAAAGTCGATGCCACGGATCGCCATGTTCATCGCCGCCAGTTTCCAGGTGGTCGGATTGGACTCCTGACCGTAGACGGAGATTTTCTGTTTCTGCTCTGCGGCGTTGTACTGTTTCTCGCCCGCGTGCTCTTCAATAAAGCGGTCGCTGGACACAAAGAACCCGCCGGAGCCCATCGCCGGGTCATACACGCGGCCGTTATAAGGCTGGAGCATTTCGACGATCAGGGTCACGATGCTTTTTGGCGTGTAGTACTGGCCACCCTGCTTGCCTTCTGCCAGCGCGAACTGGCCAAGGAAATATTCGTAAACGTGTCCAAGAATATCTTTGCTTTTTAAGCTTAGCTTCTCGCCGTTATATTCTGGTTTGCTGAAGTTTGCGTCGGAGAAGGTGTTGATGAGGCCAGTCAAAACCTCATTGCCCAGTTGGAATTGGCTGATGCGGTTCAAAATACCTTTCAGTTTTGGGTTGGTTTTTTCAATTTCATCCAGCGCATTGTCGATAAGCCAAGAGACCGATCGCAGTTTAATTTCTTGGCCTGTGGTCTTATCGACCCATAATACCGTCCCGGTCGGCAGCATGGCTTTGTTTTTCAGCGTTTCCCAGCGTGCGGCTTTGGGGACCCAGAAGACGTTTTTCTCGGTGTAGTAATCTTCGACCTCTAGTTCTTCCTGGATCGCTTGAGCGTACTCTTCATCAGAATCGTAATCGTCGCGTGACATGGCATAGATGTTGTCCGGGTTGCCAACATCGCGGAACAAAGTGATCAGCTCCTGCTGGCGAGCCTCGAAGGCATCGGAAACATATTTTAGAAAGATCAGCCCCAGGACTACATGCTTGTAGTTGGCGGCATCCATATTGGCACGCAGCTTGTCGGCGGCCTTCCAAAATTTGTTATCCAGCTCGTTTAAGAAAAGCTGCTCGTTGTTATTCATGAAAATCCTCAAGAAACGCTAAATCTGAACTAGTCATTTGGAATGTGTATCGCAAAATGATACCCGCAAGCAGAGCAATCTTAAACGACATAAGCCAACTAAAGGGACAAAATACGGCATGGCCACACATCGGCCAGGAGATATGTGCTCGACCTCTAAGAAATTACCGATTTTGCAAGGGGATCACTGGTCGAAGTAGTCGCTATCGAGTTTAGGAACCTTCAGCAACGTTGAACTAACACCCACCTCATTGTCCATCATCAGATGTACCAATCGGTTGCCGTCGATCAATACCATGCCTTCTACCGATTGCGCGTAGGCAACGGCATGTTTAGTAAAGCCAGATGTCGTGATGAATACCCCTCGTTTGGCCTTTTGTCCCACAAGTGCACCGTAGAATGCATGCAACTCAGGGCGGCCTACGGTGTTTTGCCAGCGTTTGGCTTGCACATACACTTTTTCTAAGCCGAGCTTGTCTAAAGAAATTACGCCATCAATCCCCGCATCACCGCTGCCTCCGACACGCTTTAAATCATCGCGGTGGCCGCCGTAGCCTAAACGGTGCAGCACATCCAACACGATAACTTCGAAGCGGCCTGGGGATACCTGGCTTAGATTCTCCAGCAGTTCCGTTGCAACCGCATCACGGATCTCTTTGATTGATTGCTCCAGGCGATCGTCTGGGCTATTTGTTAACATCGCTTCAGTGAGAAGGGGCTCTGTAACCGGGTCCAAATCCACCGCATCACTATTTTGTTGAAGTTTGACGTTGGTATAAGCCAAAGCGAGATGCTCGACTTCTGCTGCAGTGAGCGGGTTTGGATGCTGCTTTAACCAGTCGATGCCTTTGGCGGTTAAGCACCATTTGCCTCTGGATAAGCTGTGCGAGAGCCCAGCACGTTTCAAACGATCGTGAGCCCAGCCGGTACGGTTCTTATAAACCAATTGGCCGCTGGCAATAGTCTCTGCCCGTTGTTCTTCGTTTAGGTTGAGTATGTCTGCTGCTGCATCTTGCACTTCCCGAGCAAGTGCGCCTTCGGGCTTAGTTGCCAAAAAGCGAAGCACTGGCTCGATGAATTGGTCGTAGGTAGGTACTGACATGCTGAGGTTCCCTGTTTTTCCTTATTATTCCTATGATACTGCACAAACTCGGTTTTGAAGTTGACAGGTAGCACGCTGTTGTAGGCAACTTTTAACCGGTAGCTGCCTCTTTCAACTCCAACTTCACCATCAACTTCTTATTCACCTCTTTCCCATCCACCCCACTATGAATCCGTCGATGGCAAGTCGGGCAGATAGCGCCCACCCACTGAGGGTGATCGGGGCCTTCGTCGGCTAGGCGTTTAGTGTGATGGGGTTCGAGGTAGGGCTCACCGTTCCTTTTCATGAACGGTGCAGGTTGGTCGCAGGCTTCACAGATGCCATTAGCGCGTCGTAGCACGTATTTTTTTACGTCTTCGCTGCGTTTGAACCAGGATTTTTTGCTGTCACTCTGTTGGCGCTGGCCTGATTGCTTTGAGGACTGAAGTGCCTTCTTGCGCAACTGCTCGAGCGCCTCTGTCTGTGTATCAGCTTCATCGGTTTCTGCTTCTTCTTCAACCGCGTGCAGTGACGAGACTTTGAACAGGTTAAAGGTAATGCCTTGCCGCATGTTATTTTCGAAGTCTAAGCACTGAATGTGATCCCAAGAGTCGCACTCAAACATGCCAAGATAGCGAACGCCTTTTTCTTTCTTGTTGTCTTCGAACAGGAAGATGTCTTTGCCGTCTTTTTTATGGTCGCGGATGGATTTATTACCCCGAATAAATTCCATAGGGCCTTTTTGGCCTTCTCCCGTATAAGAGAAGCTGCCTTCGGCTGTCCATCCATCTTTGTAGCCGTAGGTTTCACCGCTTTCTCCGGTGAAGATAAAGATCACCGGGAATTCCCGTGGGGTCCAGATACCGCCTTGCAGCTGCCCACCGTAGAGCTCGATAAGCGCTTTGCGTGTGTACAGCTTGCCTTCGGTTAAGTAGTCAAAAGGATGCGGTGTTTCGACGAGCTCAAAACCGAGATCTTTGAGATATTGGATGGCTTTTTCCGTGCCGCTATCGGCATTTATTCCCTTTAACGGATAGCCATGCTGCTCACTGTATGCTCTAGCGGCAATGCCGCGGATATCGTACTTCTCGCCATTATAAAGAAGGGTTTGTTTTTTAAATTTCTTTATTTTATGTTTTTTTAAGAATTCATCTCGGCCAATTTTTTTATATTCTTCGATGGCTTTTAAAACGAATTCTTTTGAAGATAACGCCTCTATTGCAGTTGCCAAAACCACGTCCTCACATTACCGAGCAGACTCTGAGTAATGTGCTTGCTGACGAGAGCAGTATGCATCAATACCCAGCAGTTAACTCATCGATTTACCGAATGCGTTAACTATGCCAGGTAGGGGAGGGAATGCCTACCTTGATGAATGCTTTTGTTGTGATATGTCAGTCAGATCTATTGGAAAAGCGTGATTACGAAGGGCGATGAGCATCGCCCTGATTGTCATTTACGTTAGCCGCAGGTTTCCATCTCCCGCAACGCCCGCCCATAAAGGTTACACAGCGCAGGAACCAGATGTGCCGTGGCGTTGAGGTAGCGATTCATCTGCTCCCAGCCTTCAGTGTCCAACTGTGGGTGCTTTTGCAGTAACTGGCCGAACAGCATCAGCCCGTGGCACAGACCTTCCGCTTGCTCGGCAGAGAGTGCGGCCAGGTCTAAGAGATCTGTGGGATTAAGTGCGCTAAGCTCGAAATGGTTAAACAGTTGGCGGTAGAGGGTGAGGGTACTTGTGGTGTTTTCGGTGATGGCGACATTTTCCATGTGTCTTTATCCTTAGTGTGTAGTATGCGTACTACCACATGAGACGCTAAACCCATGGTGGTAGCCCAAGCGGAGTTAGCGTTACCGGACACGAAGGAAACCGGCGCTTCTTGCGAAGCCCCCACTTGGGCCACCATAATTCTGGATGTTTAAAGCCCCAACATTATATACATAATGCTGCCTTGTGTAAGTGTTCGGAACGCTAACTCCGGCTGCGGATTTTGCCGCAGCGGAAAAACTATAGCGTTATCAGTAAAAGAAAAAAATAATCTGTATGGAATTACAGTTAATTTACTTTTAGGATTGGAATACAGATCGCAGTTATTCACAGTAGTCTTAGATACTGAAAATATTGCCTATATATACACCGGGAATATATTAAATAGTACATGCCGTCGCTAAATGAATATTATGGTGGATAAGCTTTATTCGCGATCGCGGGACGTTAACCGTTCCAGTATTTATCCTTTCTAGAGCTTATGTTAATCATACGGCTTTGCTAATTCACGAATGAACGAACATGGCGAATGAAGATGAGTTGCGTATTGCCCTGTCGCCGGTGCAGCTTGCGGCGGTGCTGTCTGATGAGAGTGTCACTGAAGGTGAAACGCTCAGTAACCGTCTGCTTGGCGGTTTGGGGCTTGCCGGTGGTGTCGTTGAGCTGATGGGGGCGGGGGTATTGTGCTATGCGCCGGATCCGACGTTTATCACCAAAGTCGGGTGCGTGGTGGTGGGAACGCATAGCCTGGACAGCATCAAGGCCGCTTCCAATCAGATGATTACCGGGCAGCCAACGACGACTGACACTTATCAGTCTGCCGTTGTGTTGGCACAAGCATTGGGTGCCGATCGGGAAACGGCTTATAACGTCGGTTTAACGGTCGATATTGCAGTGCCTTTTGTCTTTGCCGGAGCGGTTGGCGCAGCCCGAGTGGCATCTGTGCGCATGGGGCGAGTTAAGCTGGTTGAGCACGAGTCCCCTACTGGGATGAAACCGGGTGGGCATACCATTAAACGCCATGTTGGGGTGACGAAAGAGCAACTGTTAGAGCGTTTAAAAAATCCACGAGTGAACAAGGCCTCTTCGTTTAAATCATTAGGGGCCGCGGAAGTCGCCGTCAGCTCGGCGTTAAAAGCAAATAAAGAGTGGATAAAACTGTGGGCCACGAATCCTGCGGGAAGACCAAATCTTGAATTGACCCATATTATGTCCAGCGATATTGGTTATGGCCTGAGTAAAAATTCAACGCAATTAGTGAGAACATCGCGATTAAAGGTCGTGTTGCACTATCAGCAGTTTCAAGGTAAACCCTACTTCATACTGACAGCGTTTCCCGACTTTTGAGGTAATGATGAGATTGCACGGAGACTTCAGCGAACTCAGTAAGTTATTCAGTATTTACTTCGGTCAGGATTATGATCTGTTTACTGATGCCGAAACGGCCGAGGGTGTGATTGACGGCTTCCTGGAGCAAAATGGCACTCAAGTCATCCGCGATATCCTCGAGGAGACTAAAGAGTTTCAGGCTACTTATGCAGGGCGTATAGACGAAGGCATGGCGGAGCATTTTTCAGATGAGTTTGTGCCAGAGAGCTGGGGCACTACCGCGGTGGTGTTCTTTGCCATGTTGCAACGAAAAGCGGAACAAAAGCTGGGCAGCTTTAATTAACGTAGAGGATGCCGAGTTATTCGAGCTTGGATCTCGGTCTGGTGTTGTAATTGAGCTCATACGCAGTAGTGGCAAACCTTACTTTATCCTTAGCGCTTTCCCTGCGAGATAAGCCGATGAAAACCAGCGAACTTGATAAACTGATCGTCGTTTATTTTGGTCAAGACTATGACCTGATAAATGCAGAGGGCGATATTACTGCGCTGATCGCAGAGTACATTCGTCTGGCGACTCATCAGCAGTGTGAGGCTTTGGTCAATGAGATCGATGAGCTACTGGCGCAGGATAATGTGGAGTCATTATTCAACCAACGTTTCGGCTTTACCTTCAGCCCGCAGCTATGGGGAACCACGGTTTCCGCATTCCTGCAACAGGCCAGAAGCGCTGCGGTGAAAGCGCTTTGAGCACCATCATGATTCGCAATCACTTTAGCGAGCTCAGTAGCTTATTCAGTATTTACTTCGGTCAGGATTATGATCTGTTTACTGATGCCGAAACGGCCGAGGGGGTGATTGACGGCTTCCTTGAGCAAAACGGTAGCCAGGTCATCCGCGATATCCTCGAGGAAGCCAAAAAATTTCAGGCCACCTATGCGGGGCGTATAAACGAGGGCATGGCGGAGCATTTTTCAGATGAGTTTGTGCCGGAGAGCTGGGGTACTACCGCGGTGGTGTTCTTTGCCATGTTGCAACGAAAAGCGGAACAAAAGCTGGGGCAGCTTAAACGAATTTCAGCCCCCAACCCCACCGCCCAAACCTACCCCAAATCCCCCCCATTACTTGCGATCACCTTTTTATACCACCAGAACGATTTCTTGCGGGTGCGGGCGAGGGTGCCGTTGCCCTGGTCGTCGCGGTCGACGTAGACAAAGCCGTAGCGCTTGCTCATTTCGCCGGTTGAGGCTGCCACCAGGTCGATGCAGCCCCAGGTGGTGTAACCCAGCACCGGCACGCCGTCGGCGATGGCGTCGGCCATGGCGCGGATGTGTTCGCGCAGGTAGCTGATGCGGTAGTCGTCCTCAATCTCGCCTGCTGCATTGAACTCGTCGTGCGCGCCCAGGCCGTTTTCCACCAGGAACAGCGGCTTTTGGTAGCGGTCGTACATCATGTTCATGGTGATGCGCAGCCCCAGCGGATCGATGCCCCAGCCCCAGTCGCTGCGCGGCACGTGCGGGTTCGCCAGCGATTTCACCACGTTGGCGGCGCTGCTGTTGTTGTCGTTCATGTCGGCGGAGGCGCAGCGCGAGGCGTAGTAGCTGAAGGAGACGAAGTCGACGGTGTGCTTCAGGATGTCGGCGTCTTCCGGCGCCATCGCGATGCTCACGCCTTTCTCGCGGAAGACGCGGGCGGCGTAGGAGGGGTAAGCGCCGCGCGCCTGCACGTCGATAAAGAACAGGTTCTCGCGGTCTTTCTCCAGCGCGGCCCACACGTCTTCCGGCTTGCTGGACCACGGGTAGAAGTTACCGCCGGCCAGCATGCAGCCCACCTGGTTGGCGGGGTTCACTTCGTGGGCGATGCGCGTCGCCAGCGCGCTGGCCACCAGTTCGTGGTGTGCGGCCTGGTATTTCACCTGTTCGGGGTTTTCGTCCGCTTCAAACACCAACCCGGCGCCGGAGAACGGGCTGTGCAGCAGGATGTTGATCTCGTTGAAGGTCAGCCAGTATTTCACCAGCCCGTCGAAGGCTTCGAAGCAGGTGCGGGCGTAGCGGGTGAAGAACTCCACCATCCTGCGGCTGCGCCAGGAACCGTATTCGGTCACCAGATGCATCGGCACGTCGAAATGGCACAGGGTCACCAGCGGCTCGATGCCGTATTGGCGGCACTCTTCGAACAGGCTGCGGTAGAAGGCGATGCCTTCGGCGTTGGGCGTCAGCTCGTCGCCGTTGGGGTAAATCCGGCTCCAGGCGATGGAGGTGCGAAACACGGTAAAGCCCATCTCCGCCATCAGCGCGATGTCGTCGCGGTAGCGGTGGTAGAAATCGATGGCGTCGTGGCTGGGGTAAAACTCGTCGTCGCGCAGGCTAAAGCGCTTCTCCAGCCCGAGTTTGACCGCCATGCGGTGCGGGCCGTGCGGGATCATATCGACGGTGGTCAGCCCTTTGCCGCCCTCGCGATAGCCGCCTTCCGCCTGGTTGGCGGCTAAAGCGCCGCCCCATAAAAATCCTGTCGGGAATGTTGAATCGGACATGCAATCCTCTGGTGTCTCAATGCGTTGCGCTGGCGGCGTTCGCCGCCGGTGCGGTTTGGCCGGGTGCGGCTGCGTTTTCCGGCAGATCCTCGAAGCCCAGCATCAGCGTGAGCGCGAACGACAGCACTACGGAGAGCGCCATCACCGCCACCACCCACACGATGCTCATCGGGTTGGCCGGATCGAAGAACTGCACGCTGGTGAACAGCCCGGGCGAGGCCATCGAATGGCTGGCCAACCCGCCGATGCCGGCGACCGCGCCGCAGACGAAGCCGCTGATCAGGCTGGCGATCAGCGGCCGTTTCAGGCGCACCGCCACGCCGTACAGCGCCGGTTCGGAAATCCCCGCCACGATGGCGGAGGCGGCGGCGGCCAGCGCGGTCTGGCGCAGCTCGCGGTTCTTGGTTTTCAGCGCCACCGCCAGCGAAGCGCCGCCCAGCGACAGGTTGGCGCCGATCTCCGAAGGCATCACCATGCCTTCTTTGCCGGTCTCGGCGATGGTCTGGATGATGGTGGGGGTGAACACCCGGTGCATGCCGGTGATCACCAGCAGCGGCCAAATCGCCCCCATGATGGCCACGGAGAGCCAGCCCAAATAGCCGTGCACGGTGTAGACCAGCGCAGAGATGCCGCTGCCGATCCAGATGCCGAGCGGCCCGATAAGCAGAATGGCGATCGGCGCGGCGATCAGCACGATCAGCATCGGTTTGAGGAAGTTCTTGGTCACCGCCGGGGTGATGCGATCCACCCCGCGTTCGATGTGCGACAGGATCCAGGTCATCACCAGCGCCGGGATCACCGTGTAGGTGTATTTCACCGCCGTCACCGGGATGAAGGCGAATTCCACCGCCTGGCCCTGTGCCGCCTTGGCCATCAGATCGATAAAGTTGGGATGCACCAACACCCCGGCGATGGCGATCGCCAACGACATGTTGGTTTTGAACTTCAGCGCCGCCGAAGCGGCGACCATCACCGGCAGGAAGAAGAATGCGCCGTCGCCGATCACGTTGAGGATGACGAGGGTCGAGGAGCCTTTTTCGAATACCCCGGCCATGTCCAGGATCATCGCCAGCAGCTTCACCATCGAGCCGCCGATGATGGCGGGGATCAGGGGCGACATGGTGCCCACCAGCGCGTCGAGAATGCCGGCGCCGATGCCCTTCAGGGTGAGTTGGCGTTTCACCGGGGCGGCGGGGGCCGCCGCGCCCGGCATGCTGAGCGCCAGCACCGCCTGATAGGCCTTGGCCACCTCGTTGCCGATGATCACCTGGCACTGCTCGCCGCTGTGCACCACGCCCAGCACGCCGTCGATAGCTTTCAGAGCCGGGGTGTCGATCCGCGTTTTGTCTTTCACCACGAATCTCAGGCGGGTCATGCAATGGGTCACGGCCTCGATATTGCCCGCGCCGCCCAGGGCGCCCACGATGGTGTGCGAGATCTCTGCGTAGTTCTTCGGCATGGCGTGTCGTCTCTCAGATAGCAATTCGGATAGCCCAAAGGCGCATATTTACTGCCTGGGCGATCCGTCGTTCCATCTGTATGAAACGCCCATAAGAAACCGGTTTCACAAAATCATGTATTTGTGTTTTGTTGTTGGCAAGAACTATGATTTTTGGCGTTTCGTTTTCGTGATCTGGATCGTCAGGGGTAAGTGCGCACCGACGCACAGGGGCGTGAAAGCGTTCCAAACGCCGGGCGTCTTGGGTAGACTGCGCTGAACCCATGGATTTTGGCGGCGCACAGATGGCAACGATACTCGAGGTGGCGAAAAAGGCCGGCGTTTCAAAGGCGACGGTGTCGCGCGTGTTGTCCGGCAGCGGCTATGTCAGCGAGGAGAAACGCGCGTTGGTGGATAAAGCCATCGCGGAAACCGGCTATCGGCCCAACCTGCTGGCGCGCAGCCTGGCGACCAACACCACTCAAACCCTCGGCCTGGTGGTCACCAACACCCTCTACAGCGGCAACTACTTCAGCGAACTGATGGCGCAGTCGGCGCGCATCATGGAGGCGAACGGCCGCCAACTGATCCTGGCGGACGGCAAGCACACCGCCGAAGAGGAGCGGGCCGCCATTCAGTTTTTGCTGGATCTGCGCTGCGACGGGGTGATCATCTATCCGCGTTTTCTGTCGATCGCGGAAATGGACGAGATCGTCTCCCAACACCGCCAGCCGATTCTGGTGATCAACCGGCGGCTGCGGCTGAACGACAGCTACTGCATCTTCAGCGATCAGCACGCAGCCGGCGCGGCGGCGGTGGCGCACCTGATCGCGCGTGGGCATCGCGACATCGCCTTTATCACCGGCTCGCTCGATTCTCCCACCGGGCTGGAGCGGCTTTCCGGCTACAAATCCGCGCTGGCGCAGCAGGGCATCGCGGTTAACGAGGCGTTGATCGTCGAGGGGAAATGGCACGCGCAAAGCGGCGTGGCGGCGGTCGATGCGCTACTGGCCGGCGGGCAGCCGTTCAGCGCCATCGTCGCCGGCAACGACGAGATGGCCATCGGCGCGATGAAGCGGCTGGCGGAGCGCGGCGTGGCGGTGCCGGAAGCGGTATCGGTCATCGGCTTCGACGACATCCCGCTGGCGCCCTATACCGTGCCGTCGCTGTCTAGCATGAAGATGCCGGTCACCGAGATGATCCAGGAGACCATCAACCGCCTGCTGTCGATGCTGGACGGCGGCGAGCTGAGCAAGCGCCCCAGCTTCCCGGCCAGCCTGATCGAGCGCGAGTCGGTGGCGGCGGGGCCGTATTGGGTAGGTAACTGATCCATCCGCGCCTCAATAGACAAACCCGACGGCCGGCCTTATATTGCTAATGAGAATCACTATCAAAAACCTCGTCGACGGTCGGCGTCATCATTCACAGGCAGGGCGAACATGTCTACGTCCCCCCAGCGGTTACTGCAGGAATATCATCAGCAAGCGCAGGACTATGCGCTGTCGGACATGCTGCGTGCGCGGCGCGGCGTGTTGGCCGCCGATGTCGACATCGAGCTGGATGAACCCCACCGCGCGGGGCTGAAGATCGTGGTGATCCGCCGCGGGCGTCTGCGCTGTGAAAGCGGAACGGGGCCGCAGGTGGAGCTGAACGGCCCTTCGCTGTTGCTGGCCGCCGGGCGGGACGACTTTGTGTTGAACAACCTGTTCCAGGCCGGCGAACCGCTCGATTACACCCTGCTGCAGTTCTCCGCCGCCTGGCTGGAACAGAACGATGTCCGCCTGCCGCCCGGCCTCGATGGGCGGCGGCATGCGCAATTGGTGCCGCTGGCGGCGCCGGCAGCGCTGATCGGCCAGGCCCGGCAACTGTTCGCCTGCCCGCTGCACGAGTCGCAGCGCGGGCTGTGGTTCAGCGCCAGGGCCAACGAGCTGGCGGCGCATTGCCTGCATCAATGCTGGAACCGCAGCGCTGCCGCGCCGTCTGTTGGCGTGCACCTGGCCGCGCGCGATGTGGCGCGCCTGCAGCTGGCGCGCGAAATCCTGTTGGCGGAGATGGAGCAGCCGCCGAGCCTGGATCAACTGGCTCAGCGCGCCGGGTTGAACACCCGCAAACTCACGCAAGGGTTCCGCCAGCTGTTTGGCGCCAGCGTATTCGGCCTGCTGCAGGAGCACCGGCTGCAAACCGCTTGGCGCTTGCTGAGCGAGCAGGATCTGCACGTTTCCACCGTCGCCTGGCAGGTGGGTTATACGCCGGCGCACTTCTCCGTCGCCTTCCGCAAGCGTTTCGGCGTCATGCCCTGCGACGTCAAAAAGCGTTAGCCACGCAATCGAAAGAAAAAGTCTCGCCGGCGAAAGCCTTTACGGATGAGGACGTCCGCCGCTTTTGGCTACAGTAAGCGCCTTTGCCGTGGAGGATCTCATGCTGAGTGACCTGCGGGCGCTGACGCGTCCTTTCCGCATCATGCTGTATTCCGCGCTGGCGCTGCAGGCGCTGGCCGGCGTCAGTTCGCTGTTTCCCTGGCTGGCGATAGCCCGGCTGGTGGACGCCGATCCGGCGGCCTATTCCTTCTGGCTTGGCGTCGCCGCCGGTGGCTTGGCGCTGTGGCTGTTCGCCCAAACGCTGGCGCTGCACCTCACTCATCTGCTCGACGCGCGTTTGTGTCATCGGCTGCGCAGCCAATTGGCCGCCAAGCTGGTGCGTCTGCCGCTGAACTGGTTTGTGCGGCAGGGCGAGAGCGGCGCCGCCCGGGCGCTGTCGCAGGACATTCAGGCGCTGCATCAGCTGGTGGCCCATGCGCCGGCGGAGTTGGTGCAGCTGGCCGTGGTACCCGGCTGCGCGCTGGCGCTGCTGGCGGCGGTGCAGTGGCCGCTGCTGCTGTTCGCGCTGATACCTTTGCTGGCGGCCGCGCTGTTGTTTCGCGTCATCCGTTCGCCGCGACTGCGGCCGGCGTTTGAACAACGCGATCGGGCGTTTCGGCAGTTGAACGACGATTATCGGCAGCTGGCGGCGCATCCGCTGTTGGCGCGCCAGTTTCCCGGTGCGGGCATCGAAGCGCGTGCGCGGCAGAGCCTGCGGGGCTTTCTCGCCGCCTTTCACCGTTGGCTGCGGCGTATCGGCGCGCTCGGCGCCGTGACCCAATTACTGCTCAGCGCCGCGCTGTCGGCCGGTTGGCTGTTGCTCGGCGCCCGCTGGCTGGCGCCCAATCTCACGCTGGCGGAGCTGGCGCTGTTCGTGTTGCTGTTGCGCAGCGTGGCGCAACCGGTGATGGCGATGGGGCACGGCGGCGATGCATTGCGCGCGGCGACGCTGGCCGCCGGCCGCATTCGGGCGCTGCTGGCGCATCCCGAAATACGCTGGGGAGGGCGCTCGACGATCGCTTCGGCGCCGCAGGGGGCGGCGCTGCAGCTGAGCGATCTCGGTTGCCGGCAGGACGAACGCTGGTTGCTGCAGGGCGTCAATCTGGCCGTCGAACCGGGGGAATGGCTGGCGATTGTCGGGGCGTCGGGCAGCGGTAAAAGCACGCTGCTGCGGTTGATCGCCCGTTATAGCGAGCCGGATAGCGGAACGGTATCGCTCGACGGCGTGCTCGCCGACGCGTTCTCGGCGCAGGCATTCAATCAGATGGTGGCCGTGGTGCCGCAGGAGAATACGCCGCCGGCGATGTCGCTGCGCGACAACCTGACGCTGTTCGTCGACGGGGCCGACGATGCGCAGCTGCGGCGCGTGCTGGCCGCGCTGGGGCTGGCGGCGCGTTTGCAGGATAGGTTGGACGATACGCCTTCGCTTTCCGGCGGGGAGGCGCAGCGTCTCGCCATCGCCCGGGCGTTGCTGGCGCGGCGGCCGCTGCTGTTGGCCGACGAACCGACTTCGGCGCAGGATCGGCAAAATCGCGAACGCATTCTGACGGCGCTGGCGCAGCTGCCCGCCACCCGGCTGGTGGCAACGCACGACGCGGAACTGTGCCGCCGCGCCGATCGGGTGGCGGTGCTGGCGGAGGGGCGGTTGCTGGCGGTCGGCACGCCCGCCGAGATGGCGGATCATCCGGCATTGTTGGCGGCGTTGGCCGAGCGCCAGGAGGCGGACGATGAAGTTTGAGTTGGTGAAAGCGTTGGCCCCGGCGCTGTTGCTGATGGCGCTGGCCGCCGCGTTGGATGGCGTCTGCGCCTTGCTGCTGGCGGCAGCGGTGGCGAACTGGCAGCAAAATCCCGGCCATTGGCTAGGGCTGCTGGCGCTGGCTACGCCTCTCTTGCTGGCGGTGCAGTATGCGGCGGCCTCCCGCGGTTTCTTCGCCGGCGGCGCGGTGATGAGCGCGTTGCTGCGGGCGCTGTTCCGCCGTCTGCCGCGCGCGCTGTCGCCGCAGGAGCAGGCACCGGGTCTGTTGGCCGGGGCCATCGGTCAGACGATGTCGGCACCCGCGCACCTGCTGGCGCCGTTGGTTGGCGCGGTCGTCACGCCGCTGGCGCTGATCGCCGGGCTGGCCTGCCTGAGCCCGGGAGTGGCGCTGATGCTGCTGGCGGCCTGCGTGCTGTTGATGCTGGTGTTGCGCGGTTCGGCGGCCCGGCTGCACCGGCGAGAGCGAGAGCTTGGGGAGGCCAATCAGAGTATTGAAGGGGCGCTGATGCAGTTTGCCCGTCATCAGGCATTGCTGCGCTTCGGCTACGGGCAGGCGGCCGCCGCCGAGGCGTTGACGCAACGGTTGGATGACCATCATCGGGCGCACGCCGCGCTGCTGCGCCAAAGCTTGCCATATCACCTGTTGTTCAGCGCCGGGCTGCAGCTGACGCTGTTGGCGGCATTGTGGTTCGGTGCCCATGAGGTGCTGGCGCAGCGCCTGAACGTCGCCCAATGGCTGGCGCTGATGATTGTCCTGGCCCGCTTGTTGGAGCCGTTGCTTCAGCTTTCTCACCTCGATCAGGCGCTGCGTCAGTTGAAGAGCGCGTGGGCGCAACTGCGGCAGGCGCTGGCGTCGCCCGCGTTGCCGCTGCCGGAACGGGACGGCGCGGCGCCGCAGGACGACGGCATCGCGCTTGAGGCGCTGAGCCTGGCGGCGGCGCACGGCGGCTGGCGGCTGCGGGAAATAGGCGGAGCCTGTGCCGCCGGAGAGATGTTGGCGATCGTCGGCCCTTCGGGCGCCGGCAAAAGCAGCCTGCTGAGCCTGATGGCGCGCACGCAGGATCCGACGGCGGGGCGGGTGTTCTACGGCGGCCGTGACGTGCGCGCGCTGTCGGCGCGGCAATTGGCGGGCGGTCGCGGCGTGATGTGGCAAGACAATCGCCTGCTGCGCGGCAGCGTGCGCTGGAATCTGACCCAGGGGCGAACGGATATCGGCGATGAGCGTCTGCTGGCGCTGTTGGCGGCGCTGGATCTGCCGCCCGACGTGCTGGAAGAAGAGGTCGGCAGCGACGGCGATCGTTTCTCCGGCGGGCAGAAGCAACGGCTGTGCCTGGCGCGCACGCTGCTGCAGGGGGCGCCACGATTGTTGTTGGACGAACCGGGCGCCAGTCTGGATCTGCGCAACGCCGAGCGCGTGGCGGCCCTGCTGGCCGGCTGGCCCGGCACGCGGGTCGTCGTCACCCACGATCCCGCGTTGGCCTGTCGGGCGGATCGAGTGTGGGTGCTGGAAGGCGGGCGGCTGACGGCGGCGGGCAGCCCGGATGCGCTGCGCGAGGCGGGGGGCTGGTTCGCCCGTTTCTGCCAGGCGAAAATGACCGGCGATCGATAGAGAAACTCCGGCAATCGAAAAAGTCGCGGCGGCCGTTTTGTTAGATTGATAACGATTATCATTTAACAATAACAATCAGGGAAAAACATGCGACTCATTCACCTCTCACCAGTGGCGGCCGCGATGCGCCGCGGCGCGTTGCTGTGCGCGCTGTGCGGCACCGGGGCGCTGGCGCAGGATGCGCCGGCCAAAACGGACGTAAAAGAAGATACCCTCACCGTGACCGCCGGCGCGGCGGCGCGGGATGACTATGTGGCTCCCGGCGTCACCACGCTGGGGAAAATCCCGCTGAAACCGCGTGAAGTGGCCCAGTCGGTCAGCGTGATCGATCGCCAGCAGATGGAGCAGCAGAATCTCACATCGCTGGATGCGGTGATGACGCGCGCCACCGGCGTCACCAGCGCCCCCTTCGTGTTGCTGACCACCGCGTGGTATGCGCGCGGCTTCAAGATCGATTCGTTCGAACTGGACGGCGTGCCGACGCTGCTGGGCAATACCGCCAGCTCGCCGCAGGACATGGCGGTGTATGAGCGGGTGGAGATCCTGCGCGGCTCCAACGGCCTGCTGCACGGGCTCGGCAACCCGGCGGCCACGGTCAACATGGTGCGCAAGCACGGACTGGCGCAAAACCGCGCGCAGTTTACCGCCAGCGCCGGGAGCTGGAATCAGTATCGCGGCGAAGCGGACGTGGGCGGCCCGCTGAACGCGTCGGGCAGCGTGCGCGGCCGTGCGGTGATGGCATGGGAAGATCGCGATTATTTCTATCGCGTCTCGGATCAGAAAACCCGTTTGCTGTATGCCACCGTCGACGCCGATCTGACGCCGGATACCCTGCTGCGTGTCGGCGCGCAGTACCAAACCATCGATTCCGTCACCAATATGGCCGGGGTGCCGATGGGGAAAGACGGCAGCGATCTGCACCTGCCGCGCAGCACCTATCTGGACGTGGACTGGGATCGCTTCAAATGGGACACCACGCGGCTGTTCGCCGCGGTGGAGCATCGGCTGAACGACGACTGGCAGGCCAAGCTGAGCGGCGACTATCTGCACGCCAAGTCTCGCCTGCTGTATGCCGGCGCTTGGGGCAACGTCGATCCGGCCACCGGCGACGGCGCGGCGCTGATGGGCGGCGCCTATCGTTTTCGCAATCAGCAGCTGGGGCTGGACGCCAGCCTGAACGGCAAGATCGACGCCTGGGGGTTGCGGCACGAGCTGGTCGTCGGCGCCAGCTACACCCATGCCGAAGAAGAACAGTTCACCGCACGGTTTGATTCGGTGTTTCAGGTGCCGGTGAACGTCTACCGCTGGGATCCGCACGGCGTGCCGAAGCCAGCGATCGGCGCTTACAGCTCGCCGGGGTCGACCAAAACCGTTCAGCACGGGGTGTACGGCATGGGCCGCATTAAACTGGCGGAGCCGCTGACGCTGGTGGCCGGCGCGCGCGAAAGCTGGTGGCAACTGCGTTCGCCCAGCGACACTCTGGAAGAGAACGCGCGTCTGACCCCCTACGGCGGCCTGATCTGGGATTTCGCCAAAGACTGGTCGTGGTATGCCAGCTACGCCACGGTGTTTCAGCCGCAGAGCGGCAAAACCTGGAGCGGGCAGATGCTTAAGCCGGTGGAGGGCCGCACGTTGGAAAGCGGGGTGAAGGCGTCGCTGATGAATGGCGCGCTCAACCTCTCGGCCGCGGCGTTCCGCATCGATCTGGAGAACAACCCGCAGGTGGATCCCGATCACCCGGGCGGCGGTTTCGATACCTGGTATATCAGCGGCGGCAAGGCTCGCAGTGAAGGCCTCGAGCTGGAAGGGCGCGGATACCTCACGCCATGGTGGGACGTCACGCTCGGCTACACCTATACCGACACGCGCTACACCCGCGACGCCGGCAACCAGGGGCGCGCCTACAACAGCCTGACGCCGCGTCATATGCTGCGGCTGTGGAGCGATTACGACCTGCCGTGGGATCAGCGCAAGTGGAGCATCGGCGGCGGCATCCAGGCGCAGAGCGCGTTCAGCAGCGCCAATGGCGCGACGACGCTGCGCCAGGGCGGCTATGCGCTGGTCAACGCACGGCTGGGGTATCGCATCGACGAGACCTGGTCGGCGGCGCTCAACGTCAACAATCTGTTCGATCGCCGCTACTACGCCGGGCTTTTCTCGCCGCAGTGGAACAACCGTTACGGTGAACCGCGCAACCTGATGTTCACCGTCAAGGCCGAGTTTTGATGAATATGCGCGTATGGGCGGCGTGCCTCGGCAGCGCCATGGGGGGCGTTACCCTGGCGCTGCTGTTGGCGCGCGGCTATCCCTCGGCCGACCCGCTCGATCGGCTTTACGGCGCGCTGTTTCTGGCGTTGTTCGGCGGCATCGCGTTGCTGACGTATAGCCTGCTGGCGCCGGACTGGCGTCGCACGCTGCTGCGCGCCTGGTTGTGGTGGCCGCTGCCGCTGGCGCTGCTGGAGGCGTGGCGATGAACGCCGTCGCGCGACGGGCTTTGGCGTCGCTGCATCGGGGCTGCGGCGCGTTGTTCGGCTGCGCGCTGTTCGTGGTCCTGTTCACCGGCTGCTGGAGCCTGGCCGGCGACAGCTTCACGCTGTGGTGGAACGGCGTGACGATGAGCGGCGAGCAACGGCCGTTGGCGCAGCTGCTGGACGACGCGAAAGCCTACGGTGAAGACGGCGCGGCGCCTTACGTCATGCTGCCGAGCGCGCGTTATCCGGTGATTCGCTTTTGCCGCGCCCCGGACGACTGCGCCCTCGCGCTGAGCGCCGTCAGCGGGCGGCTGGTCAGCCTGACGGCACCTACCACGCTGTTGGTGACGCTGCACAAGAACCTGTTTCTCGGCTTTCCCGGTCGGGTGTTTCTCAGTTTGTTCGGCATCGCGTTCGCTTTGCTGCTGATCAGCGGGATTGCGCTGCATGGTCGACGGCTGCGCCAGCTGTTGCAGCTGCGGCGGCGTCAGGGGCTGCGGGTGCTGCTGTTCGATCTGCACAATCTGTTGGGGCTTTGGTGCTATCCGTGGCTGGTGATGTTCGCTTTGACCGGCGCGTTATCCGGCCTCGGCGCGCTCGGTACTGTGCTGCTGGCCGACCGCGTCAGCCCCGGTGCGCCGCAGCGGGTGATGGCGCAGCTGATGGGCGGTGCGCAACCTGCACCGCCCTTGCCTGACGCCGGGCGTACTCTTGCGCAGACGATGGCGGCGCTGCGGCGCCAGGCACCGGAATTTACGCCGCAAACCCTGCAGCGCGCGCCGGATGGTGCATTGCTGGCGGTGGGCGGCGTCACTCGCGGTATTCCCAGCAGCGCGCTGTTCGAGCAATTTCGTTTCGGCAGCGGCGAGCAGCCGGCGCTGATGCGGCGCAGCGCCGCTCATCAGGGGCCATGGACGCGCGCGTTCATCGCCGTTCAGCCGCTGCACTATGGCCAATACGCCTGGTTGCCGCGGGCGGCGGCGGCGGTGAGCGCGCTGCATTTTTTGGCCGGGTTCGGCGCGGCGACGCTGGCGCTGAGCGGGCTGGGATTGTGGTGCCTACGGCAGCCGCAGCGCCGTGCCGCGCGCTTTATCACCGGCGTCTGCTGTGGTCTGACGGTGGCGGGAAGTCTGCTGTTGGCCGCCCGGCCGCTGGCGGCGTTCCCTGCCGCCTGGCTGTTTTGGGGAATGTGGGGCGCGGTGGCGCTGTTGGCGTGGCGAGTTTGGCCGGGGTGGTTATTGTTCCTCAGCGGAATGGCCAGCGGTACGGCGCTGCTGGTGGCGGCGCTCGGCCATATGCTCAGCGCCGGCCCCGGCCTGTACTGGCTGGACAGCGCTTTACTGTTAGTCAGCGCGGCTCTGTTCGCCGCCGGCTCCTTGTTATGGCAATCGCGCGGTGCCTGGCCGCGCCAATTGGAGTAAAACATGCGACAACTATTGCAACATCGGCATCTGGTGCTGACCCTGGGGCTGCTCTATTTTAGTCAGGGCATCCCGATCGGCATCGCCATGGATGCGTTGCCGACCCTGCTGCGCCATGACGGCGCCAGCCTGCAGGCGCTGGCGTTTTTGCCGCTGGTGGGGTTGCCCTGGGTGGTGAAGTTTCTTTGGGCGCCGCTGGTGGATAATCACTGGTCGCCACGCTTCGGACGCCGCCGCAGTTGGATTATTCCGCTGCAGTGCGTGGTGACGATGTGCCTGATCCTGCTCAGCGCGGTCGGCATTTCCGCGGCGGCGGCAGGGCTGTGCGTCGCGCTGCTGGCCGTCGCGTCGCTGGCCAGCGCTACGCAGGATATCGCCACTGATGGCATGGCGGCGGAACACGTCAGCGGTGAGTTGCTGTCGCGCGTCAATGCCATTCAAATCGCCGGGGTGATGAGCGGCTTCTTCGTCGGCGGGGCGGGCATGATGATGCTGAGTGCCCGGGTAGGCGTGCAGGGTGCGCTGCTGGCGATGGCGATCTTCCCTGCCGTCAGCCTGCTGGCGATTGGCCGCTTCCGACAACACGCCGATCTGCCGCCCGAACGCGCCGATTCGCGTCCGGCCAGCCTGCTGCGCACGCTGCGCCGTCGCGGCGCGGCGCGGTTGCTGACGTTCACGCTGCTGTCGGCGGTGACCGCGGTATCCGGCTTCGGGTTGGCCAAGCTGTTTTTAACCGATCACGGTTGGACGCCGGCGCAGGTCGGCCAGATCGGCATGGCCGGCGGCATGGTGACGCTGGTGCTCGGGTGCGGTGGCGGCGCCTGGCTGGTGAGCCGGCTCGGGGTGTGGAAGGCGTTCGCGGTTGGCCTGGGTTGTGCGCTGTGCGCCTCGCTGTGCTGGCTGGCGATGGCCAACTGGGGTCTGCAATCCGGCGGCGTGATCGCCGCGGTGATGGGAGGCGCGCTGGCTTCCGGAGTGACCTCGGTCGCTATCATGACTGCCGGCATGCAGTTCGCTGCGCAGGGCGATCAGGCGGGCACAGACATGACCATGGTGCAAAGCTCGCGCGATATCGGGGAAATGGTCAGCAATATGCTGATGGTGGGGATGACCGCCAGCCTGGGCTACCGTTTTTCCTTCGCGTTGGCGGCCGCTTTGGCCGTGCTGCTGCTGGGCATCAATCTGGCCAGCAACCGGCACCCTGCGGCGGTGCGGCGGCAAGAAGAGTAGAGGAGATAGTTGGGGCCGGTTAAACCAGCTATCGATGTTTAACTGCGGCGAGCTGAGCAAGCGCCCCAGCTTCACGGCCAGCCTGATCGAGCGCGAGTCGGTGGCGGCGGGGCCGTATTGGGGAAAGACATAATCGCGTACCCGCCTTTTTCAGGTGCTACAACGCTTGAACCCGTCCCTTCGACAAAGCAAAAATCCCCAGCGCGCTGCCCAACGCCAGGGCGCTGGCGGCTGCCGTGGATAGCGCGAACTCGCGCGTGTAGGGCAACAGCAGGCCAGCCGCAGAGATGCTGCCCAGCAGCAGGCTAAAGAACAGCGCTTTTTTACGATAGGGCGCCTTTAGGTTGAGATAGGCGGCGACGGCGCAGACGATAAGTGTTCCGCCGACGACGACCAACAGCGGCAGGATAATGAATGCCCCGGCGAGGAGATTGGACAGCCCAACGTCCCCCACGCCGGCGTAAGAGACAATAAGGAACATGATGCCGATGGCTAATACCGTGCTCAGTTTGATGACGATATAAGTGCTCGCGCACAGGTTAAGCGCCTTTAATGCTACTAGCATCACGTTGTTTGCCATCGTTCATCCTTGAGTTTGTCGGATAGGGGCCGCGTTGGTCTGGGGAATGGTTTATCTTACCCCAACCCCCCAATCCTTCCACGAATCTCCTCCTCCGGCAGATCCACACCAATAAATACCAAAGTGCTCCGACGTTCCTCACCAGGCAGCCACTCCCGATCCCAGTCGGCGTTATACAGCCGCTGCACGCCCTGGAACAGCAGGCGGCGCGGCTCGTCTTCGATAGACAGAATGCCTTTGTAGCGCAGCAGGTTATCGGCGTATTCCAGCAGCAGGCCTTCCATCACGTCGGAGATTTGCATCAGCGGCAGCGGGCGCTCCAGCGTCACGACAATTGAGCGGATGTCGCTCTGCGGCTGCGGGATGCGGCGGAACAGCGGGGCGGGCGGCGTCAGGTTGAGCTTGTCGTTCAGCGTAAAGCCTTCGATGTCGAACAGCACGCTCAGATCGATGTCGCCGTGTGTCACCTTGTAGACCGGCGCGCGGGCGTTCATCCGCTGCAGCCGCTGGATCAGCGCCTCGCAGTCCGGCGCCACGTCGGTTTTGGTCAGCAGGATGCGGTCGGCGTAGCCCACCTGCGCCTGAGCGATACTGAACTGGCTCAGCTGCTGGTCGGCGTGCGCCGCGTCCACCAGGGTGATGATGCCGTCCAGCAGGAAGCGCTCGCACAGGATCTCGTGCGAGAAAAAGGTCTGGGTAATCGGGCCGGGATCGGCCATGCCGGTGCATTCGATGATCAGCCGGTCGAACGCCAGCTGGCCGCTGTCGACGCCGTCCAGCAGATCCAGCAGCGCGTCCGCCAGTTCGTTGGATTTACTGCAGCAGATGCAGCCGTTGCTTAACGTGGTGATGCGGCTGGCGCGATCGCCGATCAGCGCATCGTCGATCGGCACTTCGCCGAATTCGTTCTCGATGACCGCGATTTTATAGCCGTGTTCGGCGTTCAGGATGTGGCGCAGCAGGGTGGTTTTGCCGGCGCCCAAAAAGCCGGTCAGGATGGTGACTGCGATGGGTTTCATACGGGTCCTTGTGACTGCGGGTTAACAGCAGCGCATGCCGCCTTTGCCGTCGCCGCCGTAGCGCGCTTGCTGGCGCTCGCGGAAAAATTCTTTATAGGTCATCACCGGCTTGTCCGGGTGGTTGTCTTTCATGTGCTGGACGTAGGTATCGTAGTCAGGCACGCCCACCAACATGCGCGCCGCCTGCCCGAGATATTTCCCCGCCTGGCCGAGATTTCCGAACATAAGCCTTCTCCAACTTTACCCTGCATCACTACAGCGCTTGCTTAAGCCTGATATTAGGGGAAGCCGGGGGATGGGGTTCCCGCAGGGATGCCCCACCTCCGGGTCGCCCCGGGTATCTCGATTGCATCGCGCCGCACGCCTGGCATCTTGCGATACGCAGGCCGTGCGGCTTTGGGTACTACTTAACGTTATTATGCAGGGTATCCGTTAAATCACATCAATGCTGGGTCGAAACTTTGACCTCCCCCTCAGTTACGCCGTCGGCGGGCGTGGCCTGCGGCACCGGTACGTAAGGCGTTTCCTGGTCGGTGCGTTTCGGGTTTTTGTGCGCCGCCAGCGCGGTTTTCACCCCGTAGAAGATGATGCTGTACACCACCAGCAGGAACAGAATGCTCAGCCCAGCGTTGGTGTAGTTGTTCACCACGATGTGGTTCATGTTGGCGATCTGCTGGGCGCTCAGCTCGGCGCCGCCTTCGGCGATCTTGCGCTTGTACTCGCCGGCCAGGAAGAAGAAGCCTTCCAGCTGCGGGTTGTCGCTGAACAGCTTCAGGCCCAGCGCGTAGGTGGTACAGATCAGCAGCCACACCGCCGGTAGCACGGTCACCCAGATGTATTGGGTGCGCTTCATCTTAATCAGCACCACGGTGCCCAGCACCAGCGCCACGGCGGCCAGCATCTGGTTGGAGATGCCGAACAGCGGCCACAGGCTCTTCACGCCGCCGAGCGGATCCACCACGCCCTGATACAGCAGGTAGCCCCATAGCCCGACGCAGCCGGCGGTGCCGACGATGCCGGCCACCAACGAGTCGGTTTTCTTCAGGAACGGCACGAAGTTGCCCAGCAGATCCTGCAGCATAAAGCGGCCGGAGCGGGTGCCGGCGTCCAGCGCGGTCAGGATGAATAGCGCCTCGAACAGAATGCCGAAGTGGTACCAGAAGCCCATGTTGGCGCCGGGAATGATCTGGTGGAACACGTGGGCGATGCCCACCGCCAGCGTTGGCGCGCCGCCGGCGCGGTTCAGCACCGAAGGTTCGCCGATGTCGGTGGCGGTCTGCAGGATCTGTTCCGGGCTGATGACGAAGCCCCAGGAGCTGACCGCCGCCGCCGCGTGCACGGTGACGTCCTTCAGCGAAGCCATGATCATCGGCGCGTCTTCGGTGCCCAGGCGATGCAGGTCCGGCATGGTGATGCCCAGCGCCGCCGGCGGGGTGTTCATGGCGAAGTACAGGCCCGGCTCGATGATAGAAGCCGCCACCAGCGCCATGATGGCGACGAAGGACTCCATCAGCATCGCGCCGTAGCCGATAAAGCGCGCGTCGGTCTCATTGGCCAACAGCTTCGGCGTGGTGCCGGAGGCGATCAGCGCATGGAAGCCGGAGACCGCGCCGCAGGCGATGGTGATGAACAGGAACGGGAACAGGGTACCTTTCCACACCGGGCCGGTGCCGTCGACGAACTGGGTGACCGCCGGCATTTTCAGCTCAGGGTTGAGGATCACGATGCCGATCGCCAGCCCGACGATCACGCCGATTTTCAGGAAGGTGGCCAGGTAGTCGCGCGGCGCCAGGATCAGCCACACCGGCAGCAGGGCGGAGACAAAGGCGTAGCCGATCAGCGTGAAGGTGATGGTGGTGTCTTTAAAGGTCAGCGCCGGGCCCCAGTACGGGTCGTGCGCCACCACGCCGCCGAACCAGATGGCGGCCACCAGCAGCACGATGCCGATGATTGACACTTCACCCACGCGGCCGGGGCGCAGGTAGCGCATGTAGATGCCCATAAACAGCGCGATCGGCACGGTGGAGCAGACGGTGAATACCCCCCACGGGCTTTCCGCCAGCGCTTTCACCACGATCAGCGCCAGCACCGCCAGGATGATGATCATGATCAGGAAGCAGCCGAACAGCGCGATGGTGCCTGGTATCGGCCCCATCTCTTTTTTGATGATCTCACCGAGCGAGGCGCCGTTGCGGCGCGAGGAGATGAACAGCACCATAAAATCCTGCACCGCCCCCGCCAGCACCACGCCGCCCAGCAGCCACAGCGTGCCGGGCAGGTAGCCGACCTGCGCGGCCAGCACCGGCCCCACCAGCGGCCCAGCGCCGGCGATGGCGGCGAAGTGGTGGCCGAACAGCACGTTCTTGTTGGTCGGCACGTAGTTCAGGCCGTCGTTGTTGACCACCGCCGGGGTGGCGCGGCCGGCGTCCAGCTTCATCACCCTGGTGGCGATGTACAGGCTGTAGTAGCGGTAGGCCACCAGATACACCGCCACCGAAGCGACGACGATCCACAGCGCGCTGATGTGTTCGCCGCGGCGCAGCGCCACCACGCCGAGGCAGGCTGCGCCGAGTATCCCCAGCAGCATCCACGGAATGTGCTTTAAAATCCCCTCTCGTTTCATGAGGTATCCTTAATTCCAGTCTGCAAAATATGAATGAACTCATCCGCTTGTAAGAGATGTCAGAGTGGCGCGGTGAGCCGTAGCGTCTTTCCCGAGGTAAGGCGGGTTTAGGAACAGCTCATCATCGCCGGGGGTAAGGGGGGAAGACAGGCGTATTTCGGTCAGCGGTCAGATTCGCCGGGTGAACGGTTGGATTGGCGGGGTAAGCGGTTGGCGGCCTGGAGAAGAGATTCGGCCGCCGGCGGGCGACGGCCTGTCTCCTCAGGCCGTCTGCATGGCCTGCAGCAGGTGGATAAACGCGGCGCTGAGCGGCGGCGTCGCCGGCTCATGGCGGGTAAAGACGTAAAAGCGCGCGCTGATGTCTATCTCCTGCGTCGGGATTTTCTGCAGGTGCAGCTGCGGGGCGTAGTGCGCGACCACCCGATCGCTCAGCAGCGCGATATAGCCCTGCTGCCTGACCAGGCACCAGGTCGCCAGAAAGGAGTCGGTCTCGACGATCTGGCCGTGTGGCGTGTAGCGTTCGGCGATCTCGCGGATGGCGGCATGCCCCACCGAGCAGGAGCGCGGCACCACCCATTTGGCCTCGGCCGGCGGCTGCCCGGCTGCGGTTAGATCGCCTCCCTGATAGAGCGAGAAGCGCTCGCTTTTCAGCGCCTGCATGGCCAGATCGGCGCCGCCCGCCGCGCCGTTCAGGCTGCTGACCGCCAAATCCAGCTCGCAGTTTCGCAGCCGGGCCAGCAGGCCTTCCGGGCCGTCCTCCACCACCGTCACCCGGGTATGCGGGTAGCGGCGGTTGAAGCCTTCGAGCACCTGAGGCAGGTAGCATAGCAGCGGATCGACGCTCATCCCCACCCGCAGGCGCTTCTCGCCGTCAGCGCTCATGCCGCGCAGCTCGTCAAACGCGTTGAGCAACTGATTGGTGGCGGCGTCTATTCGCCGGTAAAACAGCTCGCCGACCGCCGTCAGGCGCACGCCGCGGTTGCTGCGCTCCAGCAGCCGCGCGCCGATGGTCATTTCCAGCTCTTTCAGCACCCGGCTGAGCGTCGGCTGCGAGATGGCCAGCTTTTTCGCGGCCTCGTGCAAGCTTCCACAGTGGACAATGTCCTTGAACATCGTCAGATGAGCCAGCTTTGGCATGGTTTTCATGGTTGATCTCCCTGGAAGTGAAAGGCATCAGCCGGAGCCGGCGATGCGGCTGTAATAGGCCTGTTTCATCATGCTGTCGTTCAGCAATTTATTGATGGTCTGGTCGAGCACCGGCGTGGTGACGGAGGCCGGCATCAGCGTGGCGGTGATCTCCACGTCGTCGTCGCCGAAGGGTTCGATATCCAGATGCGAGATAAAGCAGTTTTCCCCTTGCAGCACCTGTTTGAATTTGGCCAGCGCCTCACGCTGCTCATGCTCGAAGGCAATGACGCAAATCTGGTAGGTAGACTCGCCGTTAACGTCATTGAAGGGCTGCTTGTTGACCATATTGACCAGCGGGCGCAACAGGGTGTTGGCGGCGAGCACGAACAGCGTGGCGGCCAGCGCATCGCCGTACAGGCCGCAGCCGGCGCAGGCGCCGACCGCCGCGGAGCCCCAGAGCGTGGCGGCGGTGTTCAGGCCGCGGATGTTCATCCCTTCTTTCATGATGGCCCCGGCGCCGAGAAAGCCGACGCCGGAGACCACGTAGGAAATGACGCGCACCGCGCCGCCGCTGCCGTCGATGGTCATGGCCAGATGGACGAAGATCGCCGCGCTGGTGGCCACCAGCGTGTTGGTGCGCAGCCCGGCGGTGCGCTGGCGGAACTGTCTTTCGTAGCCGATGGCGGCGCCCAGGACGGACGCGGTCAGCAGCGTCAGCAGTGTATGAATGAAATGCATGATAATAACTCGATGTATTATCCGCTTATCATGAGCCACCCGTGGCGGGGTAACTCTTGATAAACAGGTAGTTAAGTTGGCGGGGTTCCGTCCCGCCAGGCCAGGGCGGCGCTCAGTGCGCGGCGGCGATCTGCCGGCTGAGCGTCTCGCTGATTTTGTCCGTCAGCGGCTGCATCCCCTCGCGGGTGCGCGCCTCGCGGCGCTGCGTGATGTGATAGCAGCCGTCGAGGGTGCCGGCGCCCAGCAGGAGGACGCGGTCAGACATCATCACCGCCTCCTCTACGCTGTGGGTGACCAGCACGATGGAGCGGGTTTTGATTTGGCGCGTGCTCCAGATACGCAGCAGATCGCTGCGCAGGTGTTCGCCGGTATAGACGTCCAGCGCGGAAAAGGGCTCGTCCAGCAACAGCAGCATCGGTTCTACCGCCAGTGCGCGCGCGAAGCCGACCCGCTGGCGCATGCCGCCGGAAAGCTCGCGCGGGTAGGCGTCGCGGTAGGGCGAGAGCCCGACCAGATCGAGCATTTTCAGCGTCTGGGCTTCGACCACCTGCGGCGGCAGATCCTGCGCCTGCAGCCCGAAGGCGATATTTTGGTAGACGTTCAGCCACGGGAAAATGGCGAAGGTCTGGAACACCATGTTGATCTGCGGATTCGGCCCCGAGACTTTTTTATCCCCCAGCATCACGGTGCCCAGATCCGGCGCGATCAGGCCGGAAAGCATGCGCAGCAGGGTGGATTTACCCGAGCCGGACTGCCCCAAAATGCTGACGACCTCGTTGTCGTAAAGGCGCAAATTGATTTCATTCAGCACCAGACGTTTTTCTTTACCGGTAGGCTGAACGCTTTTGCTGACGTTATTGACCGTCAGCAGCGTGGTTTTTTTTACCAACATGATCTGTCTCCACCCAATTAAAAATATGAGCATGGAAAAAGGGCCGATATTTATCGCCGGACAGGCGTAAAATAAATGCGGGTGCAAATAAGCCTGACCGTTATCGGACTGTTAATACGCTTATGCTGGAGGGGTTAGCCCATCGGGCGTGCCGGTGCGGCATGCGCGCAGGCCAGAGGCTGAAGGGTAAAGCGAAGGGATGCTATAACTGACTTATATCCTGACACTTTCAGGATGCAATGGGATGACTATTGCTCCTGTGACCTCAGCGATTCCAACAATAAAATAAACAACCAACTGTCGCCGTCCATATCATTCTCCCGTTATTTTTCGTGTGGCCATAATACGCGTGCCATAGCCTGTTATTCAATGTGGTTACGCCGAATTATGGCGGCAAAATGTAATTTAATATGAATGCGGGAAAGATTTTCTTTGTTCATTAAACGGGGCGTAAACGGAAGGTGCGAGAATGAATATAGGCATCATTTTATGGAAATATAAACCTGAATTAAACGAGAGAATAAGAGGCCAGCGGAAAGTCACATAATAAACCGGCCGGAGAGCGCCCTCCGGCCGGGATGAGGATCAGAACTGATACATGATGCCGGTTTCGACGATGTCGTCGGCGCCGGCGCCGACGGCGTTCTGCCGTTGCAGCAGGTTGAGTTTGTACTCTACGTAGGTCGACATGTTGGCGTTGAAGCTGTAATTCAGCGCCAGATCCAGGTATTTGACCAGATCGGCGTTGCCAATGCCGGGCAGGTTGCGGCCGCGCGTTTGCAGGTAGGCCACCGAGGGCGTGACGCCGGAATCGAAGTGATACTGCGCGACCGCCTCGACGGCGTCCGCGCGGGGGGCGAAGCCGGCGTAGCGATCGCCGTCGACGTAGGTCATGTTCTCGGTGCGCGCGTAGCTTGCCGCCAGGTAGAGGTTGTCCTGGTCGTATTTCAGCCCCAGCGTCCAGGCCCGGGCGCGATCGCCGTCAGCCAGGCCGAAGCGCTGTTGCGCCAGCGTGCGCGCAGAGTTGGCGTAAGCGGCGCCAACGTTGAGCCCCACGCCGGTGTCGTAGGTGGCGGAAAAGGCGTAGCCATCGCCGTTTTGCGTCTGGATATCCTTCGCCCGTTGAGCGTCTTCCCCCCGATTTTTCCCCTGATATTGCAGGCCGAGATCCAGGCCATCGACCAGACCGCCCAGGCTGCGGCTGTGGTAGGTCAGCAGGCCGTTGGCGCGGCCGGTCATAAAGTTGTCGGCCGCTTCGTAGCTGTCGTTGCCGAATTCAGGCAGCACGTCCGTCCAGCCGGCCACGTCATACAGCAGGCCGTAGTTGCGGCCGTAATCCAGACTGCCCCAGTGGCCGAACGTCAATCCGGCGAAGCCCAGGCGGGTATAGCTGTCGCCCGGCCCGGCGCTCTCCGGCTGATCGAGCCCTGCCTGATATTCCCATTGGCCATACCCCGTCAGCGCGTCGCCGATCTGCGTCTCGCCTTTGAAGCCGAAGCGGGTATAGGAGCGGTCGCCGTTATTGTCGGCGTCGCTGCTGAAGTAATGCACGCCGTTCAGTTGGCCGTACAGATCCAGTTTATTGCCGTCTTTATTGACGATTTCCGCGCCGGTGGCGGCCGCCGGCAGCAGGATGACCAGCGTCATCAGCACGCTTTTATGGTTCATTTCAGTTCCCCAAGTGAATGAAAACAGAGCCGTTAACCGGCCGATTGCGCTTGCGCGATTTTTTTGTACAGACAGCTGCGGAGCCGATCGGTGAGGTGCCGCAGGCTGTCCCGGTTGCGCGCCGCACGCGGGAGATTGACGCTGAACTCGTCGTCGATCCGTTTGCTGGTCGCGTCCAGGATCAGCACCCGATCGGACATCAGCACCGCTTCTTCGACGTCGTGTGTCACCATCACCATGGCGCGCGTGCGCAGCCGGTTGTCTCCCCACAGCGCCAGCAGGTCGCCCCGCAGTTTTTGCGCGGTAAAGATATCGAGGGCGGAGAAGGGTTCGTCCAGCAGCAAGAGGTCGGGCTCTACCGCCAACGCCCGGGCGAAGCCCACCCGTTGACGCATGCCGCCCGAGAGCTCGCGCGGCCAGGCGTGCTCATAGCCGGTCAGGCCCACCAGGCGCAGCAGCGCTCCCAGCCGCTCGGCGATCGTCTGCGGCGGCAGCCGTTGCGCCAGCAGGCCGAAGGCGATGTTGTCGTACACCGTCAGCCAGGGATAGAGCGCGTAGGACTGAAACACCATGCCGACGTTGGCGCTCGGGCCGTCGACCGGTTTGCCCGCCAGCGTGAGCGTGCCGCTGTCCGGTGGGATCAGCCCGGCCAGCATGCGCAGCAGCGTGGACTTGCCCGAGCCGGATTGCCCCAGAATGGTGACGAACTCGCCGGCGTGCACGGTCAGCGTCACGTCGCGCAGCACGGGTTTGGGGCGCTTGTTTTCGCCGATAAACGTCTTGTTCAGCCGGCGGGCGCTGATAATCACGTCTTGAGTCAGCATGTTGTTCCCCCTTGATCAGTCATATTTGAATTTGGTTTCCGCGATGCGATACAGCGGTTGCCAGACGAAGATGATGCACAGCGCCACCAGCGCGCACATGGCGGCGCAGCCCAGCGCGGACTCCGGGTTCTTGCCGGCGTCGGTGACCACGGAAATGAACGCGCCCAGCCCGGTGGCGCTGAGGGTGGTGCTGCCCCACTGGATCACCTCGGCGGCGATGGCGCTGTTCCAGGCGCCACCGGCGGCGGAGATGATGCCCGTCACGATGTAGGGGAAGATCGCCGGCAGCATGTAGTAGCGCCACCAGCGGAAGCGGCGCAGCCCGAAGCTTTCGCTGACCTCGGTGATCTGCGTTGGAATGGCGGAAACGCCGGCGATCACGTTGAACAACACGTACCACTGGGTACCCAGCATGATCATCGGGATGGCCCACCAGCCGAGATCCTGATGATAAATGGCGATGAAGGCGGCGATCAGCGGGTAGAAAATGTTGGGCGGAATGGCCGCCAGGATCTGGATGATCGGCTGGAAGATCTTCACCAGCCGCGGATTCATGCCGATCCACACCCCCAGCGGCGTGAGGATCGCCACGCTGAGCAGCATGGCCGCGGCCACGCGCGCGGTGGTGAGCAGCATCCATTCCGGCAGCATGGCGAAGTACTGTTTGGGGAAGTATTCCCACAGCCGGTAACCGAACCAGATGCAGGCCAGCACCACGCCGAGATACCACAGGCTGCGCCACAGCCAGTTCCCCTTGGCGGTGAGCCTGAACAGGCGGTGCAGGCCGAGGGCGTACCACAGCCGCGGCAGCTTGAACAGCCACAGGTCAGCCAGCGCGCGCAGCGTGCGGCCGAGCGCCGCGCCGACGTGCGAGAAGGCTAGGCTGTTGTAGAACCACGGATTGCCGAGCGGCCGGCTGGCGGTGACGTCTTCGTATTTGAAGCGCGCGGTATAGCGCACCAGCGGGCGGAAAACCAGCTGATCGAGCAGCACGATGTTGGCGGCCAGCGCGACGATCGCATACAGGATCGCCGGCACGTTCTGCTGCGCCAGCGCTTCGGCGATGTAGGAGCCGACGCCGGGCAGTTCGACCGAGCGATCGCCGACCGGAATGGCTTCGGAGGCCACCAGGGCGAACCAGGCGGCGGATTGCGACACCATGGCGTTCCACAGCAGGCCCGGCACCGAATAGATGAACTCCAGCCGCCAGAAGCGTTGCCACGGGTTGTAATTGAAGCTGCGGGCGGCTTCATCCAGCTCCTTGGGCACGATGCGCAGCGTCTGATACAGCGTCAGCATCATGTTCCAAGCCTGGCCGGTAAACACCGCGAAGATGGCGGTGCACTCCAGCCCCATCACGCTGTGCGGGTAGAGGTTGAGAAAATACACGGTCGTGAAGGTCAGGAACCCTACCAGCGGCACCGACTCCATAAAGTTGACGAAGGGCAGG
The DNA here is from genome assembly GCF_043109535.1 of Serratia sp. LACPHL-BACT-2024-00286. NCBI lineage: Bacteria > Pseudomonadati > Pseudomonadota > Gammaproteobacteria > Enterobacterales > Yersiniaceae > Serratia > Serratia sp. LACPHL-BACT-2024-00286. Next base: position 41,651 of record NZ_JBICNA010000006.1, read on the forward strand.
ATCACCCGGCGCAGTGGCGTATAGCGTGCGGCCAGCACGGCGAATACTACAGAAAACAGCAGCGACCAGGCCATGCCGAGGAGAAAGCGCATGCTGGTTCTGAGCGAATAATAAAGCAGGTTCCAGGCATCAAGACTAATGGCAGAGACGTTTTGTTCATTGAAGTCACCGTGCATGTCACCCCAGGCACGAATAAAAAAGGCAATGAAAAAAACACCGATGGCGATAACGATAAAGTCATTTAAATAAGACTTTCTGAAAACAGATGTACCCCGGTTATTTTGCATAACGCAATACCTTATTTTTCCCATAAGAAATCCGTCGGCGCTCGGGGAATATGCCCGGCGACACCAGATAAATACCGCTGTAGCGGTGAGACAGACGTTGTTTTCGCAGCGGGGCGATGGGTGGGCCGGCAGAGTGGGAAAGGCCGTCAGAAGGGGAACGGTTGCCGCATTCCGTGTCTTTCAGAATGCAACGCGGATGGCATTACTGAAAGACGCCCAATAGCATTAGCGTAAAACTAAAACTTTCATCGCCCATGGGGCCCTCCTCGGTTTAAATATGGCAGGGAGAGGGTAATGTTTTTCGCCAATAAAAAGCAATTGGCGTCGCGCGGTTTTTACGGTTGATGTGTAACAGGATAAATATTCATTTTTTAATCGCTATATCCGGAAAATAAAATAACGCATGGTGATGGCAATAAAGACGGTAAAAATAAATCGCGGCGAAATAAAACGGCGCGCCTGAAGGGTGCGCGCCGCCGTAAATCAATAAACCTGCCTGCCGTTGATGCCGGCGGGGAAAATGCCGGTGGCGAAAATATGCCCGTTGGCCTGGATCTGGTCGTCGGGCAGCATCTCCAGCGGGAACTCGGCGGCCAGGCAGCTGAGAAAGGCATTGCGATCGTCGGTGGTGGTAAAGCCAATCAGATCGTAGAACAGCAGCGACGCGATGAGCTGGCGATGTTCCGGGATGCGCCGCAGCAGCGCCGCCGACGGGAACGGCAGGTGGAAGAAAAACGCGCAGGCGTTAAGCAGCCCTTGCTCCTTCAGCGCCTGGGCGCAGGGCAGCAGCTGGTAGTCGTCGATGCAGACGGTATCGCCGGGGCACAGGTGCTCGCAGGCGATATCGGCAAACCGGCGGTTCAGCTGCCGATAGGCGCGGTAGTTTTCCGGCGTGAAGTGCGCCTTCTCCGGCTGGTTGTGGAACACCGGCCACAGGCCGTCGTGGTAATAGCCCTGATAGTGGCGGCGAAACTCCTCGATCGACAGCGGAAAGGTCACCTGATCGTAACCGGCGCGCTGCCGGCAGCTGATCGGGCGCTGCGCGAAATTCTGCACGTCGCCGTTCCAGCCGAGCCACAGCCCCGGTTCGGCATCGGTCGCCAGCGTCTGGCCGGCGCAGGCCAGATCCTTACCGTCGCACTGCTTGTTGGAAATCAGCACCAAACGAGACATGGGGGTCTCCTCATCAGTGAAGGGCGCGCAGGGCGTGTGCCGAACCATCGGCGCGCCAGGGTGCTTGCAGGGCGGGCAGCGTGACGCGCAGGCCGCGCAAGGCCGGATGCGCCAGGCAGCAGCGCGTCAGCCAGCTTCCCAACCCGACGCCGCGGTATTCGGCGCTGACGAACAGTTCGCTCACCGAGGCGAAGGTGGCGTAATCGGTCACCATGCGGGCGAAGCCGAGCAGGTGGCGCTTGCGGTACAGGCCAAAGCACAGGCCGTGGTACACCAGGCGCTCGGCCGCCGCCCGATCCGGCAGGCTGAGAAAACGTTGGATCGCCTCGATATCCAACAATTGCCGATCGGTGCTGATATGAAAAACGCCTTTGCGCCAGCAGAGTAGCGGCTGCACGGGCGCTCGTTGCGGTTGCATATTCATGATTATCCTTAGGTTAATGAACCGGGGGGTTACAGCATCCAGCCGAGTTCGGCGGCGGTGACCTGTTCCTCGAAGCGGCGCAGTTCGGCGCTTTTGCAGGTGTGCCACAGGGTGCAGAACGCCGGGCCGAGCAGCTCACGCAGCGGATCGCTGTGGCGGAACAGCGCCAGCGCCTCCTGTTGGCCGAGCGGCAAGGGCGCGGCGTTGTCGCTCTCGCAGCCGTTGGCGGCGGGCGGCAGCGGCAGCGGGTGTTCCAGCCCGTGCAGCAGGCCGCCGAGCATCACCGCCAGCGCCAGATAAGGGTTGGCGTCGGCGCCGGCCAGGCGGTATTCGATGCGCTGGTTGGCGCTGTCGGCGCAGGGCAGGCGCAGCGCCACCGTGCGGTTGTTGTGGCCCCAGGAGGCGCGCAGCGGCACGTGCATGCCGGGGCGGAAGCGGCGAAACGCGTTGATGTTGGGCGCCAGGATCGCCATCGACGCCGGCATCAGCGCCAGCATGCCTGCCATCGCCTGCTGCATGTTGTCGCTCAGTTCGCCCGGCGCGCCGGTCAGCAGGTTCTCGCCGTGCTCGTTCTGCAGGCTGATGTGGAAATGCAGCCCGCTGCCGGCGGCGTGGGCGCAGGGCTTGGCCATAAAGCAGGCGTGCTGGTGATGTTGCTCGGCAATCTGCCGCGTCAGGCGCTTTAGCGCCATGATCTGGTCGCAGGCTTCCAGCACGCGCCGGCTGTGATGCAGGTTCAGCTCATATTGGCCGGAGGCGGCTTCGGCCACCACGCCGGTCAACGGCAGGTTTTGCAGGCGGGCGTGCCGTTCGATGTCGCTCAGCAGCGCATGGTGGCGCTCGGGCGCATCCACCGCGAAGCTCTGCGTCGGGCAGGCTTCCGCCGCGGCGGGGTGCTGCGGATCCTGCAGGTAGAACTCCAGTTCGGCCGCCACCACCGGGAAGCAGTTGCGCTCGTGCAGGCGCTTCAGCACCCGTTGCAACACCACGCGCGGCTCCAGCTCGCAGGCGCCGCCGTCGGCATTTTGCATCGTCAGCAGCAGCTGGGCGTGGCGTTCGGGATCGCGCGCGCAGGGGCGCAGCGTGCCGGGCACCGGCAGGCACAGACGGTCCGGCTCGCCCGCCCGCTGCCCCAGCCCGCTTTCTTCAATCACCCGGCCGTGCAGATCCAGGGCGTAGATCGACAGCGGGAAGTAGCAGCCTTTCTCCAGCCCAAAGGCTTCGGCGATCGGCAGCCGCTTGCCGCGCAGTTGGCCGTTCAGATCGTGCAGATAAATATCCAACTGTTCGGTCTGCGGATAGCGCTGCAGGTAGTGTTCCAGCTCTTTGTGGAAGGCGCGCGTTGGCGAAGCGGGCAGCTCCGCCAGCAGCGGATTGAAGCCGATGATATTAGAATGCATGGCGCGCTCCAGAACGAAGACCGGTCACGGCCAGAGGCAGGGATAAACGCATGGGACAACTCTCTTGTGAGGCCATAGCGGCGATGTGAAAAGGGTATCTGCGGCGGCAAAAACTGTCTGTAAAAACGCCGTAACGTTAACGGGGCGTGGAATAAAAATGCCGTAAAGAGCGTGGCGGCGTTGGCGGGTTGGCCGCGCCGGCACGGTCTATACTGGCGAGACGGGTCGTTGAAGGAGAGGCAATGATGAAGAGAATAGGGCTGCTTATCGCCGCGCTGGCCGCGTTCAACGCCACCGCGTCTTCCCCACAGGCGTGGGCCGAGAGCGAAAGGGCGATGCGCGCCGCCTGCCTGAAAACCAGCGGGCTAAAAAACGCCAGGGTGGAAGGGGCGATCGTTCACTACGGCGACGACGTCGGCTATTCGGCGCTGTTTATCGGCGGGCGCTACCCGCAGCCGTTTATGAAAAACAAGCCGGGCAGGGAGCTGTGCTTATATCAGCGCGCCACGCAGAAGGCGGCGGTGCAGGCGGTGGAGGGGAGCAACGCGTCTGCTCAACCTTGATGCTTGATGAGGTAAATAAAAATACAGCCCACGGTGGTAATAATGGCCTCTACGAGTAAAAGTATAAAATCCATCGCCAGCCATTTCTGTAGCTCAGGAGAGGCGGTTTTTTGCACGAAATCATAGGTTTTCGCATCGAGCCAAACCTGGCCCCTAATCTTGATTTTTTTCCTCTTCAGGATCCAAAGAAACCACTGTGCCTTCAATGAGGTACCTAGCATGCCGAGGCCGTCGGCAAAGGCGAGGTGGGGCGGAATAAAATGTCCACTGCCGGCATAACGTTGATAGAACGCGTCAAACTCTTTTTTATGGCGACGGTAGCCAATGAATTGGATGCAGGCGCTTAAAACCAGCAGCGTTAAGCATAATATGACAAGGGTTTTCATTGAGCAGCCTGAATCACGACATTCTCGCTATTATCATAAAGATCAATGCCATGATGAAGAGCACGCCTTCCAGCGCCAAAAGCGTGCCGTTATTTTTCATCCAGGTCTGCAAGCGTTCAGATGATGAAAGACGAACAAATTCATAGATCTTGGCGGGAAGATATTGGTTTTTCTTTACCTTGATTTTCTTCCCGCAAAGGATCCATCTGAACCATTGGGCTTTGATGGAAGTACCTAAAGAGCCAAGGCCATCGGCAATTGCGACGTGAGCAGGGACAAAGTGGCCCTGTTGGGTATAGCGTTGATAAAAAACATCGAACTCGCGTTTATAGCGACGAGAGTAAATATATTGAACAAGCCAACAAAGTAAGAGCAGCACGGCTGCAATAAGTGATGCTGTTTTCATAAGCCACCGGCTAAGGTTCAAGGGGCGTTATGCCTTGCTCAAAAAAGCAAAGATACACATCAACGCCAAACACCCCATTTTCAGCACGCTTAAGATGAAGTCTTTTCGAAGCCAGTTTTTGAGGCGTTGAGATGTGTTTTCATTCACGAATTCGTAGGTTTTTGGGCTCAGAAAAGCGTTTTTCCCTATCTTTATTTTTCTGCCATTCAATATCCAACGGAACCATTGCGCTTTGATAGACACACCGAGCAAACCAAGGTTATCCGCGAAGATGACAAATGGAGGCAAGGGATGGGCGCTTTGTACATAACGTTGATAGAATTCAGAAAATTCTTTTTTATAGCGCCGATAGTAAAGGTACTGAACCAGGGCGCTAATCAATGTCAGAGTGAAGAACAGGACGATAGCGATTTTCATTATTCACCAAAAATGAAACCAGTAATGCTGTCGGCGGCTACACCGCCACCCCAACTGCCAGCTGCGCCACCCAGAGCAGCGCCTGCTATACCGCAAGCTAAAATACCGGTACCAAACGTGGAGGCGCCTAAGACGATACTACAAGCTGTCATTGCTAACATCGCACCACCTTCACCTCCCAAAATCTCCGCCGCAGTACTTGCCGCAAAATGACTGTATCCCTTCACCGCGATCTTGGCGCACTCCTGTTCACGGCCGGTGGTGCAGGCGTTGTAGACGTCGTTGGTGGTGTTCAGCCCACTCAATCCGATGCCGATCCAGCCGCCGGCTTTCATAAACTTGGCCGCACGGCTGGCGCTGTCGACGTAGTTCGAATAGCCCTTGATGGCACCGACGCCGGCAGTGCTCCATTCATGCACCAGCGATTTACTGGAGAGCCCCAGCGCGTGTTTGATTTGCGCATACTCTTTCATATTGAGTTGAGCACGAGTAAGGCGATTCAGTAATGGTTTTAATGTACCGAACAGCCGCGCCCGTTCCACCTGAAACTGCGTGCCAATCAAAGCGCCACTCGTGCGGAACTGATTTTGGTAGGTTTTTTCAATCTCGACCAGGATATTTTTGATCTGGCTGAAGTAGCGTTCTCCGGCATCCGAAGCCAGCCCGACGACCGTTTCCCCATAGCTGGTGAAGGCGGCGATAGCGGCGTAATTGCGGTGCAAGAAGGTGGAGAAATCGCTGTCACCGGCTTTCACCGCTTTGCTGGTGCGGCTCTTGGCCTGCATCAGGGCGGCGATCTGCGTAGATTGATTATGATTGCGCGGATCGGCGACGATCAGCATTTGCCCCGGTTGAACCAGCGGCGTATCGGCATTGAGCTGCATAAAAAAGCGTGCCGCTTCCGATAGCTTGCCACCGAACAGGTAGTTGGCGTGGAAGGCGAGCGGGCCGGTTTGTTGGGCGATGCAATAGCCCGGTGCGATGATGCTGGACTTCTGTTCCATGTCGAAAAGCCTCCTTATTTTTAGGAAACTTAACATTTTCTACAGGGTGGTAACAGGTTCTGGCTCACGCTCTCGATCGGAGAATCATCTGAAAACAGCGGTATTTCGCTAAATCTGCCACTCCTTTCCTTTTTTCGATTGAATTGCTGAATGGTGTCTTATCGGTTTCTTTTGCGAGCTGCCAGGCAAAACGCCAATGGCGGTCTGGAGAAAATTATATATTCCGGTCTATCGTCTTGTCATAGATTGTACTCTATAATCAGGAGATGCCATGTGGACGGTAATGACAACGGAAGAGTTTGATCGGTGGCTCTGTGAACAGGATGAATCGACGCAGGAAAAGGTGTTGGCCGCGCTGGTGATGCTCGAGCGTGCAGGGCCTTCTCTTCGGCGGCCTTTTGTCGACGTGCTGAAAGGTTCGTTGCATCCCAACATGAAAGAGTTGCGTATTCAGCACAAAGGGCGGCCGATTCGCGCTTTTTTCGCCTTTGATCCGGCGCGGCAGGCGATTGTGCTGTGTGCGGGCGACAAAATGGGTAATGAGAAGCGGTTTTATAAAGTGATGTTGCCCATCGCGGATGCGCAGTTCACCCAATATTTGATGTGTTATTTCAAGGAGTAACCCATGAGCACCTTAAAGCAACTGCTGGCCTCCCGCACCCCGGAGAGCCGCCGGCGCATCGAGGAAATGGCCGAAGAGATGCTGTTTGAAGCGCACCTGCACCAGCTGCGGGAAGCGCTGAATATTTCCCAACAGGAACTGGCGAAAACGCTGGGCATTTCCCAGCCTTCGGTCGCGGCCATCGAAGGGCGCGGCAACGAGCTGAAGATTTCGACCCTGAAACGCTACGTGGAAGCGATGGGCGGCACGCTGCGCCTGGACGTTGAGCTGCCGGGCGGCAAGCACGTCGGGTTTACGGTCTAAGCGCGGGCTGCGCGCCACTCTCCGCCATTTCCCGTTCGATCACCGTCGCCAGCGCCTGCGCGGCGGAAGAGAGTTGGTGCTGCGCCAGGCGGATCAGGCCCACGCGCCGTTCGATGATCGGGCCGATCAGCGGCACGCAGACCGCCCCCAGCTCATCCATCTGTTGCTCGCACAGCGCCGGCACCGCGCTGGCGCCGAGGCCGTTGGCCACCATGCGCCCGACCGTCACCAGCTGGTGGCTTTCAAACGCCACCTCCAGCGTTCGCCCGCTGCGGGCCAGTTCCTGCTCCAGCAGCAGCCGCACCGCCGATGGCCGCTGCAGGGTGATGAAATCCAGCGTCAGCAGCTCCTTCCAGCTTACCTGCGCCTTGCGCGCCAGCGCCGAATCCTTCGGCACCACCGCCAGAAAGCGATCGCGGCACAGCGGGGTGAAGTGCAGGGTGTCGCTCGGCTCCGGCTCGAAGGCGATGCCCATCTCCACCCGCCCTTCGCGGATCATTTCAAACACCTGCTCGTTGATGACGTCGTGCACCGCCACGTTGATGCCGGCGTAACGATCGCGAAATGCCTTGAGGATCGGCGGCAGCGGGTTGCCGGCGAACGACGGCATGGCGGCGATCGCCACCTTGCCCATCTGCAGGGTGAAGCGCTGGCGCATCGCCTCTTCCGCGTTGTCCCAGTCCGCCAGCAGCTGGCGCGCCATCGGGAAGAAGGTTTCCCCCTCCGGCGTCAGCGTCACCCGGCGGGTGGTGCGCAGCAGCAGCGGCCCGCCCAGCGCGTCTTCCAGCCCACGGATCGCCAGGCTGAGCGCCGGCTGCGAAATATTCAGCCGCTCGCTGGCCTGGGCGAAGTTCAGAGTGTGAGCTACCGCTAAAAACGCGCGTAACTGTTTGATGCTCATTTTCATTTTGGTTGGCGTTAACTCTTTGTTAATTGTCGGTTAACGTGTGATTAATAAAAATTCTAAATGAATGAGGCATAAAAACAAAATTAACAAATCATTTTTGTGACCTGAAGATGCCCTCACGCAAGCCAGGGCATTTCGCCCTGCGCCGCAACATGCAGGGGCAACGATATGGCAGGGCTCGACAAACGCGTCGGCAGCTACCAGGAAGCGCTGGCAGGCCTGACGGACAACATGACGGTGCTGGCGGGCGGCTTTGGCCTGTGCGGCATCCCGGAAAATCTGATCGAAGAGATCCGCCGGCGCGGCGTGCGCGGGTTGACGGTGGTCTCCAACAACTGCGGCGTCGACGGGTTCGGCCTCGGGCGGCTGCTGGAAACCCATCAGATCCGCAAGGTGGTGGGATCTTACGTCGGCGAAAACGCGCTGTTCGAGCAGCAGGCGCTCAGCGGCGAGCTGGAGGTCGATCTCACGCCGCAGGGCACGCTGGCGGAGAAGATCCGCGCCGGCGGCGCCGGTATCCCGGCGTTCTTCACCGCCACCGGCTACGGCACGCCGATCGCCGAAGGCAAAGAGGTGCGCGAGTTCAACGGCCGCCCTTACATCATGGAAACCGCCATCACCGGCGATTTCTCCATCGTTAAAGGCTGGAAGGCCGATCACTTCGGCAACGTCATCTACCGCCACACTGCGCAGAACTTCAATCCGCTGATGGCGACCGCCGGGCGCATCACGGTGGTGGAAGTGGAAGAGATCGTCGCACCGGGCGAGCTGGACCCGGCGGCGATCCACACCCCCGGCATCTACGTCGATCGGCTGATCCAGGGCACCTTCGAGAAGCGTATCGAACAACGCACCCTGCGGGCATAAGGAGAATTCGCATGCTTACCCGTGAACAAATGGCGCAGCGCGTGGCGCAAGAGCTGAGGGACGGTTACTACGTCAACCTGGGCATCGGCATCCCGACGCTGGTGGCCAACTACGTGCCGGCGGGCATGGACGTGATGCTGCAGTCGGAAAACGGCCTGCTGGGGATGGGCGAGTTTCCGACCGAGCAGCAGCTGGACGCCGACATGATCAACGCCGGCAAGCAGACGGTCACCGCGCGCCTCGGCGCGTCGATCTTCGATTCGGCGCAGTCGTTCGCCATGATCCGCGGCGGCCACGTCGATCTGACCGTGCTGGGGGCGTTTGAAGTGGACGTCGAGGGCAACATCGCCTCGTGGATGATCCCCGGCAAGATGGTCAAGGGTATGGGCGGCGCGATGGATCTGGTGGCGGGGGCGGAGAACATCATCGTGGTGATGACCCACGCCTCGAAGAGCGGCGAGTCCAAGCTGCTGCCGCGCTGCACGCTGCCGCTGACCGGCGCCCGCTGCATCCGCAAGGTATTGACCGATCTGGCCTACCTGGAAATTGAAGACGGCGCCTTCGTGCTGCGCGAACGCGCGCCCGGCGTCAGCGTGGCGGAGATTGTCGCCAAAACCGCCGGCCGGCTGATCGTGCCGGATCAAGTGCCTGAAATGCGTTTCTGAGACGGAGGTGAATGTGCAACAACGTGAAGTGGTGATCGTGGCGGCAACGCGCACGCCGGTCGGCAGTTTTCACGGCGCGCTGGCGCCGTTGACGGCGGTGGAACTGGGCACGGCGGCGGTGCAAGGGCTGCTGGCGCAAAGCGGGGTGGCGCCGCAGCAAATTGATGAAGTGATCCTCGGCCAGGTGCTGACCGCCGGCTGCGGGCAGAATCCGGCGCGCCAGACCGCGCTGAATGCCGGGCTGCCCGTTACGACGCCGGCGCTGACTATCAACAAGGTGTGCGGCTCTGGTTTGAAGGCGGTGCATCTGGCGGTGCAGGCGATCCGCAGCGGCGACGCCGAGGCGGTGATCGCCGGCGGCCAGGAGAGCATGAGCCGGTCGCCTTACCTGATGGCCGGCGCGCGCGCCGGCCTGCGCCTCGGTCACGCACAGATGGTGGACAGCGTGATCCACGATGGCCTGTGGGATGCCTTCAACGACTACCACATGGGTATCACCGCCGAGAACCTGGCGGAGAAATACGCCATCAGCCGCGCCGAGCAGGACAGCTTTGCGCTGCGCTCGCAGCAGAAGGCGCAGGCGGCGCAGCAGGCCGGGCGTTTCGCGCAGGAGATCACGCCGGTGACGGTGCCGAAGCCGAAGGGCGAAGCGTCGCTTGTTAAGCACGACGAACAGCCGCGCGACACCAGCCTGGAAGCGCTGGCGCGGCTGCGTCCGGCGTTTCGCAAGGAGGGCACGGTGACCGCCGGCAACGCCTCGTCGCTCAACGACGGCGCCGCCGTGGTGTTGCTGATGAGCGCGGAAAAAGCCGCCGCGCTGCGCTTGCCGGTGCTGGCGCGCATCGCCGGTTACGCCTCGTCGGGCGTCGATCCGGCGATCATGGGCATCGGCCCGGCGCCGGCCACTCGGCGCTGCCTGGAGAAAGCCGGCTGGCGGCTGGAGGAGGTCGATCTGATCGAAGCTAACGAAGCCTTTGCCGCGCAGGCGCTGGCGGTGGGCAAAGAACTGGGCTGGGAGGCGGAGCGGGTCAACGTCAACGGCGGGGCGATCGCGCTGGGGCATCCGATCGGCGCGTCCGGCTGTCGCATTTTGGTGTCGCTGCTGTACGAAATGCAGCGCCGCGGGGTGAACAAGGGGCTGGCGATGCTGTGCATCGGCGGCGGGCAGGGCGTGGCGCTGGCGGTAGAGCGCCCGTAAACAACCGAGGAGGGCACGATGCAGTCATCTGATTATGCGGTACTGGGCGCCGGATTGATGGGGGTGGGCATCGCCACCCACTTTATTCGCCACGGCCATGAGGTGCTGCTGTATGACCCGGATCCGCAGCGCCGGGTGGAGGCGCCGGCGGTGGCGAGCGGCATTCTGGCCGAGCTGAGCGACGTCGGGCAGTTTGATAACGATGAGCGCGACGCGGCGCTAGCGCGCCTGCGCGTGACCGGTGAGCTGAACGACGTGGCGCGCGCCCGGCTGCTTATCGAGGCGATCCCGGAACGGCTCGAGCTGAAGCACGCGCTGTATGAGCAGTTGGAAGGGCTGATCGCCGACGACGCGGTGATTGCCAGCAACACCAGCGGCCTGCCGCCGGACGAGCTGGCGGCGCGCATGACCCACCCGCAGCGCCTGCTGATCGCCCACTTCTGGCACCCGCCGCACCTGATCCCGCTGGTGGAGATCGTGCCCGGCCGCGCCACCGATCCGCGCCATCTGGCGGCGGTGCAGGCGCTGCTCGGCGGGATGGCGCTGGAGGCGGTGCTGCTGGAGCGCGCCGCGCCGGGGTTTGTCGGCAACCGGCTGCAGTTTGCGGTGCTGCGCGAGGCGCTGCACATCGTCCACAGCGGCATCGCCAGCGCCGAGGTGGTGGATCAGGTGATGCGCGCCTCGCTGGGGCGGCGCTACGCCATGGTCGGCCCGCTGGAGGCCGCCGACATGACCGGGCTGCCGACGGTGGCGGACATCGCTCGCCACCTGTTCCCTGAACTGGCGACCGGCGACGAGATGATGGCGTTGGTGGAACAGCGGCTGCAGCGCGGCGATACCGGCCAGCGCAGCGGCCGGGGATTTTATCTTTGGGATGACGCACGCAGGGAACGCATTCAACGGCGACGGGCGCATCAGCTGCGCTTTGCGCTGAAACCGTAATTTCGCACTCCGTACCTGACAATAACAACGATACTGAGGTGACCGATGAGCGTTTTGATTGCCCTGGCAGCACTGGGATTACTGATGCTGGCCGCCTACCGCGGCTACAGCGTGATTTTGTTCGCCCCGATCGCCGCGCTGGGCGCGGTGCTGCTGACCGATCCCGGCGCGGTGGCGCCGACCTTCACCGGGCTGTTTATGGAGAAGATGGTCGGCTTCGTGAAGCTCTACTTCCCGGTGTTCCTGCTGGGGGCGGTGTTCGGCAAGCTGATCGAGCTGTCCGGCTTCTCCCGTTCGATCGTCGCGGCGGCGATCCGCATTCTCGGCCGGCGTCACGCCATTCCGGTGATCGTGCTGGTGTGCGCGCTGCTGACCTACGGCGGGGTGTCGCTGTTCGTGGTGGCGTTCGCGGTCTATCCGTTCGCCGCCGAGCTGTTCCGCCAGAGCGGTATCCCCAAGCGGCTGATCCCGGCCACCGTGGCGCTCGGCGCCTTCTCCTTCACCATGGACGCCTTGCCGGGCACGCCGCAGATCCAAAACATCATCCCGACCAGCTTCTTCGGCACCAATGCCTGGGCCGCGCCGTGGCTGGGGCTGATCGGCTCGCTGTTCATCATCGCGGTCGGTCTGCTGTATCTTGAACGCCAGCGGCGCAAGGCGCAGCTGAAGGGAGAAGGGTACGGCTCCGATCTGCTGAACGAGCCGGAAACCCCGGACGACATCAACCTGCCGAACCCGCTGATCGCCATCCTGCCGCTGATTTTGGTCGGGGTATTCAACCTTGGCTTCACCCATTGGATCCCGCAGTGGTACGGCGCCAGCCACGAGCTGACGCTGCCGGGGCTGGCCAAGCCGATCGCCACCGACGTGGCGAAGATCACCGCCATCTGGGCGGTGGAAGCGGCGCTGGTGTCGGGTATTCTGCTGGTGGTGGTGTTCGGTTTTCGCAATATTCGCGGCCGGCTGGCGGAAGGCAGCAAGACGGCGGTCGGCGGGGCGATCCTGGCGGCGATGAACACCGCCTCCGAATACGGCTTCGGCGCGGTGATCGCCGCGCTGCCGGGCTTTTTGGTGCTGTCGCAGGCGCTGTCGGCGATCCCCAACCCGCTGCTGAACGAAGCGATCAGCGTCACCCTGTTGGCCGGCATCACCGGATCGGCCTCCGGCGGTATGAGCATCGCGCTGGCGGCGATGTCCGACAGCTTTATCGCCGCCGCCCATGCGGCACAGATTCCGCTGGAGGTGCTGCACCGGGTGGCCTCGATGGCCAGCGGCGGCATGGACACCTTGCCGCACAACGGCGCGGTGATCACCCTGCTGGCGATCACCGGCCTCAGCCACCGGCAGGCCTATGGCGGCATCTTCGCCATCACCCTGATCAAGAGCGCCGCGGTGCTGTTCGTGATCGGCGTGTTCTACCTGACCGGCATTGTTTAAAGGAGCGATACCATGAGTGTACAAGGCAAAACCGCGTTGGTGACCGGCTCGACCAGCGGCATCGGCCTCGGGATAGCGTCTGTGTTGGCCGCCGCCGGCGCGCGCGTGATCCTCAACGGCTTCGGCGACGTGGAGCAGGCACAAGCGCAGGTCGCGCGGCTGGGCGCCGCGCCGGGGTATCACGGCGCCGATCTCGGCGATGCGGCCCAGATAGCGGACATGATGCAGTATGCCGAACGTGAGTTCGGCGGCGTGGACATTCTGGTGAACAACGCCGGCATTCAGTATGTGGCGCCGCTGGATCAGTTCCCGGTGGAGAAATGGAACGCCATCCTCGCCATCAACCTGTCGGCGGTGTTCCACACCTGCCGATTGGCGCTGCCGGGGATGCGCGAACGCAACTGGGGGCGTATCATCAACGTGGCGTCGGTGCACGGGCTGGTGGCGTCGAAAGACAAGTCGGCCTATGTGGCAGCCAAGCACGGCGTGGTGGGGCTGACCAAGACGCTGGCGCTGGAGACCGCGCGCACGCCCGTCACCTGCAACGCCATTTGCCCCGGCTGGGTGCTGACGCCGCTGGTGCAACAGCAGATCGACAAGCGCATTGCCGCCGGCACCGATCCACAGCGGGCGCGCGATGAGCTGTTGGCGGAGAAGCAGCCTTCGCAAGCGTTCGTTACGCCAGAGCAGCTCGGCGAGCTGGCGCTGTTCCTGTGCAGCGATGCGGCGGCGCAGGTGCGCGGCGCCGCCTGGAACATGGACGGCGGTTGGCTGGCGCAGTAGTGAATTCTCTCTCGGAGCGTGCAATGCGCTCCGTCGTTATTTCCCGCCATGAGTTAATTCCCCTGCGTGACGGTTTACCTGCGGCAATAATATTTATTTGTTATTTGCTATCTTTATTCCCGGATAATCACGCCGGTTTATTTTGGGTGAAACGTGCGGATTGGTTTATTTTGTGCTGCGGTTATTACATTATTTTTCTCTGCGTTACAGATTAACACGTTTTTGCTGAAATTAAATCCAACCTGAAATAATGACAGGTTATGGCGTGAAATTTTATATCTTGCGTGCGCTGTTCACATCGGTTAATTATTTCTGCGTGGCTTAAGACCACCGTGTTTATAACAATAATTTTTTCGGGCAGGGGTAATAATGAGAAAAAATACAACGCCAATATTCATTGGCGGCGTCTTGCTGTCGGCGTTATCCGCCGGCGCACAGGCCGAGATCACCATTCTGGATAAAAACCCGCAGAGCAATGTGTTGCTGGCACCGCTCAGTTTAAAGGTGGGCGGCAGCATTCGCCCCGAGTGGATCTTCAATAACGGCCCGGAGCCGGGCTATGACAAAAACGGCCACGACGGCGGCACGCGTTTTCGCTTCAGCGGCGACTATGCGCTGACGCAGAACACCTCGATCATCGGCTATTACGAGTGGGGCGTCGATCTGGCGCACGCGCTCAGCTGGGACGGGCACTATAACGAAGACGGCAAGCGCGACTATCAGCGCCAGCTGTACGCCGGTTTCAAAGACGATCGTTACGGCACCCTGACCTACGGCCATCAATACGGCATCTATTATTCGGTGGTCGGCATCAAAAGCGACGTCTGGGATAACGATGGCCACGCGGGCGGCACCGGCATCGGTATTTCCGGCGACTACGACGGCGGCAATAAACCGAAAAACAGCATCAAGTACACCAATGATTTCGGGCCGGTAACGCTGTACGCCAACTATTTATTGCCGGAAGACGATCTGCACACCGCGGATAACCTGATTTATCGCCGCAAGGGCGGGGGCGGGCTGGGCTTCGATTACAAGGTGACGAAGGATTTCACCTTCAGCGCGGCCTACAGTTATACCGACGCGAAGATCAAAGACAATCTGTACAACGAAAAGGATTATCACCAGCAGCTGTCCGGCACCGCGTTGACCTGGCAGCCGAACAACTGGTACATCGTCGGCACCGCCAGCTACTACAAAGACTATGTGCCGAGCACCCGCCAGCGCACGCTGTCGCACTTCTTCGCCGGTGACGGCTACGGGTTGGAAGGCTTTGTCGGTTACACCTTCAATATCGACAAGCCGTTCCTCAAATCGATCCAGCCTTACGTGGCGGCGGACTCGCTGCGGCTGAAGGGGCACGAGGCGTATCACGCCAACCACGTTTACCTCGGCGCGGGCACCACCATCGGTTACGGTCTGTCGGTGTATGTGGAGCGCACGCTGGCCAACAGCAGCGACAACGAGCCGGACTCCACCTGGATTACGGTGTTCTACGACTTCTGATTTTCACCTGCTCCAAGCCGGCGCCTGCGCCGGCTTTTTCACATGGTAATTGCGCCGCCCAGGGTTTCTCCAGAGGCGTTGCGCTCCGCCAGGTAGCGCGCCGGCGGTTTGCCTACCGCCTTTCTGAACATGGTGACGAAGCCGCTGGCGCTCTCGTAGCCCAGATCCAGCGCCACCGTCTGCACGCTCTCGCCCTGCGTCAAGCGCTGCAGCGCCAGCATCACGTGCAGCTGGCGCCGCCAGTGGCCGAAGCTCATGCCCATCTGTTGTTGCAAGGTGCGGCTGAGGGAGCGCTCGCTCATGCCGATGCGCTGCGCCCACTGCCCGAGGGTGGATTTGTCCGCCGGGCAGCTCAGCATGCCTTCGGTCAACTGCCGGATGCGCGCGTCGTCGGATACCGGCAGGTGCAGATTTTCGATCGGCGCGGCTACCAGCTGATCCAGCAACACCGCCGTCAGGCGCCCTTCGGCGCCCTGTTCGTCGTAGAGCGGTTCGAAGGTGGTGGCCTGCAGCAGCAGCTCGCGCAGCAGCGGCGAGACCGACAGCGTGCAGCAGTTTTGCGGCAGACCGGCGGCGGCATGTTGATCGACGAACAGGCAGTAGGCCTCGGTGGAGCCGGCGCCCTGGGCGTTGTGCAACACGTTGCCCGGCATCCACAGCGCGCACTGCGGCGGCACCAGCCACAGCCCATTCTCCACTTCGCAGCGGATCATGCCGCGCACGGTGTAAATCAGCTGCGCCTTCTGGTGGCGGTGCGGCTCGATTTCCCAATCCTGCTCGAGGGTCGAACCTTGCAGGGCAAACAGCGGGCGCGGCACCTGATCGATATCCAGACAGCGGCGGGGGATCTGTACTTTCATGAGAACAATTCTCAATTTGGCGGAATTGAAAAGTATTATGTCCTGATTGCGCAATGCGGTCTAGCTCCGGTGCCGATAAAGTAAGCGCCAGCCCTAAACCATTTCCTGAGGAAACTGATTATGTCATTGGATACTGCCGATTTTCCGCTGGTATGGATGCGCCAAAACGGGCGCGATACCCAGGCCGAGCTGGCCGAATTCAGCGCGCTGCTGGCGCGCGCCGAGCCTTTTGTCCTGATGACCGACCGCAGCGTCGGCGATGAAGAACAAGAACATGACCGCGATGCCCGCACCCAGGTCGCGCTGTGGAAGCGCGATAACCGCGAGGCGCTGAAGCTGTGGGTGAAAGGCATGATCATGCTGGAGCCGGACGACGCCAAACGCGCGGCGGCGGAAGAGTTCGCCGAATACGGCGCCAAGTTCTGGGGCTATCCGGTGCTGGTGGCCGCCGATGAAGCCGCAGGCCGGGTATTGGCGCAGACGTTATTGTTAAAATAAGGGGAATACCATGCACCAGCAACAGGTGATTGAACAGCTGCTGGCCTGGATCGAGCAGAGCCTGGATCAGCCGCTGACGCTGGACGACATTGCCGCCAAGTCCGGCTACTCCAAGTGGCATTTGCAGCGGATGTTCAAGCAGCATACCGGCCATATTCTCGGCACGTACGCGCGCCGCAGAAGGCTGACCGCCGCCGCGCGCGAACTGCGCCTGACCGGCACCAGCGTGGCCTGCATCGCCGACACTTACCAGTTCGATTCGCAGCAGACCTTCACCCGTTGCTTCCGCAAGCAGTTCGGTCTGCCGCCGGCCAGCTATCGCCGCAGCCAGGATTGGTCGAGCTATGGCCTGCAGCCGCCGCTGCGGCTGACCGAAACACCGTTGCCGCAGGCCGATATCGTGACGCTGCCCGCCATGCAGCTGGTGGGCCATACCCAGCGGCGCAGCTTTACGCTGGGGCAGTTGGCGGCCTCCAAGTGCGAGCTGCGCCGCCACGCCTGGCGGCAGCTGCTGCCGCCGCAGGCGCTGCCGGAGGTGGTATACGGCCTCACCAGCCTGGAGGTCGATCGGCAACGCCGGGGTAACCCGCGCATGGCCTACACCGCTGCTTTGCCGGACGAAGGGGCGATGGGGGAGCGGGTGACTATCGAACAGGGTGAGTATGCCCGCTTCACCTATCAAGGGCAGGAGGAAGGGTTACAAAACTTTATCGTCCGATTGTATGACACCGCGATGCCGCAGATGAACGCCATCCGTCGGCCGGGGCAGGATATCGAGCTTTTCTACCCGGCGCAGGAGGGCCGCTGCCCGCTCGGCGGCGCGGCGATCCGCTGCGAATATCTGATCCCGATCCGGCGGGTAGAAGCGTTGGCCGCCGCCGGTTAGGCGGCGGTTCTCGCAAAAAATCTCCTTCGTGGCGCTTCAGGTTACAAAAAATTGCGATATTACATCGGTAATGGTTCACACTTTGATTGATGTGCACATATAATGCGCATCCGGTCAAATCCCCCCTGTTTTTCAGGCCGCAGCGCTTGGCTGCCGGCTGAAATCCATCGGGGTAAAAGTGGCCGTAGAAACCGATCCCCCTAATCGCCAGTGGCCTTGACCAACACGAAGATGAAAATGAGCATTCGCGCGTTATTAACCCTGTTTACGGCACTGGTTGCATTCAGCCAGGCTGCCTTCGCCGTCGTTTACCCGCTGCCGCCAAAAGACAGCCGTTTGGTGGGCGAAAATATCCAAATCACCGTACCGGAAGACAGCAAACTGCCGCTGGAAAGCTTCGCCGCCCAGTATCAGATGGGGCTGAGCAACATGCTGGAAGCCAACCCGGGCGTGGATCCGTTCCTGCCGAAGGCCGGCAGCACCCTGACCATCCCGCAGCAGCTGATCCTGCCGGACGCGCCGCGTGAAGGCATCATCATCAACAGCGCCGAGATGCGTCTGTACTACTACCCGAAAGGCTCCAACACCGTGGTGGTGCTGCCGATCGGTATCGGCCAGCTGGGCAAAGACACCCCGCTGAACTGGACCACCACCGTGCAGCGCAAGAAAGACGGCCCGACCTGGACGCCGACCGCCAAGATGCGCGCCGAGTACGCGGCCGACGGCGAGATCCTGCCTGCGGTGTTCCCGGCCGGCCCGGACAACCCGATGGGGCTGTATGCGCTGTATGTCGGCCGCCTGTACGCCATCCACGGCACCAACGCCAACTTCGGCATCGGCCTGCGCGTGAGCCACGGCTGTGTGCGTCTGCGCGCCGACGACATCAAGTACCTGTTCGAGAACGTGCCGGTCGGCACCCGCGTGCAGTTCATCAACGAACCGATGAAAGCCACCGTCGAACCGGACGGCTCGCGCTACGTGGAAGTGCACAACCCGCTGTCGGCCAACGAAGAGCAGCTGCAATCCAAAGATCCGGTGCCGCTGACCATCTCCGCGCCGGTCGGCAAAGTACTGATGGACGCCGGCGTCAACCAGAGCGAAGTGGACGCGGCGATCAAGGCCCGTTCCGGTATGCCGGTGAAAGTGAACTGATTGCCTTCCGGCCTCAGTGAAAATGCCAAGAAGACGCCTGCGGGCGTCTTTTTTTATGCCGGTAAAACATGCTGTTGCGTGTGCGTGCGCAATGATGCCCTCAACGTTGCACTGAAAGAAGTCATTATGCGCGTCATCATGCAAATCGGGTTTCTCATGGTGGTCGTCATCAATGTTTAAAGCGATGCTGGCGGGGAGGAATGCACTGGAAAAGTGTCTCACTAAGTGCTACGTTTTTACGGGAAGCCCATCGCAATGCGTACATTTAAAACTTGTTGGTTTAGCAGGAAAGCTCGGGCTCACGGCATCACCGATAAGGCGTTGTGTCGGGCAGTAAAAGACGTGCAACGAGGTTTGGCTGCAGATTTAGGCGGTGGCGTATTTAAAAAACGTCTTAATCATAATCGCGACCGCGCGTTGGTATTAGCGAAAAATGGTCGGCACTGGGTGTTTGTTTTTTTGTTTGCCAAGCAGGCCCAGACCAATATTACAGGGGCAGAATTACACGCTTTTCGCAAGTTAGCGATGCAGTTTGGCGCGTTGAGCGACGACCAGGTCGAGTCCCAGGTTGTGAAAAAAGAATGGGTGGAGATTTGCCATGAAGCAGGAAAAAACGTTTCGGAGTCAGGCATTTGAGGCGATTCACAGCGCCGCTGAAGGATTGCATCGTGCTGGCGCCATTTCTCTGGAAACCCTACGCAGTTTTGATGAGTCTTGCCTTGCTCCGGTCGAGATGTTGCAGCCCCAGGAGATCAAAGCGTTGCGCGAGCAGTTACGTTTAAGCCAACCGGTTTTTGCCCGTTATCTGAATACCAGCGTGTCGACCATACAGAAATGGGAGACGGGGGTGAAACGGCCGGGCGGCGTGTCGCTTAAGCTGCTTTCGATCGTACGCAAGCACGGGCTTGAGGTCTTGTTGTAGTGACCGTTTGGGCTGTCACTATTATCACATTATCCCCTCTGGCTTTGGTTCTCTGAAATGCCCGCCTCGCAATTATTCCAATAAAAACTATAGCTAATTAATAAGTTATATCTCTTCCGTTATCGCCTGCCATTGAAAAAATTCTCGCAAAAAATCCACACTGTGAAAATAAGATCACACAAGCGTAACAAAAGGTAAACAAACCCCTCCTATATTGGCTGCTTCGCTTTTGGGAGGGAGTGTCATGCGTAACTGGAACGAACCGAAAAAGAACAAAGCGCACATCGAACTGATCCCGATGATCGACGTGATGATGTTTTTATTGGTGTTTTTCGTCTTGATTAGCCTGAACGTCATTCCTGCGCTCGGGCTGAAAACGCAGCTGCCGTCCGCCGGCAGCGCGCAGCAGCTGAAACCGCAGAAGAAAGCGATCATCACGCTGGGGGCCGACGAACAGCTGCAGCTGGATGGCCAGCCGATCGCGCTCGACGCGCTGGTCAACACGCTGAAGCAACAGCAGCAGGCCAACCAGACCACCACCATCATCGTCAACAGCGACAAGGGCGTGGCGGTCGAGCGGCTGGTGGCGGTGATGGACAACCTGCGCCAGGGCGGTTTCTTCTCCGTCTCCATCGCGACACGGAAGCTGTGACATGTATCTGCTCTATCGCTCACGTCATCTTTTCAGCTGGTTGCCGGCGCTGATTGTCGCCGGTTGCCTGCTGTTCGCCAGCCAGCAGGCGGCGCTGAAGATCCAGCCGCGCTACGACGAAACCGCCATCGAACTGGCGCTGGTGGAGCCTGAACCGGCGCCTGAACCTCAACCGGAAACGCCGCCGGAGCCCCAGCCAGAACCGCCGCCGCCCGAGCCGGAGCCGATCCCCGAACCGGTAGTGCCGGCGCCGGAACCGATCGTGGAAGCCAAGCCGGTGCCGAAACCGCAGCCGAAGCCCAAACCCAAACCGGTGAAAGAGAAAGCCAAACCGGTAGAGAAGCCTAAACCGACGCCGGCGCCCGCCGCCCCGCGCGCGCTGGTCAGCAAACCGGCGGCGCAGCCCGCACCGGCCGCACCGGCCGCGCCGAAGGTGAATGCGCAGGCGATCGAAAACGGCTATCTGCTGGCCTTGCGCCGCGAGCTGGAACAGCGCAAGCGCTACCCAAGCGGGCGCCAGGCTTCGCTCGAGCGCCCGCAGGGCAACGTCGAAGTGTGGCTGGAGGTCGATCGCAGCGGGCGGGTGCTCTCTTCCGGCATCGCCAACAAAGCCGCCAGCATGCTGCTGAACCGCGCGGCGATGAGCAGCCTGCAAAGCATCAGTTCAGTAAAGCCGTTCCCGAGCGAGGCGTTCGCCGGGCAAACAACCAAAAGATTTACCGCGACGTTCAATTATCAGGCGCCTTAGCGCAAGGGTTAATCGTTTGATTTTTATGGGATGCACACAATGAAATCGTTTAATCGTTCTGGGATCTATCTGGCGGTGATGTCGGCGATGCTGCCGGGCGCCGCGCTGGCGGCCGACGCCACCGATGTCGGCACCATCAGCGTCAAGGGGCAGTCGCTCGGCGGCGGCATGATGGTGCAGGATGACAGCGCCAAGGCGCGCTCCACCGTCACCAAAGAAGCGATGGATAAAATGCCGTCGGCGGCCAACGCCATCGATAAGCTGAAATACACGCCGGGCCTGAACGTCAACAGCAACGACGCCAGCGGCCTGAGCGGCGTGGACTACACCATGCGCGGCATGAACTCGGATCAGATCGGCCTGTCGATGGACGGCATCCCGATCAACGACTCCGGCAACTACGCGGTATACCCGAACCTGCTGGGCGATGCGGAGAACCTGGAAGAGGTGTTCGTCACCCAGGGCTCCTCCGAAGCGGACGGCCCGCACATCGGCTCGAGCGGCGGCAACATCGGCCTGGTGACGCGCCGCCCGGCGAAAGACTTCGGCGGTTTCCTCAAGCAGACGCTGGGCAGCAATAATCTGAGCAAAACCTTTGCCCGCCTGGAGACCGGCGAATACAACGGTTTCAGCAACTGGATATCTTATTCGCACACCGAGGCGAAGAAGTGGCGCGGCGAAGGGCGCCTGTACTCCGACAAGTTCGAGATGAACTCGCTGTATGAAGACGGCAACGGCAACAGCAGCAATCTGGTGATGAAGTACAACCGCCAGAACAACACCAACTACAACACCCTGAGCAAGGCGCAGTTCCAAAACGATGGGCGTGGTACCGATTACGCCACCACGCCGGAGTACAACAGCAAAGGGCAGTTGAACAAGTATTACAAGATCGAACGCAACCCGTTCGAGAACTTCACGCTATCGTTCACCCAGAAACTGCAGCTGCGCGACGACCTGTCGCTGACCCTGCAGCCGTATTACTACTGGGGCAACGGCGGCAGTTTCAACGGCCAGACGGCATCGGTATTGTCCAGCACGTCGGACAGAGCCGGGCAGTATGACCTCAGCAACCTGCAGTCCAACACCTATTACCGCCCGTCGTGGACCCAAACCTGGCGGCCGGGCATCACCACCAAGCTGAAGTGGGACATCAACGAGCAGCACAGCCTGGATATCGGCTACTGGTATGAGCGTGCGCGCCAGCTGCAAACCCAGCCGTTCATCAGCATCAAGGACGACGGCAACCCGGCGCAGATTTGGGGAAAACCTGGCGGCTCCGATCAGGTGAAGGACGCCAACGGCAATACGGTGCAGGGGCGCAACCAGTACACCATCACCCCGGCGCAGAAGGTGTGGTTGCAGGATACCTGGTTCGCCACGCCGGACTGGACCTTCGTCGGCGGCCTGGCCTATCAGTATGTGGAGCGCAAAGGGGACAACCGCGGCAGCCTGTACAACGTGCCGGAGAAGCGCAAAGCCACCTATCATGAATTCCTGCCGAACTTCAGCGCCAGCTATAAGGTGAACCAGGAAAACCAGGTGTTCTACAACCTGACGCGCAACATGCGCACGCCGCCCAACTACGTGCTGTACAACGTCGGCGACTCGCTCAGCACCAAGCCTGAGCTAAGCTGGAACCACGAACTGGGCTGGCGTTTCCAGCAAGAGGACATGCTGCTGAGCGCCACGCTGTTCTACATGCGCTACAGCGATCGCCAAATCTCCACCACCAACGCGGCCGGCGACTACGAGATGATGAACATCGGTAACGTGGAGAACAAAGGGCTGGAGCTGGAGTGGAGCGGCCAGTTGCCGCATAACTTCAACTACTACACCTCGTATACCTACACCGAATCGAAGCAGAAGAACGACATCGTCAGCAACGGCGGGCTGCCGCTGCCGACCTCCGGCAAAGAGGTGCCGAACGTGCCGAAAAACCTGCTGAACATGACGCTGGGTTATGACGACGGGCTGTATTACGGCAGCGTCAGCGGCAAGTACGTCAGTGCGTTCTACGGCGATCTGACCAACGACGAGAAGATCGGCGGCCGCACGGTGTTCGATCTGGCGGCGGGGGTGCATCTGCCGGTGGACAAGAAAATCGTCAAAAGCGCCGCGCTGCGTTTTGGCATCAGCAACCTGTTTGACAAGGAATACCTGACCTCGGTGCGCACCACCACCTTCAACGCGGCGCCTTACGGCGGCGTGAGGGCCAGCACGCCGTATTACAACGTCGGCGAAGAACGCACCTTCAGCGTCTCGCTGGAAGCCACCTTTTAACTGAATGCCCCGCCGCCTGCCGGGCGCGGGGAAGAGGACCCCTGTATGGACGCCAATCTGTTGCACGACATTATTTTCTACGTGATGTACGCCGCGCTGGCGATTGCGCTGGTGATCATCATCGAAC
The DNA here is from genome assembly GCF_043109535.1 of Serratia sp. LACPHL-BACT-2024-00286. NCBI lineage: Bacteria > Pseudomonadati > Pseudomonadota > Gammaproteobacteria > Enterobacterales > Yersiniaceae > Serratia > Serratia sp. LACPHL-BACT-2024-00286. The sequence goes on from NZ_JBICNA010000006.1 coordinate 65,069, forward strand.
GCACGCTGTACTTCGCCTACACCCAGCGCCAGGCGCGCCGGCTGGAGCAGGCGCTGACGCCGGACGTGCGCCGCGCCGCCGATCTGCCGGACGAGCTGACCCAGCGCAACAGCCTGCCGATGACGGTGATCGCGCCGGTACTGGCGCAGAAACACCGCGCCGGCGACCGCGAGGCGATCGGCGATCTGATCGACGCCCAGTACCTGCTGAGCAAGCCGCCGATGGCGCGCGGCCTGTGGCTGCTGGAAACCGTGGTCACCGCCGCGCCGCTGCTGGGGCTGCTGGGCACGGTGATGGGGATCATCGAAACCTTCAAGGCGCTGGCCGCCTCGGGGGTGTCCGAGCCGAGCCTGGTGTCGGCCGGGATGGGCACCGCGCTGTACGCCACCGGCCTCGGCATCGCCATCGCGCTGCTGTGCCTGGTGGCCAACAACTTCCTGCAGAGCCGCATGGAGCGCATCAACGAACTGCTGAAGGTGCTGCTGATCCGCGCCGGCCAACCGGCCAGCCGCCCGGAGAGCGGCAGCGGCGAACAATGGGTTGACAGCGGGGCGCCGCGCTATGCCTAATGGCCATCCAGTACGGCGGCCGCTCGGCCGCCTTTATACGGCATTGTGGGGCGGTTGTTTGTTGATGATGAGCCAGAGCGCCGCGGCGCGTTTTGCTATTCCCGGCTATGAGCTGGTGTACACCGCACCGGTGGAAACCGCGCTGCAGGCCGACGATCTGCGCAACACCGCCGAGGTGTGGCGCGAGATGTTCGACGCGGCGAAAACCCGCATCGATCTGGGGCAGTTCTACGTGGCGAATCAGGACGGTTCGCTGCTGGACGGCGTGCTGCAGCACCTGAAGGCGGCCGGCGAACGCGGGGTGAAAATCCGCTTTTTGCTGGAAGAGAAGGGCCTTCGCATGTCTACCGCCGAGACGCTGGAACAGCTGAAGGCGATCCCCAATCTGGAGCTGCGCATCATTCCTTACCAGAAGCTGAGCGGCGGCATTCTGCACGCCAAATATCTGCTGGTGGACGGCGAGCAGGCGTTCGTCGGCAGCCAGAACTTCGACTGGCGTGCGCTGGAACACATTCACGAAACCGGGCTGCGCATCAGCGACGCTAAGGTGGTGGGGCAGATTCAGGCGATCTTCGAACAGGACTGGCAGGCGCAGGCGCTGTTGGCGCAGGATAAGCCGGTGCCGGCGCTGCCCGATTCGCCGCCGACGGCGCAGCCGCAGGGCAACTATCTGGCGGCCAGCCCGCGCGCCTACAACCCGGCGGGGGTGATTGACTCACAGGCCGAGCTGCCGCGCCTGCTGGCCGGCGCCAAGCGGCGGGTGCGGGTGCAGGTGATGGACTACGCGCCGCTGTCGTTCGGCCCGGAACGCAGCCGCCCCTTCTATGCGGTGATCGACAACGCGTTGCGCAGCGCGGCGGCGCGCGGGGTGCAGATCGAGCTGATGGTGGCCAACTGGAACACCAAAAAGCCGGATATTGCCTGGCTGAAGAGCCTGGCGCTGGTGCCGAATGTGCAGATCAAGGTGGTGACCATTCCGCCGGCCAGCAGCGGCTTCATTCCGTTCGCCCGCGTCATCCACAGCAAGCTGATGACCATCGACGATGAGATTGCCTGGGTGGGCACCAGCAACTGGACCGGCGGCTATCTGGACAACTCGCGCAATCTGGAGCTGGTGATGCACAGCGCGGCGATGAGCGGGCGGTTGGACAAGCTGTACCAACAGCTGTGGAACAGCGTCTACGCCGAACCGTTGCGGCTGGATTACGACTACCCGCCGCCCAAGCCGGGCGGCGAATCCTGATAAGCAGGGCGCGGTTCACCTCCGCGCCCTGTGTTTTTTAGCGCCGCCAGCCGGCCTTCTCCAGCGCCGTCACCAGCTGCTCGGCGCTCAACCCTTCCGCCCGGTGGCCGTTGCCGCTGACGGTATTGGCCGCCAGCAACGCATTCACGATCGCTTCTTCCACCGCTTCCGCCGCGGCGGCGAACAGCGCCGAAATATAGTCGTTGTTCACCATGCGCAGCGGCGTGGTGAAGGCGCCTTTGTTGGCGTAGTCGGCGGGCGGCAGGCCGTCGTTGCCGGTAGCGAAGGCGATGAAAATATCGCCGCTCGAATCCTCGGTGCCGCCGCCGGTGCGGGCGATGCCGATGCTGGCGCGCTGCGCCAGCCGCGCACACTGGTGCGGCAGCAGCGGCGCGTCGGTCGCCAGCGCCACCACGATGGAGCCCATGCCGGGATGCGGCAACTGCGGCGTGAACGGCGAGGGGAGATGCCCCAGGTGCCGGCCTACCGGATAACCGCCTACCAGCAGCGACTCGCGCTTGCCGTGGTTGGCCTGCACGATGGCGCCCACCGTCCAGCCGCCCTGATCGGCGGGCAAGCGGCGCGACGCGGTGCCGCTGCCGCCTTTGAATTCATGGCAGATCATGCCGCTGCCGCCGCCGACCGCGCCCTCCTGCGGCAAGCCGCCCCAGGCCGCCTGCTGCGCCTGTCGCACGTGCTCGGCCTTGACGTGAAAGCCGTTGATGTCGTTGAGCAGGCCGTCGAAGGTTTCCATCACCACCGGCATATTCCAATACACCGCGTTGTCGCCCGCGGGCAGCGTTTCACGCTCCAGCGCGATCAGCGCATCGCGCACCACGCCCACGCTGTGGGTGTTGGTGAAGGCGACCGGGCTGGTCAGCAGGCCCGCTTCGCGCACCCATTCCAGGCCGGTGGCGTCGCCGTTGCCGTTCAGCACGTGCACCCCGGCAAAGCAGGGGGCATGGCGGGCGGAACCGGGGCGCGGTTCGATCACCGTCACGCCGGTGCGCACGCTGCGTCCGTCCGCCAAATCGGCATGGATGCTGGCATGGCCGACGCGCACGCCGGGCACGTCGGTGATGGCGTTCAGCGGGCCGGGCGTGCCCTGTCCGATGATAATGCCCAGATCCTGAGCGCGCTGCGTCATGGTTATTCTCCTTCTATTGAGGGGGTGGCGAGGGGCGCCGGTTGGCGGCCGCGCAGATGGTTCAGCGCCAGCCCGAAGCCGATGATGCCGGCAATGATAATAAAGTCTTTCAGGCTGCTGGCGATCAAAATCGTCCACAGCACGTACAGGCAGCACAGCAGCGCCACCACCACCGGCAGCGGCCACAGCGGCATCAGGTACGGGTGGTGGAAGTGGCGGCGACGGCGGCTGATCAGCGCCGCCACCGCCATGATGATGTACACCAGCAGCAGCAGGATCACGGTGAACGAGGTCAGCGATTCGAGATCGGAGCAAAACGCCAGCAGCGCCGACGGCACGCCGAACAGCAGGGTGGCGATCCAGGGAGTGCCGAAGCGCGGGTGGATGATTTTCAGCGCCCGGTTAAACGCCGGCAGCCAGAAGCCGTCGCGCCCGCTGGCGAACATCATGCGGCTGAACTGCGCCACGATGGCGATGATGGCGTTGAACACCGACAGATAAATCGCGCCGCTTACCACCCGCGCGAGCGTCGGGCCGCCGAGCTGGGTGACCACATAGCCGACCGGATCGGCCTGTTTGGCCATCTCCGTCAACGACGGCGAGCCGATCAGCAGGGCGGTGAACGGCACCAGTTCCACCAGCACCACGATGGCCAGCGTCAGCATGATCGCGATCGCCATCGGCCTGCCCTGTTCGCGCATGTCTTCCGCCATGTACACCGCCGCGCCGTAGCCGTTGTAGGAGAACAGCGCGACTCCGACCATGGCGACGATCAGCGGCAGTGACACCGGCGCCAGGCTGCCCTGCGCGTCCAGCATCACCGGCGCGGTGAGGATCTCCGTGCTCTGATGCGGGTGGCTGAAGCCGAGCCAGGCGATCAGCGCCAGCACCGCCACTTCCACCACCAGAAAGGCGCCGGTCAGCAGGGCGTTGGCCTTGATGTTGAAAATGGCGCAGATGCCGCCGACCAGCACGGTGAGCATGCCGGCGGTCGAGGCGTCGAACTGGGTGCCCAGCGCGGTGTTCAGGTAGGGCACCGCGCCGGTGGCCAGCACCGCCGGCACGAACAGCGAGGCGCTGAGGATAAACAGATAGGTCTGCAACCCGCACAGGGTGCCGAACAGGCGCTTGATGATGCTGTATTCGCCGCCTGCGCTGGGGTGTGCGGCGCCGAGTTCGGCATAGCACAGCGCGATGGCGGCGGCGACGCAGGCGGCGATCAGAAACGACAGAAAGGCGCCGCTGCCGGCGTTGGCGATCGCCAGCGGGGCGATGACGAAGATCGAACTGGCCGGCGTCACGCCGGACGCGGTGATCATCACCACGTCGAGGACGCTGAGATTGCCTTTGAAGGTGTGTTCAGGGGCGGACTCTTTCATGGGATAACGACTCCATTAACGTGTGAGTGAATTATTGTTTTGCTGCACAGGCTGTACGCAGGAATCAAATGGAGCACGCGGAAAATCCCCTGCGCCTTTCAAGCCGCAGCGTTGTTGGCCGCAGATCATTCGCACCAGTCACTTACTTAAGTAAGCTCCTGGAGACGAATGACTTTGCCGCCTGGCTGCAACTTGAAATTCGTTGGGGATAAGTTTGTTATTTTTATCCCGACGGGAAGCTGAAGCTGGCTCGCCGGGCATCGCCGGAGGACGGCCAGCGCTGGGTCACGGTCTTGCGTTTGGTGTAGAACCTGACGGCGTCCCGGCCGTAGGCGTGCAGATCGCCGAACAGCGAGCGCTTCCAGCCGCCGAACGAGTGGTAGGCCACCGGCACCGGCAGCGCCACGTTGATCCCCACCATGCCGACCTGAATGCGGCTGGAGAAGTAGCGCGCCGCCTCGCCGTCGCGGGTGAACAGACAGGTGCCGTTGCCGTATTCGTGGGCGTCGATCAAGGCCATCGCCTCCGGCAGCGACGCCGCGCGCACCACGCCGAGCACCGGGCCGAAGATCTCCTCCTGATAGATGCGCATGCCGGGCGTCACGCGATCGAACAGCGTCGGGCCGAGGAAATAGCCCTGGCTGGGGCGGCCGTCCGCGCCGGTCACGCTCAGTTCGCGGCCGTCCACCAGCAGCTCGGCGCCTTCGGCCACGCCCTGATCGATATAGCCTTTTACCTTCTGATAATGCTGTTGGGTCACCAGCGGCCCCATGTCGTTGCGGTTGTCGCTGCCGGGGCCGACGCGCATGGCGGCCATCTGTTGCCGCAGCCCGGCGATCAGCGCTTCGGCGGTGCCGTCGCCCACCGCCACCACCAGCGGGATGGCCATGCAACGCTGGCCGCAGGAGCCGAAGGCGGCCCCCATCAGCGCGCCGACCGCGCCGGGGATATCGGCGTCCGGCAGCACCACCGCGTGGTTCTTGGCGCCGCCCAGCGCCTGCACCCGTTTGTTCTGCCCACAGCCGGTGTGATAGATGTGTTCCGCCACCGGCGTCGAACCGACGAAGCTGATCGCTTTGACGCGCCCGTCATGCAGCAGCGTCTCCACCGCTTCGCGATCGCCGTTGACCACGTTGAGCACCCCCGGCGGCAGCCCGGCCTCCGTCGCCAGCCTCGCGATATACAGCGCGGCAGAAGGCACGCGCTCGGAAGGCTTCAGCACGAAAGTGTTGCCGCAGGCGACCGCCATCGGCCACATCCACAGCGGCACCATCGCCGGGAAGTTGAACGGCGTGATGCCCGCCACCACCCCCAGCGGTTGAAACTCGCTCCAGCTGTCGATGCCCGGGCCGGCCTCTTTGCTGTGTTCGCCCTTCAGCAGTTCCGGCACATAGCCGGCGTATTCGATATTCTCGATGCCGCGCTGCAGTTCGCCCAGGGCGTCGCTGAGCACCTTGCCGTGCTCGGCGGTGATCAGTTGGCAGATGGCGTCGGCGTGCTGCTCCAGCAGATCCTTGAGCTTCATCATGATGCGCGCGCGCTTCAGCGGCGGGGTGTCGCGCCAGGCGGGATAGGCCTGTTCGGCGGCGGCGATGGCGCGCTCCACCGTGGCGCGGTCGGCCAGCTGCACCTCCTGCGCAGACTGGCCGGTGGCCGGGTCGTAAACCGGCTGGCTGCGTTCGCCGCCGGCGGCGTGCTCGCCGTTGATCCAATGGGTAATGGTCATGGTTCTCTCCTTATTCGGTGGCGTTGAGGGCGTCGCCGACGGCGTTGATCAGCGCATCGACCTGCGCTTCGCTGCTGATGAACGGCGGCGCCAGCTGCAGGGTGTCGCCGCCGTAGCGCACGTAAAATCCGCTTTCCCAGCAGCGCATCGCCGCCTCGAAGGGGCGCCGCGCCGGTTCGCCCGGCCGCGCCGCCAGCGTAATGCCGGCCGCCAGGCCGATGTTGCGAATGTCGGCGACGTGTTTGGCTCCCTGCAGGCTGTGCACCGCGCGCTCGAAGTAGGGCGCCAGCGCCTGTACGCGCTCCACCATCTGTTCGCGCTGCAGGATGTCCAGCGTCGCCAGCGCGACCGCGCAGCTGACCGGGTGGGCGGAGTAGGTGTAGCCGTGCGGGAATTCGAGCTGGTAGTCCGGCTCGCCGCCGTTCATGAAGGTTTGGTAGATCTCCGGCCGCACCACCACTGCGCCCATCGGCTGCGCGCCGTTGGTCACCTGTTTGGCGATGTTCATGATGTCCGGCGTGACGCCGAACGCCTCGGCGCCGGTCATCGCGCCGCAGCGGCCGAAGGCGGTGATCACTTCGTCGAAGATCAGCAGGATGTCATGCTGGGTGCAGATTTCGCGCAGGCGCTGCAGGTAGCCGACCGGCGGCACGATCACCCCGGCGGAGCCGGAGAAGGGTTCGACGATCACCGCGGCGATCGTTGAGGCGTCGCGCAGCGCGATGATGCGGTTGAGCTCTTCCGCCAGCTCCGCCCCCTGTTGCGGCATGCCGCGCGAAAAGGCGTTGCCGGCCAGCAAGGTGTGCGGCAGGTGGTCCGCCTCGGCGCCGGCGCCGAACGTCTTGCGGTTGCCGGCGATGCCGCCGACCGAGATACCGCCGAAGTTAACGCCGTGATAGCCCTTTTCCCGGCCGATAAAGCAGGTTTTGCCCGCCTGGCCTTTGGCGCGCCAGTACGCGCGCGCCATTTTCAGCGAGGTGTCCGCCGCTTCCGAGCCGGAGCCGGTGAAGAACACGTAATCCAGCCCTGCCGGCGTCAGTGCCTTGATCTTGTTGGCCAGTTCGAACGACAGCGGGTGGCCGAACTGAAACGCCGGCGAGTAATCCAGCGTCGCCAGCTGGCGCTGGGCGGCATCGGTGATTTCCTGCCGGCCGTGCCCCAATCCGCAGCACCATAATCCGGACAGGCCGTCGAAAATCTTTCTGCCGTCATGGCTGGTGTAATACGCCCCCGCGGCCTGAGTAATGATGCGCGGCTGCGCTTTAAAATTACGGTTGCCGGTAAAAGGCATCCAATGGGCCTCTAACCCTTCGGCATCGAGACTATTTAGCGGGTGATTTTCAGCGGCCATGTTTTCCTCCGAACAGGAAAATAAGAGCGATTAATGAAATAAACCGAGTTGTTAACGAATTGTTGTGCGAAATTGACTATGTACCGCTTGTTCTCTACTGTGAATAATCATATGTCGAAACTTACTTAAGGTTTTATGCAAGTAAAAAAGCGTGCGCTGTTAGGGCAATTGTCGGATATGGATCTGCGTTTGCTGCGGGTATTCAAGGCCGTGGTCGACTGCGGCGGCATGAGCGCCGCCGAACTGGAGCTGAACATCAGCCTGTCGACCATCAGCAAGCACATCAAGGATCTGGAACAGCGGCTGGGTCTGACGCTGTGTCAGCGCGGGCGCGAGGGCTTTGCGGTCACCGACGAGGGGCTGTTGATCTACCAGGAAACGGTCAACCTGCTGGCGGCCACCGAGGCGTTCCGGCGCGGGGTGGACGAGGTACACCAGCGCCTGGGCGGGCAGCTGCACGTGGCGATATTCGACCATACGGTCAGCAATCCGCAGGCGCAGATCGGCCGAGCCATCGCGTTATTCAGCGAGCGCGCGCCGGAGGTTTCTTTGCAAATGTACGTGGAGCCGATTAATACCATTGAACGCGGCGTAATTGACGGGCAATTTCAGGTTGGCGTTATTCCCATGCACCGCAGCGCGGAAAGTTTATCTTATCATTCGTTATTCAGTGAGAGGATGTTCTTATATTGCGGCGCGCAGCATGAATTATTTTCCGCCCCCCATGAAACATTAAATTGGGATCTGCTGCACAATTATGCCTTCGCGGGATTAGGCTACCATTCGCCGAATATGGAACTGAGCCTGCAGCAACATTTGCATCGCAAGGCGACGGGGTTCGCGCAGGAGTCGATCGCCACGCTGATCCTCTCCGGCAAATACGTCGGCTTTTTGCCGGATCACTACGCGGCGTTTTTCGTGGCGCAGAACCTGATGCGGGCGATCAAACCGGCGCTGTTCCGCTATCACTGCGAATACTCCAGCGTGCTGCGCCGCTCGCCGGTGCCGCAGCGGGTGGTGAAGCTGTTCCATGAGTGCCTGCTGGCGGCCCACGGAACAGCGTGACGCTTACTGCTCTTTCTTCTTGCCGAAGATTTTGATCAGCGCGCCGACCAGGATGCCGACCGCGATGCCGGCGAAGATCCAGCCGATGATGCCCATTTCCTTAACTCCTGCTAGTGCGTTGATCTGATTATACCCGTCATACTTGAAACTGCATCTGTGTTGGCTGCGAGTGCGTACGCCAGTCACTGACTTGAGTAAGCTCCTGGCGAGCCGCCTCTTGCCGCCGGGATGCCGCTCCAACTATTTAGAGTAGAAATAGTCATTCGACGCGAAATGCCTCTTCGATCATCCGTTGCCGCTGCGCCGGCGCATAGTCGATCCAGGAATTCTTGCTGTTGGATTTGTCCAGCGCCACCGCCAGTTCCTGGCCGGAAATCGGCAAATCGTCCTGCCAGAACGGCGCGATGGCGTGGCGGGTGATGAAATCGGTCAGGTAGCTCTCCGGGCTGCCCTGCCAGTGCGGATACAGGCGCGCGGCCAGCTCGGCCATCAGCGCGCGTTGCTGCGGCTGTTCGCTGCTTTCCAGCAGGGCGAGGAACGGCAGCAGCAGGCGGCCACAGACCTGGCCGTGGTGGTAGTCGCGCAGCGCGCCGATCTCGCCGGCGATGCCGTGGATCACCCCCAGCCCGGCGGCGCTCAGCGTCAGCCCCCCGAGGTAGGAAGCCTGCATAATCGCTTCGCGCGCCGCATCGCTGCGGTTGAGCGCCGGCCAGGCCGCAAGGAAGTGGCGGATGCCGCTCAGCGACATGTCGCGCGTCATGGCGCCGGCGGTTTTCGACAGATAGGCCTCGAACAGGTGGGTGAAGGCGTCGATGGCGCAGTAGGCCAGTACCTTGTCCGGCGCGCCCGCCAGCAGCTGCGGATCGAGAATGGCGGTGTGCGGCACGAAGTTATTGTGGCGCAGCGAGGCCTTCACTTTGCTGACCTGAGTGTCGGTGATCACTGCGTTCTGCGTCACCTCGCTGCCGGTGCCGGCGGTGGTGGGAATGGCGATCAGCGGCAGGGTGGCGCCGCTGATTTTGCTGTCGCCCACCTTTTCCATATAGCGCAGCGTCGGCAGCGGATGCTCCACCAGCGCGGAGAACGCCTTGGCGGCGTCCAGCACGCTGCCGCCGCCGATGGCCACCACGCGCCGCGCCTGGCCGCGCCAGCGCGCCACCCAGGCGTCAATTTCCTGCGGTGACGCCTCGTGGCTGACGATCTCGGTGCCGATGAACAGTGGCGCCAGCGATTCGCGCAGGCCGGCGTACACCGGGCCGTTGAGAAAAGATCGGCAGCTGAACAGCAGCGTTGGCTGCGGATCGGCAAGCAGCAGCGGCGGCAGTTGCCGGATGCTGCCGTGGCCGAACCAGGTCTGGCGGTTGGCGATGATGTGGCTGACGGACATGAGGTCTCCTTGACGGCGTTGCAGGGCGCGATGCCACAGCATAAGCCAGCGGGCGCAGAGCGGCCACCGCTTTCCCCGCTGCGGCAACTTGTGAGTTGTTTAACATGTAAACGATCGCGTTCTTGCATTTCGGCGCGCCTGATGCTTTTTTTAACAGTACCGGCCGTCATGCGGCCAACCCCATCCGAAATCGGTAGATTGTTAATGTATTAATAATGGCGAGGCGGGTATGGATATTCAGGTTGAACGCTTGTCTGCGGTGATCGATGCGGTGGCCAGCCCGCGCTTTTATCCCAGCCTGTTGAACTGGCTGGAAGGGTTTTTCGCCTTCGACAACGCCATCGTTTATGCCTTCGAACGCGGCCGGCCGCCGCGCTGCCTGATCAAAACCGAGCGGGAAAACAGCGATGCGGTCAACCAGATCTACCAACAGGGCGCCTATCTGCAGGATCCGTTTTACCGTGCGCTGAACGACGGCGGCGCAGGCGAGGTACTCACGCTGCGCCAGCTGGCGCCCTGCGGGTTTTATCACAGCGACTATTACCGTAATTTTTATCGCAAGACCGGCTGGCACGACGAGGCCGGCGTGCTGCTGCAGCTGACGCCGGAGCGCGGGCTGGGGGTGTTCTTCGGCTCGGCGCGCCGCACGGTGGCGGTGCGCTACCCGCAGCGGGCGGATCTGCGCAGCGCGCTGACGCTGGTGAAAAGCGTGGCGCGGCTGCACGGCGAAGTGGTGGCGGCGCCGGCCGAGGCCGACACGGGGAACGACGATGGCGCGCAGGCGCGTTATCTGCTGACGCCGCGCGAGCGCGAGATTGTCGATCTGATCCTCGCCGGCTGCGGTTCGCAGCAGATTGCCGACCGGCTGTTCATCAGCCTCGGCACGGTAAAAAATCACCGCAAGAACATCTACGGCAAGCTGAACATCGGCTCGCAGGCCGAACTGTTCAGCCTGTTGCTGACCGCCCCGCAGCGTCGCAGCGCGTGAATGTTAATTTTTTGTAGCGAATGTCCCTAAGGGGATATAGCGGACGATCCCACGGCTCCCGATAATCCGATGTCATGGCATAGGCAATCGGGAGTGCGGCAGTGAACAACGAAATCGAGTCCTTAACCTACTACGCGGCGACCAAAAAATACGATCTGCGCTTCCCGACGCTGGAAGAGGATCTGGACGTCGACGTGGTGATCATCGGCGGCGGCTTCTCCGGCATCAACACTGCGCTGGAGCTGGCGGAGAAGGGCATCACCAACATCGCCATTCTCGAAGGCCGCTATCTGGGTTACGGCGGCACCGGGCGCAACGGCGGCCAGGTGATGGCCGGCATCGGCCACGATCTGGAGAAGATCAAGCGCCACGTTGGCCCGGCCGGACTGGAAACCATCTTCAAAATCAGCAACCTCGGCGCCGGCATTATCCGCGAGCGCATCAAGAAATATGATATCGACGCCGACTTCTGCTTCGGCTACGGCTACCTCGGCAGCAACGCGCGCCAGGAGAAGACCCTGCGCGGCTGGCTGAAGGAGTTCAGGGCGGTAGCGCCGCAGGAGGAAATTGAGCTCTATACCGGGGCGGAGGTGAAGCAGGTGGTGGGCTCCGACGCTTACAGCTGCGCGCTGAAACACATGGGCGGCGGCCACGTGCATTCGCTCAACCTGCTGCTGGGCGAAGCCAAGGCGCTGAGCGGCTACGGGGTGAAAATCTTCGAGAACAGCAGCGTGCTCAACGTGGAGTACGGGCCGCGCATCACGGTGCGCACCGCCATGGGCTCGGTGCGCGCCAACAAGATGCTGTGGGCCTGCAACGGCTTCCTCAACGGCATGGAGCCGCAGATTTATCGCAAGACCATCAATACCTACGCCTTCCAGCTGGCCACCGAGCCGCTGTCTGACGATCTGATCCGCCAGATCAGCCCGATCCGCGGCGCCTACAGCGATATCCGCCCGGTGATCGACTATTACCGGGTGACCAACGAAAACCGGCTGCTGTTCGGCAGCGCCACCCGCCTGATCGAATACTTCCCGTCGGATCTCAAGGCCTGGAACCGCAACCTGATGCTGAAAGTGTTCCCGTACCTGAAAGACGTGAAGATCGATCTGGCCTGGGGCGGCCCGCTGTGCTGCAGCGCCAACCTGTTCCCGCAGATCGGCACGCTGCCGGATCGCGACAACGTGTTTTACGTGCAGGGCTACTCCGGCTTTGGCGTGACGCCGAGCCACATCGTGTGCAAGGTGCTGGCGGAAGGCATGAGCGAAGGATCCGATCGCTACGATCTGATGAGCTCGATCCCGCACGTCAACATCTTCGGCAAGGACAAGCTGCGGCGGGTGATGACCACCGCCGGTAAGGTTTGGCACCAGACATCCGGCTACTGGAAAGGCCGCCGTTAACCCTCAGAGGAGAATGACATGAAACCGTTACTGCTTAAACAACCGCTGCCGGAACTGCTGGAGATCGGCAGCGTCAGCAACCTGGGCGCCACGGTGATCGCCGGCACGCCGACCGTCGGCGTGGCCAGCATCTTCGGCGAGCCGACCGACAACCTGAACTGCGGCGTGTTCAGCTGCACCCGCGGCAGCTTCGTGATGGAGTATCCGTTCGCCGAGCACGCCACGGTGTGGGAAGGCAGCGCGACCCTGACCAACGAACGCACCGGCGAATCGATGCAGTATCAGGCCGGCGATTCCTGGTTCGTCGAGAAAGGCACCCCGGTGCGCTGGGACATCACCTCGGATCGCTTCGTCAAACACTACCTCGCCATCGTCGAGGGCTGACGCCGTCATGCCCCCCTCGGCCCGCTGAGGGGGAGCGCCTTAGCCTAACGCCCGCGCAATAAAATCGGTCACCCGCTTGAGGATCCGATCCTTATTGGTTTCGTTAAAGCTCTCGTGCCGCCCGCCCGCATTGATCATCCGTTCGAAATCGTCGCCGCGCAGACGATCGAGCGCGGTTTGCGTTTCGCTCATCAGCACCAGCCGATCGTCGTCGCCGTGGATCCACAGCGTGGGCAGCGCGCCGAAGCCCGGCCCGGCGTTGATGGCGGCGAGGATCCGCTGCATGGCGCGCAGGGTGGGGCGCTTGAACGGCCCGTGCCACACCAGCGGATCTTCCTGATACGCCGCGCCAACCGCCGGATCGCGCGCCAGGGTGGCGGTATCCAACGGCGCGTCGGGGATCGTCGGCAGTTCGGCCAGATCGGAGATCGCCGTTCTGTCGCCAAGCAGCGGGCCGGACAGCACCAGCGCGCGCACCTCCTCGCCATAGCGCTGCACGTAGCGGGTAGCGATCATGCCGCCCATCGAGTGGCCGATCACCACCTGCGGCAAGGTGGGGTATTGCTGCCGGAAATGGCTGACCACGCGCTGCACGTCGTCGACCACGGCGTCATAATCCTCGATCAGCACGCGCTCGCCCTGCGACAGGCCGTGGCCGAGATGGTCGGGGCCAAACACCCGCGCGCCCTGCGCCTGCAGCGTGCGCGCCACGTATTGGTAACGGCCGAGATGCTCGCCGTAGCCGTGTATCAGCAGCGCCAGATAGCGCGGCTGGTCATTTCCCCAATCATGCACGGCGATGTCGCCGTGACGGCCTTTGATAAAGCTGACGGTTTGTTCGGGCATCTTATTGTTCTCATGGTGGTAGGGTTGCCCTTCAGCGTAGCGGCTGGCGACGAAGTTGTCAGGGGCGCCGGGTGCGGCGCCCGCAGAGAGGGGATTACAGGCCGAACTGGCGCGCCAGTTCGTCGAGCGCTTCGCGCTGGAAGCGGTTGAAGGCGTCGCGCGGCTGCTGTTGCTGGATGAACGCCAGCAGCGGATCCTGCACTTCAGTGCGCACGCCGCTCAGCTGTTCCATCACCGCCAGCCCGCAGAACGGCACGTAGGATTCGGCGTAGCCGCCTTCGTGCACCATCACCAGCTTGCCGCCGCACAGCCGGTCGGCGGCGTCCTGCACCAGCGCGGTCATGGCGCGGAAGCTGTCGCTGTGCAGCTGCATGCGCGCCAGAGGATCGAGGGCGTTGGCGTCGTAACCGCAGGCGACGATGATCAGCTCCGGCTCGAATTTTTCCAGCGCCGGGATGATGATGCGCCGCATGGCGTGCAGGTAGCCGTCGTCGCCGGCGCCGGCCAGCATCGGCACGTTAACGTTGCAGCCCGCCCCGGCGCCTTCGCCGCGATCCTGCTCGCCGGAATAGCCCGCCGGGAAGCAGCCGTCCTGATGCAGCGACAGCGTCAGCACGTCGCCGCGTTGCCAATAGATGTGCTGGGTGCCGTTGCCGTGGTGCACGTCCCAGTCGAGTACCGCCACCTTGCCGAGGCCGTAGCGGGCCTTGGCGCGCTCGATGGCGATGGGAATATTGGCCAGGAAGCAGAAGCCCATCGATTGATCCGGCAGGCAGTGGTGGCCCGGCGGGCGCGACAGCGCATAGGCGTTATCCAGCTCGCCCTGCAGCACCGCCTCCACCGCCGCGCAGGCCAGCCCGGCGGAGAGTTTGGCGATCTCATAGCTGCCCGGCCCCAGCGGTGCTTCCTCTCCCAGCAGGCCGCCGCCGCTGTCGCTCACCTGTTTGAAACGCTGCAGGTAGTGGGCGGGGTGAATGCGCAGCAGGTCTTCTTCCGTCGCCGGTTCGGCGCTCAGCAGGGTGAGCTGGCGCGACAGGCCGGACACGTCCATCAGGTTCTTCATGCGCCGTTTGGTTTCCGGCGACTCGGCGTGGCCGGCGCCCGAGGGCGGTTGTACCCAGCCGCCGACCGGCAGGGTGGTGGCGTGCAGGCCGGTGCTGTGCCAGAAACAGCGTTCATCAAACAAGAAACCGGTTGTTCTTTTCACCTTTTTCCTCCTGTTATACGGCGCGGTGCGCGCGGTGAAGCCAGCGAAATCAACAGCAGCGACAGCAGCGCGCAGCCCAGCGCGCCGAACAGCAAGGCGTCGAAACCGCCGGAAGATTCGATCAGAGAGCCGGCCAGCGTCGGACCGATGGCCATGCCGCCGCCGATCACCAGGTTGATGCCGTTCATCAGCTTGCCGTCGTTATCCAACCCGGCGACGCGCGCCAGAATGAACGGCAGCACGAAGGTCCAGGTGAATTTGAACAGCAGGGCCGCCAGGGCGAAGCGCAGCAGCAGGGGCTGGCCCGTCAGCAGCGCCACGCTGGCCAGCAGCAGGGTGTACCCCAGCACGATCGGGCGTCCGCCGCCGAAGCGCGCGCCGATCAGCGCCGCGGCCCCCGCGCCGACGATGCCGAGCAAGGTGGCGACGGCCAGCACCTGGCCGCTGTGGGCCGGCGACAGCCCGGCGCCGGCGGCGATGCCGCCGATAAAGGTCCAGACCGCGCTCAGGCTGATGTAAAAGGTCAGCACCGCCAGCACGGCGCACAGCTTGCGCGCCAGCGAGGCGGCGGGGCCGCTGCGGGCGGCGCGGGCAGCGGTGAAACCGTTGGGGAACGCCGGGATGAGCGGCAGGCAGCACAGCATGATGGCCGCCAGAATCAGGTAGACCGCCATCAGGCCGAAGTGCGCGAACAGCGGTGGCAGCACCAGCAGCCCGACCGCGCCCAGCACCAGCTGGCCGAGCACCCAGAAGGCATAGACCCGGCTGGGATTGGCAGTGCCGGCGGCGCAGGTGATGCACAGGATCATCAGGGTGCCACCCGCCAGCGAGGCGATAAAGCGCAGCGGCAGCAGCAGCGTAAAATCCTGTGCCAGCGCCGAAGCCAGGTTGCCGGCGATAAACACCAGCGCCGACAGCGTAGCGACCCGCCGCCAGTTGATGCGCCCGATCCACCACCACGCCGGCAGCGTGGCCAGGCTCATGGCGCCGAGTTCGGTGGAGAACAGGTGGCCGATCTGCGCCGGGCCGAGCTGCCACTGCGCGGCGAGCTGGGCGGCCACGGCGGGGGCGGTCATCAGAATGCCCGGCGCGATGGCGGCGAAGACGATAATGGCGGTCAGCAGCCGCGGCGGGCAGGGGAGCGCCGCGCCGACGGCGGGCGCGGAAACCGAATCACTGGACATAAACCTTTTCCCCAAGCGTTGAGTGACGATGAAATATCCCGCCCGGCCCGATTGCGGGCAGGGGGAGGCCGCGCCATAAATGGCGAATACGTTCTGGCGTTATTTCCCGGCCGCCGGCAGCGGCGGCCGTTATCGGGCGTTAACCGTGGGCGAGAAAGCCGCCGGCGACCAGTTCGGTGCGGTTCACCACGTCGGTTTTGGCGAAAATATTGCGCATATGGGTTTTCACCGTGGACAGCGAAATGCCCAGCTTCAGGGCGATGCGCTTATTGCTGGCGCCTTCGCGCACCAGGTTGACGATCTCTTGCTCTTTGGCGGTCAGCATCTGCGCCTCGCCGTCGGGCAGCAGATCGCGCGTCGCCAGCTCGATCAGCGGCAGCACCGCGCGCAGGCGGCCGCGCTCCACTTCGGTAAACGGCGTATCGCGGATCAGCGATACCCCGGCGACGATGCGCTTGCGCTGGCGGATGAAGATCTCCGTCATGTCGCGCATGTCGTTCGGCAGCATAAAGTCGTGGTAATAGCGGCGGTTGCCGGCGATCGCCGCCGGGCTCATGCCGACCATGGTGATGTCCTGGCGATGGAAATTGGCCGGTTGCAGCGGGTCTATCTGTTGGAAGTGGTTCAGATACTGCTGATGCGTTTTATCGGGCATGCCGTACAGGATGTAGTGATCCGGCCGCAGGTCGCGATCGACCAGATAAAACACCCCGGCGGACACCGGGATCAGGTGCGTAATGGTCGCCAAACAACTGTTGATAAAGGCATCGGATGCTGTGCTGTGCATGATTCGTGTTCCTCCCTTTATCGTTCAATCTGGAGAAGGTTGGCGGTCAATATATGAACGATACAAGCATAGTTGTAGCAATTTGGCAACACAATAAAAACATATTAACAACGTGAGGCCGATTGCAATAAAACACATAAATAACAAGATGACACTGCGTTAATCAGGGCTTTTCGGTTCGGATTTATCGCGATTTTCATTAATAGGTTAATGAAATAATTCACCGCTTTTCCCGCTGAATTTACAGCGCTTTTCAATGTTTGCCCGGACGAAGCCCTCGCCGCCCTGCGCGTGCTACAGCCGATGCCGTCGCCGTCGTCCCTCGTTCTTAAGAACGATAGCCAGGCTTTTCCGCCGCTTCCTACACTGCGAATTGAAGATAGCGCCAGGCGGCGCCAAACGTATAAGACGAAAAAATGATGACCTTTCTCGGGCTGAGGCGTCGGGTTGTTCAGTCCGCATGACCATACGGGGAACAAACGATGCAGAAAAAAACGTTGGCGGTGGCGTTGAGCGGCGCCTTATCGGGTCTGGCACAGGGGGCGGACGCCGATCGCCCCAATGTGCTGATCATTCTGGTGGACGACATGGGCTACTCCGACATCAGCCCGTTCGGCGGCGAGATACCGACGCCCAACCTGCAGGCGTTGGCCGAACGGGGCGTGCGCATGAGCCAGTACTACACCTCGCCGATGTCGGCGCCGGCGCGGTCGATGCTGATGACCGGCAATACCAATCAGCAGGCCGGCATGGGCGGCATGTGGTGGTATGAGAGCACCGCCGCGCAGCCGGGCTATGAAATGCGCCTGACCGACCGCGTGACCACGCTGCCGGAGCGTTTTCGCGACGCGGGTTACGCCACCATGATGGCGGGCAAATGGCACCTGGGCTATGTCGACGGCGCCAAACCGACCGATCGCGGCTTCGAGCGCGCCTTCGCCTTTATGGGCGGCGGCACCAGCCATTTCGACGATGCGAAACCGCTGGGCACCGTGGAGGCGTTCCACACCTTCTACACTCTGAACGGCAAACGCGTGTCGTTGCCCAAAGATTTCTATTCCAGCAAGGCCTATGCCGATCAGCTGGAACAGTGGATCCGCGATACGCCGCAAAATAAGCCCGTCTTCGCCTATCTGGCCTTCACCGCGCCGCACGATCCATTGCAGGCGCCGGATGACTGGATCGCAAAATTCGACGGCAAATACGACGCCGGTTACCAGCAGGTCTATCAGCAGCGCATTCAGCGCCTGAAAGCGCTGGGGCTGATTTCCGAGCGTACGCCGATGCCGACGCTGGCGCTGGATAAGGCCTGGAACGCGCTGACGCCCGAGCAGCAAAAATATGAAGCCAAGACCATGCAGGTGTACGCGGCGATGATCGCTTACATGGACGATCAGGTCGGCGCGGTGCTGAACACCCTGAAGCAGACCGGCCGCGACCAAAATACGGTGATCGTGTTCGCCACCGACAACGGCGCCAACCCCGCCAGCGGCTTTTACTACGGCTCGAAGCCGGAGTATTGGCGGCAGTTCGACAACAGCTACGCCAACCTCGGCCGCAAGGGCTCGTTCATCTCCTACGGGCCGCACTGGGCCAACGTCAGCAACGCGCCGTACGCCAATTACCACAAAACCACCAGCGCGCAGGGCGGCATCAATACCGATTTCATCATCTCCGCGCCGCGGCTGAAGGGGCGCGGCGGCATCGACCGCACGCCGATGGCGGTGTATGACATCGCCCCGACGCTGTATGACTATGCCGGCATCGACGCCAACAAACCGCTGAAGGCCAAACCGACGCTGCCGATGGTCGGCGTCAGCTTCAAACGCTATTTCAGCGGCGAGGCTGACCGCGTGCCGCGCGCGACCTACGGCGTGGAGCTGCATAACCAGGCCGCCTATGTCGACGGCGTCTGGAAGCTGCGGCGGTTGGTGAAGGCCGGGCCGACGGCGCAGATGGCGCCGTGGGGGCTGTTCAACCTGCATGACGATCCGCTGGAAACGCGCGATCTGGCCGCCACCAACCCGGAGCGAGTCAAACGGCTGAGCGAGGCGTATCGCCGCTTTGCGCAGCAGGGCATGGTCATTGAAGCCAAAGGCGCAGCGATCGACTACCTCGGCGTCGACGCCAGCACCGGCGACTACATCGGCCTGGATCCGTTGACCCACAAACCGTTGCCGCAGGCGGCGCCATGAACCTGGTCCAGCTGCGCGCGCAGCAGATCCCGGTAGAGAGCGAACCGCGCGCGGCGGCGCCTTTTCATCTGTTGGTGAAGCCGATCGGCGCCGGCTGCAACCTGGGCTGCCGCTACTGCTACTATCCGCAGCGCCAGCAGGAGCGGACGCGCAAGATGGACGACGACCTGCTGGCGGAATTTATCCGCGGCTACATCGCCGCCCAGCCGCGTTACAGCCGCGAGATCAACTTCGTCTGGCAGGGCGGTGAGCCGCTGCTGGCGGGGATCGGTTTTTACAAGCGGGCGCTGGCGTTGCAACGCCGCTACGCGCCGCCGGGTGTGCGGATCAGCAACAGCCTGCAGACCAACGGTACCCTGCTGAACGACGCCTGGTGCCGGCTGTTCCGGCAGCATCACTTTATCCTCGGCGTCAGCCTGGACGGCGATCGCGAGGTGCAGGACGCCCACCGGCCGGACAAGCGCGGCGGTGCCAGCTATGACGCCGCGCTGCGCGGCATTGCGTTGCTGCAGCGCTATCAGATCGACTTCAACCTGCTGATGGTGGTGCACGACGGCGTCGCGGATCGCGCCGAGGCGATCTACGATCATGCGGTGGCGATCGGGGCGCGCTATCTGCAGTTCCAGCCGCTGATGCTGGAAGGGGATGCGCCCACCGCCGGCTATGGGCTAAGCGCCGCCAACTGGGGGCGCTTCATGCTGGCGGTGTACCGCCGCTGGCGCAGCCGCGGGCACGTTGGCCAGGTCTTCGTAATGAACATCGAGCAGGTCTACGCGCAGTATTTCACCCACGTCAGCCCCAGCTGCGTACACGCCGAACGCTGCGGCGGCAATCTGGTGATGGAGCCGGACGGGCGGCTTTACGCCTGCGATCATCTGATCAACGCGCAGCACCTGCTCGGCCATGCCGATCGCCACACGCCGCTCGCCACCCTGGCGGCAAGGGCGGCGGAGATGCCGTTCGGTAAAAACAAGAGCCTGCGCCGCGAGTGCCAACGCTGCAGCGTGAAAAGCGTCTGCCAGGGCGGCTGCCCGGCGCATGTGGGCGAAGATCGTTACAACCGGCTGTGCGCCGGCTATTACGCCTTCTTTTCCGCGCTGCTGGCGCCGCTGCGTGCCTACCCGCGCAGCCCGCAGGGAGCGATGCAGTGGCGCGCCGCCGTGAGCGCGGCCGCAGGTTGAAACCGTCTCGTCCTTAAGGACGATAGTCAGCATTTTCCTTTCCTCTCTATAGTGAGATGACCGCCGCTGGCGGTGAAAAACCTGCAAGCACCTGCATGCATCAGGCCAAAACTATAAGAGGAAATAACCATGAACCTGTCGTCGCGGTTGCACGCCCACCTGGCTCGAGGCAAGGTCGGCTTTCCCACCACCCTGGCCAGTTCGGTCGGGGTGATCATGGCCAGCCCGGTGATCCTGACGGTCACCAGCGGCTTCGGCATCGGCGGCGACACCTTCGCGCTGGCGATGCTGATCGCCTTCATCATGATGCAGGCGCAGCTCACCACCTTCTCCGAAGCGGCGGCGCTGCTGCCGACCTCCGGTTCGGTTTACGACTACATCTCCTGCGGCATGGGGCGCTTTTTCGCCATTACCGGCGCGCTGTCGGCCTACCTGATCGTGCACATCTTCGCCGGTACCGCCGAGACCATTCTCTCCGGCATCATGGCGCTGGTGAACTTCGAGCACCTCAACACCCTGATGGAAAGCCACAACGCCTCCTGGATGGTCGGCGTCGGGCTGGTCATCGTATTCGGCCTGCTCAACGCGTTCGGCATCGAGGCCTTCGGCAAGGCGGAGATCGTGCTGACCTTCGCCATGTGGAGCACGCTGGTGATTTTCGGCATCGTCGGGCTGCTGTCGCCGCATGCGGTGCCGCTCGAGGGCTGGTTCGGCAGCACGCTGAGCCTGAACGATCCCTTCGCGGTGTTCAGCCTGATCGGCATGGCGATGTTCATGTTCGTCGGCTGTGAGCTGGTGACGCCGATGGCGCCGGAGATCAAACGCTGCGATCGGGTGATCCCGCGCGCGATGGCGCTGGGGCTGTGCGGCGTGGCGGTGTGCATGGCGCTGTATGGCGCGGCGCTCAGCCACCAGGTGGAAAACGTGGTGATCGACGCCGCCAGCGGCGCGCGCCTGCTGGAAACGCCGATGGCCATCCCGGCGTTCGCCGGCCAGGTAATGGGCCAGTTCGGCAAATACTGGCTCGGCGTCGGCCTGCTGTTGGCCGGCGCGGCGACCATCAATACGCTGATGGCGGCGGTGCCGCGCATTCTGTACGGCATGGCGCTGGACGGCGCGCTGCCGCGCATGTTCGCTTATCTGCACCCGCGCTTTAAAACGCCGGTGGTCGGCATTCTGGTGGCGGTGTTGATCCCCTGCGTACACGCCTTCGCCATTCAGGGCAACCTCGACAGGATCATTCCGCTGGTGCTGGCGGCGGTGTGCGCCTGGGGCGTGGCCTACCTGCTGGTGACCTGCTCGGTGGTGATCCTGCGCGTACGCCGCCCCGATCTGCCGCGCGCCTATAAATCGCCGTGGTTCCCGCTGCCGCAGATCGTCTCCAGCGTCGGCATCGTGCTGGCCATCGTTTACATCACGCCGCCGGGAATGAACCCGAGCGACATCTACATTCCCTTCGGCTGGATGATCGGCCTGACCGCCGCCTATGCGCTGTTCTGGACGCTGTGCGTGCAGAAAGTGAATCCGTTCAAGCCGGTGCCGGTCGAGCAGGTGCTGGAGAACGCGTTCGCCAAAGGTGAAAACGAGGAGGCGCAGTTTGATCGGCTTACTTCCCTCACTTAATCGCGCCTGGCGGCGAGCGCCGTCGGGCTATCGGCCGGGCGCCGCGCTGGATCGTCTGGCGCGCAACCTGGAACCCTACGCGTGCGAACGCCTGGCGCCGGGCCTGCTGCGGCTGACGCTGCCGCAGGGGCCGCAGATCGAGATCGGCGAACAGGTGCAGGGGCTGTTTATGGCGCATATCGTCAGCCACCGCTTTCGGTTGCAGGGCGCGTGCGCGATTCAGCTTCCGCTGACGCTGGACGTGGTGACCGGCGGCTGGCTGCGGCGGCGCGGGGTGCGTTATCTGCTGCGCCAGCGCCACGCGGCCGCGCAGCGGGTGCTGGACGGCCTGCAGCGCTACCCGCAGATCGGCGAGACGCTGGCGCAGCTGGATTTTCGCCGCGTGCGGCTGACGGTGAACGACGGGCGCTGGCAGGTGGATATCGAGCATTTTGCCGCGTCGGAGGTGGTCAGCCGTTTGCCGGCCGGCCGCCGCTACCTGCGGCTGGATGCCGAACAGCGGCGGCTGCTGTTGAGCAGCCTGCTGATGCTCGGCCAACTGATGGAGAAGCTGAATCATGAATAGAGTGGTTGTGATTACCGGCGGCGGCACCGGCGTCGGCGCCGCCTGCGCCCGTCTGCTGGCGGCGCAGGGCGATCGGGTGTTCATCATCGGCCGCCGCCCGGAACCGCTGACGGCGCTGGCGCAAGAGATCGGCGCGCAGGCGCTGGTGGGCGATGCCGCCAGCGGCGAGAGCTGGAACCACGCGCTGCTGCCGGCCATTCTGCGCGACGCCGGGCGCATCGACTGCCTGATCGGCAGCGCCGGCGGCATGGGCTTCAAGCGCATCACCGAGATGACCGACGCACAGTGGCAAGGGGCGATGGACAGCAACCTCAACAGCGCCTTCGCCAGCGCGCGCGCCTGCCTGCCGGAGCTGATTAAAAGCGGCGGCAACCTGCTGTTTGTCGCGTCGATCGCCTCGCTGGCCGCCGGGCCGGAGGTCTGCGGCTACGTCACCGCCAAGCACGCGCTGATCGGGCTGATGCGTTCCATCGCCCGCGACTATGGCCCGCTGGGCGTGCGCGCCAACGCGGTGTGCCCGGGCTGGGTGACCACGCCGATGGCGGACGAAGAGATGCAACTGCTGATGGACGCCCATCAGATTTCGCTGGAGCAGGCTTACCAGATGGTCTGCCGCGACGTGCCGCTGCGCCGTCCGGCCAGCGCCGAGGAGATCGCTCGCGTCTGCCGTTTCCTGTGTTCCAGCGAAGCTTCAATCATTACCGGCGCGGCGCTGGTGGCCGACGGCGGCTCCACCATCGTTGATGTGCCGACCCTGGCTTTCACTTCCCTGTAAGGAGCATTTCCATGAGTTCAGAAGCGGTATTCATTCAGGTTGGCGCGCTGGCGGAAGGCTTTGCGCCGCACAGCAATACGCTGGAACGGCAGCACGGGCTGGCGGGCAGCACGCTGACGCTGCGCTTTAGCGACGGCGCGACGCAGCGCTGCCGGTTTACCGACGAGCAGACGCTGGAGTGGGGCGAACGGCGCGGCGTCGCCTATCGCGCCACCAGCATTCGCCCCGGCGTGCTGTTTATCGATTTTCTCGATCCCGCCCGCGCCAATGCCAGCATTACGCTGGTATGCGACCGCAATCAGGGCAACTTCACCGCGGTATATGGTCAGCTGCCGGACGAAGCGCAGGCGCGGCTCGATGCTTTCAGCCGGGTGGAGCAGGGGCTGCCGCTGACCGCGGTCGGGGCCGAATTCCGCTTCGGTACGCTGGACGACGCCGACGTGGCGCCGCCGGGCTTTACCGATGAGCTGATCGGCATGCGCAATATGTACACCTACAGCCCGACCGAGCGGTACGAGCACATCTACCTGAACGACAACTTCTACGCCTGGCAGTGTCTGGACGGGGTGGAGAAAGGGCTGGCGGACGTCGATCGCTGCCACTACGTGAAGGTGGCTGAGCAGCTTTATCTGTTCGTCTGGCGCGAGAAGATCATCCCGACGCTGGGCGTGGTGATGATCGATCTGCAGGGCATGCGCACCGACGGCAAGATCCTCGGTTATCAGGGCAGCGATTTCAGCGCGCTGAGCAACTTTGCGGTCGGTGCCCATGCGCAGGTGCTGAACACCACACGCCACCCGCGAGGATAGGGCGATGAGCGCAACCTATGCGGCCGACGCCTTCGCGGGGCAGGCGGTGCTGGTGACCGGCGGCGCGCAGGGCATTGGGCTGGCGATCGTCAGCGCCTTTGCCCGCCTGGGCGCCGAGGTGACGATCGCGGACGTGCAGCTGCCGCAGGCGCAGGCGGCGGCGCAGGCGCTGCGGGACGAAGGGCTGAGCGTGCAGGCGCTGGCCTGCGATCTGGCCGAACCGGGGCAGGTCGCCGAGCTGGTGGCGATGGTGGGCGAGCGGCATCAACGGCTGGACGTGGTGATCCACAACGCCGCTTACTTTCCGCTGACGCCGTTCCCCGCTATCGACGCGGCCCTGCTGCAACGCACGCTGAGCGTCAATCTGATGGCGCCGTTCTTTCTGGCGCAGGCGGCGCTGCCGTGGATGCGCCGCCGGGGCGGCGGCTGCCTTCTGGTGACTTCGTCGGTGACCGGCCCGCGGGTGGCCTACCCGGGGCTGGCGCACTACGCTGCCTCCAAGGCCGGGGTGAACGGGTTTATTCGCGCGGCGGCGCTGGAGCTGGCGGCGGAGAAAATTCGCGTCAACGGCGTGGAGCCGGGGATGATCCGCACGCCGGCGATGGCCAACCTGGGCGACGCGCAGGTGAATCAGGCGATCGCCGCCTCGGTGCCGCTCGGGCGGCTGGGGGAACCGGAAGACATCGCCGCGGCGATGGTGTTTCTCGCCTCGCCGGCGGCGGCCTACATCACCGGGCAGACGCTGGTGGTGGACGGCGGCGCGCTGCTGCCGGAAACGAATTCTCTGCTTACCTGACGCTGCAGCGTTGTTGGCTGCAACGCCAATTAATTTGAGAATTCCGGTTGGTTAAATCACTTCTTAGTGGGATGCGCGGTGACGTTGGCGGGCAGGCTGTCGCCCAGGGTGATCAGCTCGTCCAGCAGCGCCATCAGCTGGTCCATTTTCTGCCGCGAAAAGGCGGCTTCAATCTCGGCGTAGCCCTGTTCCACCTGGTGGCGCGCCACTTCATACAGATCCTGGCCCTGCTGGGTCAGCGACACGTACAGCTTGCGCTGATCGTTGACCGGCTTGAGGCGGAAGATCAGCTTGTCACGCTCCATGCGCGAGAGAATGCCGGTCAGGCTGGGGCGCAGGATGCAGGTTTCCGCCGCCAGCTCGTGGAATTCGATCGAGCGGCTGTTGGCCAGCACGCGGATGATGCGCCACTGCTGTTCGGTCAAATTGTGGCTTTTCAGGATCGGGCGGAAGAACCCCATGGCGGTTTCACGCGCCTGCAGCAGGGCGATGGTTAACGATTCATGCATAAGTTTGGCCTTAGCTATCAAGGTGTTCGTTGTTACGGCGCTCGTTATGGGGGCGCCCGCCCCGCAAAGCCCGATTTTGTTAATAACTTAATAGTAGCCAAAGTTACCCGTAGGGATAAAGCAAAAATGCGTGCCGCAGCGAAAAATGGCGAGAAAAATGATTAATACGTTGAATAATCACGCTAATGTTCGTTATTTGTGAATATTTTGTTATCACGATCACAAATCACTCCAAGCGCGTTGCGTAAAAGCTGCACAGCGTATAAAAGTAATCATTAATATATTAATGAATGCCGGTTGTCATGTTTTGCCATTGGAGGAGTTCGCATGAAAGGCACCGTATTTTCCGTTGCGCTGAACCACCGCAGCCAACTGGACGCCTGGGATCAGGCGTTTCACCAGCCACCGTATCAGACCCCGCCCAAAACTCCGGTGTGGTTTATCAAACCGCGCAACACTCACCTCGCCAACGGCGGGGCGATCCCGTTTCCGGCCGGTGAAACCGTGCAGAGCGGCGGCACGCTGGCGGTGATCATCGGCGATACCGCGCGCAAGGTGCCGGTTGAGCAGGTGAGCCGTTATCTGGCCGGCTACGCGTTGGCCAACGACGTCAGCCTGCCGGAAAGCAGCTTCTATCGCCCGGCGATCAAGGCCAAATGCCGCGACGGGTTCTGCCCGCTGGGGGAGATCGGCCAGCTGGAGGCTGCCGATCGGCTGGAGATCGTCACCGAGATCAACGGCGTGGAGCAGGATCGCTGGTCCACCGCCGATCTGGTGCGCTCGGTGCCGGAGCTGATCGCCGCCATCAGCGATTTCATCACCCTGCAGCCGGGCGATGCGGTGCTGATCGGCACCCCGCACCAGCGGGTGGAGATCAAACCGGGGGATGAGGTGACGGTGCGCGCCGCCGGCCTGCCCACGCTGACCAACCGCGTCACCCAAGCAGGAGCCGCATCATGAAACATGCCCGTATTCGCCATCATGGCCAGGCCGTCAACGTCCAGGTGGACGACCAGCTGCGCGTCACGCTGCCGAACGGCGAGGTGCTGCAGGAACGCGAAGTGGAATGGCTGCCGCCGGCGCAGGGCACGGTGTTCGCCCTCGGGCTGAACTATGCCGACCACGCCAGCGAGCTGGAATTCAAGGCGCCGGAAGAGCCGCTGGTGTTCCTCAAGGCGCCGAACACACTGACCGGGCACCGCCAGGTGTCGGTGCGCCCGGCCGGCGTGGAGTACATGCATTACGAAGCCGAGCTGGTGGCGGTGATCGGCAAGACCGCGCGCAACGTCAGCCGCGAGCACGCCATGGAGTACGTGGCGGGTTACACCCTGTGCAACGACTACGCCATCCGCGATTACCTGGAAAACTACTACCGGCCGAATCTGCGGGTGAAGAGCCGCGACACCCTGACGCCGATCGGGCCGTACATCGTCGATCGCGACGACGTCGCCGATCCGCACCGGCTGGCGCTCAGCACTTACGTCAACGGCGAGCTGCGCCAGCGCGGCAGCACCGCCGACATGATTTTCGACATTCCGTTCCTGGTCGCCTACCTGAGTGAATTCATGACGCTGCAGCCGGGCGACATGATCGCTACCGGCACGCCGAAAGGGCTGGCCGACGTGCAGCCGGGCGACGAAGTGGTGGTGGAGATCGAGGGCATCGGCCGTCTGGTTAACCACATTATCAGTGAAAAAGATTACGAGGAGAGCCTGCGTTGACTTCCCTGGCTTCAAAGAAACAAGGGTTCCCATTTCAGTGCAACGAACCAAGGCCGCATCACGCGACTTGAGGATTTACCGTCGCTCCATGGGCTAACACTGCCAGCCCGGCAGCTTTGATATTTCGGGCCGCGTTGATATCGCGGTCATGGTAACTCTGACATTTGGGGCACAGCCAAAAGCGAACATTCAGGGGTAAAACTTGCATGGTGTATCCGCAGCAGGAACAGCGCTTAGATGATGGGAAGAATGGGTCGACCGCGATGAGACGACGGCCAGCCCACTCACTTTTATACCTGAGCTGTCGGATGAGTTCCGACCAGCCTGCATCAGCAATGCTTTTTGCCAACTGTGGATTACGCATCATGTTTTTCACGCTTAGCGACTCGACGCACACAACTTGGTTTTCGTTAATGAGTGTGCGGGACAACTTATGCAGGTTGTCCAGGCGGCAATCCGCAATTTTTGCATGCAACCGGGCAACTTTTTGGCGAGCTTTAGTGCGGTTTTTGGAACCCAGTTGTTTCCTGCTTAATCGGCGCTGTAGCAATGCAAGCCGCTTGGCATTCTTGGCTGTATTGCGTGGGTTGTCAGCTTTAAATCCGCTGTCCGTGACCAATAGACGAGTTAGACCAACATCTATTCCCACTATTGATGACGTAACAGGTAATGGCTCCGGCTGGACTTCGCATAGACAGCTGACGAAGTATCGACCTGCAGAGTCCTTGCTCACAGTGACTGTCGAAGGGGACGACGGCAGTTTACGCGACCAGCGGATGTTCAGAGGCGTTTTGCTTTTCGCTATGTATAGATGTCCTTCTCGGTACCTAAAAGCACTGGCGGTTAACTCAGCGACTTGCTTGTGGCGTTTGGATTTAAAGGCCGGATATGAAGTTCGACCTTCAAAGAAGTTTTTAAAAGCAGTCTGTTGGTGGCGTAAGCATTGCTGGAGTGGGACGCATGAAACGTCATTTAACCAAGCGAATTCAGGTGTTCTCTTGAGGATGGTTAATCGTGCGCTAGCTTGGGCATAACTGACTTTTTCTTGCCGTTGACGAAAGGCATCGGTGCGCCAATTCAGGATGAAGTTATAAACGAAACGTACGCAGCCAAATGTATGAGCTAAAAGTTGAATTTGCTCAGTTGAGGGATAGAACCGGAACTTATAGGCACGTTTCATGGCGTAACAAATTACAGAGAGATGTGGACAGATGCAAAGAGATTTTAGGTTAAAAATTACTCAGTCCCTTTTTTGGCTTTCACGCCAAAAGTTGCAGGAGAAGTGCTAATGAAAACCATCAACCATTGGATCAACGGCAAGAACGTCGCCAGCAAAGAGTATTTCACCACCACCAACCCGGCGAACGGCGAGGTGCTGGCGGAAGTGGCCTCCGGCGGCCAGCTGGAGATAGACCAGGCGGTGGCGGCGGCGAAAGAGGCGTTCCCCAAGTGGGCCAACACGCCGATGAAAGAGCGCGCGCGTCTGATGCGCCGCCTGGGCGAGCTGATCGACCAGAACGTGCCGCAGATCGCCGAACTGGAAACCGCCGACACCGGCCTGCCGATCCACCAGACCAAAAACGTGCTGATCCCGCGCGCCTCGCACAACTTCGAGTTCTTCGCCGAGGTGTGCCAGCAGATGAACGGCAAGACCTACCCGGTGGACGACAAGATGCTCAACTACACGCTGGTGCAGCCGGTGGGGGTGTGCGCGCTGGTGTCGCCGTGGAACGTGCCGTTCATGACCGCCACCTGGAAGACCGCGCCTTGCCTGGCGCTGGGCAACACCGCGGTGCTGAAGATGTCCGAACTGTCGCCGTTGACCGCCGATCGCCTGGGCGAGCTGGCGCTGGAAGCCGGCATTCCGGCCGGGGTGCTGAACGTGGTGCAGGGCTATGGCGCCACCGCCGGCGACGCATTGGTGCGCCATAAAGACGTGCGCGCGGTCTCCTTCACCGGCGGCACCGCCACCGGCCGCCGCATCATCGAAAGCGCCGGGCTGAAGAAGTTTTCCATGGAACTGGGCGGCAAGTCGCCGGTGCTGATCTTTGAAGACGCCGACATCGAGCGGGCGCTCGACGCCGCGCTGTTCACCATCTTCTCGATCAACGGCGAACGCTGCACCGCCGGTTCGCGCATCTTCATTCAGGAGAGCATCTACCCGGAATTCGTCAAACGCTTCGCCGAGCGCGCCAACCGTCTGCGCGTGGGCGATCCGCAAGATCCCAACACCCAGGTGGGGGCGCTGATCAGCCCGCAGCACTGGGAAAAAGTCTCCGGCTATATCCGCCTCGGGGTGGAAGAAGGGGCGACCCTGTTGGCCGGCGGCCCGGACAAACCGGCCGGTTTGAGCCACGGCAACTTCCTGCGCCCGACGGTGCTGGCGGATGTCGACAACCGGATGCGCGTGGCGCAGGAAGAGATCTTCGGGCCGGTGGCCTGCCTGCTGCCGTTCAAGTCGGAAGAAGACGGCCTGCGCATGGCCAACGACGTGGAATACGGCCTGGCGTCGTACATCTGGACGCAGGATGTGAGCAAGGTTCTGCGCCTGGCCCGCGGCATCGAAGCGGGCATGGTTTTCGTCAACACCCAAAACGTACGCGATCTGCGCCAACCGTTCGGCGGCGTGAAAGCCTCCGGCACCGGCCGCGAAGGCGGCGAATACAGCTTCGAAGTGTTCGCCGAAATGAAGAACGTGTGCATTTCCATGGGCGACCACCCGATCCCGAAATGGGGCGTCTAAGCCTCGGGCCACAATAATAACGAAAGAGATGAGAACAATGACGACAAAACTTACCACTAATGCTGTCCCTGCTCCCGACGTCGTGCGCTGTGCCTACATGGAAATTCAGGTCACGAACCTTAAAGCCGCACGCGAATTTTACGTCGATATCCTCGGCCTGGTCGTGACCGCCGAGGATGACAAAACCCTCTACCTGCGTTCGATGGAGGAGTTCATTCACCATAACCTGGTGCTGCGCGAAGGCCCGGTCGCCGCCGTTGCGGCGTTTGCTTTCCGCGTGCGCACGCCGGAAGACGTCGATCGCGCCGAAGCGTATTTCAAGGCGCTTGGCTGCCGCACCGAGCGGCGGGTGAACGGGTTCGCCAAAGGCATCGGCGATGCGGTGCGGGTCGAGGATCCGCTCGGCTTCCCGTATGAGTTTTTCTACGACGTGCAGCACGTCGAGCGTCTGGCCTGGCGCTACGATCTGTATACGCCGGGCGCGCTGGTGCGCCTCGACCACTTTAACCAAATCACCCCTGACGTGCCGCGCGCCGTGGAATACATCCAGGGGCTGGGCTTCCGCGTAACGGAAGATATCCGCGATGAAGACGGCGTGGTTTATGCCGCCTGGATGCGCCGCAAGGCGACGGTGCACGATACCGCGATGACCGGCGGCGCCGGGCCGCGCATGCATCACATCGCCTTCGCCACCCATGAAAAGCACAATATTTTGGCCATCTGCGACAAGCTCGGCGCGTTGCGCAAATCCGATTTGATCGAACGCGGCCCCGGCCGTCACGGCGTCTCCAACGCGTTCTACCTCTATCTGCGCGATCCCGATGGCCACCGCGTGGAGATCTACACGCAGGATTACTACACCGGCGATCCGGACAACCCGACCGTGACCTGGGACGTGCATGACAACCAGCGCCGCGACTGGTGGGGCAATCCGGTGGTGCCGAGCTGGTATACCGAAGGATCGCTGGTGCTGGATCTCGATGGGCAGCCGCAGCCGGTCATCGAACGCAGCGCGCCCAGCGAAATGGCCGTCACCATCGGCGCAGACGGTTTTTCCTACACCCGTGAGGGCGATACGGAAAAAGGTTTCAAACTTGGCAATACGCTGTAAATGCCGCTGCGCGGGCCGCGCCCGCGCCTATGCGCCGTCTGGAGAACGCTATGCCCCATTTTTACGCTGAATGTACCGACAACATCCGCCGCGAGGCGGATTTGCCCACCCTGTTCGCCAAGGTCAACGAGGCGCTGGCGGCGACCGGCATCTTTCCGCTGGCCGGCGTACGCAGCCGCGCCCTCTGGCTCGACACCTGGCAGATGGCCGACGGCAAGCAGGACTACGCCTTCGTGCACATGACGCTGAAGATCGGCCACGGCCGTAGTCTGGAAAGCCGGCAGCAGGTGGGCGAGATGCTGTTTGCGCTGATCAAGGAACACTTCGCCGCGCTGATGGCGCAGCGTTACCTGGCGCTCTCTTTCACTATGGAAGAGCTGGATCCGGTGCTGAATTACAAACAGAACAATGTCCACGCGCTGTTCAACAAGGCGTGAATAAGGGGTCGTAAATGCTGGATAAAGAGCAGGTTAACCGCGCCGTACAGCGCCTGCATCAGGCGGAAAAGAGTCGTGAACAGATCCGCGCGCTGTCGCTCGATCATCCCGAGATCACCATCGAGGACGCCTACGCCATTCAGCGGCAGTGGGTGGAGCTGAAGATCGCCGAGGGGCGCAAGCTCAAGGGCCACAAGATCGGCCTGACCTCGCGCGCCATGCAGGTGAGCTCGCAGATCACCGAGCCGGACTACGGCGCGCTGCTGGACGACATGTTCTTCAACGACGGCAGCGACATTCCGATCGATCGCTTTATCGTGCCGCGGGTGGAGGTGGAGCTGGCGTTCGTGCTGGCCAAGCCGCTGCGCGGGCCGAACTGCACGCTGTTCGACGTCTACAACGCCACCGACTACGTCATTCCGGCGCTGGAGATCATCGACGCGCGCAGCCACAACGTCGATCCCGAGACTCAGCGGCCGCGCAAGGTATTCGACACCATCTCCGACAACGCCGCCAACGCCGGGGTGGTAATGGGCGGGCGGCCGATCAAGCCGGATGCGCTGGACCTGCGCTGGATCGCCGCGCTGCTGTACCGCAACGGCGTGATTGAAGAGTCCGGCGTGGCGGCGGCGGTGCTCAACCACCCGGCCAACGGCGTGGCCTGGCTGGCCAACAAGCTGGCGCCGTATGAGGTGGAGCTGGAAGCGGGGCAGGTGATCCTCGGCGGCTCCTTCACCCGGCCGGTGCCGGCGCGGCGCGGCGACACCTTCCACGTCGACTACGGCCCGATGGGCTGCATCAGCTGCCGCTTTGTCTAATAAGCAGGCTCGGCGAACCGGGCCGCAATAAACCGGGCGGGGGGCCACGCGCCGCGCCCGCTTGTCAGGGAGAATGCGATGTTAACCAACCACTTCAAGCGTGCGCTGCAGGAAAAACGCCCGCAGATCGGGCTGTGGCTCGGGCTGTGCAGCAGCTACAGCGCCGAGCTGCTGGCCGGCGCCGGTTTCGACTGGCTGCTGATCGACGGCGAACATGCGCCCAACAACGTGCAGACGGTGCTGGGGCAGCTGCAGGCGGTCGCGCCTTACCCGAGCCGGCCGGTGGTGCGGCCGCCGTGGAACGACGCGGTGATCATCAAGCAACTGCTGGACGTCGGCGCGCAAACCTTGCTTATCCCGATGATTCAAAACGCCGAACAGGCGCGCGATGCGGTGCGCGCCACGCGCTATCCGCCGCACGGCGTACGCGGCGTCGGCAGCGCCCTGGCGCGCGCTTCGCGCTGGAACCGGGTGCCCGATTACCTGCAGCAGGCCGACGAGCAGATGTGCGTGCTGGTGCAGATTGAAACCCGCGAAGCGGTAAAAAACCTCGACGCCATTTTGCAGGTGGAAGGGGTGGACGGCGTGTTTATCGGCCCGGCGGATCTCAGCGCCGATATGGGCTTCGCCGGCAATCCGCAGCACCCGGAGGTGCAGCGCACCATCGACGACGCGATTGCCCGCATCCGCGCCGCCGGCAAGGCGCCCGGCATTTTGATGGCCAACAAGGCACTGGCGCAGCGCTATCTGGAAGCCGGCGCGCTGTTCGTCGCGGTGGGGGTGGACACCACCCTGCTGGCGCGGGCGGCGGAAGCCCTGGCTGACGAGTTCAAACAGGGCGGGGTGCAAGCGCCTTCATCGGGAGTTTACTGAACCATGAACCACGTCGATTCGCTGCCGCCGGCCAACCCGGCGCAGCAACATAAAGCGTTAACCGCCGCCGAGCAATCGGTGATTAAAAAGTTGTTTCGGCGCCTGATCATTTTCCTGTTCGTGTTGTTTGTTTTCTCTTTCCTCGACCGTATCAACATCGGCTTCGCCGGGCTGACGATGGGCAAAGATCTCGGCCTCAGCTCGACCATGTTCGGGCTGGCGGCGACGTTGTTCTATGTCACCTACGTGATCTTCGGCATTCCGAGCAACATGATGCTGAGCCGGGTCGGCGCGCGGCGCTGGATCGCCACCATCATGGTGCTGTGGGGCATCGCCTCCACCTGCACCATGTTCGCCACCGGGCCAACCAGCCTTTACGTGCTGCGCATGATCGTCGGCATCACCGAGGCCGGTTTCCTGCCGGGCATTCTGGTGTACCTCACCTACTGGTTCCCGGCGTTCTACCGCGCCCGCGCCAACGCTTTGTTCATGATCGCCATGCCGGTGACCATGGCGATCGGTTCGCTGGTCTCCGGCTATATCCTGGCGCTGGACGGGGTGATGAATCTGAAGGGCTGGCAGTGGCTGTTCCTGCTGGAAGGCATTCCGTCGGTGCTGCTGGGCGTGGTGGTGTGGTTTTACCTCGACGATACGCCGGCCAAGGCCAAGTGGCTGACCGACGAGGAAAAATCCAGCCTGCAGGCGATGATGGAGGCCGACAAGCTGCAGCTGGTGCAGCCCAACGGGCCGAGCAGCCACCGCGCGCTGCAGCAACGCAGCCTGTGGCGCGAGATTTTCACGCCGATCGTGCTGATGTACACGCTGGCCTATTTCTGCCTGACCAACACCCTGAGCGCGATCAACATCTGGACGCCGCAGATCCTGCAAAGCTTCAACCAGGGCAGCAGCAACGTGACGATCGGCATTCTGGCGGCGATCCCGCAGATCTGCACCATCGCCGGCATGGTGTGGTGGAGCAAACGATCCGACAGGCTGCAGGAGCGCAAGCATCACACCGCGCTGCCATACCTGTTCGCCGCCGCCGGCTGGCTGCTGGCGTCCGCCACCGATCACAGCCTGATCCAGCTGCTGGGGATCGTGATGGCCTCGGTCGGCTCCTTTACCGCCATGGCGATCTTCTGGACCACGCCGGATCAGTCGATCAGCCTGGAAGCGCGCGCGGTGGGGATCGCGGTGATCAACGCCACCGGCAATATCGGATCGGCGCTCAGCCCGCTGTTGATCGGCTGGTTCAAGGATCTGACCGGCAGCTTTAACTCCGGGCTGTATTTCGTCTCGGCGCTGCTGATCGTCGGCGCCGTGCTGGTGTGGCGCATCCCGATGAAGGATTCGCGCCCGAGGGCGACGCCTTGATGCGCAAGTGGGCATGATTGCAGGAGGTCATGAGGTGCGGAAAAGTACCGGCTTTATCGCCAACATCGATATTTGCAAAGAGTATGACGCGCGCTACGCCGCCGACGAGGTGCACTACGAAACTTTCGCCGGGCTGGCGGCATTCTTCGGCCGCGACATGCAGGTGCACTGGCACGACTGCTTCTTCCAGGTGCATTTCCTGGAAACCGGCAAGATAGAGCTGCAGCTCGACGATCAGCACTATTCGGTGCAGGCGCCGCTGTTCATCCTCACGCCGCCGTCGGTGCCGCATGCGTTCTTTACCGAACCGGACAGCGACGGCCACGTGCTGACGGTGCGCCAGGAGCTGATTTGGCCGCTGCTGGAGCGCCTGTATCCCGGCAGCAACCTGGCGCTGGACATGCCGGGCATCTGCCTGTCGCTGGCCGACGCGCCGCAGGAGCTGACGGCGCTCAGCCACTACTGGGCGCTGATCCGCCGCGAGTTCGGCCAGAACCTGGCCGGGCGCGAACAGACGCTGGCGCTGCTGGCGCAGGCGGTGTTCACGCTGCTGCTGCGCAACACCGCGCTGGAAGACAACGCCAACAGCGGCGTGCGCGGCGAACTGCAGCTGTTTCAGCGGTTCAACAAGATGGTGGACGAGCGTTTTCGCGAGCACCTGCCGGTGCCGGAGTATGCGCAGGCGCTGGGGGTGACCGAATCGCGGCTCAACGACCTGTGTCGGCGCTTCGCCAACCGGCCGCCCAAGCGGCTGATCTTCGATCGGCTGCTGCGCGAGGCCAAACGCATGCTGCTGTTCAGTGCCTGCACGGTGCATGAAACCGCCTACAGCCTCGGCTTCAAGGATCCGGCCTATTTCGCCCGTTTTTTCAATCGGCTGGAAGGCTGTTCCCCCTCGACCTACCGCGCGGCGCAACACACCCTTTCGTAACCGCGATCACAGTTTGCCGCGAAAGCGGCAAACTGACCTGAAAAGTACCGGCGATTGCCGCAAAAGTCTCTTCTCGAAACCGGCTTTGGCAGCTTCAATTAAGCAACCAAAAGAAAACATTATTTTAACAAATGGCCGGATCCACGGCCTGAAAAATGCCGATGACGAGGAAGACCCGATGAAACCAGAAGACTTTCGTGCCGACAGCAAACGCCCGTTCACCGGCGCCGAATACCTGAAAAGTTTGCAGGACAGCCGCGAAATCTATATTTACGGCGAGCGCGTGAAAGACGTCACCACCCACCCGGCGTTCCGCAACGCAGCGGCGTCTGTCGGCCAGCTGTATGACGCGCTGCACGATCCGGCCAGCCAGGATCGCCTGTGCTGGAATACCGACACCGGCAACGGCGGCTACACCCACAAGTTCTTCCGCTATGCCCGCAGCCCGGAAGAGATGCGCCAGCAGCGCGACGCCATCGCCGACTGGTCGCGCCAAAGCTACGGCTGGATGGGGCGTACGCCGGACTACAAGGCGGCCTTCGGCTGCGCGCTGGGCGCTTATCCGGAGTTCTACGGCCAGTTCGCCGACAACGCGCGCCACTGGTACAAACGCATTCAGGAAACCGGGCTCTATTTCAACCACGCCATCGTCAACCCGCCGATCGACCGCCACAAGCCGGTCAACGAGGTGAAGGACGTTTACATTCAGGTGGAGAAAGAGAGCGACGCCGGCATCGTGGTCAGCGGCGCCAAAGTGGTGGCCACCAACTCGGCGTTGACCCACTACAACTTCATCGGCTTCGGTTCGGCGCAGGTGATGGGCGATAACCCGGACTTCGCGCTGATGTTCGTGGCGCCGATGGACGCCGAAGGGGTGAAGCTGATTTCGCGCGCCTCCTACGAGCTGGTGGCCGGCGCCACCGGATCGCCGTTCGACTACCCGCTCACCAGCCGCTTCGACGAGAACGACGCGATCCTGATTATGGATCATGTGCTGATCCCGTGGGAAAACGTGCTGATCTACCGCGATTTCGACCGCTGCCGGCGCTGGAGCACCCAGGGCGGTTTCGCCCGGCTGTTCCCGCTGCAGGCCTGCGTGCGCCTGGCGGTGAAGATGGACTTCATCACCGCGCTGCTGCAAAAGAGCCTATCGTGCACCGGCGTGCTGGAGTTCCGCGGCGTGCAGGCCGATCTGGGCGAAGTGGTGGCCTGGCGCAACCTGTTCTGGTCGCTGAGCGACGCGATGTGCGCCGAAGCCACAAAATGGGAAAACGGCGCCTACCTGCCGGATTCCGCCGCGCTGCAAACCTACCGCGTGATGGCGCCGATGGCCTACACCAAGGTGAAACACATCATCGAGAAGAACGTCACCAGCGGCCTGATCTACCTGCCGTCCAGCGTGCGCGACATGAACAACCCGGAGATCGACAAGTACCTGGCGCGCTACGTGCGCGGATCGGACGGTATGGATCACGTCGAACGCATCAAGATCCTCAAGCTGATGTGGGATGCGATCGGCAGCGAATTCGGCGGCCGCCACGAGCTGTATGAGATCAACTACGCCGGCAGCCAGGATGAGATCCGCCTGCAGTGCCTGCGCCACGCGCAGGGATCCGGCAACATGGATCGCATGATGCAGATGGTCGACAAGTGCCTGGCCGATTACGATCAGCACGGCTGGAAGGTGCCGCACCTGCGGAACAATGACGATATTAATCAGTTGGATAATCTGCTGAAGTAATTCAGGAGGAGGTTGTATGTCTCAGGAAAATGAACAGCGCCTGCGCTTTCGCGACGCCATGGCCAGCCTGTCGGCGGCGGTGAATATCGTCACCACCGACGGCCCGGCGGGGCGCTGCGGCATCACCGCCACGGCGGTGTGCTCGGTAACCGATACGCCGCCTACGCTGCTGGTGTGCATCAACCGCAACAGCGCGATGAACCCGGTGTTTCAGGAAAACCGCAGGCTGTGCGTCAACGTGCTCAACCACGAACAGGAGCTGATGGCGCGCCACTTCGCCGGCATGACCGGCGTCAGCATGGAAGATCGTTTCCGGCTGGAAGAGTGGCAGCTCGGCGCGCTGGGGCAGCCGGTGCTGCGCAATACCCTGGCCAGCCTGGAAGGGGAGATCGAGCAGATCCAGAGCATCGGCACCCACCAGATGTACCTGGTGCAGATCAAGCAGATCGCGCTGAGCGAAGCCGGCAACGGGCTGATCTACTTCAAGCGCAATTTCCATTCGGTGATCCACCCGATGGCGGTGCCGGCCTGAGGCGTTGGGGCGCAGCCCGCTGCGCCCCGCGTTTCAACTCTTGTTAGCCGCCAGATCGCTCACCAGGCGGTTGACCGGATCGCTCATGTTGGTGAACTTGCTCAGCTCCGAGCGGGTCACCACCACGAACACCCCGACGTTTTTCGCCGGGATCATCGCCATGTAGGTAATGAACCCGCCGCCGCCGCCGGTCTTCTGAATGATGCCCGGTAGCCCGTCCTTCGGCGCCATATACACCCAGCCCAACCCCAGCGCATCCGCTTGCCCCGGCACGTCCATGCCCTTCAGCGACACCAGATCGTGGCGCTGGAAGTACATGGTTTGCTCGCTGGCGGCGGTGGCTTTGCGTGGGCCGCTGGCGCTGGAGGAGAGGAATTGTTGCATCCAGCGCTGCATGTCGCGCGGGGTGGAGTAGACGCCGCCGCTGCCGGCCGCGGCGGTGGTGTCGCGGCAGGCGCTCGGGCCGGCCGCCGCCACCATCAGGCGCGAGCACTGTTCGGGGCTCGGCGTCAGCGTGGTGTCGACCATGCCGAGCGGCGCGGTGATTTTCTCTTTCAGCAGCGCGTTGTAAGGCTTGCCTGCGGCGCGCGACAGCGCGTCGGCCAGCAGGTCATACGCCAGATTGGAGTAGGCGGCGCGTACGCCCGGCGGCACCGTGACGTTGGCATGCGCCAACCACTGCCAGCGCTGGGCCTTGGTCGGCCAGGTGAACACCGGCGTTTTCGGCGGCTTTTTGCCCGGCTGCTCGCGCGGCAGCGCGCTGGTGTGCGTCGCCAGGTTCAGCAGGGTAATCGGTTGGCCGGCGTTGTAAGCCGGCACATAGGCGCCTTTGGGGGCGTACTTGCGCAGCGGGTCGGTCAGTTTGACCTGGCCTGCCGCCGCCATTTTCACCATCACTTCGCTGGTCATCAGCTTGGTGATCGAAGCGATGCGGATCAGCGAATCCGGGCGCGGGCGCAGGTTGTTGCCGGGTTTGGTATCGCCAAAGCTGCGGTTAACCACCTGATTGCCGTCGATCACCACCAGCGCCATGCCGGTGGCGCCGCTGTTGTAGAAAATATGTTCGGCATACTGGTCGACGATTTGCGAAGCCAGCTGCGGGGGGGCGGCCAGCGCGGCCAGCGGCGCGGCGCACAGGCCCAGCGCCAGCAATAAAGCGGAGACAGAGTTCTTCAACGGTCGTTATCCATTTAACAATGCAGCGGGAAAGGGCGTTATTCGTCGCCCAGTGTAATGCGCTCAGGCCCCGGCTGCATGTAGAAAAAAGAGCGGTGACGATAAATTTTTTAACCGCCGGCGGCCTACTGCGCGCGGGCGAAAATGGCGATCACTTCATCGAGGTGCGCCTTCATCGCCTTGCGGGCGCCGCGCACGTCGCGCGCTTCGATCGCCGCCAGGATCGCCCGGTGTTCCAGCTCGGAACGGTGCGGCATGTCGTCCGGCGTATAGTGGCGCTGCAGCACGCGAAACATGCTGCCGTAACGGTGGCCGAGCAGGTGGCCGATAATGAACGCATAGGCCGGGTTGCCGCTGGCCTGGGCGATGCGGATGTGGAACAGCCGATCGCCGGGGTGAGTGGCGGAGCCGGCGCGGTTATCGCGGCAGTTCTGCTCGTAGGCGGCGCGGATGCCCGCCAGCTCTTCGTCGGTGGCGTGGCGCGCGGCCAGCGCGGCGGTCTCCGGTTCGATCAACAGGCGGGTTTGCAGCAGTGAAAATGGCGGCAGCTCGGCGTTGAAATCCAGTTCGATATTCAGTTCGTCGTCGATCTCCGCCCATTGGTTGCGGCCGGCCTGCGCCATCACCGGCTCCTGCGACGGCGCCAGCGGCGTTTGCGAGCGCACGATCACCCCGTTGCCGACCTTGACGTCCACCAGGCCGATCACTTCCAGCGCGATCAGCGCTTCGCGCACCGACGCGCGGCTGACCTGCAACTGCTGGGCGAGATCGCGCTCCGAGGGCAGGCGGCTGCCCGGCGGAAATTCGTTATTTTCGATCAGACGTTTGAGCTGGTCTGCTATCTGTCTGTAAATTCTTGGGTTTTCCAGTCGGGTAATCGGCATTTTTGACCTTTGACGATTCGGCGTTCAGTGATTTGGCGCACAATTATGCGACAAGGCGCTTGAGTAATCGTTATTCAAGTGTAAAAAAATGGTTAATTGAAATGCGGTTTCAAGGCTGTTTTATTAACTTCTTCCCCCAACGATAACGCGTAAAGCGTCTTTTGTCATGTTAGAGGCCTGACCTTTAACCGCCTTTAGTGGCCTGACCATTAGACCTTTAGGCCGAGGAGTCAAGATGGATTTAACCGGGAAACGCGTACTGATCACCGCCGCCGGGCAAGGGATCGGTTTTACCACCGCCAGGCTGTTCGCCGCCGCCGGTGCCGAGGTGATCGCCAGCGACATCAACCTCGAGCGCCTGCAGGGCTGCGCCGGGATCCGCGCGCTGACGCTGAACGTCACCGATCCGGCCGCCATCGCGGCGGCGGCGGAAGCGATCGGCCCGATCGACGTGCTGTTCAACTGCGCCGGCGTGGTGCACAGCGGATCGATCCTCGATTGCAGCGAAGATCAGTGGGCGTTCGCGCTCGATCTCAACGTTACCGCGATGTTCCGCATGATCCGCGCCTTCCTGCCGGGCATGTTGGCGCGCGGCAAAGGCTCGATCATCAACATGTCCTCGGTGGCTTCGAGCGTGAAAGGGGTGCCGAACCGCTTCGCTTACAGCGCCAGCAAGGCGGCGGTGATCGGCCTGACGCGCTCGGTGGCGGCGGACTACGTCACGCAGGGCATCCGCTGCAACGCCATCTGCCCCGGCACGGTGGAGTCGCCGTCGCTGCGCCAGCGCATTGCCGAGCAGGCGCGCGAGCAGGGGCGCAGCGAGCAAGAGGTGTATCAGGCGTTCGTCGCCCGTCAGCCG
Source organism: Serratia sp. LACPHL-BACT-2024-00286 (assembly GCF_043109535.1). Classification (NCBI taxonomy): domain Bacteria; kingdom Pseudomonadati; phylum Pseudomonadota; class Gammaproteobacteria; order Enterobacterales; family Yersiniaceae; genus Serratia; species Serratia sp. LACPHL-BACT-2024-00286. The sequence goes on from NZ_JBICNA010000006.1 coordinate 105,388, forward strand.
ATCGGGCGCATCGGCACCACCGAGGAAATCGCCCAACTGGCGCTGTATCTGGCCTCCGACGCCAGTTCGTACACCACCGGCACGGTGCAGATCATCGACGGCGGCTGGAGCAACTGAGCCGCCATTTTTGAGAGAGGAACGCATGAAACTTTTACGTTACGGGCAACCCGGGCAAGAGCGCCCCGGCATGTTGGATGTGCAGGGCCGCCTGCGCGATCTGTCGCAGCATATCGCCGACGTGGGGGGCGCCGCGTTATTGCCGGCGTCGCTCGCCAAACTGCGCGCTCTGGACAGCGCCGCGCTGCCGCTGGTCGAAGGGCAGCCGCGCCTCGGCGCCTGCGTCGGCGGCATCGGCAAGTTTATCTGCATCGGCCTGAACTATGCCGATCACGCGGCGGAAACCGGCGCGGCCATTCCTGAGGAACCGGTGGTATTCAACAAATGGACCAGCGCGGTGGTCGGCCCCTATGACCAGGTGGAGATCCCGCGCGGCTCGCAGAAAACCGACTGGGAAGTGGAGCTGGGCGTGGTGATCGGCCAGGGCGGGCGCTACATCAGCGAAGCGGACGCCATGCGCCACGTCGCCGGCTACTGCGTGATCAACGACGTTTCAGAACGCGAATATCAAATTGAACGCGGCGGCACCTGGGACAAGGGCAAAGGCTGCGACACCTTCGGGCCGATCGGCCCCTGGCTGGTCACCGCCGACGAGATCGCCGATCCGCACAGCCTGAACCTGTGGCTGGAGGTGGACGGCAAGCGCTATCAGGACGGCAACACCAGCACCATGATCTTCCGCATTCCGCAGATCGTCAGCTACCTCAGCCGCTTTATGAGCCTGCAGCCGGGCGACGTGATCTCCACCGGCACGCCGCCGGGCGTCGGCATGGGGCAGAAACCGCAGCCCATCTACCTGCGGGCGGGCCAGACGATGCGTCTGGGCATCGAAGGGCTGGGCGAACAGCGCCAGCAAACCGTACAGGCCTAACCGGGAGCGCCGCCATGACCACCATTACCGCACTGCGGGTTGAAGACATTCGTTTCCCCACGTCGCTGGGGCTGGACGGATCCGACGCCATGAATCCGGATCCCGACTATTCCGCCGCCTACGTGATCCTGGAGACCGATCGCGCGGATCTCAGCGGCCACGGGCTGACGTTCACCATCGGCCGCGGCAACGAGATCTGCTGCGCGGCTATCCGCGCGCTGGAACATCAGATCGTCGGCGAGCGGCTGGAGGATATCGCCGCCGACATGGGCGCCTTCTGGCGGCGCTTCACCAGCGACAGCCAGCTGCGCTGGATCGGGCCGGACAAGGGCGCCATTCACCTGGCGACCGGTGCGGTGGTCAACGCGGTGTGGGATCTGTGGGCCAAATCGGTCGGCAAGCCGGTGTGGCGGCTGGTGGCGGAGATGACGCCGGAGGAGCTGGTGCGCTGCATCGACTTCCGTTACATCACCGACTGCATCACGCCGCAGGAAGCGCTGGCGCTGCTGAAACAGCGTGCCGAGGGCAAAGAAGAGCGCCTGGCGCGGCTGCTGCAGGAGGGGTATCCCTGCTACACCACCTCCGCCGGCTGGCTGGGTTATCCGGACGACAAGCTGCGTCGCCTGTGCCAGGAAGCGGTCGACGCCGGTTTCTCCTACCTGAAGCTGAAGGTCGGGCGCGATCTGGAAGATGACATCCGCCGGGTGCGCATCGCCCGCGAGGTGATCGGCCCGGATCGCCGGCTGATGATCGACGCCAACCAGGTGTGGGAGGTGGACGAAGCCATTCCGTGGGTGAAGCATCTGGCGTTCGCCAAACCCTGGTTTATCGAAGAGCCGACCAGCCCGGACGACGTGGAAGGGCACCGCCGCATCCGCGAAGGGGTGGCGCCGGTCAAGGTGGCCACCGGCGAGATGTGCCAGAACCGCATCATGTTCAAGCAGTTCATCATGCGCGGCGCGGTAGACGTGGTGCAGATCGATGCCTGCCGTCTCGGCGGCGTCAACGAAGTGCTGGCGGTGATGCTGATGGCAGCCAAATACCAGCTGCCGGTCTGCCCGCACGCCGGCGGCGTCGGGCTGTGCGAGTACGTGCAGCACCTGTCGATGATCGACTACCTGTGCATTGCCGGCAGCCACGAAGGCCGGGTGATCGAGTACGTCGATCATCTGCATGAACACTTTGTCGATCCCTGCGTGATCAACGGCGCGGCCTACATGCCGCCGAGCCGCCCCGGCTATTCGATCGAGATGCATCTCTCGTCGATCGAGCAGTATCGGTTCCGCGGGTGAGGCGGGAGGAACGCATGCCGCGCATCGACGCTCATCAGCACTTCTGGCGCTATCAGCCACGGCACTACCCGTGGATCGACGAGCGGATGAGCGTGCTGCGGCAGGATTTCGATCCGCCCCGGCTGCGGCCGCTGTTGCAGGAACAGGGGTTCGACGGCGCGCTGGCGGTGCAGGCGCGCCCCAGCGAGGACGAGACGCTGGCCCTGCTGGCGCTGGCTGAGCAGAGCGAGGGCGTATGCGGCGTGGTGGGCTGGCTGGATATCGCTTCGCCACAGCTGGCGCAGCGTCTGGAGGCCTTGCGGCCTTATAGCGCGTTGCGCGGGGTGCGCCATCAGGTGCAGGACGAAGCGGATCCGGCGGCCTGGCTGGCGCGGCCGGAAGTGGGGCACGGCATGCAAACGCTGCAGCGCGCCGGGTATGTGTACGAGATCCTGGTGACGCACCGGCATCTGGCGGCCGCGGCGGCGTTCGCCGCCCGCCACGATGAGCACTGGTTGGTGTTGGATCATCTCGGCAAGCCGGATATCGCGCGCGGCGCGCGGCACTGGGCGCAGCAAATCCGGCCGCTGGCGGCGCTGCCGCACGTGGCCTGCAAGCTGTCGGGGCTGATCACCGAGGCGCCGGGTGGCCGGTGGCGGGCGGAAGAACTGCTGCCGTTCTTCGACGCCGCGCTGGAGGCGTTCGGCCCGCAGCGGCTGATGTTCGGCTCCGACTGGCCGGTGTGCCTGCTGGCCGGCGATTACCGCCAGGTGGTGCAACTGTGCGAACGGGCGCTGTCGACGCTGGGGGCCGCCGAGCAGGCGGCGATTTGGGGCGACACCGCCTGGCGAATTTACGGTTTAACGGAGTCTGGTTATGGATCTGTATCTGCAAGATAAGGTGGTGCTGGTCACCGGCGGCGGTGCCGGCATCGGCGCGGCGATTGCACATGTGCTGGCCGAGGAAGGGGCGATCCCGGTGCTGGTCACCAACGCCGCGCCGGAGGCGGCGCTGCTGGCCGATTTGCAGCGGCTGCAGCCGCGTACCGAGGTGATCCTCACCGAACTGTGCGACGAGGCGGCCTGCCGCCGCGCGGTCAGCCAGACGCTGGCGGCCTTCGGCCGCATCGACGGGCTGGTGAATAACGCCGGGGTCAACGACGGTGTCGGGCTGGAGGCGGGGCGCGAAGCCTTCGTCGGCTCGTTGGAAAAGAACCTGGTGCACTACTACCTGATGGCGCACCTGAGCCAGGCGGCGCTGCAGGAGAGCCGGGGCGCCATCGTCAATATCGCCTCCAAGACCGCGCTCAGCGGCCAGGGCGGCACCAGCGGCTACACCGCCGCCAAGGGCGCGGTGCTGGCGCTGACGCGCGAATGGGCGGTGTCGCTGCGCCATGACGGCGTGCGGGTGAACGCGGTGGTGCCGGCGGAGGTGATCACCCCGCAGTACCAGCGCTGGCTCAACACCTTCGCCGAGCCGCAGCGGCAGATGGCGAAAATCACCGCGCGCATTCCGCTCGGGCAGCGCATGACCACGCCGCAGGAGATCGCCGATACCGTGGCGTTTCTGCTGTCGTCGCGGTCATCTCATACCACCGGGCAGTGGCTGTCGGTGGACGGCGGCTACCTGCATCTCGATCGGGCGCTGACGTGAGCGGCGCGGCGGCAGGGCGGCGCCGTTTCTGCCAGGCGCTCGATCTGATTGACTCACCGGCGCTGATTGCGGAGTACCTGCAGCATCATCAGCGCATCTGGCCGGGCATCGCCGCGCATTTGCGCGAGCACGGCATTCTGGACATGGAGATTTACCGGTTGGGCACCCGGCTGTTCATGATCGTGGAGGTCAGCGCCGATTTCGACGCTGCGCGCTTTGACGCCGCCAGCCTGAACAACCCCGAAGTACAGCGATGGGAAGCGCTGATGTGGCACTACCAGGCCGCCACCCCCTGGACGCCGCAGGGCGAAAAATGGGTGGAAATGGCGCGGATATTTTCTCTGCAACAGCAATAACGCCAACATCATCATCGCCAGACGATACGAGGGTATCACCATGCTTGCTGAAAAAAGCGCGGCCTCCGCGCAGCCGGGCGTCTCCGTGACCGCCAATCTGCGCTGGGCCTTTATCCTGGTCACCAGCCTGTTCTTCATGTGGGGGCTGTCCTATGGCCTGCTGGACGTATTAAACAAACATTTTCAGGAGACGTTGCACGTCACCAAGGCGCAATCAGGGCTGCTGCAGGCGGCCTATTTCGGCGCCTATTTCCTGGTGGCGCTGCCTGCCGGGTACTTTATGGACCGCAAGGGCTATAAGGCGGGCATTCTGGTCGGGCTGTGCCTGTATGCGCTGGGAGCGCTGCTGTTCGTGCCGGCGGCGTCGGCCAACAGCTTCGGCGTGTTCCTGTTTGCGCTGTTCGTTATCGCCAGCGGTTTGGGCTGCCTGGAAACGGCCGCCAACCCGTACGCCACGGTGCTGGGCGACGCGCAGGGCGCCGAACGGCGGCTCAACCTGGCCCAGTCGTTCAACGGCCTCGGGCAGTTTATCGGCCCGCTGATCGGCGGCACGCTATTCTTCTCCGCCAGCCAGTCCGCCGGCGGCGGCGATCAGAGCGCGGTGAAGATGACCTATGTGGCGATCGCCGTGCTGGTGCTGCTGATCGCGCTGTTGTTCAGCCGCACCCGGCTGCCGGCGATCCGCGAAGAGGAAAAACCGGTGCACGGCGTGATAGCGCAGGGATTATGGCAGCATCCGCATTTCGTCGGCGGGGTGATCACGCAGTTCTTCTACGTGGCGGCGCAGGTGGGCGTGGGGGCGTTCTTCATCAACTACGCCACCGAACACTGGCGCGATGTGTCTAACCAAAGCGCCTCTTACCTGCTGTCGATCGCCATGATCTGCTTTATGGTCGGGCGCTTCTTCAGCACCTGGCTGATGGGGCGAGTCAAACCGGCGACGCTGCTGGCGGCCTATGCGCTGATCAACATCGCGCTGTGCGGCGTGGTGATGCTGAGCGTCGACGGGGTGTCGGTGGTGGCGCTGATCGCGGTGTTCTTCTTTATGTCGATCATGTTCCCAACCATTTTCGCCCTGGGGGTGAAAAACCTGGGTAAACACACCAAGCGCGCCAGCTCCTTTATGATCATGGCGATCGTCGGCGGCGCCATCATGCCGTACTTTATGGGGGCGCTGGCCGACCGTTACAGCACCGCGCTCTCTTATCTGTTGCCGCTGCTGTGCTTCGCGGTGGTGCTGATTTACGGCCTGCGGCAGCGCCGCGCCTGATTCACCCCGGCGGCGAATCGGCCTTCGCCGCCGTTGTCAGCGCCTGTGGGCGCGTTCGCATCAGGATCGCCAGCGCCAGCAGCAGCACGATGCCGGATAGCACGCCGTTTATCGTCAAGCCTCCGGCGTCCACCACCAGCCCGCCCGCCAGCGAGCCGCAGGAAATCGCCATATTAAACAGCGCGATATACAGCGAAGAGGCGACCTCGACCGCGTCGGGTGCCGCCTTGAGCATCCACGCCATCAGCGAAACGGAAACGCCGCCGTAGGCGATGCCCCACAGCAGGAGGAAGGCACCGCCGCTCAGCGGCGCGCGGCCCAGCAGCGGCAGCAGCAGGACGGCGAGCGCCAGCCCGAAGGCGATCAGCGCCAGGGTGCGGCGCAGCCGTTTGGCGGCGGCCTGGCCGGCGATGAAATTCCCGACGATACCGGCGACGCCGTAGGCGAACAGCAGCGCCCCCACCCAGCGGCTCTCGATGCCGGCGACCGTCTGCAGCAGCGGGCGGACAAAGGTGTAGGCCATAAAGTGGCCGGCGACCAGCAGAAACGTCAGCAGCAGCCCGAAGAGCAACCGGCGATTCGCGCGCTGCGCGGTGAACGACCGCCAGCTCACCGCCTGCGTGACCGGCAGCGGCGGCAGCACGCACAGCAGCAGGAGCAGGGTCAGCGCCGCCAGGACGGCGACGGCCAGAAACGCCATGCGCCAGCCCAGCGCTTCGCCGAGGAACACCCCGAGCGGCACGCCGAGCACCGAGGCCGCCGCTACGCCGCCGAAGATGACGGACAGCGCCAATCCGACGGAGGACGGCGGCACCAGACGTTCCGCCAATCCGCCGGCGATGGCCCAGATACCGCCGATGCAAAAGCCCAGCAGGATGCGCGCAGCGAACAGCAGCGCCATGGAGGTAGCGGCGGCGGCCAGCAGGTTGGCGGCGATCAGCAGCAGCAGAAAGACGATCAGCAGGCTGCGGCGATCCGTGCGCCGGGCGCCCAGCACCACCAGCGGGGCGAACAGCGCGGCGAACAGGGCAGGCAGGGAAATCAGCAGCCCGGCGCGGCCTATCGATGCGTTCAAGGTGCTGACTATCGGGGTCAGCAGCCCGACGGGCAGCATTTCTGCCGTGACGACGGTAAAGGTGGATAGGCCGATGGCGAAGGTTGCCAGCCAGGGTTTTGCGCCGCCGCCGGCGTGTAAGGCACTCATAATGACTCTCCCAACAGATGAAGAGCCTCAGTGTATCCGCGCCAAAATGGCTGATAAACTGGCCTGAATGCGCAACATTGGGGACAAATCGTGGCTAATTTACCGTCTATGCCGTTGGATAACCTGACCGACCTGCTGGTGTTCATTCGCGTCGCCGACGCCTGCAGCTTCACGCTGGCGGCCGAGAGGCTGGGCATCTCCCGCTCGGCGGCGGGCAAATGCGTGATCCGATTGGAGGAGCGATTGGCCACCCGGTTGCTGCAGCGCACCACGCGCAGCGTCAGCCTGACCGAAGACGGCGCGGTGTTTTACGAGTATGCGCAGCGCATCCTGTCGCAGGCCGAAGAGGCGGAAACGGCGCTCAATACGCGGCGGCAAACCCCACGCGGGCGGCTGCGGCTGGATCTGCCGGTTTCGTTGGGGCGGTTGCATATCCTGCCGATTCTGCGGGAGTTTTTGGCGCAGTGGCCGGAGGTGGACGCCGACGTCAGCTTCTCCGACGATTACAGCGATCTGGTGCGCGACGGCATCGACGTGGCTGTCCGCGTCGGCGGCAACGACGACAGCCGGCTGGTGCGGCGGGTGCTCGCGCCACATCGCCTGATCACCTGCGCGGCGCCGGATTATCTGGCGCGGCACGGCACGCCTGCAAAACCGGAGGCGCTGGGCGATCACGAGACGCTGGTCTTCAGCCATCAGGGGCTGCCGGCGCCCTGGCGCTATTTGGTCAACGGCCAACTGCACGAACAGCCGGTGCGCGGCCGGATGCGTTTCAACAACGTCGAGGCCTTGCGGGATGCGGCCGTCGCCGGAGCCGGCCTGTGCCAGGTGGGGGCGTTTCTGGTCGGCGAGCAGATTGCGGCCGGCACGCTGGTGCCGGTGCTGGAGCGCTATTGCCGCCCGGGGCCGCCGATCTGCGCCGTCTATCCCAGCCGGCGCCATCTCTCCCCCAAGGTGAAACTGTTCCTGGCGGCGATCGAACGGCGCTGGCAGGGCAAGGCGATTTGGGAAACCGCTTAGCGCGAGCGATTCACGCCGCTTTCAAGGCCAGCGTTCGCCGCATTAAGCGGTAGCCGCCGGCCGCCACCAGCAGCACGATCAGCCCGGCGGTGAGCGTGACGCCGAAGCCGGCCGCTATCCCTGCGGCATCGATCGCCAGGCCCGCCAATGCGGCGCCGAGCGCCACGCCTATCCCCAGGCCGGTGACCATCCAGGTTAACCCCTCCGTCAGCCGGGAGGGCGGCACGATGTTTTCAACCAGCCCCATGGCAATGATCATGGTCGGCGCAAAAAACAGTCCGGCGACAAACATCGCCGCCGCCAGCGTCAAGACATCGTGCACCCACAGCAGCGGCAGGGTGGTGAAGGCGGTGGCGAACGCCGCGTATAAGAACAGGCGAGGCAAGGGGACGGGGATCTTCATTGCGCCGAAAATCAGCCCGGCCAGGCAGGAGCCGAACGCGTAAACCGACAGCACGATGCTGGCGGCGGCCGGCTGTCCTTGCTGCTCGGCGAAGGCCACGCTGATGACGTCCACGGTGCCGACGATGGTGCCCAGGGCGATCAGCGCCAGCAGCAGGATCTGCATTGACGGCATGGCCAGGATGGCGCGCTGCCGCTGGTTATTGCGGGTGTAGACCGGGGGCTGAGTGCTTTTTTGCGAGGCGAATGCCGCAACGCCCGCCACCAGAAGCAGCGCGGCCACCAGAGGACCGGCTTCTGGGAAGAGTGAAACGCTAAGCCCCACGGCGATCGGTGGGCCGACGATAAAGGCCACTTCATCTAACACGGACTCGAATGAAAATGCCGTGTGCAGCTGTGGCGTGCCGCGATAAATTTCGCTCCAGCGGGCTCTGACCATCGCGGAGATGCTGGGCATGCCGCCCGCGAGCGCGGCGAAGACGAACAGCGTCCAGTCCGGCGCCCGATAGTGGGTGCAGAGCAACAGCAGTAGCAGGGCGAGCGTGCTGATCCCGGTGGCATATGGCAGCACGCGGCTTTGGCCGTGACGATCCGCCGCGCGCGCGATTTGCGGCGCAAGCAGCGCCATGGAAAAGGCGAACGTCGCCGCCACCGCGCCCGCCAACCAATAAGAGCCGCGTACCTGTGAGAGCATGGTAATGATGCCGATACCGGTCATCGAGACCGGCAGGCGCGCGATCAGCCCGGCAGAGGAAAACGCCTTGCTGCCCGGGGCGTTGAACAGGTTGAAATAAGGATTTGCCATGGAAAGGGCTCCAGAAGTTGGCGGCTCAGTATTCGCTCAATGGCCATCATTGACATACGCCACGTATGTTACGTTAATTGACATACATAGCGTATGTCAATTATAACGTTCATCAATAACGAGGCGGGAGTGGACCCATGGCACGTAAAGCGCGCGCAGAAATGATTGAAGAAACCCGACAAAAACTGGTGGCGGCCGCCCGTCAGCAGTTCGGCAGCGTGGGGTATGCCGAGACGGTGATGGATGAACTCACCGCGCAAGCCGGCATGACGCGCGGTGCGCTCTATCACCATTTTGGCGATAAAAAGGGGTTGTTCCTGGCGGTTGTGAAGGCGATTGATGCTGAAATGGATGCGCGTCTTGCCGACATTACCGCGCGTACGGCGGATGACTGGGAGGCGTTTGCGGCGCGTTGTCGCGGTTATTTGATCATGATGACGGAGCCGCAAGCGCAACGCATTTTGTTGCGCGATTCACCTTCGGTGCTGGGGGCTGAATATTTGCAGGCCAGTAAGCTGCAATGCATTGTCTGGATGACGGGCGCATTGCAGGCGTTGATGGCGCAGGGGCGCATCGCCGTCGCCGAGCCGGAATCGCTGGCGCATTTGATCAACGGCGGCCTGATGGATGCCGCGCTTTGGATCGCGCACCAGCCGGATGAGAAAACCGCTTTGGAGCAGGCGTTGGCCGGTTTGTCGCTGTTGCTGAACGGCTTGCGGCCAACGGCCGCTTAACCGGGAAGGGTATTTACTCCTGCGGCAGCAGCAGGGCGGGCTGGACGTTTTGCGCCAGCTGAATATTGTTGCGGCCGCTGTGCTTCGCCAGATAGAGCGCGGCGTCGGCCGCGCCGATCGCCGATTCGACGTCCAGTTTTTCCAATGCCGAGATGCCGGCGCTGAGCGTCAGCGTACCGCTGTGCTGCGAGCTGGCGCCGTGCGGGATATTCAGTTCCGCCACCCGTTGGCGCACCCGTTCGGCCAGCTGCGCCGCGTAGCCTTCGTGCACGTTGGTCAGCAGCACCAAAAACTCTTCCCCGCCGTAGCGCACCACGATGTCGCGCGAACGCACCGCATCGCGGATGGCGATCGCCACCTGCACCAGCGCCCGGTCTCCCATGGCGTGGCCGTAGCTGTCGTTGTAGACCTTGAAGTGGTCGATATCCAGCAGCAGCACGTAGTGGCGGCCGGTTTGCGGTTCCAGCAGCATGTTGATCTTATTCTCCAGCCCGCGACGGTTATAAAGGCCGGTCAGGGGATCGAGCATGCTCAAATTATTGAATTTGTCCCGCTCGTTATACAGGTTGGCCACCAGCGCGTGGGTAAAGATTTCACTGCGTTTCAACATCAGGTGATGAATGGAGAAAGCAATAATAGGTAATAGCGTGGTGAATAATATCCGCAGGGTATTATGCATACCGTCTAAAGCCAGGATCATCATTGCGGAAGGCACGGCGTGTAAACAAAAGGCGGTAAAGTTGTCCGTCAGAGAAATAGCGCTGATAAAAAAGATGCTGAACAAACTAATTAATAAAAAATCTTGGTTATTCGGCAGGCAATATTGACTTTTAACGTAGATATGCGCAGCCCACAGCAGGCCGAGCACGCTGGCGAACAGGTTGAGTTTGTACAGGTATTGCCGCGGCGTATGCAGAGAAAATAGCGCCGCCGCCAGACAAAATAACGGGATGCATAATAAAGGCAGAGTAAAAGAAGGGACATCCCTAAAAGGGAACAATAACGTAAATATGGAAGAGGCGGCATTCATCATTAGAAAAAGAAATAATGCCAGGCGCTGCTTGCTGTTCAGTAATTCCTGATAAGAACGGGCGTTCATACGGAGGTCACTCTTTGCAAAGTCGTACTGTCGAATAATTAAGGTTGAGAAGCATTCCCTTGGCGCGAAATATCCACTTGAATTGCATGGTTGACCGTTGTGATTATTATCATGCAAACAGGACTAGGAATTTTCTTATGTCAAATTATCATTTTTTCCTGCTGGTGTCATCTGGGTTTGGTCATCGCAGCGAAAATGATGCGGCGGCCAAAAAAGTGTTATATGATATTGGTTATCATTATCACTTGAGGGGGTTGTCATGCTCACTGCCATGATTGCCGCATGCGGGCTGTGGGGCGTCAGCTGGTGCCTCGGCGATCGCCTGGCCAGCGCCTGGGGCGTTTTGCTGCCATGCGCGCTGATGCCGCTGCTGGCCTTGATCGATCTGGATATGATGCAGCTGCGCAGCCTGATCGTGATAGCGATGTTGGCGACGCTGGTGATGCTGTTCAACAGCCGGCTGCGTCATTATCTGCTGCTGCCTTCCTGCATGGCGCTGGCGGGCGGCCTGGCGGCGGTCAGCCTCAACTTCAGCTTCGGGTAAAACGCCGGAAACGACAAAACCACGCTTAGGCGTGTTTTTCATCAATGCGTTGGGATTTTTTCGAAGGAACTACCGGAGAGATCATCAATTGGTGCGAAGAGAGGGACTTGAACCCTCACGTCCGTAAGGACACTAACACCTGAAGCTAGCGCGTCTACCAATTCCGCCACCTTCGCACAGTCGATGTTGTTGCTTTGATTTATATTACGTCGCCAGCGTGGTGCGAAGAGAGGGACTTGAACCCTCACGTCCGTAAGAACACTAACACCTGAAGCTAGCGCGTCTACCAATTCCGCCACCTTCGCATCGATGCTGAGTGCAATATAAATCATGTGGTTATTTGGTGCGAAGAGAGGGACTTGAACCCTCACGTCCGTAAGGACACTAACACCTGAAGCTAGCGCGTCTACCAATTCCGCCACCTTCGCGTACCAGAAACATTACCGGAGTAACGTTACCACGGAGGCGAATTCTAGAGATTTTGGCGGGCACGTCAACAGTTATTTCCCCGCATTGCGGGCGTTTGCTGGAAAAACAGCCATATCGCCGCTTTTCCGCTGGTCAAACAGCCAAATCAGCCAATCAATCAACACCCTGACCCGTGGCGCCAGGAAACGGCCGGGCGGATACATGATGTAAATCGGCATCGGCGGCGGCGGCGTGTCCGCCAGCACTTCCACCAGTTCGCCCCGTTCCAGCCAGGGGGCAAGCGAATAGCGCGCCGCCTGAATCAACCCCATGCCGGCCCGCGCGCCGGCGATGTAGGCGTCGGCGCCGCTGACGCTCAGCCGGGCGGGGAGTTCGCGCAGTTCCACTTTGCCGCCGCGGCAGAATTCCAGCGGGTAATCGCGGTTGCTGGCCAGGGAAAAATACCCCACCGCGCGGTGCGACTCCAGGCTATCGATGTCGAGCGGCGTGCCGCAGGCCTGCAGGTAAGCGGGGGAAGCGCAGGTGACCTGTGGCAACTGGGCGATGCGCCGCGCCACCAGGCTGTCGTCTTCGGTTTCCCAGGCGCGCAGCACGCAGTCCACGCCTTCGCGCAACAGATCGACGTGGGTGTCGTTGGCGCCCAGCGCCAGGGTGATGTCGGGATAGCGCCGGTAAAAGTCGTCCAGCGCCGGAATGACAATCTGGCGCGCCAGCGAATGGGGCATATCGATGCGCACTTTGCCGGACGGCTGCAGCTTATGGTGGCTGAACAGCGTGTCCGCCTCCTCAAGCGCCCCCAGCAACTGTACGCAGCGTTGATAGTAGAGGCTGCCTTCGCTGGTCACCTGCACCTGGCGGGTGGTGCGGATCAGCAGGCGCACGCCCAGCCGCTGCTCCAGCCGTTTCAACGCGTTGCTGACTGTGGCGCGCGGCAGCTGCAGGCGCTCGGCCGCCCGGCTGAAGCTGCCCAGTTCGACGATGCGGGTAAAAATGCGCATGGCTTGAACCTGATCCATGTCCACTCCGGATTGTTGGTGATTTTTGAACAGTGATGTGCAATCTGCATTATTTATCTTTGTAGCGTAAACAACCAGACTTTGCTGCGTTATCCGTTCATCGCATGAGGGCAGCACAATGCAACAACGTAAACTGGGTTCTCACGGCCCCCTCGTCTCCGCCCTGGGGTTGGGATGCATGGGCATGAGCGACTTCTACTCCACCGGCGCCGATCGGCAGGAAGCCATCGCCACGCTGCACCGGGCGCTGGAGCTGGGCGTCACGCTGCTCGACACCGCCGACATGTATGGCCCGCACACCAACGAGGAGTTGGTGGGGGAAGCGATCAAGGGCAAACGGCAACAGGTGTTCCTGGCCACCAAGTTCGGCATCCTGCGCGATCCGGCGGATCCTTCGGCGCGCGGCGTCAGCAGCCGGCCCGAGTATATCCGGCGCTCGGTGGAAGGCAGCCTGCGGCGCTTGGGCGTAGAAGAGATCGATCTTTATTATCAGCATCGGGTCGATCCGCAGGTGCCGATCGAAGACGTCGTGGGCACGATGGCGGATCTGATCCGCGAAGGCAAGATCCGCCATATCGGCCTGAGCGAGGCGTCGGTCGCCACGCTGGAGCGGGCGCACAAGGTGCATCCGATCACCGCGCTGCAGACCGAGTATTCGCTGTGGACGCGCGATGCCGAACAGGGCGTGCTGGCGGCCTGTGAGCGCCTCGGCATCGGCTTTGTGCCTTACAGCCCGTTAGGGCGCGGTTTCCTCACCGGCGCTATCCGGCGGCCGGAGGATCTGGCCGAGGACGATTTCCGCCGCGGCAACCCGCGCTTCCAGGGGGAAAACTTCGCCCGCAACCTGGCGCTGGTGGAGAAGGTGGGGGAGCTGGCGGCGCAAAAGGGCGTCAAGCCTTCACAGCTGGCGCTGGCCTGGGTGTTGGCGCAGGGCGAGCACATCGTGCCGATCCCCGGCACCAAACGCCGTCGCTACCTCGAAGAGAACGTCGCGGCGGCGGAGATAACGCTGAGCGCGGCCGAGCTGGCGGTGATAGACGCGGTGTTTCCGCTGAGTGCGGCGGCCGGCGATCGCTACGGCGCTGAGTCGATGGCCTATATCAACGGCTAAAAAAAAGCGCGGCCTCAGGCCGCGCTCTGTCGTTTTCCGCCAACGGCGAATTATTTCTTCTTCGGCGCGCGCGGCGGGCGGCCGACGGTGGCCTGATACACCTTGAAGCGGCCGTTCTGCGCCAGTACTTCGTGGCTGCCGAAGGTGGCGTCCAGAATGTCCGGGTACGGCAGGAAGGCGTTGGCGACGATGCGCAGCCGGCCGCCGATCGGCAGGTGTTTCACCGCGCCGCGGATCAGGGTTTCGGCGGCGGTCAGGCTGGTCTGCAGACCGTCGTGGAACGGCGGGTTGGAGATGATCATGTCGAAACGGCCGGTGATGTCGGAGTAAACGTTGCTGACGATCACTTCGCCTTCGATGCCGTTGGCGGCAAGCGTCGCGCGGCTGGATTCCACCGCGGCGGCGTTGACGTCGCTGAGGGTCAGTTTCACCTTCGGCGACAGCTTGGCCATCACCGAGGCCATCACGCCGGCGCCGCAGCCGATGTCCAGCACCTTGCCTTTCATGTGTTTTTCCAGCGTCGACAGCAGCAGTGAGCTGCCGACGTCCAGGCCGTCGCGGCTGAACACGCCCGGCAGCGTTTTCACTTCCAGATCGTGCAGCTGATAGCTGTCCCACCAGTCGTTCAGGTCGAATTCGGTCTGCGCGTCCAGGCGGCCGTGATACAGGCCGCAGCGGCGCGCGCTGTCGATTTTCACCAGCGCAACGTGGCCTTCCAGCGTTGGCTCGGCGCTGCGCACGCCGCTGCGGTTTTCACCGACCACGAACACGTCTACGCCCACCGGCAGCAGCGCCAGGATGTTGCACAGCTGGAATTGCGCTTCCTGCTTGCTCTTCGGCCAGTAGTAAACCAGCGTGTCGCAGTCGGCGACGAAAGCGGGATCGACGGTCAAACCGAACTGCACGTTATCGCCCATCGTCCGGTTCAGTAACTGCCAGTGATGGTATTGCTGAGTGTGGACGCGCACGTCCGCGGCCTCGAATTGGGCCGGCAGGCTGTCCTGCAGGTCGCCGGCAAACAGCACGCGGCGTTCGATAAATTCATCACTGTGGCGCAGCATGACTTCACTGGCGGGGGTTAATGCAGACATCAGATATTGGCTCCTGGAAATGAGACCGGGGATTATAGAGCTTTGTGGCGATATGTTCGACGGGTTTGTTGGCGCGGGCTGCGCGGGTTTGTTAGCATAGCGCGGCGCATGGCAGGCATGGCGCACCACAACGGGTAGGAATCGGCATGGCATCAAAACGCGACTGGCTGTTACAACAACTGGGTATTACGCAGTGGACATTGCGCCGCCCGGGCGTGTTGCAGGGCGAAGTGGCGGTCAGTCTGCCGCCCGAGGCGCGCCTGCTGGTGGTGGCGCAGATGCTGCCCGCACCGGACGATCCGCTGTTTTGCGACGTGCTGCGCAGCCTGGGGCTGACGCCGGCGCAAACTTACAGCCTGACGCCGGAACAGGCGGCGATGCTGCCTGAAGAGACCGCATGCAACAGTTGGCGGCTGGGCGTGGCGGAACCGCTTGCGGTCGCCGGCGCGCAGCTACACAGCCCGGCGCTGGCCGAGCTTTCCCAAGACGCGGGGGCCAAACGCGCCCTCTGGCAGCAGATTTGTCATCATGAACACGATTTCTACCCTGACGGCGGCCGACCTGGCCACGGCCTTCACCATTGAGCAAGCCAGCCACGCTTTTCCCTGGACGGAAACCACCTTCGCCAGCAATCAGGGCGATCGCTACCTTAACCTGAAGCTGAGCGCCGACGGGGAGATGGCGGGGTTCGCCATCACGCAGATCGTGCTGGACGAAGCCACGCTGTTCAACATCGCCATTCATCCGCAGTACCAGCGCCGTGGCTTTGGCCGCCTGCTGCTCAACGCGTTGATTGAACGGCTGGAGAGCCGCGGCGTGGTCACGCTGTGGCTGGAAGTGCGCGCCTCCAACCAGGCGGCGATCGCGCTGTATGAAGATCTCGGTTTCAACGAGGTTACCGTGCGCCGCAATTATTACCCGAGCGCCCACGGCCGCGAAGACGCGATCGTGATGGCGCTGCCGCTGGCGTAATCCGCCCGGCCGGTAAAAGCATTGATTGTCACCGGTTGGCAAATCGGCGAAAATGCCCGGCTGTTATCTTTTATTCACCGCTTTGCCCGGCGCCGCGATCGGCGCGTTCTGATGATGTCGCAGGGCGGACTAACCGTAGAACCTGAAAACCATGTCTCCTAGTGAATTTGCCCGCGAAGTCTCCAAAAGAAGAACTTTCGCCATCATCTCGCACCCCGATGCCGGTAAAACCACCATTACCGAAAAAGTGCTGCTGTTCGGACAGGCGATCCAGACCGCCGGTACGGTAAAAGGCCGCGGCTCCAGCCAGCACGCCAAATCCGACTGGATGGAAATGGAAAAGCAGCGTGGGATCTCGATCACCACCTCGGTGATGCAGTTCCCGTACCGCGACAGCCTGGTCAACCTGCTGGATACCCCGGGGCACGAAGACTTCTCCGAAGATACTTACCGTACTCTGACCGCCGTCGACTGCTGCCTGATGGTGATCGACGCCGCCAAGGGCGTTGAGGATCGCACCCGCAAGCTGATGGAGGTTACCCGTCTGCGCGACACGCCGATCCTGACCTTCATGAACAAACTGGACCGCGATATCCGCGATCCGATGGAAGTGATGGATGAAGTCGAGCGCGAACTGAAGATCGCCTGCTCGCCCATCACCTGGCCAATCGGCTGTGGCAAGCTGTTCAAGGGTGTTTACCACCTGTACAAGGATGAAACCTACCTGTACCAGACCGGTAAAGGCCACACCATTCAGGAAGTGCGCATCGTCAAGGGCCTGAACAACCCGGAGCTGGATGCGGCGGTGGGTGAAGATCTGGCGGCGCAGCTGCGCGATGAGCTGGAGCTGGTGCAGGGCGCTTCCCACGAATTCGATCAGGAAGCCTTCCTGAGCGGCGAGCTGACCCCGGTGTTCTTCGGTACCGCATTGGGCAACTTCGGCGTGGATCACATGCTGGACGGCCTGGTGGCCTGGGCGCCGGCGCCGATGCCGCGCAAAACCGACACCCGCGAAGTGACGGCGGCGGAAGAGAAATTCACCGGCTTCGTGTTCAAGATCCAGGCCAATATGGATCCGAAACACCGCGACCGCGTGGCCTTTATGCGCGTGGTTTCCGGCCGCTACGAGAAGGGCATGAAGCTGCGCCAGGTGCGCACCGGCAAAGACGTGGTGATCTCCGACGCGCTGACCTTTATGGCCGGCGACCGTTCGCACGTGGAAGAAGCCTATCCGGGCGACATCATCGGCCTGCACAACCACGGCACCATTCAGATCGGCGATACCTTCACCCAGGGTGAAGACATGAAGTTCACCGGCATCCCGAACTTCGCGCCGGAACTGTTCCGCCGCATTCGCCTGCGCGATCCGCTGAAGCAGAAACAGCTGCTGAAGGGGCTGGTGCAGCTGTCCGAAGAGGGCGCGGTGCAGGTGTTCCGTCCGATCGCCAACAACGATCTGATCGTCGGTGCGGTCGGTGTGCTGCAGTTCGACGTGGTGGTAGCGCGCTTGAAGAGCGAGTACAACGTGGAAGCGCTGTACGAGTCGGTCAA
This sequence comes from Serratia sp. LACPHL-BACT-2024-00286, assembly GCF_043109535.1. Taxonomy (NCBI): domain Bacteria; kingdom Pseudomonadati; phylum Pseudomonadota; class Gammaproteobacteria; order Enterobacterales; family Yersiniaceae; genus Serratia; species Serratia sp. LACPHL-BACT-2024-00286. Next base: position 122,904 of record NZ_JBICNA010000006.1, read on the forward strand.
CGTGTCGACCGCGCGCTGGGTCGAGTGCGACGACGTGAAGAAGTTCGAAGAGTTCAAGCGCAAGAACGAGATCAACCTGGCGCTGGACGGCGGGGACAACCTGTCCTATATCGCGCCGACCATGGTGAACCTCAACCTGACGCAGGAACGTTATCCTGATGTGACCTTCCGCAAGACGCGCGAACACTGATCAATCGGCAGGGCGCCCAGTGCGCCCTGCACGCCTCTCCTATTCCCACTGCGCTAATTAATAAACCCCCTCATATTTTTCCTGCGAACCTAGGTCACCAGGCGATGTTCGTTCGGCCTGCATTTTCCGTCTAATGGTCTATCTTTAACGGGATGTCCGCACATTGCTTGAGAGTAAATCACTGCAATACGCTATTTGTTTGGTGAGTTATTCTGATGTGTTGCCGATAGGAGACAGTCAGTGTCTTTAAATATCAATGAGATAGCTATATTTCAGTTTTGTGTGACTTAGCCTGTCGTCAATAGGCGACAGTTTTTTGGCTAAAAATCCAACGTCTGATTTGTTTTCTTTGATTTTTAAGGTGTTTTTTAAGTTGGCACGGCCGTTGCTGTATTCCTGTCGTGAACGCTTAATCGTATAGCGATGATGAAGTATTTACCGAGAAGGCCGCGTGAAGGTGGCCGCAGGGTTCCGGCGCTCTGGCGTTGTGAGCCCCCAACAAAAGGAAGAGATCGATGAAAAAGACCAAATTTGCACACTCGCTGATGGCTGTTGTATTGGGTTCTGTGTTGGTCAGCGGCAGTGCGCTGGCCGAAGAGAGTCTGCTCAACAAGGCGTCTAACGCCGCGGACAGTGCCGGTGCCAAAATCGATAGCTCCATGAAAAAAGTTGACGGTTACATGGATGACAGCGCGATAACGGCTAAAGTTAAAAGTGCGTTGGTGGAAGATAAAACCATCAAAAGTTCCGACATTTCGGTGAAAACCGAAAAAGGCGCCGTGACCCTGAGCGGGTTCGTCGGCAGCCAGGCGCAGGCGGAGCATGCGGTCGCTGTCGCCGGCAAGGTGGAAGGCGTCAAGACCGTCAGCGACAAGCTGCACGTGAAAGATGAAGCCAACCAGTCGATCAAATCGTATGCCGGCGACACCGCCACCACCAGCGAGCTGAAAGCCAAGCTGCTGGCCGATGACATCGTACCGTCGCGCAATGTGAAAGTGGAAACCACCGATGGCGTGGTGCAGCTTTCCGGTGAGGTGAAAACGCAGGCGCAGTCTGAGCGTGCGGAAAGCATCGCCAAGGCCATCGACGGCGTGAAAAGCGTGAAAAACGACCTGGTGGTCAAGCCGTAATCCCGCCAGGCGCCCGTAACAAGTAACAACAAGCCGCATCGGTCGGGCCGTGAAGGCGGCCCGACATGTACCACCAAAAAAAGAAACTGATTTGCCGTCGACGCCCCGTTGTCGGGGCGGTAGACAGCAGCGAATTTTTTCACAATGGTAAGGAGAAGCTTATGTTTCGTTGGGGCATTATCTTTTTAGTCATCGCGCTTATCGCTGCGGCACTGGGGTTCGGTTCGCTGGCGGGCACCGCCGCCTGGGCGGCTAAAATCGTGTTTGTCGTCGGCATTATCCTGTTCCTGGTCAGCCTGTTCACCGGCCGCCGGCGCCCTTAGCCGGCCGGTATTTTCCTGCAAACTGTAACAAAGCTTAATTCCTTTTCTCACGTCGGGGAGGGCCGGCCATGAACAGCGACATCATCGTCGGGCGCTGGAAACAGCTGAAAGGCCAGGTATGGCAGGCATTGGCCGAATGGTCCGGCAGCGATTGCGTCTGGCTGGCCGGCAGCAATGATTTCCTCGCCGGCGTGCTGCAAGAGGATTACGGAAGAGAGCGAGACGCGGTATCCTCGGAGAAAACATCTCACTGAGGATGCCAAGTTGGGATACAGAATACCCATCACGCTCGGCAATATAGAACCGCTGGCGTCTAAGCCCTTTCGGCCAGGCAAGATGGCGCTGGTCTGCGAAGGCGGCGGCCAGCGCGGCATTTTCACCGCCGGCGTGCTGGACGAGTTTCAGCGCGCGGGCTTTAACCCATTCGACCTGCTGATCGGCACGTCGGCCGGCGCCCAGAATCTGTCTGCCTACATTTGCGGACAGGTGGGCTACGCGCGCCGGGTGATCACCCGTTACACCACCTCGGCTCAATTCTTCAATCCGCTGCGCTTCGTGCGCGGCGGGCATCTGATCGATCTCGATTGGCTGGTTGATACGGCAGCGGCGCAGATGCCGCTGGCGATGGACGTAGCGGAACGGCACTTTACCGACGGGCGCGAGTTTCTGCTGTGTGCCTGCCGCAGCGACGATTTCGAACCGACCTATCTGCCCGCGCAGCGCGAGCGCTGGCTGCCGGCCATCAAGGCGTCCAGCGCCATTCCCGGCTTCTATCGCCAGGGCGTGGAGCTGGACGGCATCAGCTATCAGGACGGCGGCATCAGCGATGCGATCCCGGTGGAAGAGGCCTATCGCCGCGGCGCCGACACCATCGTGGTGATCCGCACCGTGCCTTCGCAGATGTACTACACCCCGCAGTGGATGAAGCGCATGGAGCACTGGCTGAGCGACAGCAGCCTGCAGCAGATGGTGCGTATCCTGCAGCATCACGAGCAAAGCTATCACCGCATCCAGCGCTTTATCGAGAAGCCGCCGGGCAAGCTGCGCATCTTCGAGATCTTCCCGCCGAAGCCGCTGGCCAGCAATGCGCTGGGCAGCCGACTGGGGTCGCTCAATCAGGATTATCACCTGGGGCGCCGCTGCGGCCGCTATTTCCTGGCCACCGTCGGCCAGTGGATGGCGCAGCCGGAGCCGGACGGCATCAAGGTGAAAAAAGCGCTGTCGCGCCGCCTGATCCAGCCGGAGAACGTCAGAATGCCTTCGCCGATCGTGACCGACATCGTCATGCCGTCCGATCTTGGCGCGCAGCCGGAGGCCGCGGTGGCTGCGCCGAAGATCATTCTGCCGGGCGATCTGCCGCCGGGTGAAGGGGGCGCGCTGTGAGCTATGCCTTTACCGACACCCACTGCCATTTCGATTTCCCGCCCTTTACCGGGCATGAGGGCGAGAGCCTGGTGCGGGCGGCAAGCGCCGGCGTCACGCGCATCATCGTCCCGACGGTCACCGCCGATCGCTTCGCGCGGGTGCTGCGGCTGGCGCAGGATCACGCGCCGCTGTTCGCCGCGCTGGGGCTGCACCCGCTGTATATCGCGCAGCATCATGAGCCGCAGTTGGAGCAACTGGCGACGCTGCTGGCCGAACGGCCGCGCAAGCTGGTGGCGGTGGGGGAGATCGGGCTCGATCTGTATATGGACAACCCGCAGTTCGAGCGCCAGCAAAGCGTGCTGCTGGCCCAACTGAAGCTGGCGAAACGGCATGACCTGCCGGTGATCCTGCACTCGCGCCGCACTCACGATCAGCTGGCCGCGGCGCTGCGGCGCATGCAGCTGCCGCGTCGCGGCGTGGTGCACGGCTTCGCCGGCAGCCTGTCGCAGGCGCAGGCCTTTATCCGCCTCGGCTATTACATCGGCGTGGGCGGCACCATCACCTATGAGCGGGCGCAGAAAACGCGCGGCGTGATGGCGCAGCTGCCGCTCGAGGCACTGCTGCTGGAGACCGATGCGCCGGACATGCCGCTGGCCGGCTATCAGGGGCAGCCGAATCGCCCCGAACGCGCCGCCGAGGTGTTTCAAACGCTGTGCGAGCTGCGGCCGGAACCGGCCGACGAGATCGCCGCCCATCTGCAGCGCAATGCTCAGGCGCTGTTTGCCATGCCGGATTGATGAGGTGGTAACGTGACCTGCGTCACGTTATAAGATTTTCATTTGCGTCTCGTTGTATGCATTTGTGACATAAATCGGTGCGAGAGTGACCTCGCTCAGTATAATCCCCCCGAAACTCTCCAATAGCAGACCTCTCTTTATGAGCAGGGATGTATTTTATTTTTTGCAACAGGGAAACTTTGCATGCAACTCATCATGAGCCTAGTCGGCATGGCGGTGCTGATCGCCATTGCGGTGCTGCTCTCCAGCAACCGCCGGGCCATCAAACTGCGCACCGTCGCGTGGGCGTTCATCATTCAGGTCGGCATCGGCGCGCTGGTGCTGTATGTGCCGCTGGGCCGCAGCATCCTCGGCAGTATGTCGAACGGCGTGGCAAACGTTATCGCCTACGGCAATCAGGGCATTTCGTTCATTTTCGGCGGGCTGGTGTCCGACAAGATGTTCGAGGTGTTCGGCGGCGGCGGCTTCGTGTTCGCGCTGCGCGTCCTGCCGGTGATCGTGTTCTTCTCCTCGCTGATTGCGGTGCTGTACTACCTCGGCATCATGCAGTTGGTGATCCGCGTGCTGGGCGGCGGGCTGCAAAAGCTGTTGGGCACCTCGCGCACCGAATCGCTGTCGGCGACCGCCAACATTTTCGTTGGCCAGACCGAAGCGCCGCTGGTGGTGCGTCCGTATATCGCCACCATGAGCCAATCAGAACTATTCGCGGTGATGTGCGGCGGCCTGGCCTCGGTGGCCGGTTCGGTGCTGGCGGGATATGCGCAGATGGGCGTGCCGCTGGAATACCTGATCGCCGCGTCCTTCATGGCCGCGCCGGGCGGGCTGTTGTTCGCCAAGCTGATGGTGCCGGAAACCGAGCAGACCCACGATAAAGACGATGCGATGAAGCTGATCGCCGAAGAGGATCGTCCGGCCAACGTGCTCGACGCGGCGGCTTCCGGCGCGGCCTCCGGCATGCAGCTGGCGCTGAACGTCGGTGCGATGCTGCTGGCGTTTATCGCGTTGATCGCTTTGCTTAACGGCATTCTCGGCGGCATCGGCGGCTGGTTCGATTATCCGCAGCTGTCGCTTGAACTGATCCTCGGCTGGGTGTTCTCGCCGATCGCCTTCCTGATCGGCGTGCCGTGGAGCGAAGCGATGACCGCCGGTTCGTTCATCGGCCAGAAGATCATCGTCAACGAGTTCGTCGCCTACATGAACTTCGGCGCCTATCTGCGTCCGGACGACGTAGTGGCGGCGGAAGGCCTGCAGGTGCTGTCGGCCCACACCAAGGCGATCATCTCCTTCGCGCTGTGCGGCTTCGCCAACCTTTCCTCGGTGGCGATCCTGCTGGGCGGTCTGGGCAGCATGGCGCCCAATCGTCGCCACGACATCGCGCGCTTCGGTCTGAAGGCCGTGGCGGCGGGCACGCTGTCCAACCTGATGAGCGCCACCATCGCCGGATTCTTCCTGGCGCTGTAAGCCATCCCGAGGCCCGCGACGGCACGACCGATCGCGGGACTCCGCCTATACTCTAAGCAACGCGGGTGCGTGCCGCACCCGCGATCTTCAGCCGCTTCTTTAGCGAATTTGTGAACGATATCGCGTTATTTTGTGATGCTCTTCACATATAATTCCGGTCTGTTACAGTGCTATTTCATATAGTGTGACGATGAACGCGAATCGCCTCCGGCATTCGTGTTCAAATAGCTATTACTGGCCGGCCGCAAGGCGGGTGGCCATGTGCGGTGAGAAGGATCTCAGTTGCCGCCGCGGGAACGCCGTTCCCCAGCGCTATCTTCATGGAACCAAGTCCGCTCGCCAACACCCAGGTACTCAGTTGGAGAGTTTTATGACCGAATTAACCGCAGCAGCGCAACGTGCGCTGAATTTGATGGATTTAACCACGCTGAATGATGATGACACCGACGAGAAAGTGATCGCGCTCTGTCGTCAGGCCAACAGCCCGGCCGGCCACACGGCGGCCATCTGCATCTACCCGCGTTTTATCCCGGTGGCGCGTAAGGCGCTGCGCGAGCAAGGCACGCCGGATATCCGCATCGCCACCGTGACCAACTTCCCGCATGGCAACGACGATATCGACATCGCGCTGGCGGAAACCCGCGCGGCCATCGCCTATGGCGCGGATGAAGTAGACGTGGTGTTCCCTTACCGCGCGCTGATCGCCGGCAACGAACAGGTCGGCTTTGAGCTGGTGAAACAGTGCAAGCAGGCTTGCCAGGCGGCCAACGTGCTGCTGAAAGTGATCATCGAAACCGGTGAGCTGAAGCAGGCCGATCTGATCCGCAAGGCGTCCGAGATCGCCATCAAGGCCGGGGCGGACTTTATCAAGACCTCCACCGGCAAGGTGCCGGTCAACGCCACGCTGGAAAGCGCCGAGCTGATGATGTCGGTGATCCGCGATATGGGCGTGGCGAAGACGGTGGGCTTCAAGCCGGCCGGCGGCGTGCGCACCGCAGAGGATGCGCTGCATTATCTGCAGCTTGCCGATCGTATTCTGGGCGAAGGCTGGGCCGATGCGCGGCATTTCCGCTTTGGCGCTTCCAGCCTGCTGGCCAGCTTGCTGGCCGCGCTGGGCCACCAGACCCAGACCGCCGGCGGCGGCTACTGATCGATTTCGTTGGCGGGCGCCAGGCGCGCCCGTCTGCACCGACTCTCGGCGACACAGGGGGATGCCTTGTTCCTGGCTCAAGAAATTATTCGTAAGAAACGCGACGGCCAGCCGTTAAGCGAAGCGGAAATCCGCTTTTTCATCAACGGCATTCGCGACAACGTGGTGTCGGAAGGGCAGATCGCCGCGCTGGCGATGACCATTTATTTCCATGACATGAGCATGCCGGAGCGCGTGGCGCTCACCATGGCGATGCGCGATTCCGGCACCGTGTTGGACTGGAAAAGCCTGGCGCTGAACGGCCCGATCGTCGACAAGCATTCGACCGGCGGCGTGGGCGACGTGACCTCGCTGATGCTCGGCCCGATGGTGGCGGCCTGCGGCGGCTATGTGCCGATGATCTCCGGCCGCGGCCTGGGGCATACCGGCGGCACGCTGGACAAGCTGGAAGCCATTCCGGGCTTCAATATTTTCCCGGACGATAACGCCTTCCGCAAAATCATTCAGGACGTCGGCGTGGCGATCATCGGCCAGACCAGCTCGCTGGCGCCGGCGGACAAACGTTTTTACGCCACCCGCGACATCACCGCCACCGTGGATTCGATCCCGCTGATCACCGCCTCCATTCTGGCCAAGAAGCTGGCGGAAGGGCTGGATGCGCTGGTGATGGACGTGAAGGTTGGCTCCGGCGCCTTTATGCCGACCTATGCGCTGTCGCAAGATTTGGCGCAGGCGATCGTCGGCGTGGCCAACGGCGCGGGCTGCAAGACCACCGCGCTGCTGACCGACATGAACCAGGTGCTGGCCTCCAGCGCCGGCAACGCGGTGGAAGTGCGTGAAGCGGTGCGCTTCCTGACCGGCGAATACCGCAACCCGCGCCTGCTGGAAGTGACGCTGGCGCTGTGCGTGGAGATGCTGCTGTCCGGCGGCCTGGCGCAAGACGAGGCCGACGCGCGCGCCAAACTGCAGGCGGTGCTGGACAACGGCAAGGCGGCGGAGGTGTTTGGCCGCATGGTGGCGGCGCAGCAGGGGCCGATAGACTTCGTCGAACGCTACGATAGCTATCTGCCGGCGGCAACGCTGAGCAAGCCGGTGTATGCTGAAAAGCCGGGCATCGTCAGCGCCATGGATACCCGCGCGCTGGGCATGGCGGTGGTTTCGCTGGGTGGCGGCCGTCGCCGGGCGAGCGACGCCATCGATTACAGCGTTGGCCTGACCGAGGTGGCGCGCCTGGGCGAGAAAGTGGATGCCCAGCAGCCGCTGGCGATGATCCACGCCAACGATGAAGAGAGCTGGCAGCAGGCGGCCGATGCGGTGCGCAGCGCGATGACGCTGAGCGACAAGGCGCCGGAAGCGACGCCGGTGGTGTATAAGCGCATCACGGAATAACCCAAGAATCAGGAACGGTCGCGGCTTTTTCGCGGCCGTCCAAAGCGTGAGAACACGCAGGAGAGCACAGATGAAACGCACATTTATTATGGTATTGGACTCCTTCGGCATCGGCGCCAGCGAAGACGCCGAACGTTTTGGCGATCAGGGTTCCGACACCCTGGGCCACATCGCCGAGGTTTGCGCGCGCGGTGAGGCCAACGTGGGCCGCCAGGGCCCGCTGACGCTGCCTAACCTGAGCCGTCTGGGCCTCGGCAAAGCGGCGGAAGAGTCCACCGGCAACTTCCCGCAGGGGTTGGATCGCAACGCCGACATCATCGGCGCTTACGCTTACGCCAGCGAACTCTCTTCCGGTAAAGACACGCCGTCGGGCCACTGGGAAATCGCCGGCGTGCCGGTGCTGTTCGACTGGGGCTATTTCAAGGACGAGCACAACAGCTTCCCGCAGGCACTGCTGGACAAACTGGTCGAACGCGCCAAGCTGCCGGGCTACCTGGGCAACTGCCACTCATCCGGCACCGTGATCCTCGATCAACTGGGTGAAGAGCACATGAAAACCGGCAAGCCGATTTTCTACACCTCCGCCGACTCGGTATTCCAGATCGCCTGCCATGAAGAAACCTTCGGCCTGGATCGCCTGTACGAGCTGTGCGAAATCGCGCGTGAAGAGCTGACCGAAGGCGGGTATAACATCGGCCGCGTGATCGCGCGTCCGTTCGTCGGCGACAAGCCGGGCAACTTCCAGCGCACCGGCAACCGTCACGATCTGGCGGTAGAGCCGCCGGCGCCGACCGTGCTGAAAAAGCTGGTGGACGAGAAGGGCGGCGAAGTGGTGTCGATCGGTAAAATCGCCGACATCTACGCCAACGTCGGCATCACCAAGAAGGTGAAGGCGACCGGCATCGACGCGCTGTTCGACGCGACCCTGATCGAAATGGAAAAGGCCGGCGACAACACCATCGTGTTCACCAACTTCGTGGACTTCGACTCCTCCTATGGCCACCGCCGCGACGTGGCGGGCTACGCCGCCGCGCTGGAGCTGTTCGACCGCCGCCTGCCGGAGCTGCTGAAGCTGGTGAAAGACGAAGACATCATCATCTTCACCGCCGACCACGGCTGCGACCCGACCTGGCCGGGCACCGACCACACCCGCGAGCACATCCCGGTGCTGGTTTACGGCCCGAAAGTGAAACCGGGCTCGCTGGGCCACCGCGAGACCTTCGCCGACATCGGCCAGACCGTTGCCAATTACTTTGGCCTGTCGCCGATGGATTACGGTAAGAGCATGTTCTAAGCCCTGTCTTTCAAGCCGCAGCGTTGTTAGCTTCACGCGTGAACCCCAGTCACTTACTCAAGTAAGCTCCTGGGGATTCACCCGCTAGCTGCCTAGCTGCAACTCGAAATTCAAGGCTTAGATGTTTGACGTTTTTATTAAATAAGATTTCTAAAGGAAGAAAATTATGGCTACGCCGCACATTAATGCTGAGATGGGTGATTTCGCTGACGTAGTACTGATGCCGGGCGATCCGCTGCGTGCAAAATACATCGCCGAAACCTTCCTGGAAGGCGCGGTGGAAGTGAACAACGTGCGCGGCATGTTGGGCTTCACCGGCACCTATAAAGGCCGCCGCATCTCCGTAATGGGCCACGGCATGGGTATCCCATCCTGCTCCATCTATGCGCGCGAGCTGATCGCAGAATTCGGCGTGAAGAAGATCATTCGCGTGGGCTCCTGCGGCGCGGTGCGTGACGATATCAAACTGCGTGACGTGGTGATCGGCATGGGCGCGTGCACCGACTCCAAGGTGAACCGTCTGCGCTTCAAGGACAACGACTACGCGGCGATCGCCGACTTCGACATGGTGCGCAACGCGGTCGACGCGGCGGCGGCGCAGGGCATCCCGGCGCGCGTGGGCAACATCTTCTCCGCCGATCTGTTCTACACCCCGGATCCGGACATGTTCCAGGTGATGAAGAAGTACGGCATCCTGGGCGTGGAAATGGAAGCGGCCGGCATCTACGGCGTGGCGGCAGAGCTGTACGAAGAGTTCGGCTGCAAGGCGCTGACCATCTGCACCGTGTCCGACCACATCCTGCGTCACGAAGCGACCACGGCGGCGGAACGCCAGACCACCTTTAACGAAATGATCGTTATCGCGCTGGAATCCGTGCTGCTGGGCGACAAAGCGTAATACCCCGGCGGGCGTCATCATGGCGCCCGCCCATCAATCTATTCATTCCGCTTGGCCAGTTTTGGCTAACGCTTTACCTTTCAACTGGTTATTGATGAAGCCGTTACGGGCAATCTATTCACCGAAAGGACAATAAACGGCACGATCACATTCAGCGCCTGGCCTGAGTTACCCCTGCTTCGGCGCTTCCTGTTTTGCCTCAGGCGCATCCTCTTCGTCGTCTTCCACCGTATTGCCTTCTGCCAACGGCGTGTTGGCGGTCAACAGGTACGGCGACTGCTGCCAGCGGCTGCGGCGGTGTTGCAGCAGGGTGCGCGCCAGAATGATGCCGATCGCCAGCGCCAGCAGGATCATCAGGCGCAGCAGGTTGGTGGTGTTGTCCACCTGCTTGGACTCGGTCGCCAGCACGTGGGTGTCGAGGGTGATGCGGATAAAGCCGATCGGGCCGTCTTTGCCCTGAATGGATTCGACCAACTGGTGGTTGAAGTAGCTGCCGGCGCGTTTGCCGTCGAGCGACAGGCGATCGCGTATACTTATCTGCTCCCCGGCGTGGGAGACCAGCGTGCCGTCCAACTGATACACGCTGACGTCGAGAATGCGGCTGTGATCGGTGAGCTGCTTGAGGATGGCGTCGATGCGCGGGTTGTTGCCGTCGTCGTCCAGCAGCGGCGCCAGGCTGTAGGCGACCTGTTTGGTCAGCGTCTGCGCCAGCTCTTCGACCTGTTCGGATCGCGCCATTTGGTGACTCAGGCTAAAATAAGAGGCACCCTGCATCAGCAGCACCAGCAAAGCCAGGCAAATCAGGATAATAGCGGTACGGTGCAGGCGAAATTTCAGTTTAGCGCGAGCCATGCAGGTTCCTTGGGCATCGGGGACACTTTATGTTGCCAGAACCGCTGGCGATAGGATAGCTTGATGCGTCGTTTTATCATGCAGCGTTTTTGTCCATTCAGGAGTCAATGATGTCAAACAGTCTGACCTATTGCGATCTTCCGGCGGAGATCTCTCAATGGCCGGGTCTTCCCCTTTCGCTCAGCGGCGACGAAGTGATGCCGCTGGACTACCGGGCGGGCAATACCGGATGGCTGTTATACGGCAGAAAGCTGGACAAGGCGCGCATTACACAATTCCAACGCAAGCTGGGCGCGGCGATGGTGATCGTCACCGCCTGGGGCGTGGACGACTATCAGGTGGTGCGCCTGGCGGGCACCTTGACGCCGCGCGCCAAGCTGCTGGCGGCGGAGAGCGGGCTGGACGTGGCGCCGCTCGGCAAGATCCCGCACCTGCGCACGCCGGGGCTGCTGGTGATGGACATGGATTCGACGGCGATCGAGATCGAGTGCATCGACGAGATCGCCAAGCTGGCGGGCGTCGGCGAACAGGTGGCGGAAGTCACCGAACGCGCGATGCGCGGCGAGCTGGACTTTACCGCCAGCCTGCGCCAGCGCGTCGGCACGCTGAAAGGAGCCGACGCCAACATCCTCAAGCAGGTGCGCGACGAGCTGCCGCTGATGCCGGGGCTGACCAGCCTGGTGGGCAAGCTGCAGGCGATGGGCTGGCATGTGGCGATCGCCTCCGGCGGCTTCACCTACTACGCCGAATACCTGCGCAACCGGCTGCGGCTGGTGGCGGCGGCGGCCAATGAGCTGGAGATCCGCGACGGCAAGCTGACCGGCGAAGTGCTGGGGCCGGTGGTGGACGCGCAGTTCAAAGCCGATACGCTGCTGCGGCTGGCGGAGAAGCTGGAGATCCCGCTGGCGCAGACCGTAGCCATCGGCGACGGCGCCAACGATTTGAAAATGATGCAGGCGGCGGGGTTGGGCATCGCCTACCACGCCAAGCCGAAAGTGTATGAAAAAGCGCAGGTGGCGATCCGGCATGCGGATCTGATGGGCGTGCTGTGCATTCTCACCGGCAGCCTGAAACACGAAGTGCGATAACGAAAGATTGAGGTAGACGTGGCAAAAGCGGCAAAACGGGCATTTGTGTGCAATGAGTGCGGGGCGGACTATCCGCGTTGGCAGGGGCAGTGCAGCGCCTGTCATGCCTGGAACACCATCACGGAAGTGCGTTTGGCCGCGTCGCCCGCAGCGGCGCGCAACGATCGCCTCAGCGGCTATGCCGGCGACGCCGGCGTCAGCAAGGTGCAGAAGCTGTCGGAAATCAGCCTTGAGGCGCTGCCGCGCTTCACCACCGGCTTTCTCGAGTTCGATCGCGTGCTGGGCGGCGGCGTGGTGCCCGGCAGCGCCATTCTGATCGGCGGCAACCCCGGCGCCGGCAAGAGCACCCTGTTGCTGCAGGTGCTGTGCAAACTGTCCGAACAGATGAAAACCCTGTACGTCACCGGCGAGGAGTCGCTGCAGCAGGTGGCGATGCGCGCTCACCGTCTGGGGCTGCCGACCGGCGGCCTGAACATGCTGTCGGAAACCAGCATCGAGCAGATCTGCCTGATCGCCGAGCAGGAACAGCCGAAGCTGATGGTGATCGACTCGATCCAGGTGATGCACATGGCGGACATTCAGTCTTCGCCGGGCAGCGTGGCCCAGGTGCGCGAAACCGCCGCCTACCTGACGCGCTTCGCCAAGACGCGCGGCGTGGCGATCGTCATGGTCGGCCACGTCACCAAAGACGGCTCGCTGGCCGGGCCGAAAGTGCTGGAACACTGCATCGACTGTTCGGTGCTGCTGGACGGCGACGCCGATTCCCGCTTCCGCACCCTGCGCAGCCACAAGAACCGCTTCGGCGCGGTCAACGAGCTGGGGGTGTTCGCCATGACCGAACAGGGGCTGCGCGAAGTCAGCAACCCTTCGGCGATCTTCCTCAGCCGCGGCGATGAAGTCACTTCCGGCAGTTCGGTGATGGTGGTGTGGGAAGGCACCCGGCCGCTGCTGGTGGAGATCCAGGCGCTGGTGGATCACTCGATGATGTCCAACCCGCGCCGCGTGGCGGTGGGCCTGGAGCAGAACCGGTTGGCGATCCTGCTGGCGGTGCTGCACCGGCACGGCGGGCTGCAGATGTCGGATCAGGACGTGTTCGTCAACGTGGTCGGCGGGGTGAAGGTCAGCGAGACCAGCGCCGATTTGGCGCTGCTGATGTCGTTGGTGTCGAGCCTGCGCGATCGGCCGCTGCCGAACGATCTGGTGGTGTTCGGCGAAGTGGGGCTGGCGGGAGAAATCCGTCCGGTGCCGAGCGGCCAGGAGCGCATCTCCGAAGCGGCCAAGCACGGTTTCAAGCGCGCCATCGTGCCGCACGGCAACATGCCGAAGAAGCCGCCGGCCAACATGCAGGTGTTTGGGGTCAAGAAGCTGGCGGACGCGCTCGACGTGCTGGAAGAGTTTTATTAATGTCGCCGACGGCGAGTAAGATATGCTATTTTGTTTAGCATACTAAACGGAGGTGGCCATGCCGCAATTTGATTACCTGAAGACGTCCATTAAGCAAAAGGGCTGTACTTTGCAGCAGGTGGCGGATGCCAGCGGCATGACCAAGGGCTATCTGAGCCAGCTGTTGAACGACAAAATCAAAAGCCCGAGCGCGCAAAAGCTCGAGGCGCTGCACCGTTTTCTCGGGCTGGAGTTCCCGCGTAAAGAGGTCAAAGTCGGCGTGGTGTTTGGTAAATTTTACCCGCTGCACACCGGCCACATCTATCTGATCCAGCGCGCCTGCAGTCAGGTGGACGAACTTCACGTTATCTTGTGCCACGATGAACCGCGCGATCGCGAGCTGTTCGAGAACAGTTCGATGTCGCAACAGCCAACGGTCAGCGATCGCCTGCGCTGGCTGCTGCAGACCTTCAAGTACCAGAAAAACATCCATATCCACTCGTTCGACGAGCAGGGCATCGAACCCTATCCGCACGGCTGGAACGTGTGGAGCGACGGCATGAAGGCCTTTATGGAACAAAAGGGCATCGTGCCGAGCTTCATCTATTCCAGCGAAGCGCAGGATGCGCCGCGCTACCGCGAGCATCTGGGCATCGAAACCATCTTGGTCGATCCCGAGCGTTCGTTCATGAACATCAGCGGCAATCAGATCCGCCAGGATCCGTTCCGCTATTGGGACTACATCCCGACCGAGGTGAAGCCGTTCTTCGTGCGCACCGTGGCGATCCTCGGCGGCGAGTCGAGCGGCAAGTCGACGCTGGTCAACAAGCTGGCCAACATCTTCAACACCACCAGCGCCTGGGAATATGGCCGCGATTACGTGTTTTCGCACCTGGGCGGCGACGAGATGGCGCTGCAGTACTCCGACTACGACAAAATCGCTCTCGGGCAGGCGCAATACGTGGATTTCGCGGTTAAGTACGCCAACAAGGTGGCGTTTATCGATACCGATTTCGTCACCACCCAGGCGTTTTGCAAAAAGTACGAGGGGCGTGAACACCCCTTCGTGCAGGCGCTGATCGACGAATACCGTTTCGATCTGGTGATCCTGTTGGAAAACAACACGCCGTGGGTGGCGGACGGCCTGCGCAGCCTTGGCAGCGTCGCCGATCGCCTGGCGTTCCAGCATTTGCTGGAGGAGATGTTGCGCGCCAACAACATCGAGTATGTGCACGTCGAGTCCAGCGATTACGAAGAGCGTTTCCTGCGCTGCGTCGAGCTGGTGCAGCAGCTGCTGGCGGCGGACGCCGGCCGGTTGGCGAATGCGCCCGCCCATCGCCACGCCGCAGGCTGAGAAAATTAGCGGAATGTGCGGTCGCGGCGGCAGAAACGCCTCTGTGGCGCACATTTAACGGCTTGTTTAAACATGGTTCATTCGGTAGCGACTAGGTTAAGATTTTCTTTACAATAACGCTCAGAAGAAGACATGTCTTATCGCTTACTCGTTCTCTGGTTGATCTGCTATGCCGCAGCCTGGACGCTGCTGACCGTTCATCTCGATCCCACTCTGCCTTACGACGCCGTCGAGGCGCTCAACTGGGGCCTCAACGCCGAGTGGGGCTCACCGAAAAATCCTTGGCTGGTCGGTGCGGCGATGCAGCCGGCGATCTGGCTCCCGTGGCTGCCGCTGAACCTGTACTGGTATGGCGGGCACTTCATCGCCATCGCCATCGGCATGTTGGGCGTCTGGCTATTGGCGCGCCGCCTGAGCGGCAGCACCTCGCTGGCCTGGATGGCGCTGCTGACGCTCAACCTGTCCGGCATCATCAATTTCGACATCATTCCCTACAACGACAATTACCTGTTGGTGATGCTGTGGCCGTGGATGGCGCTGTTCTTCCACCTGGCGATCTCGCGTTCGGCCAACTGGTGGCCGGCTTTCGCATTGGTGGCCGGTCTGGCGATGATGGCGAAATACTCGACCTTCGCCTTCGTCTATTTCGCGGCGCTGTCGACGCTGTTCGTACCGCAGATCCGCCGCTGCTATCGCCAGCCGCAGTTCTATCTGGCGGTGGCGATCTGGTTGGCGCTGGTGCTGCCGAACCTGTTCTGGCTGTGGAACCATGACTTCGCCGCCTTCAAGTGGGTGGATTCGCAGATCAAGATGCAGCTCAACCTCGATATGCTGCAGTCGCTGCTGCTGGTGTTCTATCCGTCGCTCGCGCTGTGGGTGATCCTGCGGCGCAGCGGGGCGGTGATGGCCTGGCCAGCGGCGTTGCCGATGCGGGTGTTGCTGTGGGTCTACCTGTTGCCGCTCGGCATCATTACCTTCTGGTTCTCTTTCAACGTCGGCGGCCGGCTGACCGAGTGGCTGCAGCCGTTCTTCATGCTGGCGCCCGCGCTGCTGGTCGGCTGCGTGCGCCAGCCGCCGGTGCGTTCGCTGCGCGCGGCGACCATCGGGCTGATGTGCGCGGCGCTGGCGGTCTATCTGGGGTATGCCGCGGTGATGCTGGGCAACGTGCGCAACGCCGGCCAGAAAATGGTGGGTATCAAGGCGTTCAGCGTCGGAGTGGAGCGGCTGTGGCAGGAGCGGTATGGCGTCAGCCTGCGCTACGTCGGCGGCGAATACCTGTCGCAGTGGATGACGGTGTACGCCGGCTCCCGGCCGCAGACCATTACGCGCTGGTCTAATCATACGCGCCCGAATATCTACAACGTCAACATCAGCTATCCGCAGATTGCGCAGCACGGCGTCGCCCTGTTCGGGCGGTTGGGTGAAGACTGCGCGCGCAGCGACTTCGGCGGCGAGTTGGCCCACTGGCCGAAGATGCGCCTCGATTGGCAGCAGACGCTGACGTTCCGCGCCGATCCGCATGCCGACGAGCAAGCGCTGTGCGTCGGCTTCGTTCGTCCGCAGTAACGGCGGCGCAAAACGCCGCCGCGATTCAGGCTTAGTAAGCGATAACCAGCTTGCCTTGCATATGGCCGCCGAGCAGCCGTTGATGCGCGGCGGTCAGCGTTTCTACCGACAGCCCGTGCAGGGTTTCGCTCAGCGTGGTGCTCAACTTGCCCTCGTCCAGCAGCTGCGCCACCTGTTGGAGGATCTGGCCCTGCTGCGCGATGTCCGGGGTGGTGAACATGCTGCGGGTGAACATGAACTCCCAATGCAGCGCGGCGCTCTTCAGCTTCAGCGCGTTTTGATCCAACGGCTGCGCGTTCTCGACGATGGTGCAGATATGGCCCAGCGGCGCGACCAGCTCGGCCATCGCCGGCCAGTGGCCGTCGGTATCGTTCAGGCACAGGATGTAATCCACCTGCTCGATGCCGTGCTGCGCCAGCTCGCCCTTCAGATCGCGGTAGTCCACCACCAGATCGGCGCCGCGCTCACGGCACCAGGCGGCGGATTCCGGCCTTGAGGCGGTGGCGATCACTTTCACCTTGCTGCGCAGCGCGGCCAGCGGAATGGCCAGCGAGCCGACGCCGCCGGCGCCGCCGATGATCAGTAGCGTCTTGTGCTCCGGCGCATCCTGAATGTTCAGGTGTTCGAACAGCGCTTCCCAGGCGGTGAGGGCGGTGAGCGGCAGGGCGGCGGACTCGGCCCAGTTCAGGCTGCGCGGCTTGTGCGCGGCGATGCGTGAGTCGATCAGCTGGTGGCTGCTGTTGCTGCCGGGGCGGGTGATGTCGCCGGCGTACCACACTTCATCGCCGGGCTTGAAGCCGCTGACGCCGCTGCCCACGTCTACCACCACGCCGCTGGCGTCCCAGCCGAGGATGCGCGGCTGCTGCAGGCCGCTCTTTTGCAGACCGGCGTGCACTTTGGTGTCCACCGGGTTGACCGACGCCGCTTTCACTGCCACCAGCAGATCGTACTGGCCGGGAACCGGCATCTCCGGTGAGATTTCGATGAAACCGGCGGGGTTCTGCGGGTCTACGGCAATGGCTTTTATCGACATGATTGTGCTCCTTTTAAATGATGTCCCCAGTGTAGACCCGCGGCAGTGGGGTGATAAGATGGACAATATCTAACAGAGTGTTCGTTTAAGGTGAACAATGGAATTCAAACAGCTGCAGGACATGGCGCTGTTCGCGCTGGTGGCGGAGTGCGGCAGCTTCACCGCCGCCGCGCAGCGCGTCGGGTTGCCGAAATCCAGCGTCAGCCAGCGCATCAGCCAGCTCGAACAGACGCTGGGGCTGCGCTTGCTCAATCGCACCACGCGCCAGCTGAACCTGACCTTCGCCGGTGAGCGCTATCTGGAACATTGTCAGGCGATGATGTCCGCCGCGGAACGCGCCGATCTGGCGTTGCAGCGGCTGCGCGATAACCCGAGCGGCCGCCTGCGCATTTCAACGCCCGCCGGGCTGGGGGCGACCCTAGTGGCGCGGCTGGCGGCGGATTTTCAGCGCCAGTATCCGGACGTTTCGCTGGAGGTGTCGGTGTCCGACGCCATGGTGGATCTGGTGCAGGAAGGTTACGATGCCGCGCTGCGCACCGGCAAGCCGCAGGATTCTTCGCTGATCGGTCGCCGTCTCGGGTATGCGCCGCGCTATCTGTTGGCCGCGCCGTCTTATCTGGCGCAGCATCCGCCGATCGAACACCCGCAGCAGCTGCAACAGCATCGCTGCATTGCCCACCGCGCCTGGACGGCCTGGAACCTGCGCTGCGGCGATGACTATTACCGCTGGCAGCTGCCGCTGGCGCACACCACCGACAACCTGCTGTATGCGCGTGAATGCGCTATCGCCGGCGCGGGGATCACGCTGTTGCCGGCGTTTCTCAGCCGCGAGGTGGTGGCGCAGAAGCTGTTGGTGGAAGTCTTGCCGGCGTGGCGCGCGGAGGGCAACGAGCTGTATCTGGTTTACCCGAGCCGCAAGCTGAATTCCCCGGCGCTGGCCTGCTTCATCGATGTGGTGCTGCAGCATCCGGCGTTCGACGACTACGCCCGCGAGCTGCCGCGGGAATAAGAACCAAGGAAGCCCAGGCCGCTCCTGGGTTAAACAAGATATTACGTCACTTGCACGATGCGCTTTCCTGTGTTTTCCCCCGCCAGCAGGCCAACCAGGGCCGCGGGCAGCAGCTCAAAACCGGCGATCAGATCTTCGATGACCGCTAATTTCTTCTCCGCGACCCAGGCCGTGAGCGCCGTCAGCGCCTGTTCTTGTCGGTGAAGGAAGTCGGCCAACAGGAACCCCCGCATCGTCAAGCTGTTGACGATCAGCAAACCGGGGATCCCGGCCGGCGCGGCCGGTGGGGAGGCCGTATCGTACTGCGACACCGCGCCGCAGCAAACAATGCGCCCCTGTTTCGCCATGTGCGGCAGGCAGGCCGCCAAAATATCGCCGCCGACGTTGTCGAACAGCACGTCAATGCCGTTGGGGCACGAGCGGCGCAGGCCGTCATGCAGATTCCCCGCCTTATAATCTATCGCCGCGTCGAAACCCAGCCTGTCCGTCAGCAGAGCCGTTTTGGCGGCGCCGCCGGCAATGCCCACCGTGCGGCAGCCGTGGAGCCGGGCGATTTGTCCGGCGAACATGCCTACCGCCCCTGCGGCGGCGGAAATGACGACGGTTTCACCGGCCTTGGGGCGTCCGCATTCCAGCAGGCCGAAGTAAGCGGTGAGTCCGGGTACGCCGTAAACGCTGAGCAAGTGCGTATGCGGAACGATGTCCGGCTGTTTGAGCGCCTCAGCCGCCGGCAGGGCCGTGAAGGTTTGCCAGCCGGTTTCCGCCAACACGATATCGCCGGCGGCCAGCAGGGGAGAGCGCGACGTGACGACTTCGGCCAGCGTCGTCGCGGCCATGATGTCTCCTGGCTGCAATCCGGAACGATAGGTGACGCCCTGCATCCAGGCTCTGCTGGCCGCATCCAAAGGCACGTAAAGCGTGCGCAACAGAACCTCTCCGGGGCCGGGGATCGGCATCGGGGTCTCGCGAGTCTGAAAACAATCGACGGTCAGCTTTCCCTGTGGGAGTTTGCCGAGGATGATTTGGCGATTCTGCATAGGGGGCTCCTGTTTAAATCTTGCCGAAGATGTCGATGCCGGTGAGTTGCGCCGACAATTCCCACAGGCGTTGGGCCTGTTCAGGATCGACGGCGTAGCTTTTTACGCCGCTGAAGGAAAGGCCCTCGTCATCGTTGCGCCGGGCGATATCGCAGTCTTCGCAATACAATCCGCCAAGGCCATTGAGTTGAGGCGATGTCGCCGCCCACACCTGGGTTGCCGCACCCTGTTGCGGCGTTTTCAGCATTTCCGGGTGGGCGGGTTTGCCGTCGGCGTCGATCCAGTCCAATGCGAGCATCTCTTCCTGCGAGAGGTAACGCTGCAGTGGCGTGGGGATCATGCCGGGATGCAGCGTGAAGGCGCGTACACCGGCGGCTCGTCCTCGTTTGTCGAGGTGCACGGCGAATAACGCATTAGCGGTTTTCGACTGGCCGTAGGCCCGCCACTTGTCATAGCCGCTGTGAAACTGCACGTCATTCCAGCGTATGGCGCTGGCATGGTGGCCGGAAGAGGAGATGACGACAACGCGGGCGCCGCCCGCCAATGCCGGCCAGAGGTGGTTCACCAGCGCGTAATGCCCCAGGTGGTTGATCGCGAATTGAGCCTCCCAGCCTGGGCCGATGCGGGTTTCAGGACAGGCCATGATGCCGGCGCCGCAGATCACCATATCGAGGTGGACGCCGGTCGCCAGAAGATGTTGCGCGAACTCTCTAATGTTGTTCAGATCGGCCAAATCAAGCTCATAAATGTCGACGTTGCTGATACCGGCGAGGGCCAGACGAGTGCGGGCGATGACGGGATCGCGGGCGGCGACAATCACCTGTGCTCCCGCCTGCGTCAATGCGCGAGTCGTTTCCAACCCCAGGCCGGAATGGCCGCCGGTGACCAGCGCCGTCATGCCGGCCAGTTGACGATCTTTGAGCACGTCGGCGGCGGTGGTGGTGGCGTTGAAGCCAGAGCCGATGGGCGTTTGTTTGTTCATTGGGGATTCCTCGCTGTGGTTGGCTGTGACACAGGGAGTGTAAATCGGCGTTATCCGGCGGATGAATGCAACAAAAACCTAATTTCTGTCGCCATCGTCCTAAAGTCTTCGGCCAGCGCATCGCGCGGGTTATGCTCTTGCAAGATCTTTATGGGGAGAGGGTATGGATCCTTTATCGGAAGTGCTGGCGCCACTGAACAGCCAGAATGCGTTTTTCGGCGGCCTGAAGGCCGGCGGCGACTGGGCCGTTCATTTTCCCGCTCCGCAAGGCGGGAAGTTCAACGCGGTGGTGCGCGGCGGCTGTTGGTTGGCGGCGGAAGGGCTGGCAGAACCGCTGTGGCTGGCGGCCGGCGACTGTTTACTGCTGACTCGCAGCCTGCCGCTGACCGTCGGCAGCGACTTGTCACTGCCGGCGCTCGACGCCGATGCGCTTTATCTGCAGGCGCAAAACGGCGTGGCGCGCTGCGGCGAGGGAGACACGTGCCTGTTTATCGGCGGGAGTTTTACCTTCGGTGAGGAAGTGGAGCGGTTGTTGGGGAGTTTACCGGCGTTGATGGTGATCCGAGGCGGCACCGAAGAGGCCGCCGTGTTGCAATGGGCGCTGCAGCGGCTGGCGGACGAGCTGTTAAAGCCTTCGCCGGGTAGCGCGCTGATGACGCATCACCTGGGGCAAATCATGTTGACCCAGGCGCTGCGGATTTACCTGACGAGGGAGGAGGGCGCGGCCTCCGGCTGGCTGCCCGCCTTGTTCGATCCGCGCATCGGCGCCGCGATGCAGGCAGTACACGCCGATCCAGCCCGGCGCTGGACGGTGGCGTCATTGGCCGATGCGGCGAGCGTTTCCCGTTCGACGTTGGCGCTGCGCTTCAAGCAGAAGGCGGGAATGGCGCCGCTTGAGTATGTGTCGCGTTGGCGCATGCTGCTGGCGGCGCGGGCGCTGCGTACCGGCGGCGAACCGGTCTCCGCTATCGCGCAGCGTTTGGGGTACGATTCCGACAGCGCTTTCAGCCACGCGTTCAAGCGCGTGATGGCATGCTCACCGCGCGACTATCGTCGGGCGCGGGCATAAAAAAAGGCGCCGCATGCGGCGCCTTGGGGATTACTTGGCGATCTTCTTGTACTTGATGCGGTGCGGCTCGAGCGCGTCGGCGCCCAGCGTACGCTTCTTGTACTCTTCGTACTCGGTGAAGTTGCCTTCGAAGAATTCCACCTTGCCTTCATCCTGGTAGTCCAGGATGTGGGTGGCGATACGGTCGAGGAACCAACGGTCGTGCGAGATCACCATGGCGCAGCCAGGGAATTCCAGCAGGGCGTTTTCCAGCGCGCGCAGGGTTTCGATATCCAGGTCGTTGGTCGGTTCATCGAGCAGCAGCACGTTGCCGCCAACCTGCAGCAGCTTGGCCAGGTGCAGACGGCCACGCTCACCGCCGGACAGCTCGCCCACGCGTTTGCCCTGATCGACGCCCTTGAAGTTGAAGCGGCCGACATAGGCGCGGCTCGGCATCTCGGTGTTGCCGATGCGCATGATGTCCTGCCCGCCGGAGACTTCTTCCCACACGGTTTTCGAACCGTCCATGCTGTCGCGGAACTGATCGACGGAGGCCAGCTTGACGGTGTCGCCCAGCACGATGCTGCCGGAATCAGGCTGTTCCTGGCCGGACATCATGCGGAACAGCGTGGATTTACCCGCGCCGTTCGGGCCGATGATGCCGACGATTGCCCCTTTCGGCACCGAGAACGACAGGTCGTCGATCAGCAGGCGGTCGCCGTAGGACTTGCGCAGGTTGCTGACTTCGACCACTTTGTCGCCCAGGCGTGCGCCAGGTGGAATGAACAGTTCGTTGGTTTCGTTACGTTTCTGGTATTCGGTGTTGTTCAGCTCTTCGAAGCGGGCCAAACGGGCCTTGCCTTTGGACTGACGGCCTTTGGCGCCCTGACGCACCCACTCCAGCTCTTTCTCGATCGACTTGCGGCGAGCGGCTTCGGCGGACGCTTCCTGCGCCAGACGCGCGTCTTTCTGCTCCAGCCAGGAAGAGTAGTTGCCTTCCCATGGAATGCCCTCGCCGCGGTCCAGTTCGAGGATCCAGCCGGCCACGTTATCCAGGAAGTAACGGTCGTGGGTGATCGCTACCACGGTGCCTTCGAAGTCGTGCAGGAAGCGTTCCAGCCAGGCCACGGACTCGGCGTCCAGGTGGTTGGTCGGTTCGTCAAGCAGCAGCATGTCCGGTTTTTCCAGCAGCAGGCGGCACAGCGCGACGCGGCGGCGTTCACCCCCGGACAGGTGGGCGATTTTGGCGTCCCAGTCCGGCAGGCGCAGCGCGTCGGCGGCGCGTTCCAGTTGGGCGTTGAGGTTGTGACCGTCGTGCGCCTGAATGATCTCTTCCAGGCGGCCCTGTTCGGCGGCCAGCTTGTCGAAGTCTGCGCCTTCTTCGGCGTACAGCGCGTACACTTCGTCCAGGCGCTTCAGCGCGCCGACCACTTCCGCCAGCGCTTCTTCCACCGACTCACGCACGGTGTGTTCGAGGTTAAGCTGCGGCTCCTGCGGCAGGTAACCGATCTTGATGCCCGGCTGCGGGCGCGCTTCCCCTTCGATATCGGTATCGATGCCGGCCATGATGCGCAGCAGGGTGGACTTACCGGCGCCGTTCAGGCCCAGTACGCCGATTTTGGCCCCGGGGAAGAAGCTCAGGGAGATGTTTTTCAAAATATGACGCTTCGGCGGTACCACCTTGCCGACGCGGTGCATGGTATAGACGTATTGAGCCACGTTGCTCTAAGCCTCTCTATATCAGTATTTATAGGATGTCTGGCGGCATGAGTGTAGCCCGTTTCGATCTCGGATCCCAGACATCGCTCAGCGATCGCTAAGTATAACCGTTTATGCGCCGATAAAGGCGCATATTGGTGGCTTATGGCGTGACGACGATCGCGACGCGGCGGTTTTCCGCGCGGCCGCTGGAGGTGCGGTTGTCGGCAACGGGATCGCGTTTGCCCATGCCGCGGGTTTCGATATTGGCGCGCGGAATGCCGACGCTGGCCAGCAGATCGGCCACCGCATCGGCGCGGCGCAGGGAGAGCTGGTCGTTATAGCTGTCTTCACCGTAGTTGTCGGTATGACCGTCCAGGCGGAACTTGGTGATGCCGACGCTCAGCAGCGCGCGGCCCATCTTCTGCACCGTCTCGGTGCTTTCCGGGTTCAGCTTGCCGATGTTGTTGCCGAACAGCACTTTATCCGACAGGCCGAACTCCCAGCCGTTATCGGTCAGTTTGAAGCCCTGCGATTGCAGCAGCGCGATCTGCTCGGCCGTCAGGCCCTGCGGTTTGCTCTGGCAGCCGGCGAGCGCCAGCAGGGCGACGAACACCATCGTCAGCAGTGAAAAACGACCTTTAAACAGTTGCTGTATCATAGTCAAAATCCCTAGTTCAAGTGTTATAGCCGGGGCTCTTATTTATGTATAGCCAGCCGCCAGCCTCCGTTATAACGATGCTTTGCCTGATACATCGCATCGTCAGCTTCGTGCAAAAGACCCTGAGGCGTCGACGCGTGATCAGGGTACAGCGCAATACCGATACTCAGAGAGGTAATGACCGCCTCGTCGTTCGGCAAAATGACCGGTTGCGTCATGCAATCGATGATGTTGTCAGCGATCTGCAGGACATCTTCCGTGCCGTGTACCGGCGCCAGCAGCACGGCGAATTCATCCCCGCCCAGACGCGCGACCAGATCGGTCTCGCGCAGCTGCGCGCGAATGCGCCCGGCAATGGTGGTCAGCACCGCATCGCCTGCGGCGTGGCCGTAACTGTCGTTCACCTCCTTGAAGCGATCGCCGTCGATAAACAGCACCGCCAATTTCGCCGGCGGTTCGATATCGCCCAGCGCCCGGCTCAGCCGCCCTTCGAAGAAGGCGCGGTTCGGCAAGCCGGTCAGGCTGTCGTGCGTCGCCCGGTGAGCCAGCGAGTCGTTCTCCTGCTTCAGATGGGCCTGCCAGGCCTCCAGCTCGTCGAGCAAGCCGTTGAAATCGTTGCTGAGCTCATGCAGCTCGGCGATCGGCGCCGACGGCACCCGCAGGCCGAAGGTGCGATCGCGGCGCACCGCGTGCGCCACGTTGGCGATGTCGTCCAGCGAACTGACGATGCCGACCAGCATACGGCGCGACAACACCAGGGCGCACAGGGTGCTGAGCACCATGCAGGCGAGCATGCCGACCAGGCCGCGCAACAGGAAACGCAACAGGCTGCCGCCGTTGCCGCTCAACCAGACCTGGCCGACCTGTTTGCCCCCGTGAGAAATAGGCAGGATGACCGGCTCGGGCAGCGCCCAGTGCGCAACCATCTGCTCCAGACCGTGCAGCGGGCTGTCGGAGGGATGGCGCCAGCTGGCCAGCATCTTGCCTTTATTATCCAGAATGCGTGCCTCCAGGATCTCTTCGTTGGAGGCGATCAACATCAGCGCCTCACGCGCGGCGACGCCGTCTTCAAACACCACGGCGGCCTCGACGGTATAGCTGATGGAGCGCGCGATCAGGTGCAGGTTGTGGTCGGCATAGGCGCGCAGCGCAAACAGCGCCACCAGCGTCAAAAAGATGCCGGCGGTGCCGACGGCGATCAGCGCCAGCCCAAGATGTACCCGCTGCAGCACTCGGCCCAGCGTCGGGCGCGCATTGCCGGCGCGGTTTCTGTGCAACAGCCTCATAGCGGCGGCGCCTGTTTGCGTGCCAGCTGCAGCACGTTGGGGTGAACGCGCACGCCGCTGCGCGCCAGAGCGTCCAGGTTGACCTTGAAACTGGCCTGGTCCCCATCGATCTGCAGGCAAAATGCGCTGCCGGCGGAGCATTCGCTATCGTTCTCGCTGATGCTGAGAATGGAGTTGCCGGAAATGCGCTGCATGAAATTTTGTCTCTGCGCGGCGGTGATGTTCCCTAAGTAGATGACATCGCAGCCGGTACTCAGCGTTGGGCTGTCGAACGGCACACGCTCGGCTTTAATCGGACGCGGCGCGCTCAGCAGGATCGGATCGAACAGCCCTTCGGCATACTGGGTGGGTGCGGTCACGCACAAGCGGATCGGATTGGGTTCACGCGACCAGCGGGCGTAGCTGATGATGCCTACCACCACGGTCGTCACGGCGTGCGTGCGTTTTTGATAGGGATCATCGGCGGCGCGCGCAGGCCCGGACAACGTCAGCAGCACCAACAACACGATCAGCAGCAGGCGACCGATATTCAGACGTGCGCCAAGGAAGCCCGGCACGGGGCTTTTTGCGCAACGCATCGCTATCGCGGTCTTATTCGCCATCTTCACCCGCCATTCCGGCCTGCTCCACCGCCCGCAGGCCGTGGCCTGACAAGGAAAAGTTCGGCCCGCTTGAAGGGACAATCGTTTTGCTGAAAGCTGTCAGTCGCACTGCCTAATGAACACTATCTCACCCATAATTGGCGCGGATTGTATTATAAGATGTCTTCGTTGGGCGCTTTATGTGCTGTTTTCTCGGAATTATCCTACTTATTTTTGATAGTATAAAAATGCCTACCCGGGTTTGCCACCGCTTTTCTGCAAAGTTGGCGCGTTTGGCCAGCTGTCAGGCGATTTGCGCAACGGCGGCGTCATCTCGAAAATGCAATAATGTCATAGCTAATAATTAAAAATTATTTTACTTCTCTTATAAATGCCGGGGTGGCTAATAAAAATCCGGTGGCTGGAAATATCCCGTCGGCCTGATTTGTCAGCCAAAGTAAACGTTTTTTACCTGGCTCCCGTCATGGCGATACACTTCTTCTTCTACAGTATTGAATGGATGAGCGATTGCGCTGTCTATGGTAGATATCTGCGTCCGGGCCGTGCGCCCGGCTTTATTTTGTCCCGCTGCGCCGTGGCGCGGCGGTCACCGGGGAGCTGGGCGGCTCCTGCGGTCCAACCAGTGAGGAAAGAGCGAGGATGGTCAAGGTGGACAAGCGACGGCTGTTGGCAATGGGCCTGTGCCTGACGGCGTTTTCAGGCGCGGCGCTGGCGGATTCTCTGGATGCGCAACGTCAGCGCTACCAGCAGATCAAACAGGCATGGGACGGCAATCAGATGGGCGTGGTGGCGCAGCTGATGCCGACGCTGCGCGATTATCCGCTTTATCCTTACCTGGAATACCGCGAGCTGACACAGGATCTGAGCCAGGCGGGGTTCTCCGAGGTGAACGACTTTATCAAACGCAACCCGACGCTGCCGCCGGCGAAATCACTGGCCCCGCGCTTCGTCAATGAGCTGGCGCGGCGCGAAGACTGGCGCACCCTGTTGGCCTTCAGCCCGCAGCCGCCCAAACCGGTGGCGGCGCGCTGCAATTATTACTACGCCAAGTGGGCCACCGGCGATCAGCAGGCGGCCTGGAGCGGCGCCGACGAACTGTGGCTGAACGGCAAAACGCTGCCGGGCGCCTGCGATCGGCTGTTCAGCGTCTGGCGCGGCGCAGGCAAGCAGACGCCGCTGGATATTCTGGCGCGCATGAAGCTGGCGTTGAAGGAGGGCAACAGTTCGCTGGTCAGCAACCTCTACAGCCAGCTGCCGGCCGACTACCAAACCATGGGCAACGCCCTGGTGCGCTTGCAAAACGATCCGACCACCGTGGAAGCCTTCGCCCGCAGCGTGGGGCCGACCGACTTTACCCGCGCCGCCACCGGCATCGCCTTTGAACGCCTGGCGCGGCAGGATGTGGAAAACGCGCGGGCGATGATCCCGACGCTCGCGCGGCTGCAGAAAATGAGCGACGACGAGCGGCTGGGGCTGGAAGAGGCGGTGGCCTGGCGCCTGATGGGCAGCGATGCCACCTATGAACAGGCGCAGTGGCGCGATCGGGTGATTCTGCGCAGCCGTTCGCCTTCGCTGCTGGAGCGCCGGGTGCGCATGGCGTTGGGCAACGGCGATCGGCAGGGCGTGGCGACCTGGCTGGCCCGCCTGCCGGAGGCGTCGCGCAACAAGGATGAGTGGCGCTACTGGCGCGCCAGTCAGTTGATGGACGAAGGCAAACGCGCCGAAGGCGAGGAGATATTGCGTAACCTGATGACCGAACGCGGCTTCTATCCGATGGCGGCGGCGCAGAAGCTGAACGCCACTTATCCGGTGATGGTGGCGGTGGCGGCCAAGCCGCGCGCGTCGCTGGTCGACGGGCCGGAGGTTGCCCGGGTGCGCGAGCTGATGTACTGGAACATGGACAACCTGGCCCGCAGCGAGTGGGGCTCCTACGTCGCCAGCCGCAGCCGGCCGGAACAAGAGGCGCTGGCGCGCTACGCCTTTGAGCAAAAATGGGCCGATCTGAGCGTGCAGGCGACCATCGTCGGCAAGCTGTGGGATCATCTGGAGGAGCGCTTCCCGGTCGCCTGGCCGCAGGAGTTCCGCCGCGCCACCGATGACAAGGGGATCACCACCAGCTACGCGATGGCGATAGCGCGCCAGGAGAGCGCCTGGAATCCGAAGGCGCAGTCGCCGGTTGGCGCTTCCGGCCTGATGCAGGTGATGCCGCGCACCGCGCAGCATACGGTGCAGATGTTCAATATTCCCGGCTACGTCGGCCCGAGCCAGCTGTTCGATCCGCAGACCAACATCACCATCGGCACCAGCTATCTGGAGTCGGTCTATCAGCAGTTCGGCCGCAACCGCATCCTGTCGAGCGCCGCCTATAACGCCGGCCCGTCACGGGTGAACACGTGGCTGGGCAACAGCGCGGGGCGTATCGATCCGGTGGCGTTCATCGAAAGCATTCCGTTCTCTGAAACCCGCGGCTACGTCAAGAATGTGCTGGCCTACGATGCGTTTTACCGTTATCTGACGCACCGGCCGGCCAAGGTGCTGACCGACGCCGAGTGGCAGAGACGTTATTGATTTTGACGGCCCTATGGTATGCTGCTGTACTAGTTAAATAGTATGGTGGCTGCCATGACGCAATTATCGTTAAACGACCCCGCTCTTTCAGAACAAGGCAATGAGGATTGGCTGCGCTTCGTCGCGCTGCTGCAGAATTCGTTTGCGCAAGAGCTGCATCAACCGTTGCTGCAGCTGATGCTGACGCCGGACGAGCGCACCGCGCTGGGCACCCGGGTGCGGATCATTCAGGAACTGATGCGCGGCGAGATGAGCCAGCGCGAGCTGAAAAATGAACTGGGCGCGGGGATCGCCACCATCACCCGCGGCTCGAACAGCCTGAAAGCGGCTTCACCCGAGCTGAAACAGTGGCTTGAGCAGCAGCTGTTGCACGACGCGCCCTAGCGGGATCGGTGCTATTGCTGATAGATGGCGTTGTGAAACGGCACCAGCGCCAGCAGCAGCGCCTGGTGGTAAACGCTGGTGCGGCTCAGCCGGCCGTCGGTGAAGACGCCGATGGCGCCGCCCTGGCGCTTCACCTCGGCATTGCCGGTGATCGCCGCCATTTCGCTGCCCAATTCGCGACCGGCGCGAATACCTTGTAAGATGACTTCCGGCAGCATCAGGCTCGCCGAGCGGGATTCGCCGCGGATGTGCGGGTTCTCGATGGTCATCCAGGCGAAGGTCATATTCTCTTCAATCCCGGCTTCCACGCCGACCCAAAAATCGGCCTCGGGCCTGACCTGGCGCGCTTCCATGACGCGTTGACGCGAGCCGGTGCGGGTTTCGTGGTTGCCTATCGGCTGCAGCGAGACGCCGCTGGCGACGTCAACGGATTCAATGCGGTATTGGTTCGCGCCAAAGACGTCATCGAAGGCGAGTTGAATAGCCTTGATCTTTGCCGGGTTGGTAGTTGCAGCGACAACATGGTACATAACGGGTTTGATATCCTTCTGGCCGATACGCCGGGCAGCGGCAAAAGCGCCGCCGGGCCGGGGATAAACGCAAATTTCACGCAGTATAACGGAAAACAAAAATGTTACAGGTATACCTCGTTCGCCATGGCGAAACGGAATGGAACGCGGCTCGCCGCATCCAGGGTCAGTCCGACAGCCCGTTAACCGCCATGGGTGAACACCAGGCCCGTCTGGTCGCCAGGCGCGTCAGTAAGGAAGGCATTACGCACATCATTACCAGCGATCTGGGGCGCACGCGCCGCACCGCGCAGATCATCGCCGAAGCCTGTGGCTGCGAAGTGATAGGCGATCCGCGTTTGCGTGAGCTGCACATGGGGGTTCTGGAAGAACGCCTGATCGACAGTTTGACGCCGCAGGAAGAGCAGTGGCGCAAACAGATGGTCGATGGTACTCCTGACGGCCGTATCCCTCAAGGCGAATCCATGGAGGAACTGGGCGAGCGCATGCGCGCCGCGCTGGAGAGCTGCCTGATGCTGCCGGAAGGCAGCAAACCGCTGCTCGTCAGCCATGGCATCGCGTTGGGGTGTTTGATCAGTACGGTGCTGGGGCTGCCGGCCTATGCGGAACGCCGTTTGCGCTTGCGCAACTGTTCACTGTCGCGCGTCGATCACCAGCAGAGCCCGTGGCTGGCTTCCGGCTGGATCGTGGAGACCGCGGGCGATGTCACGCATCTGGACATGCCCGCGTTGGACGAACTGCAGCGTTAACGCCGAATCGGGATCAGGTAGTCGCACTTGATCTCGATAGGCGCCTGATGCGGACGGCGCTCGCCTTTCGGGTAGAAACGTTCGATGTCGTGCCCTTTGCGGCGCGTCAGCTGGAGCGCCGGCAGGCAGGTGCCGTAGACCGTCAGAATAAAGTCTTGCAGGCCCTCAGTGGGCCCTTCGTAGCTGAACATCGCAAACTCACCGCCCGGCAACACCAGCGGCTGGCCTTCCTGCGCCTTGTCAGGCACCTGATCCGGCTCCAGCGCCGTGGTGTACAGCACTTCCTGTTCGTCGTCCTTTTCCTGGCTCGGCCGCGAGTGGTGCAGCCCGTACAGCACCGGCGGCAGGGTTTCGACGTCACCGAGGAACTGACGCCAGAACTGCGAGCGCAGCTCGGTGCTCACGGTGGTGATCTGTTCCAGCGTACAGGAGTAGCTTTGGGTCAGGCCGACCAGGCGCTTGTCCGGCAGCGAGACGAATTCCGGCTGCGGCAGGGTGAAAGCCCCCAGACGGATCGGCGGGCAGATGCCGAATGCGTTCCAGTCCTCGGCGCGGCGGTACAGCGCCGGCGTTTGCGCAAACTGTTTTTTGAAGGCGCGGGTGAAGGTCTGCTGCGAGTCGAAGCGATACTGCAGGGCGATATCCAAAATCGGCCGGCTGGTCAAACGCAGCGCGACGGCGGCTTTGGACAGCCTCCTTGCCCGGATGTAAGCACCGATGGCGTTACCGGTAATATCTTTGAACATCCGTTGCAGGTGCCATTTGGAGTAGCCGGCCTTGGCCGCCACGTTATCCAGCGACAAGGGTTGGTCCAAATGGCTTTCCAGCCAGCTAAGCAGATCACGAATGATACCGGCTTGATCCATAGATCTTCCTCGTAAAGCTTGGGGGTAGGAACCCGAACTGTTGATTCGTCACGCTGGTGCTGCGCTATCAGACCGATCCATGAGCCATTATGCGTTGCACTCTTTGCCTCTGCTGCGCTTGCCGCGCCAGAGTTGGATTGGGGTACACCGTAGTGGGCGCAAAGAAATAACGACGCCGCATCATAGCAATTTTTTTACTCCGCGACTCTCAAAGATTTTTGTCACGCTCTGTGCTAAAACGGACGGTGCGGACCCGTAAAAAACCGATTCCGTGAGCTTAGACATAAATAATGGCGATCGCCGAACCTATTTTTGCGGCAAGGTTATATCGGAGTTAAGTAAATGAAAAAAGGCTGGATATTTTTATTCGGTTTGGTTTGCGCAACCGTTGGCAGCGCGCAGGCGGAGCAGGTGGGCTCCGTTGATACCGTGTTTAAATTGTTGGGGCCGGACCACAAAATCGTGGTGGAAGCGTTCGACGATCCGGATGTTAAAAATGTAACTTGTTATATCAGCCGCGCCAAAACCGGCGGCATCAAAGGCGGTCTGGGGCTGGCGGAAGACACCGCCGACGCGGCCATTTCCTGCCAGCAGGTGGGGCCTATCGAACTGAGCGACAAGATCAAAAACGGCAAGTCGGAAGGCGAGGTGGTATTCCAGAAACGCACCTCGCTGGTGTTCAAGAAGCTGCAGGTGGTGCGCTTCTACGACGCCAAGCGCAATTCGCTTATTTACCTGAGCTACTCCGACAAGGTGATCGACGGTTCGCCGAAGAATGCCCTGAGCGCGGTGCCGATCATGCCGTGGGCTGAGACGAAATAAAAAAACGGGGTTCAGCATGCTGAACCCCGTTTTCATGACGGCAGGCCGGAATTACTCTTCCAGATCGCCGCAGAAGCGGTAGCCTTCGCCGTGAATGGTGGCGATGATTTCCGGCGTGTCCGGCGTCGATTCGAAGTGTTTGCGAATGCGACGGATGGTGACGTCCACTGTGCGGTCATGCGGCTTCAGCTCGCGGCCGGTCATTTTCTTCAGCAGTTCGCCGCGGGACTGGATCTTGCCCGGGTTTTCGCAGAAGTGCAGCATGGCGCGGAATTCGCTGCGCGGCAGCTTGTACTGTTCGCCGGCCGGGCTGATCAGCGAGCGGCTGTTGATGTCCAGCTCCCAACCGTTGAACTTGTAGCTCTCGACCAGGCGGCGCTCTTCGCCGAGGCTGCCCAGGTTCATGGTGCGCGACAGCAGGTTGCGCGCGCGGATGGTCAGCTCACGCGGGTTGAACGGCTTGGTGATGTAATCGTCGGCGCCGATTTCCAGGCCGAGGATTTTGTCCACTTCGTTATCGCGACCGGTCAGGAACATCAAGGCGACGCTGGCCTGTTCACGCAGTTCGCGCGCCAACAGCAGGCCGTTTTTGCCTGGCAGGTTGATGTCCATGATGACCAGATTGATATCATTTTCAGACAGGATATTGTGCATCTCTGCACCATCATTGGCTTCATGAACAATGTAGCCTTCCGCCTCGAAAATGCTCTTCAGGGTGTTACGAGTGACTAACTCGTCTTCGACAATCAGAATGTGCGGGGTCTGCATATTTGCTACCTAAAATTGCCAACAAAATAGAAAATCGGAAGTACAGAAGTCTTTGTTTTCTTAGAGGAGGGCAGAGAT
Organism: Serratia sp. LACPHL-BACT-2024-00286; assembly: GCF_043109535.1. Classification (NCBI taxonomy): domain Bacteria; kingdom Pseudomonadati; phylum Pseudomonadota; class Gammaproteobacteria; order Enterobacterales; family Yersiniaceae; genus Serratia; species Serratia sp. LACPHL-BACT-2024-00286. Next base: position 155,265 of record NZ_JBICNA010000006.1, read on the forward strand.
AGCGCCACGTTCCCTCTCAGCAAATGACTAAAGTACGTAAACTCGTTCTTGATGCACTTTCCATCTCATGTCAACAAGATCGCTAGCCTGGTGGGGATGCTGTTCCCTACAACCCCTGGGGTGCCAAATTGGCGCATATCCTAACCCCATTAACAGCAATATAACAGCGCGTGCCGAATTCATCACCCAACAAAACTACGCTTTGTTGACATATATCAAATTCAATTGTAGCACGTTAACAGATTTGTGAAAAACACTTACAGAAATGCCAGTTTAAGTCACAGAACCTCAAATTCTGTGAACGATTCAGCATTATCCGGCCCGATAGGATACAATTATTCGTTTATTGATCATCGCTTTGTTTTAACTCATTGATAAATAAATGCAGTAAAACATAAGCACGAATAATGACTATTACGACGGGTTTATTAGCTCAACGAGCCGTTTAATCTTGTTTGTTGCTATTAACGCGTTTATTGTTACGCAATTGTAAATATAAGCGGGCGCTGCGCCACCGTCAAAACGCAGGCCTGCCTTCGGTGGAAGAGTGATGCAACTTCATATTGTTTTAGTGGCTCCGGCGCGGCCGGAAAATGTCGGCGCGGCGGCGCGCGCGATGAAAACCATGGGCTTCACGTCGTTGCGCATCGTTGACAGCGAGGCGCACCTGCAGCCGGCGGCGCGCTGGGTGGCACACGGGGCCGGCGAGATCCTCGACGGCGTGCAAACGTTCGCCACGCTGGAACAGGCGCTGGCGGACGTGGATTTCACCGTCGCCACTACCGCCCGCAGCCGCGCGCGTTTTCACTACTACTGCACGCCGCCCGAGCTGCTGGAACAGCTGAGCGAGCGCAAGCAGTGGGTCGGCCAGGCCGCGCTGGTGTTCGGCCGCGAAGATTCCGGCCTGACCAACGAAGAACTGGCGCTGGCGGATTTGCTGACCGGCGTGCCGATGCAGGCGGACTATCCGTCGCTTAACCTGGGCCAGGCGGTGATGGTGTACTGCTACCAGTTGGCGAGCTTGATGGGCGTCAGCACGCCGCAGGAAACGGTGGCGTCGGAAGGGCAGCTCAAGGCGCTGCGCCACCGCGCCGATGCCTTGTTGAACGCATTGGATGTCGGCGATGACCAAAAATTGCGCGACTGGCTGCACCAGCGACTCGGCGTGCTGCAACAGCGCGATACGGCGATGTTGCATACGCTGCTGCACGACATCGAAAAAAAACTCGCCAAGTGATAGCGGCTCCATCAGACGGTTACCCAGCGTGATCCACTGGTAAATCGGCTTTAAGCTGTTTTTTTGTTCTGTCGTTTTGCTTTTCACCTGTTGCATCGCGCATTACCGTCGCTGAACGGAAAATAAGCAAAAAAAAGAAATAGTTTGACTTGGGATAGCGATTGCTTTAACCAATAGAGGGGACAGAGTATTTCATGAGACAGACAGACAACATGCGCAACATCAGCCTGAAAACCACAATTATTACCACCACCGATACCACAGGTAACGGGGCGGGCTGACGCGCACAGGAAACACAGAAAAAAGCCCGCACCTAATCAGTGCGGGCTTTTTTTTCGGCTTAAATTCGGAGAGATTACACATGCGAGTGCTGAAATTTGGCGGAACCTCGGTGGCGAATGCAGAACGTTTTCTGCGCGTTGCCGACATCATGGAGAGTAATGCGCGTCAGGGACAGGTAGCCACGGTCTTGTCCGCCCCCGCAAAGATCACCAACCATCTGGTGGCGATGATCGACAAAACGGTGGCGGGCCAGGACATTCTGCCGAATATCAGCGACGCCGAGCGGATCTTTGCCGATCTGCTGAGCGGCCTGGCGCAGGCGCTGCCGGGCTTTGAATACGATCGCTTGAAAGGCGTGGTCGATCAGGAGTTCGCGCAGCTCAAACAGGTGCTGCACGGCGTTTCGCTGCTGGGGCAGTGCCCGGACAGCGTGAACGCGGCGATCATCTGCCGCGGCGAAAAGCTCTCCATCGCCATCATGGAAGGGGTGTTCCGCGCCAAGGGCTACCCGGTCACGGTGATCAACCCGGTGGAGAAACTGCTGGCGCAGGGCCACTACCTGGAGTCCACGGTGGACATCGCCGAGTCCACGCTACGCATCGCCGCGGCGGCGATCCCGGCCGACCACATCGTGCTGATGGCCGGTTTCACCGCCGGTAACGACAAGGGTGAACTGGTGGTGCTGGGCCGCAACGGCTCCGACTATTCCGCCGCGGTGCTGGCCGCCTGCCTGCGCGCCGACTGTTGCGAGATCTGGACCGACGTCGACGGCGTGTATACCTGCGATCCGCGCACCGTACCGGACGCCAGGCTGCTGAAGTCGATGTCGTATCAGGAGGCGATGGAACTCTCCTATTTCGGCGCCAAAGTGCTGCACCCTCGCACCATCACGCCGATTGCCCAATTCCAAATCCCTTGCCTGATTAAAAACACCTCCAACCCGCAGGCCCCCGGCACGCTGATCGGCAAAGACAGCACCGATGACGCGATGCCGGTGAAAGGCATCACCAACCTGAACAACATGGCGATGATCAACGTCTCCGGCCCGGGCATGAAAGGCATGGTCGGCATGGCCGCGCGAGTGTTCGCCGTGATGTCGCGCGCCGGCATTTCGGTGGTGCTGATCACCCAATCCTCTTCCGAATACAGCATCAGCTTCTGCGTGCCGCAGGGCGAACTGCTGCGCGCGCGCCGCGCGCTGGAGGAGGAGTTCTATCTGGAGTTGAAAGACGGCGTGCTGGATCCGCTGGACGTGATGGAACGCCTGGCGATCATCTCGGTAGTCGGCGACGGCATGCGCACCCTGCGCGGCATCTCCGCGCGCTTCTTCTCCGCGCTGGCGCGCGCCAACATCAATATCGTCGCCATCGCCCAGGGCTCTTCCGAGCGTTCAATCTCGGTGGTGGTCAGCAATGAATCCGCCACCACCGGCGTGCGCGTCAGTCACCAGATGCTGTTCAACACCGATCAGGTGATCGAAGTGTTCGTCATCGGCGTCGGCGGCGTTGGCGGAGCGCTGATCGAGCAGATCTACCGCCAGCAGCCGTGGCTGAAGCAAAAGCATATCGACCTGCGGGTGTGCGGCATCGCCAATTCACGCGTGATGCTGACCAACGTGCACGGCATCGCGCTGGACAGCTGGCGCGACGAGCTGGCCGGCGCGCAGGAGCCGTTCAATCTCGGCCGCCTGATCCGGCTGGTGAAGGAGTATCACCTGCTGAACCCGGTGATCGTCGACTGCACTTCCAGCCAGGCGGTGGCCGATCAGTATGTGGACTTCCTGGCGGACGGTTTCCACGTGGTGACGCCGAACAAAAAGGCCAACACCTCGTCGATGAACTATTATCAGCAACTGCGCGCGGCGGCCGCCGGTTCGCACCGCAAGTTCCTCTACGACACCAACGTCGGCGCCGGTTTGCCGGTGATTGAGAACCTGCAAAACCTGCTGAACGCCGGCGATGAGCTGGTGCGCTTCTCCGGCATCCTGTCCGGCTCGCTGTCCTTTATCTTCGGCAAGCTGGACGAAGGGCTATCGCTGTCGGCGGCGACCCTGCAGGCCCGGGCCAACGGCTACACCGAGCCGGATCCGCGCGACGATCTGTCCGGTATGGACGTGGCGCGCAAGCTGCTGATCCTGGCGCGTGAGGCCGGTTACAAGCTGGAGCTGAGCGATATCGAGGTCGAGTCGGTGCTGCCGCCGTCCTTCGACGCGTCGGGCGACGTGGATCAGTTCCTGGCGCGCCTGCCGGAGCTGGATAAAGAGTTCGCGCGCAACGTGGCCAACGCCGCCGAGCAAGGCAAGGTGCTGCGCTATGTCGGCCTGATCGACGAAGGCCGCTGCAAGGTGCGCATCGAGGCGGTGGACGGCAACGATCCGTTGTATAAAGTGAAGAACGGCGAGAACGCGCTGGCCTTCTACAGCCGCTACTATCAGCCGCTGCCGCTGGTGCTGCGCGGCTACGGCGCCGGTAACGATGTGACCGCAGCGGGCGTGTTCGCCGATCTGCTGCGCACACTGTCATGGAAGTTGGGAGTTTAATATGGTTAAGGTGTATGCACCGGCCTCGATCGGTAACGTCAGCGTCGGTTTCGATGTGCTGGGCGCGGCGGTTTCGCCGATCGACGGCACGCTGCTGGGCGACTGCGTCAGCGTAGAAGCCGCCGAGACGTTCAGTTTGCAGAATGCCGGGCGCTTCGTCAGCAAGCTGCCGGCCGAGCCGAAAGAGAACATCGTTTATCAATGCTGGGAGCGCTTCTGCCAAGAGATCGGCCGCGAAGTGCCGGTGGCGATGCGGTTGGAAAAGAACATGCCGATCGGATCGGGGCTGGGCTCCAGCGCCTGTTCGGTGGTGGCCGGGCTGATGGCGATGAACGAATTCTGCGATCGGCCGCTGGATGAGACGACGCTGCTCGGCCTGATGGGCGAGCTGGAAGGCCGCATTTCCGGCAGCGTGCATTACGATAACGTGGCGCCTTGCTACCTTGGCGGCCTGCAGCTGATGCTGGAAGAAGAAGGCATCATCAGCCAGGAGGTGCCGTGCTTCGACGATTGGCTGTGGGTCATGGCCTATCCGGGCATCAAGGTCTCCACCGCCGAAGCGCGCGCCATTTTACCCGCGCAATACCGTCGTCAGGATTGCATCAGCCACGGTCGCTATCTGGCCGGCTTTATCCATGCCTGCCACACCCGTCAGCCGCAGCTGGCCGCCAAATTGATGCAGGACGTGATCGCCGAACCGTACCGCACCCGGCTGCTGCCGGGCTTCGCCGAAGCGCGCAAGGCGGCGCAGGACATCGGCGCGCTGGCCTGCGGCATCTCCGGCTCCGGCCCGACGCTGTTCGCCGTCTGCAACGACGGCGCCACCGCGCAGCGCATGGCCGCCTGGCTGCAACAACACTATCTGCAAAACGACGAAGGTTTTGTTCATATTTGCCGTCTGGATACCGCAGGCGCTCGACTACTGGGATAACGCATGAAACTGTACAACCTTAAGGATCACAACGAGCAGGTCAGCTTCGCGCAGGCGATAAAACAAGGCCTGGGCAAGCAGCAGGGGCTGTTCTTCCCGCTGGAGCTGCCGGAGTTCGAACTGACCGAGATAGACCAGCTGCTGGAGCAGGACTTTGTCACCCGCAGCAGCCGCATTCTGTCGGCCTTTATCGGCGAAGAGGTGCCGGAAGCGGCGCTGAAGAAACGCGTGCAGGCCGCTTTTGAGTTCCCGGCGCCGGTGGCGAAAGTGACCGAAGACGTCTCCTGCCTGGAGCTGTTCCACGGCCCGACGCTGGCGTTCAAAGACTTCGGCGGCCGCTTTATGGCGCAGATGCTGGCGGAAGTGGCCGGCGATCAGCCGGTGACCATTTTGACCGCCACCTCCGGCGACACCGGCGCCGCCGTGGCGCACGCCTTCTACGGCCTGAAAAACGTCCGGGTGGTGATCCTCTATCCGCAGGGCAAAATCAGTCCGCTGCAGGAGAAGCTGTTCTGTACTCTGGGCGGCAACATTCACACCGTAGCGATCGACGGCGACTTCGATGCTTGCCAGGCGCTGGTGAAGCAGGCGTTCGACGATCGGGAATTGAAGGACGCGCTGCACCTGAACTCGGCCAACTCGATCAACATCAGCCGCTTGCTGGCGCAGATCTGCTACTACTTCGAAGCGGTGGCGCAGCTGCCGCAGGAAGCGCGCAATCAGCTGGTGATTTCGGTGCCGAGCGGCAACTTCGGCGATCTGACCGCCGGGCTGCTGGCCAAGTCGCTGGGCCTGCCGGTGAAGCGCTTTATTGCCGCCACCAACGCCAACGACACCGTGCCGCGCTTCCTGACCAGCGGCCAGTGGCAGCCGCACGCCACGGTCGCGACGCTGTCCAACGCCATGGACGTCAGCCAGCCGAACAACTGGCCGCGCGTGGAAGAGCTGTTCCGTCGTAAGGTCTGGCAGCTGAAAGAGCTGGGCCACGCGGCGGTCAGCGATGAGACCACCCGGGAAACGATGCGTGAACTGGCCGAGCTGGGTTATATCTCCGAACCGCACGCGGCCATTGCCTATCGCGCGCTGCGCGATAGGCTGCAGGAAGGGGAGTTCGGTCTGTTCCTCGGCACCGCGCACCCGGCCAAGTTTAAAGAGAGCGTAGAAGCGATCCTCGGCCAGGAGCTGCCGTTGCCGAAAGCGCTGGCGCTGCGGGCCGATCTGCCGCTGCTGTCGCACACGCTGCCGGCCGGCTTTGCCGAGCTGCGCAAGTTCCTGATGGCGCTGCCGGCCTGAGGTTCGGCAGGCTAGAATGCGAAAAGCCGTCTTGCGACGGCTTTTTTTATGCCTGCTCCGGGCGTTTGAACACCAGTTCATTGCCCTGCGAGGCGGCTTCGTCGAAGGCGTAGCCTTCCAGGTTGAAGTCCACCAGCTGCTCGCTGCGCGTCAGGCGATTTTTGATGATAAAGCGGCTCATCAACCCGCGCGCTTTCTTGGCGTAGAAGCTGATGACCTTGTACTTGCCGTTCTTCTCGTCGAGGAACACCGGTTTGATCAGCGCGCCGTGCAGTTTGGCCGGCTTCACCGCCTTGAAATACTCGTCGGACGCCAGGTTGACCACCACGTCGTCGCCCTGCTGCTCCAGCGCTTCGTTGAGTTTTTGGGTGATTTTATCGCCCCAGAAGCTGTACAGGTCTTTGCCTTTCGGGTTTTCAAGCCTGATGCCCATCTCCAGCCGGTACGGCATCATCAGATCGAGCGGGCGCAGCACGCCATACAGGCCGGACAGCATGCGCAGATGCTGCTGGGCGAAGTCGAAATCGGCTTCGCTGAAATCCTGCGCCTGCAGGCCGGTGTAAACGTCGCCCTTGAACGCCAGCAGCGCCTGACGGGCATTGTCTGGGGTAAATTTCGGCTGCCACTCGCTAAAGCGCGCGGCGTTCAGCCCGGCCAGCTTGTCGCTGATGCTCATCAGGCTGGCGATTTGCGCCGGTGTCAGCTCGCGGCAAATTTTGATCAGCTGTTTCGACTTGTCCAGCATTTCGGGCTGCGTGAAGCGTTCTGTCGCCAGCGGGCTGTCGTAATCGAGAGTTTTTGCAGGGGAAATAATAACGAGCATGGCCAGATCCTGTTTATCCAAGTGCGGATACTGTAGCAAAAAGCGCGGGAAAAAGGGGCAATCGGTCCAATAGGCAGGGGCGCGCACCGCACGCGCCCCGGAAAACTCAGCGCGGCGGCTTTTGGTCGTCCCACACGCCCGGCTCCAGCTGCGACTTCAGCTCCGGATAACGGTTGGCGTCGAAGGTCGGCAGCTTGCCCAGACGGCGTTGGCGATGGTAGTCGTCGGCCAGCTTAAGCGCCACCCGCGACAGCAACAGGATGGCCGTCAGGTTGGTGATGGCCATCAGCGCCATGGAGGTATCCGCCATTTTCCACACCAGCGGCAGCTCCGCCAGCGCGCCGAACATCACCATGCCCAACGCCACGCAGCGGAAAATCAGCAGGCCGCCCGGATGGTTGTGCTCGAGGAACACCAGGTTGCTCTCGGCATAGGCGTAGTTGGCGATGATCGAGGTGAAGGCGAAGAAGAAAATGGCGATGGCGACGAACGGCGCCCCCCAGCTGCCGACGGCGGTCGACAGCGCGCGCTGGGTCAGATCGATGCCGCTGATGCTGTCGGTCGGCTGATCGAGAATGCCGGAGGAGAGGATGATCGCCGCAGTGGCGCTGCAGATGACGATGGTATCGATAAACACACCGAGCATTTGCACATAGCCCTGTGAGGCCGGATGCGGCGGATAAGGCGAAGCGGACGCCGCCGCGTTGGGCGCCGAGCCCATGCCGGCTTCGTTGGAGAACAGGCCGCGCTGCACGCCCTGGGTCATCGCCTGGGAGATGCCGTAACCGACGGCGCCGGCCGCGGCTTCCTGCAGGCCGAAGGCGCTTTTGAAGATCAGCGTCAGGATCGCCGGCATGTGTTCGATGTTATGGCCAATCACCCAGAGGGCCAGCAACAGGTAGGCGCCGGCCATCAGCGGCACCACCAGCTCGGCCACTTTGGCGATGGAGCGGATGCCGCCGAAGATCACCACGCCGCTCAGCAGCACCAGGCCGATGCCGACGTGCAGCGGCTGCAAATGGAAGGCGACGGCGGAGGCCTGCGCGATGGAGTTGGCCTGCACGGCGTTGAACACCAGGCCGAAAGCGATGATCAGGAAGATCGAGAACAGCACGCCCATCCAGCGCATGCCGAGGCCCTTTTCCATGTAGTAGGCCGGGCCGCCGCGGTAGTTGCCGTTATCGTCTTTGGTTTTGTAGAGCTGCGCCAGCGAGCTTTCCACAAAGGAGGTGGCCATGCCGATAAACGCCACCACCCACATCCAGAAGATGGCGCCGGGGCCGCCGGCGGTCAGGGCGATGGCGACGCCGGTCAGGTTGCCGGTGCCGACGCGCGCCGCCAGCGTGGTGCACAGCGCCTGGAAAGAGGAGATGCCGGCGCTGTCGCTCTTATTGCTGTTTTTCAACACCGAGAACATGTGGCTGAAGTGGCGGAGCTGGATAAAGCGGGTGCGCAACGTGAAGTAGATGCCGGTGCCGAGCAGCAGATAAATCAGTACCGACCCCCACAAAATGTTGTTTATAAAATTCATCAGGTCCGTCAAGGGATCCCTCCTTTTATCGAAATTTAATGCGCACCTTGCAGCATCCACCGCAGGTGAAAAACATTGGCCTATTTTTTACAAGAGCTTAGCTGGAATCTGTCCGGCGTCAGTCGATTAAGATTTTTCGCAGATTAGCGGACGAATTGCATCAATTTTTTCGAATTTAACATAATTTATTCGGACAATAGCACGTTATTGCCTTTCCATCCGCTCGGTAATGGCGAAAGATATCGGCGTAAACGGTTGCTCGCCCAAGGATAAAACAGATGCCTGCGCGCCGCGGTTTTCCAGCCTTGCACCGGGCTTGGCGCATGTTATTATCAGGGCAGGGCATGGTTGAACGATGCCAAAAGTTCATGCACAAACGATGAGATAATGCCAACATGACCGACAAATTAACTTCCCTGCGCCAGCTGACCACGGTGGTTGCAGATACGGGTGATATCGCGGCAATGAAGCTGTATCAACCGCAGGACGCCACAACCAACCCTTCGCTGATCCTCAATGCAGCCCAAATTCCTGAATACCGTAAACTGATTGACGAAGCCATCGCCTGGGCGCGCGGCCAGAGCAGCGATCGCGAGCAGCAAATCGCCGACGCCGCCGACAAGCTGGCGGTCAACATCGGTCTGGAAATCCTCAAACTGGTTCCGGGCCGCATCTCCACCGAAGTGGATGCACGTCTGTCTTACGACACCGATGCCAGCGTGGCCAAGGCCAAGCGCCTGATCAAGCTGTACAACGAAGCCGGCATCAGCAACGATCGCATTCTGATCAAACTGGCCTCGACCTGGCAGGGCATCCGCGCGGCGGAGCAGCTGGAGAAAGAAGGCATCAACTGTAACCTGACGCTGCTGTTCTCCTTCGCTCAGGCTCGCGCCTGTGCCGAAGCCGGCGTTTACCTGATCTCGCCGTTCGTCGGCCGTATCCTCGACTGGTACAAAGCCAACGGCGACAAGAAAGAGTTCGCCCCGCATGAAGATCCGGGCGTGATCTCCGTGACCGAGATTTACCAGTACTACAAACAGCACGGTTACAACACCGTGGTGATGGGCGCCAGCTTCCGTAACGTTGGCGAAATCATCGAACTGGCCGGCTGCGACCGTCTGACCATCGCCCCTGCGCTGCTGAAAGAGCTGGCGGAGAGCGAAGGCGCGCTGGAGCGTAAACTGTCTTACACCGGTGAAGTGAAGGCGCGTCCTGCCGCACTGACCGAACCTGAGTTCTACTGGCAGCACAACCAGGATCCGATGGCGGTTGAGAAACTGACCGACGGCATCCGCAAGTTCGCCGTAGACCAGGGCAAACTGGAAAAAATGATCGCCGACCTGCTGTAATTCCGGCAGATCGCGCAGTAAAAAGGTGGCTCAGGCCACCTTTTTTTATGCCCGACGCTCCCGCCGGCGGGGGAAGCCCTTATACTCTCGGCAATGACAACAGAACGGGGACGAACCCGTTCGGACCCCATCAGGCTGTAGAGGTTACGCATGGATATTTTACGTATTGGTTTGGTTTCCGTTTCCGACCGCGCTTCCGGCGGCGTTTATCAGGATAAAGGCATTCCGGCGCTGGAGGAATGGCTGAGCGGCGCGCTGGCGACGCCGTTCAAGCTGGAAACCCGGCTGATCCCCGATGAGCAGACGCAAATTGAACAGACGCTGTGCGAGCTGGTGGACGAAATGGGTTGCCATCTGGTGCTGACCACCGGCGGCACCGGGCCGGCGCGACGCGACGTCACCCCCGACGCCACGCTGGCGATCGCCGATCGCGTGATGCCTGGCTTCGGCGAGCAAATGCGTCAGATCAGCCTACACTATGTGCCAACGGCAATTCTTTCTCGCCAGGTGGGGGCGATCCGCAAGCAGGCGCTGATCATCAACCTGCCCGGCCAGCCGAAGTCGATCAAGGAAACGCTGGAAGGGGTAAAAGATGAGCAGGGCAATGCGGTGGTGCACGGCATCTTCGCCAGCGTGCCTTATTGCATTCAACTGCTCGACGGGCCTTACGTCGAAACGCACGCCGCGGTGGTAGCAGCATTTCGGCCAAAGAGCGCGCGTCGCGAGATAAACCTCTAAATTTCAGCGTTCTGCGAGATCGGCTTCAGCACGTCTGGTGTGAAAATAATTTGCCGCTATAGTAAGGATTCTTTTACAGAAAGCCTGCGGCTTTTATTTTTACAGCCTTTACCGACGGTGCCCTATGCCTCACGACAATAATCGCCGGCTGAACCGGCAAGACTACAAAACGCTGACGTTGGCCGCGTTGGGCGGCGCGCTGGAGTTTTACGACTTCATCATCTTCGTGTTCTTTGCCGCCGTGGTCGGCGATCTGTTCTTCCCGGCGGACATGCCGGAATGGCTGCGGCTGGTGCAAACCTTCGGCATCTTCGCCGCCGGCTATCTGGCCCGTCCGCTGGGCGGCATCGTGATGGCGCACTTTGGCGATCTGGTCGGCCGCAAAAAGATGTTTACCCTGAGCATTCTGCTGATGGCGTTGCCGACGCTGGCGATGGGCCTGCTGCCGACCTACGCCAGCATCGGCATCGCTGCGCCGCTGCTGCTGCTGTTGATGCGCGTGCTGCAGGGGGCGGCGATCGGCGGTGAGGTGCCGGGCGCCTGGGTCTTCGTCGCCGAACACGTGCCGCGCCGGCGCATCGGCTTCGCCTGCGGCACGCTGACCGCCGGGCTGACGGTAGGAATCCTGCTGGGCTCGGTGGTGGCGACGGTGATCAACACCACGCTCAGCCCGCAGAGCATTGCCGGCGGCGGCTGGCGCATTCCTTTCCTGTTGGGCGGCATGTTCGGCCTGGTGGCGATGTACCTGCGCCGTTGGCTGCAGGAAACGCCGATCTTCATCGAGATGCAGGCGCGTAAAGCGCTGGCCGAAGAGCTGCCGCTGAAGTCGGTGGTGCTCAACCACAAACGGGAGGTGGCGGTGTCGATGTTGCTGACCTGGCTGCTCTCCGCCGGCATCGTGGTGGTGATCCTGATGACCCCGACCTATCTGCAAAAGCAGTTCGGCATCGCGCCGGCCTTGACGCTGCAGGCCAACAGCATCGCCACCATCATGCTGATCGCCGGCTGCATCGTCGCCGGTTTGTCGGCCGATCGCTTCGGCGCCAGCAAAACGCTGGTGGTCGGCAGCGTGCTGCTGGCCGGCTGCAGCTGGCTGTTCTATCAAACGGTGGGCGTGCGCCCGGAAATGCTGTTCGCCTGCTATGCCCTGGTGGGGTTCAGCGTAGGCGTGGTGGGGGCCGTGCCGTACGTGATGGTGCGGGCTTTCCCGGCGGAAGTGCGGTTTACCGGTATCTCGTTCTCATATAACGTCTCGTACGCTATTTTTGGCGGTTTAACCCCTATTTTTGTGACGCTGATCATGAAATTAACCCCGTTAGCACCCGCTTACTACGTGCTGGCGCTGTCGCTCATCGGGCTGCTGCTCGGCGTCTACCTGCATCGCGACCTGAACAGCGAAGCCGGGGAGCGGCAAGCCGATTCCTACAGCTAAAAAAAAGCCCTGCAATGCAGGGCTTTTTCGTCAGGGAAGGGCGATTATGCGGTGACCGGTGAGGTCGCGACGCGTGCCGGGGCCGGTTCGCCAATCGGCAGCACGGTGCGGCCGTATTGCTCGTTGAGCACTTCGGCCATCGCCAGGTAAATGGCGCTGGCGCCGCAGATGATGCCTTCATAACCGGCGAAGGTCAGCAGCGCGTGGTTGCCGGTGATGTTGCCGACGGCCAGCAGGGCGAACAGCAGCGTCAGGCTGGCGAACACGAACTGCAGTACGCGGTTGGCGCCCAGGGTGCCAAAGAACATGAACAGGGTGAAGATGCCCCACAGCGCCAGGTAGATGCCCAGCACGTGCGCCTCGGTGGCCTCAGCCAGGCCCAGACGCGGCAGCAGCAGCAGGCCGACCAGGCTCAGCCAGAAGCTGCCGTAGGCGGTGAAGGCGGTCATGCCGAAGGTGTTGCCCTTCTTGTATTCCAGCAGACCGGCCAGGATCTGGGCCAGGCCACCGAAGAAAATCCCCATGCTGATGATGGCGGAGTTCAGTGGGAAAAAGCCCGCGTTGTGCAGGTTCAGCAAGACGGTGGTCATCCCGAAGCCCATCAGGCCGAGAGGGCCGGGATTCGCCAACTTGTTGGTGTGCATAAGTCCTCTGCGATAACAGAAAATTAACGGAAACAGCGAAGTAAAATAATAAATGGTCTGAATGGCCAAAAAATCGAAGTTTTCCACCAGAGCGCGCGCATCATAATGATCCCCGCAGCCGGAAACAATGATCTGAATGACGATAAAAAAAAGAAATTTTTTTCGCCTTGCCCCTTGATGCCGGATTGGATGGCCCCATCTTATTTGCAACCGCAGCTGCTAACCGCGGGTCGCACTGAGATATCGGGCAGTTGAAAAGCAAAAAATCGCCCGCATATAGGTTAGCAACCTGACTGATTATGAATTTTTTAGTGGAGACGTTTAGATGGGCAAAATTATTGGTATCGACCTGGGTACTACCAACTCTTGCGTAGCAATTATGGATGGTGCCAAGGCACGCGTGCTGGAAAACGCCGAGGGCGACCGCACCACTCCTTCTATTATCGCATATACCCAGGACGGTGAAACTCTGGTTGGCCAGCCGGCTAAGCGTCAGGCAGTGACCAACCCTGAAAACACCCTGTTCGCCATCAAGCGCCTGATCGGTCGCCGCTTCCAAGATGAAGAAGCGCAGCGCGACAAAGCGATCATGCCGTACAAAATCGTCGAAGCCGACAACGGCGACGCCTGGCTGGAAGTGAAAGGCCAGAAAATGGCTCCGCCGCAGATCTCTGCGGAAGTGCTGAAAAAAATGAAGAAAACGGCGGAAGATTACCTGGGCGAACCGGTAACTGAAGCGGTTATCACCGTACCGGCTTACTTCAACGACGCCCAGCGTCAGGCGACCAAAGACGCCGGCCGCATCGCGGGTCTGGAAGTAAAACGCATCATCAACGAACCGACCGCTGCGGCCCTGGCCTACGGCTTGGACAAAGAAGTCGGCAACCGCACCATCGCGGTTTATGACCTGGGCGGCGGTACTTTCGATATCTCCATCATCGAAATCGACGACGTTGACGGCGAAAAAACCTTCGAAGTGCTGGCGACCAACGGTGACACCCACCTGGGTGGCGAAGACTTCGACAGCCGTCTGATCAACTACCTGGTGGAAGAGTTCAAGAAAGATCAGGGTATCGATCTGCGCAACGATCCGCTGGCGATGCAACGCCTGAAAGAAGCCGCTGAGAAAGCGAAGATCGAACTGTCTTCCGCTCAGCAGACCGACGTTAACCTGCCGTACATCACTGCAGACGCGACCGGTCCAAAACACATGAACATCAAAGTGACTCGCGCCAAACTCGAGTCGCTGGTTGAAGATCTGGTTGCGCGCTCTATCGAGCCGCTGAAAGTGGCGCTGAAAGACGCAGGCCTGTCGGTTTCCGACATTCAGGACGTGATCCTGGTGGGCGGCCAGACCCGTATGCCAATGGTGCAGAAGAAAGTCGCAGACTTCTTCGGCAAAGAACCGCGTAAAGACGTGAACCCGGACGAAGCGGTTGCCGTGGGCGCGGCGGTACAGGGCGGCGTGTTGGCCGGTGATGTGAAGGACGTTCTGCTGCTGGACGTGACCCCGCTGTCGCTGGGTATCGAAACCATGGGCAGCGTGATGACGCCGCTGATCACCAAAAACACCACGATCCCGACCAAGCACAGCCAGGTGTTCTCTACCGCTGAAGACAACCAGTCTGCGGTAACCATCCACGTGCTGCAGGGTGAGCGTAAGCGCGCCAGCGATAACAAATCTCTGGGCCAGTTCAACCTGGACGGCATCCAGGCGGCACCGCGCGGCATGGCGCAGATCGAAGTGACCTTCGATATCGATGCCGACGGCATCCTGCACGTGTCTGCCAAAGACAAGAACACCGGCCGTGAGCAGAAGATCACCATCAAGGCATCTTCTGGCCTGAACGAAGACGAAATCCAGAAAATGGTGCGCGACGCCGAGCTGAACGCTGAAGCCGACCGCAAGTTCGAAGAGCTGGTGCAGACGCGTAACCAGGCGGATCACCTGATCCACGGCACGCGCAAGCAGCTGGAAGAAGCGGGCGACAAACTGCCGGCGGAAGACAAAACGGCGATCGAAGCGGCGCTGAAAGATCTGGAAGCGGCGGTGAAAGGCGAAGACAAAGCCGAGATCGAAGCGAAGACTCAGGCTCTGGTGCAGGTTTCCGGCAAACTGCTGGAAATGGCTCAGGCGCAGCAGGCTCAGCAGGGTGCTGACGCCGGCGCGGACAACGCGGCGCAGAAAGACGACGACGTGGTTGACGCTGAGTTCGAAGAAGTTAAAGACAAAAAATAATCGCCCTTAAGCGGGCACGGGGCGGCCGAGGTGCCGTTCCCGGAAACCAGCACGGGCGTCGAGGCAACTCTGCGCCCGTGCACGCATGTTAAGGGTAAGCAAAAGAATGGCGAAGAAAGACTATTACGAGATTCTCGGCGTCAGCAAGACGGCGGATGAACGTGAGATCAAAAAGGCGTACAAACGCCTGGCGATGAAATACCATCCTGACCGCAACCAGGAACAAGACGCCGAAATCAAGTTTAAAGAAGTTAAAGAAGCTTACGAAGTCCTGACCGACGACCAGAAACGCGCGGCCTACGACCAGTATGGGCACGCGGCCTTTGAACAGGGCGGCATGGGCGGCGGCGGCTTTGGCGGCGGTGCCGACTTCAGCGATATCTTTGGCGACGTGTTTGGCGACATCTTCGGCGGAGGCCGCCGTCAGCGCGCCAGCCGCGGTTCCGATCTGCGCTATAACATGGAGCTGACCCTCGAGGAAGCGGTACGTGGCGTCACCAAAGAGATCCGCATCCCGACGCTGGAAGAGTGCGACGTCTGCCACGGCAGCGGCGCCAAGCCGGGCAGCTCGCCGGTGACCTGCCCAACCTGTCACGGCCAGGGCCAGGTGCAGATGCGCCAGGGCTTCTTCACCGTGCAGCAGGCGTGTCCGCACTGCCATGGCCGCGGTCAGATCATCAAAGATCCATGCAACAAGTGCCACGGCCACGGCCGGGTAGAGAAATCCAAAACGCTGTCGGTGAAAATTCCGGCCGGCGTCGATACCGGCGACCGCATCCGCCTGGCGGGTGAAGGCGAAGCCGGCGAGCACGGCGCACCGGCGGGCGATCTGTACGTTCAGGTGCAGGTGAAGGCGCACCCGATCTTCGAGCGTGAAGGCAATAACCTGTACTGTGAAGTGCCGATCAACTTCGCCATGGCGGCGCTGGGCGGCGAGATTGAAGTGCCGACGCTGGACGGCCGGGTGAAACTGAAGGTGCCTTCGGAGACCCAAACCGGCAAGCTGTTCCGCATGCGCGGCAAGGGTGTGAAATCGGTGCGTGGCGGCAGCCAGGGCGACCTGCTGTGCCGCGTGGTGGTGGAAACCCCGGTCAATCTGAACGACAAGCAGAAGCAGCTGCTGCGTGAGCTGGAAGAGAGCCTGGGTGGCCCGTCCGGTGACAAGAACAGCCCGCGTTCGAAGAGCTTCTTCGACGGGGTGAAAAAGTTCTTTGACGATCTGACTCGCTAACCTGCTGTTTCTGTTGGTTTATGTTCTAACCCCGGGCGTTTGTCCCGGGGTTTTTATTTGCACGCCATACCCCTAATCCCCTATAAATAATGTGACTTATTCGTGCTTTCGATCGGTTTTATCGAGTTATTTAGCATTTATAAACTTATTTTTTCGAACTAAAACGCCCTCTATACTCACTTCATGACTGTGGTTTGCAGGGCGTTACGCCCTGCACAGATTTGGAGAGACGTACTGTGACCAATATCATTCGTCAATTTTTACGTCAGGAAGCTGCGGGCGGCATCATTCTGATCGCGGCGGCAATCGTCGCCCTGATCATGGCCAACACCCCGGCGCAGGGGATCTATCAGGCATTCCTTAACCTGCCGGTGATGGTGAAGATTGCTTCGCTGGAGATCGCCAAACCGCTGCTGCTGTGGATCAACGACGGCCTGATGGCCATCTTCTTCCTGGTGGTGGGGCTGGAGGTCAAGCGCGAGTTGATGCAAGGCTCGCTGTCCGGGCGCGACAAGGCGGTGTTTCCGGCGATCGCCGCGCTGGGGGGCATGCTGGCGCCGGCGCTGATTTACCTGCTGTTCAACGGCGCGGATGAAGTCACCCGCCAGGGCTGGGCGATCCCGGCCGCGACCGATATCGCCTTCGCGCTGGGCGTAATGGCGCTGCTGGGCAACCGCGTGCCGACCAGCCTGAAAGTGTTCCTGTTGGCGTTGGCGATCATCGATGACCTGGGCGTGATTATCATCATCGCGCTGTTCTACACCCACGAAGTGTCGATGGTGGCGCTGGGCGTGGCGGCGGCGGCGACGGTGCTGCTGGCGGTGATGAACTGGCGCGGCGTGGGTAAAACCTCGCTGTATATGATGGTCGGCCTGGTGTTGTGGGTCGCGATCCTCAAGTCCGGGGTGCACGCGACGCTGGCCGGGGTGATCGTCGGCTTTATGATCCCGCTGAACGTCAAGAAGGGGCCGTCGCCGTCGGAAACGCTGGAACATGAGCTGCACCCCTGGGTTGCGTTTATGATCCTGCCGCTGTTCGCTTTCGCCAACGCCGGGGTTTCTTTGCAGGGCGTATCGCTGGAAGGATTGACGTCGCTGCTGCCGGTTGGGATTGCGGCCGGCCTGTTTATCGGTAAGCCGCTGGGGATTTTCCTCTTCAGCCTGCTGGCGGTGAAAATGGGCATCGCCCGTTTGCCTGAAGGCATCGGCTTCAAACAGGTGTTTGCCGTTTCGGTGCTCTGCGGCATTGGTTTCACCATGTCGATTTTTATCGCCTCGCTGGCGTTCGGCGATGCGGATGCGGCGCTCAGCACCTATTCCCGCCTGGGGATCTTGTTGGGCTCCACCGCTGCGGCGGTGGTAGGGTATGGATTGCTGCGTCTGGCGTTGCCGCGCGTACGTTAATCCTGAATGTGCCCGGTAAGGGCACATAATAAAATGGCTGGTCGGAGCTGCACGGTATAAAATATGTGCAGCTTCGGCCGTTGTTCGTTGGGACTAATGGGGCTATACGTTGTCTGAAGCAGGGAAAGGAAGTTTGTCGCTCGTCACGGCACACCGTTTGCCGCTGCGAAACGTTGTTAAGGAGAGCCGCTCGTGAGGATGTCGCATATCAACTTTAATCACCTTTACTATTTCTGGCAGGTCTGCAAGGCCGGTTCCGTGGTCGGTGCCGCCGAAGCGTTGTTTCTGACGCCGCAGACCATCACCGGCCAGATCAAAGCGCTGGAAGAGCGGTTGGACGGCAAGCTGTTCAAACGTCAGGGGCGCGGGTTGGTGCCTTCGGAGCTGGGGCAACTGGTGTTTCGTTATGCCGACAAGATGTTTATGCTCAGCCAGGAAATGCTGGATATCGTCAACTACCGAAAAGAGTCGAATCTGCTGTTCGACGTCGGCGTGGCCGATGCGCTGTCGAAGCGCCTGGTCAGCCAGGTATTGGAAACGGCGGTGGTGGTAGACAACGAACAGATCCACCTGCGTTGCTTTGAATCGACGCACGAGATGCTGCTGGAGCAGCTCAGCCAGCACAAGCTGGATATGATCCTGTCGGATTGTCCGGTGGACTCCAGCCAGCAGGAAGGGCTGTTCTCGCTGAAGCTGGGCGAGTGCGGCATCAGTTTCTTCTGCCGCCAGCCGGCGCCGGAGCTGCCGTTCCCGGCTTGTCTGGAGCAGCGCAAACTGCTGATCCCCGGCCGCCGCTCGATGCTGGGGCGCAAGCTGCTCAACTGGTTCAATACGCAGGGCATTCAGGTGGAGATCCTGGGCGAGTTCGACGATGCGGCGCTGATGAAGGCCTTCGGCATGTATCACAATGCGATTTTCGTGGCGCCGACGCTGTATGCGCAGGATACCTACAACGATGACAACGTGGTGGAGATTGGGCGCATCGACAGCGTGCAGGAGGAGTATTACATCATCTTCGCCGAGCGCATGATCCAGCATCCGGCGGTGCAGCGCGTGTGCAACAAAGATTTTTCTGCGCTGTTTTCCTGCTAGCGGTTCACTGAACGCAGGACGTAAAAAAACCGGCCTGAGCCGGTTTTTTTATCAAGCAGATAACGAAATGCTTATTGCATTGCGTTGATGCGTGCAGTCAGGTTTGACTTATGACGCGCTGCTTTGTTTTTGTGGATCAGGCCTTTAGCTGCCTGACGGTCCACCAGTGGCTGCATTACCAGGAATGCATTTTGTGCTGCTTCTTTGTCGCCAGCTGCGATAGCTGCGTCTACCTTCTTGATGAAGGTACGCACCATTGAGCGACGGCTTGCGTTATGCTTGCGGCGTTTCTCAGACTGTACGGCGCGTTTCTTAGCTGATTTGATATTAGCCAAGGTCCAACTCCCAAATATATTCTATTGAGGACAATTCAAAGGCCGAGGAATATGCCCTTTTAGCCTTCGTTTGTCAATGGATTTGTGCAAATAAGCGCCGTTTGTACAGGCGGCACTCGCTACGTTGTGATGGCGCAGGATTTTACCAGCTTCGCTCTTGGGAATACAGTGTTTCGCGAGAAAATTCGCCAATGTTTTGCCGCGGCGGGCGCAAGCCGTTGGCTGCGGTCGAGAATCGGCCCGGCGGCGCCGGATAAACTGCGGCGAAGCCGTTTCACGCGCAGATTATCTCCGGTATGGTGTGTCTATTACATAAAGGCACCAATCGCGGGTTAACCTTACCGGCTGTACAAGGTATAATCCGCCGATTTCCACTGTTTTGAGCCAGCTATGGAGCTAATTCGCGGCATTCACAATATCCGGGCGCGCCACCATGGTTGCGTGCTCACCATCGGCAACTTTGACGGCGTGCATCGCGGTCATCAGGCGTTGCTGGAGCAGTTGAAGCAACAAGGGCAACGCCTCGGGCTGCCGGTGATGGTCATGATCTTTGAGCCGCAGCCGCTGGAGATGTTCGCCGCAGACAAGGCGCCGGCCCGCTTGACGCGCCTGCGCGACAAGGCCAACTACCTGGCGCAGGCGGGCGTCGACTACCTGCTCTGCGTCAAGTTCGATCCGCGTTTTGCCGCCAACACCGCGCAGGCGTTCGTCGCCGAGCTGCTGGTGGAAAAACTGGGCGTCAAATTCCTGATGGTGGGGGATGATTTTCGCTTTGGCGCCGGGCGCCAGGGCGATTTTCCGCTATTGCAGCAGGCCGGAAAAGAGTACGGCTTCGAGGTGGTCAGCACCCCGACCTTCCGCGAAGGCGATCGGCGCATCAGCAGCACCGCGATCCGCACCGCGCTGAGTGAGGACGATCTGCCGCTGGCGGAGACCCTGCTGGGCCACCCGTACAGCATCTCCGGGCGCGTGGTGCATGGCGACGAGCTGGGCCGCACCATCGGCTTCCCGACCGCCAACCTGCCGCTCAAGCGCCTGGTGGCGCCGGTGAAAGGGGTGTATGCGGTGGAAGTGTACGGCCTGGGGCCGCAGCCGCTGCCGGGCGTGGCCAATATCGGTACGCGCCCGACCGTCGCCGGCGTGCGCCAGCAGCTGGAAGTGCATCTGCTGGATGTCACAATGGATCTTTACGGGCGCCATATTGAGGTGGTGCTCCGCGCAAAATTGCGCAATGAACAGCGGTTTGCTTCGCTCGATGCCCTGAAGCAGCAAATCGCCAATGATGTGGTGACGGCCCGGAAGTTCTTCGGGCTACAGACACCGGTTTAATCTCTATAGCCGAAAACGGAACCGAGAATCTAATGAGTGACTACAAGAATACCCTGAACTTGCCGGAAACAGGGTTCCCGATGCGCGGCGATCTCGCCAAGCGCGAACCTGGCATGCTGCAACGTTGGTATGAACAGGATCTGTACGGGATTATTCGTACTGCCAAAAAGGGCAAAAAAACCTTCATTTTGCATGACGGCCCTCCGTATGCGAACGGCAGCATTCACATTGGTCACTCGGTTAACAAGATTCTCAAAGACATTATCATCAAGTCGAAAGGGATGGCCGGCTTCGACTCGCCTTATGTGCCGGGTTGGGACTGCCACGGCCTGCCTATCGAACTGAAGGTTGAACAGCTGTACGGCAAACCGGGCGAGAAGCTGACGGCGGCCGAGTTCCGCCAGAAGTGCCGCGAGTACGCGGCCGAGCAGGTTGAAGGCCAGAAAAAGGACTTCATCCGCCTGGGCGTGCTGGGCGACTGGGATCGTCCGTACCTGACCATGGACTTCAAAACCGAAGCCAACATCATCCGCGCGCTGGGCAAGATCATCAGCAACGGCCACCTGCTGAAAGGTGCCAAGCCGGTTCACTGGTGCACCGACTGCGGATCGTCGCTGGCGGAAGCGGAAGTGGAGTATTACGACAAGACTTCGCCGTCGATCGACGTGACTTTCCATGCGGCCGACGCGGCTGCCGTGGCGGCCAAGTTCGGCGTGAGCAACTTCAGCGGCGCCATCTCCCTGGTTATCTGGACCACCACCCCGTGGACCCTGCCGGCCAACCGCGCGATCTCGCTGCACCCGGACTTCACCTATCAGCTGGTGCAGGTTGACGGCCAGTGCCTGATCCTGGCGGCCGAGCTGGTGGAAAGCGTGATGAAACGCGCCGGCATCACCGAATGGGCGGTGCTGGGCAGCTGCAAAGGCGCCGATCTGGAGCTGCTGCGCTTCAAACACCCGTTTATGGGCTTCGACGTGCCGGCCATTATGGGCGAGCACGTGACGCTGGACGCCGGTACCGGTGCGGTGCATACCGCAGGTGGCCACGGTCCGGATGACTTCGTCATCAGCCAAAAATACGGTCTGGAGATCGCCAACCCGGTAGGGCCGAACGGCTGCTACCTGACCGGTACCCATCCGCTGCTGGACGGCAAGTTCGTCTTCAAGGCCAACGATCTGATCGTCGATCTGCTGCGTGAGAAAGGCGCGCTGCTGCACGTCGAGAAGTTCCTGCACAGCTACCCGTGCTGCTGGCGCCACAAGACGCCGATCATCTTCCGCGCCACGCCGCAATGGTTCATCAGCATGGATCAGAAAGGCCTGCGTCAGCAGTCGCTGGAAGAGATCAAAGGCGTGCAGTGGATCCCGGATTGGGGCCAGGCGCGCATCGAAATGATGGTGGCCAACCGCCCGGACTGGTGCATCTCGCGTCAGCGCACCTGGGGCGTGCCGATGTCGCTGTTCGTGCATAAAGAAACCGAGCAGCTGCACCCGCGCAGCGTTGAGCTGATGGAAGAAGTGGCCAAGCGCGTCGAGCAAGACGGCATTCAGGCCTGGTGGGATCTGGACGCCGCCGACATCCTCGGCGCGGACGCCGCCGACTACGTGAAAGTGCCGGATACGCTGGACGTGTGGTTCGACTCCGGTTCCACCCACGCTTCGGTGGTCGACGTGCGTCCTGAGTTCCACGGCCACAGCGCCGACATGTATCTGGAAGGCTCCGACCAACACCGCGGCTGGTTTATGTCATCGCTGATGATCTCCACCGCGATGAAAGGCAAGGCGCCTTATAAAGAAGTGCTGACCCACGGCTTCACCGTCGACGGCCAGGGCCGCAAGATGTCCAAGTCGATCGGCAACACCGTCAGCCCGCAGGACGTGATGAACAAGCTGGGCGGCGACATTCTGCGCCTGTGGGTGGCGTCGACCGATTACACCGGCGAAATCGCGGTGTCCGATGAGATCCTCAAGCGTTCCGCCGACTCTTATCGCCGCATCCGCAACACCGCGCGCTTCCTGCTGGCCAACCTGAACGGGTTCGAGCCGAGCACCGATTGCGTGGCGCCGGAAGACATGGTGGTGCTGGATCGCTGGGCGGTCGGCCGTGCGCTGGCGGCGCAGCAGGATATCGAGCAGGCTTACGCCAACTACGATTTCCATGAAGTGGTGCAGCGTCTGATGCAGTTCTGCTCGGTCGAGATGGGCTCCTTCTACCTGGATATCATCAAGGATCGTCAGTACACCGCGAAGAGCGACAGCGTCGCCCGCCGCAGCTGCCAGACCGCGCTGTATCACATCGTGGAAGCGCTGGTGCGCTGGATGGCGCCGATCATGTCGTTCACTGCGGACGAGATCTGGGGCTTCATGCCGGGCAAACGCGCGCAGTACGTGTTCACCGAAGAGTGGTACGACGGCCTGTTCGGGCTGGCGGAAGGCGAGCCGATGAACGACGCTTTCTGGGCCGAGCTGCTGAAAGTGCGCGGCGAAGTGAACAAGGTGCTGGAGCAGGCGCGCGCCGACAAACGCCTCGGCGGTTCGCTGGAAGCGGCGGTGACGCTGTATGCCGACAGCGAGCTGGCGGCGCGCCTGAACAGCCTGCAGGATGAGCTGCGCTTCGTGCTGCTGACCTCTGCGGCAAGCGTTGCGCCATTGGCGGAGGCGCCGGCCGACGCGCAGGCTTCCGAGCTGCTGAAAGGGCTGAAGATCGCCTTCAGCACGGCACCGGGTAAGAAGTGCCCGCGCTGCTGGCATTACACCACCGATATCGGCCTGGTGGCGGAGCATGCAGACATCTGCGGCCGCTGTGTAAGCAACGTCGCCGGTGACGGCGAGAAGCGTAACTTTGCCTGAGAACTCGCGCCTGATGAGTAAATCAATTTGTTCGACCGGCCTGCGTTGGCTGTGGGTTGTGGTGGCGGTGCTGGCGCTGGATTTCGGCAGCAAGCAGTGGATCCTCGCTAACTTTACGCTGGGCCAGTCCCAGCCGTTGATCCCGTCGTTCAACCTGTTTTACGCGCGCAACTACGGCGCTGCGTTTAGCTTCTTGGCCGACCATGGCGGCTGGCAGCGCTGGTTCTTCGCCGGCATCGCCATCGCCATCGTTGCGGTGCTGCTGGTGATGATGTACCGCAGCACCGCGCAGCAGAAGCTGAACAACATCGCCTACGCCTTTATCATCGGCGGGGCGTTGGGCAATCTGTTCGACCGCCTGTGGCACGGTTTCGTGGTCGATTTCATCGACTTCTACGTCGGTGACTGGCACTACCCGACCTTCAATCTGGCGGACAGCTTTATCTGCGTGGGCGCGGCGATGATCGTGCTGGAAGGTTTCCTGTCGCCGGCGAACAAAAGCGCAAAGAGTAAAGGTGAGTAATATGACGGCTCAGGTTATCAGTGACAGCGCGGTGCTGGTTCACTTTACGCTGAAACTGGAAGACGGTTCGACCGCCGAATCCACCCGCAGCAGCGGCAAGCCGGCGCTGTTCCGCCTGGGTGACGGCAGCCTGTCGGCGCCGCTGGAGGCGCAGCTGCTCGGCCTGCGCGCGGGCGACAAATGCGCCTTTACCCTGCAGCCGGAAGCGGCGTTCGGCGCGGAGAACCCGGATCTGGTTCAGTTCTTCTCGCGCCGCGACTTCGCGGAAACCGGCGTGCCGGACGTGGGCACCATCATGCTGTTTACCGCCATCGACGGCAGTGAAATGCCGGGCGTGGTGCGCGCGGTGGCGGAGGATTCAATCACCGTCGATTTCAACCATCCGCTGGCGGGCCATCCGGTGACCTTTGATATCGAAGTGCTGGAGATCGATCCGCAGCAGGAGGAGATGCATGCAAATATTGCTGGCTAACCCGCGCGGCTTCTGCGCCGGGGTTGATCGTGCGATCAGCATCGTGGAACGCGCGCTGGAACTGTATGGCGCGCCGATCTACGTGCGGCATGAAGTGGTGCACAACCGCTACGTGGTCGACAGCCTGCGTGAGCGCGGCGCGGTGTTTATCGAAGAGATCGCGGAAGTGCCGGACGGCTCTATCCTGATCTTCTCGGCGCACGGCGTTTCTCAGGCGGTGCGCGCCGAAGCCAAGGCGCGCGATCTGACCATGCTGTTCGACGCCACTTGCCCGCTGGTGACCAAGGTGCATATGGAAGTAGCGCGCGCCAGCCGCCGCGGCACCGAAGCGATCCTGATCGGCCACGCCGGGCACCCGGAGGTGGAAGGCACCATGGGCCAGTACAGCAACCCGCAGGGTGGCATGTACCTGGTCGAATCGCCGGAAGACGTGTGGAAGCTGCAGGTGAAAGACGAAAACAACCTGTGCTTCATGACGCAGACCACGCTGTCGGTGGATGATACCTCGGACGTGATCGACGCCTTGCGTCAGCGTTTCCCGAAAATTATCGGGCCACGTAAGGATGATATCTGCTACGCCACTACCAACCGTCAGGAAGCGGTGCGCAACCTGGCCGGCGATGCGGACGTGGTGCTGGTGGTGGGGTCGAAGAACTCCTCCAACTCCAACCGTCTGGCGGAACTGGCGCAGCGCGTCGGCAAACCGGCTTATCTGATCGACTCGGCGGCGGATATTCAGGAAAGCTGGCTGAGCGAAGCGCGCAATATCGGCGTTACCGCCGGCGCCTCGGCACCGGACGTGCTGGTGCAGGAGGTGATCTCTCGCCTGAAAGCGCTGGGTGGCCTGGACGTGCATGAAATCAGCGGGCGTGAAGAGAACATCGTGTTTGAAGTGCCTAAAGAGCTGCGCGTGGACGTTCGTCAGATCGATTGACATGCGCCGGCGGGTGACAACGGGGAGCTTAGGCTTCCCGTTTTTTTTTGGAAAGCGCGCCGCGTAAAAAATAATATTCCATGCATATTCAAATTTTCTGCTAACTAAAGCCAAATTTATTCTGAGTATTTGAAATAACGTCGGTGTGATTAATTATATAGGCTGGTGAAAAGTTATTAATAAAGATATCATTAGGCTGCAATCTAAATAGGACCCGGTGTTGGTAAGGTGATTACAATAATTACAATAATAGATATTGCAGATGTTTCTTATTTTATTCCTGACGGATATGTTCTACGGCGCTTAATCCCTTCTCCTGCAAATAGAGTTTCATATGCTCCAGCAATCGTCTGACTTTTAATGGCTGGCTCTCCCTGCGCGGCATAATGGCGTAGCAATTAATTTCCGGTAACCGCCAATCGGGCAATATTTCAATCAGCTCGCCGCTGCGCAATTCACGTTCAACGTTGGCGAAGAAATTGCGAATGATACCCTTGCCGGTCAGCGCCAACTCCTTCATCGCCATACCGCTGTTGGTGAACAAGCGCCCGGTCATACGCATGCGGTGTTCACCGCCGTTACGATGGATCAGACGGACAAACTGCGGGTTGCCGAGCGGCGTAAAGGTGACCCATTGGTGGTGCGTCAGCGCCTGTGGCGAATCCGGCACGCCGTGATGCGCCAGGTAAGCCGGCGAGGCGCACAGCACTTCGCGGCAGCGCGCCAGCCGCGTGGAAACGTAGCTGGAGTCGGCCAGCACGCCGCCGCGTATCGCCAGATCGATGCGCTGCGTGATGAGATCTATCTTCTCATCGTGGATTTCCAGCCGCAGCGTGAGACGGGGATGTTCGTCGAGAAAACTTTGCAGCGCCGGCACCAGATAGTGGGTGGCGAATTCGGTGGAGGTGGCGACGCGCAGCTCACCGACCAGTTCGCCGCGCAGCGCGGCGATCCGTTGTTGGCCACGTTCGGCGGCGTGGATCATCAGCAGGCAATCTTCATAAAAGCACAGTCCGGCTTCGGTCAGACTCAATGAGCGCGTCGAGCGCAGCAGTAATTGAATGCCCAGATGTTCTTCCAACTGGCGAATATGCTGGCTGACGGCGGAGGTCGTCATGCCCAATTCTTTTGCCGCCATGCTGAATGCGCCGCAATCGACCACTTTTGAGAAAATGGCCATGCGTTTTAAAATATTGCTCATAGTTTGTTAAGCACAACTTAACCAAGATTGTGAATTATACGGGCTAATAATATAGCACTATCTCTTCTATATTGCCTGAAGCATATAAACGCCGGGCTGATTATTATTTCGCAGAGTTTTTTCTCTTTTTGATAAATCTTATTGCGCTTATCAATAATGCACCCGCGCCACATCGCAACAGGAGCTCATTGTGGACAGCGCTCAGAAAGAAGAAATATCGTTAAAAATCCTACGTGAATTATTGCAATACCGCCGCCGCTTCCCCGGCGACGATACCTCGATTGCCGAAGAAGAACGGCGGGTCACTCAGGTGCAATTGCCGCGCATTCGGGCATTCATTGAAAACGAGCAACGTATCGAATTCGTACTGCCGGCCTTTCCCACCAAGTCGCCCAACACCAACAAGGTGATCGGCGCGGTGCCGGACATGGCGGAGCGGCTGTCGCTGATCTTCCTCAACTCGCTGTGCCAGCGCATTCAACTCTATTACCCGCCGGGGGCGCATATCGTTATCTGCTCCGACGGCCACGTGTTCGGCGATCTGATCCGCGTCAGCGATGAAGCGATCAACCACTATCAGCGTGAGATTGAAAGTCTGCTGCATGAAGTGGGTGCGACGCACCTGAGCGTGTTCAACCTCGGCGACGTCAAAGGCCTGGCGGAGCATACCGATGATTACGATCTGCTGCGCCGGCTGTTGGTGGAGGGCTATGCCGAAACGGAAGAGGCGATCAAGCAACAGCTGATGCAGGACGAACAGGGCCTCTTGCTGTACCGCGCCATCACGCGCTTCCTGTATGAAGACAGCCAGCTGCCGGGCTACAGCGGTTCCAACGCCGCGCTGCAGAAAGATGCCAAACAGCGCGCCTGCGGCGTGATCCAGCGCAGCTGGGCCTGGGGCAACCTGCTGGCGCAGCATTTCCCGGCGGCGATCCGCCTGTCGATTCACCCGCAGCCGGCCGACAGCCTGAAAATGGGCATCCACATGATGCCGACCAAAGACGACTGGCTGACGCCGTGGCACGGCGTGGCGGCCAACGTGAACGGCCAGTTCGTGCTGATGAAGCGTAAAGACGCGCAGAGCCTGGACGGCGAACTGGTGGAGATCCGCGGCACGCCGAGCCATTACCTGATCGAACAACCGCAGATGGCCTGAGGCCGTGGCGGGCTTTTGCGCCCGAAATCCTGGCGGGCGCGTTTTTGACGGCACGTTGCCGTGTGAGCAGCACATTCGATGCAAGGAGAATCACCGATGAACAACCAACCGCTTAATTGTCATATTCAACCGAATACCCCGTTTGGCGCGATCCTGACGCCGCAGCATCCGGGGCAAAAGATCGGCGAGCTGCCGGTGGCGGCGCTGCGGGCGCTGGCGCAGGAACACCACTTGCTGGTGCTGCGCGGATTCGACTCGGGTTTCAGCGAGGCGGAAGTTCTGACTCGCTACGCTGAGCAGTGGGGCGAGATCATGATGTGGCCGTTCGGCGCGGTGCTGGACGTGAAGGAGCATCCGGACGCCAAGGATCATATCTTCGACAGCAGCTACGTCCCGCTGCACTGGGATGGCATGTATAAGCCGACCATCCCCGAGTTCCAGCTGTTCCACTGCGTGGCGGCGCCGTCGCCGGACGAAGGCGGATGCACCACCTTCGTCGACACTACGCGGCTGTTGGCCAATGCGGACGAAGCGCTGCTGGATCAGTGGCTGTCGGTCTCGATCACCTACCGCATCAAGCAGGTGGTGCATTACGGCGGCGAAGTCTGTTCGCCGCTGGTGGTGCAGCACCCGAACGGCAGGGGCTTGATCATGCGCTACAATGAACCGCCGACGGAAGGAAAAAAATTCCTCAATCAACATGCGCTGGAATACCACGGCGTGCCGGAACACCAGCAGGAACAGTTCCACCACACTCTGCAGCAGCACCTGTACGATCCGCGTCACTATTATGCCCACCAATGGCAACAGGGCGACGTGGTGGTGGCGGACAACTTCTCGCTGCTGCACGGCCGTGAGGGCTTTACCGCCCGTTCCGCGCGTCATTTGCAGCGCGTGCATATTCAGAGCAACCCGGTGTGCGCCAATCTGGCGCTGAAGCCGGCCAACGCAGAAGCGTAAAGGAGCATTATGGCAAGGATACTGATGGCGGCGGTCGCCACTCCGGGGCACGTCTACCCGATGTTAGCCATCGCTCGCCACCTGATTGCCCAAGGGCATCAGGTGCGGGTGATGACCGGCGCGCTGTTTCGCGAACGCGCCGAGGCGGCGGGCGCGAGCTTCGTGCCGTTCGACGCGCAGGTGGATTTCGATTACCGCCACCTGGAAGAGCACTTCCCCGAGCGCGCCGCGCTGCCGCCGGGCAATGCGCAGATGGCGCTGGCGCTGAAGGACTTCTTCGCCGCGCCGATCCCGTTGCTGGATCGGCAGCTGCGTGCGGCCATCGCCGCCGAAAAGACCGATCTGCTGATGGTGGAGAACTGCTTCTACGGCGTGCTGCCGCTGCTGCAGTCCGCCGAGCGGCCGCCGGTCTTCGGTATCGGCGTTACGCCGCTGTCGTATTCTTCGCGCGACGCTATTTTTTATGGCCCGCGTATCCCGCCGGCGCTGCTGCCGCAGGCGTTGACCCGTGAGCAACTGGTGGATGAGGAAACGCGCGTGCTGATCGATGACGTGCAGCAGAGCTTCGATGCGGCGCTGCTGCAGGCGGGCGGGCGGGCGCTGGATCGCCCGTTCACCGACGCGCTGATCGGCGGCTGCGAGCGTTTCCTGCAGCTGGCTACCACGGCGCTGGAATATGAGCGTGACGATCTGCCGAGCGGCGTGCGATTCGTCGGCCCGCTGCGCAGCGGCGGCCAGCCAGCGGCGGAAGAGACGCTGTGGGAGGCGGACGATCGTCGGCCGCTGGTGATCGTGTCTCAGGGCACGCTGGCCAATGTCGATCTGCATCAGCTGATCGTGCCGACGCTGCAAGCGCTGGCGCATCTGCCGGTGCGGGTGCTGGCCACCACCGGCGGACGGGCGACGGAAGGGCTGATGGACGCGCTGCCGGGCAATGCCAGAGTGCGGGAGTTTATCTCCTTCGAACGCTGGCTGCCGGAGACGGCGCTGCTGATCACCAACGGCGGTTACGGCTCGATCAACTATGCGCTGGACAGCGGCGTGCCGCTGATCGTCGCCGGCACCGGCGAGGACAAGCTGGAGGCGGCCGCGCGCGTGGTGGCCGCTGGCTGCGGCATCAGCCTGCACACCAGCACGCCAAGCGCCGAACAGATCCTGGCGGCGGCGACGCGCATTCTGCAGCAGCCGATCTATCGGCAACGTGCGGCGCTGGTGCGTGAGGACTATGCCCGCCACGACGCGCTGACGGCGATCGCCAACGAAGTGGCCGCCATTACCGCCTGACCTCGCCGTTCTTCCTTCCCCAGGCGCCGTTTTCGGCGCCTTTTTTCTGCATTCTTTTGCGATGGAAACTGCATGATTATGTACAATCGTCGCAGGCCGCCAAATCGGTTGAATGTTAATCTCACGACAGCGCCGCTGATGAAAGCGGGGGAATATCATAATTTTCTAATTATGAAATGAATCCTCTGGCGACGCTGAAGCGGGGCGGTTACCCTGAATCGATAGCCTAATGGGATAGGCGTCAAATCAAGAAGAGAGCAAGCATGAGTGATACACAAATCCGCATTGCGATTGCGGGCGCCGGCGGCCGGATGGGCCGTCAGTTGATCCAGGCGGTGCAGCAGGCGGAAGGCGTGGTATTGGGGGCGGCGCTGTCGCGCCCGGGTTCCAGCCTGATCGGCGTCGACGCCGGTGAGCTGGCGGGCATTGGCGCGCTGGGCGTCAAGGTGAGCGACAGTCTGGAGAAGGTGGCGAACGAGTTCGATATTTTGATCGACTTCACCCGCCCGGAAAGCACCCGGGGCTACCTGGATTTTTGCGTGGCGCACCACAAGGCGATGGTGATTGGCACTACCGGCTTCGATGACGCCGGCAAGCAGGCGATCCGCGATGCGGCGCAGCATATCGGCATCGTGTTCGCCGCCAACTTCAGCGTCGGCGTCAACCTGGTGCTGAAACTGCTGGAGAAGGCCGCGCAGGTGATGGGCGACTATACCGATATCGAAATCGTTGAGGCACACCACCGCCACAAAGTGGATGCGCCGTCGGGCACGGCGTTGGCCATGGGCGAAGCGATCGCCGGCGCGCTGGGGCGCGATCTGAAAAGCTGCGCGGTCTATGCGCGCGAAGGCCATACCGGCGAGCGCGATCCGAAAAGCATCGGCTTTGCCACCATTCGCGCCGGCGACATCGTCGGCGAGCACACCGCGATGTTCGCCGACATCGGTGAACGGGTGGAAATCACCCATAAAGCCTCTAGCCGTATGACTTTTGCCAGCGGCGCGGTGCGCGCGGCTTCCTGGTTACATAACCGTGATAAAGGTCTGTTTGATATGCGCGACGTGTTGAATTTGGACCAATTATAATTGATTTGCATACCATCGTGATGTGGTTGTATTGATCATAACACTATGATAATAGGACAATAAATTTATTGTCCTTTTTTTTAACATGAAAAATAAAGTGTTGGTTTGATTTTGTTGTCGTGATTGTTATTTATCGATGATTATCTCGCTAATCACCCCGTTTTCATCCACCAGATCCCATTTCAGCGTCTTTTTAAGCCCATTCTGGCGCCATTTTCCGTCATTCAGCTTCGCAACCGTTTTCCAGCCTCGGTTTTCTGTGTTTTTATCGACGCTCAAGCCGCATGAGCGCCGAGGACTGCAAAAATAAAACAAAAAACGGCAGTTTGGGTAGACAAGCCGGGCACTCATCATTAAAATGCGCCCAATTTGCCAAAAATTGGCCTCGCGGACGGTTTTTGCATTGATTTAGATCGCGATATCTGAATTAATATGCAAATATTGTGATTGATTATTCCTCGGAGGATGTTTTGATAAAGTCAGCGCTATTGGTTCTGGAAGACGGAACCCAATTCCACGGTCGGGCCATCGGGGCAGAGGGAACGGCAGTGGGGGAAGTGGTCTTCAATACGTCGATGACCGGTTATCAAGAAATCCTCACTGATCCTTCCTATTCCCGCCAGATCGTTACTCTTACTTATCCTCATATCGGCAATGTCGGCACCAATGCTTCCGACGAAGAATCCTCCGCAGTACACGCCCAAGGCCTCGTCATTCGTGACCTCCCGCTGATCGCCAGCAACTACCGCAACGAAGAAAGCCTGTCCGACTACCTCAAGCGTCACAACATCGTGGCGATCGCCGATATCGATACCCGTAAATTAACCCGCCTGCTGCGCGAGAAGGGCGCCCAGAACGGCTGCATCATCGCCGCCGACTCGCCGGACGCCGCGCTGGCCCTGGCCAAGGCGCAAGGTTTCCCGGGGTTGAAGGGCATGGATCTGGCGAAAGAGGTCACCACCCAAGAGGCTTACAGCTGGCAGCAAGGTAGCTGGACGCTTGAAGGCGACCTGCCCGAAGCCAAAACCGCCGCGGAGCTGCCGTTCCACGTGGTGGCTTACGACTACGGCGCCAAGCGCAACATCCTGCGCATGCTGGTGGATCGCGGCTGCCGCCTGACCGTGGTGCCGGCGCAGACCCCGGCCGAGGACGTGCTGAAAATGAATCCGGACGGCATCTTCCTGTCCAACGGCCCGGGCGACCCGGAGCCGTGCGACTACGCCATCGCCGCCATCAAACAGTTCCTGGAAACCGACATCCCGGTGTTCGGCATCTGCCTGGGCCACCAGCTGCTGGCGCTGGCCAGCGGGGCGAAAACCATGAAGATGAAGCTCGGCCACCACGGCGGCAACCACCCGGTGAAGGATCTGGACAACAACACCGTGATGATCACCGCGCAGAACCACGGCTTCGCCGTCGATGAAAACAACCTGCCGGCGAACCTGCGCGTCACGCACAAATCGCTGTTCGACCACACGGTGCAGGGCATTCACCGCACCGACAAGGCGGCGTTCAGCTTCCAGGGTCACCCGGAAGCCAGCCCAGGCCCGCACGATGCCGCGCCGCTGTTCGATCACTTTATCGAACTGATTGAGACTTACCGTTCTAACGCCAAATAATCAGGAGCAGTAAAAAAATGCCAAAACGTACAGACATAAAAAGCATCCTGATCCTCGGCGCTGGCCCGATCGTTATCGGCCAGGCGTGTGAGTTCGACTACTCGGGTGCCCAGGCGTGTAAAGCGCTGCGCGAAGAGGGTTACCGCGTCATTCTGGTCAACTCCAACCCGGCGACCATCATGACCGACCCGGAAATGGCCGACGCGACCTACATCGAGCCGATCCACTGGGAAGTGGTGCGCAAGATCATCGAAAAAGAGCGCCCGGATGCGGTGCTGCCGACCATGGGCGGCCAGACGGCGCTGAACTGCGCGCTGGAGCTGGAGCGTCAGGGCGTGCTGGCCGAGTTCGGCGTGACCATGATCGGCGCCACCGCCGATGCGATCGACAAGGCCGAAGACCGTCGCCGTTTCGACGTGGCGATGAAGAAAATCGGTCTGGATACCGCGCGTTCCGGCATTGCGCACACCATGGAAGAAGCGCTGGCGGTCGCCGCTGACGTCGGCTTCCCGTGCATCATCCGCCCTTCCTTTACCATGGGCGGCACCGGCGGCGGCATCGCCTACAACCGCGAAGAGTTCGAAGAGATCTGCGAACGTGGCCTGGATCTGTCGCCGACCAACGAGCTGCTGATCGATGAATCGCTGATCGGTTGGAAAGAGTACGAGATGGAGGTAGTGCGCGATAAGAACGACAACTGCATCATCGTCTGCTCCATCGAAAACTTCGACGCCATGGGCATCCACACCGGCGACTCGATCACCGTCGCACCGGCCCAGACCCTGACCGACAAGGAATACCAAATCATGCGCAACGCCTCGATGGCGGTGCTGCGTGAGATCGGCGTGGAAACCGGCGGCTCCAACGTGCAGTTCTCGGTCAACCCGAAAACCGGCCGCCTGATCGTTATCGAAATGAACCCGCGCGTGTCGCGCTCTTCGGCGCTGGCGTCGAAAGCCACCGGCTTCCCTATCGCCAAGATCGCCGCCAAGCTGGCGGTGGGCTACACCCTCGATGAGCTGATGAACGACATCACCGGCGGCCGCACCCCGGCATCGTTCGAACCGTCCATCGACTACGTCGTGACCAAGATCCCGCGCTTCAACTTCGAGAAATTCGCCGGCGCCAACGACCGCCTGACCACCCAGATGAAATCGGTCGGCG
Source organism: Serratia sp. LACPHL-BACT-2024-00286 (assembly GCF_043109535.1). NCBI lineage: Bacteria > Pseudomonadati > Pseudomonadota > Gammaproteobacteria > Enterobacterales > Yersiniaceae > Serratia > Serratia sp. LACPHL-BACT-2024-00286. The sequence continues at coordinate 188,940 of NZ_JBICNA010000006.1, forward strand.
AAGTGATGGCCATCGGCCGCACCCAGCAGGAGTCGCTGCAAAAAGCGCTGCGCGGCCTGGAAGTGGGCGCCACCGGCTTCGACCCGAAAGTGAGCCTGGACGATCCGGAAGCGCTGACCAAAATCCGCCGCGAGCTGAAAGACGCCGGCTCTGACCGCATCTGGTACATCGCCGACGCCTTCCGCGCCGGTCTGTCGGTTGACGGCGTCTTCAACCTGACCAACGTCGACCGCTGGTTCCTGGTGCAGATTGAAGAGCTGGTGCGCCTGGAAGAGCAGGTGGCCGAAGCGGGCATCAACGGCCTGAACAAAGCGTTCCTGCGCACCCTGAAGCGCAAGGGCTTCGCCGATGCGCGTCTGGCCAAGCTGGCCGGCGTCGCCGAAAGCGAAATTCGCAAGCTGCGCCACAGCCACGGCCTGCATCCGGTGTACAAGCGCGTGGATACCTGCGCGGCGGAATTCGCCACCGACACCGCCTACATGTACTCCACCTATGAAGAAGAGTGCGAGTCCAACCCGACCAACGACCGGCCGAAAGTGATGGTGCTGGGCGGCGGGCCGAACCGTATCGGCCAGGGCATCGAGTTCGACTACTGCTGCGTGCACGCCTCGCTGGCGCTGCGCGAAGACGGCTACGAGACCATCATGGTCAACTGCAACCCGGAAACCGTCTCCACCGACTACGACACCTCCGACCGTCTGTATTTCGAGCCGGTAACGCTGGAAGACGTGCTGGAAATCGTGCGCATCGAGAAGCCGAAGGGCGTGATCGTGCAGTACGGCGGCCAGACCCCGCTGAAGCTGGCGCGTGAGCTGGAAGCCGCGGGCGTGCCGATCATCGGCACCAGCCCGGACGCCATCGACCGCGCCGAAGACCGCGAGCGCTTCCAGCAGGCGGTTAACCGTCTGGGCCTGAAGCAGCCGGCCAACGCCACCGTCACCGCCATCGAGCAGGCGGTGGAGAAGGCGGCGGGCATCGGCTATCCGCTGGTGGTGCGCCCTTCCTACGTGCTGGGCGGCCGGGCGATGGAAATCGTCTATGACGAAACCGACCTGCGCCGTTACTTCCAGACTGCGGTCAGCGTGTCCAACGATGCGCCGGTGCTGCTGGACCGCTTCCTGGACGACGCGGTGGAAGTGGACGTCGACGCCATCTGCGACGGCGAGCGCGTGCTGATTGGCGGCATCATGGAGCACATCGAGCAGGCGGGCGTGCACTCCGGCGACTCCGCGTGTTCGCTGCCGGCATACACCCTGAGCCAGGAAATTCAGGACGTGATGCGTCGTCAGGTGGAAAAACTGGCGTTCGAGCTGCAGGTACGCGGCCTGATGAACGTGCAGTTCGCGGTGAAAGACAACGAAGTCTATCTGATTGAAGTCAACCCGCGTGCCGCGCGCACCGTGCCGTTCGTCTCCAAAGCGACCGGCGTGCCGTTGGCCAAGGTGGCCGCGCGCGTGATGGCGGGCAAAACGCTGGTCGAGCAGGGCGTGACCGAAGAAATTATCCCTCCGTACTACTCGGTGAAAGAAGTGGTGCTGCCGTTCAACAAATTCCCGGGCGTCGACCCGATTCTGGGGCCGGAAATGCGCTCTACCGGGGAAGTGATGGGCGTGGGCCGCACCTTTGCGGAAGCCTTCTCCAAAGCGATGCTGGGCAGCAACTCGGGCATGAAGAAACAGGGCCGCGCGCTGCTGTCGGTGCGTGAAGGCGACAAGGCTCGCGTGGTCGATTTGGCTGCCAGCCTACTGAAGCAAGGCTTTGAGCTGGACGCTACCCACGGCACCGCGGTGGTGCTGGGCGAAGCGGGCATCAACCCGCGCCTGGTCAACAAGGTGCACGAAGGGCGTCCACACATTCAGGATCGTATCAAGAACGGTGAGTACACCTACATCGTCAACACCACGGCCGGCCGTCAGGCGATTGAGGACTCCAAGCTGATTCGCCGCAGCGCCCTGCAGTACAAGGTGCACTACGACACCACGTTGAACGGCGGCTTCGCCACTGCGATGGCGCTGAAAGCGGATCCGACCGAGCAGGTGACGTCGGTGCAGGAAATGCACGCGCGCATCGGCAAGTAACCGCGCGATAACGCTACGCCAGGGGCGCTGCAGTTCAATGCAGCGCCCTTTTTTTATTCAGCGAATTTGTCGGCAGGCGTTAAAAATTTCCGCTATCAATCAGTGGCCAAACTGTCACCCTGTGTGATTGGTATATGCTTGGTGTATTGGCAAGGAACGAAGGAACGACGATAACAATGATTCTGATAATTTACGCTCACCCGTATCCCCGGCATTCGCATGCCAATCAGCGCCTGCTGCAGGCGGTGAGGGATCTCCCCGAGGTAGAGGTGCGCTCGCTGTATGAGCTGTACCCCGATTTCAATATCGATATCAACGCCGAGCAGCGGGCGCTGGAGCGCGCCGACCTGGTGGTGCTGCAGCATCCGATGCAGTGGTACAGCTTCCCGCCGCTGTTGAAGCTGTGGATCGACAAAGTGCTGGAGCACGGCTGGGCCTACGGCCACGACGGCAACGCGCTGGTGGGTAAAGACTGCCTGTGGGCGGTGACCAGCGGCGGCGACGAGCACCACTTCGAGCTGGGCGACTTTCCCAACTTCGCTGCGCTGGCGCAGCCGCTGCAGGCCACGGCGATCTACTGCGGCATGAACTGGCAACCCTATTTTGCCGTACATAATACTTTTACCTGCAACGAACCGGCGCTGCTCGCCGCCGGCGAAGCCTACCGGCAGCGGTTGGTCGACTATCTGATGGAACATGCCGAAGCGGAAACTCGGGAGGCCAGCCATGGATAATCACCACATGATGATCGAGGGGCTGATCTACCTCGGCTCCGCCGCGCTGTTCGTGCCGATCGCGGTGCGTCTGGGGCTGGGCTCGGTGCTCGGCTACCTGATCGCCGGCTGCATCATTGGCCCCTGGGGGCTGAAGCTGGTGTCGGACGCCGAGTCGATCCTGACCTTCGCCGAGATCGGCGTGGTGCTGATGCTGTTTATCATCGGCCTGGAGCTGGATCCCAAGCGGCTGTGGACGCTGCGCGCCTCGGTGTTCGGCGGCGGCAGCATTCAGATGGTGGGCTGCGGCCTGGCGTTGAGCGCCTTCTGTTACTTCCTCGGCCTCAACTGGAAGGTGGCGCTGCTGATCGGCCTGACGCTGGCCCTCTCATCCACCGCCATTGCCATGCAGGCGATGAGCGAACGCAATTTGACGCCGTCGCCGATCGGCCGCAGCGCGTTTGCGGTGCTGCTGTTCCAGGATATCGCGGCGATCCCGCTGGTGGCGATGATCCCGCTGCTGGCCAGCAGCGGCGCCACCACCACGCTGGGCGCTTTCGTGCTGTCGGCGGCCAAGGTGGTGGGCGCGTTGACGATGGTGGTGCTGCTCGGCCGCTACGTCACCCGCCCGCTGCTGCACTTCGTCGCCCGTTCGGGCATGCGCGAAGTGTTCAGCGCCGTGGCGCTGTTCCTGGTGTTCGGTTTCGGCATCCTGCTGGAGATGGCCGGGCTGTCGATGGCGATGGGGGCGTTCCTCGCCGGGGTGCTGCTGGCGAGCTCGGAATACCGCCACGCGCTGGAGAGCGATATTCAGCCGTTCAAAGGGCTGCTGCTGGGGCTGTTCTTTATCGGCGTCGGCATGTCGATCGACTTCGGCACGCTGTTCCATCACCCGCTGCTGATCGCCTCGCTGTTGCTGGGCTTTATGCTGATCAAGGCGGCGCTGCTGTGGCTGATTGGGCCGCTGCTCGGCGTGCCGAAGCGCCAGCGCGGCCTGTTTGCCATTCTGCTGGGGCAGGGCAGTGAATTCGCCTTCGTGATCTTCAGCGCCGCGCAGCTGGCCGGCGTACTGCCGGTCGAATGGGCCAAATCGCTGACGCTGGCGGTGGCGCTGTCGATGGCGGCCACGCCGCTGCTGTTGGTGATCGCCGCGCAGCTGGAGAAAAATGCGCCGAAAGAGGAGCGCCCGGCGGACGTCATCGACGACGAAAATGCCAGCGTGATCATCGCCGGCTTCGGCCGTTTCGGCCAGATCGCCGGCCGCTTGCTGCTGGCCAACGGCGTACACACCGTGGTGCTGGATCACGATCCGGACCATATCGAAACGCTGCGCAAATTCGACACCAAGGTGTTCTACGGCGACGCCACGCGCGCCGATCTGCTGGAGGCCGCTGGCGCCGCCCACGCCAAGGTGCTGATCAACGCCATCGATGACGTGGAAGACAGTCTGGCGCTAACCGAGCTGGCCAGGCAGCACTTCCCGCATCTGAAGGTGGTGGCGCGGGCGCGCGACGTCGATCACTGGTATCAGCTGCGGCAGTTGGGGGTGGAAAAACCGGAGCGCGAAACCTTCGAAAGCTCGCTGCGCGTCGGCCGTGAAACGCTGGAGCTGCTGGGGCTGGACGCCTATGAGGCGCGCGAGAAGGCGGACACGTTCCGCCGCTATAACCTGAAGATGCTGGAAGACACGCTGGAGAATTATCAGGACACCGAGTTCCGCATCGCCAGCCTGCAGCGGGCCAAGGAGATGCTCAGCGCGGCCATCGAGCAGGATCAGAATCGGCTGGCGCGGGTGCAGCAGACCGGCTGGCGCGGCAGTATCGATGGCAAGGCGCCGGAGGACGAGGTGGTGGAAGCCAAAGGATAAGAGTAGGGGCGCCAGATTGGCGCCCCTTCTTTTGCTTAGCTCAGCGCGACCTTGATGCCCAAGGCGATCAGCATGCCGCCCAGCAGCTTGTCGACGATCTTCTGGGTCTTTTCCAACCCGCGGCGTACCGGCCCGCTCTGGATCAGGAACACCAGCAGCGGCCACCAGATAACCGACAGGCCGAGAATAATCCCCGCGTACCACAGCTTGTCGCCCAGACCGGAATCGATCTGCAGCACCTGGGTGAACACCGCCAGGAAGAACAGGGTGGCCTTCGGGTTCAGCAGGTTGCACAGGTAGCCTTGCGCAAAGGCGCTCTTCAGGCTGACCTGCTGCTGCGGCAGATTGCTGACGTTCATCTTGCCGCCGCCGCGCGAAAGCAGCGCCTGGATGCCGATCCACACCAGATAGACCGCCCCGGCGTATTTCAGCAGGTTAAACAGCCACGGCGTGGTGGTGATCACCACCGCCAGCCCGGCGACGCAGTAGGACATGTGGGTGGCGACGCCGCAGATCACGCCGAAGGCGGTCATCATGGCTGCCAGCCGCGGATAGCGGGCGGCGTTTTTGATCACCAGGAAAAAATCCGGGCCGGGGGAGAGCATGCCGAGGGCGGCAATGCCGGCGACGAACAGCGAAGTTTCAAGCATGGGAGCGTCTCGCGCAAAAGACAGAGTTCTGGCGATAATAACGCCGCTTCCTCTGATGCGCATCAACCCAATGAGGTATTGTTAGGCTCTATGATAATAATTCATCTACCGCCAGCAACGGAGCACCATGCAGCAGACTAACGCCACAGACCGGCCGGAGCCGCACCGGCAACAGCGTGAAATTACCCGCCTGTGCATTCAATGCGCGCTGCTGCTGTTGCAGCACGGCGCCGAGAGCACGGTGGTGGAACAGCTGTCGACCCGCCTGGGGCTGGCGCTGGGGATGGACAGCGTGGAAAGCTCGATCTCCGCCAATGCGGTGGTGTTGACCACCCTCAGCCACGGCGCCTGCCTGACCACCACCCGCAAGAACGTCGATCGCGGCATCAATATGCAGGTGGTGACCGAAGTGCAGCATATCGTGATCCTCGCCGAGCACCACCTGGCGGATGCGCACGACGTGGCGCGCCGCTTTGACAGGATCCGGCCGCTGCGTTACCCGCGCTGGCTGGTGGTGCTGATGGTGGGGTTGTCCTGCGGGTGTTTCAGCATGCTCAACGGCGGCGGCGGCGATGCTTTCCTGGTGACCTTTATCGCCAGCGGCGCGGCGATGCTGGTGCGCCAAATCCTCACCGCCCGCCATATGAATCCGCTGATCAATTTTTGCCTGACGGCGTTTGTCGCTACGTCGATCTCCGGACTGCTGCTGCGCCTGCCGGCTTTTAAAGACACCTCGAGCGTGGCGATGGCCGCCAGCGTGCTGTTGCTGGTGCCGGGCTTCCCGCTGATCAACGCGGTGGCAGACATGTTCAAGGGGCACGTCAATACCGGGCTGGCGCGTTGGGCGATGGCCAGCCTGCTGACGCTGGCGACCTGCATCGGGGTGGTGATGGCGATGTCGCTGTGGGATCTGCGGGGGTGGTCATGAGTCTGCTGTGGGCCTTGTTGCAGGAGATGCTGTTGGCGGCGGTGCCGGCGCTGGGCTTCGCCATGGTGTTCAACGTGCCGCTGCGCGCGCTGCGCTATTGCGCGTTGCTCGGGGCTATCGGGCGCGGCTCGCGCATGCTGATGATGCATGGCGGCATGAACATTGAGTGGGCCTCGCTGCTGGCGGCGATCCTGATCGGTATCATCGGTATCTACTGGTCGCGCTGGCTGCTGGCGCATCCGAAGGTGTTCACCGTGGCGGCGGTGATCCCGATGTTCCCCGGCATTTCCGCCTATACCGCGATGATAACGGTGGTGGAGATCTCGCATCTGGGCTACAGCGAAGCCCTGATGGAGACCATGATCACCAACTTCCTCAAGGCCAGTTTTATCGTTGGCGCATTGTCGATCGGCCTGTCGTTGCCGGGCCTGTGGCTGTACCGTAAACGCCCCGGCGTGTGAAATGACCTGGCGGGAGATCGTTGGTTATTAGATATACTGATAAGAGCTATCTTATATATTCATCTTGCTTGATTAGCCTATCGACGGCACTCAGGCCTTTACGTATAGTGTCACCAATTTTGCTGCCTACACAGGGTTAAACAATGATTATCAGCCTGATCGCTGCCTTGGCGGCGGATCGCGTTATTGGCATGGAAAACGCCATGCCGTGGCACCTGCCGGCGGACCTTGCGTGGTTTAAACGCAACACGTTGAATAAGCCGGTTATTATGGGCCGCAAGACCTTCGAGTCCATCGGCCGCCCGCTGCCGGGCCGCCACAATATCGTTTTGAGCAGCCGCCCGGGCAATGCCGCCGGGGTGACCTGGGTGACCTCGCTGGATGAAGCGCTGGCCGCCGCGGGCGAGGTGGAAGAAGTGATGGTGATCGGCGGTGGGCGCATCTATACCCAGCTGCTGCCGCGCGCCGATCGCCTGTACCTGACGCACATCGACGCCGAAGTCGGTGGCGATACCCACTTCCCGGATTACGAGCCGGACGAGTGGGAAACCACGTTCAGCGAATTCCACGACGCCGACGATCTGAACTCGCACAGCTACTGCTTCGAAATCCTGCAGCGCCGCTGATTTAAGCGTGTTAGCCAACTCTCCCCGGGGGCGCAAGCAATTGCGCCCCCGGCCTTTTTGCGCCCGTCGTTTGTAACCTTTCCGTCACATTACCTGATTAGTATGAAGTCCAACTCCGAGCGCCACGGCAACTCTGGTGAATCTTGACTGCGGCGCCATAACTAAAAAGGTAACCACGCTATGACCAAGCAAATTGAGCAATTAGACGCCGACCGCCTGATCGATCCCACTCGCCGCAAACTGCTGCTCGGCAGCGCCGGCGCCGTCGGCCTGGCCGGTTTTCTCGGCGGCGGCATCTGGTCGGTCTCCAGTGAGGCGTTGGCCGAGGATCTGCCGCCGAACAAGCTGTTGGGCTTTCAGGGCATCGCCGCGTCTACCGCCGATGAGGTGACCATCGCGCCGGGCTACCGCGCCGAGGTACTGATCTCCTGGGGCGAGCCGCTGGTAGACGGCGCGCCGGCCTTCGATCCGCAGGGCAACAACAGCGCCGCCGATCAGGAAAAACAGTTCGGCGACAATAACGACGGCATGAGCTTCTTCCCGATCGATGACAATCATGGCGTGATGGCCATCAATAACGAATACGTTAACGAGCAGTACCTGTTCGCTCACGGCGGCGCCAAGGCCACCAGCCTGGAAGAGGTGCGTAAATCGCAGGCGGCGCACGGCGTCTCCATCGTGGCGGTAAAGCGCGTCGGCGACGGCCAGCGCTGGGAGGTGGAGCGCCCGTCGCGCTATAACCGCCGCATCACCGCCAATACCGAAATGCAGTTCAGCGGCCCGGCCGCCGGGCACCCGCTGCTTCAGACCGCCGCCGATCCGAGCGGGCGCAAGGTGCTGGGCACTTTCGGCAACTGCGCCAACGGCAAGACGCCGTGGGGCACCTACCTGACCTGCGAAGAAAACTTCGATACCTACTTTGGCACTCATCAGGCTGATTACAAAACCACGCCGGAACAGAAGCGCTACACGCTGAAGGCCAGCGAACCGGAGCGCAACTGGCCGGACTATGACGAGCGCTTCGACGTGGCGAAGAACCCCAACGAATTCAACCGCCACGGCTGGATCGTCGAGATTGACCCGCTGAATCCGACCTCGACGCCCATCAAGCACACCGCGCTGGGCCGCTTCAAGCACGAGAACGCGGCGGTGACCGTGGCCAAAGATGGCCGTTTGGTGGTGTACATGGGTGACGATGAACGCGGCGAACATATCTATAAGTACGTTTCCAAAGGCGTGGTCGACGCCGCCAATCCGGCCAACAATCGCACGCTGCTGGACGAAGGGACGCTGTACGTGGCGCAGTTCGACGGCGATGAGGCCGGCACGCCGCTGAAGGGCAAAGGGCGCTGGATTGCGCTCGAGTTCGGCAAGAACGGCCTGACGCCGGAGAACGGTTTCCGCGACGAGGCTGAAGTGCTGATCTTCGCCCGCAAGGCGGCGCAGCAGGTCGGCGCCACCAAAATGGATCGCCCGGAGTGGATCGCGGTGAACCCGCATGACGGCCGCGCGTACTGCACGTTGACCAACAACAGCAAGCGCGGCGAGGAAGGGATGCCGCTGAACGCCGCCAACCCGCGGCCGAACAATATCTATGGCCAGATCATTCGCTGGGACGAGGGCGGCGACGCCACCGCCGGCACCTTCGCCTGGGACATCTATGCGCTGTGCGGCAACCCGATCGCCCACCCGGAAGGCGTCAACCGCGGCACGCCGAACATCACGTCGGAAAATACCTTCAACAGCCCTGATGGGCTGGGCTTCGATCGCGCCGGCCGCCTGTGGATCCTCACCGACGGCAAGTACAGCAACAAGGGCGATTACGCCGGGCAGGGCAACAACCAGATGCTGGTGGGCGATCCGATCAGCGGCGAAATTCGCCGTTTCATGGTGGGGCCGAAGTCCTGCGAACTGACTGGCATCACCTTCACCCCGGACTACAAGACGATGTTCGTCAACGTGCAGCATCCGGGAGAAGAGGGCGATTCGCACTTCCCAAACAACAGCCCGCGCCCGCGTTCATCGGTGTTGATGATCACGCGTGAAGATGGCGGGGTGATTGGGGCGTAAGGCGCTAAAGAGAGCAAAGGCGGCCTGGGGCCGCCTTGATGTTTTCAGAACGCGGCCAGCCTGCCGGCGTGGTCGGGCGCCTCGCCGCGATTAGCGGGCTGCGTGAAGTAACGGTGGTCTTCCCAGCGCAGCATCGTCAGATCGCCGCCCCAGCAGCAGCCTGTGTCCAGCCCGATCACGCCTTCCGGCGTGCCCTTGCCTTCCAGCGAGGCCCAGTGGCCGAAGACGATGGTGTATTCCGGATCCACCAGGCGTGGCAGATCGAACCACGGTTTCAGCGGCGCGGGCGCGGTGCCCGGCGCATCTTTGCAGATCATGTCGAGCTGGCCGTTGGGGAAGCAATAACGCATGCGCGTCAGCGCATTGGTGCTGAAACGCAGACGCGCCAGGCCGCTCAGCTCCGGCGTCCAGTTGTTCGGCATATCGCCGTACATGGCGTCGAGGAACAGCGGGTAGCTGTCGCTGCTTAATACCGCTTCCACTTCGCGCGCGCACATTTTCGCGGTGTCGATATCCCACTGCGGGGTGATGCCGGCGTGCGCCATCACCAGTTTTTGCTCATCATCCACCTGCAGCACCGGTTGGCGGCGCAGCCAGTTGATCAGCTCGTCGGCGTCCGGGGCCTCCAGCAGCGGGGTGATGCGATCTTTGGGTTTGTTGCGGCTGATGCCGGCGTAAACCGCCAGCAGGTGCAGATCGTGGTTGCCCAGCACCATGCGCACCGCCGGGCCGAGCGAGCGCACAAAGCGCAGCACGTCCAGCGAGGCGGGGCCGCGCGCCACCAGATCGCCGGTCAGCCACAGTTGATCGCGCTCGGGATCGAACGCAACCTGAGCCAGCAGCGACTTCAGTTCATCGAAACAGCCGTGAACGTCGCCGATAAGGTATGTCGACATAATTAATGGATCAGCGTTGGAATGGCTAAGCGAAACACGGGAATAGCGGTGCGGAACGGCTGACCCTGGTGGTCAACCATTTCGTAATGGCCTTCCATGGTGCCCAGCGGCGTTTCCAGAATGGCGCCGCTGGTGTACTGAAACTCTCCGCCGGGCGGAATGACGGGCTGTTCGCCGATCACGCCTTCGCCCTGAACTTCGGTTTGGCGGCCGTTGCTGTTGGTGATCAGCCAGTAACGGCCCAGCAGTTGCACGTCGGTCCGCCCCAGATTGCGGATGGTGATGGTATAGGCGAAGACGTAACGCTCTTCTTCAGGGATCGACTGTGATTCCACATAGATGCTCTGAACCTGAATACACACGCGGGGCGAATCAATCATGACAACAACTCCTTATTGCTGCGGCGCCGGATTGGCTGACAGCCAGTTCGCCAGCTTGCAGTACTGCGCCACAGAAATATTTTCTGCTCTGAGCGAAGGATCGACGCCCAGCTCCGTCAGCTGCTCCGGCGTGAACAGGTCGCCCAGGCTGTTGCGGATGGTTTTCCGCCGCTGGTTGAACGCCTGCGTGGTGATGCGGCTCAGCATGCGCACGTCGCCCACCGGATTCGGCAGCACGCTGTGCGGCACCAGACGCACCACGGCGGAATCGACCTTCGGCGGCGGCGCGAACGCGGTCGGCGGCACTTCCAGCACCGGAATGACGTTGCAGTAGTACTGCGCCATCACGGTCAAACGCCCGTAGGCCTTGCTGTTCGGGCCGGCCACCAGACGGTTGACCACCTCTTTTTGCAACATAAAGTGCATGTCGCGGATTGCCTGAGTATAGCTGAAAAGGTGGAACATCAGCGGCGTCGAAATATTGTACGGCAGGTTACCAAATACGCGCAGCGGTTGGCCAGCTTCCTCGGCCAGTTCGGCGAAATTCACCGTCATGGCGTCCTGCTGGTGGATGGTCAGCTTGTCTTTCAGCCGCGGGTGGTTTTCCAGCCGGGTGGCCAGATCGCGGTCCAGTTCGATCACCGTCATGCGGTCCATGCGCGCGCCGACCGGCTCGGTCAAGGCGCCGAGGCCGGGGCCGATCTCGACCACCGCTTCGCCCGGCTGCGGGTGAATGGCGGAGACAATGCTATCGATGACAAACTGATCGGTTAAAAAGTTTTGTCCAAAGCGTTTGCGGGCAAAGTGCCCTTGGTGGACTCTGTTATTCATTACAATTAATTATCATTTTAATGGCGAGATTCAGGGCCGTTTGGAAACTGCCGACATCGGCGGTGCCGGTGCCGGCCAGTTCCAGAGCGGTACCGTGGTCGACCGAGGTGCGTATGAAAGGCAAACCGAGGGTGATATTCACCGCGCGGCCGAACCCTTGGTATTTTAGCACCGGCAGCCCCTGATCGTGATACATCGCCAGCACCGCATCGGCATCTTGCAGATATTTGGGCTGGAACAGGGTGTCCGCCGGCAGCGGGCCGACAAGATGGATGCCCTCAGCGCGCAGCGCGTCGAGCGCAGGGATGATGGTGTCTATCTCTTCGTGCCCCATATGGCCGCCTTCCCCGGCGTGGGGGTTCAGGCCGCAGACGTAAATGTGCGGCCGGGCGATGCCAAATTTGGTTTTCAGATCGTGGTCGAGGATGCGGATGACTTCGAACAGGCTCTGTTGCGTGATGGCGCCCGGCACCGCCAGCAGCGGCAGGTGGGTGGTCGCCAGCGCCACGCGCAGCTCTTCGGTCGCGAGCATCATCACCACGCGATCGCAGCGGCTGCGATCGGCAAAGAATTCGGTATGGCCGATAAACGGCACGCCGGCGTCGTTGATCACGCCCTTGTTCACCGGGCCGGTGATCAGCGCAGCGAATTCGCCGTTGAGGCAGCCGTCGCAGGCGCGCGCCAGGGTTTCCACCACGTAGGCACTGTTGCCGACGTTCAGCTCCCCGGCGGTGACCGGGTGAGCGAGCGGCACCGGCAGCACGGTCAGCGTGCCGGCGCGTTGCGCTTCGGCCGGTTGCTGCGGCTGGTAGTCGCGCAGCGTCAGCGGCAGGCCCAAACGCTTGGCGCGTTCAAGCAGCAGGGCCGGATCGGCGCACACCACCAGCTCAACAGGCCAATCCTGTTGCGCCAGCGCTGCTACCAAATCCGGCCCTACCCCGGCGGGTTCGCCGGGGGTAATGACGACGCGTTTATTGCTGTGCATCGCTGCCATCGAGGATCTTCACGTAAGCCTGGGCGCGCTGTTCCTGCATCCAGGTCTGCGCTTCTTCGGCGAATTTACGGTTGAACAGCATGCGGTAAGCGCGATCTTTCTGCGCGGCGTCGGTCTTATCCACCTGACGAGTGTCCAGCAGCTGAATCAGGTGCCAGCCGAAGGAAGAGTGGACCGGCGCGCTGATTTCACCCTTGCTCAGCTTCAGTAACGCATCGCGGAAGGCCGGATCGTAGATGTCCGGGGAAGCCCAGCCCAGATCGCCGCCCTGCATGGCAGAACCCGGATCCTGCGACAGCTGTTTGGCTTCGTCGGCAAACTTGGCGCGGCCGCTCTTGATCGCTTCCGCCACGGATTGCAGCTTGGCGCGCGCCTGATCGTCGGTCAGCACCACCGAAGGTTTCAGCAGGATGTGACGGGCGTGCACTTCGGTAACCGACACCGACTGGCTCGCGCCGCGGATGTCGTTCACTTTCAGGATGTGGAAGCCGACGCCGGAACGGATTGGGCCGACGACGTCGCCTTTCTTGGCGCTCACCAGACGTTCCGCGAACAGGGTCGGGATCTCTTGCAGCTTGCCCCAGCCCATGTTGCCGCCTTTCAGCGCCTGAGAATCGGCGGAGTAGGTGATCGCCAGCTTGCCGAAGTCGGCGCCGCTGTTGATCTCACCCACCAGGCGTTTGGCCAGCTCTTCGGCTTTGTCGACCTGCTGCTGCGACGGATTCTCCGGCAGCGGGATCAGGATGTGGCTGATGTTCATTTCGGTGTCGCTGCCGTTCTGCGCGCCCACCTGTTTCGCCAGCGCGTCCACTTCCTGCGGCAGGATGGTGACGCGACGGCGCACTTCGTTGTTACGCACTTCGGAGATCAGCATCTCTTTGCGGATCTGCGAACGGTAGGTGTTGTAGTTCAACCCTTCGTACGACAGGCGGCTGCGCAGCTGATCGACGCTCATCTTGTTTTGCGCGGCGATGTTGGCGATCGCCTTGTCCAGATCGGCGTCGGACACGGTGATGCCCATTTTCTTGGCCATCTGCAGCTGGATGTTATCCATGATCAGGCGTTCGATGATCTGATGGCGCAGCGTCTTGTCGTCCGGCAATTGCTGGCCGGCCTGCTGGGCGTTGAGCTTCACTGACTGCAACAGACCGTTGACGTCGCTTTCGAGTACCACGCCGTTATCCACGACGGCGGCGACTTTATCCACTTCTTGGGGTGCTGCGAACGCGGCATTGGCGCAAACCACCAATCCGAGAATAAGCGTTCTCCAGTTCTTCATACATTTCCCATTATGTAATCCGCAAATGCGGGTGAAAGTTCTCGTTTTCAAAGTGTTGCAAAGCGTCAGAATGCGCGCTGATACGGCAGAATGCCGGAGCGCAGCATTTCTGCGGAGCCGAGACTATGATCGCTGCTCAGGCCGCGCAGTTCGACGTTGAACGAAACTCTGTTGTCGTAAACGCTGTTGCTGTTGTTCCAGTCGGTGATCTTGCGCTCATAGCCCAGGGTCACTGCCCAGCAGCAGGTGTTGTACTTCAGCCCCACCAGCTGATCGGCGGATTGTTTGGCGCGGGTGTCGTAGTAATACGCCCCGACCACCGCCCAACGATCGGCGATCGGCCAGCTGCCGGTGATGCCCACCTGCGATATGCCGTCCTGGAAGGCCGGAACCGTTTTGGTGTTCAACGCCGTCTGGATGTATTCCGGCGTGGCGTAACGGTAGTTCAACTGCACCACGCGCTCGGCATCCTGGCGGTATTCCACCACGCCGTTGCCCAGCGAGACGCTGTTCAGGCGGGTGTCGTACTGCAGGCCGCCGCGCAGGCCCCAACGATCGTCGATTTTCCAATAGGTATCGCCGGCCCAGGCCACGCTGCCGGTATCGTCGTTGTTGTCGTACCCGGTTACCTGATCGCCGGTGCGCGAACGGCTGAAGTAGTAGATTTGACCCACGGAAGCGTTAAAACGTTCAACCAGCGCGTCATCATAAATGCGGGTGGTCAAACCGGTGGAGACGCGGTTCTGCGAAGCGATGCGATCCAGGCCGCTGTAGGTGCGGTCGCGGAACAGGCCGGAGTAGTCGGTCTGCAGCAGCGTGGTGTCGTAGGTGTAGATGTTGCTCTGGTCGCGGTAGGGCACGTACAGGTACTGTACGCGCGGCTCCAGCGTCTGGGTGGCGCCTTCGGCCCAGATCATCGGGCGTTCGAACACCAGCTTGCCGTCGACCTTGAACTGCGGCAATACGCGGTTGACCGAATCATCAAGCTCCGGTGCAACGGCGCCTTTGCGGCTCTGGTAGTTGGCGGCGAAACCGTCAGGAATATCCTGCTGGTAGTGGGTCGCCATCACCTTGGCTTCGGTGTTCAGGCTGGCCCAGCCGTTGGTCAGCGGCAGGTTGAGCGTCGGCTCCATATGCAGACGGGTGGCGTCCGGGCTGTACGGGTTGACGCTGGTGAACTTGGCCGCCTGGCCGTAAATATGGAAATCGAACGGGCCGAGGTCGTTTTTGTAGTAGTTCAGATCCAGCTGCGGCTGAACTTTATACGATTCCGACTGTGAGCGATCGGTATCGTCGTAAATCTGGAACTGCTTGGAGCTCAGCGTGGCGTTCCAGTTCTCATTGGCGTAGCCGAGGCTGAATTTCTGCGTGGCGTAGCCGTCGGTGGTGGAACCGTACTTGGAGTCCAGATCGGTGAAGTATTTGGAATCGCTGACCTTGGTGTAGTCGACGTTGAAGCGCCACACCTGATCCATGACGCCGTTGTGGTTCCAGTAGAACAGCCAGCGCTTGCTGTCGTCATGATCTTTGCCGTATTCCTTGTCGTCCGGCAGCCAGTCGAATTCCATCAGGCCGAGGCCCGGCTGCACCAGATAGCGGAACTCGGTCTGCCACTGCAGGCCGCGCTTGGACATATAGTGCGGCGTGATGGTGGCGTCGTAGTTCGGCGCGATGTTCCAGTAGTACGGCAACATGAACTCGAAGCCGTTGTTGCTGCCGTACTTGGCGTTCGGGATCAGGAAGCCGGAACGGCGCTTGTCGCCGACCGGCAATTGCAGGTACGGGCTGTAGAACACCGGCACGCCGCCGATGCGGAAGCGGGCGTTCCACACTTCCGCCACCTGCTCTTCGCGATCGTGGATCACTTCGGAGCCGACCACGCTCCAGCTGTCGTCGCCCGGCAGACAGGAGGTAAAGGTGCCGTTTTCCAGAATGGTGTAACGGTTGGCGCCGCGCATTTTCATCTTGTCGGCGTCGCCACGCCCCTGACGGCCTACCATTTGGTAGTCGCCTTCATAGACGTCGGTATCTTTGGTGTTCAGGTTCGACCAGGCCTTCGGGCCTTTCAGTTTGATCTGATTGTCGCTGTAGTGCACGTCGCCGGTGGCGGTGACGGTGCGCACCGGCTCCGCCTGGCCAGGGTCTTGCGTCTGGTTCAGCTCGACTTCTTTGGCGGTCAGGGTGCTGTTGCCCTGCTCGATATGCACGTTGCCGCTGAACAGGGCGCTTTTCGGATAGTCGGCGCGCGAGTCATCGGCATTGATGGTGACCGGCAGGCTGTTTGGATCGCCGCTGACCAAAGGTTTGTCGTAAACGGGAACGCCAAGCATGCATTGCTCGGCCAGATCAGCCAGCGCGTGCTGACTGTAGAGTGCCGTCCAAATCATCGTGGCCAGCAGTGTTGGGAAACTTTTTTTCATACGCGGTTTTGGTGTTCCGTCATCAGAGGCGTCATGTCCGGCAAACGGTCAGAGACTATATTACTCATCTGCGTTGCGCTAGTGCTAAATCCAGCCGTTTACTTGCGTCGTCGTTAGGCGCAAAGATAAATGACAGGTATGATAATCCAAATTCTGGGAAAAATCGCCTGCGCCCTTTCCTGAAGCGAAGGGGGCGGGCGGCTTTCGGCATGATAATTGAGGAGTATATGCAGTATTGGGGAAAACTGCTCGGCGTCATCGTCGCCATTTGGTCTGGCGCGGGATTCTGGGGTGTAGTTCTGGGGCTGATTATCGGTCATATGATCGATACGGCGCGCAGCAACAAGCGCAGCCGGGGGTTCTTCACCGACCAGCAAACGCGGCAAACGCTGTTTTTCCGCACCACTTTTCAGGTGATGGGCCACCTGACCAAATCCAAAGGACGCGTTACCGAGGCGGATATCCAGATCGCCAGCCTGTTCATGGATCGTCTGCAGCTGCACGGCGAAGCGCGCACCGCGGCGCAGCAGGCGTTTCGCGAGGGCAAACAGAGCCAGTTCCCGCTGCGTGAGACGCTGCAGCAGTTCCGCAGCATCTGTTTTGGCCGCTTCGATCTGATTCGGATGTTTCTGGAAATTCAGATTCAGGCGGCGTTCGCCGACGGCTCGTTGCACCCGAACGAACGTCAGGTGCTGTACGTCATCGCCGAAGAGCTGGGCATTTCGCGCGCGCAGTTCGACCAGTTCCTCAGCATGATGGAGGGCGGGCGTCAGTTCGGCGGTGGTCAGCAGGGTGGGTATTCGCAGGGCGGTTATCAGCAGGCTCAGCGCGGCCCGACGCTCGACGATGCGTGCAAGGTGCTCGGCGTGCGCAGCAGCGACGATGCCGCCACCATCAAACGCGCCTACCGTAAGCTGATGAGCGAACATCATCCGGATAAGCTGGTGGCGAAAGGCTTGCCGCCGCAGATGATGGAAATGGCCAAGCAGAAAGCGCAGGAGATTCAGGCGGCGTACGACCTGATCAAACGCGAGAAAGGCTTCAAATAACGATACCCGTCATACTTCGAGCTGCAGGTGTGTTGGCTGCCCGCGCTTACCCCGGTCACGTACTTTTTGTACGCTCCCGGGGCTGCGCTTAGTTGCCGCCTTCCTGCAACTCGAATTATTTAGGGTATCCCTGGGTGATGCGCTTAGAAATCCGGCTCGGCGCGAAAGTGCATCGGCGTCTGGAAGGCGGGATGGGTGATGCGCAGCTCTTGCGCATGCAGCTGCAGCCGCGGCGCCATCGCCTTAGCCTCCGGCGGGGCGTAGAAACCGTCGCCGAGGATTGGGTGCCCCAGCGCCAGCATGTGCACCCGCAGCTGGTGCGAGCGGCCGGTGATCGGCGTCAGCATCACGCGGGTGCTGCCGTCGGCGTCGCGCGACAGCACCCGATACTCCGTTTGCGCCGCTTTGCCGGTGTCAAAACACACCTTTTGCAGCGGCCGGTTCGGCCAGTCGCAGATCAGCGGCAAATCCACCAACCCTTCGTCATGCGCCATATGCCCCCAAACGCGGGCGATATAGGATTTCTTCGGTTCGCGTTCGCGGAACTGACGCTTCAGCTCGCGCTCGGCGGCCTTGTTGAGCGCCACCACGATCACCCCGCTGGTGGCCATGTCCAGCCGGTGCACCGATTCGGCGGCCGGATGATCGGCCTGAATGCGGGTCATCAGGCTGTCTTTGTTTTCCGGCGCGCGGCCGGGCACCGACAGCAAGCCGCTGGGCTTGTTGACCACCATGATGTGTTCATCCTGATACAGGATGTGCAGCGGGTCCTGCGGGGGATTGTAGGGTTCCATCTTGGCTCCGCGAAAAGGGCCGAACGGGGAGGCGGTTGCCGCCCCGCGTCGCGCCGGTTACTGGTGGGTGACCACCACCAGACGAATGGCGTCGAGACGCCAGCCGGCTTCATTAAGGTTGGCCAGCACCTGACGGCGGTTGAACTCCAGCGCTTCGACTTCGTCGTCGCGGATGTTCGGGTTGACCGCCTTCAGCGCTTCCAGACGCGCCAGCTCGGCGCTCAGCTTGTCGTCCGCCTCTTGCTTCGCCTGTTCGATAAGCGTGCGCGCCTGCGCTTCCACCAGGCTTTCCGCCTGCTGCAGCATGGCGTGCACGTCTTGCTGCACGGCGTTGACCAGCTTGCTGGAGGTGTGGCGGTTGACCGCGTTCAGCTGGCGGTTGAAGCTTTCGAACTCGACCTGCGCCGCCAGATTGGTGCCCTTGCGATCCATCAGCATGCGGATCGGCGTCGGCGGCAGGAAGCGGGTCAGCTGCAGGTGCTTCGGCGCCTGAGCCTCCACCACGTACACCAGCTCAACCAACAGGGTGCCGACCGGCAACGCTTTGTTTTTCAACAGGGACACCGCGCAGCTGCCGGTATCGCCGGACAGGATCAGATCCAGGCCGTTGCGGATGATCGGGTGCTCCCAGCTGACGAACTGCGCGTCTTCGCGCGACAGCGCCCGATCGCGGTCGAAGGTGACGGTGCAGCCGTCCTGCGGCAGGCCCGGGAAGTCCGGCACCAGCATATGATCGGACGGCGTCAGCACGATCAAGTTGTCGCTGCGGTCTTCCTGATTGATGCCGACGATGTCGAACAGGTTGAGCGCGAAGCCCACCAGATTGACGTCGTTATCCTGCTCGGCGATGGCGGCAGCCAGCGCCTGGGCTTTGTCGCCGCCGTTGGAGTGCATCTCCAGCAGGCGGTCGCGGCCCTGTTCCAGCTGCGCTTTCAACTGATCGTGCTGCTGGCGGCAGGCGTGGATGAATTCGTCGAAGCCTTCCTGTTCGGTCGGCGCGGCCAGATAACCGATCAACTGCTCGTAGCAGCTGTCGTAGATGGTGCGGCCGGTCGGGCAGGTGTGTTCGAAGGCGTCCAGCCCCTCGTGGAACCAGCGGCCCAGCACCGCCTGCGCGGTGTGCTCCAGGTAAGGCACCATGATTTGGATATCGTGCATCTGGCCGATACGGTCCAGACGGCCGATACGCTGTTCCAGCAGGTCCGGGTTGAACGGCAGATCGAACATCACCAGCTGGCTGGCGAACTGGAAGTTGCGGCCTTCGGAGCCGATCTCGGAACACAGCAGCACCTGCGCGCCTTCCTCTTCGGAGGCGAAGTAGGCGGCGGCGCGGTCGCGCTCGATAATCGACAGCCCTTCGTGGAACACTGCGGCGCGGATCGCTTCACGCTCGCGCAGCACCTGCTCCAGCTGCAGCGCGGTGTCGGCCTTGGCGCAGATCACCAGCACTTTTTCGTTGCGGTTGGCCAGCAGGTAGTCCAGCAGCCACTCGACGCGTGGGTCGAAGTTCCACCAGGTGGCGTTTTCGCCCTCGAATTCCTGGTAGATCTGCTCCGGGTACAGCATGTCGCGCGCGCGCGCTTCGACGGACTTCTTGGCGCCCATGATACCGGACACTTTGATCGCGGTCTGATACTGGGTCGGCAACGGCAGCTTGATCTGGTGCAGGTTGCGGTGCGGGAAGCCCTTCACGCCGTTACGGGTGTTGCGGAACAGCACGCGGCTGGTGCCGTGGCGATCCATCAGCATGGAAACCAGCTCCTGGCGCGCCTGCTCGGCGTTGTCGCCTTCGCTGTTGGCGGCTTTGAGCAGCGGTTCGATGTCCTGCTCGTCGATCAGCTCGCCCAGCAGATTCAATTTGTCGTCGGCCAGGCGTTTACCGCTCAGCAGCAGGGTGACGGCGTCGGCCACCGGGCGGTATTTCTGCTGCTCGGCGACGAACTCGCCGTAGTCGTGGAAACGGTTTGGATCGAGCAGGCGCAGGCGCGCGAAGTGGCTCTGTTGGCCCAGCTGTTCCGGGGTGGCGGTCAGCAGCAGCACGCCGGGGATATGCTCGGCCAACTGCTCGATCACCTGATATTCGCGGCTCGGCGCTTCTTCGCTCCAGGCCAGGTGGTGCGCTTCGTCGACCACCAGCAGATCCCACTGGGCGTCCGCCAGCTCTTCCAGGCGCTGCTTGTTGCGGCGCACGAAGTCCAGCGAGCAGATCACCAGCTGTTCGGTTTCGAACGGGTTGCTGCTGTCGAGCTTGGCTTCGGCGTAGCGGCTGTCGTCGAACAGCGAGAAGTAGAGGTTGAAGCGGCGCATCATCTCCACCAGCCACTGGTGCTGCAACGTTTCCGGCACCACGATCAGCACGCGCTCGGCGCGGCCCGCCAGCAGCTGCTGGTGGATGATCATGCCGGCTTCGATGGTTTTGCCGAGGCCGACTTCGTCCGCCAGCAGCACGCGCGGCGCATGGCGCTGGCCGACTTCATGGGCGATGTGCAGCTGGTGCGGGATCAGGCTGGCGCGCATGCCGCGCAGGCCGGCGAACGGCAGGCGATACTGCTCGCTCTGGTACTTGCGCGCGCGAAAACGCAGCGCGAAGCGGTCCATGCGGTCAATTTGGCCGGCGAACAGGCGATCCTGCGGCTTGCTGAAGGTCAGCTTACTGTCCAGCAGGACTTCGCGCATCGCCACGCCGCTCTCCTGGGTGTCCTGGCGGGTGCCGATATAGGTCAACAGACCGTTTTCCTCTTTCACCTCTTCCACCTGCAGCTGCCATCCTTCGTGGCTGCTGACGGTATCGCCCGGGTTGAACATCACGCGGGTGATCGGCGAATCGTTTCTGGCATAGAGGCGGTTTTCACCGGTGGCGGGGAAAAGCAGGGTAATCATGCGCGCGTCCAGCGCCACGACGGTGCCCAGTCCTAATTCGCTTTCCGTGTCGCTGATCCAGCGTTGACCAAGAGTAAAAGGCATATATTGTCGGCTCGATTCTTTGTAAGTAAGTCTTGTTACCGGGCGGGAAGGGCCGCGGCACCTGTACTGAACGTCTGCTATCCCGGTTTGTTTTAAATTTGACGGGCAATAGCCGTTCACGCCATGCAGACGTCGCGAGACGGCAGGGCTAAGCGTGGTTCAGTTTTGGGAAGGGCGCTATGGTAATGGAAGGCGGCGCGTTCGTCACCTGCAAAACCGGATGATTTTTCTTAACCTGGCGCAATCTCAAAACAGCCCCATCTGCCCGGTGACCAACGTGGTGAAATCGTCGTGCAAGAAAGGGAGTATAGCGTCTGCCACCGGTTGCAGCTGGCGTTCGAGGTAATGCTGATAGTCGATGGGCGAATGGCGCGTTTCCAGCGGTTCCGGCCCGGCGACGGTCATCACGTAGCTGATCCAGCCGCCGTTCTGATACTGCAGCGGCCGCCCCTGGCTGCGGTTGTAGTCGTCGGCGATGCGCGCGGCGCGGGCGTGCGGCGGCACGTTGCGCTGATAGTCGTCGAGTTTCCTGCGCAGGCGCTTGCGGTACACCAGCTGATCGTCGAAGTCGCCGTTCAGGGTTTTGCCGACGTAGTCGCGCACATAGTCCTGGTAGGGCTGCCGTTTGAAGATGCGCTGATAGAGCTGCTGCTGGAACTGCTGCGCCAGCGGCGTCCAGTCGGTGCGCACCGTTTCCAGGCCTTTGTACACCATCTCTTCCTCGCCGCCGCCGCGTGCGATCAGGCCGGCGTAGCGCTTCTTGCTGCCCTGTTCGGCGCCGCGAATGGTCGGCATCAGGAAGCGGGAATAGTGGGTTTCGAACTCCAGCTCCAGCGCGTTCTCCAGCCCGAACCGCTGCTGCAGATGCTGCTGCCACCAGGCATTGACCCGCAGCACCAGCGCCCGGCCGATCTGCGCCGCCTGCTGCTCGTTATGCGGCTGTTTCAGCCACACGAAGGTGGAGTCGGTATCGCCGTAAATCACCTGATAACCTTCGGCTTCGATCAGCTCGCGGGTTTGACGCATGATCTCGTGGCCGCGCAGGGTGATCGACGACGCCAGCCGCGGATCGAAGAAGCGGCAGCCGCTCGATCCCAGCACGCCGTACAGCGCGTTCATGATGATCTTCAGCGCCTGCGACAGGGGCTTGTTGTGTTGGCGCTTGGCGGCCTCGCGCCCCTGCCAGATCTGCTCGACGATCGCCGGCAGGCAGTGTTTGCTGCGCGAGAAGCGGGCGTTGCGAAAGCCGGGCACGGAATCGGCGTCGTTTGGGTGGCGCATGCCTTCCACCAGTCCGACCGGATCGATCAGGAAGGTGCGGATGATCGACGGGTACAGGCTTTTATAGTCCAGCACCAGCACCGAATCGTACAGGCCGGGCCGGGAGTCCATCACGAAGCCGCCGGGGCTGTGTTCCTCCGGCTGTTCGCCGAGGTTGGGGGCGACAAAGCCCAGGCGGTGCATGCGCGGCATATAAAGGTGGCTGAAGGCCGCCACCGATCCGCCGCTGCGATCGGCCGCCAGCCCGGTGACGGTGGCGCGTTCCAGCAGGAAGTTGAGCAGATCGGCCTTGGCGAAGATGCGCGTCACCAGCTCGCAGTCCTTCAGGTTGTAGCGGGCCAGCGCCGGCTTGTCTTCGGCGAAGCGCCGGTCGATCTCCGCCATGCGTTGATAAGGGTTGTCGATCGCCTTGCCTTCACCCAGCAGTTCCTGCGAAACGTATTCCAGGCTGAAGGAGGGAAAATTCCAGGTGGCGGACTTCAGCGCTTCGATGCCGTCGATGATCAGGCGGCCGGCGGCGGCGGCGAAAAAGTGGTTCTGCTTGAAGCCGTGCTCGCGCCACTCCAGCAGGTTGCCGCCGCGCCCCAGCCGCAGCGGGATTTGGTAGCGTTCGGCGTGCTTTTGCAGCACCCGCAGATCGAACTGCACCAGGTTCCAGCCGATGATGGCGTCGGGATCGTGGCGCTCCAGCCACGCGTTGAGTCGTTCCAGCAGTTGGGGGCGGCTGGCGCAGTATTCCAGATCGAAATCCAGCGGCGCATCGCCGCCGTTGGCCGGCCCCAGCATGTACACCTGCCGCTGGCCGCAGCCTTCCAGCGCGATGGAGTAAAGCTCGCCGTGGGCGGTGGTTTCGATATCCAGCGACACCAGCCTGAGCGTCGGGCGGTAGTCCGGCGCCGGCTTCATCTGGCCATTGAGCAGCGGCCCGCCGCCGTTGGCCTGGCCGTTGAACCACACCGGCGCGGTGATGAAGCGCTCCATCAGATAGCGTTCGGGCGGGCGAATGTCGGCCTCGTAGACCGTAACGCCGCCTTCCCGCAGCAGTTTTTCCAGCTTGATGAGCTGACGGTGCTGGCGGCAGTACAGCCCCAGCATCGGGCGGTGATGAAAATCCGTCAGTGCCAGCGGTTTCAGTTCCACCTGCCGTTCTTCGCGCAACAGCAGTTCCGCGCGCGGCTTTTGTTCGGCGGGGATAAACGCCACCGAGATTTGCGGCGGCAAGCGCAGCTGACGCGGGCCCGCGTCGGTCGCCAGCCAAAATTCGACCTCGGTGCCGGCGGGCGTGTCGCGCCAGTGGCGAGTGAGCAGGAAACCCTGTTGCAGTGCTGTCATAACCCCTTCGTCTTCCGCCGGGCGGCGTGCGCGACATTCAGCGAGATGTCGGTTTTGGCGCTAATATAGATAAATTATAGTATGTGTTTTTATACAGTCATTGTCCATCGGCGTTCGGCGCTGCCAAATACGCATACAATTCATCGATTGACTCGCCAGCGGCGGCGCTGGAAAATCCTCGGCCCCGTTTGGCCGAATAATCCGCAGAGGTGTAATGGAAGCCTATTTACAAGATTTGATCACCCAGTCGCTGGCTTTCACCCTGATGGTCGTCCTGCTGGTCGCTTTTCTCGAGTCGCTGGCGCTGGTGGGGCTGCTGCTGCCCGGCACGGTGATGATGGCCAGCATCGGCGCGCTGATCGGCAGCGGCAAGGTGGACTTCTACTACGCCTGGGCGGCGGGGATCGTCGGCTGCCTGCTCGGCGACTGGATCTCTTATTTCGTCGGCCGCGCCTTCAAGGGGCCCTTGCACCGCTGGTCGTTCCTGAAGAAGAACAAAGCGCTGCTCGACAAAACCGAGCACGCCTTGCACCAGCACAGCATGGCGACCATTCTGATCGGCCGCTTCGTTGGCCCGACGCGCCCGCTGGTGCCGATGGTGGCCGGCATGCTCGATCTGCCGCCGTACAAGTTTGCCTTGCCGAACATCATCGGTTGCCTGACCTGGCCGCCGGTCTATTTCTTCCCTGGCATCCTGGCGGGCGTGGCGATCGACATTCCCGCCGGCGCCAACAGCGCGATGTTCAAGTGGCTGCTGCTCGCCGCGGCACTCACGATCTGGCTGGCTGTGTGGCTGAGCTGGCGCTGGTGGCGTGAGGATAAGCGCAGCGCCGATCGGCTGAGCCGTTGGCTGACGCCGCTGCGGCTGCGCGTGGTTTGCGGATTGAGCTGGCTGGCGGCGCTGGCGGTCGGTTATCTGCTGAGCCAGCAGCCCTTGATGCCGGTGTATCGGCACCTGCTGTGGCAGGTGCTGTCCGGGCAATGATTGCGGGGGCGTAAGCCCCCTTCGTATTACTGAAAGAACGCTTCCAGCTGTTCAAATACCCGCACGTCTTCGCTGTGGCGCTTCACCTGCAGCACGTCTTCCAGCTTTTCCACCTGGCTGATCATTTGCTCCAGCCGCTGATCGTCGGCGACCAATAGCCAAATGCGGCTCTGCTGGCCGTCCTTCAGCGGCAGACACAGAATGCCTTCGACGTTGAACGCGCGGCGAGCGAACAGCCCGCAAACGTGCGACATGACGCCGGGATGGTTGCGCACGGCCAGCTCCAGGATCACCTGGGGTTTATCTTGTGGTTGCAGCATGGCTTATTCTCCAATCATGTCGATGTTGGCGGCGCCTGGCGGCACCATCGGGAACACTTTTTCGTTGATATCGATCAGCGCGTGAATCAGGCAGGGCCCCGGGCGTTGGATCGCTTCGGCCAGCGCCGCCTGCGGATCTTCCGCGGCGTTCAAATCGCAGGTATCCAGCCCGAATCCGGCGGCGATCTTCAGGAAGTCGGTGCGCTTCGGATAGGCGGCGGCGAAGATGCGCTGCTGGTAGAACAGGGTTTGCTGCTGGTGCACCAGCCCCAGCGCCTGGTTGTTCATCAAAATGATTTTCACGTCCAGATCGTGTTCGACGGCGGTGGCCATTTCCTGAATGTTCATCATCAGGCTGCCGTCGCCGGAGAAGCACAGCACTTTACGCTCGGGCTCCGCCAGCGCCGCGCCGATCGCCGCCGGCAGACCGAAGCCCATGGTGCCCAGGCCGCCCGACGTCAGCCACTGGCGCGGCCGACTCAGCGGATAGGCCTGCGCCACCCACATCTGATGCTGGCCCACGTCGGTGGTGATAATGGCGCTGTCGTCCACGCAGCGCGCGGCGGCCAGCACCAGGCCGTAATGGCTCAGCGGATCGTCGGCGTTCGGCATGTTGAACGGGAACTCGCGCTTCAGGTCGTTGACGGTGCTCAGCCACGCGCTGCGCGGCTGCGTGTCGATCTGCGGCAGCAGCTGTTGCAGTACCTGGCCGACGTCGGCATGGATCGCCACGTTGGCCTGTTTGACCTTGCCCAGCTCGGCGCGATCGATATCCACGTGAATGATGGCGGCGTTAGGGCAGAACTGCTCGGTTTTGCCGATTGCCCGATCGTCGAAGCGCGCGCCCAGCACGATCAGCAGATCGGCCTCCTGCAGAATGAAGTTGGTGCTGCGCGCCGCGTGCATGCCCAACATGCCCAGCGACAGCGGGTGTTCCACCGGCATCGCCCCCAGCGCCATCAGCGTCATGGTGGTGGGCAGACCGGCGCGCTCGGCCAGTTCCAGCGCCTGCCGGTGAGCGTCGGCGCAGATGATACCGCCGCCCAGGTAGAGGATCGGGCGTTTCGCCTGGTTGATCATCGCGGCGGCCTGCGCAACTAGCGCCGGATCGAAGGTTGGGGCGGCGTCCGGCACGGCGATCGGCGGCAGCTCTTCCAGGGTGATGGTGGCGGTTTGCACATCTTTCGGCACATCGATCCAGACTGGGCCGGGGCGGCCGGATTCGGCGATGCGGAACGCGTCGCCGATCACCTGCGGCAGCTCGCGGATATCGCGCACCAGATGGTTGTGCTTAGTGATCGGAATGGAAATGCCGTAGGTGTCCACCTCCTGGAAGGCGTCGGTGCCGATCATTGAGGAGGGCACCTGACCGGTGATGCACACCAGCGGAATGGAGTCGAGCTTGGCGTCGGCGATGGCGGTGACCAGGTTGGTGGCGCCCGGCCCGCTGGAGGCGATGCACACCGCCGCTTTGCCGTTGGCGCGCGCCATGCCCTGCGCCATAAAGCCCGCGCCCTGTTCGTGGCGCGCCAGCACGTGGTGAATGCGGGTGCTTTGGCTCAGCGCGTCATACAGCGGCAGCGCGGCGCCGCCGGGGATGCCGGCGACGGTGGTGATACCCTGCCGCTCCAGCAGATGAACGATCAATTGTGCGCCGGTGAAGCTGGTGCCCGGTTGAGGCGTGCCCGAAGTTGCCATGTTCCTGTCCTTTCTCAAGGCCGGTGAGCTTTGCTGGGCAGGGTGCTAAAACAAGAAACCCCGCCCGGTTTGCGCCGGCGGGGTTTGGGAATCGATGCGTTGATTCGGACCCTACGGCGCATTGCCGACGACCACCACCACACGCACGACGACCACCGCGGCTGGTAGCGCGGTAACTAGTAGGGTCGAAGTCAGCGAGGATGCGATCACAGGGAACCTTATCATCAGTAAAAAGAGTCAGGTTTTTATAAAAACACAGGCGCAAAATTCGCACAACAGGTTTATTGGCGCAGCATAAAAAACGCGCGTCAGATCACGCTTTACCCGAAATGCCCAGCACGCGCGCTTCGGGCGCGCTGCCGTCCAGCAGCGCCTGCGTCGGGCCGTCGTAATAGATGCGGCCGTCTACCACCAGCAGCGTGCGCGGGGCGATGCGCGCGGCGTCGTCGAGGTTGTGCGACACCATCAGCAGCGTCAGGTTGCGCTGTTCGCACACCGTCTGCAGCAGCTGCAGCATCTCGTTGCGCAGCGCCGGATCGAGCGCCGAGAAGGGCTCGTCGAGCAGCAGGATCGGCCGTTGGCGAATCAAACAGCGCGCCAGCGCGGCGCGCTGACGCTGGCCGCCGGAAAGCTGCGACGGCAGGCGCTCCAGGTGCTCTTCCAGGCCGACCTGACGAGCGATATGCGCCCGCTGTTGGCGCTGCTGCTCAGTCAAGCGCAGACCGGGATCCAACCCCAGCCCGATGTTCTGCGCTACCGTCAGGTGCGCGAACAGGTTGTTCTCCTGAAACAGCATCGACACCGGCCGTTTGGCCGGCGGTGTGGCGGTGTGGTCTTCGCCGTTCAGCAGCAGCCGGCCGCTGGCCGCCGGCAGAAAACCGGCGATCAGGCTCAGCAGGGTGCTTTTACCGGCGCCGCTGGGGCCGAGCACCGCGACGCGCTCGCCCGGCTGGATGCGCAGATCAAAGCGCATCGGCAGGTGTTCATACAGATAGGTCAGTTTTTCAAGCGTCAGCATGGCGCCCCGGTAAGCGTTCGATCAGGGTAAACAACAGGAAGCACAACAGCAGCAACAGCAGCGCGGTCACCGCCCCGTCGTTGCTGCGGTAGGCGCCAATCTGCTGATACAGGTAAAAAGGCAGGGTACGGAAATGCTCGTTGCCAAACAAGGCGACTACGCCGAAATCGCCGATCGACAGCACGCAGGCGAAGGCCAGCGCCTGCGCCAGCGGGCGGCGCAGCGCGCGCAGTTCGATCAGCCGCAGCCGTTGCCAGCCGTGGATATCCAGCGACAGGCACAGTGGGTTGTAGCGTTCGGCGAGGTCGCGCATCGGGTTCTCCAACACCTTCAGCGCATAGGGCACCGCCATCAGCGCATTGGTGAGGATCACCAGCGCATAGGGCGACTGCGGCAGCCCGATCGTATCGCTCAGCAGCAGGAAGAAGCCGGTGGCCAGCACGATACCCGGCATCGCCAGGATCACCATGCCGCTCAGCTCCAGCGCCTGGCCGCCGCGCAGATGCTGCCGCAGCTTCAGCTCGCGGCTGCTCCACAGCAGCATCATCGTGAGCGCCACGCACAGCAGCCCGGCGCCGAGGGCGATGCGCAGCGACGTGAACAGCGCCTGCCACAGCACCGGCTGGCGCAGCACGCTGACGATAGCCTGATTGGCGCCGTCGGCGATCACCGCCAGCAGAGGCGGCAATAACAGCAACAGCGCGGCGGCGATCAGCAGAAAATCGCCGACGCGCCGCCACAGGCTGTCTTCCGGGTTGCGCCAGCGCTGGGCGTGGGTATGGCCCACCGGCAGCGCCTGGCTCAGCCGCTGGCTGATCAACACCAGCCCCAGACAACAGCTTAACTGGATCAGCGCCAGCATGGCGGCGCGGCCCAGATCGTAGTCGTAACTCAGCGCCTGGTAGATCGCCAGTTCGATGGTGGTGGCCTGCGGCCCGCCGCCCAGCGACAGCACGGTGGCGAAGCTGGCGAAGCACAGCATGAAGATCAACGCGCCGCTCGGCAGGATCTGGCGACGCAGCGCCGGCCATTCGACGAAACGGAACTGCTGCCAGCCGTTCATGCCCAACTGGGCGGCCAGCTGGCGCTGCTCCACCGGAATGTTCTCCAGCGCCTGCAGCAACAGGCGGGTGGCCAGCGGCAGGTTAAAGAACAGGTGCGCCAGCAGAATGCCCTGCAGGCCGTAGGGCGAGAAGCCATACTCGACGCCCAGCCAGCCGCACAGCGCTGCCAGCCAGCCCTGACGCCCATAGACGCTGAGCAGGCCGAACACCGCCACCAGCACCGGCAGCACCAGCGTCATGGCGCACAGCCGCAGCAGCAGCTGCCGGCCGGGGAAACGGCGGCGATAGAGCGCGCGTGCCAGCAGAACGGCGGGCAGCACCGAAATCAGCGCCGACAGCAGCGCCTGCCAAAAGGTGAAGCGCACCACGTGCCACAGGTAGCTGTCCTGCCACAGGCCGCGCCAGTCGCTGCCCGGCGCGTGACGCCACAGCGAGCCCATCGCCAGCGCGGCGACCAGCAGGATCACGCCGGCGGCCAGCAGCCCCGGCCAGAGCCAGCGGGGGATCAGCGGCTGACGGCGGTTTGCCATGCCCGGATCCAGCCGCCGCGTTGTTTGGCCACCTCTTCGGCGCTGTATTGCAGTGCGGTCTGCGGCACGTTCATCTGCTCAAAGCCGACGGGCAGTGGGGTGTTGATCACCGGGTACATCCAGTTGCCGGTCGGGATGGTGTTCTGGAACGCCGGCGTCACCATGAACTGCATGAAGCGCTCCGCCAGCTCAGGCTGTTTGGCGGCCTTCAGCTTGCCCGCCACTTCCACCTGCAGGTAGTGGCCTTCGCTGAACGTGGCGGCGGCGTAGAGATCTTTTTTCTCTTCGATCAGGTGATAGGCGGGAGAGGTGGTGTAGCTGAGCACCAGATCGCCTTCGCCTTTCAGGAACAGGCCGTAGGCTTCGCTCCAGCCTTTGGTGACGGTGACGGTCTTCTTCGCCAACTGCTGCCAGGCGGCCGGCGCCTTGTCGCCATACACTTTTTGCATCCACAGCAGCAGGCCGAGGCCCGGCGTGCTGGTACGCGGATCTTCGTAGATCACTTTCCAGTTGCGATCGCTGCTGACCAGCTCCTGCAGGCTTTTCGGCTGGTTCTTCAGCTTTTCTTTGTTGTAGACGAAGGCGAAGTAACCGTAGTCGTAAGGCACGAAGGTCGCGTCCTGCCAGCCGCCCGGCACCGTCAGTTTGGCGGTGTCGACGCCGCTCGGCGCGAACAGGCCGGTTTGCTGCGCCGCCTGCAACAGGTTGTTGTCCAGCCCCAGCACCACGTCGGCGGCGCTGTTCTTGCCTTCCATGCGCAGGCGGTTCAGCAGCGAGACGCCGTCTTCCAGCGCGACGAACTTCAATTCACAGTCGCACTCGGCTTCGAAGGCTTTTTTCACCGCCGGGCCGGGGCCCCAGTCGGCGGCGAAGGAATCGTAGGTGTAAACCGTCAGCGTCGGCTTGGCGAACACCGGCGCGGCGCACAGCAGCAATAAGCAGGGCAGATATGTTTTGACCACGTTGCACTCCTGAAAAATAAGGGGGCAAGGGCATCTGAGGGGGCGAGGCGGCGTCGCCGGTTCGCTGGGCTCAAATCCCTCCGCCGGTATTGACCGGATCAGGTTCGACGGGTGTGCTCTCAGCGGAAAATCGGGCTTATCATGCGGCCCGACTTACCGCACCCCGTTGAGACGGCGCTATTGTAAAGATTAACCGACCCGGGCGAAAGGCGCTTATGCCTCCGGCGGGGCAAACCAGGCGGACTTGAAGTCGAACCAGCCGAGGGTGTTCATCCGCACGCCGCGCATGCTGCGCTGGCCGTGCAACTGCAGCCAGTGATGGAACAGCGGATGCAGCTGGTGGTTGCTGACCAGACGCTGGCAGAACTCCGCCAGCGGCAAGCGGTTGGCGCGCCACAGCGCCGCGTCCTGCGCCAGATCTTCGTTCATGCAGTGCTGCACCAGCGGCAGTTCGTACAGCGTGGCGAACAGCGAAAACTCCAGCGGCAGATAGAAGTTGGCGCTGCCGAGCCACAGATCGCTGCGCGCGTCGCCCTGGTGCCAGGTGGCGTAATCCACGCTTTGCACAATCAGGCGGATGCCGTGCTGCGCCAGCAGCGGTTCGATCGCCTGGCGAATGGCGTGAAACTCCGAATGCTCATTGAAGTGGGTCATCGTCAGTTCGGTCAGGCCCGCGGGCTTGGGCTGCTGCGCCAGCGTGCGGTTGTGGTGCCAGCGCGGCAGCAGGCCGTACGCCGGCGACCAATAGCGCTGGTAGAGCGGCCCGGCGTGGCTCAGCAGCGAAATGGGGTTGATCAATTCGCACAGCCAACTGCGAATGGCGGGATCGGCGGCCAGCGGGGAGCGCTGATCGAACAGCAGGAAATAGCAGCCCTCTTCCAGCCGGCTTTCCAGCTCGCTGTTGCCGGTTTCATCGCCCTGCAGCTGTACGCCGGAGTGCACCAGCTCTTCGGAAAACTCCGGCAGCACCCAGATGTTCACCTCGTCGATCAGCGCCCGATAGCCGAAATAGTCGTCGAAGGCGTGGATCTTCATCTGGCTGGGATGGTTGCGCACCATGCGGTAGGGGCCGGTGCCGACCGGATGGCGGGCGAAATCAGGCAGTTCGCGCCATTCGCGCGGCAGGATCATGGCCTGCACGCTGCCCAGCAGCCAGGGCAGCCAGTGGTCGGGGCTGCGCAGCTGCACGTCGATCACGAACGGCGTCGGCGAGGTGACGCTCTCGATATGCGAGAACAGCGGTTGCGAGGTCAGACGCGAGAGGGAAGTGATGACGTCCGCCATCTCCAGCTCGCGGCCGTGATGAAAATGGATCGCCGGGCGCAGGTAAAACCGCCAGTGCAGCGGCGTCAGCGCCTGCCAATGGTGGGACAGATCGGACTCGAGTTCCCCGTTTTCCTCATTTATGCGCGTCAGGCCGTTGAAGATCTGGCGCGCCAAATGGGTCTCCGAACGCCGCAGCGCCGAGCCGGGCAGCAGGTTGTACAGCTGCCGGTAGTAGAGCACCCGCAGGATATGTTTCCCCTGGCGGAAACTGCGCCCCAGCTGCGACAGCAGCATCTGGCGCACCACGTTTTTGTCGCCCACCAGCTGCACCAACTGATCGATGCGGTCCTGTTCCAACAGCTCCTCGGCCCGCTGTTGCTGCAGCGCCAGGCCGGTGTAGTGGAAGGTTAGCCGCGAACGTTTGCCGCGCCCCGACTCCGCCTGCCAGGTGAGCCAGCCCTCTCGCTGCATGGCGCTCAGCAGGGAGCGCACGTGGCGCCGCGAGCAGCTCAGCACCTCCGCCAGATCCTGCAGCGTGGTGTCGGTGGTTTCACCGTGGCAGCGCTGCCACAGGCGGATGAACTGCTGCTGCAATCGGGACGTGGACATAAAAGAGGAACGCTCCTGCCTCAACTCGTCAATTTTTCTTTCCCTATATTACGCCGATAATTTTCATCAATGAAAGGGGGAGGGCGTAATGATGAAAGCTTTCTTATCCAGACAGTTCTACCAGCGCTATTTCAGCGCGGTGCGCCGCCAGCGCGCAGACTGGCTGAGCGTGGTGCCCGAGCAGGCGCGGCTGGCGATGCTGGCGCACCTGACGCAATGGGACATCAAAGAGATGACCGATAAGCAGTATCGCGAGCACCTGTAGGGGCTCCGGCAACCAATTTCTGAGTAATGGTGCTGTTTCACCAGCCAGTGGGGCGACCCACTGGTTTT
The DNA here is from genome assembly GCF_043109535.1 of Serratia sp. LACPHL-BACT-2024-00286. Lineage (NCBI taxonomy): Bacteria > Pseudomonadati > Pseudomonadota > Gammaproteobacteria > Enterobacterales > Yersiniaceae > Serratia > Serratia sp. LACPHL-BACT-2024-00286. The sequence goes on from NZ_JBICNA010000006.1 coordinate 221,338, forward strand.
TTTATGCGTGGTCATGGCAATGCGCTTGCATTTTTCTCGCCGTGGCCTAAGGTTCTTTTTTCTGCTTTGAGGTCAGGGAAGACGATATGCAACGCCTGAGCCGGTTGTCACAGCGCATCAATCCCATCTTTGCCGCATTCCTGCTGATTGCTTTTCTTTCTGGCATCGCTGGCGCGTTGCTGACGCCGACGCTCAGCCTGTTTCTGACCACCGAGGTCAAGGTGCGGCCGCTGTGGGTCGGGCTGTTTTACACCGCCAACGCGGTGGCCGGCATCGTCGTCAGTTTTCTGCTGGCCAAACGCTCCGATACCCGCGGCGATCGGCGCAGGCTGATCCTGCTGTGCTGCCTGATGGCGGTCGGCAACTGTCTGCTGTTTGCCTTTAACCGCGACTACCTGACGCTAATCACCGCCGGGGTGCTGATGTCCGCCGTTGCCAACACCGCCATGCCGCAGATTTTCGCGCTGGCGCGGGAATACGCCGACAGCGAGGCGCGTGAAGTGGTGATGTTCAGCTCGGTGATGCGCGCCCAGCTTTCGCTGGCGTGGGTGATCGGCCCGCCGCTGTCGTTTGCGCTGGCGCTCAGCTACGGGTTCACCGTGATGTTCCTGATCGCCGCCGCCACCTTCGCGGTCTGCGTGCTGCTGGTAGGATTCATGCTGCCTTCGGTGCCGCGCGCGGCGGATGGCGAAGGGTTGCGGGAAGGCGCTTCCGCGCCGATTGCGCCCGCCAGCGCCTGGCGCAATCGCGATGTGCGGCTGCTGTTCATCGCCTCGATGCTGATGTGGACCTGCAATACCTTGTACATCATCGATATGCCGCTGTATATCACCGCCGATCTCGGCCTGCCGGAAGGGCTGGCCGGGGTGCTGATGGGCACCGCCGCCGGGTTGGAGATCCCGGCGATGCTGTTGGCCGGTTATTACGTCCAACGCTTCGGCAAACGCAACATGATGCTGCTGGCGGTGGCGGCGGGCGTGCTGTTTTATCTCGGGCTGACGGTGTTGGAGAGCAAGCCGGCCCTGATCGCGCTGCAGTTGCTCAACGCGGTGTTTATCGGCATCGTCGCCGGTATCGGCATGCTCTATTTTCAGGATTTGATGCCGGGCCGGCCGGGCGCCGCCACCACGCTGTTCACCAACAGCATATCTACCGGGGTGATCCTGGCCGGGGTGCTGCAGGGCGCGCTGGTGGAGAATTTCGGTCATGGCTCGGTGTATTGGATGGCGGCGCTGTTGGCGCTGGCGGCGCTCGGGATGAGCGCCAAAGTGCGTGAAGTGTGAGGTCAAACGACGGCATTCTTGATGCAAGTCATTGAGAAGGCTGAACCGGACGCCCAAGCTGAAGACATATGGCGCGCGATCGTTGCGCCCACGCCCATCTCGCTATTGAGATGCCGCCTTGTCGTTTAGAACAGTGGGAACGTTATGGATAAACTCACACCGCTCAAACCGCTTCCTTCCCTGTGCGCCCTTGCCGCCACGCTGATTATCTGGTTCCTCATTCCCGTGCCGGAGGGCGTCGCGCCTAATGCCTGGCAGCTGCTGGCGCTGTTTATCGGCACCATCATCGCCATCATCGGCAAGGCGATGCCGATCGGCGCAGTCTCGGTGATCGCCATCGCCCTGGTGGCGGTGACCGGCGTCACCAATCCCGGCAAGCCGGGCGCCGCGCTGGACGACGCGCTCAGCGGCTTTTCCAACCAGCTGATCTGGCTGATCGGCTTTTCGATCATGATCTCCCTCAGCCTGAATAAAACCGGGCTGGGCGCGCGCATCGGCTATTACTTTATTTCGCTGTTCGGCAAAAAAACGCTGGGCATCGCCTATGCGCTGACGCTGGCGGAAACCACGCTGGCGCCGGTGACGCCGAGCAACACCGCGCGCGGCGGCGGTATCATTCACCCGATCATGAAGTCGATCGCCGACAGCTTCGGCTCCAAACCCGAGCTCAATACCTCCGGCAAAATCGGCCGCTACCTGTCGCTGGTGAACTACAACATCAACCCGGTCACCTCGGCGATGTTTATCACCGCTACCGCGCCTAACCCGCTGATTGTCAGCCTGATCGCCAAAGGCACACACGGCAGCTTCGAGCTGTCCTGGTCGATGTGGGCAGTCGCCGCGCTGGTGCCGGGGCTGTGCTCGCTGATCGTGATGCCGCTGGTCATCTATCTGCTGTATCCGCCGGAGGTGAAAAGTACCCCGGACGCGCCGCGCTTCGCGCGCGAAAAACTGCAGGCGCTGGGGCCGGTAACGCTGCCGGAGAAAATCACCCTCGGGGTGTTCGCGCTGTTGCTGGTGCTGTGGGCCGGCATTCCGGCGATGATCTTCGGCCCGGCGCTGGCGGTCAATCCCACCACCGCGGCGCTGATCGGCCTGGCGGTGCTGCTGGCCACCGGGGTGCTGAGCTGGGAGGATGTGCTCAAGCATAAAGGCGCGTGGGACACCGTGGTGTGGTTCTCGGCGCTGGTGATGATGGCCAGCTTCCTCGGCAAGCTGGGGCTGATCGGCTGGCTGTCGCAAACCGTGGGCAACGGCATCGACCATATGGGCATGAGCTGGGTGGGCGGCACGATCTTGCTGACCCTCATCTATTTGTATTCGCACTATTTCTTCGCCAGCACCACCGCGCACGTGACGGCGATGTTCGCCGCTTTCTTCGCCGCCGGCATCGCGCTCGGCGCGCCACCGGCGCTGCTGGGCCTGATCCTGGCGTTCTCTTCCTCGCTGATGATGTCGCTGACGCATTACGGCACCGGCACCGCGCCGATCGTCTTCGGCTCCGGCTACGTGACGCTGGGGGAATGGTGGAAAGCGGGATGGGTGATGAGCGTGGTTAACTTGCTGATCTGGATAGTGATCGGCGGAGCATGGTGGAAGCTGCTGGGCTACTGGTGAGGAAAAAAACTCACCCGCCGGGCGGCGGGTGAAGGGGATTAATTCAAAAACGCCGGCTGCTGCGCTTCGTAGCGGGAGATGTCCGCTTCGTGCTGCAGCGTCAGGCCGATGCTGTCCAGCCCGTTGATCATGCAGTGGCGGCGGAAGCTGTCGATTTCGAACGGATAGCTTTTGCCGCCGGCGTTGACCGTCTGGTTCTCCAGATCCACCACGAACTCCGTTCCCTCGTTGGCGTCCACCAGCTTGAACAGCTCATCCACCTGCTGCTCGCTCAGCGTCACCGGCAACAGCTGGTTGTTGAACGAGTTGCCGTAAAAGATATCGGCGAAGCTCGGCGCGATCACCACTTTGAATCCGTAATCGGTCAGCGCCCAGGGCGCGTGTTCGCGCGAGGAGCCGCAGCCGAAGTTCTCGCGCGCCAACAGGATGCTGGCGCCTTTATAGCGCGGTTTGTTCAGCACGAATTCCGGGTTCGGCTGCTGGCCGGCGTCGTCGAGGAAGCGCCAGTCGTTGAACAGGTGCTGGCCGAAGCCGGTGCGGGTGACCTTCTGTAAAAACTGCTTGGGAATAATGGCGTCGGTGTCGACGTTGGCCGCATCCAAAGGCACCACTAAGCCGGTATGTTGAGTAAATTTAGCCACGTTAGCCCCTTAGTGAATATCACGGATGTCGGCGAAGTGACCGGCAACGGCGGCCGCGGCGGCCATCGCCGGGCTGACCAGGTGGGTGCGCCCACCGCGGCCCTGACGCCCTTCGAAGTTACGGTTGCTGGTGGATGCGCAGCGCTCGCCCGGATTCAGGCGATCGTTGTTCATCGCCAGACACATCGAGCAGCCCGGCAAACGCCATTCGAAACCGGCTTCGATAAAGATTTTGTCCAACCCTTCGGCTTCCGCCTGGGCCTTCACCGGGCCGGAGCCCGGCACCACGATGGCCTGCACGCCGCTGGCGACCTTGCGCCCCTTGGCGATCGCCGCCGCCGCGCGCAGATCTTCGATGCGCGAGTTGGTGCAGGAGCCGATGAACACTTTGTCGATCGGCACGTCGGTCAATTTGATGCCCGGTTTCAAGTCCATGTAGGCCAAGGCTTTTTCCGCGGAGGCGCGCTCGACCGGATCGCTGAACGATTCCGGCGCCGGGATCGCCTGATTGACGGCGATCACCTGGCCGGGGTTGGTGCCCCAGGTGACCTGCGGCGCGATCTCTTCGGCGCGCAGCGTCACCACGGTATCGAATTGGGCTTCGGCATCGGACTTCAGCGTGCGCCAATAGGCGACCGCCTGCTCCCAGTTTTCTCCGGTTGGCGCGAACTGACGCCCCTTCAGGTAGGCGAAGGTGGTGTCGTCCGGCGCGACCAACCCGGCTTTGGCGCCCATTTCGATCGCCATGTTGCACAGGGTCATGCGGCCTTCCATGCTCAACGCTTCGATCGCCTTGCCGCAGAACTCCACCACGTGGCCGGTGCCGCCGGCGCTGCCGGTTTTGCCGATCACCGCCAGCACGATGTCTTTGGCGGTAATACCCTCGGCGGCGTCGCCGGTGACTTCAATCTTCATGGTCTTGGCGCGGCTCTGCTTCAGGGTCTGGGTCGCCAGCACGTGTTCCACTTCGGAGGTGCCGATGCCGAACGCCAGCGAGCCGAAAGCGCCGTGGGTGGCGGTGTGCGAGTCGCCGCAGACGATGGTCATGCCCGGCAGCGTCATGCCTTGCTCAGGCCCGATCACGTGCACGATGCCCTGGAACGGGTGGTTCAGGTCATACAGCGAAACGCCGAATTCCGCGCAGTTCTTGATCAGCTCCTGCATCTGGATGCGCGCCATCTCGCCGCTGGCGTTGATGTCTTTGGTCTGGGTCGACACGTTGTGATCCATGGTGGCGAAGGTTTTGCCGGGCTGGCGCACCTTGCGGCCCATGGCGCGCAGGCCGTCGAACGCCTGCGGCGAAGTGACTTCGTGCACCAGGTGACGGTCGATATACAGCAACGGCGTTTCGTTCGGCGCTTCGTGCACTACGTGGGCGTCGTACAGCTTCTGGTATAAGGTCTTGGCCATGTTATGCCCCCTGAGCTACAAAGCGAGCGATGATGTCGCCCATTTCATCGGTGCTGACGGCTTTGCCGTCACCGGCCAGATCGGCGGTGCGGTAGCCCTGTTCCAACGCCTGGTTGATGGCGCGCTCCACGGCGTCGGCCGCTTCATCGGCGCCCAGGCTGTAACGCAGCAGCAGGGTGGCGGACAGGATCTGCGCAATCGGGTTGGCAATGCCTTTGCCGGCAATATCCGGCGCGGAACCGCCCGCCGGTTCGTACAGGCCGAAGCCTTGCTCGTTCAGACTGGCGGACGGCAACATGCCCATCGAGCCGGTGATCATCGCGCATTCGTCGGACAGAATGTCGCCGAACAGGTTGGAGCACAGCAAGACGTCGAACTGGGACGGATCCTTGATCAGCTGCATGGTAGCGTTGTCGATATACATGTGCGACAGCGACACGTCCGGGTAATCCTTGGCGACCTGATTGACCACTTCACGCCACAGGATGGAGCTTTGCAGCACGTTGGCCTTGTCGATCGACGTCACCTTGTGGCGGCGCTTGCGGGCGGATTCGAAGGCGATGCGCGCGATGCGTTCAATCTCGAAACGGTGATACACCTCGGTATCGAAAGCGCGCTCCTGCATGCCCTGGCCTTCGCGGCCCTTCGGCTGGCCGAAGTAGATGCCGCCGGTCAGTTCGCGCACGCACAGAATGTCGAAGCCGCGGGCGGCGATGTCGGCGCGCAGCGGGCAGAATGCCTCCAGCCCTTGATACAGGCGCGCCGGGCGCAGGTTGCTGAACAGTTTGAAGTGCTTGCGCAGCGGCAACAGCGCGCCGCGTTCCGGCTGCTCGGCCGGCGGCAGGTGTTCCCATTTCGGGCCGCCTACCGATCCGAACAGGATGGCGTCGGCCTGCTCGCAGCCGGCGACGGTCGCCGGCGGCAGCGGGCTGCCGTGGCGATCGATGGCGATGCCGCCGACGTCGTATTCGGCAGTGGTGATGCGAATGTCAAAGCGTTGACGCACCGCGTCCAACACTTTGCGCGCCTGAGCCATTACTTCCGGGCCGATGCCGTCTCCGGGCAAGACGGCAATGTGATAAGTCTTCGTCATGTTCACACCGTTTCCTGATTATTTTGATGTTTGTTTTGCTGCAGGCGCTGCTTTTCTTTTTCTACCTGCTGTGAGCGCCAAATATTGTTCAACACGTGCACCATCGCCTTGGCGGAAGATTCGACGATGTCGGTCGCCAGACCCACGCCGTGGAAGCGGCGGCCGTTGTAAGAGACCACGATATCCACCTGGCCCAGCGCGTCGCGGCCATGGCCCTTGGCGGTCAACTGGTACTTCACCAGCTCGATCGGGTAGTCGGTGATGCGATTGATTGCCTGATAAACCGCATCGACCGGGCCGTTGCCGGTGGCGGCTTCGGCTTTCTCTTCGCCGCCGCAGATCAGTTTCACCGAGGCGGTGGCCATGATGCTGCTGCCGGACTGCACGCTGAAGTAGCCCAGGCTGAAGTGCTCCGGCTCTTCCTGCTGTTTGTTGATGAAGGCCAGCGCCTCCAGGTCATAGTCGAACACCTGGCCCTTCTTGTCGGCCAGCTTCAGGAAGGCGGCGTACAGGGTATCCAGGTTATAGTCCTGCTCCTGGTAGCCCATCTCTTCCATGCGGTGTTTCACCGCCGCCCGGCCGGAGCGGGAGGTCAGGTTCAACTGCACGTCCTTCAGGCCGATCGACTGCGGGGTCATGATTTCGTAGTTTTCGCGGTTCTTCAGCACGCCGTCCTGGTGAATGCCGGAGGAGTGGGCGAAGGCGTTGGAGCCGACGATCGCCTTGTTGGCCGGGATCGGCATGTTGCACAGCTGGCTGACGATCTGGCTGGTGCGGAAGATTTCCTGATGATTGATGTTGGTGTGCACGTTCATGATGTCCTGGCGCACTTTAATCGCCATGATCACCTCTTCCAGCGAACAGTTGCCGGCGCGCTCACCGATGCCGTTCAGGGTGCCTTCCACCTGACGGGCGCCGGCCTGAACCGCGGCGATGGAGTTGCCGACCGCCATGCCCAAATCGTCGTGGCAGTGCACGGAAATGATGGCTTTGTCGATGTTCGGCACGCGGTCATACAAGGTGGTGATGATGCCGCCGAACTGGTTCGGCGTGGTGTAACCGACGGTGTCCGGAATATTGATGGTGGTGGCGCCGGCGTTGATGGCGGCTTCGACCACGCGGCACAGATTGTCGATCGGCGTGCGGCCGGCGTCTTCACAGGAGAACTCTACGTCGTCGGTGTAGTTGCGGGCGCGTTTGACCGAGCGCACCGCCATCTCCAACACTTCGTCGAACGAGCGCTTCAGTTTCGATTCGATGTGCAGGGTTGAGGTGGCCAGGAATACGTGGATGCGGAATGCTTCGGCGACGCGCAACGCTTCGGCGGCCACGTCGATGTCTTTGTCCACACAGCGGGCCAGGCCGCAGACGCGGCTGTTCTTGATCTGGCGCGCGATGGTTTGCACCGACTCGAAGTCGCCCGGCGAAGAGACCGGGAAACCGACCTCCATCACGTCGACGCCCATTCTTTCCAGCGCCAGCGCAATCTGAATCTTCTCTTTTACGCTCAGGCTGGCCTGCAACGCCTGTTCGCCATCACGCAGCGTGGTATCGAAAATAATGACTTGTTGGCTCATCGGTGCATTCCTTATCGTGTTGATTTCACGCTAAGCGGGCAAAAAAAAACCCGCGCAGTAGCGCGGGTTTCTTATGGGTGATCGGCTGAGTCAGCTCCGAACTTCGTCCACAGGCATACCGCGCAAACAAGATGCGTTGAGTAGTAGGCCTAGTAGACGATGAGTACGGATCATAAGGGTTCAGCTTCTCTTAAATTGGGTGTCTGCCTAATTTGATACGTGATTGGCCTGGCGATGTCAACACCTGATTGAATGCGGGGACAATGCACCAGCCCATTGGCCAAACAGAGGATCATTCGGCAAAAAAGCGACGCCTTAGAGAAAAAATGGGGCCAGTTTGCGCGCTGCTTAGCATAAACGAATCGAATATATACTGCGCTAATTGCTTCTGGATTTCGTTGCGTTAAGATTTGCGATGAAAAAATAAGAGGGATTAATCACGGGGGGCAACAAAATAACATTTTTTATACAAATGATTTAAATTGAATTCATATGATTAATTGATTATTTTAGTCATAATATAACAAAATAATGTAATTTTACACAAAGTGAGCGGTGTTTTTAGATGGTTTGATTGCTTATGATGTGTTTTTATAGTTTGTCTCATACAGTGCAGCTATGTTGTTTAGTTGTATTAATCATTGTTGATACCTAATTATTAGTACTACCCAGGTGGCATTCTTCCCGCTGACGGGAGAAACTACTGACATGTATTCCATATACGACTTATATCGTGTCGATAACACGAGGTTTTTTATCGGTTGATGACGGTAATGGCAGGATTTGTCGTGCAAAGATATGACAATGCGGCGTTTCATTGTTTGTCGAGCATAAGGATTAGATTATCTACACAGGATTTAGTGGAGTGAAATATGGCTGAATATGATTCAGAAATCACTATGGTCAAAGAGCCGGCGGACATTCATTTGCGCAGCGTCGATCTTAATTTGCTGACGGTGTTTGACGCCGTGATGCAAATGCAAAATATTACGCGAGCCGCTAATTCGCTAGGGATGTCGCAGCCGGCGGTGAGCAACGCGGTAGCGCGCCTGAAGGTGATGTTCAACGACGAACTGTTCGTGCGCTGCGGGCGCGGGATCCAGCCCACCATGCGAGCCAGGCAGCTGTTTGGCCCGGTGCGGCAAGCGTTGCAGCTGGTGCAGAATGAATTGCCGGGCGCCGAGTTCGAGCCGCTGACCAGCACGCGAGCGTTTTCCTTGTCGCTGTGCAGTCCGCTCGACTTGCGCCTGGGCGCCGGGATAATCAATCACGTCAAACAGATCGCGCCGCAGCTTAATCTGCAAATAAAGTCATACATCAACAATAATATCGAACATCAATTGCGTTATCAGGACGTCGAGTTTGTCATCGGCTACAGCCGTTTCGAATCGGCAGAGTTTCGCAGTTTGGCGATGTTCGACGACGAATTAGTGCTGGCGGCCGCGCAGGCGCACCCGAGAATGGGCGAGGAGGCGACGCCGGAGCAAATGCTGGCCGAACAGCACGCGGCGGTATCCCTGGAAAGTTTTGGATCGTTCAGTAAGCCTTTTTATTTAGAGGAACCGATGCTGCGCGCCGTGACGCAGCAGTGCACGGATCTCTACAGCGTGTTGAATATGGTGTCGCAAACGGAGATGGTGGCGATTGCACCAGCCTGGCTGGTGAGACAACAGACGGAGGCGTTGAAAATAAAGGCGGTTCCTTTGTGCGCCAATCACAATAAAGCAACCTGCTATCTTTCCTGGCATGAATCCTCCGAGCGGGATAAAGGGCACCAGTGGATGAAATCCGTCCTGATTGAGGCAGGTAACCCAAAGTAAATCGATAAAAAATGGGAGCCATATAAAGATAATATTCAACTGAGCGTTTTTTTCTCATGATAAAAACTAAGAACTATCTGTGTTTTTATTAAGATGTTTCTTGGTTTTACGGCGATAAAATAACTTATTTTCATAGTGGGTTTGTTCGTTCAGCAAAAATAATTAATATAAATTAATATTCTGATTTTTACTTTCCGGCTAGTATTTTAAACTAACTCGATGCAGCGGCCCGGATGGGCCGCGTTTTATTGCCGCCGGCAAACCTTTTCCTTCCCGTTCTGTCCAACTGATGAAAGCACGAAAGCCGGCTTGAGTTTTGGCTCACACTTCTACGCTGAAATCGCTTTTCCCCCTGCCTGAGAGTAGGTAGACTGCGCGGAAAAAAGTAAACACCTGTAAGCTGAGATGAGGGCCGCAAGGCGTCGTTCAGGCTTAACTGTATGATTCATTTCAGGCTTAGAGCACTATGATCACTAATCTGCTGCAATACCATCTGATCCATCGTATACAGCATCAAATCACCCACCGAGCCGATCGCACAGCTTTTCGCCAATGGTCGCCCAACGGCGAGTTGCAACTGACCTGGGGAGCGGCCGCCGCCCGCATCGATCGCATCGCCGCCGGGCTGCTGGGGCTGGGCGTCGAAGTGCAAGAACGCATCGGTATTTTCGCCAATAACACGATGGCCTGGTCGTTGACCGATCTCGCGATCCTGCACCTGCGTGGCGTCAGCGTACCGCTCTATTCCACCAATACGCCGGCGCAGGCGGCGTTTGTCACCAACGACGCCGACATCCGCATACTGTTCGTCGGTGAGCAGGCGCAGCTTGACGCCGCCATCGCGCTGCGCGGCGTCTGCCCACAGCTGCGGCACATTATCGTCTTCGACGAGGGGGCCGATCTGCGCGGCTGCGAGATCGCACAGCATCTGAGCGCCTTCGAGCGCGCTGCCGATCCGGCGGCTTTTGCCGCTCAACGTCGGCAGCGTATTGAAGAGTGCGACCTGCAGGATCTCTTCACCCTGATTTATACCTCGGGTACTACCGGCGAGCCGAAAGGGGTGATGCTGGACTACCGCAACCTGGCGGCGCAGCTCTACCTGCATGATGAAAGGCTGACGGTCGGCGAAGAGGATGTGTCGCTCAGCTTCCTGCCGCTGTCGCACGTGTTCGAGCGGGCCTGGAGCTTCTTTGTGATGCATTCCGGCGCGCAGAACGTCTTCCTGCCGAATACCGACTGGGTGCGGGAAGCGATGGGGCAGATCCGCCCGACGCTGATGTGTGCGGTGCCGCGTTTCTACGAGAAGATTTTCAGCGCGGTGCATGAAAAAGTGGCGCGCGCCCCTTGGCTGCGCCGTGCGTTGTTCCACTGGGCGATCGTCTGCGGCGAGCGCAAATTCCTGCAGGAGCGGGCCGGCAAACCGTTGGGTAAAGTGTTCGACTTCACCCACCGCTGGGCCGACAAGCTGGTGTTGAGCAAGCTGCGCGGTATCCTCGGCGGCCGGGTGCGCTTTTTGCCGGCGGCGGGCGCCAAGCTGGACGACAATGTGATCCTGTTTTTCCAGGCGATGGGCGTCAACATCAAGTACGGTTACGGCATGACCGAAACCTGCGCCACCGTCTCCTGCTGGGAAGAGGGGCATTTCCGCTTCGGCTCTATCGGCAAACCGCTGCCTGAGGTCGAGGTGCGCATTGGCGAGGAAAATGAAATCCAGGTGCGCGGGCCGATCGTGATGCGCGGCTATTTCAACAAACCGTTGGAAACCGCCGCGACCTTTACCGAGGACGGCTGGCTGAAAACCGGCGACGCCGGGGCGATCGATGAAGAGGGCAACCTGTTCATCACCGAACGGCTGAAGGATTTGATGAAAACCTCCGGCGGCAAATACATCGCGCCGCAGATGCTGGAAGGCACGCTGGCGCAGGATCGCTTTATCGAGCAGGTGGCGATCATCGCCGATGCGCGCAAGTTCGTTTCCGCGCTGATCGTGCCGTGCTTTGAGTCGCTGGAAGAGTATGCGAAGTCCGTCAACCTGAAATACCAGGATCGCCTGGAACTGCTGCGCAACGGCGAAATCCTCGAGATGTTCGAAAAGCGTCTGCGCGAGATGCAAAAGGAGCTGGCGCGCTTCGAACAGGTGAAGAAGTTCACCCTGCTGCCGGCGGCCTTTTCTATGGAGCTGGGAGAGCTCACGCCAACGCTGAAGCTGCGCCGCAAAGTGATCCTGCAGCGCTATCAGCGCGAAATCGATTCAATGTACCAGGAACAGGCCTGACGCCGCCGCCGGGCCATGTGCCCGGCGAAAAAATCGGCATATCCTTCACCTGATTTAGTTCTGTAATTTTCCCTCTGTTCGAAACAATGCCTAGCCTGACAACCCTGCGGCTAGCGCATTGTTTTTATAAAGCCGTGATATCCAGCCGCTTGGCAATAACCATGCCTCCGCTAAGCCATTTTGTCGTTTGCCTGCCCCAAATTCTGACGTTATGTTAATTCGATAGCGACAACCCATAAAAACTTTGGGGCATTGCCCCGCAGCAGGCGCTACGTTCCAGCGCCAGAGAAGAATAAGCAAGCCTGGAGGCAAACCCATGGAGATGTTGTCAGGAGCCGAGATGGTCGTCCGATCGTTGATCGATCAGGGCGTTAAGCATGTATTCGGCTACCCCGGCGGGGCGGTGCTCGATATCTACGACGCCCTGCATACGGTTGGAGGGATCGATCATATTCTGGTGCGCCACGAGCAGGGGGCGGTGCACATGGCAGACGGCTACGCGCGCGCCACCGGTGAAGTGGGCGTGGTGCTGGTGACCTCTGGCCCCGGCGCCACCAACGCCATTACCGGTATCGCCACCGCCTATATGGACTCGATCCCGATGGTGGTGCTGTCGGGGCAGGTGCCCAGCTCGCTGATCGGCTACGACGCCTTCCAGGAGTGCGATATGGTGGGGATTTCGCGCCCGGTGGTGAAGCACAGCTTCCTGGTAAAACGCACCGAAGACATCCCGGCGGTGTTGAAGAAGGCGTTCTTCCTGGCTTCCAGCGGCCGCCCCGGCCCGGTGGTGATCGATCTGCCGAAAGATATCGTTGGCCCGGCGGTGCGGATGCCTTATGCCTATCCGCAGGACGTGAGCATGCGTTCTTACAATCCGACGGTGCAGGGGCACCGCGGGCAGATAAAACGCGCGCTGCAAACCATTCTGGCGGCCAAAAAGCCGGTGATGTACGTCGGCGGCGGCGCGATCAACGCCAGTTGCGAAGCCGAACTGTTGGCGTTGGCGGAACAGCTGAACCTGCCGGTGACCAGCAGCCTGATGGGGTTGGGCGCTTTCCCTGGCACCCATCGCCAGAGCGTCGGCATGCTCGGCATGCACGGCACCTATGAAGCCAACAAAACCATGCATCACGCCGACGTGATCTTCGCCGTCGGCGTGCGTTTCGACGATCGCACCACCAACAATCTGGCCAAATACTGCCCGGACGCCACCGTGCTGCACATCGATATCGATCCGACCTCGATCTCCAAAACGGTGGACGCCGATATTCCGATCGTCGGCGATGCCAAACAGGTGTTGGTGCAGATGCTGGAGCTGTTGGCACAGGACGAGAAAGCGCAGGATCACGATGCGCTGCGCGACTGGTGGCAGTCTATCGAGCAGTGGCGTGCCCGCGACTGCCTGGGTTACGACAAGCACAGCGGCACCATCAAACCGCAGGCGGTGATCGAAACCTTGCACCGCCTGACCAAAGGCGATGCGTATGTCACCTCGGACGTCGGCCAGCACCAAATGTTCGCCGCGCTCTATTATCCGTTCGATAAACCGCGCCGCTGGATCAACTCCGGCGGCCTCGGCACCATGGGCTTCGGCCTGCCGGCGGCACTGGGCGTCAAGCTGGCGCTGCCGGAGGAAACCGTGGTGTGCGTGACCGGCGACGGCAGCATTCAGATGAATATTCAGGAGCTGTCCACCGCGCTGCAATATAACCTGCCGGTGGTGGTGGTGAACCTCAACAACCGCTATCTGGGCATGGTAAAGCAGTGGCAGGACATGATTTATTCCGGCCGTCACTCGCAGTCCTACATGGATTCGCTGCCGGACTTCGTCAAGCTGGCCGAGGCTTACGGCCATGTCGGCATCGCCATCCGCACGCCGGATGAGCTGGAGAGCAAGCTGGCGCTGGCGCTGGCGGAAAAAGAGCGGCTGGTGTTCGTCGACGTGACCGTCGATGAAACCGAACATGTTTACCCGATGCAGATCCGCGGCGGAAGCATGGACGAAATGTGGCTTAGCAAAACGGAGAGGACCTGATCATGCGCCGTATTTTATCTGTCTTGCTGGAAAACGAATCCGGCGCTTTGTCGCGCGTGGTCGGGCTGTTCTCCCAGCGCGGTTATAACATCGAGAGCCTGACGGTAGCGCCGACCGACGATCCGACGCTGTCGCGCATGACTATCCAGACCGTCGGCGACGAGAAAGTGTTGGAGCAGATTGAGAAACAGCTGCACAAGCTGGTGGACGTGCTGCGCGTCAGCGAGCTGGTGCAGGGCGCCCACGTCGAGCGCGAGATCATGCTGGTGAAGCTGCAGGCCAGCGGCTACGGCCGTGAAGAGGTGAAGCGCTGCGCCGACATTTTCCGCGGCCAGATCGTGGATGTGACGGCGACGCTGTACACGGTACAGCTGGCCGGCACCAGCGACAAGCTCGACGCTTTCCTGAGCGCGGTGCGTGAAGTGGCGGAGATCGTGGAAGTGGCCCGTTCCGGGGTGGTCGGCGTGTCGCGCGGCGACAAAATCATGCGCTGAGCGCGGTCTGGCGGCGAATAATCGGGGGCGCGGCGTGGCTGCGCCCTTTGTTTTTCGGTATTTTTTGCCCGATTGCTGGCACCTTTCGGCAAAAGCGGTTGCTAGGCAGTGTTTTCTGCTGTTAGATCGCAGAGGCTGGATTGAATAACCGCACGGGATGTCATGGTTAATCCGAGCACAGCCTTCACTTCTATTTTCAGCGTCATTAAGGGGTTCATGTGAAACTGGATGAAATCGCGCGTCTCGCGGGCGTTTCGCGCACGACGGCCAGTTACGTCATCAACGGCAAGGCGAAGCAGTATCGTGTCAGCGATAAAACCGTCGAGAAAGTGATGGCCGTGGTCAGGGAGCATAACTATCACCCGAATGCCGTCGCGGCGGGGCTGCGCGCCGGGCGTACCCGTTCTATCGGTCTGGTGATCCCGGATCTGGAAAATACCAGCTATACCCGCATCGCCAACTACCTGGAACGCCAGGCGCGCCAGCGTGGTTACCAATTGCTGATCGCCTGTTCCGAAGATCAGCCGGACAACGAAATGCGCTGTATCGAGCACCTGCTGCAGCGCCAGGTGGACGCCATCATCGTCTCCACCGCCTTGCCGCCGGAGCATCCTTTCTATCAACGCTGGGCCAACGATCCGCTGCCGATCATCGCGCTGGACCGCGCGCTGGATCGCGAGCATTTCATCAGCGTCGTCGGGGCCGATCAGGAAGACGCCTTTGCGCTGGCGCAGGAGCTGCGCACCTTCCCGGCGGAATCGGTGCTGTATCTGGGCGCCTTGCCGGAGCTTTCGGTGAGCTTCCTGCGCGAGCAGGGCTTCCGTCAGGCCTGGCAAGAGGATCCCCGCCATGTCGATTACCTGTACGCCAACAGCTATGAACGTGAAGCCGCCGGCGCGCTGTTCGCCGAATGGCTGAAAACGCACCCGATGCCGCAGGCGCTGTTCACCACTTCGTTCTCGCTGTTGCAGGGCGTGATGGACGTGACGCTGAAGCAACGCGGCCGTTTGCCGACCGATCTGGCAATTGCCACCTTCGGCGACCATGAACTGTTGGATTTCCTCGAGTGCCCGGTGCTCGCGGTGGCGCAGCGCCATCGCGACGTGGCCGAACGCGTGCTCGAGCTGGTGTTGGCCAGCCTGGACGAACCGCGTAAACCCAAGCCGGGTTTGACGCGTATTCGCCGCAATCTGTTCCGCCGCGGCAGCCTGAGCCGCAAGTAGTTCGCTCTACGGGAGCCCGCGTTGTCGGGCTCCTGGTTTAGACGTAGCCCGCCACCCGGAACAGCCGCCGGCAATATTCCAGGAAATAACCATACACCACGCCCATCGCCATGGAGACCAGCGCATTGCTGGTCACCGCCGCCAGCATTTGTGGGCCGTCGGCGCCTACGCTCCACAGAATGGCGGCATAAACCGGCGACTGGAAGCTGACGTAGGCCAGCAGGTCGGCGAGGTTGCGCAGCACGAACTGGCCGCGCGGGCAGCGGCGCGCCGTGCGAATAAACAGATCGCGATAGCGGCCGTAGGGCCAGGCGATCAGGATGTTGACCGGAATCGACAGCAGGCGCGAAGAGAGGGATTGCTGAAAGCTCATGCCGGAGATCAACACTTCTATCGCCATGCCGGCGATAAAGCAGTACACCACCAGTGCGAACGTATCGGCAGCGGCGCTACGCCAGTGAGCGGCGGGCGAAAGCATGTGTCATCCCCTTTGGTTAACCTGCTGTTAAATTATTAATTCTTGGATGTTAAGTCTGGGTTTTTGCGTTTTTTATAGTGTACTAATCTGCATTATGTTTTTTAACTAGGTTTATATTTTTATTTTTAACATTTGTTCGGTTTTTGTCCCGCGGAACTGGGGAAGAGGTGAGGGTAGAGGGATTAAAATCGGCATTTTAAAATAAACTCATTAAAAACATGTGGTTGCGATTTTTTTGCTTCAAGTGAGGATTTTTTCCGGCAGAAATTGTGGAAATAAAGGTGTAAGAAAATGAAACCATAATTGTAAACAGGTATTTTGGGAATAATCTTACCAAATTGATTTAAATCGAAATTACTTCTGCTCGTAATATCCGAGCCATTTATTTTTTTCGCGGCCTCATCACGGCAGTGCAAATTGAAGTAAAATAGCGACCGGTTTTACGGTGAATAACGATTGAGCGTTATTAACTCAAGGAGTTATGGCCTTATTCCGCGATCGATTCGCCAGGCGCCGAGCCTTGGCGGGCGCGGCTCGCCAGCGGTTACCGCACTGAGATTGCCGAGCTGAAAAATGAGACATGGCTTGCAGAAGGAAGTAATGAGTTAATTAATCGCCAGTTCGTCAGGTTTTTAATCAGATTCTTTCCGCTTAGAAAATTCTCTCCGTTTATCATGGTGTTAATTTTTAATCGTCGAATAATCAGAGTTTCTTTCGCGAGTTAGCTCCCAAAATGACCAGAGAAATATTGCCAAAGCGCTGGCGCTCTGGCTTGACAAGGTTTTCATACCCTCCGTAAACTCCATTGTGTGGGAATTTGTGGGGTAAAGTGGTGAAAACGGTCACTAAGGGGTAGCTCAGGAATGTTCCGTGGAGCGACGATGGTCAACCTCGACAGCAAAGGGCGGCTCGCCGTACCTACCCGATATCGGGAATTGCTCAACGAGGAATCGCAAGGCCAAATGGTCTGTACCATTGACCTCCATCAGCCCTGCCTGCTGCTTTATCCTTTGCCCGAATGGGAAATTATTGAACAAAAATTATCACGTCTGTCGAGCATGAATCCCGCCGAGCGCCGCGTTCAGCGCCTGTTGCTGGGGCATGCCAGTGAGTGTCAGATGGATAGTGCCGGTCGTTTGCTGCTCGCCAATACGCTGCGGCAACACGCCGGGCTCACGAAAGAAGTGATGCTGGTCGGTCAGTTCAACAAGTTTGAACTGTGGGATGAACAGACCTGGTATCAACAAGTCAAGGATGATATTGACGCTGAACAGTCGACTCAGGAACCGTTGTCTGAGCGGCTACAGGACTTGTCGCTATAAGCATGTTGGAAAACTATAAACACACCACCGTCCTGCTGGACGAAGCCGTCAACGGCCTCAACATCCGCAGCAACGGCATATATATCGACGGTACTTTTGGTCGCGGTGGCCATTCTCGTCTGATTCTGTCCCAACTGGGGCCGGAAGGACGCTTGCTGGCGATTGACCGTGACCCTCAGGCGATTGCAGCCGCCAAATCTATTGAAGATCCTCGTTTTACCATCGTACACGGCCCATTCTCCGAGTTGTCGCACTACGTGCGGGAACGTGAATTGGTGGGCAAGATCGACGGCGTTCTGCTCGATCTGGGCGTTTCTTCGCCGCAGCTTGACGACGCAGAGCGCGGGTTTTCCTTTATGCGCGATGGCCCGCTGGACATGCGCATGGATCCCTCCACCGGCCTGTCCGCCGCAGAGTGGCTGATGAAGGCCGAAGCGGACGACATCGCCTGGGTGCTGAAAACCTTTGGCGAAGAGCGTTTCGCCAAGCGCATCGCGCGCGCCATCGTGGAAAGAAACCGCGTGGAGCCGATGACGCGCACCAAAGCGTTGGCGGATCTGATTGCCGATGCCAGCCCGTTCCGTGAAAAGCACAAGCATCCGGCGACGCGCAGCTTCCAGGCGATCCGCATCTATATCAACAGCGAGCTGGAAGAGATCGAGCGTGCGCTCGACGGCGCGCTGGAAGTGCTGGCCCCACGGGGCCGTTTGTCGATCATCAGCTTCCACTCGCTGGAAGACCGCATCGTCAAACGCTTTATGCGTCACCACAGCCGCGGCGCCCAGGTGCCGGCGGGCATTCCGTTGACCGAAGAGCAACTGCGCAGCATGGGCGGGCGAACGCTGAAAGCGCTGGGCAAAATGATGCCGTCGGAAGCGGAAGTGGCGGACAACCCGCGTGCGCGCAGCTCGGTGCTGCGTATTGCTGAGAGGATGCCCGCGTGATCGGCAACGAACGTCACGGCCTGGTCGGGGTGATTGGCGGCGATCTGCTGCGCAATGCCAAGATCCCCCTGATTTTACTGATTGCGTCACTGGTCTCCGCGGTTTTCGTGGTGACCACCGCGCACCGCACCCGCCTGCTGACCGCCGAGCGCGAACAGCTGGTGCTGGAGCGCGATGCGCTGGATATCGAGTGGCGCAACCTGATTTTAGAAGAGAACGCCCTCGGCGATCACAGCCGGGTTGAACGTATCGCGACAGAAAAACTGCAGATGCAACACGTTGATCCATCGCAGGAAAATATCATCGTTAAACAATGAATGGTTTAACCGGAATAATGACACGGAGTAGAAAGGAAACGCATGAAAGCAGCGCGCCCCGGTAAGTTGAGACGCCAGGAAGATCAGGCCAGCTTTGTCAGCTGGCGTTTTGCGTTGCTGTGTGGCTGCATTTTGCTGGCGATGGTCGGCCTGATGCTGCGCGTCGCGTACCTGCAGGTCATCAACCCCGATCGTCTGGTGAAAGAAGGCGACATGCGTTCGCTGCGCGTGCAGGAAGTGCCGACCGCGCGCGGCATGATCAGCGATCGCGCCGGCCGTCCGTTGGCGGTCAGCGTGCCGGTCAATGCGGTGTGGGCGGATCCGAAAGAGCTGAACGAGCGCGGCGGTATCACGCTGGACAGCCGTTGGAAAGCGCTTTCCGATGCGCTGAACATCCCGCTGGACCAACTCTCCAACCGCATCAACGCCAACCCGAAAGGGCGCTTCGTTTATCTGGCGCGCCAGGTGAACCCGGCGATCGGCGACTACA
Organism: Serratia sp. LACPHL-BACT-2024-00286; assembly: GCF_043109535.1. NCBI lineage: Bacteria > Pseudomonadati > Pseudomonadota > Gammaproteobacteria > Enterobacterales > Yersiniaceae > Serratia > Serratia sp. LACPHL-BACT-2024-00286. Next base: position 240,357 of record NZ_JBICNA010000006.1, read on the forward strand.
TCCACAAGCTCAAGCTGCCGGGGATCTACCTGCGGCAGGAGTCGCGCCGGTACTACCCGGCGGGGCAGGTGACGTCGCACATCATCGGCGTGACCAACATCGACGGACAAGGCATTGAAGGCGTCGAGAAGAGCTTCGACCGCTGGCTGACCGGGCAACCGGGCGAGAGAACGGTGCGTAAGGACCGCTTCGGCCGGGTCATCGAAGATATTTCCTCCGTAGACAGCCAGGCGGCGCACAACCTGGTGCTGAGCGTCGATGAACGCCTGCAGGCGCTGGTGTATCGCGAGCTGAACAACGCGGTGGCGTTCAACAAGGCCGAGTCGGGCACTGCGGTGCTGATCGACGTGAACACCGGCGAAGTGCTGGCGATGGCCAACAGCCCGTCTTACAACCCGAACAACATGGCCGGTACGCCGAAAGAGACCATGCGTAACCGTGCTATCACCGATATTTTTGAACCCGGTTCAACCGTGAAGCCGATGGTGGTGATGACCGCGCTGCAAAACGGCGTGGTGAGAGAAAACAGCGTGCTGAACACCATCCCGTACCGCATTCAGGGCCACGAGATCAAAGACGTGGCGCGGTACTCGGAGCTGTCATTGACCGGGATCTTGCAGAAGTCGAGTAACGTCGGTGTTTCAAAGCTGGCGTTAGCGATGCCGTCCTCAGCGTTAGTAGATACTTACTCTCGTTTTGGGCTGGGAAAAGCGACCAATTTGGGGCTGGTCGGAGAAAGCAGTGGCATATACCCAAAAAAACAACGGTGGTCTGACATAGAGAGGGCCACCTTCTCTTTCGGCTACGGGCTGATGGTAACTCCGTTACAGTTGGCGCGAGTCTATGCAACGATCGGCAGCCTGGGCGTATATCGCCCATTGTCGATCACCAAGGTTGACCCTCCGGTCGCCGGCGAGCGCGTTTTCCCTGAACCTCTGGTGCGCACCGTGGTGCACATGATGGAAAGCGTGGCCCTGCCGGGCGGCGGCGGCGTGAAAGCCGCCATCAAGGGATACCGTATCGCCATCAAAACCGGTACCGCGAAAAAAGTGGGCCCGGACGGCAAATACGTCAACCGATACATCGCTTATACCGCCGGCGTCGCGCCGGCAAGTAACCCCCGTTTTGCCCTGGTGGTCGTCATCAACGACCCGCAGGGTGGGAAATACTATGGTGGCGCAATCTCCGCGCCGGTGTTCGGTGCCATCATGGGCGGCGTATTGCGCACCATGAACGTCGAGCCTGACGCGTTGCCTACCGGTGACAAAAGCGAATTAGTGATTAACAAGAAAGAGGGTTCAGGTGGCAGATCGTAATTTGCGCGACTTACTCGCCCCGTGGGTGCCGACGGCACCCGGGCGCGCGCTGCGGGAAATGACATTAGACAGCCGTGTGGCGGCTGCCGGGGATCTGTTTGTCGCCGTTGTCGGCCATCAAACGGATGGACGCCGCTATATTCCGCAGGCCATCGCGCAGGGCGTCTCCGCCGTGATCGCCGAAGCTGACGGTCAGGCCGAAGACGGCGCCATCGTTGAAATGCACGGCGTGCCGGTGATCTACCTGAGCCAACTGAACCAGCGCCTTTCCGCGCTGGCCGGGCGTTTTTACCACCAGCCGGGCGAGCGTCTGCGTCTGGTCGGCGTGACCGGCACCAACGGCAAAACCACCACTACGCAGCTGCTGGCGCAGTGGAGCCAACTGCTGGGCGAAACCAGCGCGGTGATGGGCACCGTCGGCAACGGCCTGCTGGGCCAGGTGTGCCCGACCGAGAATACCACCGGTTCTGCGGTGGATGTTCAACACGTATTAAACGAGCTGGCGGAACAGGGCGCGACCTTCGCCGCCATGGAAGTTTCTTCCCACGGTCTGGTGCAACACCGGGTGGCGGCGCTGCCGTTCGCCGCGGCGGTCTTCACCAACCTGAGCCGCGATCACCTGGATTACCACGGTGATATGGCCAATTACGAGGCGGCCAAATGGTCGCTGTTCGCCGCCCACAGCGTGGGGCAGGCGATCATCAACGCCGACGATGAAGTCGGTCAGCGCTGGCTGAGCAAGCTGCCGGATGCGGTGGCGGTGACGATGCAGGGCAACCTGCAGCCGGGCGGCCACGGCCGCTGGCTGAAAACCACGGCGGTCGACTATCACGACAACGGCGCCACCGTTCGCTTCAGCTCCAGCTGGGGCGACGGCGAGATCGAAAGCCGCCTGATGGGCGCGTTCAACGTCAGCAACCTGCTGTTGGCCTTGGCGACGCTGCTGTCGCTGGGCTATCCGCTGGAGGCGCTGGTGGAAACCGGCAGCCGTCTGCAGCCGGTCTGTGGCCGCATGGAAGTATTTAACGCGCCGGGCAAACCGACGGTGGTGGTGGATTACGCCCACACGCCGGATGCGCTGGAAAAAGCGCTGGAAGCCGCGCGCCTGCACTGCCAGGGGCAGCTGTGGTGCGTGTTCGGCTGCGGCGGCGATCGCGACAAGGGCAAGCGTCCGCTGATGGGCGGCATCGCCGAACAGTTCGCCGATCGCGTGGTGATCACCGATGACAACCCGCGTACCGAAGAGCCGCGCGCGATTATCAACGATATCCTGACCGGATTGCTGGACGCCGGGCAGGCGCTGGTGATCCACGGCCGCGCCGAAGCGGTAACCAGCGCCATCATGCAGGCGCAGGAACAGGATGTGGTGTTGGTGGCGGGCAAAGGCCACGAAGATTACCAATTGGTAGGCAACCGCCGCCTGGATTACTCCGACCGCACGACGGTCGCCCGACTGCTGGGGGTGCTGGCATGATCCCTGTCTCTCTTCAGACACTGGCTGAGGTATTGAGCGCTGAGCTGATTGGCGCCGATTGCCAAATTGTCGAGGTGACGACAGACACCCGCAAGGTGACCGCCGGTTGCCTGTTTGTGGCGCTGAAAGGCGAGCGTTTCGACGCTCACGACTTCGCGGCGGATGCCGTAGCCGCAGGCGCCGGGGCGCTGCTGGTCAGTAAGCGCTTATTGGTGGACGTGCCGCAGCTGGTGGTGCAAGACACCCGTCTGGCGCTGGGGCAGCTTGGCGCCTGGGTGCGTCAGCAGGTGCCGGCGCGCGTGGTGGCGCTGACCGGCTCCTCGGGCAAGACATCGGTGAAAGAAATGACCGCCGCCATTCTGCGCGAATGCGGCGAAGTGCTGTATACCGCCGGCAACTTCAATAACGACATCGGCGTGCCGCTGACGTTGCTGCGTCTGGAACCGCAGCATGATTTTGCCGTGATAGAGCTGGGCGCTAACCACATTGGCGAAATTGCTTACACCACCGCATTGACGCGGCCGCAGACCGCTTTGGTGAACAACCTGGCGGCGGCTCACCTGGAAGGCTTTGGCTCGCTGGCCGGCGTCGCCCAGGCGAAAGGTGAAATCTTTACCGGCCTGCCGGCCGACGGCGTGGCGATCATCAACGCCGATAACAACGACTGGCCGCACTGGCAGAGCATGCTGGGCGGCAAAACCGTCTGGCGCTTCTCGCCGCAGGCCGCCGCAGGCGTGGACTTCTTCGCGGACGACGTGCGGGTAAACGGCGCGGGCACGCAGTTCACGCTGCACAGCCCGTTCGGCACCGCCGAGATCGCGCTGCCGCTGCCGGGGCGCCACAACGTGGCCAATGCGCTGGCGGCGACGGCGCTGGCGATGTCGGTGGGCGCCACCCTCGAAGCGGTGCGTCAGGGGCTGAAACAGCTGCAGGCGGTGCCGGGGCGTCTGTTCCCGGTGGCGCTGGCCGAAGGCAAGCTGCTGCTGGACGACAGCTATAACGCCAACGTCGGGTCGATGACCGCGGCGGCGCAGGTGCTGGCAGAGATGCCGGGCTACCGCGTGATGGTGGTCGGCGATATGGCCGAGCTGGGTGCGGAAGCGGAAGAGTGTCACCGTCAGGTGGGCGAAGCCGCCCGTCTGGCCGGGGTCGACAAAGTAATCAGCGTCGGCGGTTTGAGCCGCGTGCTGAGCGAAGCCTCCGGCAACGGCGAACATTATCAGGACAAGACAGCAGTGATCGCGCGCGTGGCGGAATTACTGTCGGAACATGCGGTCATTACCGTGTTAATCAAAGGTTCACGTAGTGCCGCAATGGAGCAGGTAGTACGCGCGTTACAGGAGAAAGCACCATGTTAGTTTGGCTGGCCGAGCATTTGGTCAAGTATTACTCAGGCTTCAACGTCTTTTCTTATCTGACGTTCCGAGCCATTGTCAGCCTGCTGACCGCGCTGTTCCTGTCGCTGTGGATGGGCCCGCGGGTGATCAAGCGCCTGCAAGAAATGTCCTTCGGCCAGGTGGTGCGTAACGACGGCCCCGAGTCGCACTTCAGCAAGCGCGGCACGCCGACCATGGGCGGCATCATGATCCTGACCTCCATCACCATTTCGGTGCTGATGTGGGCTTACCCGTCCAACCCGTATGTCTGGTGCGTGCTGTTCGTGCTGGTGGGGTACGGCATCGTCGGCTTCGTCGACGACTACCGCAAGGTGGTGCGTAAGGACACCAAAGGGCTGATCGCCCGCTGGAAGTATTTCTGGCAGTCGGTGATTGCGCTGATTGTCGCATTCGCCATGTACGCCGTAGGAAAAGACACGCCAGCCACCGAGCTGGTTGTGCCGTTCTTTAAGGACGTGATGCCGCAGCTGGGCCTGCTGTATATCCTGCTGGCCTATTTCGTCATCGTCGGCACCAGCAACGCGGTCAACCTGACCGATGGCCTGGACGGCTTGGCGATCATGCCGACGGTATTCGTGGCGGCCGGCTTTGCGCTGGTGGCCTGGGCGACCGGTAACATGAACTTCGCCAACTACCTGCATATTCCGTATCTGCGTCATGCCGGTGAGCTGGTGATCGTATGTACCGCCATCGTCGGCGCCGGCCTCGGGTTCCTGTGGTTCAACACCTACCCGGCCCAGGTGTTTATGGGTGACGTCGGGTCGTTGGCGCTGGGTGGCGCGCTGGGCACCATCGCGGTGCTGCTGCGCCAGGAGTTCTTGTTGGTGATCATGGGCGGCGTGTTCGTGGTAGAGACGCTGTCGGTGATCCTGCAGGTGGGATCGTTCAAGCTGCGCGGGCAACGCATTTTCCGCATGGCGCCGATTCACCACCACTATGAATTGAAAGGCTGGCCGGAACCGCGCGTTATCGTGCGCTTCTGGATCATTTCGCTGATGCTGGTGCTGATTGGCCTGGCAACGCTGAAGGTGCGTTAATCATGGCAGACTATCAGGGTAGAAAAGTCGTCATCATCGGGTTGGGCCTCACCGGCCTGTCCTGTGTCGATTTCTTCATGGCGCGCGGCGTGACGCCGCGCGTGATGGATACCCGTATCGCGCCGCCAGGGTTGGACAAACTGCCTGAAAGCGTGGAGCGCCATCTGGGCGATCTGAATCAGGACTGGCTGCTGGCGGCGGATCTGATCGTCGCCAGTCCGGGCGTCGCACTGGCGACCCCGGCATTGAGCGCCGCGGCGGACGCCGGCGTGGAAATCGTCGGTGACGTCGAACTGTTCTGCCGTGAAGCGCAGGCGCCGATCGTGGCGATCACCGGCTCCAACGGTAAAAGCACCGTCACCACCCTGGTGGGCGAGATGGCGAAAGCCGCCGGTTGGGCGGTGGGCGTGGGCGGCAATATCGGCCTGCCGGCGCTGAGCCTGCTGCGTCAGGAATGCCAGCTTTACGTGCTGGAGTTGTCCAGCTTCCAGTTGGAAACGACGTATAGCCTGCGAGCGGCGGCGGCGACCATCCTGAACGTGACCGAAGATCATATGGATCGCTATCCGTTCGGCCTGCAGCAGTATCGCGGCGCCAAGCTGCGCGTGTATGAAAACGCCGCGGTGTGCGTGGTGAACGCCGACGACGCGCTGACCATGCCGGTGCGCGGCGCCGACGCGCGCTGCGTCAGCTTCGGCGCCGACGTGGGCGACTATCACCTGAACCGTCAGCAGGGCGAAACCTGGCTGCGGGTGCGCGGTGAGAAGGTGCTGAATACGCGCGAGATGAAGCTGACCGGCCGCCACAATTACACCAACGCCCTGGCGGCGCTGGCGTTGGCGGATGCGGTCAATATTCCGCGCGCGTCCAGCCTGAAGGCGCTGACCACCTTCACCGGCCTGGCGCACCGCTTCCAGCTGGCCTGGGAGAACAACGGCGTGCGTTGGATCAACGATTCCAAAGCCACCAACGTCGGCAGCACCGAAGCGGCGCTGAACGGCCTGCAGGTAGACGGCACGCTGCATCTGCTGCTGGGCGGCGACGGCAAGTCCGCCGATTTCTCGCCGCTGGCGCGCTATCTGCAGGGCGACAACGTGCGTCTGTACTGCTTTGGCCGCGATGGCGCCCAGCTGGCACAGCTGCGGCCGGAGGTGGCGACGCTGACCGAGACCATGGAGCAGGCGATGCGCACCATCGCCGGCCGCGTACAGCCCGGCGACATGGTATTGCTGTCGCCGGCCTGCGCCAGTCTCGATCAGTTCCGTAATTTTGAAGTGCGCGGCGATGAGTTCGCCCGCCTGGCGCAGGAGCTTGGCGGATGAAACTACGCTTGCCGAACTTCGGGCTGACAGAACGGATGAAAGACTGGGTGACCGGCGCGCGCGACAACGATGCGGTCAACATGGTGCTGTACGATCGCACCCTGCTGTGGCTGACCTTCGGGTTGGCGATCATCGGCTTCGTGATGGTGACCTCGGCGTCGATGCCGATCGGCCAACGCCTGGCGGACGATCCGTTCCTGTTCGCCAAACGTGACGCGCTGTACCTCGGCCTGGCGTTCGGTCTGTCGCTGGTGACGCTGCGTATCCCGATGGAAGTTTGGCAGCGTTACAGCAACGTGATGCTGCTGATGTCGATCGTGATGCTGCTGATCGTGCTGGTGGTGGGGAGCTCGGTAAACGGGGCCTCGCGCTGGATCGCGCTCGGCCCGCTGCGTATTCAGCCGGCGGAGCTGTCCAAGCTGTCGCTGTTCTGCTACCTGGCGAGCTATCTGGTGCGCAAGGTGGAAGAGGTGCGCAGCAACTTCTGGGGCTTCTGCAAGCCGATGGGCGTGATGGTGGTGCTGGCGGTGCTGCTGCTGGCGCAGCCGGACCTCGGTACCGTGGTGGTGCTGTTCATCACCACGCTGGCGATGCTGTTCCTGGCCGGCGCGAAAATGTGGCAATTCCTGGCGATCATCGGCTCCGGCGTGTTCGCCGTGGTGCTGCTGATCATCGCGGAACCGTACCGTATGCGCCGCGTGACCTCGTTCTGGAACCCGTGGGCCGACCCGTTCGGCAGCGGCTACCAGCTGACCCAGTCGCTGATGGCGTTTGGCCGCGGCGAGTTCTGGGGGCAGGGGCTCGGCAACTCGGTGCAGAAACTCGAGTATTTGCCGGAAGCGCACACCGACTTCATCTTCTCCATTTTGGGTGAAGAACTGGGCTATATCGGTGTGGTTTTAGCCCTGTTAATGGTATTCTTCGTCGCTTTTCGCGCGATGTCCATCGGGCGCCGCGCGCTGGAGATCGACCAACGCTTCTCCGGCTTCCTGGCCTGCGCGATCGGCGTATGGTTCAGCTTCCAGGCGCTGGTTAACGTCGGCGCCGCGGCGGGCATGCTGCCGACCAAAGGTCTGACGCTGCCGCTGATCAGTTACGGCGGTTCAAGCTTGCTGATTATGTCGACGGCCATCGTGCTGTTGCTGCGAATTGATTATGAAACGCGCCTGACCAAGGCTCAGGCGTTTGTGAAGAGGTAAGGGATGAGCGGGAAACCTAAGCGTTTAATGGTGATGGCAGGCGGTACCGGCGGGCACGTGTTCCCGGGGCTGGCGGTCGCGCATCATCTGATGGCGCAGGGCTGGCAGGTGCGCTGGCTCGGAACCGCAGACCGAATGGAAGCCGATCTGGTGCCGAAGCACGGGATCGAGATTGATTTTATCCGCATCTCCGGCCTGCGCGGCAAAGGCCTGAAGGCCCAGCTGACTGCGCCGCTGCGGATCTGGCAGGCGGTGCGCCAGGCGAAAGCCATCATGCGCAGCTATCAGCCGGATGTGGTGCTGGGGATGGGCGGTTACGTTTCCGGCCCCGGCGGCCTGGCGGCCTGGCAGTGCGGCATCCCGGTGGTGCTGCACGAGCAGAACGGCATCGCCGGCTTGACCAACCGCTGGCTGGCGCGCATCGCCGCCAAAGTGATGCAGGCCTTCCCCGGTGCGTTCCCGAACGCCGAGGTGGTGGGCAACCCGGTGCGCACCGACGTGTTGGCGCTGCCGTTGCCGGCGGAGCGGTTGCAGGGGCGCGAAGGCCCGATCCGCGTGCTGGTGATTGGCGGAAGTCAGGGCGCGCGCGTGCTGAATCAGACAGTTCCTGAAGTCGCGGCGCGTTTGGGCGATAGAATTACGCTCTGGCATCAGGTTGGCAAAGGCGCGCTGGAAACGGTGCTGCGCGACTACGAAAGGGTAGGGCAGACGCAGCACAAGGTGACCGAGTTCATCGACGACATGGCCGCCGCCTACGCCTGGGCCGACGTGGTGGTCTGCCGCTCCGGCGCGTTGACCGTCAGCGAAATCGCGGCGGCGGGGCTGCCGGCGATCTTCGTGCCGTTCATGCATAAGGATCGTCAGCAGTACTGGAACGCGCGCCCGCTGGAAGAAGCCGGCGCGGCGAAGATTATCGAACAGCCGCAGTTCAACGCCGATGTGGTGGCCGAACTGCTGGCGAGCTGGGATCGCAAGACGCTGCTGGCCATGGCCGAGAAAGCGCGCGCGGTCGCCATTCCGGACGCCACCGAGCGCGTGGCGGCGGAGCTGGTGCGGCTCGCCAAGTAACGAGTGCAGGGGTTCGGTGCGCCGAACCTGAATAAAAGCAATGTGATGTAGGGCCGGGGTACCGGATCCGGATTAGAGAGAGTGATGAATACACAACAACTGGCGAAACTACGTACTATCGTGCCCGAGATGCGTCGCGTCCGGCACATTCACTTTGTCGGCATCGGTGGTGCCGGCATGGGTGGTATCGCCGAAGTGTTGGCAAACGAAGGGTATCAGATCAGCGGCTCCGACCTGGCGCCGAATCCGGTCACCCAACAGTTGAGCGCGCTCGGGGCGACGATTTACTTCAATCACCGTCCGGAAAACGTGCTGGATGCGAGCGTGGTGGTGGTGTCTACCGCCATCTCCGCCGACAACCCGGAGATCGTCGCCGCCCGTGAAGCGCGCATCCCGGTGATCCGCCGCGCAGAGATGCTGGCGGAGCTGATGCGTTTTCGCCACGGCATCGCTATCGCCGGCACGCACGGCAAAACCACCACCACGGCGATGGTTTCGAGCATTTACGCCGAAGCCCGCCTGGACCCGACCTTTGTCAACGGCGGGCTGGTGAAGGCGGCGGGCACCCACGCGCGACTGGGGTCCAGCCGTTATCTGATCGCGGAAGCGGATGAGAGCGATGCGTCGTTCCTGCATCTGCAGCCGATGGTGGCCGTGGTCACCAATATCGAAGCCGACCACATGGACACCTACCAGGGCGACTTTGAGAACCTGAAGCAGACGTTTATCAATTTCTTGCACAACCTGCCGTTCTACGGCCGCGCGGTGATGTGCATCGACGATCCGGTAGTGCGCGAGCTGTTGCCGCGCGTGGGTCGCCACATCACCACCTATGGCTTCAGTGAAGATGCCGATGTGCGCATCGAAGACTACCGGCAGATTGGGCCGCAGGGGCACTTTACCCTGAGCCGTCAGGACAAGCCGTTGCTGACGGTGACGCTGAACGCGCCGGGCCGCCACAATGCGTTGAACGCCGCAGCGGCGGTAGCGGTAGCGACCGAAGAAGGCATCGAAGACGAAGATATCCTGCGCGCGCTGGCGGGCTTCCAGGGCACCGGGCGCCGCTTCGATTTCCTCGGCGAGTTCCCGCTGGAGCCGGTCAACGGCAAAGCGGGCAGCGCGATGCTGGTGGACGACTACGGCCACCATCCGACCGAAGTGGACGCCACGCTGAAAGCGGCGCGCGCCGGCTGGCCGGACAAGCGTCTGGTGATGATCTTCCAGCCGCACCGTTATACGCGCACCCGCGATCTGTACGACGATTTCGCCAACGTGCTGTCGCAGGTGGATGTGCTGCTGATGCTCGACGTGTACGCCGCCGGCGAAGCGCCGATCCCGGGCGCGGACAGCCGTTCGCTGTGCCGCACCATCCGCAGCCGCGGCAAGCTGGATCCGATCCTGGTTTCCGATGCCGATACCGTGCCGGAAACCCTGGCGCAGCTGCTGCAGGATGAAGACCTGGTGCTGGTGCAAGGCGCCGGCAACGTGGGCAAAATCGCCCGTAAACTGGCCGAGCTGAAGCTGCAGCCGCCGAAGAAAGAGGAGGAGCACCATGGCTGATAAAGTTGCAGTTCTGCTGGGCGGCACCTCCGCTGAACGTGACGTTTCCCTGCAATCCGGCGCCGCGGTGCTGGCCGGGTTGCGCGAAGCCGGTATCGATGCGCACGGCGTCGATACCCGCGATTTCCCGGTGACCCAGCTGAAAGAGCAGGGGTTCACCAAAGTGTTTATCGCGCTGCATGGCCGCGGCGGCGAGGACGGCACCCTGCAGGGGCTGCTGGAGTTCCTCGAGCTGCCTTATACCGGCAGCGGCGTGATGGCCTCGGCGCTGACCATGGACAAATGGCGCACCAAGATGGTGTGGCAGTCGATGGGCTTGCCGGTGGCGCCTTACGTGGCGCTGAATCGCCAGCTGTATCTCGGCGCTGAAAAAGCAGCGCTGCTGGCGCGCGTGGCGGATCTCGGCCTGCCGCTGATCGTCAAGCCGAGCCGCGAAGGCTCCAGCGTCGGCATGAGCAAGGTCACCGAGAGCGCCGCGTTGGAAGCCGCGCTGGAAGAGGCCTTCCGTCATGACGACGATGTGCTGGTGGAGAAATGGCTGAGCGGCCCGGAATATACCGTGGCGATGCTGGGCGACCAGGTGCTGCCGTCGATCCGCATCCAGCCGGCCGGCGTGTTTTACGACTATCAGGCCAAGTACATTTCGGACGACACGCAGTACTTCTGCCCGAGCGGTTTGAGCGCCGAGCAGGAAGCCGAGATGGCGGCGTTGGCGCTGCGCGCCTATCGCGGCCTGGACTGCAGCGGCTGGGGCCGCGTCGACGTGATGCAAGACAGCGATGGCAGCTTCTATCTGCTTGAGGTGAATACCTCTCCGGGCATGACCAGTCATAGCCTGGTGCCGATGGCGGCGCGCCAGTTTGGATTAAGCTTCTCGCAGTTGGTGGCGAGAATTTTGGAGTTGGCCGACTGATATGTCGCAAGCTGCCCTGAATGCGCGCGATCGCGAGGTGGATAACGGCCCGCGCCGCAGCAATGGAACCCAGTTGGCGGGAATGATTTTCCTGCTGATGGTGTTGGGAACGGTCGTGTGGAGCGGTTGGGCGGTGCTTGGCTGGATGAAAGACGCCAGTCGCCTGCCGCTCTCAAGGCTGGTGGTGACCGGCGAACGCCACTACACCACCAACGATGATATTCGTCAGGCGATCCTGGCGCTGGGCGCGCCCGGCACCTTTATGACGCAGGATGTGGACGTTATCCAGCAGCAGATCGAGCGTCTGCCGTGGATCAAGCAGGCCAGCGTGCGCAAACAATGGCCGGATGAGCTGAAGATCCATCTGGTGGAGTACGTCCCGGTGGCGCGCTGGAACGATTTGCACATGGTGGACGCCGAGGGCAAAGCGTTCAGCGTGCCGGCGGAGCGGGCGGGCAAGCAGAAGCTGCCGCTGCTCTACGGGCCGGAAGGGAGCGAGCAGGATGTGCTGGAAGGCTATCGGGCGATGAGCGCTTCGTTGGCGGCCAGCAAATATACGCTGAAAATGGCGGCGATGACCGCGCGCCATTCCTGGCAGCTGGCGCTGGACAACGATGTCCGGCTTGAGCTGGGGCGCGATGACCGCAATGGGCGTTTGCAGCGGTTTATCGAGCTTTACCCGGTATTGCAGCAGCAGGGCCAGGCGGAGAGCAAGCGTGTCAGCTATGTCGATCTGCGCTACGAGTCCGGCGCTTCGGTAGGGTGGGCTCCGGTGTTGGTCGATCCGCAGGCGCTTGGCGGTCAGCAAAACAGTAATCAGCAACAGAATCAGGCACAGGCAAAACAACAATGATCAAGTCGACGGACAGAAAACTGGTAGTTGGACTGGAGATCGGTACTGCAAAAGTCTCCGCGTTGGTAGGGGAAGTTCTGCCCGATGGCATGGTCAACATTATCGGGGTGGGCAGTTGCCCGTCTCGCGGTATGGATAAGGGTGGCGTAAACGACCTGGAGTCGGTGGTGAAGTGCGTACAGCGCGCCATCGATCAGGCCGAGCTGATGGCGGACTGCCAGATTTCCTCGGTGTATCTGGCGCTGTCGGGCAAACACATCAGCTGCCAGAACGAAATCGGCATGGTGCCGATCTCGGAAGAGGAAGTGACGCAGGACGACGTGGAGAACGTGGTGCACACCGCCAAATCGGTGCGCGTGCGCGACGAACACCGCATTCTGCACGTGATTCCTCAGGAATACGCCATCGATTATCAGGAAGGCATCAAAAACCCGGTTGGGCTGTCCGGCGTGCGCATGCAGGCCAAGGTGCATCTGATTACCTGCCATAACGATATGGCGAAGAACATCGTCAAGGCCGTGGAACGTTGCGGCCTGAAAGTTGACCAACTTATTTTCGCCGGTCTGGCCGCGAGCTACGCGGTGCTGACCGAAGATGAACGCGAACTCGGCGTTTGCGTGGTGGATATCGGCGGCGGCACCATGGATATGGCGGTGTACACCGGCGGTGCGCTGCGCCACACCAAAGTGATCCCTTATGCCGGGAACGTGGTCACCAGCGATATCGCCTACGCCTTCGGCACGCCGCCGACCGACGCGGAAGCGATTAAAGTTCGACACGGCTGTGCGCTTGGGTCGATTGTTAGCAAGGATGAGAATGTAGAGGTGCCTAGCGTCGGGGGACGTCCTCCGCGCAGTCTGCAAAGACAGACGCTGGCTGAAGTCATTGAGCCACGCTACACCGAACTGTTGAATCTGGTTAACGATGAAATTTTGCAATTGCAGGAGCAACTGCGTCAGCAAGGGGTGAAGCATCATCTGGCGGCAGGTATCGTGCTGACCGGTGGCGCCGCCCAGATTGATGGCCTGGCAGCCTGTGCGCAACGGGTGTTCCACACCCAGGTACGCATCGGCCAACCCTTGAACATCACGGGTCTGACGGATTATGCGCAGGAGCCTTACTACTCGACGGCGGTAGGTCTGCTGCACTATGGAAAAGAGTCTCACCTGAGCGGTGAGACGGAAGTAGAAAAACGCGCCTCGGTGGGCAATTGGTTTAAACGCATCAATAGCTGGCTGAGAAAAGAGTTTTAATGTTTCAACAAAGAGATCATGCTGAGTAATCTTTTTATGATCTCGCAGCGACAGGCACAAAACGGAGAGAAACTATGTTTGAACCAATGGAACTAACCAATGACGCGGTGATTAAAGTCATCGGCGTCGGCGGCGGCGGTGGCAACGCCGTTGAACACATGGTGCGCGAGCGCATCGAAGGTGTTGAATTCTTCGCTGTGAACACGGACGCCCAGGCGCTCCGCAAAACGGCGGTTGGCCAAACCATCCAGATCGGTAGCGGTATTACCAAAGGTCTGGGTGCGGGCGCGAACCCGGAAGTGGGTCGCAATTCAGCGGAAGAAGACCGCGAAGCCCTGCGCGCAGCGCTGGACGGCGCAGACATGGTCTTCATCGCGGCCGGCATGGGCGGCGGTACCGGTACCGGTGCGGCGCCAGTGGTGGCTGAAGTGGCTAAAGATTTGGGTATTCTGACCGTGGCCGTGGTGACCAAGCCTTTCAACTTCGAAGGCAAGAAGCGCATGGCATTCGCGGAGCAGGGTATCGCTGAGCTGTCCAAACACGTGGACTCGCTGATCACCATCCCGAACGACAAATTGCTGAAAGTTCTGGGGCGCGGCATCTCTCTGCTGGACGCGTTCGGCGCGGCCAACGACGTGCTGAAAGGCGCGGTGCAGGGTATCGCCGAGCTGATCACCCGTCCGGGCCTGATGAACGTCGACTTCGCCGACGTGCGCACCGTGATGTCCGAAATGGGCTACGCGATGATGGGTTCCGGCGTGGCTTGCGGTGAAGACCGTGCCGAAGAAGCTGCCGAAATGGCGATCTCCAGCCCACTGCTGGAAGACATCGACCTGTCCGGCGCGCGCGGCGTGCTGGTCAACATTACCGCCGGCTTCGACCTGCGTCTGGATGAGTTCGAAACCGTGGGTAACACCATCCGTGCGTTCGCTTCCGACAACGCGACCGTGGTTATCGGTACCTCGCTGGATCCGGAAATGAACGACGAACTGCGCGTTACCGTGGTTGCAACCGGTATCGGTATGGACAAGCGTCCTGAAATCACCCTGGTGACCAATAAACAGGCCAGCCAGCCGGTGATGGATCACCGTTATCAGCAGCACGGCATGTCGCCTCTGCCGCAGGAAGTGAAACCTGCCGCCAAGGTGGTCAACGACCAAGCTGCGCAACCGAATAAAGAGCCCGACTATCTTGATATTCCAGCCTTCCTGCGTAAACAGGCAGACTAAGAATATCCTGAGAATTTGGAATCTCCGCTCTTTGTGCTAAACTGTCCCGCCAGCCATGCTGTATGCTTGGCTGGTAGGATGGATAACATTGCGAGATAAAACGATGATCAAACAAAGGACATTAAAACGTATTGTTCAGGCGACTGGCGTCGGTTTGCATACCGGCAAGAAAGTCACGCTGACAATGCGCCCAGCGCCGGCTAATACCGGGGTCATCTATCGTCGCACTGACTTGAATCCACCGGTTGATTTTCCGGCTGATGCAAAATCCGTGCGTGATACCATGCTCTGTACTTGCCTGGTGAATGAGCATGACGTGCGTATTTCGACCGTTGAGCACCTCAACGCCGCGCTGGCTGGGTTGGGCATCGACAACATCGTCATCGAAGTCGACGCCGCTGAAATCCCAATCATGGACGGCAGCGCCAGTCCGTTCGTGTTCTTGCTGCTGGATGCCGGCATCGAAGAACTGAACTCGGCGAAGAAATTCCTGCGTCTGAAAGAGACCGTGCGTGTTGAAGATGGCGACAAATGGGCCGAGCTGTCCCCGCATAACGGGTTCCGCCTGGACTTCACCATCGACTTCAACCACCCGGCTATCGACGCCAGCTCTCAGCGCTATCGTCTTGATTTCTCGGCTGAGTCGTTCGTGCGTCAAATCAGCCGCGCGCGCACCTTCGGGTTCATGCGCGACATCGAATACCTGCAGTCCCGCGGCCTGGCCCTGGGCGGCAGCTTCGACTGCGCCATCGTGGTGGATGACTACCGCGTGCTGAACGAAGACGGCCTGCGTTTCGAAGACGAATTCGTACGTCACAAAATGCTGGACGCCATCGGCGACCTGTTCATGTGCGGCCACAACATCATTGGCGCGTTTACCGCGTACAAGTCTGGCCACGCGTTGAACAACAAACTGCTGCAGGCCGTGCTGGCCAAGCAGGAAGCGTGGGAATACGTGACCTTCCAGGACGAAGCCGAAATGCCGTTGGCATTCAAGGCACCGTCTACCGTATTGGCGTAAGGTCTGAATTCCTCGCCCGCTGCGAATAACGGCAGGCGCATCCTCTGAGAGCCTGAGCATTCAGGCTCGTGATGCGGTCTGATGTTTTGCAGTTGTGTCGCTGATTACTTATCACGACTGGTTGTGTTGGTACCCTCTCCGGCCAATGCAGCCAGCCGTTCCAATATCTTGCGCAGTTTTTCCGGGCTACGGCTCGCCAATCCTCTCAGTTCTTCCGCACTTTCCAGACTCAAATGCCGCATCGGCACCGGTTTTTCCGGCGCTTTCTCTGCGTTTTGCACCTGGTGGCTGCCTTTCGCCATCAAGGCCGGATTAATCCTGATGTCGATCGACGACAATGATGGTAGAATTTGCGCTCGTAGTGCAGACAGCAAAGCGGGTTGTTCGTAGCGCAAGCGCATCATCCAACTGGCATTTGCCGTTTCGAGCACTAAAATACCCTGTCGGAAATTCGCGACGCGGCACCAGGGATGCAGGGGAGCGGGCAACAGGCCCTTCACTGCACGGTTAAGCTTGAGCAGCGCCACCGCGCGTTGCTGGACGTTATGCAGCGGCCCTTTGCTGCCGGCAGACGCGTCGTCGAACAGGACATCTAATAATTGTGGACGGCTATCGCGCATAATGGGCTCCGGCGGATTATAAACTCGTGATCGGTATTCTAAATCGTTGGCGACAATTTGGCAGACGTTATTTCTGGCCCCATCTCCTGTTAGGGATGGTTGCGGCCACGCTTGGCGCGTCTTCCAGTTTGTCCGGCGCCCCCGATCAGGCCGCACTGCCGAATACGTCGTCCAGCCTTAACCGGCAAAATGCGGCCAATGGTACCTTCAACAGCCTGGCCCTGCTGCAGGACGCGCACCGCCGTCCTACCTTCAGCGTAGATTATTGGCAGCAACATGCGCTGCGCACCGTCATTCGTCACCTTTCTTTCGCGCTGGCGCCGCAGGCGGTTTATGCGCGGGTGCAGGAGAGCGAAACCCAAGCGGAACCCCCTTTGCAGGTGGCGCAACTGGCGCTGCTGTCCACCCTCAACGCGCTGCTGACGCACGAGCCGAAGCCGCCGACCATCATTCGCCATACCCACCTTGAGGTGCTGCCAACGCTGGCAAGGCACCAGACCGGCCTGTGGGTGGCGCAGGTACAGGGCATTCGCGCCGGGCCTGCCGCGCTCGTCTGACTCCGCCCTTCGGGCACAAAAACCATAAATAATAGCAAGTTGACTGCCGTGTCAGGCCGTCATGACAGAGATATCAAACATCATGTTAGTGAAATTATTAACCAAAGTTTTTGGCAGCCGTAACGATCGTACCCTGCGCCGCATGCGCAAAGTGGTTGAGCAGATCAACCGCATGGAACCGGACATGGAAAAACTGTCCGATGATGAGCTGAAAGCGAAAACCAACGAATTCCGCGCGCGCCTGGAGAAGGGCGAATCGCTGGAAAGCCTGATCCCGGAAGCCTTCGCCGTAGTGCGTGAGGCGAGCAAACGCGTGTTCGGCATGCGTCACTTCGACGTGCAGCTGCTGGGCGGCATGGTGCTGAACGATCGCTGCATCGCCGAGATGCGCACCGGTGAAGGTAAAACCCTGACCGCCACGCTGCCGGCTTACCTGAACGCCCTGAGCGGCCGCGGCGTGCACGTCGTGACCGTCAACGACTATCTGGCGCAGCGTGACGCCGAAAACAACCGTCCGCTGTTCGAGTTCCTCGGCCTGAGCATCGGTATCAACCTGCCGGGCATGCCGGCGCCGGCCAAGCGTGAAGCTTACGCCGCCGACATCACCTACGGCACCAACAACGAATACGGTTTCGACTACCTGCGCGACAACATGGCGTTCAGCCCGGAAGAGCGCGTGCAGCGCAAACTGCACTATGCGCTGGTGGATGAGGTGGACTCCATCCTGATCGATGAAGCGCGTACGCCGCTGATCATCTCCGGCCCGGCCGAAGACAGCTCCGAGATGTACATCAAGGTCAACAAGCTGATCCCTAAACTGATCCGCCAGGAAAAAGAAGACTCCGACACCTTCAAGGGTGAAGGGCACTTCTCGGTGGATGAGAAGGCGCGCCAGGTCCACCTGACCGAACGCGGCCTGATCCTGATCGAAGAGATGCTGGTGGAAGCCGGCATCATGGATGAGGGCGAGTCGCTGTACTCGCCGACCAACATCATGCTGATGCACCACGTTACCGCCGCGCTGCGCGCCCACGTGCTGTTCACCCGCGACGTTGACTACATCGTGAAAGACGGCGAAGTGATCATCGTCGACGAACACACCGGCCGTACCATGCAGGGCCGCCGCTGGTCCGACGGCCTGCACCAGGCGGTGGAAGCCAAAGAAGGCGTGGAGATCCAGAACGAGAACCAGACGCTGGCTTCGATCACCTTCCAGAACTACTTCCGTCTGTACGAGAAGCTGGCGGGGATGACCGGTACCGCTGATACCGAAGCCTTCGAATTCAGCTCGATCTACAAGCTGGACACCATCGTGGTGCCAACCAACCGTCCGATGATCCGTAAGGACATGCCGGATCTGGTATATATGACCGAGAAAGAGAAGATCGGCGCCATCATCGAAGACATCCGCGAGCGTACCGCCAAAGGCCAGCCGGTGCTGGTGGGTACCATCTCGATCGAGAAATCCGAAGTGGTTTCCCGCGAACTGACCAAAGCGGGCATCGAGCACAAGGTGCTGAACGCCAAATTCCACGCCATGGAAGCGGATATCGTCGCCCAGGCCGGCCAGAGCGGCGCGGTGACCATCGCCACCAACATGGCGGGCCGTGGTACCGATATCGTGCTGGGCGGCAGCTGGCAGGCCGAAGTGGCGCTGCTGGAAGCGCCAACCGAAGAGCAGATCGAAGCCATCAAAGCCGCCTGGAAAGAACGCCACGACGCGGTGCTGGCGGCAGGCGGCCTGCATATCATCGGCACCGAGCGCCATGAATCGCGCCGTATCGATAACCAGCTGCGCGGCCGTTCCGGTCGTCAGGGCGATGCCGGTTCATCCCGCTTCTACCTGTCGATGGAAGATGCCCTGATGCGTATCTTCGCTTCGGATCGCGTGTCCGGCATGATGCGTAAACTGGGTATGAAAGAAGGCGAAGCGATTGAGCACCCGTGGGTGACCAAGGCGATCGCCAACGCCCAGCGCAAGGTAGAGAGCCGCAACTTCGACATCCGTAAGCAGCTGCTGGAATACGACGACGTCGCCAACGATCAGCGCCGCGCCATCTACAGCCAGCGTAACGAATTGCTGGACGTGTCCGACGTGAGCGAAACCATCGCCAGCATCCGCGAGGACGTGTTCAAGAGCACCATCGACAACTACATCACGCCGCAGTCGCTGGAAGAAGAGTGGGACATTCAGGGGTTGGAAGAGCGCCTGAAGAACGACTTCGATCTGGAGATGCCGATCGCACAATGGCTGGACAAAGAGCCGGAGCTGCACGAAGAGACGCTGCGCGAACGCATTCTGGAGAACGCCAAAGAGCAATACCAGCGTAAGGAAGACGTGGTCGGCAGCGAAATGATGCGCAACTTCGAGAAGGGCGTGATGCTGCAGACGCTGGATTCCCTGTGGAAAGAGCACCTGGCGGCGATGGACTACCTGCGTCAGGGTATCCACCTGCGCGGTTATGCGCAAAAGGATCCGAAGCAGGAGTACAAGCGCGAATCCTTCAACATGTTCGCCACCATGCTGGAATCGCTGAAATATGAAGTGATCAGCGTGCTGAGCAAGGTTCAGGTGCGGATGCCGGAAGAGGTGGAAGCGCTGGAACAGCAGCGCCGTGAAGAGGCCGAGCGCCTGGCGCAGCACCAACAGTTGAGCCACCACGACGAGAACGCGCTGGTGACCGAAGATCCGAACGCGCCGGCGACCGCCGAGCGTAAAGTGGGCCGCAACGATCCATGCCCATGCGGCTCCGGCAAGAAATACAAGCAGTGCCACGGCCGCCTGCAGTAATGCCGGCCGCGGTTAACCGATAACACCAGGGGTTCAGCTTGCTGAGCCCCTGTTTTTTGACACCCATCAGGAGGGTGAGATGAAACATCTGAATATCGCCGTGGGCATCATCCGCAATGCGCAACGGGAGATCTTTATTACCCGCCGCGCCGCCGACGCGCATATGGCCGGGTTCTGGGAGTTTCCCGGCGGCAAGATCGAACAGGGTGAAACGCCGGAACAGGCGCTGAGCCGCGAGCTGCGGGAAGAGACCGGTATCGAAGCCGAACGTGCCGAGCTGCTGGAGGTGGTGGAGCATCGCTTCAGCGATCGCATCGTGACGCTGAATTTTTATCTGGTGGAGGCCTGGGCAGGCGAGCCGTTCGGCCGTGAAGGGCAACCGATGCGCTGGGTAAAACAGGCGGATCTGCGTGAAGACGAATTCCCGGAAGCCAACGTCGGCATCATCCGACTGTTGGTGGCGCAGGCGAACGCCGCGCAATGACAAGCGTGGCCTGGCGCCCGCCAGGCCAACCGTGGGCGATCAGCGATCGTCCATTTCACTCCAGTCTTCGCTTTCCGACAGATCGCTGTTGCTCGGAATGCGCTTCTCTTCATCGGCCCACTCGCCGAGATCGATCAGCTGGCAGCGCTTGCTGCAAAACGGCCGGAACGGGCTGACTTCACCCCAAACCACGCCGGTGCCACAGGTTGGGCATTTTACTACGGTCGTCATAACGGTTCCTTACGCCTTCTGTCAGTGCTGAGAAGGCTTTCTTTCAGAAGTTCAACAACAGGCCAGTTCGAACGTCAGGCGTTCAGGCACCACGCCATTTTCGCTGTCCAGCGGCAGGAAACGAATGGCATAGCGGGTCTTGTGGCCGGAAATCTGCGGATAAAGCTGCGGCGCCAGATGGAGGCGCAGGCGCAGCAGATCTGCCCCTTCGGCATTATCCTGGAAAAAGCCGTTCAGGCTGATTTGATTGCGGAACGGCCCGGACTGGCGGATCAGATCCAGCACCATGGTCAGCGCCTGGTTCAGCGGATCCAGCGACTGCAGCCAGGTGGCGACGTCGGCGTCGCGATCCTGCTGCGGCGCGTGCATCCACATGTGCAGGGTCGGCAGATCGAAGCTGCAGCAGCCGCCGGGAATGTTCAGCCGTTGACGCACCAGGCCGATCAGCCGGTCTTCACGCAGCGCCTGGCCGAGGCGCGGCGCCGCCATCAGCGCCGATGCACGCGACTTCAACTGGCCGCGCAGCTGGTCGATCAGCGCCATGTCCACGCCCGGCACATCGGCCCAGGCCAGCAGTTTTTGCTGCTGGCGCTCCAGCTCTTTGAGCAGTTCGGTGCGCACTTCGCCGCGTTCCAGCACGTCGAGCAAGTCGGAGACGGTGCGAAAGAAGGTGAGGGCGATGGCGGTTTCACTCAGGGCGCGTTGGCCGTGCAGCTGTTGCAGCAGGAATTCGATGCGCAGCCAGGTGCGCATTTTTTCGTTCAGCGGGTGTTCAAAGAGAACGGTTGGGGAAACATCACTCATGCAGTTTAATCCTGTTGGGGCGCTGTTGCCGCCAGTTCAAGGTAGCGACGATGCAGTGCGGCGACCTGTGGCTCTATCCCCTGAGCGGCGCCGCTGTTGTCAATAATGTCATCCGCCACGGCGAGGCGCTGCCGGCGCGTGGCCTGGGCGGCGAGAATGCTTTGCGCCTGCTCACGGCTGACGCCGTCGCGCGCGATGGTGCGAGCCAGCTGGGTTTCGGCGTCGACGTCGATCACCAGCACCCGATCGGCGCGATCCTGCAGGCCGTTTTCCACCAGCAGCGGCACCACCCACAGCGCGTACGGGCTGGCGGCCTGCGCCAGTTGGCGCTGGGTTTCACGGTGTATCAGCGGATGCAGCAGCTGGTTCAGCCAGGTTTTGTCATCGGGATGGCTGAAGATGCGCTGACGCAGCGCAGCACGGTTCAACGCGCCGTCCGGCAGCAACATTTCATTACCAAATCGTTCGGCGATCGCGGCCAAGGCAGGGGTGCCCGGCTCGACGACCTGACGGGCGATCACGTCGGCATCGACAAGGGTTGCGCCGTGGCGCGCAAAGGCGTTCGCGACGGTCGTCTTGCCGCTGCCTATGCCCCCGGTCAACGCAACAATGTAGGCCATGGTGTTAGGTGCATCCGATGTTCATAAAAAAATAATAGTCGAATCATAAAGCGATCGCGCAGAAGTGCAAGTCGGCAGGCGGCGCTTGCGCGTCGGCACCGTTCGGGCGGCGAGAAAAAGCGCAGCGGCACGGCAAAAATGAGCGGGCAATCACACTGCGATTATGCAGGTAAATTTGTCGGATTGTAGCGTAAATAAAGGCGAATTCGCAGTCTTGTTCGGCGATTATTAGCGCGTATGATAGCGTCACTGGAACTGGCATTAATCTCGCCGCCGTCTTTTTGCGCCACTGGAAAGCCGTCGGGCAGAGGTTCGAATATCCTCCTTGCGATCCGTCGCCATTAACCAGGAAATCAGAAGTCATGCGTATTGAAGAAGATTTGAAGTTGGGCTTTAAAGACGTGTTGATCCGCCCTAAGCGCTCCACGCTGAAAAGCCGCTCCGAGGTTGAACTGGAACGTCAGTTTACCTTCAAGCATTCAGGTTGCAGCTGGTCCGGCGTGCCGATTATCGCCGCCAACATGGACACGGTGGGCACCTTCCGCATGGCCGAGGCCCTGGCTTCTTTCGACGTTCTCACCGCCGTACACAAACATTACAGCGTCGAGCAATGGGCTGACTTCGTGCAGCGCATGCCGGAATCGGTGCTGCGCCACGTGATGGTGTCCACCGGCACCTCCGAAGCCGACTTCGCCAAAATGCAGCAGATCCTGGCCCTGTCTCCGGCGCTGAAATTCATCTGCATCGACGTGGCCAACGGCTACTCTGAACACTTCGTCGCCTTCCTGCAGAAAGCGCGCGAAGCCTGCCCGAATCACGTGATCTGCGCCGGCAACGTAGTGACCGGCGAGATGGTGGAAGAGCTTATCCTCTCCGGCGCCGACATCGTTAAGGTTGGCATCGGCCCGGGCTCAGTCTGTACTACCCGCGTGAAGACCGGCGTGGGCTACCCGCAGCTGTCGGCGGTGATCGAATGCGCCGATGCGGCCCACGGGCTGGGCGGCCAAATCGTCAGCGACGGCGGCTGCTCGGTGCCGGGCGACGTCGCTAAAGCCTTCGGCGGCGGCGCTGACTTCGTGATGTTGGGCGGCATGCTGGCCGGCCACGACGAGTGTGAAGGCACCGTGGTGGAAGAGAACGGCGAAAAGTTCATGCTGTTCTACGGCATGAGCTCCGAGTCGGCGATGAAGCGCCACGTCGGCGGCGTGGCGGAGTATCGCGCGGCCGAAGGCAAAACCGTCAAGCTGCCGCTGCGCGGCGAGGTGGAGTTTACCGTGCGCGATATCCTCGGCGGCCTGCGCTCTGCTTGCACCTACGTTGGCGCTGAGCGCCTGAAAGAGCTGACCAAGCGCACCACCTTTATCCGCGTGGCGGAGCAGGAAAACCGCGTATTCGGCAGCAAATAAGCCGCACCTTGCATTCGGGCGTCGCGTACTGCGGTGCCCGCTATCCTCTTTTTTATCCCAGCACGCTGCCCAGTTGAAAGATAGGCAGGTACATGGCGATCACCAAAGCGCCGACAATCCCGCCCACCACTAGCATCAGCAGCGGCTCCAGCGTTTGCGCCAGCGTATCGGCCAGCTCGTGCGTCTGCCGTTCATACCACTGCGCCAATTTATCCAGCAAGACGTCCAGCGAGCCCGATTCTTCGCCCACCCGCACCAGCTGCCGGCACAGCGGCGGAAACAGCGGTTGCAGGGCGAGGGCGTGATGAAACGCCTCGCCTTCGGCGAGCTGCCGCTGCACCTGCTCCAGCGCCTGCCGGTACAGCAGATGGTCGGCCGCCAGCACCGCCGCGTTCAAGCCTTCCACCAGCGTCAGCCCCGCGCGTTGGGTCATGGTCAGAATACGAAAGGTTTGGCTCAGCGCGCCGCCGCTCACCAGCCGGGCGATCAGCGGCAGGCGCAGCAAGGCGGCCTGCTCACGTCGGCGCCACGGCGGGCGCGGATGCAGCCAGCGGCAATAGCCGAACAGCAATGCGCCGAGCAGCAGCGCCAAATAGGGGCCAACGGCGATCAGCAGCGCTGACAACCCCAATAACCCTTGGGTAAACCAGGGTAGCGGCGCATCGAACGACTGATAAACCTTGGCGAATTCCGGCAGCACCATCACCAGCATCAGCACGCTGACCAGCAGCGCAACCGCACAGATGAAGAGGGGATAGCGCAGCGCTTTGGTCACTTTGCGGCGCAGCAGCAATTGGGCTTCCTGCTGCTGCGCCAGCTGCAGGCAGCAGCGATCGAGATTGCCGGTTAGCTCGCCGATGGCGATCAGTTGGCGATAGATAAGTGGAAAAACGCCTGGCTGCGCGGCAAGGGTTTCGGAGAGCGGCTGCCCTTCGCGCACCTGTTCTGCCAACTGGCGCAACAGGCAACGCCAGGCCGCCGAAGGGTGCTCTGCCGCCAGAAGCTGCAGCGTATTGACCAGCGGCAACCCGGCCTGCAGCAGGGTGGCGAGTTGGCGGGTGAAGTGGATCAAAGGTTCTCCGCGCCACTGGCCGGGCGTGACGCGTTTGCCGTGCCCGATCCGCCAGGGTTGCATACCTTGCTCAATCAGTAACCGGCTCACCTGCCGTTTTTCATCGCTCATCAGTTCGCCGTGGCGCAGGGCACCCTGGGCGTCGAAAGCCTGCCACAGAAACAGCCGGCGCGCTTTCATGGCGCGGTTACGCCGAGCTGGACGACGTCGATCACGCGGTACAGCTCTTCCAGCGAGGTCGCGCCTTCGCTGGCCAGCGCCAGGCCCGCCTGCAGCAGCGAAAGCTGCCCCTGTTCGCGGGCGATATCCGCCAGCCGGCTGGGCGCGGCGTTCGCCAGCAACGCCGCCTGTATTTCCGGCGTAATGGCCAACAGCTCATACACGCCGATGCGCCCATAGTAGCCGCCGAAGCAATGCTCGCAGCCGTCGGCGCGCCAGGCGGTCAGCGGCTCCGGCCAGACCGAGGCAGGAAAATGCGTCGGCTGGCTGTGCGGGTAGCGGCAGTGGCGACACAGCCTGCGCACCAGCCGCTGCGCGATGACCAGCTTCAGGCAGCCGGCGAGCAGGTAGCCGGGGATACCCATGTGCATCAGGCGCGTCAGGGTTTCGCCGGTGGAGTTGGTATGCAGCGTCGACAGCACCAGGTGGCCGGTTTGCGCGGCCTTGACCGCGATCTCGGCGGTTTCCGCATCGCGGATCTCGCCGATCATGATGACATCCGGATCCTGGCGCAGCAGGGCGCGCAGCACCCGGGCGAAGCTCAGCTCGGTTTTGGCGTTGATCTGGGTTTGATTGACGCCGAACAGCGGTATCTCGACAGGATCTTCGACGCTGCACAGGTTGCTTTGCGCATCGTTCAACTGGCGCAGGCCGCTGTACAGCGTTACCGTCTTGCCGCTGCCGGTCGGGCCGGTCACCAGGATCAAACCTTGCGGGCAGGCCAGCGCCGCCGCGTAGCGCGCCAGATCCGCTCGGCTCATGCCCAGTTGATCCAGCGGCAGCTCCTGCTGTTCGCCCTGCTGAACGCGCAGCACCACCTTTTCGCCGTGTAGCGTCGGCAGAGTGGCGATACGCATGGCATAGCGCGCGCCGTCCAACGTCAGGCTGAGCTGCCCGTCCTGAGGCTGACGGCGCTCGGCGATATCCAGCTGGCCGAGGATCTTCAGCCGGGCGATGAGGCGTGCGGTCAGCTGGGGTGACGGCGAGGCGAGGGTTTGCAGCACGCCGTCGATGCGCAGGCGAATGCGAAAATGCTGCCGAAAGGGCTCGAAGTGGACGTCCGAGGCGCGACGCTGAATGGCCAGGCGCAGCGTCTGGTTGATGAACTGCACCACCGGCGCGTCGCCGTCGTCGGGGTAGGCGATGTCGGCGCTGTCTTCTTCGGCCGCCAGCGGCGCCGGCAGCGGTTCCTGGCGTTGGTTCAGCGCCTGCTCCAGCCTGGCCGCCGGCCATTGCTCCAGATGGATGCGCTTGCCGGTGGCGAAACGCAGCGCCGCCAGCAGCCCTTGCGGCGCCTCTTCGTTGAGGGCGATCGTCAGGGTGGTTGGATCTTCGTTCAGCGCCAGCGCCTGATAGCGCCGGCACAGGGCGTGAACTTCTTCGCTGATTTGCGCGTTCATCGCCGTTACTCCGCCGCGTTGTCGAAGCGGAAGACTTCCTGGCACACTTCAACCAGCGTTGCGTTTTCGCTGCTGCACAGCCGGCTCCAGCGGGTCAGCCCATCGGCGTTCGCTTTGGGGGTTAATGCCACCGCCAGCCCCTGCAGCGTTTGGGTGCCGGTCAGCGTGATCACGCCTTTGACGACTTTCACCCCGCTGACGTAACGCGACGTGCCGCCGGTGGGAATGCCTTTGCTGCCGGCTTCACAGCCGGTGGGGGCGCCTTCGTCCAGGACGCACAGCTCGACCGCCAGTTTGTACGGCGACATGGTTTGCAGCATGTCGGTCATCGCCGCTTTCTGGATGTAGCGCTGGTAGGCGGGAATGCCGATGGCGCTGAGGATGGCGATGATGGCGATCACCACCATCAGTTCTATCAGGGTAAAGCCGCGTTGCGTTTCCATGCGTTGTCTCCTCCATAAGGGTGTGGAAGGCAACGGTAGCGGTTTGCGCGGGGGCACGGCGAGGGGCTTTTGCGCGTTTCTCGGCGCGCTTCCATCAGTAATGACGTTGTTTGCAGCGGTGAATAAAAGGGTGCGAGGGGCTTCGCAATTTTACGGTAACGCCCCCGGCAGCGGCCGGGGGCGAGGGGATCATTTGAAGCGCATCGACAGATCGAGCGCGGTCACATGCTTGGTCAGCGCGCCGACCGAAATGTAATCCACGCCGGTCTCGGCGAAGGTGCGCAGCGTCTCACTGGTGACGTTGCCGGATACTTCCAGCTGGGCGCGGCCCTGGGTTTGGGCGACCGCCTGGCGCATCATCTCGACGCTGAAGTTGTCCAGCATGATGATGTCGGCGCCGGCGTCCAGCGCCTGCTGCAGTTCATCGAGCGATTCGACTTCCACTTCCACCGGCACGTCGGCGTGCAGCCAGAAGGCTTTTTCCACCGCGTTCTTGATAGAGCCGGAGGCGATGATGTGGTTTTCCTTGATCAGGAAGGCGTCGGACAGCCCCAGCCGGTGGTTGCTGCCGCCCCCGCACAGCACGGCGTATTTCAGCGCGGTGCGCAGGCCGGGCAGGGTCTTGCGGGTATCGAGCAGGCGAGTCCGGGTGCCTTCCAGCAGAGCCACATAGCGGCTGACCTCGGTCGCCACGCCGGAGAGCGTCTGCACGAAGTTCAGCGCGGTGCGCTCGCCGGTCAGCATCACCCGCGCGGGGCCGCGCAGCCGGCAGAGCGGTTGGTTCGGCGTCAGACGGTCGCCGTCCGCCACCAGCCACTCCACCTGCACCTGATTGCCCAGCTGAATAAAGACCTCATTCAGCCAGCGGCGGCCACAGAATACGCCGGCTTCGCGGGTGATGACGGTGGCTTCGGCCTGCTTGTCCGCCGGTAACAGTTGCGCGGTAATATCGCGCCCGGCGTCGACTTCACCCCCCAGGTCTTCGCGCAGCGCCTGGGCGACGGCATAGGGAATATCACTTTCAATTCGTTCAAGAAGCTCGGTGCGGCGACTGTCGGCACTGTAGCGGCGTGTCGGCATGGAAAACTCCGAAATGGACGGTTAGATCGTAGGGGAACATGCTACTCTGTTGCAGGAATAAGTACCACCGCAGAGAGGTGTCTGATGCAGTTGGAAAATGGCTGGATTATCGGGGTGACGCGAGTGGTCTCGCCGCACTGCGATCGGCGCCCGGATGACGAGCCGCCGTCGCTGCTGGTCATCCACAACATCAGCCTGCCGCCCGGCGAGTTCGGCGGCCCCTATATCGACCAGTTGTTTACCGGCACGCTCGATCCCGCACAGCATCCCTATTTTGCCGAGATCCATCAGCTGCGGGTGTCGGCGCACTGCCTGATCCGCCGCGACGGGGAGATCGTGCAGTACGTGCCCTTCGACCAGCGCGCCTGGCACGCGGGCGTTTCCCTGTATCAGGGGCGCGACCGGTGCAACGATTTCTCCATCGGCATCGAGCTGGAAGGCACCGATCAGTTACCCTACACCGAGGCGCAATACCGCGCGCTGCAGGCGGTCACCGCGCTGCTGGCCGAACATTATCCGCCGCTGGTGGCCAATATCGCCGGGCATTGCGATATCGCCCCCGGCCGCAAGACCGATCCCGGGCCGGCGTTCGATTGGGATCGCTATCTGGCATCTCTGGAACAACGCGGCGCGCCCGCCGACGCTATGCTTGAGACAAGAAATAGGGAGAGGAATCGCTAATGACGCTGTTTACGCTGTTGCTGGTTTTGGCCTGGGAGCGCCTGTTTAAGCTGGGAGAACACTGGCAGCTGGATCACCGTCTCGAAGTGGTGTTTCAGCGGCTGCATCGGGTTTCGCTGGCGCAGACGCTGGCGATGACCGCCGCCTGGATGGTGGTCGTCTGGGGCGTTCTGTGGCTGTCGCACGGGTTGTTCTTCGGCGTGGTGACGCTGCTGCTGTGGATCGTCATCGATCTGCTGTGCGTCGGCGCCGGCATCAAGCGCAAACACTACCGCGCCTACCTGAAAGCGGCGCGGCAGGGCGATACCCACGCCAGCGATCAGATGGCGGAAGAGCTGGCGTTGATCCACGGTTTGCCGGTGGACTGCAGCGAAGAGCTGCGCCTGCGCGAGCTGCAAAACGCGCTGCTGTGGATCAACTTCCGTTATTATCTAGCGCCGCTGTTCTGGTTCGTGGTCTTTGGGCCTTACGGGCCGATCGCGTTGGCGGGGTATGCCTTCCTGCGCGCCTATCAAACCTGGCTGGCGCGCCACAATACGCCGCTGGAGCGTTCGCAATCGGGCATCGATCACCTGCTGAACTGGCTGGACTGGATCCCGGTGCGTTTGGCCGGGGTGGCCTACGCGCTGTTTGGCCACGGCGAGCGGGCGCTGCCGGCCTGGTTCGCCTCGCTGGGGGATCGGCATTCATCGTCGTATCAGGTGCTGACGCGGCTGGCGCAGTTCTCGCTGGCGCGCGATCCGCATATGGATCCGGTGCAAACGCCGCGGGCGGCGGTGACGCTGGCGCGCAAGGTGACGATGATCATCGTGGTGGTGGTGGCGCTGTTGACCATTTACGGCACGCTGCTTTAAGCGGCAGCGAAAAGCAAAACGGGCGCCGAGGCACCCGTTTTTTTGGCCATTCGGCCGGGATTACAGCTTGGCGAAGCAGCGACGCGCGGCGTCGATGGTGCGCTGAATGTCTTCCTTGCTGTGCGCCACGGACATGAAGCCCGCTTCGAAGGCGGACGGAGCCAGATACACCCCTTCTTCCAGCATCAGATGGAAGAAGCGCTTGAAGCGTTCCACGTCGCACTGCATCACGTCCTGGTAGCAGGTGACCGCCGGCGCGTCGGTGAAGAACAGGCCGAACATGCCGCCGACGTTGTTGACCACCAGCGGGATATTCTCTTCCTGCGCCGCGTGCAGCAGGCCAGCGGCCAGCATCTCGGTCAGTTCGGTCAGCGTCTGGTGCACGCCCACCTGCGACACTTCGGTCAGGCAGGCATAGCCCGCCGCCATGGCGATCGGGTTGCCGGACAGGGTGCCCGCCTGGTAGACCGGGCCGGTCGGCGCCAGCGAGTCCATCACGTCGCGGCGGCCGCCGAAGGCGCCCACCGGCATGCCGCCGCCGATGATTTTGCCGAGGCAGGTCAGATCCGGCTCGACGCCGTAATAGGACTGTGCGCCGGCCAGCGCCACGCGGAAGCCGGTCATCACTTCATCGATGATCAAGAGCGCGCCGTACTTGTCGCACAGCGCGCGCAGGCCCGGCAGGAATTCCGGCAGCGGCGGCACGCAGTTCATGTTGCCGGCGACCGGCTCGACGATGATACAGGCGATCTCGGACGGGTACTGCTCGAAGGCGGCCCGCACCGAATCCAGGTCGTTATAGGTGCAGGTCAGGGTGTGCTTGGCGAAATCGGCCGGCACGCCCGGTGAGTTCGGCTGGCCGAGGGTCAGCGCGCCGGAACCGGCTTTCACCAGCAGGCAGTCGGCGTGGCCGTGGTAGCAGCCTTCGAACTTGATGATTTTGTCGCGGTTGGTGTAGCCGCGCGCCAGGCGGATGGCGCTCATGGTGGCTTCGGTGCCCGAGTTCACCATGCGCACCATATCCATGGTAGGCACCAGCTCGGTGACCAACTGCGCCATTTTGACTTCCATCTCGGTTGGCGCGCCGAAGCTCAGGCCGCGCTGCGCCGCTTCGATCACCGCGTCGCGGATCGCCGGGTGGTTATGCCCCAGCACCATCGGCCCCCAGGAACCGACATAGTCGATATAGGCCTTGCCGTCGGCATCGAACAGGTAAGCCCCGTCTGCCCGCTCGATAAACAGCGGCACACCGCCTACGCCGGTGAATGCACGCACCGGAGAGTTCACCCCGCCGGGGATCAACTGTTGCGCCTGGGCGTACAGACTTTCGGACTTGCTGTGTAGGCTCATAAATCGGCTCCTGGATTCTCTTTTGAATGATTTGACCGCGCTATTCTAGAGGAGAGCGCCGCGTTATGAAACGATCACAGTCAGATACCATTAACGGCAGCGCGCGCCGCCGGGTTGGGGTAGAATAACCGCCTTGCCTATTTGTATTACAAATTACCTGACGAATTACTCGCGATGACGGAAACACATTCACAGCCAGTCGGGACGTTGAGCCCGCGTCTTAGCCGCAGCGATGCGGTGCGTCAGTTTATTCGCCGCGATAAAACGCCGGTGGCGATCCTGGTGATGGCCGCGCTGGTGGGGACGCTGGCCGGTTTGCTCGGCGTGGCCTTCGATAAGGCGGTGGAGTGGGTGCAGCAGCAGCGGCTGGCTTCGCTGGCGCAGGTCGCCGACTCCTGGATCCTGGTGTGGCCGCTGGCGTTTATCCTGTCCGCCGCGCTGGCGGCGCTGGGCTATTACCTGGTGCGACGCTTTGCCCCTGAGGCGGGCGGCTCGGGCATTCCGGAGATCGAAGGCGCGCTGGAGGAGCTGCGGCCGGTGCGCTGGTGGCGCGTGATCCCGGTGAAATTCATCGGCGGCATGGGCACGCTGGGGGCGGGCATGGTGCTGGGGCGCGAAGGGCCCACGGTGCAAATGGGCGGCAACGTCGGGCGCATGGTATTGGACGTGCTGCGCATTCGCGGCGCCGAGGCGCGTCATACGCTGCTGGCGACCGGGGCTGCCGCCGGGCTGTCCGCCGCCTTCAATGCGCCGCTGGCCGGCATCCTGTTCATCATCGAAGAGATGCGGCCGCAGTTTCGCTACAACCTGATCTCGATTAAAGCGGTGTTTATCGGCGTTATCATGTCGAGCGTGGTATTCCAGCTGTTTAACGGCCAGGGCTCGGTGATCGCGGTCGACAAACTTTCTTCGGCGCCCATCAATACCCTGTGGCTCTATCTGGTGCTGGGGGCGATATTCGGCGCGGTGGGCGTGGGGTTCAACGCGCTGATCTTCCGCACTCAAGACATGTTCGCGCGTTTGCACGGCGGCAGAATGCGCAATGTCTTGCTGATGGGCGGGCTGCTCGGCGGCGTGTGCGGCATTCTGGGGCTGATCCAGCCGGAGGCGGCGGGCGGCGGCTTTGGGCTGATCCCGATCGCCGCGGCGGGCAATTACAGCGTCGGCATGTTGATGTTTATCTTTATCACCCGCATCTTCACCACGCTGCTGTGCTTCGGCTCCGGCGCGCCGGGCGGCATCTTCGCGCCTATGCTGGCGCTGGGCACGCTGTTCGGCACCGCCTTCGGGCTGGCGGGGGCGCATCTGTTCCCGCAGTACGGCATCGAGGCGGGCACCTTCGCCATCGCCGGCATGGGGGCGCTGTTCGCCGCCACGGTGCGCGCCCCGCTGACCGGCATCGTGCTGGTGCTGGAAATGACCGACAACTACCAACTCATTTTACCGATGATCATCACCTGCCTCGGCGCCACAGTGGTGGCGCAGCTGCTCGGCGGCAAGCCGCTGTATTCGTCGATCCTGGCCCGCACGCTGCAAAGGCAGGAGGCGCAGCTGGCGCGGGAAGCGGCGGAGAAAACAGGTAAGGAAAATACAACAAATGCGGTGAATACTTGAACGCAACACTCAGGTATCGGATAATCGTTAATATTAATCAGGCAGCCATAGTAGCGATCTGATGCTGAACAATGTTGGGAGTAAAGAGTATGAGTGATCAAACGGCACTGCCCCTGCAATTTACCGAGGCAGCAGCAAGCAAGGTTAAGTTCCTGATTGCTGACGAAGAAAATCCGAACCTTAAGCTGCGGGTTTACATTACCGGCGGCGGCTGCAGCGGATTCCAGTACGGCTTCACTTTTGACGACAAGGTCAACGATGGCGACATGACCATCGAGAAGCAGGGCGTGGCGCTGGTGGTCGATCCGATGAGCCTGCAGTATCTGGTCGGCGGCTCGGTGGACTACACCGAAGGGCTGGAAGGGTCGCGCTTCGTGGTGACCAACCCGAATGCCAAAACCACCTGCGGTTGCGGTTCGTCGTTCAGCATCTGAGTTTGCCTGTCAGAATATCAACCCGCTCGCCTTACGGCCGGCGGGTTTTTTTATGCCTACCATTCCACGAGGATCACTTCCGCCCTGTTCTCCTGCGCCGGTTGGCGGGTAATGTTCGGCTGCGCCGCCGCATGGCTGCATTCGGCCCGTGGGGCGGCGGCCTCGAGGCGCACGGCGCATTGCGGTTCAATGGTCAGAGTAACGCCGATCCGGCCGCTGACGGCATCGGCATGCGCGGCGCCACTCAGCAGGGCGCTACAGCAGGCAAGCAGGATTTTTTTCATCATTGCGGGAATAGCCATCCGTAAGCAATCTTGTGATGACTTATCGGCAAAAAGTTAAAAAGGTTTAACAGCGCGGGGAAGGGATTAACCTGCGGATAACAGAATTTTACATCGTCACTACGCTATTTATTGGTTGAAAATAATACCACCAAGCCCGTTTTTAGTCTAATAAATCACCAAATGCGGCGTTGCCAAGCGCCGCCCCACAGGGCGACGGCTCAGCGTTCGAGAATAAAGGCGGGCAATTTGAGGTGCCAGCGGATGGCCGCCAGCCGAATGGCCAGGGTGATGATCATACCCAGCATCATGGCCTGTTGCAGCGGCATGTGGAAGGTGTAAAACGCCGTGGCGTGCACGATGCCGCCGATGATGCAGGCGGTGGCGTAAATTTCGGTGCGCAGGATCATCGGGATCTCGCGCGCCAGCACGTCGCGGATAATGCCGCCGCCGACGCCGGTGATCACTCCCATGCAGATTGCCACCAGCGGGCCGGTGCCGGCCGCGAAGGACTTGTTGACGCCGATGCCGACGAACACCGCCAGCCCGACGGCGTCCAGCACCGGCAGCACCCACTGCGGCAGACGGCGCGGCTGGCGCACCAGCAGCAGCGTCAAGACGCAAGTGATCATCGCCACCACCAGATCGGTGGGATCCTTGACCCAGAACACCGGGCCGTTGGCCAGCGCCATGTCGCGGATGGTGCCGCCGCCGACCGCGGTGACCACGCCCAATACCAGCACGCCGAACGGATCCATGCGCAACTTGCCGGCCAGCAGTACGCCGGAGATGGCGAACACCGCCGTACCGAGAATATCCAACCAGAACACCAGCATCAGCGGATCTCTGCCAGCTGGCGGCACAGCTGCTGTGCCGCCAACAGGATGCGTGGCCCGCCGCGGTTGAACCAGTCTTCGTTCAGCGCGATCACCGGCACCTGCAGCTGCGGCGCCCAGAAGGCTTTCACATTGGCGGCTTCTTTCGCGCCGCCGGTGATGACGATGGCCTGCGGCCGACGCGTCAGCACCTGCTCGCGGCTGATTTGCGGCCAAGGGGGGCGGCTGTCGGCGAAGACGTTCTGCCCGCCGCACAGCGCCAGCACCTGGCTTTGCAATGTGGCGCCGGCGCTGGTGAACAGCGGCTGGGTGCCGAACTGCAGCAGCACGCGCCGTGGCGAGTTAGCGGCGTACTGTTGTTTGAGAGCGGCGAACTGGCGGCGAAGGCCTTCCGCCGCCTGATGCGCCTGCTCCGGGTGCGGGCTGTATTGCGCCAGCTGGTCCAGCAAGCCGGCGATCCCTTCGAGATTGTCGGCGTCCGCATAGAAGATCGGGATGCCGAACGCGGCGAGCTGATCCAGCACGCGCTGCGGATTGCCGCCGCGCCAGGCGAGGATCAGATCTGGCTTGAGCGCCAGCACCCGCTCCAGATTGATGCCCTGCCAGGAGGCCACCTGCTCCAGCCTGGCGGCCTGCGGCGGATAATCGGAATAGGCGCTCGCCGCCACCAGCACATCGCCCATGCCGGCGGCATAGGCGAGTTCGGTGGCGTTGGGCGCCAGGCTGATCACCCGCTGGGCGGCGCCGGCCGGCATGGCCAGCCAGAGCGCCAACAAACAGAGGATCGAGGTAAAGCGCAGCCTCACATCAACCGCGCTTGGCCAGGGTTTGCAGCATGGCGTTGACCATCAGCGTGGACTGTTTGGCCGCTACCACCAGGAACTCGTCAAAGCTCATGTGCGACTCGCTGTCGGCGACGTCGGAAATGGCGCGCACCACCACGAACGGCGTGCCGAACAGATGGCAGACGTGGGCGATCGCCGCGGCTTCCATTTCCACGGCGGCGACGCGCGGGAAGGTGGCGCGAATGCGCGCCAGCGGCTCGGCGCCGTTGATGAAGGCGTCACCGCTGCAGATCAGGCCGCGCACCGCGTGCAGATCCAGCTGTTTGATGCAGCCTTCCGCCAGCGCGATCAGCGCGTCGTCGGCGACGAACGCCGCCGGGCAGCCGGCCATCTGGCCCGGCTCGTAGCCGAAGGCGGTGACGTCGGCGTCGTGGTAGCGCACTTCTTCCGACACCACGATATCGCCCACGCGCAGGGTGCTGGCCAGGCCGCCGGCGGAACCGGTGTTGATCACCAGATCCGGGCTGCAGTGTTCCAGCAGCAGGGTGGTGCCCATGGCCGCAGAAACTTTGCCGATGCCGGATTTCAGCAGGGCCACCTCAACGCCGCCGATCTGGCCGGTGTAGATTTCGCAGCCCGCGCGCTGGATGGTTTGACGGTTTTCGATTTGCTCGCGCAGCAGGGTGACTTCCTGCTCCATTGCGCCGATGATGCCTACTTTCATAAATAACACTCGCTGATTGGCCGTGAGAATTGCGGCATAGTCTATCATGGCTGTGTGAGAGAGATAATGCGTTGCATCCGCCGCCGGGAATTGTTATCACGGGGGCAGGGCGCAACGGCGGAGAAACAGATGTCCGGGATCGACTTCAAGCAAAAAATCAGCTTCCAACGGCCTTTCAGCAAACCGATCGAGGCCGAGGAAGAGTACGACATCGTGCGGCAGTTCGAGAGCGATCGCGGGCGCATCGTCAACTCGGCCGCCATTCGCCGTCTGCAGCAAAAAACCCAGGTGTTTCCGCTGGAGCGCAACGCGGCGGTGCGCAGCCGCCTGACGCACTCGATGGAGGTGCAGCAGGTCGGGCGCCACATCGCCAAAGAGATCCTCAACCGCTTCAAACAGGCGGGGAGAATTGATGAGCTCGGCCTGACCCGGCTGCTCGATCCGTTTGAAAGCATCGTGGAAATGGCCTGTCTGATGCACGACATCGGCAATCCGCCGTTCGGTCACTTCGGCGAGTCGGCGATCAACGACTGGTTCGCCCAACGGCTCGATCCCGCCAGCTGCGGCAGCGAGCCGGGCAGCCACGATCGCTGCCAGGTGGCGACGCTGCGCCTGCATGAAGGGGAGAGCGATCTGAACCGGCTGCGCAGCCGGATCCGTCAGGATCTCAGCCACTTCGAGGGCAACGCCCAGGCGATCCGCATGGTGTACAGCCTGCTGAAGCTCAACCTGACCTACGCGCAGGTCGGCTGCATTTTGAAATACACCCGCCCGGCCTACTGGGCGAGCGACATCCCCGCCAGCCACAGCTATCTGATGAAAAAGCCCGGCTACTATCTGGCGGAAGAGGCCTTCGTCGATCGGCTGCGGCGCGAGCTGCACATGGGCGAGTTCGATCGTTTCCCGCTGACCTATATCATGGAGGCCGCCGACGATATCTCGTACTGCGTGGCCGATCTGGAAGACGCGGTGGAGAAGAGCATTTTCACCGTCGAGCAGCTGTATCAGCACCTGATTCAGGAGTGGGGCGAAGTGGCGCCGGGCGATCTGTTCGACAAGACCGTCGCCAGCGCGTTTCGCAAGATCGATCGCGGCGGCGCGCGGCGCAGCGCGGAAGATCAGTTCTTCATGTATCTGCGGGTGTTTACCGTGGCGCGGCTGGTGCC
The DNA here is from genome assembly GCF_043109535.1 of Serratia sp. LACPHL-BACT-2024-00286. Lineage (NCBI taxonomy): Bacteria > Pseudomonadati > Pseudomonadota > Gammaproteobacteria > Enterobacterales > Yersiniaceae > Serratia > Serratia sp. LACPHL-BACT-2024-00286. The sequence continues at coordinate 276,451 of NZ_JBICNA010000006.1, forward strand.
GCACGCGGCGCAGCGCTTTATCGACAATCTGGACGCGGTCTATCAGGGCAGTTTCAATCAGGCGCTGCTGGAGGATTTCAGCCCGGCGTACCGGCTACTGAAAATATTTAAAAATGTGGCGTTCAAGCACGTGTTCAACCACCCGGAGGTCGAGCAGCTCGAGCTGCAAGGCTACCGGGTGATCAGCGGCCTGCTGGACATTTACAGCCCGCTGCTGGCGATGTCGCTGGCGGACTTCAGCCAGCTGGTGCGCGAGGACAGCCACCGCGCTTACCCGATCGAAACGCGCCTGTTCCACAAGCTGTCCACCAAGCATCGGCTGGCGTATGCGGAGGCGGTAGAGGGGCTGCAGCATTTATCGCCGGAGCAGCAAGCCATTCGGGAATATTATTTCCGCGCCCGTTTATTGCAGGACTATATCAGCGGAATGACCGACCTTTACGCCTATGATGAATATCGTCGATTGATGGCGGCGGAATAATTCAACTGAAGAATAATTGTCAGCAATTCCAACCGGTTGGCTGTCTCGACTTTTGTAAAGACGGACAATATTTGTTTACTATTGCCAATCATCTGTGCCGGAACTTCGGGCTATTAATTAACTCTGAATAAGCACGCAAGACGGCCATTCTTTTTGAACGACTTTATAAGAGACACACAGATGAAAAAAACCGCATTAGTTCTGAGCGCACTGGCATTCAGTATCGGTATGGCGATGGGCCCGGTCACGGCCAGCGCCGCTGAAACCGCCTCTTCCAACACCCAACAGCTGCCGAGCCTGGCGCCGATGCTGGAAAAGGTGATGCCTTCCGTGGTGAGCATTAACGTTGAGGGCAGCACCACGGTCAATACGCCGCGCATGCCGCAGCAGTTCCAACAGTTCTTCGGCGAAGATTCGCCGTTCTGCCAGGACGGTTCGCCATTCCAGGGCTCACCGATGTGTCAGGGCGGCGAACAGCCAGGGCCGGATGGCCAGCCGCAGGGCACGCAGCAGAAATTCCAGGCGCTGGGCGCCGGGGTGGTCATCGATGCCGCCAAGGGCTATGTGGTGACCAATAACCACGTGGTGGACAACGCCAACAAGATTCAGGTGCAGCTGAGCGACGGCCGCCGTTTCGACGCCAAGGTGATCGGCAAGGATCCGCGTTCCGATATCGCGTTGATCCAGCTGAAAGACTTCAAGAATCTGACGGCGATCAAGATGGCGGATTCCGATCAGCTGCGCGTCGGCGATTACACCGTGGCGATCGGCAACCCGTACGGGCTGGGTGAAACCGCCACTTCGGGCATCGTATCCGCCCTGGGGCGCAGCGGCCTGAACATCGAAAACTATGAAAACTTCATCCAGACCGATGCGGCGATCAACCGCGGTAACTCCGGCGGCGCGCTGGTTAACCTGAACGGCGAGCTGATCGGCATCAACACCGCGATCCTGGCGCCGGACGGCGGCAACATCGGTATCGGCTTCGCCATTCCGAGCAACATGGTGAAAAACCTGACGGCGCAAATGGTCGAATATGGCCAGGTGAAACGCGGCGAGCTGGGCATCATGGGCACCGAGCTGAACTCTGAGCTGGCCAAGGCGATGAAGGTCGACGCGCAGCGCGGGGCCTTCGTCAGCCAGGTGATGCCGAAGTCTTCCGCCGCGAAGGCGGGCATCAAGGCCGGCGACGTGATCGTCACCATGAACGGCAAGGCCATCTCCAGCTTCGCCTCGTTCCGGGCGGAGATCGGCACGCTGCCGGTCGGCAGCAAGATGTCGCTGGGCATTATTCGCGACGGCAAACCGGTGACGATTGACGTCACGCTGGAGCAAAGCGCGCAGACTCAGGTGGCCTCGGGCAATATCTACACCGGCATCGAAGGCGCCGAGCTGAGCAACACCCAGGTCGGCAATGTGAAGGGCGTCAAGGTGGACAGCGTGAAAGCCGGCAGCGCCGCGGCGCGCATCGGCCTGAAAAAGGGCGATGTGATCCTGGGCGTGAACCAGCAGCCGATCCAGAACCTGGGCGAGCTGCGTAAAATCCTCGACAGCAAGCCGTCGGTGCTGGCGTTGAATATCCAGCGCGGCGAAAGCCAGCTGTACCTGCTGGCGCAGTGATAAGCATCAGGCGTTAAAAAGAAAGGCACGCTGCGGCGTGCCTTTTTGCGTTACGGCCTGAGGATTCAGGCCGGTTGCGTCAGATGCGCGCGCGCCGCGTGGATCACCAGTTCAATCTCATCCAACAGCTCCAGCCACTCCGGCTCCAGCTCGTCGTTGGTGACGCCCTGGCGCAGCTGCCGCTCGAGGTAGAAACACAGCTGCTTGAGGCGCGGCACGCCGCTGTAGCTGCAGCTGCCGTGCAGCTTATGGACCAGATCGAGGATCTCGTCGTCATGCTGGCCGTCGAGCAGCGCCTGCACCCGTTCGCGCACCTGCGGCAGGAAATCGAGCAGCATTTGCAGCAGATCGCGCGCCAGATCCGGTTTATTGGCCGCCTGACGCAGCGCCAGCGGCCAGTCGAGCGACAGCGGCGCGTCGTCGGCGACGGCGTTTTCCACGTCGCCGCTGTGGTAGCGCGACAGCACGCGGGTCAGCATTTTCTCGTCGATCGGTTTGGCCAGATAGTCGTCCATCCCGGCCTGCAGCAGGTGCTCGCGCTCGCCGCTGGCGGCATGGGCGGTAACGGCGACGATCGGCGTGGAGTTGTGATGCGGCAGCTGGCGGATCAGCTCGCTGGCGTGAATGCCGTCCATCTTCGGCATCTGAATGTCCATCAGGATCAGATCCAGCACGTTGTCGCGCGCCAGCGCCAGCGCTTCCTCGCCGCTCTCGCACAGCAGGGTTTTTTCTACCTGTTCCCCCAGCAGCGTGCCGATCAGCTTCAGGTTGGCCGGGTTGTCGTCAACCGCCATCACCGTCAGCGGCAGGCGTTTACGCTCAGGCGGCGCGGTGAGGCGTGTCGGTGTCTCCATCCTGAGCAGCGGGAACAACCGGGTGCTGGTGATCGGCTTGATCAGGCAGCCGAGCGCGCCTTGTTGCTTGAGCAGCTCGGCGTCGATCTGCGCCTGGCACGGCAGCGCCAGAATCACCCGATCGGCCAGCTTCAGCGAGGCCAGCAATTTGTCCTCGTGCTGCGCCATGTTGTCGCGGAACGGGATGGGCACGCCGGCCAGCAGGAAGTCATAGTGGCCTGGCGGCAGCTGGGCCAGCGTCGGCGAGTGGGTGATCACCAGCTGCGTGACGCTGAGCATGTTGAGCGTCGCCTGCGCCGCCGTCGGGTTGGACTCGATATAGGCCAGCGTTTTGCCGTTCAGATCCGGCAGGCTCGGCGCCAGCGACAGCATGCCCTCGTTCAGATCCAGCGTGATGTGGAACCAGAAGGTCGAGCCGCGGTTCAACTGGCTGTGGAAGCAGATATCGCCCCCCATCTCTTTCACCAGTTTTTGCGTGATCACCAGCCCCAGCCCGGTGCCGCCGTGGCGGCGGGAGATGCTGGCGTCTGCCTGACGAAACGCCTGGAACAGCTGCGACTGCTGGCGTTCGGAGATGCCGATGCCGGTGTCGTGGATCTGCACTTCCACTTCCACCCGGCGATCCAGCCGTTTGCGCAGCTCGACGCGAATATCGATATTGCCGGTTTCGGTGAACTTGATGGCGTTGCCCAGCAGGTTGGTGATGATTTGCTGCAGGCGCAGCGAGTCGCCGATCACCTGCTCCGGCACGTCGTTGTGCACATCCAGCGTCAGTTCCAGCCCCTTATCGTGGGCGCTGGGCGCCAGCAGCACCACCACTTCGTCCAGCGTTTCACGCAGGGCGAACGGAATATGCTCCAGCACCAGCTTGCCGGCCTCCAGCTTGGAGAAGTCCAGCACGTCGTTGATGATGGTCAGCAGGTTGTTGGCCGAGCGTTCGATGGTCTGCAAATAGTCGGTCTGGGTCGCGCTCAAATCGGTTTTCAGCATCTGGCGGGTGAAGCCGATTACGCCGTTGAGCGGGGTGCGCAGCTCGTGCGACATGTTGGCCAGGAATTCGGACTTGATGCGCGCCGCTTCCTGCGCGCGTTTTTTCGCCAGATCCAGCTCGACGTTCTGAATTTCCATTTGCTCCAGCGTTTCACGTAGGTCGGAGGTGGCCTGATCGATGTTCTGCTGCATCTCTTCGTGATAGGCGGTGAGCGACATCGCCATCGAGTTGATGCCGTTCTTCAGCATGTGCAGCTCGCCGAGCATGTAGCCCTCCACGCGGCTGTCGAGCTGGCCGCGGCGGATACGGTCGACGGTATTCACCATATTGCGGATCGGGCCGGTCACGTCGCGCATCAGCCGGTAAGCGAACAGGATGGCGATGCACATGCACAGCAACAGCAGCAGGGTGGAGACGAACACCTCTTTATATTGCTGCAGCCGCACCGACTGCAGATCCAGCTCGATCGCCACATAGCCCAGGTTGTTGTCGGGGTGGCTGCCGCCGTCGGCGGTTTCATCCGGATACTGGCTTTCCGATAGGATCGGCGTGCGCAGGATCAGCGAATCGCCGCGTCGGGTGAGCATCAGCTCGGTAGGCAACGGCACGCCTTTCGGCAGCTGCAGCTGAGCGAAGTTGTGGTGATAATTGGAGGTGACGAACGAATTGTTCTGCGCATCGAACACGGTGATCGAACGCACGATGTCCGAATGGCGGCGGTGCAACAGACTGACCAACTGCCTGACCGATTCGCGGCTGCGGAACGTCATGCCGTACTCGCTGGCCACCGCCAGCGGCTCGATGATGCTGGCGCCGGCGTCGACCAGTTGCTCCTGCAGCTCGTTATAGCGGTGCACCACGAAGAAGGTGCTGAGCAGCAAACCAATCAGCAAGGTCGGGGCCAGAATCAGGATCATCATGCGCGCACGCAGGCTGTATTTGGTCATGGGATTCCAATGTGGGAGAATTGACAGCTGACACTAGCTTAATGAACCAGCACACAATCGACAAATATGGCGCAATTCTACTCTCCCAAACGCCGCGTGACGACCCGGCAGAGCTCACAAATCTTCACCGTGACGGTGAGCGATCTCGATCCTTTCGGCCAGGGCGTGGCGCGCCACGACGGCAAAGCGGTGTTCGTGCCGGGCGTATTGCCGGGCGAGCAGGCGGAAATCCAGCTGACCGAAGATAAGCGCCAGTTCGCCAAAGGCAAGCTCAAGCGCCTGCTGAGCCGCAGCCCACAGCGGGTGGCGCCGCGCTGCCCGCATTTCGGCGTGTGCGGCGGCTGCCAGCAGCAGCATGCGGATGAGGCGCTGCAACAGCAGAGCAAGGCGGCGGCGCTGGTGCGCATGATCGCCCGCGAAACCGGGGTGACCCCGCAGCAGGAGCCGGTGATCGCCGGCCCGGAATACGGTTATCGCCGTCGCGCCCGCCTGAGCCTGGCGTGGCAGCCCAAGCTGCAGCGCCTGATGATGGGCTTTCGACAGGCGGCCTCCAGCGAGCTGGTGGCGGTGGAGCACTGCCCGGTGCTGCGGCCGGAGCTGGAACGGCTGCTGGCGCCGGTGCGCGCCTGCCTGAGCGGGCTGCAGGCGGTACGGCGGCTGGGGCATGTAGAGCTGGTGCTGGCGGATAACGGCCCGCTGCTGGTGCTGCGCCATCTCGACGCGCTGAAAGAGGCGGATCGGCAGGCGTTGTTGGCGTTTGGCGAGCGGGAAAACCTCGCCGTTTACCTGGCGCCGGACAGCGATCGCGTGGAAAAACTGTGCGGTGACACGCCGTATTATCAGGTTGACGGGCTACGCTTAGACTTCAGCCCGCGCGACTTTATTCAGGTCAATGACGCCGTAAACCAACAAATGGTGGCGCAGGCCCTTGAATGGCTCGACATTCAACCCAATGATCGGGTGCTGGACCTGTTCTGCGGCATGGGCAATTTTACTCTGCCGCTGGCGCGCCGCGCCGCTGCGGTGGTGGGCATCGAAGGTGTTGCCACGCTGGTAGCGAATGGGCAATATAATGCACATAAGAATAAGCTGAATAATGCATCGTTCTTCCACGAGAATCTGGAGGACGACGTTGCGCGGCAACCTTGGGCAGCACAAGGGTTTGATAAGGTGATGCTGGATCCCGCCCGCGCCGGTGCGGCCGGGGTGATGTCACACATTGTAAAACTGGCGCCGGCGCGGGTGGTGTATGTTTCCTGTAACCCCACCACGCTGGCTCGCGACAGCAAAGTGCTGTTGAGCGCCGGTTATCGTCTTGCGCGCGTGCGGATGTTGGATATGTTTCCGCACACGGGGCATCTTGAATCAATGGCGCTGTTTATCAACGAGCGCGCGCCAGAGGTCGCTGCAAAGTAGGGAGAAGTTATGGTTGCGGTAAGAAGTGCACATCTGAATACGGCGGGTGAGTTCGCTCTCGATGAGTGGATAGCCGGCTTGGGGCTACCTAACCCGCAGTCATGTGAGCGATTGGCCGCAACCTGGCGTTATTGTGAGCAGCAGACCCAGAATCACCCCGACGCCTCGCTGCTGCTGTGGCGTGGTCTGGAGATGGTGGAAATCCTCTCGACGCTGAGCATGGACAACGACAGCATGCGCGCTGCGCTGCTGTTCCCGCTGGTGGACGCCGGCATCGTGCAGGAAGAGACCCTGACCGAAGCGTTCGGCAAGGGCATTGTCGCGCTGGTGCACGGCGTGCGCGACATGGACGCCATTCGCCAACTGAAAGCCACCCAAAACGACTCGATGGCCTCCGAACAGGTCGACAACGTGCGCCGCATGCTGTTGGCGATGGTGGAGGATTTCCGCTGCGTGGTCATCAAGCTGGCGGAGCGCATCGCTCACCTGCGCGAGGTGAAAGACGCGCCGGAAGACGAGCGCGTGCTGGCGGCGAAAGAGTGTTCCAACATCTACGCCCCGCTGGCCAACCGGCTCGGCATCGGCCAGCTGAAGTGGGAACTGGAAGATTTCTGCTTCCGCTACCTGCATCCGGAAGAATACAAGCGCATCGCCAAGCTGTTGCATGAGCGCCGCATCGATCGCGAACAGTTCATCGACGATTTCGTCGCCGGGCTGCGCGCCGAAATGGCCAGCGAAGGCATTCGGGTGGAGATCTACGGCCGGCCGAAACACATCTACAGCATCTGGCGCAAGATGCAGAAAAAGCACCTGGCGTTCGACGAACTGTTCGACGTGCGCGCGGTGCGCATCGTGGCGGAGCGCCTGCAGGATTGCTATGCGGCGTTGGGCATCGTGCATACCCACTTCCGCCATCTGCCGGACGAGTTCGACGACTACGTCGCCAACCCGAAACCCAACGGCTACCAGTCTATCCACACCGTGGTGCTGGGGCCGCGCGGCAAAACCGTCGAGATTCAGATCCGCACCCGGCAAATGCATGAAGACGCCGAGCTGGGCGTAGCCGCGCACTGGAAGTACAAAGAGGGCGCGGGCGTGACCGTGCGCTCCGGCTACGAAGAACGCATCGCCTGGCTGCGCAAGCTCATCGCCTGGCAGGAAGAAATGGCGGACTCCGGCGAGATGCTCGACGAAGTGCGCAGCCAGGTGTTCGACGATCGGGTGTATGTGTTTACGCCGAAAGGCGACGTGGTGGATCTGCCGGCCGGCTCCACGCCGCTCGATTTCGCCTACCACATTCACAGCGACGTCGGCCACCGTTGCATCGGCGCCAAGATCGGCGGCCGCATCGTGCCGTTTACCTATCAGCTGAAGATGGGCGACCAGATTGAGATTATCACCCAGAAGCAGCCGAACCCGAGCCGCGACTGGCTGAACCCGAACCTGGGGTATGTCACCACCAGCCGCGGGCGCTCGAAGATCCACAACTGGTTCCGCAAGCAGGATCGCGACAAGATCATTCTCGCCGGCCGCCAGATGCTGGACAACGAACTGGAACACCTCGGCATCAGCCTGAAAGAGGCCGAGAAGCTGCTGATCCCGCGCTACAACATGAACTCGCTGGACGAGGTGTTGGCGGCGATCGGCGGCGGGGACATTCGCCTGAACCAGATGGTGAATTACCTGCAGGGCAAGTTCAACAAGCCGAGCGCCGAAGAGCAGGATCGCGAGGCGCTGCGCCAGCTGGTGCAGCAGAAAGCGCCGCCGCCGGCCCGCAACAAGGACAACGGCCGAGTGGTGGTGGAAGGCGTGGGCAACCTGATGCACCACATCGCCCGCTGCTGCCAGCCGATCCCGGGCGACGACATCGTCGGCTTTATCACCCAGGGGCGCGGTATTTCGATCCACCGGGCGGACTGCGATCAGCTGGTCGATCTGCAATCGCACGCGCCGGAGCGCATCGTCGACGCGGTATGGGGTGAAAGCTACTCCAGCGGTTATTCGCTGGTGGTGCGCGTGATGGCCAACGATCGCAGCGGGCTGCTGCGCGACATTACCACCATTCTGGCCAACGAAAAGGTCAACGTACTGGGCGTCGCCAGCCGCAGCGACACCAAGAAGCAGTTGGCCACCATCGACATGGATATCGAAATCTACAACCAGCAGGTGCTGAGCCGGGTGCTGGCGAAGCTGAACCAGCTGCCGGACGTGATAGACGCCAAGCGTCTGCACGGCAACTAAGCCCACATCGCCTTTCGGGCCGTATCGATAGCGGATGCGGCCCGAAATCCATGAATTCGGCGGGCGCTCCCCTGCGCCCCCATGCTTTCTCAGAGATTTTTTATGACCCAATCCACTCCGCTGCAGCGTCTGCTGAACATCATGAAAACGCTGCGCGACCCGCAGATCGGTTGCTCGTGGGACCGCAAGCAAACCTTCGCCACCATTGCGCCTTATACGCTGGAAGAGACTTACGAAGTGCTGGACGCCATCGAGCGGCAGGACTATGCCGATCTGCGCGACGAGCTGGGCGACTTGCTGTTTCAGGTGGTGTTTTACGCGCAAATGGGGCAGGAGCAGGGGCTGTTCGATTTCGATGAGGTGTGCACCGCCATCAGCGACAAGCTGGAGCGCCGTCACCCGCACATCTTCGGCGACGCCGAGGGCGGAGACAGCGAAGCCGTGGCGGCGCGCTGGGAGCAGCTGAAGGCCGGTGAGCGCGCCGAAAAAGCGCTGCACTCGGTGCTGGACGATATTCCGCAGGCGCTGCCGGCGTTGATGAAAGCGCACAAGATCCAGAAACGCTGTGCCTCGGTCGGCTTCGACTGGAATACCCTGGGCCCGGTGCTGGACAAAGTGTACGAAGAGATCGACGAAGTGATGCACGAAGCCCGCCAGGCGGTGGTCGACGAGAGCAAGCTGGAAGAGGAGATCGGCGATCTGCTGTTCGCCACGGTGAACCTCTCGCGCCATTTAGGCCACAAGGCCGAGAACGCGCTGCAGGCGGCGAACCGCAAGTTCGAGCGCCGCTTCCGCCAGGTGGAAGAGATTGTCCAGCAAAGCGGGCTGCGGCTTGAAGACGCCACGCTGGAGCAGATGGAAGAGGCCTGGCAGCAGGTGAAACGTCAGGAAAGCTGAATCGCCGCGACAATGTTGATCGCCGACAAGGTTCGCTTGAGCTGAAACGGTTAAGCTTTCGGTCAGGTTAGAGGCGCATGGCTGCCGGCGGCAGCAAAAGGGCAACAAACTGAAATCTAAGGCGTTTTATCGCTCCTGAGGGGCGGTAAAAAGAAATTTTCTCTGCTAACTCTTTGTTTTACCTGGAGGGTTTATGCGGCGCCGGCGGAGTAAACCCTGATGAACACGGGAGGGCGGCCGAGATGATGGACAGCAAAACGATCGTTTGTAGGTCAGGAGAGGTTCGGGTATACTACTTTCCCGTCCTGGTTCTTCCATCGTCTTTAAACCTAAACTCTCAGGTTCAGCATGACAACTAATTATATTTTTGTGACCGGCGGGGTCGTATCCTCTCTGGGTAAAGGCATTGCCGCAGCCTCTCTGGCGGCTATTCTTGAAGCCCGTGGCCTCAACGTTACCATCATGAAACTGGACCCGTACATCAACGTGGATCCGGGCACCATGAGCCCGATTCAGCATGGGGAAGTTTTCGTCACCGAAGACGGCGCAGAAACCGATCTGGATTTGGGTCACTACGAGCGCTTCATCCGCACCAAAATGTCGCGTCGCAACAACTTCACCACCGGCCGCATCTACTCCGACGTGCTGCGTAAAGAACGCCGCGGCGACTATCTGGGTGCGACCGTGCAGGTCATTCCGCACATCACCAACGCGATCAAAGAGCGCATCATCGAAGGTGGCGAAGGCCACGATGTGGTGCTGGTGGAAATCGGCGGCACCGTCGGCGATATCGAATCGCTGCCGTTCCTCGAAGCTATCCGTCAGATGGCGGTGGAAGTGGGCCGCGAGCACACTCTGTATATGCACCTGACGCTGGTGCCGTACATGGCGGCGGCCGGCGAAGTGAAAACCAAGCCGACCCAGCATTCCGTAAAAGAGCTGCTTTCCATCGGTATTCAGCCTGATGTGCTGATTTGCCGTTCCGATCGCGCAGTTCCTGCTAACGAACGCGCTAAAATCGCGCTTTTCTGCAACGTGCCGGAAAAAGCGGTTATCTCTCTGAAAGACGTTGATTCTATTTATAAAATCCCAGGCCTATTGAAATCTCAGGGGCTGGACGATTATATTTGTAAACGATTCAGCTTGAACGCACCGGAAGCCAACCTGGCCGAATGGGAACAGGTGATCTACGAAGAAGCCAATCCGGGCGGCGAAGTGACCATCGGCATGGTCGGCAAATACGTTGAGCTGCCGGACGCCTACAAGTCGGTGATCGAAGCGCTGAAGCACGGCGGGCTGAAAAACCGTCTGACCGTGAACATCAAGCTGATCGACTCGCAGGACGTGGAAACCCGCGGCGTGGAAGTGCTGAAAGGGCTGGACGCGATCCTGATCCCGGGCGGCTTCGGTTACCGCGGCGTGGAAGGCAAAGTGATGACCGCACGCTATGCGCGCGAGAACAACATTCCTTACCTGGGCATTTGCCTGGGCATGCAGGTGGCGTTGATGGAGTTCGCTCGCAACGTGGCGGGCATGGAAAACGCCAACTCCACCGAGTTTATGCCAGACTGTAAGTACCCGGTGGTGGCGTTGATCACCGAATGGCGCGACGAAGACGGCAACGTCGAAGTGCGCAGCGAAGAAAGCGATTTGGGCGGCACGATGCGCGTAGGTGGCCAACAGTGCAACCTGATCGACAACAGCCTGGTGCGTCAGCTGTATGGCGAACCGACCATTGTCGAGCGTCACCGTCACCGTTACGAAGTTAACAACATGCTGTTGAAGCAGATCGAAGCCGCAGGGCTGCGTGTCGCCGGTCGTTCCGCCGACAACAAGCTGGTCGAGATCATTGAACTGCCGAATCACCCGTGGTTTGTAGCCTGTCAGTTCCACCCGGAATTTACGTCTACGCCGCGTGATGGGCATCCGCTGTTCGCCGGCTTCGTGAAAGCCGCAGGCGAGCATCAGAAGCGCCAGGTGAAATAAAATATTTGGTAGGCGGCGCGCGGTGAGAACCGCGCGCTGTTTGTCTGGAGTTTTAGTTTAACTTGTACTGAGGAAAACCTAATGTCCAAAATCGTTAAAGTCATCGGTCGTGAAATCATCGACTCCCGCGGTAACCCGACTGTTGAAGCCGAAGTTCATCTGGAAGGCGGTTTCGTCGGCTTGGCTGCTGCGCCGTCAGGTGCTTCTACCGGTTCCCGCGAAGCGCTGGAACTGCGTGACGGTGACAAGTCTCGTTTCCTGGGTAAAGGCGTACTGAAAGCCGTTGCTGCAGTAAACGGTCCGATTGCTCAGGCAGTACTGGGTAAAGATGCCAAAGACCAGGCGAACATCGACAAGATCATGATCGAGCTGGACGGCACCGAAAACAAATCCAACTTCGGCGCCAACGCCATTCTGGCGGTTTCCCTGGCAGCAGCGAAAGCGGCTGCAGCCTCTAAAGGTATGCCGCTGTACGAGCACATCGCTGAACTGAACGGCACCCCAGGCAAATTCTCCATGCCACTGCCGATGATGAACATCATCAACGGCGGCGAGCACGCTGACAACAACGTCGACATTCAGGAATTCATGATTCAGCCGGTTGGCGCGAAAACCCTGAAAGAAGCGGTGCGCATCGGTTCTGAAGTGTTCCACCACCTGGCGAAAGTTCTGAAAGCCAAAGGCATGAACACCGCCGTGGGCGACGAAGGCGGCTACGCACCAAACCTGGGTTCCAACGCCGAAGCGCTGGCGGTTATCGCTGAAGCGGTAAAAGCGGCGGGCTACGAGCTGGGCAAAGACGTCACTCTGGCGATGGACTGCGCGGCTTCCGAATTCTACAAAGACGGTAAATACGTGCTGGCCGGCGAAGGCAACAAAGCCTTCACTTCCGAAGAGTTCACTCACTTCCTGGAAGATCTGACCAAACAGTACCCAATCGTGTCTATCGAAGACGGCCTGGATGAATCCGACTGGGCGGGCTTCGCTTACCAGACCAAAGTTCTGGGCGACAAAATCCAGCTGGTGGGCGACGATCTGTTCGTTACCAACACCAAGATCCTGAAAGAAGGCATCGAGAAAGGCATCGCTAACTCCATCCTGATCAAATTCAACCAGATCGGTTCTCTGACCGAAACTCTGGCTGCTATCAAGATGGCGAAAGACGCCGGCTACACCGCGGTGATCTCTCACCGTTCCGGTGAAACCGAAGACGCGACCATCGCCGACCTGGCGGTAGGGACTGCGGCTGGCCAGATCAAAACCGGTTCCATGAGCCGTTCTGACCGCGTTGCCAAGTACAACCAACTGATCCGTATCGAAGAAGCGCTGGGTGACCGTGCGCCGTTCAACGGCCTGAAAGAAGTTAAAGGCCAGTAAGTTCGACCGATTCGGTTGCTAAATAAAAACCCGCCGCGGCGGGTTTTTTTATGTTTTAAATTCGTGATGAATGTCAGTCTAATAATAAGTTTTTTATTGAAAACGTGGTCCTATTTAACCCGATAATTTTATTAAAGATAGTGACTGTGTTTATTTTATATTCCATTTTTATTTGCTTTATAATTATTCGTTACTAGACTGCCAATGAGGCAGTTTATTTCTCGCCGTTCTGCCGTAGATCTTCATCCTCACTATGCCTTAATACTGCCGGCTTGCTGGCCGGTTGAGCGAGGGCTTGATGCGACAGCGAATCGTCATTGTCGGCGGCGGAACCGGCGGCACCATCCTGGCCAATGTATTGGCCGAAAAATTGCACCGAGAAATTATTAATAATAAAGTCGAGTTATTAATGATATCGGATTCACCGCTGCATTATTACAAACCGGCGTTTATGTATGTGGCGTTCAATACTTTTTTCAAACAGGAACTCACGCGCTCACAGCGGAGTTTATTGCGCCCTGAAATACAATTCATTGTTGATAAAGCGGAATCTTTCGATTTAACACAGCGAAATATAGCCACGCAAAGCGGTAAAATTTATTCCTATGACTTCCTGGTCTTTGCTACCGGCTGCGTCCCCTGGCCGGAGCGTATCGAAGGGCTGGCGCAGGCGGGCGATCATTTTTACCAGTATCAGGCCGCCAGGCGGTTGGCGCAAAAACTGGCGACTATCGAGAAAGGGCGTATCTTCATCACCGTTTCCTTCCCTGAAACCCCCAACGTGCCCCACCAGTGCGGCATCGCGCCGATCGAAACCACCTTGATGCTGGATGACTACCTGCGGCGGCGCGGCGTGCGTAAGGCGGTGGAGATCGTTTATACCTATCCGACTATTTCCCAATTGCTGCGCAACTGCCTGTTTTTGCAGCGCCCGACCGGCGAAGCGCTGCCCGCCATTTTTGCCGCGCGCGATATCCGTCACCAGCGCGGTTTTACCCTCAGCCGGGTGGACGCACAGCGCAACATCGCCTATTCCGCCGAGGGGGAGGAACAGCCGTTTGACATCCTGATGGCCACGCCGCCGATCCGGGCGGTGGAAGCGGTGCGCAACACCGGCCTGAGCGATATTCAAAACGGCGAGGGGTGGTTGCCGACCGATCACCAAACGCTGCAGGTGTACGGCCAGCAGGGCGTATACGTGATAGGCGATACCGTGGATCTGCCGGTCAGCAAGGCAGGCGGTTCTTGCCACAATCAGGCGCCGGTGATCGCCGACAACATCGTGGCGGAAATACGGCTGGGGCAAACGGTCAGCCATTACGACGGCAAGGTGCAGGCGGTCGCGCAAATGGGGCTGAATGCCGGCATGCCGCTGGTGTACGACTACCGTCACGACGTGCTGCCGACCCCGGCCACCAAGGTGGGCGGCATGCTGCGAAACGGTTTTAACCGCGGTCTGTATTGGGCCACGGTAAGGGGGCTGATATGACGGAAAGCACGGTGCATGGTGATGAACTCCAATCGCTGGCGGGCTTGCTGGAAAAACTGCGGCCGCTGCTGGCCGGCGGGCGGCTGGACAACGTGGTCGATCTGCTATCGTTGCTGTCGGACGTAGTGGATATCGCCGACAACGCGCTGGTGGAAAAACTGGCCGGCGTATTCGAAGGGCTGGTTACGGTCGGTTGGGAGGGAGGGACTGCGTTGAAGATGGCGCACAGCGAGCTGCAATTGAACCCGCCGCCCGCCAATTTTCGTGCGGCTTACGCCTTGCTGAAGCAGCCGGACACCCTGCTGGGCGTCATGCTGCTGCTGCGCACTCTGCAAATTATCGGGCGGCGTACACGGGATGGCGCGTTGCCGCCGGATGCTTCCGATGAATAATTGAATCGGCTTCGTTCACTCAGATAAGGAGTCGTTATGTCCGGCAAACTTGACCATGCCTTCGCTACCCGCGCTATTCATTATGGCTACGATCCTCAGCAGCATCAGGGGGCGCTGAGCCCGCCGGTGTTTATGAGCTCCACTTTTACCTTTCCCACGGCGGAATATGGCGGCGCTTGCTTTGCCGGCACCGAACCGGGGTATTTCTATTCACGTATCGCCAACCCGACGCTGAATCTGCTGGAGCAGCGCATCGCCAACCTCGAAGAGGGGGAAGCGGCGGTGGCGTTCTCTTCCGGCATGGGGGCGATCACCGCCTGTTGCTGGACGTTGCTCAGCCCGGGCGATGAGCTGATCGTCGATGAAACGGTGTATGGGTGCACCTTCAGCTATTTTCATCACGGTCTGGCGCGCTTTGGCGTCAAGATAACCCATGTTGATCTGACCCGGCCGGAGCGGCTGGCCGCCGCGATCGGTAGGCGCACCCGGCTGGTGTATTGCGAAACCCCGGCCAACCCCAACATGCGACTGATCGATATCGCCGCAGTGGCGGAGATTGCACACCGGCATCAGGCGTTGCTGCTGGTGGACAACACCTACTGTACGCCGTACCTGCAGCGGCCGCTGACGCTGGGCGCCGACATCGTGGTGCACTCGGCCACCAAGTACCTCGGCGGCCACGGCGATCTGCTGGCCGGGCTGGCGGTGACGAGCGAGGCGCTGGCGCAGACGATCCGGCTTGAGGGGCTGAAGGACATGAACGGGGCAGTGCTGTCGGCGCAGGATGCTGCGCTGGTACTGCGCGGTTTGAAAACCTTGCCGCTGCGCATGGATCGTCATTGCGATAACGCGCAGCGTCTGGCGGAGATGTTGGCGGAGCATCCTGCGGTCGAGCGGGTGTATTATCCCGGCCTGGCGAACTTCCCGCAGCATGCGTTGGCGCAGCGGCAAATGGCGCGCCCCGGCGGCATGCTGGCGTTTGAACTGCGGGGCGGCATGAGTGCAGGCATTCGCTTCCTCAATGTGCTGCAGCTCATCTTGCGCGCGGTCAGCCTGGGCGATTGCGAAAGCCTGGTGCAACACCCGGCCAGCATGACGCACTCGGCCTACAGCCCCGAAGAGCGGTGGCGCCATCATATCAGCGAGGGATTGGTGCGGTTGTCCGCCGGGCTGGAGGCGTTTGATGACTTGCAGGCGGATGTCCTGCAAGCATTGGCGCAGGCGCATTAAAAAACCCGCCGCAGCGGGTTTTATCAGAAGCGAGCGTTACATCTGCTGCGTTGCCGCGGTCACCGGCGAACCCCCGCCTTTCTTGCGCACCCACAGCCAGTAAGCCACGGTGAGTAAAGCGATCCACACCAGCCCGACGTACAGGGCGATGCGGCTCTCTTCGAAGTAGCCGAGCAGGCCGATGACGAATGCCATAAAGGCGGTCGCCAATGCCGGCGCCACCGGCCACCACGGCACCGGGAAGCTCAACTGACGAGTTTCTTCCGGCGACAGCGTGCGGCGCATGACGATCTGCGACAGCAGGATCATCAGCCACACCCAGACGGTGGCGAAGGTGGCGATCGAGGCGATGATCATGAAGACTTTCTCCGGGATCAGGTAGTTGAGCACCACCGCCAGCAGCAGGGCGACCGACATCACCAGCACCGTCATCCACGGCACGCCGCTGGCGGTCAGTTTGGTGAAGCTGCGCGGCGCCTGGCCGTCCTGCGCCATGCCGTACATCATGCGGCCGGCGCCGAAGATGTCGCTGTTGATGGCCGAGATGGCGGCGGTGATCACCACCACGTTCAGCACGTTGGCGGCGGAGCTGATGCCGAGGTTGCTGAAGATCTCAACGAATGGGCTGCCGTTCTGGCCGATGCTGTTCCACGGGTAGATCGCCATCAGCACCGTCAGCGTCAGCACGTAAAACAGCAGGATCCGCACCGGCACGGCGTTGATCGCCTTCGGCAGCACTTTGGCGGGGTCTTTCGCCTCGCTGGCGGTAATGCCGATGATCTCGATGCCGCCGAAGGCGAACATCACCACCGCCAATGACGCGACCACGCCGCCCATGCCGTTAGGCATAAAGCCGCCGTGCTGCCACAGGTTACTGATACCGGTAGCGTGCTGGGCTTGGCCGAAGCCGAACAGCATCACCGCCGCGCCGCCGACGATCATCGCCACGATGGCGGCGACCTTGACCAGCGACAGCCAGAACTCCAGCTCACCGAACACCTTGACGCTGCACAAATTGAGCGCGCCGATAAACAGAATGATGCTGAGCACCCAGACCCACTGGGCGACGTCCGGGAACCACAGCCCCATATAAATGCCGAAGGCGGTGACGTCTGCCAGGGCGACGATCACCATTTCGAAGGTGTAGGTCCAACCGGTGAGGAACCCGGCCAGCGGGCCGAGATAGTGGTTGGCGTAGTGGCCGAACGAGCCGGAAACCGGCTGGTGCACCGCCATTTCACCCAGCGCGCGCATCACCATGAACACCGCTGCGCCCCCCACCAGGTAGGCCAGCAGCACGGCCGGGCCGGCCAGCTGGATGGCGCCGGCGGAGCCGTAGAACAGGCCGGTGCCGATCGCCGAGCCGAGAGCCATGAAACGGATGTGCCGCGCGTTTAGTCCGCGTCTGAGTTGTGTTGTTTCGTTACGCATGTTGCTTCCCGTTAAGTGTTTGCCGAACAGGCACGCGCTGCCCGCGCCGGGTGGAACGCACCCGGCGGGGCAGAACAAACTGCGTGATTCAGTGTGTGATGATTATGCCTGGCTAGGCAGCAGCGCCGCAGGCAGCAGCGATGTCAGGTGACCGGCCGCCAAGAGTTGGCTGGCGGCTTCAATGTCGGGGGCGAAGAAACGATCCTTGTCGTAGAAACTGACATGCTCGCGCAGCAGACGGCGCGCCTGCTCCAGACCTTCCGAGGTCTTCAGGCCGTTGCGGAAATCCAGGCCCTGGCAGGCGGCCAGCCATTCGACCGCCAGAATGCCGCGCACGTTGTCCGCCATGCTCCACAGGCGGCGACCGGCGGCCGGCGCCATGGAAACGTGGTCTTCCTGGTTGGCGGAGGTCGGGATGCTGTCGACGCTCGACGGATGCGCCAGCGCTTTGTTTTCGCTGGCCAGCGCCGCGGCGGTCACCTGGGCGATCATGAAGCCGGAGTTCACGCCGCCGTTTTCCACCAGGAACGGTGGCAGTTGCGACATGTGCTTGTCCATCATCAGCGAGATGCGACGTTCTGACAGCGAACCGATTTCGGCGAACGCCAGCGCCAGGTTATCGGCGGCCATCGCCACCGGCTCGGCGTGGAAGTTGCCGCCGGACAGCACGTCGCCCTGTTCGGCGAACACCAGCGGGTTATCCGAGACGGCGTTGGCTTCAATTTCCAGCACCTCGGCGGCCTGGCGGATCTGCGTCAGGCAGGCGCCCATCACCTGCGGCTGGCAGCGCAGGGAGTAAGGATCCTGCACTTTTTCGCAGTTGCGATGCGAGTCGGAGACTTCGCTGCGCGCGCCGAGCAGGTGGCGGTAGGCGAGGGCGGCGTCGATCTGGCCGCGCTGGCCGCGCACCTCGTGGATGCGCGCATCGAACGGGCTGCGAGAGCCCAGCGCCGCTTCCACCGTCAGGCTGCCCGCCACGGTCGCGGCGGCGAACAGGTCTTCGGCATCGAACAGGCCGCGCAGCGCGAAGGCGGCGGAGACCTGGGTGCCGTTCAGCAGCGCCAGGCCCTCTTTCGCCGCCAGCGTCAGCGGTTTCAGGCCGGCCTTGGCCAGCGCTTCGGTCGCCGGCAGCCATTGGCCCTGATGGCGCGCCTGGCCTTCGCCCAGCAGCACCAGGCTCATGTGCGCCAGCGGCGCCAGGTCGCCGGAGGCGCCGACCGAGCCCTTCAGCGGAATATGCGGATAAACTTCGGCGTTGACCAGCGCGATCAGCGCCTGGATGACTTCCAGACGAATGCCGGAGAAGCCGCGCGACAGGCTGTTGATCTTCAGCACCATGATCAGGCGCACCAGGTTATCGTCGGTCGGCTCGCCCACGCCGGCGGCGTGCGACAGCACGATCGAACGCTGCAGGTTTTCCAGATCGTCGCGGGCGATGCGCGTCGAAGCCAGTAGGCCAAACCCGGTATTGATGCCGTAAGTGGTGCGGTTTTCTTCAACGATGCGTTCCACGCAGGCCACGCTCTGCTGGATTGGCGCGTAGGCGTTGTCGTCCAGCGTCAGCGTCACCGGGTGTTGATTGACGTCGCGTAGCTGGGCCAGCGTCAGTTTGCCCGGGCGAATAGTCAGCGCTTTCATGCTTTTTCTCCTTGGGTCGCGGCAACCATCGGCAGGTTCAGGCCTTGCTCACGGGCGCAGTCGATAGCGATATCGTAACCGGCGTCGGCGTGACGCATGACCCCGGTAGCCGGGTCATTGTGCAGGACGCGGGCGATGCGCTCGGCGGCTTCGTCGGTGCCGTCGCAGACGATCACCATGCCGGAGTGTTGGGAGAAGCCCATGCCGACGCCGCCGCCGTGGTGCAGGGAAACCCAGGTGGCGCCGCTGGCGGTGTTCAGCAGGGCGTTGAGCAACGGCCAGTCGGAAACCGCATCGGAACCGTCTTTCATCGCTTCGGTTTCACGGTTCGGGCTGGAAACGGAGCCGGAATCCAGGTGATCGCGACCGATGACGATGGGGGCGGACAGTTCGCCCCGGCGCACCATTTCGTTGAACGCCAGGCCCAGCTTGGCGCGCTGGCCGAGGCCAACCCAGCAGATGCGCGCCGGCAGGCCCTGGAAGCTGATGCGCTCGCGCGCCATGTCCAGCCAGCGGTGCAGGTGTTCGTCATCCGGGATCAGCTCTTTCACCATGGCGTCGGTTTTGTAGATGTCCTGCGGATCGCCGGACAGCGCCGCCCAGCGGAATGGCCCGATGCCGCGGCAGAACAGCGGACGGATGTAGGCCGGCACGAAGCCCGGGAAGTCGAAGGCGTTGTCGACACCGGTTTCTTTCGCCATCTGGCGAATGTTGTTGCCGTAGTCGAAGGTCGGCACGCCCATCTGCTGGAAGGCCAGCATGGCTTTGACGTGATCGGCCATCGACTGCTTGGCGGCGGCGACCACTTTGGCCGGCTCGGTCTGGGCGCGCTGGCGATACTCTTCCCAGCTCCAGCCCTTCGGCAGGTAGCCGTTCAGCGGATCGTGGGCGCTGGTCTGATCGGTGACCATGTCCGGGCGCACGCCGCGGCGAACCAGCTCAGGCAGGATTTCCGCCGCGTTGCCGCACAGGGCGATGGAGATGGCTTTGCCTTCCGAGGTGTATTTTTTGATGCGTGCCAGCGCGTCGTCCAAATCTTTAGCCTGCTCATCGACGTAGCGGGTTTTCAGGCGGAAATCGATGCGGCTCTGCTGGCATTCGATGTTCAGCGAGCAGGCGCCCGCCAGCGTCGCGGCCAGCGGCTGCGCGCCGCCCATGCCGCCCAAGCCGGCGGTCAGCACCCAGCGGCCCTGCAGGCTGCCGTCGTAATGCTGGCGGCCCGCTTCGACGAAGGTCTCATAGGTGCCCTGAACGATGCCCTGGCTGCCGATGTAGATCCAGCTGCCGGCGGTCATCTGGCCGTACATGGCCAGGCCTTTGGCGTCCAGTTCGTTGAAGTGTTCCCAGGTCGCCCAGTGCGGCACCAGGTTGGAGTTGGCGATCAGCACGCGCGGCGCGTTGCTGTGGGTTTTGAAGACGCCGACCGGCTTGCCGGACTGCACCAGCAGGGTTTCGTCTTCCTCCAGCGTTTTCAGCGTTTCGACGATCTTGTCGTAGCAATCCCAGTCGCGCGCGGCGCGGCCGATGCCGCCGTACACCACCAGCTCGTGTGGGTTCTCCGCAACTTCAGGATCGAGGTTGTTCATCAGCATGCGTAACGGCGCTTCGGTCAGCCAGCTTTTTGCGTTTAATTGTGTGCCGCGTGGCGCGCGTACATCGACATTGCGAACTTTGTTATTTGTAGTCACAGCAGTTTCCTCAAACAGTATCGGTGCAGATTCCATGCCGCGGTGGGGGATGAGTACCACGGCATAACAATGCGTAGGGTTTATTAACATATACTTGTATGTACAAGCATATGCAACACTGACCAGTTGCCGCTTAAAAGTGGCATAAGAAAAATTTATTTTCTTTTTATATCAGTTTGATATGCGATTTTTTATCGCCGGCTTCATGTATGGAAAGCCGGAGAAAAGTGAGCTGTTCGGCAAAAATGAATTAAAAATGACTCATTTTTGGGCGGCTAGTCACAATATTTTTACAGACTGATTACAGTTGCGGCCAGGGGATAAACAAACCCTATCGCCGCAGGGAAAAAGCCCGCCGTCGGTGGCGGGCTTGCCAGGGTCAGGCCGCCGGTTGCAGCGTCGGTTTGCGGCTCATTTTGCATACCGTGGCGATGGCGGCGATCAGCGCCGGCACGCACAGGAACATCAGGATGCTCTGCACTTCCCACTGCATCGCCAGCAGTTGGGCGCCCATCATGGTGCCGGCGACGCCGCCGAAGCGGCCGATGCCCTGCATCCAGGCGATGCCGGTGGCGCGGCTGTGGGTGGGGTAGAAGGTGGCCGCCAGCGTTTGCAGCCCGGACTGCGCGCCGTTCATGGTGACGCCCATCAGGAAGATGAAGGCGCCCAGCAATACGATCTGCTTGTCTTCGGTCGCCATCGCCACGATCAGCAGGGCGGTGACGACAAAGCCGCTAGAGACGACCTTGTGCGCATTCCAGCGATCCATCAGCCAGCCAGCTACCAGGATGCCGAGCGTGCCGCCGAAGGTGAACAGCGAGGTGAGCATCGCCGACTGTTCCAACTGATAGCCCAGCCCCTGCATCAGGATTGGCATCCAGCTCAGCAACACGTAGTAGATCACCAGCCCCATGAAGTAGGTCACCCACAGCATCAGCGTGCCGAGCAGGTAAGGGCGGCTGAACAGCAGGCCGACGCTGGTCTTGGCCTGCGTCAGCTTTTCTTCATACAGGTAAAAACGCGTTACGCCGTCGAGGCTCTGGCTGACGAAGCGCTGTGCGATGCGCTTGATCTTCGCCGCATCCTGCCCGCGGTTGACCATGTATTTGACCGATTCCGGCAGCAGCAGGATCAGCAAAACCGTCAACGCCAGCGGCGCAATGGCGCCGAGCAACAGCACGCTGTGCCAGCCGTAGCTCGGGATCAGCCACGATGAAATGGCACCGCCGCCGGCCGCGCCCAGCGGAAAGCCGCAGTACATGGTATTGATCGCCAGTGAACGGCAGCGCTGCGGCGCGTATTCGGAGATCAGCGTGATGGCGTTGGGCATCGCCGCTCCCAGCCCGAGGCCGGTGAGAAAGCGCCACAGCGTCAGGCTGTTGAGCGAGCCGGCGTAGGCAGTGGCCAGGCTCGACAGGCCGAAGAACAGGCAGGAAAACACCAGCACGCGTTTGCGGCCGATGCGGTCGGAGATTGGCCCGGCGATCAGCGCGCCGAGCGACAGCCCCAGCAGCGCGGCGCTCAGCACCGGCCCCAGATCCTGTTTGACGATGCCCCAGTCTTTGGCGACCGAGGGGGCGATATAGCCCATGGCGGCGGTATCGAAACCGTCGATGGCGAGGATCAGGAATCCGAGAATGATCAGGGTCCAGTGAAACAGCGAAAACTTGCTGTCGTCGATGGCCTGCTGAATGTTCAACTCGCTGGTGGAATGAGTCATGGCACCCTCTAAACGCAGATGTAGTCGTGATGGATGGAACGTGGCCGAAACTGACGCTCGGCTTGTGTTTGCTTGTATATACATCTGCGCGTCGGCGCTTTATGTCAAATATATTTATCTTATGCGTTAAATAAATGTTGTTTTTGCGAAGCAGGTTACACCGTGAATGAAAGGCCAAAGCCCGACTCACAAATTAAATGAACGCCGTGGGTGGTGAGATATGCTGGCGGCGGCGCTGAGAATAAAATTTAATACAATGTTGGCCGTTTGGTCGCCGGGCCGGAATCTGCGATAATCGCTTTTTACTTTTCCAGATTGAGAAACCGATGCAGTACCCGATCAATGAGATGTTCCAAACCTTGCAGGGCGAAGGCTTTTTCACCGGCGTGCCGGCCATTTTTATCCGCTTGCAGGGCTGCCCGGTAGGGTGCAGTTGGTGCGATACCAAACATACCTGGGAAAAGGAAGCCAATCGGGAAGTCGACCTGCAACGGATCCTGGTCAAAACAGAAGAGAGCGACGCCTGGGGCAATGCCGGCGCCGAGCAGCTGTTGGCGGTGATGCGTCAACAAGGCTACACCGCGCGCCATGTGGTGATCACCGGCGGCGAACCCTGCATCTACGATCTGGCGCCGCTGACCGAGCTGTTCGAACAGCATGGTTATGGCTGCCAGATTGAGACCAGCGGCACCCACGAGGTGCGCTGTTCCGCCAACACCTGGGTGACGGTTTCGCCGAAGGTGAATATGCGCGGCGGCATGAAGGTGCTGGATCAGGCGCTGCGGCGCGCCGACGAGGTGAAGCATCCGGTGGCGCGCGAGCGCGACATCGAGGCGCTGGACGCGCTGTTGGCGACGCTGCAGGACGACAAGGCGCGCATTATCGCGCTGCAGCCGATCAGCCAGAAAGAAGAGGCGACCCGCCTGTGCATCGAAACCTGTATCGCGCGCAACTGGCGGCTGTCGATGCAGACCCACAAGTATCTGAACATCGCCTAAAATCAGGGCGCCCTTGGGCGCCCTTTCTTTTAACCTTTATATACGCATCCCGCAGTACAGGTCTCTTTCACCATCACCGCAGTCAGTTCCGGCAACTGGGGCTTGAGCTGCTGCCAAATCCAGGCGGCGAGCACTTCGCTGGTGGGATTTTCCAATCCTGGAATATCGTTCAGATAATGGTGATCCAGCCGCTCCCAGATCGGGGAAAACACAGCCTTGAGCTCGGCGAAATCCATCACCCAACCGGTGTGGGGATCCACTTCACCGGTCACTTCCAGACGCACCATAAACGAATGCCCATGCAGACGGCCGCACTTATGGCCCTCCGGCACGTGGGGCAAACGGTGTGCGGCTTCAAACTGAAAATCTTTAAACAGCGTGGTTGCCATTATTACGGCCTCATTGACTCAAAAACCGCCGCATAGTACCGGAAAGCGCGTCTGCTTGCCATTTATACCGTTATGGTCTACCGCCACGGCAAACGCATCCGGTTAACACTTTTTTTGTTTGGTGTTTGCGGCACCTATCGGCTGGGGTAATGAGCCGAAATGTTGAACGGTGAAAAAACGATGAAAAAAAGCGCTTTAATTTCATCTGGATAAAAAACTTTGTTTAACGGTTTAAGCGTTATCCCTTACCGGAAAAACAGCTTAGTCATTTTGGTTATGATTTATTGCTATCCCTTATTTAATCGTTGCTATTCTGCTCGGTAACCTTACAAACTCTCCTGATCTTTTCCGCACACCCGACGCAGCGAAGAGACAGCGACTGACACTGGCGCGCGCCTGGCAGGAAAGGCGCTAAGTATAGGAAATAAGTACAGCAATGACGACTCAGGCTCCTCCAACATCTTTGCTCCCGCTGACGCCCGAACAGCTGGCGCGCCTGCAGGCGACGATCGGCGACTATTCGCCGACGCAGCTGGCGTGGCTGTCCGGCTATTTTTGGGGCATGGTCAATCAACAGCCCGGAGCCGTGGCCATTGCGCCTGTCGCCCCTGCGGCTGCCGCCGGCATCACCATCATTTCCGCTTCGCAGACCGGCAATGCGCGCCGCCTGGCGGAGCAGCTGCGCGACGATCTGCTGGCCGCCAATCTGAGCGCCACGCTGATCAGCGCCGGCGACTACAAGTTCAAGCAGATAGCTCAAGAGCGCCTGCTGGTGATCGTCGCCTCTACGCAGGGGGAAGGCGAGCCGGCGGAAGAAGCGGTGGCGCTGCATAAATTCCTGTTCTCGAAGAAGGCGCCGAAGCTGAATGACACCGCTTTTGCGGTGTTCGGGCTGGGCGACACCTCTTATGAGAATTTCTGCCAGTCTGGTAAGGATTTCGACGGCAAGCTGGCCGAGCTGGGCGCCGAGCGCCTGGTGGAGCGCGTGGACGCCGACGTGGAGTACCAGGAACTGGCCGCCGCCTGGCGCAAACAGGTGGTGTCGGTGCTGAAGGCGCGCGCGCCGGCGGAAAGCGCCGCACCGGGCGTGTTGGCCAGCGGCGCGGTCGATCTGATCGACAGCAGCCCGTACAGCAAGGAACAACCGCTTACCGCCCAGCTTGCGGTCAATCAGAAAATTACCGGCCGCGCGTCGGATAAAGACGTGCGCCATATCGAAATCGATCTGGGCGACTCCGGCCTGCGCTATCAGCCGGGCGATGCGCTCGGCGTATGGTTCGACAACGATCCAGCGCTGGTGGACGAACTGGTGCAGCTGCTGTGGCTGAAAGGCGACGAGCCGGTCGAGGTGGAAGGGCAAACCCTGCCGCTGGCGCAGGCGCTGCGCAGCCATTTCGAGCTGACGCAGAACACCACGCCGATCGTCGATAAATACGCCGCGCTGTCGCGCGACGAAACGCTGATCGGCCTGTTGGCGGATAAAGCCGCGCTGCAGCAGTACGCGCACAACACGCCGATCGTCGACATGGTGCGTCAGGCGCCGGCGGATCTGAGCGCCGAACAGCTGGTCGGCCTGCTGCGCCCGCTGACGCCGCGTCTGTACTCCATCGCCTCTTCGCAGGCGGAGAACGAAAGCGAAGTCCACATCACCGTGGGCGTGGTGCGTTACGACATCGACGGGCGCGCCCGCAGCGGCGGCGCCTCCGGCTTCCTGGCGGATCGCCTGGAGGAAGACGGCGACGTGCGGGTGTTTATCGAACACAACGACAACTTCCGCCTGCCGGCCAACCCGGAAACGCCGGTGATCATGATTGGCCCGGGCACCGGCATCGCGCCGTTCCGCGCCTTTATGCAGCAGCGCGACGCCGACGGCGCCGGCGGCAAAAACTGGCTGTTCTTCGGCAACCCGCACTTCACCGAAGATTTCCTGTATCAGGTCGAATGGCAGCGTTACGTGAAAGACGGCCTGCTGACCCGCATCGATCTGGCCTGGTCCCGCGACCAGCAACATAAAATATACGTACAAGACAAACTGCGCGAACAGGGCGCGGAAGTGTGGCGCTGGATTCAGGAAGGCGCGCACATTTACGTCTGCGGCGATGCCAATCGCATGGCGAAAGACGTGGAAAACACATTACTGGAACTGGTGGCCGAGCACGGTGGCATGGATACCGAGCAGGCGGATGAATTTTTAAGTGAGCTGCGCCTTGAGCGCCGTTATCAGCGAGATGTTTACTGATGAGTGATAAACACCCCGGGCCTTTGGTAGTCGAAGGCAAACTGGCCGATGCGGAGCGCATGAAGAAGGAGAGCAACTTCCTGCGCGGCACCATCGCCGAAGATTTGAACGACGGCCTGACCGGCGGCTTCAACGGCGACAACTTCCTGTTGATCCGTTTTCACGGCATGTATCAGCAGGATGACCGCGATATTCGCGCCGAACGCGCCGAGCAGAAGCTGGAACCGCGCCACGCCATGATGCTGCGCTGCCGCCTGCCGGGCGGCATCATCAGCCCGCAGCAGTGGCTGGGCATCGACAAGTTCGCGCAGGAGAGCACGCTGTACGGCAGCATTCGCATCACCAACCGCCAGACGTTCCAGTTTCACGGCATTCTGAAAGGCAACGTCAAACCGGTGCACCAGCTGCTGAACCGCCTGGGGCTGGACGCGTTGGCGACCGCCAACGACGTCAACCGCAACGTGCTGTGCACCTCCAACCCGGTGGAGTCCGAGCTGCATCAGGAAGCCTACGAGTGGGCGAAGAAGATCTCCGAACACCTGCTGCCGCGCACCCGCGCCTACGCTGAGGTGTGGCTGGATCAGGAGAAGGTGGCCACCACCGACGAAGAGCCGATTCTGGGGCCGACCTACCTGCCGCGCAAATTCAAAACCACGGTGGTGATCCCGCCGCAGAACGACGTCGATCTGCACGCCAACGACATGAACTTCGTGGCGATCGCCGAAAACGGCAAGCTGGTAGGCTTCAACCTGCTGGTGGGCGGCGGGCTGTCCATCGAACACGGCAACAAGAAGACCTACGCGCGCCAGGCCAGCGAATTCGGCTACATTCCGCTCGAGCATACGCTGGCGGTGGCGGAAGCGGTGGTGACTACGCAGCGCGACTGGGGCAACCGCACCGATCGCAAGAACGCCAAAACCAAATACACGCTGGAGCGCGTCGGGGTGGACGTTTTCCGCGCCGAAGTGGAAAAGCGCGCCGGTATCACCTTCGCGCCGATCCGGCCGTATGAATTCACCGGCCGCGGCGATCGCATCGGTTGGGTGAAGGGCATCGACGATCAATGGCACCTGACGCTGTTTATCGAGAACGGCCGCCTGCTGGACTATCCGGGGCGCCCGCTGAAGACCGGCATGGCGGAGATCGCCAAGATCCATAAAGGCGACTTCCGCCTGACGGCGAACCAAAACGTGATCATCGCCGGCGTGCCGGCAAGCGAGAAGGCGAAGATCGAAGCCCTGGCGCGCGATCATGGCCTGATCGACGACGAGATCAGCGAGCAACGCAAGAACTCGATGGCCTGCGTATCGTTCCCGACCTGCCCGTTGGCGATGGCGGAGGCCGAGCGCTTCCTGCCGCAGTTCGTCACCAAGGTGGAGGGGATCATGCATCGGCACGGGGTGGGCGACGAGCATATCGTGCTGCGCATCACCGGCTGCCCAAACGGCTGCGGCCGCGCGCTGCTGGCGGAGCTGGGGCTGGTGGGCAAGGCGGTCGGCCGCTATAACCTGCATTTGGGCGGCAACCGCGAAGGCACGCGCATTCCGCGCATGTACCGCGAGAACATCAACGAAGACGAGATCCTGAGCGAGATCGACCTGTTGATGGGGCGCTGGGCGAAGGAGCGCAACGCCGGCGAAGGCTTCGGCGACTTCACCATCCGCGCGGGCATCGTCAAACCGGTGCTGGATCCGGCGCGAGATTTCTGGGAGTGAGGCCGGGCGGCCCCTGGGGCAGAGGGGCCGCACAGGTAATTTCAAGTAGCAGGAGAGACAACATGGCTGAATTCGATCTGGCGGCGCTGAACGCGTTGCCCAAATCCGGGCAGGCGCTGGCATTGGCGGTGGTCAACGGCCAACTGGAGACCCTCAGCGCCGAACAGCGCGTTGCATGGGCGCTGGAGCATCTGCCCGGCGAGTTCGTACTCTCGTCCAGTTTCGGCATTCAGGCGGCGGTATGCCTGCACCTGGTGACGCGCATCCGGCCGGATATCCCGGTGATCCTGACCGACACCGGTTACCTGTTCCCGGAAACCTACCGCTTTATCGATCAACTGACCGACCAGCTGAAGCTGAATCTGCAGGTGTTCCGCGCCGAGCAGTCTCCCGCCTGGCAAGAGGCGCGCTACGGCAAACTGTGGGAGCAGGGCGTGGAAGGGATTGAGAAGTACAACCAGATCAACAAGGTCGAGCCGATGAACCGCGCGCTGGAGACGCTGGGGGCGCAGAGTTGGTTCGCCGGCCTGCGGCGCGAGCAGTCCGGCAGCCGCGCCAATCTGCCGGTGCTGGCGGTGCAGCGCGGGGTGTTCAAGATCCTGCCGATCATCGACTGGGACAACCGCAAGATTTACCAGTATCTGACCGAACATGGGCTGAGCTATCACCCGCTGTGGGAGCAGGGCTACCTGTCGGTAGGCGATACCCACACCACCCAGAAGTGGGAGCCGGGCATGAGCGAGGAAGAGACGCGTTTCTTCGGCCTGAAGCGCGAGTGCGGCCTGCACGAAGGCTAAACGGCGCGATCAACATGACGGGGCTCAGCAGTGCTGGGCCCTGTTTTTTTGCGGACTACTTTTTCTTCTGTGCTTTCGGCGGGTGCGCCTGCGCCAGCTCTTTGATCAGCGGCAGCAGGATCTGCACGCTTTCGCGGCTGCGTTTGTCGATCCGCCCCGGCAGATAGCGATCCAGATACTGCAGGTTGTCATACTGCGGGCGGTGCCAGGTGATGCCCTGCGGGAAGTGCGGGCTGACGGCGCGCTGCTGGTAGCCGTCCTTGTCGCCCAGCGACCAGTTGGTGGCCTCCACCGACAGCACCGGGATGCCTGCGGCGTCGAACACCTCTTGATCGGAGCAGCAGCCGGTGCCCTTCGGATGCTGGGCGCTACCCGGATTGCTGGCGGCGGCGATGCCGTAGCGGTGGGCGATATCCAGCGCGCGATCGCGGGAGCGTTTCGCCATTTGCGGCGGCGTGTTGCGCCCGGCGTTGAAGTACAGACGATCGCCGGTGATCAGGCTGTCGAGGTTGATCACCAGCACGGTGTTGCTTTTCTCTTCCGCGCTCATGCGTTGCAGGTAGTTTTGTGCGCCCAGCGAGCCGATCTCTTCGGCACTGGTGGCGACGAAGCGCAGGCCGTAGGCGGTGGGGATGCTTTTCAGGCGCTCCGCCAGTTCCAGCATCACGCCGATGCCGGAGGCGTTGTCGTCGACGCCCTGCAGCGTCAGGCCGCCGAGGTTGTT
Organism: Serratia sp. LACPHL-BACT-2024-00286; assembly: GCF_043109535.1. Taxonomy (NCBI): domain Bacteria; kingdom Pseudomonadati; phylum Pseudomonadota; class Gammaproteobacteria; order Enterobacterales; family Yersiniaceae; genus Serratia; species Serratia sp. LACPHL-BACT-2024-00286. Next base: position 305,711 of record NZ_JBICNA010000006.1, read on the forward strand.
ATCCAGGTCTTCGTCGCTCTGCGGCGTGTAGGTGTCGAAGTGGGCGACAATCACTATTTGTTTCGGGCTGTCGCCGTTGCGGGCGGCGATCACCGAGCTGGCGGTGACGTTGTTCCAATTCTTCTTGCCGTCTTTGCTGGTGTAGAGATAGCGCGTGTTGACGCTGCGAATATCGCTTTGATAACCCATCTTGCTGAACTGCTGCTTCAGGTAGTCGGCGGTGAGCAATTCGGCCGGGCTGCCCGCCATGCGGCCGGGGAAGTAAGTGGCGATGTGGCGGGTCTGTTCGGCGGCGAAACGGCCCATTGGCGCGTCTTTTGCGGGCTGTGCGGCACAAACGCTGAAGACGCCGCCGAGTGCGAGGGCCAGCAGGCTGGTCTTCAGGTAAAAACGGGAAAACATACCGAAAAATCCTTCTTTGCTATCGGCGCTGCCGATCATTTTTCTTCGGCACCCAGTATGAGACGCCGGGCGGCATTACACAATTTCCCCGTCTCTTAATTTTCGCGCGAATGCGCAAACCGTCGCCGCAGTTATCACCGTTTGCCTCTGGCGTTGCGGCCTATATTCCATAAAGGAACTAATCATTCCTTTTCGTCATTTCAGAGGCTAAATCTCAGCCCGTATAGTCACACTATCTTTCTGTTATATGAAAAGGCTGTTGTGGACTATCTACCAATATTTGCCGACCTGAAACAACGTCCGGTGCTGGTCGTTGGCGGCGGTGACGTGGCTGCGCGCAAAGTCGATCTGCTTCAGCGCGCCGGGGCTGAAATACGGATAGTTGCGCAGTCGCTCTCACCGGAACTGGAACAACAACGTCAGCAAGGGCAACTGCTCTGGCTGGGGAAAACCTTTGACCCGCAACAGCTGGACGAGGTGTTTCTGGCGATCGCCGCCACGGACGACAACGCGCTGAATGCCGCGGTGTTCGCCGAGGCGGATAAACGCCGGGTGTTGGCCAACGTGGTGGACGATCAGCCGCGCTGTTCGTTCATCTTCCCGTCGATCATCGATCGCTCGCCGCTGGTGGTGGCGGTGTCGTCCAGCGGCCAGGCTCCGGTGCTGGCGCGGTTGCTGCGCGAAAAGCTGGAGGCGTTGCTGCCCGCCAGTTTGGGGCAGATGGCGCAGGTGGCGGGCCGCTGGCGCGGCCAGGCCAAACAGCGGCTGGCCTCGATCGGCGAACGTCGTCGTTTCTGGGAGAAAGCCTTCGGCGGCCGTTTCGCCACGCTGGTGGCCAACGGCCAGACGGCGCAGGCGGAGCGGCAGCTGGAGCAGGATTTGCAAAGCTTCGCCGCAGGCGATGAAGGCGTGCAGGGCGAGATAGCCCTGGTGGGCGCCGGGCCGGGCGACGTGGGGCTGTTGACCCTGCGCGGGCTGCAGGTGATGCAGCAGGCGGACGTGGTGCTGTATGACCACCTGGTCAGCGGCGAGATCCTCGATCTGGTGCGCCGCGACGCCGAGCGCATCTGCGTGGGCAAACGCGCCGGCGCGCACTCGGTGATCCAGGAAGAGACCAACCGGCTGCTGGTGGAGCTGGCGCAGCAGGGCAAACGCGTGGTGCGCCTGAAGGGCGGGGATCCGTTCATCTTTGGCCGCGGCGGCGAAGAGCTGCAGGTGGCCGCCGCCGCCGGCATTCCGTTTCAGGTGGTGCCGGGCGTCACGGCCGCCGCGGGGGCGACCGCCTACGCCGGCATTCCGCTGACGCACCGCGACCACGCGCAGAGCGTGACCTTTATCACCGGCCACTGCCGCCCCGACGGCGATGGCCTGGACTGGGCCGATCTGGCCCGGGCGCGGCAGACGCTGGCTATCTACATGGGCACCATGAAGGCGGCGGACATCAGCCAACGCCTGATCGCCCACGGCCGCGCTGCCGATACGCCGGTGGCGGTGATCAGCCGCGGCACGCGCGCCGATCAGCAGGTGCAGATCGGCACGCTGGATCAACTGGAACATCTGGCCCAACGGGCGCCGCTGCCGGCGCTGCTGGTGATTGGCGAAGTGGTGGAACTGCACCATCAAATCGCCTGGTTCGGGCATCAATCGCAGACGGAAGGGGCCGCGCGCCCGGCCGTCGTGAATTTGGCATAGGCAAGGCTTTTAAGGATCTGTTATGGACGAAAAACGACTCACTCATTTGCGGCAATTGGAGGCGGAGAGTATCCATATCATCCGTGAAGTCGCCGCTGAATTCGCCAACCCGGTGATGCTGTATTCCATCGGTAAAGACTCTTCCGTGATGCTGCATCTGGCGCGCAAGGCGTTCTTCCCCGGCACGTTGCCGTTCCCGCTGCTGCACGTCGATACCGGCTGGAAGTTCCGCGAAATGTACGAATTCCGCGATTGCACCGCGAAGGAGTACGGCTTCGAGCTGCTGGTGCATAAAAACCCGGAAGGGGTGGCGATGGGCATCAACCCGTTTGTGCACGGCAGCGCCAAGCATACCGACATCATGAAGACCGAGGGCCTGAAGCAGGCGTTGAACAAGTATGGTTTCGACGCCGCCTTCGGCGGTGCGCGGCGCGACGAGGAGAAATCGCGCGCCAAAGAGCGCATCTATTCGTTCCGCGATCGCTTCCACCGCTGGGATCCGAAAAACCAGCGGCCGGAGCTGTGGCACAACTACAACGGCCAGATCAACAAAGGGGAGAGCATCCGCGTCTTCCCGCTGTCGAACTGGACCGAGCTGGATATCTGGCAGTACATCTTCCTGGAAAAGATCGACATCGTGCCGCTGTACCTGGCGAAACCTCGCCCGGTGGTGGAGCGCGACGGCATGCTGATGATGGTGGACGACGATCGCATCGATCTGCAGCCGGGTGAAGTGATCAGCCAGCGCATGGTGCGTTTCCGCACTCTGGGGTGCTGGCCGCTGACCGGCGCGGTGGACTCGCAGGCGCAAACCCTGCCGGAGATCATCGAAGAGATGCTGGTCTCCACCACCAGTGAACGCCAGGGGCGGATGATCGATCGCGATCAGTCCGGCTCGATGGAGCTGAAAAAGCGTCAAGGGTATTTCTAAGGAGCCGCCGGATGAACAACGCAATCGCACAACAAATCGCCGACCAGGGCGGCGTCGAATCCTATCTGCACGCGCAGCAGCACAAGAGCCTGCTGCGCTTTCTGACCTGCGGCAGCGTCGATGACGGCAAAAGCACCCTGATTGGCCGCCTGCTGCACGATACCCGCCAGATCTACGAGGATCAGCTGTCGACGCTGCACAGCGACAGCAAACGCATCGGCACCCAGGGCGAGAAGCTCGATCTGGCGCTGCTGGTGGACGGCCTGCAGGCCGAGCGCGAGCAGGGCATCACCATCGACGTGGCCTATCGCTATTTCTCGACCGAAAAACGCAAATTTATCATCGCCGATACCCCGGGGCATGAGCAGTACACCCGCAACATGGCCACCGGTGCCTCCACCTGCGATCTGGCGATCCTGTTGATCGACGCGCGCAAAGGGGTATTGGACCAGACTCGCCGCCACAGCTTTATCGCGACCCTGCTGGGCATTCGCCATCTGGTGGTGGCGGTGAACAAGATGGATCTGGTGGACTACCAGGAAGCGGTGTTCGAGCAGTTCAAACAGGATTACCTGACCTTCGCCCAGCAGCTGCCAGGCGATCTGGACATCAAATTCGTGCCGCTGTCGGCGCTGGACGGCGACAACGTGGCGAGCGAAAGCGCCCATATGCCGTGGTACAGCGGCCCGACGCTGCTGGAAGTGCTGGAAAGCGTGGACGTGGTCAGCGAGCGAGAAAATCAGCCGCTGCGCTTCCCGGTGCAGTACGTCAACCGCCCGAACCTCGATTTTCGCGGCTATGCCGGCACGCTGTCCGCCGGCGTGGTGCGGGTGGGGCAACGGGTCAAGGTGCTGCCTTCCGGCGTGGAGTCCAGCGTGGCGCGCATCGTGACCTTCGACGGCGATCTGCAAGAGGCGGTGCCGGGCGAGGCGATTACGCTGGTGCTGAAGGATGAGGTGGACATCAGCCGCGGCGATCTGCTGGTCGACGCCGGCGAAAGCCTGCAGGCGGCGCAGAGCGCGCTGGTGGACGTGGTATGGATGGCCGAGCAGCCGCTGGTGCCGGGCCAGAGCTACGACATCAAGATCGCCGGTAAAAAGACCCGCGCCCGCGTGGAGAGCATCCGCCATCAGGTGGAGATCAATACGCTGGCGCAACACCCGGCAGACACGTTGCCGCTTAACGGCATCGGCCTGGTGGAGCTGACCTTCGACGAGCCGCTGGTGCTGGACAGCTATCAGAGCAATCACGACACCGGCGGGCTGATCTTCATCGATCGCATGAGCAACGTCACGGTGGGCGCCGGTCTGGTGCGTGAAACGCTGCAGGCCGCATCGGCGGCGCACGGCGAGTTCAGCGCTTTCGAGCTGGAGTTGAATGCGCTGGTGCGCAAGCACTTCCCGCACTGGGGCGCACGCGATCTGCTCGGTGGCCGATAAGGTGGCCGCTGAACTGAGGGCGACCGGGCCGGACGATGAGAACGTGGTTTGGCATCCGCACGCGGTGACGCGCGCGGATCGCGAAGCGCGCAACGGCCACCGCGGCGCGGTGCTGTGGTTTACCGGGCTGTCCGGCTCGGGCAAATCCACCGTCGCCGGCGCGCTGGAGCAGGCGCTGCACGGGCTCGGCGTCAGCACCTATCTGTTGGACGGCGATAACGTGCGCCACGGCCTGTGCCGCGATCTCGGCTTCTCGGACGAAGATCGGCGCGAGAACATCCGCCGGGTGGGGGAAGTGGCCAAACTGATGGTGGATGCCGGGCTGGTGGTGCTGACCGCGTTCATTTCGCCGCACCGCGCCGAGCGGCAGATGGTGCGCGAGATGCTCGGCGACGATCGCTTTATCGAAGTGTTCGTCGACACGCCGTTGGCGATCTGCGAGGCGCGCGATCCGAAGGGATTGTATAAAAAAGCGCGCGCCGGCGAGCTGCGCAACTTCACCGGCATCGACGCGGTTTACGAGGCGCCGCAGCAGCCGGAAATCCACCTCGATGGCCAACAATTGGTAACAAATTTGATTGCGCAATTGTTAGACGTGTTGCGTGGTCAGGCTATTATCAAACCCTGAATTCAAAAAAAGCGTGTGGCGTTTTTCGCCATGCGCTTTTTACTCTAAGCCGCCGCAGAGCGAGCCGAATAACCAGGGATCACTATGCAAAATGTCACGCCTATCTTGATCGACTCCAAGCAGTCAAAACAGGAGAGAGAGGAGCCTTCTTATTCTTTCCTGGGCGGCGTCAGCGGCTTTGTTTTCTACTGGCTGGCGTTCGCGTTGCCGTTTCTGGTTTACGGTTCCAACACGCTGTTTTTCCTGCTTTATACCTGGCCGTTCTTCCTGGCGCTGATGCCGCTGTCGGTGCTGATCGGCATCACCCTCAGCATGCTGTTGCGCGGTCGTCTGATCCTGACGCTGCTGCTGACCGGCGCCATCGTGCTGTGCCTGTTCTGGCTGGTGTTCAGCTTCCTGACCGGGTGGTGAGAGAGCGGGCGCCGATGCCGGCGCCCGAAGGATTGCAAAGCGGTGCCGAAGGTTACAAAACTTTGCTCAGAAACGCCTGTGTGCGCGGATTGGCCGGATGGCTGAAGATCTGCTGCGGCGCACCTTCCTCCTGAATGATCCCCTGATCGATAAACAGCACCCGATCGGCCACCTCGCGGGCAAAGCCCATCTCATGCGTGACCACCACCATGGTCATGCCCTCGTGGGCCAGGGACTTCATCACCGCCAACACTTCACCCACCAGCTCCGGATCGAGCGCGGAGGTGGGTTCGTCGAACAGCATGATCTTCGGCTCCATCGCCAGCGCGCGGGCGATGGCCACCCGCTGCTGCTGGCCGCCGGACAGGCTGTTGGGGTAGGCGTCGATCTTGTCGAGCAGGCCGACCTTGCGCAGCAGCTGTTCGGCTTGCGCGATGGCTTCGGCGCGCGGCCGTTTCTTCACGCTCACCGGCGCCATGATGATGTTTTCCAACACCGTCATGTGCGGGAACAGGTTGAAGCGCTGGAACACCATGCCCACGCTTTCACGCATCTTGTTCAGGTCGGTTTTCTGATCGTGGACGGCGAAGCCGTTGACCTCGATCTCGCCGCCGGAGAGCGTTTCCAGCGCGTTGATGCAGCGCAGGAAGGTGCTCTTCCCGGAGCCGGAAGGGCCGATGACGCACACCACTTCGTTGGCGGCGATCCGGCAGGAAATGCCGCGCAGCACGTGGCTCTCGCCGAACTGTTTTTGCAGGTTATGTACGCGAATCACTTTTACCGAACCTCTTTTCCATGTGTTGCACCAGCAGCGAGAGCAGGAAGGTGATGACCCAATAGACCAGCGAAATGGTCAGGTAGGGCTCCCAGTAGGTGGCGTAGGCGCCGGAGACGGTGCGGGCGGCATAGGCCAGATCCGCCAGGCCGATGGCGGAGGCCAGCGACGAATCCTTGACGATGGCGATGGCGTTGTTGCCCAGCGGCGGCAGCATGCGGCGGAAGGCCTGCGGCAGGATCACCTGGCGCATGGTCTTGCCGTAGCTCATGCCCAGCGAACGCGAAGCTTCCATTTGGCCGCGGTCGATAGACTGGATCCCGGCGCGGAAGATTTCCGACACATAGGCGCCGGCGTTGAGCGTGATCGCCACCACGCAGGAGAGAAAGGCGCCGTAGTCGGCGCGCAGCGCGCGGGCGAAATCGACGCTCATCAGGCCGCTGGTGACCAGCAGGCCGTCGCGCGGGTTGATGAACAGCGGCACCAGCGCGAAGTGCACGACCATGATCTGTACGAACAACGGCGTGCCGCGAAAGGCGCTGATGTAGATGCGCACCGGCCACTGAACGCCGTAATGCAGTATGGGTTTCCAGATGCCGTGCGGCGCCTGCGCCAAACGACCCAGCCCGAGGATCAATCCCCAGGTGGTGCCCAGCAGCACGCAGATAATGGTGCATTTGATGGTCATCCAGGCGCCTTCCATAAACAGCGGCGCGTATTCCTGGATGATCTCCCAGCGGAAGTTCAAGATCAGATCCTTATTTAAGCGTGTTAAGGCTACTGCGCGTTGTCATCTTGGGATTGGGCAGTGCTCGCCATCCTCATGGACTGCGTGTCCACTCCGGTGGCTGTGCGCTGGCCGCACCCAATCTGACTTAGCTCGCTACGCCTGTTTATTTACTGGCCGACTGCGCTGAGGCGCGCCAGTTGATTATTCCGCCGGCAGTGTCGGTACGTTGCTGTCGAACCAGGTTTGGTAGATCTTGGCGTAGGTGCCGTCGGCGACGATCTTCTTCAGGCCGGCGTTAATCTTGTTACGCAGTTCGTCGTTGCCTTTGGCGACGGCGATGCCGAAATACTGGCGCTCGAACTTGGCGTCGGACACCAGCTTGAAGGCCTTCTCAGGGTGGGTTTTGATATAGAACTTGGCCACGCCGACGTCGCCGACCGCCGCGCCGATGCCGTCTTCATACAGCTCCTGCAGCATCAGCGGCGTATTGTCGAAGCGCTTGATGGCGGTGCTGTTTTTGCCCAGCACATCGGACACCACGATGTCGCCGGTGCTGGAGTTCACCACGCCGACCTTCAGCGCTTTCAGCGCGGCGATGGAATCGACCGTCGAGTCTTGCGGCACGACGATGGCCTGTTCGGCCGGGAAGTAAGGCGCAGAGAAATCAACCATTTGCTTGCGTTTGTCGGTGATGGTGATGCCGGAAATGATGATATCGCGATCGCCGGAATTCAGCGTGGCGAAGATCCCTTCCCACGGCGTATTGATCAGTTTGATTTGGAAGCCTTCGGCCTTGGCCACCGCTTTGATGATGTCGATGTCGAACCCTTCCAGCTGTTTTTGGCTGTTTTCAAATTCGAACGGCCGATAGGTGCCGCCGGAGCCGACGACGTAGGTAGGTTCAGCCGCCAACGCGGCGGTGGAGAAGGTGGCGGCCAGGCAGGCGCCGATCAGAACTAAACGTTTTAACATCGCGATCCCCGATAATGAAAGGTTATACATTGGAATTATTTATGCACTAGTAGTGCATAAAAATAAGCTTCAATGAATGAAAGTGCAACCGCTGCATGAGGATTATTCTTTCTATGGTGGTAAATATTCATTTTTTGCATTGCTGTGGCGTAAGCGATGGGCCGGTAAGCGGCGGTGCAGTGATTCTTGCTGCATAATGGAGGAAGGGCAGTGTGTCTCTCATCGGAAAACGCGCCGCGCGCGTCGGGTAAAAGGGGCTTTTTTTGCCGCTTTCGCCGCGGATTTGGGTTATAAACTCGGGAACCCTTCATCCGTATTCTGAATTTGGCGTTGAAATGCCGCTCTCAGTGTGGAGTCCAACGAGAAGTTGTGGGATGATTGGTCGGTTTTTCAGGGGGCGGAGATGGGAAAACTTACGCTGCTATTGCTGGCATTGCTCGGTTGGTTACAGTATTCACTGTGGCTGGGCAAAAATGGTATTCACGATTACGTGCGGGTCAATGAAGACGTTGCGGTCCAGCAGGGCAACAACGCCAAGTTGAAAGCGCGTAACGATCAGCTGTTTGCCGAAATCGACGATTTGAACGGCGGACAGGAAGCGATCGAAGAGCGTGCGCGTAATGAGCTGGGCATGATCAAGCCCGGTGAGACTTTCTATCGTCTGGTTCCTGACCAATCCAGACGCAACGCGGCGTCTTCCTCGCAAAACAACGCACAAAAATAACGCATGAATCACTCCGCAGGCACCTTTCCCTCGGTGATTGCCGTCCTGCCCGCTGCCGGTATCGGCAGCCGCATGCAGGCGGAATGCCCGAAGCAATATTTAACTATCGGTCGGCATAGCATCGTCGAACACGCCATCCATGCCCTGTTGCGCCACCCGCGCATCGAGCGGGTGATCGTGGCGATCGGCCCCGAAGATCGCCAGTTCGAACAGTTGCCGATCGCCCAGGATCCGCGGGTGATCGTCACCGAGGGCGGCAAGCAGCGCGCGGATTCGGTGATGGCCGGGCTGAATCTGGCGGGCGATGCGGACTGGGTGCTGGTGCACGACGCCGCGCGCCCCTGCCTGCACGCCGACGATCTCGAGCGCCTGCTGGCGATTACCGCACACAGTAAGGTCGGCGGCATTCTCGCCGCGCCGGTGCGCGACACCATGAAACGCGCCGAACCCGGCTGCGAAACCATCGCCCATACCGTCGATCGGCAGGATTTGTGGCACGCGCTGACGCCGCAGCTGTTTCCGCTGCCGTTGCTCAAGCAGTGCCTGCAGCGCGCGCTGGATGAAGGCGCGAACGTCACCGACGAAGCCTCGGCGCTGGAGCATTGCGGTTACCATCCGCTGCTGATCGCCGGCCGGGCGGACAACATTAAAGTAACGCGGCCGGAGGATTTGGCGCTGGCGGCGTTCTATTTGACTCAGTTAGACAATTAAGGAGCGCATCATGCGTATCGGTCACGGTTTTGACGTACATAAATTCGGCGGCGAAGGCCCGTTGGTGATCGGCGGTGTTCGCATCCCTTACGACAAAGGTTTGCTGGCCCACTCCGACGGTGACGTCGCGCTGCACGCCGCGACCGATGCCCTGCTGGGCGCGGCGGCGCTGGGCGATATCGGCAAGCTGTTCCCCGATACCGATCCGGCGTTCAAAGGCGCCGACAGCCGCGAACTGCTGCGCGAAGCCTGGAAACGCATTCGCGCCAAAGGGTATCGCCTCGGTAACCTCGATATCACCATTATCGCCCAGGCGCCGAAAATGGCGCCGCACATCCCGCAGATGCGCGTTTTCCTGGCGGAAGATCTGCAGTGCCATATGGATGACGTCAACGTGAAGGCCACCACCACCGAGCAGCTCGGCTTCACCGGGCGCGGTGAGGGCATCGCCTGCGAAGCGGTTGCCTTGCTGATCAAGGAATAACCGCATGGATATGGCGAATCTGACCTGGCTGCATGGCCGGCCGCAGAGCACCGGGGTGTTGAAAGCCAATCCGGAAGATTTCGTGGTGGTGGAAGATCTGGGCTTTGCACCGGACGGTGAAGGCGAGCACGTGCTGGTGAACATCCGCAAAAACGGCTGCAATACCCAGTTCGTGGCCGACTATCTGGCGCGCTTCGCCGGTATTCACGCCCGTTCCGTCAGCTATGCCGGCTTGAAGGATCGCCACGCGGTGACCGAACAGTGGTTCTGCCTGCATATGCCGGGCAAGGACACGCCGGATTTCTCCCGGTTTGCGCTGGAAGGCTGCGAGGTGCTCTCGTACGCCCGCCACCTGCGTAAAATGCGCATCGGCAACCTGAAGGGCAACCACTTTACGCTGGTGCTGCGCCATATTTCCGATCGGCAGGATGTGGAACACCGCCTGCAGGCCATCGCCGCGCAGGGCGTGCCGAACTACTTCGGCAGCCAGCGTTTCGGCCGTAGCGGCAACAACCTGGTGATGGCGCGCCGCTGGGCGAATGATGAAATTCGCGTCAAAGAGCGCAGCAAGCGCAGTTTTTACCTCTCTGCCAGCCGCAGCGCGCTGTTTAATCAGGTCGCGAGCAGGCGCCTGGCGGACGGCCTGCAGCGCACCGTGCTGGAAGGTGACGCCCTGCAGCTGAGCGGCCGCGGCAGCTGGTTTGTCGCCAAAGCCGATGAGCTGGAGACGTTGCAACAGCGCTTGGATGCCGGTGAGCTGGTTGTCACCGCGACGTTGCCGGGCGACGGCGAGCCGGGCAGCGCCGGCAGCGCGTTGGCATTTGAACAACAATGCTTGGCGGAGCAGCCGGAATTGCTTACGCTTTTAAAGCGCGAGCGTGTCGACCCCGCTCGTCGGGCCCTGCTGCTGCAGCCGCAAAATATGCGGTGGAGCTGGTGGGATGACGTTACCGTGGAACTGCGCTTCTGGCTGCCGGCAGGCAGCTTCGCCACCAGCGTGGTTCGCGAGATCATGCAGCAGGATGACAGCGATGCGGATATTGCTGAGTAACGATGACGGCGTCAGCGCTCCGGGCATTCAGGTGCTGGCGGCGGCGCTGCGGGAATTCGCCGAGGTGCAGGTTGTGGCGCCGGATCGTAACCGCAGCGGCTCTTCCAATGCCTTAACGCTGGAGTCGCCGCTGCGCACGCAGACGCTGGCCAACGGGGATATTGCGGTGCTGCAGGGGACGCCGACCGACTGCGTTTACCTTGGCGTCAACGCCTTGATGCGCCCGGCGCCCGATATCGTGGTCTCCGGCATCAACGCCGGGCCGAATTTAGGCGACGACGTCATCTATTCCGGCACCGTCGCGGCGGCGATGGAGGGCCGGCACCTTGGGCTGCCGGCGCTGGCGGTGTCGCTGAACGGCCACCGGCACTACGCGACCGCCGCCGTCATTACCTGCCGCATCCTGCGCGCGCTGCAGCGCGAACCGTTGCGAACCGGAAAAATCCTGAATATCAACGTACCGGATCTGCCGCTGACGGAGATCAAAGGCCTGCGCGTGACCCGCTGCGGCAGCCGCCATCCAGCCGACAAGGTCTTCTGCCAGCAGGATCCGCGCGGACAAAATATCTACTGGATCGGGCCGCCTGGTGATAAATTTGATGCCGGGCCGGATACCGACTTTGCGGCGGTGGAACAAGGCTATGTGGCGATAACGCCGCTGCAGGTGGATTTAACCGCCTACGCGGCGCAAGAAGTCGTGAAAACATGGTTAACCAAAGCAGAGGTTAGCGGGGAATGGTGAACAAGCGCATGCAAACATTGCTGACGCAGCTGCGGCAGCAGGGAATCCGGGACGAAAAGCTGCTGCGGGCGATCGAGGCGGTGCCGCGCGAGCGTTTTGTCGACGAAGCGCTGGATCATAAGGCCTACGAAAACACCGCATTGCCGATCGGCTCCGGCCAGACCATTTCCCAGCCTTATATGGTGGCGCGGATGACCGAACTGCTGAATCTGACGCCCACCTCGCGGGTGTTGGAGATCGGCACCGGCTCCGGCTATCAGACCGCCATCCTGGCGCATCTGGTGCAACACGTTTGTTCCGTCGAACGCATCAAGGGGTTGCAGTGGCAGGCCAAGCGCCGCCTGAAGCAGCTCGATCTCCACAATGTTTCCACCCGCCACGGCGATGGCTGGCAGGGCTGGGCGTCGCGCGGCCCGTTCGATGCGATCATCGTCACTGCCGCGCCGCCGGAGATCCCGCAGGCGCTGGTGGAACAGTTGGACGACGGCGGCATTTTGGTGTTGCCGGTGGGGGAGCAGGCTCAAACTCTCAAACGCATTCAGCGTCATGGCAACGAGTTCGTTGTCGATGCGGTAGAAGCGGTGCGCTTTGTGCCGCTGGTGAAAGGCGAATTGGCCTAGCGATCGTCTGATTTTTCGACCGTCGGCAAAATCTGTTGCACTTTCATCATGCCCGGATAAGGTTTTCTCGTTCCAATCAGGTTAATTTTCACTAGAATTGGCCTTTCTACGTAGTTGTCTTATGGTGCGGCAACGCCAATCTGGTTAGCATTGGCGCGCGTTTTGATGCTCCGGCGCGAGATGACCTGGCATTCAGGGATCGGCCGGCGGCGCCTTTACATCGCAGAAACTGGGAAGTGGCAAAAGCTCGGCTACGATGTAAAGGGTATTTTGGATATATCACTGATATTGCTGTCATGGGGGAAGCATGAGCACGGGAAGCCCAATGATTACGTTACGCCGGGTTGCGGTGTGTACGATGGTAAGTTTGTGGTTGGCGGGTTGTACGAACAATGCCTCAACGTCGGCCCCTATCAGCAGCGTGGGTGGCGGCGGCGCCGTTCCATCCGGCAATAATAATGGCGGGGCGCAGCAGGCCAGTCCAGAGGGCCGCATTGTTTATAACCGCAGTTATAACGCCATTCCTAAAGGGAGTTACAGCGGCGGCGACACCTATACGGTCAAGCGCGGCGACACGCTGTTTTATATTGCCTGGATCACCGGCAACGATTTCCGCGACCTGGCGCAGCGCAACAATATTCCCGAGCCATACAGCCTGAATGTTGGCCAAACCATTCAGCTTGGTAATGGTTCCGCCAACGGCGGCGGCGGTATGTTGGCGACGACTGACGCGACCCAAGGCGGCGTTCCGAAGCCACCTTCCACCTCCCAGATCCAGACGGCAACGGTTGATTCTCAATCAACTAACGCGTATTCTGAAAACTCGGGTAAACAGAATGTAGGTAAGATGTTACCTGCAGCAGGGGCCGCAGCGGTTGGGACCGCGGCTGCGCCTGTTACCGCGCCGGAAGCCGCTCCACCAGTGAGCAGCACCGTCAGCAACAGCGCTCCGGTCAGTACCTGGAGATGGCCGACTGACGGTAAGGTTATTGATAACTTTTCCTCATCAGAAGGTGGGAATAAGGGTGTCGATATCGCCGGTTCCCGTGGGCAGCCGATATTCGCTACCGCCGATGGCCGCGTAGTGTATGCAGGCAACGCTTTACGGGGTTACGGTAATCTAATCATCATCAAACATAATGATGATTACCTGAGCGCCTACGCTCATAACGACACAATGCTGGTCCGGGAACAACAAGAAGTGAAGGCGGGTCAAAAAATAGCCACCATGGGTAGCACCGGTACCAGTTCAGTACGTTTGCATTTTGAAATTCGTTACAAGGGGAAATCCGTAAACCCGCTGCGTTATCTTCCGCAGCGATAGATTGGGCAGAATACGCTGAGATTCTGCTCGCGGTATCACGGGTAGGAGCAGCATATGAGCCAAAATACGCTGAAAGTTAACGAGTTACATGATGATGCGGATTTCGACGAGAATGGAGCTGAGGCCGAGTCGTTTGATGAAAAAGCGCTGGTAGAAGAAGAGACCAGCGAGAACGATTTAGCGGAAGAAGAGCTGTTGTCTCAAGGCGTTACGCAACGCGTATTGGATGCGACGCAGCTCTATCTGGGTGAGATCGGTTATTCACCTCTGCTGACCGCAGAGGAAGAAGTCTATTTTGCGCGGCGTGCTCTGCGCGGTGACGTGCCGTCCCGCCGCCGCATGATTGAAAGCAACCTGCGGCTGGTGGTGAAAATCGCCCGCCGCTACAGCAACCGCGGTCTGGCGCTGCTGGATCTGATCGAAGAGGGTAACCTCGGTCTGATTCGCGCAGTGGAAAAATTCGACCCGGAACGCGGTTTCCGCTTCTCCACTTACGCAACCTGGTGGATCCGTCAGACGATTGAACGGGCGATCATGAACCAAACCCGTACCATTCGTTTGCCTATCCATATCGTCAAAGAACTGAATGTCTATCTGCGCACCGCGCGCGAGCTTTCCCACAAGCTGGATCATGAACCGAGCGCTGAAGAGATTGCCGAGCAACTCGACAAGCCGGTGGATGACGTCAGCCGCATGCTGCGTCTGAATGAGCGCATCACCTCGGTGGATACGCCGCTGGGCGGGGATTCGGAGAAAGCGCTGCTGGACATTCTGGCCGACGAGAAGGACAACGGGCCTGAAGACACCACGCAAGACGACGATATGAAGCAAAGCATCGTCAAATGGCTGTTCGAACTGAACGCCAAACAGCGTGAAGTGTTGGCGCGTCGTTTCGGCCTGCTGGGCTATGAAGCGGCGACGCTGGAAGACGTAGGCCGGGAGATTGGCCTGACGCGCGAGCGCGTCCGTCAGATTCAGGTTGAAGGTCTGCGCCGTCTGCGTGAGATTCTGCAGATGCAGGGCCTGAGCATTGAGGCGCTGTTCCGCGAATAACGCCGGTTGTTGAACCGCATCAAATAAAAACGGTGAGCGTCATGCTCACCGTTTTTTTATGCCCGCGTTTGGCGCCAGACTACACCATATTTTTCAGCCGGTAGATCCATTCCAGCGCCTGGCGCGGCGACAGGGAATCCGGATCCAGCGCTTCCAGGGCTTCAACCGCCGGCGAGGTTTCTTCCTGCAGCAGCGTCATCTGGGTGGCATCGACGCTGCCCGAGGCGGTGTGGCTGGAGATAGACTCCAGCTCGCGCAGCTTCTGGCGGGCGCGCTTGATGACGTCGCGCGGTACGCCGGCCAATGCGGCGACCGCCAGGCCATAGCTTTTGCTGGCGGCACCGTCCTGCACGCTGTGCATGAAGGCGATGGTATCGCCATGTTCGAGCGCGTCCAGATGCACGTTGACCACGCCTTCCATTTTCTCCGGCAGGGTCGTCAGCTCGAAGTAGTGGGTGGCGAACAGCGTCATCGCCTTGATGCGGTTGGCCAGGTTCTCGGCGCAGGCCCAGGCCAGCGACAGGCCGTCGTAGGTGGAGGTGCCGCGGCCGATTTCATCCATCAACACCAGGCTGTGCTCGGTGGCGTTGTGCAGGATGTTGGCGGTTTCGGTCATCTCCACCATGAAGGTGGAGCGGCCGGAAGCCAGATCGTCCGCCGCGCCGACGCGGGTGAAGATGCGATCCACCGGGCCGATGGTGGCCTTGGTGGCCGGCACGTAACTGCCGATGTGCGCCATCAGCACGATCAGCGCCGTTTGCCGCATATAAGTGCTTTTACCGCCCATGTTCGGGCCGGTAATGATCAGCATACGGCGCTGTGGCGACAGGGTGAGCGGGTTGGAGATAAACGGCTCGCTCAGCACCTGCTCCACCACCGGGTGACGGCCTTCGGTAATGCGGATCCCCGGCTGCTCGCTCATGGTCGGGCAAGCGTAGTTCAGGGTATCGGCGCGCTCGGCCAGGTTGGCCAGCACGTCCAGTTCGGCCAGTGCGGCGGCGCTTTGCTGCAGTTCCGCCAGGTGTGGCAGCAACAGATCGAACAACTCGTCGTACAGGCTTTTCTCGATCGCCAGCGCCTTGCCCTTGGAGGTGAGCACTTTGTCTTCGTACTCTTTCAATTCCGGGATGATGTAGCGCTCGGCGTTTTTCAGCGTCTGACGGCGCACATAGTGGATCGGCACCAGGTGGCTTTGGCCGCGGCTGACCTGAATGTAGTAGCCGTGTACGCCGTTGAAGCCGACCTTGAGCGTATCCAGCCCCAGCTTTTCACGCTCGCGGATCTCCAGCCGATCGAGGTAATCGCTGGCGCCGTCGGCCAGTGCGCGCCACTCGTCCAGCTCACTGTTGTAACCGGGGGCGATCACGCCGCCGTCGCGCACCAGCACCGGCGGGGATTCAATGACCGCGCGCTCCAGCAGCTCGCGCAGCTCGTCGAACTGGCCCACCTGAGACAGCAGCTGCTGCACGTGCGGGGTATCCACATCTTGCAGCAGCGCGCGGATGTCCGGCAGTTGCTGGAAAGCATGGCGCATGCGCGCCAGATCGCGCGGCCGGGCGGTGCGCAGCGCCAGACGCGCCAAAATTCGCTCCTGATCGCCCACCTGACGCAGCGAAGGCTGCAGATCGGTGAACAGCTCCTGCAATGCGCCGATCGCCTGTTGGCGGGCGGTGAGAACCTTGATATCGCGGGTCGGCATGTGCAGCCAGCGTTTCAGCATGCGGCTGCCCATCGGCGTGACCGTGCGATCGAGGATCGCCGCCAGCGTGTTGTCGCTGCCGCCGGACAGGCTCTGCGTCAGTTCCAGGTTGCGGCGGGTGGCGGCGTCCATGATGATGCCGTCCTGCTGGCGCTCCATGGTGATGCCGCGAATGTGCGGCAGCGAAGTGCGCTGAGTATCTTTGACGTACTGCAGCAGGCAGCCGGCGGCGCGCAGCGCCTGGTGCGCCTGTTCGACGCCGAAACCGGTCAAATCGCGGGTGCCGAACTGCAGGTTGAGCTGCTGACGCGCGGTCTCAAGCTCGAATTCCCACAGCGGGCGGCGGCGCAGGCCGTGGCGCTGTTCGATCAGCGCCATTTGTTCGAAGGTTTCCGGGTAGAGCAGCTCGGCCGGATTGGTGCGCTGCAGCTCGGCGGCCATGGTTTCCAGATCCTGCGGCTCGGCGACGCGAAAGCGGCCGGAGCTCACGTCCAGCGTGGCGTAGCCGAAGCCGCGCGCGTCCTGCCAGATCGCCGCCAGCAGGTTGTCCTGGCGCTCTTGCAGCAGCGCTTCGTCGGTGATGGTGCCGGGGGTGACGATACGCACCACTTTGCGCTCGACCGGCCCTTTACTGGTGGCCGGATCGCCGATCTGCTCGCAGATGGCGACGGACTCGCCGAGCTGTACCAGCTTGGCCAGGTAGTTCTCTACCGCGTGGTGCGGCACGCCGGCCATCGGGATCGGTTCACCCGCCGAGGCGCCGCGTTTGGTCAGCGAGATATCCAGCAGCTGGGAAGCGCGCTTGGCGTCGTCGTAAAACAGCTCGTAGAAGTCGCCCATGCGGTAGAACAGCAGGATTTCAGGATGCTGGGCCTTGAGGCGCAGGTACTGCTGCATCATCGGCGTATGCGAATCGAGTTTATCGGTGCTATTCATGCGATTATTTTTCCAATCCATTGAATGTAAAGGGAACTGTGATTTTCATTGTCGTCATTCGCTATCACATTGTTTCAGCAGGCGCCGCCCCATTCAGCGCTTGGCGGGCGGCGCAAATCAAATCATCAAAACGCCAAACGGCGCGCTCAAACCCGAGGTTTGCACAGACGCTTATACTAGCCCAGCGGGCAATCGGCTGTCACAGGTAAAAATGGGAAGCGCTGCGCAAGGAGGAGTTGTAACGAAGCGAGATTGTCGTTCGCCTGCGGGCAACAACGCAAGTCGCCGCCCGCTGAGGCGGCGTGGAGTTTATTGCGCGGCGGTGAGGGGCATGAAGTTATGAACAATCCTTGATATAATCTCATCAATGAATTTTCTGATCGGGGGGCGTCATGAGTAATACTAAAAAAGTGCCGGTGGGTTATGTTAAGCCATCTCGTACGGACATTGCCCGCTCAGTGGCGACATCAACGGCGGTTGAAACAGGTCAACCTTCAGCCAGAATTGAAGCTTCTTTAGAAGAAGTGCGTAAAAAATTCGCTCATCTGCGCCTTGCCTAATACTTTCTTAGTGCTTGGTTGACCCAGTGTTTCATCGGCTCGTAGTTCATGTTCATACCCGAGTGAATAGCCGAGATATATTGGGCTCTGTTTTGTTCCCAGCTTTGATAATCCAACGGTTTATGCCCACCCTGAACCGCCATCACATCGGCCAGCAGCCGTGACAAACGGCCATTCCCTTCTCTAAAAGGATGTATGAGTATCAGTTCAACATGGATTATCGCGATCGCTTCTATCAGCTGTTCTTCGCTCATGTCTGAGCAAGGTGTGTAACTTGCCAGGTATTTCACTTCGAAATCGTCCAGTAGTTTGGGCAATCGCGTCGAAGGGGCAAACATGAAGCCTCCTTTGCTGATATTGACGGTTCTTGCTTGTCCAGCCCACGCATAAATATTGCCTAACCAGCGGTGATGCCATCCCTTAAGCATCTCGACGGTGATTCTTCCTAATGGAAAGTGCTGTTCGAAAACGGAACGGTAGAGCTGCTCCAGCAACACCAACTCGGCGCCGTCGAGTTCGTCGCTATCGGTGATGCCCAGCTTATTGGCTAGAACTTGCTCGCCGGATTCTTTCTCATATTGACCTTCGCTGCTGGAAATATGGTATCGGCTCATGAATACGCTCGATGATAATGAGGTGGGGGATAAGGCAAGTATAATCAGCGATGTGTAGTGGAACAATTTAATTAAAATCAGTTTGTTAAGTTAGAATTAATCATAGTTCTGATTAATACCATCGAAATAAATATTTTCAATTCATTGGATGTTAACGGCACAACGCAAGTCGCCGCCCGCTGAGGCGGCGTGGAGTTTATTGCGCGGCGGTGAGGGGCAGGGGCAGTTGATAGAGACGGAAGCTGTCGGGCACTTCGGATTCATGGCCGGGCAGCAGGCGGTGGCGAATGCGCGATTCGCTGACGAAGGCGCAGCCTTGTGGGGTGATAGTCAGATTGACCGGCGATTCCATGCCTTCGCGCAAGACCTCAATCCGGTGCATGCCTGCCGCCTTGGGAGACGGGATCCGCAGGATCCGCCCCTGGCCGCTCTGGATCCCGTTTTCCAGCACGATCAGCGCGCCGTCCGGTGCCAACCCCATCCCGTCCGGGTTTTCAATCAGGCGCGGCAGCTGCATTTCCGTCAGCTGCGGCTTTGGATCGTTATAGCGGAAGGTGTAGAGCTTACCGGTGCCGAAATTGGCGACAGCCAGCAGCCGGTCGTCGAGCAGCACGATCCCGGCGGCGCCCAGCCCGCTGGGCGCCGCTAAGCGTGGATCCTGATACAGCGTACTGAATGCCGCTTCGCCCGGCCGCAGGCGCAGGATGCCGCCGCCGCGGGTTTCCGTCACGTACACCGTACCGTCTGCGCCGAGCACGATATCGTTGCCCATTTCTCCCGCCGGCAGCGCCAGGCTGCGGTTGAGCGTGCCATCCGCGACGTTCAGCGCGTAGATGCGGTTGGCGCGCGTTTTGCCGCCGGAGAGGAAATCCGGCGAATTGCCCCACAGCAGCCCGCGCCGTTCGTCCAGCCGCAGCGCGTTTGAGGCGAACACCGTGTCAGCGCCGGGGAAAAAGGTTTCCCACGCTTTACCCGGCCGTTTGCGCAGCACGTTGCCGCTGGTGATCAGGCCGACATACAGCGTGCCGTCCGCCGCGCGGGCGATGCCGTTGGGGTAAAGCGCGCCGGGCGGCAGCGTCATGCTGCTTTCTGTACAGTGTGCATCGACGGCGGCCTGCGCCGGCGCGCTGAGGGTGAGTGTAGTAGCGAGGGTGAATAACGCCGCTCGCGCGGTCACAGCGTATGCCATGTCTTTCTCCTGGAATGAAGGAAAAGGGGCTACCAACGTTCGGGGCGGGCAGCGTGCGCCATTGGCGCCTCCAGCGCGGCCACGTCTTCTTGCGATAGCCTGAGGTCTAGCGCCGCCAGCGCATCCTGCAGATGGTGTGGCTTGGACATGCCCACCAGCGGCGATGCCACGCCGGGTTTGGCCAACAGCCAGGCCAGCGCAATCTGCGCCGGGGGAACGCCGCGCGCGGCCGCCACCTCCGCTACCGCAGCGACGGTGCGTTCGACCTCTTTTCTGCCGCCGTACCAACGGGGGGCCTGCTCGTCGGTGGCGGCGCGCAGCGTGCCGCCACTGCCGGAGCCGGCCAGCACGCCGCGGGCCAGCGGCGACCAGGGCGTCAGGCCAAGACCTTCCTCCAGGCACAGCGGGATCAGTTCCTCTTCGTCTTCACGCGTCACCAGGTTGTATTGGCTTTGCAACGAAATAAACGGCGCCAGGCGGTGCTGACGTTGAAAGGCCAGCATTTTCATCAGGCGCCAGGCGTGCAGTGAAGACGCGCCGAGATAGCGGATCTTGCCCGCCCGCACCAGGCCATCGAGGGTGTCGGCAGTTTCTTCGATCGGCGTTTCGGTGTCGAAGCGGTGCAGCACGAACAGATCGAGGTAATCCGTTCCCAACCGCTGCAAGGAGGCGTCAATGCTGTGCAGCAGGTGCTTGCGCGACAGCCCCCGGCTGTTCGGCTGCGCGTCCATCGGAAAGTAGGCCTTGGTGGCGATCACCACGTCTTCTCGACGGGCGAACGCCTTCAGCGCGCGGCCGAGAATGCGTTCGCTTTCTCCGTCGGAGTAAATGTTGGCGGTATCGAAGAAATTGATGCCCGCTTCCAGCGCCTCGCGGATAAAGGGGCGCGCTTCATCCTCCTTCAGCACCCAGGGGCGCCAGGCCGGATCGCCGTAGGTCATGCCGCCCAAGCAGAGGCGGGACACCTTCAGGCCGCTGTCGCCAAGCCGAACGTAGTTCATGGCGTCGTCTCCTCAGCGCATGCCGGCGATGGTGTAACCGCCGTCCACCAGCAGGCTTTGGCCGGTGATGAAGCGGGCTTCGTCCGTCGCCAGCCACAGCGCCACATCACCGATGTCTTCCGATTCGCCCAGGCGGCCGGCGGGCGTGTGGGCGATAAAGGGCGCGAACGCCGCGCTGTCGGCCACGCTGCCGCGCGCCATCGGCGTGTCGATGATGCCGGGGTTGATGTTGTTGACGCGGATGCCCTGGCCGCTGTATTCGAGCGCCACCGCGCGGATCATCGCATCGAGCGCGCCTTTGCTGGCGGAGTAGCTGGATGAGCCGGCCAGCGCGCCGTGGGTCAGCCAGGAGGAAGTGTTAACGATCACGCCGCCCGAGCGCTGAGCCAGGAAGGTTTCAATCTCGTATTTCATCGCCAGCCAGACGCCTCTGAGGTTAATGGCGATCACCCGGTCAAAATCTTCGCTGCTCTGTTCGGTGATGGGAGCGAAGTTGCCGATGATGCCGGCGTTGTTGAAGGCGACGTCGAGCCGGCCGTAGTGGGCGGTCACCGTGGCGAGCAGCCTGCGGATATCGTTTTCCTGGGAGACGTCGGCCACGATGGGCAGGGCGTCGCCGCCGGCGAGCGCGATGTCGCGCGCCGTGGCTTCGATTTCCGCCGCGCGTCGGCCGGCCAGCGCCACTTTGGCGCCTTCGCGGGCATAGGCCAGCGCGGCGGCGCGGCCGATGCCTGTGCCGCCGCCGCTCACCAGCACGACTTTGTCCGCCAGACGGCGCGGCGTTTCATGAGTTGGAGCTGTAGCATTAATCATCGCATCGATACCTGGTAATGGGTTCGATCGTAATGCTATGTTGTTAGATAACGGATAACTATCCGCTAAAAATTCATCTCACTATTAGATAATTTATATTAATAGCATGAAGAAACCCGAATTGTCCGGCCTGGCGACCTTCGTGGCTATCGCCAGTGAACGCAGCTTCCGCCGCGCCGCCGCCCGATTGGGCGTGACGCCGCCGACGCTGACCCACACCCTGCGCGAACTGGAAGCGCAGGTGGGCATTCGCCTGCTGAACCGCACCACCCGCAACGTTTCGCCGACGGAGGCCGGTGAGCATCTGTTGGCACAGCTGGTGCCGGCCTTTACCGACATCGACGCCGCGCTGGAGAGCCTGAATGCGTTTCGCGAAGGGCCGCGCGGCCTGGTGCGCATCAACGCGCCGCGTTCGGCGATCGATCTCGCCATCGTGCCGCATCTGGGGCGGTTGGCCAGCGAATATCCCGGCATTACGCTGGAGGTGGTGGCGGACGAAGGGTTCGCCAACATCGTCGAGCAAGGCTTTGACGCCGGTATTCGGCTCGGCGAGGATCTGCACAACGATATGCGCGCGGTGCGTCTGACGCCGGATCTGCGTTTTGCCATCGTCGCCACGCCGGACTATTTTCAACGGCACGGCGAACCGACGCACCCGCAGGATTTGCTGCAGCACCGCTGCATCGATTGGCGCAAGGCCTCTTCGGGCGAGCGCTACAAGTGGGCGTTTCAGCAGGGTGAGCAGCGGTTTTCCGTAGCGGTCAACAGCCCGCTGATCGTGGATGACGCCAGGCTGCTGCTGCAGGCGGCGCTGGCGCACGTCGGCATCGCCTTCGCCATCGAGCAGGAGGTGGAAGGTCATCTTGCGAGCGGGCGGCTGCGGCGAGTGTTGGCCGACTGGTGCGCGCCGTTTCCCGGTTTTTACCTCTATTACCCCAACCGCAGGAACCATTCCGTGGCGCTGGCCACGGTGATCGAGTTGCTGCGTCTGCCCACCTAATCCTCTTCGCCTGCCATCGCGTTCGGAGAGCAGCAGGCGAATCAAGCTTGAACTATTTTTATTCTCTTTTCGTTTGTTCAGGCGCAAATAAACCCTTAAATTCTCGGCGTGTTTATAACTACCTGTTTATAATTGTTATTTGAGTATTTATTGCGAATATTCTGAGTTTATATCGGTTATTTGAGAGCCCGGTCACACTATTTTTTTATGCGAAATGTGAAGGGGGTCAAGCCATCAGGTCAAGGAGAGACGGTTATCCTCTCCCCTGGCTTACCGATCCGTTTTTCATGCTCCGTATACTGTCTGCAACCAGGGCAACGTGACGGAAATTTTCATAAGGAATGTGCGTGAAGCAATCGTGATTGCATCTGGCATACAAATAACACGGGGTTTTTTTGATTATCTGAGGTGCTTGGTATGGAAAAGAAAAAAATCTATCTGTTTTGTTCTGCCGGTATGTCCACTTCCCTGTTGGTTTCAAAAATGAAGGCGCAGGCCGAGAAATACGAAGTGCCGGTGATCATCGCCGCCTACCCGGAAGCGCTGGCTGCGGAGAAAGGCGTTGAAGCGGATCTGATCCTGCTGGGGCCGCAGATTGCCTACACCTTGCCGGAAGTGCAAAAACAGCTGCCCAACAAACCCGTTGAAGTCATCGATCCGCTGCTGTACGGCAAGGTCGATGGGCTGGGCGTGCTGAAGGCCGCGGTGGCCGCCATCAAGAAAGCCAACCAATAACAGGAGGCCGCCGTGAATACCCTCATTGCCTCGCTCGAGAAGGTTATCCTGCCTTTCGCCGTAAAAATCGGCAAGCAGCCCCACGTCAACGCCATCAAGAACGGCTTTATCCGCCTGATGCCGCTGACCTTGACCGGGGCGATGTTCGTGTTGATCAACAACGTGTTCCTGAGCTTCGGCGAAGGATCGTTCTTCTATTCGCTGGGCGTGCGCCTGGACGCCTCCACCATCGAGACGCTCAATAGCCTGAAGAGCATCGGCGGCAGCGTGTACAACGGCACATTGGGGATCATGTCCCTGATGACGCCGTTCTTTATCAGCATGGCGTTGGCCGAAGAGCGCAAGGTCGATCCGCTCGCCTCGGCGCTGCTGGCGGTGGCTGCTTTTATGACCGTCACACCGTTCAACGTCGGCGAGGCCTATGCGGTGGGCGCCAACTGGCTGGGCGGCGCCAACATCATTTCCGGTATGGTGATCGGGCTGGTGGTGGCCGAGATGTTTGCTTTCATCGTGCGGCGCAACTGGGTGATCAGCCTGCCGGACAGCGTGCCGGCTTCGGTGTCGCGCTCCTTCTCGGCGCTGATCCCCGGTTTCATCATCCTCTCCATCATGGGGCTGGTGGCGTTCGCGCTGGCGCACTGGGGCACCAACTTCCACCAGATCATCATGGACGGCATTTCGGCACCGCTGGCCAAGATGGGCAGCGTGGTGGGCTGGGTGTACGTGCTGTTCTCCTCGCTGCTGTGGTTCTTTGGGGTGCACGGCTCCATGGCGCTGGCGGCGCTGGACAGCGGCATCATGACGCCGTTCGCGCTGGAAAACGTGGAGCTGTACAACAAATACGGTTCGGTCGAAGCGGCGGTGGCCGCCGGGAAAGAGTTCCACATGTGGGCGAAGCCGTTCGTCGACTCCTACATCTACCTCGGCGGCACCGGCTCGACGCTGGGCCTGATCATCGCCATCTTCATCGCCTCGCGCCGCGAGGATTACCGCCAGGTCGCCAAGCTGGCGACGCCGTCCGGCATTTTTCAGATCAACGAACCGATTCTGTTCGGCCTGCCGGTGATCATGAACCCGGTGATGTTCATTCCGTTCATCCTGGTGCAGCCGGTGCTGACCATTATCACCTCGCTGGCTTATTATTCCGGGCTGATCCCGCCTATCACCAACATCGCGCCCTGGACCATGCCGGTCGGCCTGGGGGCGTTCTTCAACACCAACGGCAGCATCATGGCCATGTTGTTGAGCCTGTTTAACCTGGCGGTCGCCACCGTGATTTATCTGCCGTTCGTGGCGATCTCCAACAAGGCGCAGAGCCAGATCGACGCGGCGACGGAAAGCGAAGAAGACATCGCCAAGGCGCTGAAATTCTAACTGTGGAACGGGGCGGCGCGGCCGCCCCGCGAGGGACGCGAGTATGGAATATCAATTTGCCGACGGGTTCTGGTGGGGGAGCGCCACCTCCGCGCCGCAGTCTGAAGGGGCGGCCGCGCGCGACGGCAAGAGCCGCAACATCTTCGACTATTGGTACGAGATCGCGCCCGAGCGCTTTCACGATCGGGTGGGGCCGGCCGAGGCCTCGACCTTTTACGACCATTTCCGCGCCGATATCGGGCTGCTCAAAACGCTGGGCCACAATACCTTCAGAACGTCTATCTCGTGGTCGCGGCTGATCCCGGACGGTGACGGCGAGGTGAACCCGCAGGCGGTGGCGTTCTATAACGCGATGATCGACGAGCTGCTGGCGCAGGGCATCACCCCGTTTATCAATCTCTACCACTTCGATATGCCGCTGTGCATGCAGCAGCGCGGCGGCTGGGAAAGCCGGGCGGTGGTCGAAGCCTATGCGCGTTACGCCGATATCTGCTTCGGCCTGTTTGGCGATCGGGTCACCCACTGGTTCACCTTCAACGAGCCGATCGTGCCGGTGGAGGCCGGTTACCTGAATGACCTGCATTACCCTTGCGTGGTGGACTTCAAACGGGCGGTCACCGTGGCGTATCACAGCGTACTGGCGCACGCCATGGCGGTGCAGCGTTTCAGAGCGCGGGAGCTGCCGGGGAGCATCGGCATCATTCTGAATCTGAGCCCGACCTATCCACGTTCCGACGCGCCGGAGGATCGGCAGGCCGCGCACGACGCCGATCTGCTGCTCAACCGCAGTTTCCTCGATCCGGTCGCCAAAGGGCGTTATCCGGCGGCGTTGCTGCAGCTGCTGGAGCGGCATGGGCTGATGCCCCACTGCGAGCCGCAGGATGCGCAGCTGATTGAAGGCGGCGTGGTGGACATCCTCGGCGTCAACTACTACCAGCCGCGCAGGGTGCAGGCGAAAGAGGGGCGTCATGCCGAGGGGCCGATCGCATCGCCGGAGGATTTGTTCAGTTACTATGCAATGCCGGGCCGCAAAATCAATCCGCACCGCGGCTGGGAGATCTACGAAAAGGGGCTGTACGACATCCTGATGGATCTGAAAGAGAACTACGGCAACCTGCCTTGTTATATTTCGGAAAACGGCATGGGCGTTGAGGGCGAAGAGGCGTTTATCGGCGCCAATGGGCGGGTGGAGGACGATTACCGCATCGACTTTATTCGCGAGCACCTGAAGTGGCTGCACCGCGCGCTGGCGGAAGGCTCGCAGTGCAAAGGCTATCATCTGTGGACCTTTATCGACTGCTGGTCCTGGCTGAACGCCTACAAGAATCGTTATGGGCTGGTGCGGCTGGATCGGGCGGATCAGCGCCGCACCATCAAGAAAAGCGGCTACTGGTTTGCCGAGGCGGCCAGACGCAACGGATTTGACTAACGGGAGGCCGGCGCCGTGTCCGACAACCGAATTTCGCTGAGTGCCAACGACGTGAAGCTGATTCGCGAGCAGGATTTTTTTAACTGCAAAGATTTTCACCTGTTTATCTACAACAAGGTGGAAAGCGCCACCGGGCTGCATCAGCACGACTATTACGAGTTCACCATCGTGCTGAGCGGCAAATGCTATCAGGAGATCAACGGCAAGCGGGTGCTGCTGGAGCGCGGGGATTTCGTCTTTATCCCCATCGGCTCCTACCACCAGAGCTTTTACGAGTTCGGCGCGACGAAAATCTTCAACGTGGCGGTCAGCAAAGCGTTCTTTGAAGAGCACTATTTGCAGCAGCTGCCGCGCTGCTTCGTCGCCTCGCAGGCCTACAGCCTGAGAAACGAGTTTTTGGCCTATATCGAATCGGTGGTGAGTTCGCCGCAGTTTCGCGAGGACGACTTCGCCGAATTTCTCGAAACGCTGACCTTCTATGTGATCAGCCGTATTCGTCACCATAAAGAAGAAAACGATGGCGGCGATGATATCCCGCAGTGGCTGAAGAACACCCTGGCCGGCATGCATGACAAGGCGATGTTCGGCGAAAGGGCGTTGGCTAACATGGTGGCGCTGTCGGGGAAAACCCAGGAATATCTGACCCGGGCGATGCGGCGTTACTACCACAAGACGCCGATGCAGGTGATCAATGAGATCCGCATCAACTTCGCCAAGACGCAGCTGGAGGTCACCAACTATTCGGTTTCCGATATCGCCTTCGATTCCGGCTATGGCGATGTCAGCCTGTTCATTAAAAACTTCAAGCGGCTCACCGATGTGACCCCAGGCAACTACCGAAAAAAGTGCTACGGCCCTCTTTAGGGCCGCTCCCGATCAGTATCAACGCCGATATGCCGATGAGCTTCAGGCCGCCGGCCGGTTAATCATTCGATTTTTACCTTAGCGAAGGGGAATGCCGCGCCGGTCGGTCGGGCTTCCCTTGCCAAAAATTCATCCCGCGGGAGCCACTATGGAAAAACTACTGATCGTGAATGCCGATGACTTCGGCCTGAGCAAGGGACAAAACTACGGTGTTATCGAGGCGTATCAGCATGGCGTCGTTTCCTCTACCACGGCGATGGTGAACGGCGGCGGCGCACAGCACGCGGCGGCGCTCAGCCGGCAATATCCGGGGTTACCGATCGGGCTGCATTTCGTTTTGACCCATGGCAGGCCGCTGGGCGCCATGCCTTCGCTGGTCAACGAGCATGGCGAATTGGGTAAATGGCTGTGGCGCCGCGCCGAGGCCGGCGAGCTGCAGCTGGACGAGATCCAGGAGGAGCTGCAGCGCCAGTTCGCGCGGTTTGTGACGCTGTTCGGCAGGCCGCCGACGCACATCGACAGCCACCACCATGTACATATGCAGCCGCAGATTTACCCGCTGGTGGAGGCGTTTGCGCAGGCGCAGGGTCTGCCGCTGCGCCTCGATCGCGAAGAGGCGAAACGGCGCGATATTGCGTTGCAGACGCCCTGCAGCACCGACGCGTTTGACGCGGGATTCTACGGCGAAACGATTTCCGAAGCCTTGTTCCTGCAGCGGTTGGCGCGCGCCGACGAGCAGGGTGCCGAGTCATTGGAAATGATGTGCCACCCGGCGTTCCTCGACGCGACGATCCTGCAGAGCAAATACTGCCACCCGCGCCTCGTCGAGCTGGATGTGTTGACCGCGCCGACACTGAAAGCGGCGATCGCCGAACGCGGTTTTCTGCTGGGCTCTTTCCTGGATCTGTAGCTCCGCGCCGTTTACAGCATGGCGTGCGCCTTTTTCAGGCCGGTGTCCTCTTGCGGATCGGCGCCCTGAGGCAAGTGCTCCGTTTCCTGTTCTTCAGGCTGCGGCTCGTCGACATCGGGCGCCGCTTCCGGCGGGGGCATGGTGTCGTGAATGATCTGCTCATCAAAGGTCGGATTGAGCGCCGGCGACAGCGGCGAGCTGGCGAGGCTGTCCGGCAGCGGAATGTGCGGCACCGGCGCGTCCTGCGCCAGCTGCGGCTCCTCCGCTTTCGCCGTGCGGCTGAGGGCCGCCAGCAGCACGCCGCACAGGGCGAAGAAGGCGTACAGGATATTGCCGCCAAGCGGCTCGATCAGCGCGCCGACCGCCAGCGGCCCGATGCTGGCGCCGACGCCGAACGCCATCAGCAGGCAGGCGGCCAGCGAGACGCGACGCTCCGGCTCGATCAGATCGTTGGCCAATGCCACCACCAGCGGGTAGAGCGTAAACTGCAGCATGCTGACGACGAACCCCACCGCCAGCAGCAGCGGGAAATCGATGTGCGGCAGCAGCGCCAGCGGCAGCGCCGCCACGATCAGAAAAATGGCGTTGAGGCGCATCAGCAAGGGGCGGTTATAGCGATCCGACAGCCAACTGAGCGGGAATTGCGCCACCAGCCCGGCGAAGATGGCCAGCGCCATGAACAGGCCGGTTTGCTGTGTGCTTAAGGATTGCAGGCTGGCGTAGACCGGCGCCAGGCCGTAAAACGAACCTACCACCATGCCGATCACCAGCGTGGTGGCCAGCACCTTGGGAATAGCGCCGACAAAGTAACGCAGTTCCATCGGCGCCGGCGACATGTGGCGCGCATTGGTGCGGGTGGTGAGAGCGATCGGCACCAGGCAGAGCGCGAAGCACAGTGCGATCACCAGCAGCGTGGCGATGCCCAGATTGCTTTGCAGCATCAGCACGATCTGGCCCAGAGACATGCCGAGATAGGTCGCCGCCATATAGAAACCGAACACCATGCCGCGCTGGTTGGATTCCGCCTGGTCGTTCAGCCAGCTTTCCAGCACCATGAACTGACACATCATGCACAGCCCGATCACCAGGCGCAGCGCAACCCAGGCGGGAATGAACGCCGTCAGGCCGTGCCCCAGCACCGCGGCGGTAATGATGCCGGCGCAGGCCACGTAGGCGCGGATATGCCCGACGCGGGCGATGAGAAAGTGGCCGACCTTACCGCCGATCACCAACCCGATGTAGTTGGCGGCGATGATGGCGCCGATCAGCGCGCTGCTGACGTGGATGGAGGCCAGCCGCAGCGAGACGTAGGTGGTGAGCAGGCCCGAGCCCAACAGCAGCAGCAGGGTGGTGGTGTACAACGGCAAGAATACGCCCAACGTTTTTTTCACGCTATCGTCCTAATCTCTTCTGGTGCGCCCTGAGGCCGCCGCCGCAGCGTGCCGCCTCCGTGATGTTCCTTGTGCTGGTGCGCCGCCGCTCGCTGGGGCGCTTCTTTTGATACTAGCAGCTTGGCCGGGCGCTTAAAACCGCACCTCCTGCGAGGCGCTGCGCATTTCTGCGCGCCAGACGTCGTGCCGCCTTGATAAATGCTACTATCGGGCGCATATACCTGAATTCGCGAGGGAGGGGTTATGAGTGAAAACCAACTGCGCCGGCTCAGCGTGCTGGCGGGGGAAAAACTGAAGGCTCAGGGCCGCTGGATCACCTGCGCGGAATCCTGCACCGGCGGCGGCATCGCCAAGGCCATTACCGATATCGCGGGGAGCTCCGCCTATTTCGATCGCGGTTTCGTCACCTACAGCAATGCGGCGAAGCACGACCTGCTGGGGGTGAGCGAAGCCACGTTGGCGGCGCACGGCGCGGTCAGCGAAGAGGTGGTGCGCGAGATGGCGATAGGGGCGCTGCGTGCGGCGCGGGCCGATCTGGCGCTCTCGGTAAGCGGCATCGCCGGCCCGGACGGCGGCAGCGCGGAAAAGCCGGTCGGCACCGTGTGGTTCGGCTTCGCCGGCAGCGATGGCCGGGGGCTGTCGCGCAAGATGCAATTCGAGGGCGATCGCGATGCGGTGCGGCTGCAGGCGACGATTTTCGCGCTGCAAACCGCCATCGACGAATTTTTGTAAATTAGGCTTGATACTGTATGACCATACAGTATAATTAGTGACATTTCCTGCACAACATACATTCAGTGGCAGTGTGGGGTAACACCGGCATTGCGAAACGAAGGAGCAAAAATGGCTATTGATGAGAACAAGCAAAAGGCGTTAGCTGCGGCACTGGGCCAGATTGAGAAACAGTTCGGCAAAGGCTCCATCATGCGCCTGGGTGAAGACCGCTCCATGGACGTGGAAACGATCTCCACCGGCTCACTGTCACTCGATATCGCTCTGGGCGCCGGCGGCCTGCCGATGGGCCGCATCGTCGAAATCTACGGCCCGGAATCCTCCGGTAAAACCACCCTGACGCTGCAGGTGATCGCCGCTGCGCAGCGAGAAGGCAAAACCTGTGCGTTCATCGACGCCGAGCACGCGCTGGATCCTATCTATGCGAAAAAGCTGGGCGTCGATATCGACAACCTGCTGTGCTCCCAGCCGGACACCGGCGAGCAGGCGCTGGAAATCTGTGATGCGCTGACCCGCTCCGGCGCGGTTGACGTCATCATCGTCGACTCCGTGGCGGCGCTGACGCCGAAGGCGGAAATCGAAGGTGAAATCGGCGATTCGCACATGGGTCTGGCGGCGCGCATGATGAGCCAGGCGATGCGTAAGCTGGCCGGCAACTTGAAAAACGCCAATACCCTGCTGATCTTCATTAACCAGATCCGTATGAAAATTGGCGTGATGTTCGGCAACCCGGAAACCACGACCGGCGGTAACGCCCTGAAGTTCTACGCTTCGGTGCGTCTGGATATCCGCCGCATCGGCGCCATTAAAGAGGGCGACGAAGTGGTGGGCAGCGAAACCCGCGTGAAAGTGGTGAAGAACAAAATCGCTGCGCCGTTCAAACAGGCTGAATTCCAAATCATGTACGGCGAAGGCATCAACAGCCGTGGCGAGCTGGTCGATCTGGGCGTGAAGCACAAGATGATCGAAAAAGCCGGCGCTTGGTACAGCTATAACGGCGAGAAAATCGGTCAGGGCAAGGCGAATGCCTGTAACTTCCTGAAAGAAAACCCGGCTATCGCCGCCGAGCTGGATAAGAAGCTGCGCGATTTGCTGCTGCACAGCGGCGGTGAGCTGGTGGCCGCTTCCGGTGACGACTTCGAAGACGACGAAGCGGAAACCAGCGAGCAGTTCTAATCGCTGAAGATGTGCGCCGCCGTTCGTGTGGCGCATATCCCATAAATTCAGGCTTGAATGATGAATGACTTGCTAAGCCGCGCCATGCGCCTGCTGTCGCAACGCGATCATAGTGAAGCTGAACTGCGCCGCAAACTTGCGGCGCAGCCGTTTGTGGCGAAAGCCCGTTTTGGCAGCAAGGGGCCACATGCGCCGGCATCACCGCCGGTGGTTGAAGAGCCGGTGGATCCTGCGCTGATCGAGCAGGTTATCGCCTACTGTTACCAGCATAATTGGCTAGACGATAAGCGTTTCGCTCACAGCTACATCGGTAGCCGCAGCCGTAAAGGTTACGGTGCGCAGCGCATCCGCAGCGAACTGATGCAAAAGGGCGTCGACAAAGCGCTGGTGCAGGACGCGCTGGCGGAATGCGATATCGACTGGTGCGAACAGGCAAAACAGGTGGCGCAGCGAAAATTTGGCGATGCGTTGCCAACCGACTGGAAAGAGAAAGCCAAAGTGCAGCGTTATCTGCTCTATCGCGGGTTCTTCCAGGAAGAAATTCAGTCAATTTACCGTGATTTTGCGCAATGAGCGCACACGGGGTTTTACTTCCCTCTGAAGAAAATTTATCTTATCCCCACTTTTTGTTCGTGAGCTGGTTGTCATCGTCGGGATGACGCGTCACCGGCTCACGTGTCGTTATTCTAGCCTTTCCAGGAAAATTATGAGCAAGAGCACCGCTGAGATCCGTCAAGCGTTTCTCGATTTCTTTCATAGTAAGGGTCATCAGGTTGTAGCGAGCAGCTCCCTGGTGCCTAACAATGATCCGACATTGCTGTTTACCAATGCCGGCATGAACCAATTTAAGGATGTTTTCCTGGGGCTCGACAAACGCGCCTATTCCCGCGCCACCACCTCGCAGCGCTGCGTGCGCGCAGGCGGCAAGCATAACGACCTGGAAAACGTCGGTTATACCGCGCGTCACCACACCTTCTTTGAAATGCTGGGCAACTTCAGCTTCGGCGATTACTTCAAGCACGACGCGATCGGCTACGCATGGGAACTGCTGACCGGTGAAAACTGGTTCAACCTGCCGAAAGAGCGACTGTGGGTCACCGTGTATGAAACCGATGACGAAGCGTTCGACATCTGGCAGAAGCAAATCGGCGTACCGGCCGAGCGCATTATCCGCATCGGCGACAACAAGGGCGCGCCTTTCGCTTCCGACAACTTCTGGCAGATGGGCGACACTGGCCCATGCGGCCCGTGCACCGAGATTTTCTACGATCACGGCGATCACATCTGGGGCGGCCCTCCAGGCAGCCCGGAAGAAGACGGCGACCGCTACATCGAGATCTGGAACATCGTTTTCATGCAGTTCAACCGTCAGTCCGACGGCACCATGCTGCCGCTGCCGAAACCTTCTGTGGATACCGGTATGGGTCTAGAGCGCATTGCGGCGGTGTTGCAGCATGTGAACTCCAACTATGAAATCGATCTGTTCCGTACCCTGATCGCCGCCGTGGCTAAAGTGACCGGCGCAACCGATCTGGACAACAAATCCCTGCGCGTTATCGCCGACCACATTCGTTCCTGCGCCTTCCTGGTGTCGGACGGCGTGATCCCGTCTAACGAAAACCGCGGCTATGTGCTGCGCCGCATCATTCGTCGCGCGATCCGCCATGGCAACATGCTGGGCGCGAAAGACACCTTCTTCTACAAACTGGTGGCGCCGTTGATCGAAGTGATGGGCCCGGCGGCCGACGAACTGAAACGCCAGCAATCGCTGGTGGAGCAGGTGCTGAAAACCGAAGAAGAGCAGTTTGCCCGCACGCTGGAGCGTGGCCTGGCGCTGTTGGACGAAGAGCTGGCCAAGCTGCAGGGCGATACCCTGGACGGCGAAACCGCTTTCCGTCTGTACGATACCTACGGTTTCCCGATCGATCTGACCGCTGACGTCTGCCGCGAGCGCGGTTTGAAAGTCGACGAAGCGGGCTTTGAAGAAGCGATGGAAGCGCAGCGCCGCCGTGCGCGCGAATCCAGCGGCTTTGGCGCCGACTATAACAGCCTGATCCGCGTGGACGGCAGCAGCCAGTTCAGCGGTTACGATCACGACGAGCAGCAGGCGACGGTCATCGCGCTGTTCCGCGACGGCCAGCCGGTCGATCAGATCAACGCCGGGGAAGAGGCGGTGGTGGTGCTGGATGAGACGCCGTTCTATGGCGAGTCCGGCGGCCAGGTCGGCGATAAAGGCGTGCTGAAAGCCGCCGGCGCTGAGTTTACGGTCAACGATACCCAGAAATACGGTCAGGCTATCGGCCATCAGGGCAAACTGGCGCAGGGTTCGCTGAAGCTGAACGATCGCGTGGACGCGCAGATCGACGCTGAGCGCCGTAACAGCATTCGTCTGAACCACTCCGCAACTCACCTGCTGCACGCCGCGCTGCGCCAAACGTTGGGCGACCACGTCGCGCAGAAAGGCTCGCTGGTTAACGACAAATACCTGCGTTTCGACTTCTCGCACTTCGAAGCGATGAAGCCGGAGCAAATCCGCGAGGTGGAAGATCTGGTGAACCAGCAGGTGCGTCGTAACCTGCCGGTGCAGACCGAGCTGATGGCCTTGGAAGATGCCAAAGAGAAGGGCGCGATGGCGCTGTTCGGTGAGAAGTACGATGACAACGTGCGCGTGTTGACCATGGGCGACTTCTCCACCGAGCTGTGCGGCGGCACCCACGCCAGCCGCACCGGCGATATCGGCCTGTTCCGCATTCTGAGCGAGTCGGGCACCGCGGCGGGCATCCGCCGTATTGAAGCGGTGACCGGCGCTGGCGCTATCGCTACGCTGCATCAGCAAAGCGATTTGTTGCAAGACGTTGCTCAGTTGGTCAAAGGCGACAGTAACACCCTGACCGATAAAGTGCGCTCGGTGCTCGATCGCACGCGCGCGCTGGAAAAAGAACTGCAGCAGTTGAAAGATCAGCAG
The DNA here is from genome assembly GCF_043109535.1 of Serratia sp. LACPHL-BACT-2024-00286. Lineage (NCBI taxonomy): Bacteria > Pseudomonadati > Pseudomonadota > Gammaproteobacteria > Enterobacterales > Yersiniaceae > Serratia > Serratia sp. LACPHL-BACT-2024-00286. The sequence goes on from NZ_JBICNA010000006.1 coordinate 339,788, forward strand.
GCGGCGCAGGAGAGCGCTTCGTTGTCCAGCCAGGCAAAAGTGGTTAACGGCGTGAAGCTGTTGGTCAGCCAGTTGGACAATGTCGAAGCCAAAATGCTGCGCACCATGGTGGATGACCTGAAAAATCAATTGGGTTCGGCCATCATCGTGTTGGCAACGACGGCTGATGGCAAAGTCAGCCTGGTTGCTGGTGTGACCAAGGATCTGACTGACCGCGTGAAAGCCGGCGAGTTGATCGGCAACGTGGCGCAGCAGGTCGGCGGCAAGGGCGGTGGTCGCCCGGATATGGCGATGGCGGGGGGGACGGATATCAACGCCCTGCCAGCGGCGTTAAACAGCGTAGAAGCCTGGGTGGCCTCGAAGCTGTGAATATAAATAAATAGCACGCACAAACGCCATAATACTTTGTTGATTATGGCGTTTTCATACTGTGCTAACACAATTTAGTTACAATTGCGGGAACAAAGTTTTTCAGGTCGGCTAAACTTACCATTATCTGAGGTGGGACCAAGTCTGCTTACACTTATTGTGGGTTGCGTGGCTTACGTTTTCACCACATATGATGGATAATGACGGGGAAACTGAGAGACCCGACTCTTTTAATCTTTCAAGGAGCAAAGAATGTTAATTCTGACTCGTCGAGTTGGTGAAACCCTCATGATTGGCGATGAGGTTACGGTTACTGTGCTAGGGGTAAAAGGCAACCAGGTGCGTATTGGTGTGAACGCCCCCAAAGAGGTTTCGGTTCACCGTGAAGAAATCTATCAGCGCATTCAGGCAGAGAAGTCTCAGCAGACGACTTACTGATTCCGAAGCAGCGTCTCGTTGCCAGACGAGACGCTACTGCATCGTTTTACCCACTTCCTTCGCCCTCCCTCTTCTTTTTCGTGATTATTTTCCCGGTTAGTTTCCTGCTTTGTTGCTACAGACGCGGCGGTTGCCTGTTGATAAAACGCCCTTTTTGCCGTGAAATCGCCCATGTTGGGTGCGAATTGTGCAAACGCGCATGAGTTGGGAAAAATTGTTTGACTTAAAAGTCGGAGAAAGTAATATGTGCGCCACGCAGTGCCGATGAGCTTCTCTAAAGCGAGTTAGGCACAATTCGAAAGAAGCGTTTGGTGAGGTGGCCGAGAGGCTGAAGGCGCTCCCCTGCTAAGGGAGTATGCGGTCAAAAGCTGCATCCGGGGTTCGAATCCCCGCCTCACCGCCATTTGCATCCGTAGCTCAGCTGGATAGAGTACTCGGCTACGAACCGAGCGGTCGGAGGTTCGAATCCTCCCGGATGCACCATATTAGCCGTATGGTAGAGTTGGGAACAAAGTACCATAGGGTATCAAAGAATTACTGTGCATCCGTAGCTCAGCTGGATAGAGTACTCGGCTACGAACCGAGCGGTCGGAGGTTCGAATCCTCCCGGATGCACCATTCTTCACTTCCCGTACTGCGAAGAGAAATCTTCAGGCGGGCAGTAAAAAAGAAAGTGTCCCTTAGGGAGGATAACGTTGCTTCAGCAACGGCCCGCAGGGTGAGGCGCAAGCGCCGAATCATCCTCCCGGATGCACCATTCTTTAAGTCTGGCTTCATTAGCGAAGCAGGCAAGCAGAAAAAACAGTAATGCATCCGTAGCTCAGCTGGATAGAGTACTCGGCTACGAACCGAGCGGTCGGAGGTTCGAATCCTCCCGGATGCACCATCTAAGAGAAACCCGCTTCGGCGGGTTTTTCGCTTTTCAGCATTTAACCATTCTCTCTTCACCCCCGTCCTCCTTTGCGCCCGATAGGGCATAGCACATTCCGTTATGACGCAGTCAGCGACAACCCAACGGCTTTACGCTAAAGTAGTTTTCTTTCCTCAACGATCATGGAGTAACGATGTACGACCGCTATCAGGGTCTTATTTTCGACATGGACGGCACGATTCTGGACACCGAGCCAACGCACCGTAAAGCGTGGCGTGAAGTGCTATCCCGTTATGGCATGACGTTTGATGAAGCGGCCATGGTGGCGCTGAGCGGTTCGCCGACCTGGCGCATCGCGCAGGCGATTATCGCCAGCCATCAGGCCGATCTCGATCCTCATCACCTGGCCGCGGAGAAAACCCGCGCGGTGGAAGCGATGCTGCTGGACAGCGTGCGTCCATTGCCGCTGATCGAGGTGGTGAAGTCCTATCATGGCCGCCGTCCGATGGCGGTCGGCACCGGCAGCGAGCACCGCATGGCGGAAATGCTGCTGCGTCATCTCGGCCTGTTCAACTGCTTCGACGCGATCGTCGGTGCGGACGACGTGCAGCGCCACAAACCGGAGCCGGACACCTTCCTGCGCTGCGCCGAACTGATCGGCGTGCGGCCGGAAAAATGCGTGGTGTTTGAAGACGCTGATTTCGGCATTCAGGCGGCGAAAAGCGCCGGTATGGCGGTGGTAGACGTCCGTACGCTGTGAGTAGTACGCTAGCCGTAATATCGTTATTTGGCAGTAGCTTCCTCAGTGCGACGCTGCTGCCGGGAAATTCAGAAATCGTTCTGGTCGCCTTGCTGACCCAGAGTCGCGTCTCGCCGGAGTTGCTGGTGCTGGCAGCGACCCTGGGCAACACGCTGGGTGGCTTGACCAATGTCATTATCGGGCGCCTGTTACCGGCGTTGAAACCACAGCGGGGGCTGGCAACGGCGCTCGGGTGGCTGCAACGCTTCGGCCCGGCTGCGCTGTTGCTCAGCTGGGTGCCGGTGGTGGGCGATTTGTTGTGCGTGTTGGCAGGTTGGCTGCGCATGCCCTGGGGCTCTGTCGCGCTGTTTCTGTGTATCGGAAAGGCGCTGCGTTACATCGTTTTGGCTATGATAACGGTACAGGGCATCGCCTGGTGGCAGTAACCAAGTGAATATAACTCAATATTCTCTCGGGTGCGGATTCAGTATGCTTACGAGTTATTGTTTTTAGAAGCGGGAGGTCAATTTGATCCCGGACGTATCACAGGCGCTTTCTTGGTTGGAAGCCCATCCCCAGGCATTAAAAGGCATTCGTCGCGGCATCGAGCGTGAAACGCTGCGGGTCACGCCGAACGGCACCTTGGCGACCACCGGGCATCCGGAAAAGCTGGGCGCGGCATTGACGCACCACTGGATCACCACGGATTTCGCCGAAGCGCTGTTAGAGTTCATTACGCCGGTTGATGGCAATATCGATCACCTGCTGACGTTCCTGCGCGATATTCATCGCTACGTGGCGCGCAATATCGGCGATGAGCGCATGTGGCCGCTCAGCATGCCGTGCTTTATCGAAGCCGAGCAGGATATCGAGCTGGCGCAGTTCGGCTCGTCGAACATCGGCCGCATGAAGACGCTGTACCGCGAAGGGTTGAAGAATCGCTACGGCGCGCTGATGCAGACCATTTCCGGCGTGCACTACAACTTCTCGCTGCCGCTGGAGTTTTGGCAGGCCTGGGCCGGCGTGCAGGACGCAGAAAGCGGTAAAGAGCAGATCTCGGCGGGCTATTTCCGCCTGATCCGCAACTATTACCGTTTCGGCTGGGTGATCCCGTATCTGTTCGGGGCATCGCCGGCCATTTGTTCTTCGTTCCTCAAGGGGCGCGAGACCAATCTGCCGTTCGAGCGCACCGAGCAGGGGATGTGCTACCTGCCGTACGCCACTTCGCTGCGCCTGAGCGACCTGGGTTATACCAACAAGTCGCAGAGCAATCTGGGCATCACCTTTAACGATCTGCACAGCTATGTGGCCGGTCTGAAACGGGCGATCGCGACGCCTTCCGAAGAGTTCGCCAAGCTGGGCGTGAAAGAGGGTGACCGTTACCTGCAGCTGAACAGCAACGTGCTGCAAATCGAGAACGAGCTGTATGCGCCGATCCGGCCGAAGCGCGTGACCAAAAGCGGCGAGACGCCGTCGGACGCGCTGCTGCGCGGTGGTATCGAATACATCGAAGTGCGTTCGCTGGACATCAACCCGTTCTCGCCGATCGGCGTGGATGCGGTGCAGGCGCGTTTCCTGGATCTGTTCCTGGTGTGGTGCGCGCTGGCCGATGCGCCGGAGATGAGCAGCGATGAACTGCTGTGCACGCGCAAGAACTGGAACCGGGTGATCCTGGAGGGCCGCAAGCCGGGCCAGACCATCGGCATCGGCTGTGGCGCCAGCCATGAACCGCTCGAAAAAGTGGGCAAGGCGTTGTTCGCCGATCTGCGTCGAGTGGCGGAAGTGTTGGACGGCGAAGCCGGCGATCGCCAATACCAGCAGGTGTGCGATGAGCTGGTCGCCGCGTTCGACGACCCTGAGCTGACCTTCTCCGCGCGCATCCTGAAAGCGATGCAAGCGGAAGGCACCGGGCGCGTCGGCCTGCAATTGGCGGAGCAATATCGCAAGATGCTGCTGGAAGAGCCGTTGGAAATCCTGAACGAGGGCGAGCTGGATAAAGAGCGGGAAGCCTCGTGGCAACGCCAACGCGACATAGAAGCCAATGATACGCTAAGCTTTGAAGCGTTCCTGAAGCAAAACGGCGGAAGCTGAAAAAGAAAAAGGCCACATCAATGTGGCCAAATATGCATCTCTGATGACAGGGATGATGATAACAAATGCGCGTCTTTCAGATACTGAGACTCGCAGGGTTGGAAAAGGTTTCCCGGTTAGGAAAAAAAGTTTCGAAATAAATGCTCTTTTACGAGGAGGTAGCGAAATGCCATTGCTGGATAGCTTTACCGTCGATCATACCCGTATGGCAGCCCCGGCTGTCCGCGTTGCGAAAACCATGAAGACGCCTCACGGCGATACCATCACGGTGTTTGATCTGCGCTTTTGCCGCCCGAACCTGGAAGTGATGCCCGAGCGCGGCATTCACACGCTGGAGCACCTGTTCGCCGGCTTTATGCGTGACCACCTGAACGGCCAGGGCGTGGAGATTATCGACATCTCCCCGATGGGCTGTCGTACCGGTTTCTACATGAGCCTGATCGGCGTGCCGGAAGAGCAGCGCGTAGCCGATGCGTGGAAAGCGGCGATGGCCGACGTGCTGAAAGTGACCGACCAGCGCAAAATCCCTGAGCTGAACGAATACCAGTGCGGCACTTACCATATGCACTCGCTGGAAGAAGCGCAGGAGATCGCCAAGCACATCCTGGATAACGACGTGGTGGTGAACCACAACGACGAGCTGGCGCTGCCGAAAGAGAAGCTGCAGGAACTGCATATCTAGCCGCGAGTTCCCGCAGAGAAAAAAAGACGCGATTTCGCGTCTTTTTTACGTTCTGGCCAGCGGTCAGTGATGGCCGACGCTGGACTGCAGCGAGGTGATCGGCGTGACCCGCACCTGTTTTATCATGTTGCCCTGCACGTCGAGAATGTCGATATCGTAATGGCCGATACGCAACCGGGTGCCGATTTCGGGGATCTCTTCCAGCTCTTCGAGCAGCATGCCGTTGACGGTGCGCGCCTCGTTGGCCGGCAAGGTCCAGTTGAAGGCCTTGTTCAGCTCGCGCACGTTGGCGGTGCCGTCGATCAAGACCGAACCGTCGCTCTGCGGCGTGACCTCTTCCGCCAGCGTGGGTGACATCGAGGTGGTGAAGTCGCCGACGATCTCCTCGAGGATATCCTCCACCGTGACCAGGCCCTGAATGTCGCCGTACTCATCGACCACGATGCCGACCTTCTCTTTGTTGCGCTGGAACTTCACCAGCTGCACGTTGAGCGGCGTGCCTTCCGGCACGAAGTAAATCTCGTCGGCGGCGCGCAGCAGGTTCTCTTTGTTGAACTCTTTTTTCTCGGTCATCAGGCGGTAGGCTTCGCGCACGCGCAGCATGCCGATGGCGTCGTCCAGCGAACTGCGGTACAGCACGATGCGGCCGTGCGGCGAGTGGGTCAACTGGCGCATGATCGACTTCCAGTCGTCGTTGACGTCGATGCCGACAATCTCGGTGCGCGGTACCATGATGTCGTTAACCGTCACCTTTTCCAGATCCAGCACCGAGATCAGCATGTCCTGATTGCGCCGGGAGATTTGCGACTGGGATTCGCGCACGATGGTGCGCAGCTCATCCTTGCTGACGGCATCGCTGATGCGCACGTTGGTGCGAATGCCGAACAGGCGCAGCGTCATACTGGTAATGCCGTTGAGCAGCCAGACCAGCGGGAACATCACTTTTTGCAGCGGCGCCAGCAGAAAGCTGCTGGGGAAGGCGATGCGTTCCGGGTAGAGCGCGGCGAAGGTTTTCGGCAGCACTTCGGCGAACAGCAGCACGGCGAAGGTCAGTATGCCGGTGGCGATCGCCACGCCGAGGTCGCCATACAGCCGCATGCCGACGATGGTCGCCAGCGCCGAGGCGAGGATGTTGACCAGGTTGTTGCCGATCAGCACCAGGCCGATCAGCCGATCCGGTTTTTGCAGCAGCTTCTCCACACGGCGCGCCGAGCGATTGCCCTGTTTGGACAGGTGACGCAGGCGATAACGGTTGAGCGTCATCATGCCGGTTTCGGAGGCGGAGAAGTAAGCGGAGACCACGATCATGATCACCAGGATAATGATGAGGGTCCCCGTCGACACATGCTCCAATGCAGTATTCCTTATAGAGAGGGAAAGTTGAGGCGGCCGGCTTAGCGCACCATCACCTGCTGAATCAGACGGCTGCCGAAGTAGGCGAGCGTCAGCAGGAAGGCGCCGGCGAAGCTGAACCAGACGACGCGGCGGCCGCGCCAGCCTTCATGGTAATGGCCCCACAACAGCACGATATACACGAACCAGGCCATGATCGACAGCACCGCTTTATGCACGTTCTCTTTGCTGAACAGGTTATCCATGTACAGCAGGCCGGTGCACAGAGTGAGCGTCAGCAGCACCACGCCGATCTGGGTGATATGGAACATCTTGCGCTCGATGCTCATCAGCGGCGGCATGTCGGCGCTAAAGGTCAACTTCTTGTTTTTCAGAAGGTAGTCGAGCCAGGCAAGCTGCAAGGCGTAGAGCGCGGCGATGATCAGGGTGGCGTAAGAGAACAGCGCCAGGCCGATATGCACCATCAATTCCGGGCTGGACTCCAGGTGAGTGATGAACTCGCCGGGCATGAAGCTGGCGAAGGCCAGATTGATCATCGCGAAGCTGTAGACGATCGGCAGCAGGAACCAGCCGCGGTCGCGCGAGGCGACGAAGGTCATGACCGAACAGATGATCAGGCTGACGATCGAGCCAATGTTCAGCAGGCTGAGATTCTGCCCGGCGCTGACGTCGAAGATGCGCTGCTGCAGCGCGATGGCGTGGCAAATCAGCGCCACCACCGCCGAGACGAGGGCAAGCCGACGGTATGCGCTGTTCTTCCGCAACAAGCTGGGAATGATCAGTCCAAGGCTGAGCAGGTAGGCCATCAAAGCCACAATGGAGAAAACTGGCATAGCGTTTAATTTTGCTTCGGCGTGGTTAATTGGAGTGTCAGTATAACGTTGCGCGCGTTTCACTCCAACCTATCTCCAACGCTGAGGCAGAGATCCGGCGCGCTTCGTGTTATCATCGGCGCAATTGTGTCGCCGGAGCGGCCTGTCATCACACGTTGAGCATGAGACGATGTTTGAAAATTTAACCGATCGATTGTCGCGCACGTTGCGCAATATCAGCGGCCGCGGGCGGCTGACCGAAGAGAATATCAAGGAAACCCTGCGTGAAGTGCGTATGGCGTTGCTGGAAGCGGACGTCGCGCTGCCGGTGGTGCGCGACTTCATCAACCGCGTCAAAGAGAGCGCGGTCGGCCATGAAGTCAACAAGAGCCTGACGCCGGGGCAGGAGTTCGTCAAGATCGTCAAGGGCGAGCTGATCGCCGCGATGGGCGAAGTCAACACCGAGCTGAATCTGGCGGCCCAACCGCCGGCGGTGGTGCTGATGGCGGGCCTGCAGGGCGCCGGTAAAACCACCAGCGTCGGTAAGCTCGGCAAATTCCTGAAAGAAAAACAGAAGAAGAAAGTGTTGGTGGTTTCCGCGGACGTTTATCGCCCGGCGGCGATCAAACAGCTGGAAACGCTGGCGGAAGGCGTCGGCATCGACTTCTTCCCGTCCGACGTCAAAGAAAAACCGATCGACATCGTCAATCGCGCGCTGCAACAGGCCAAGCTGAAATTCTACGACGTACTGATCGTCGATACCGCTGGCCGTTTGCACGTTGACGAAGCGATGATGGACGAGATCAAACAGGTGCACGCGGCGATCAAGCCGGTGGAAACCCTGTTCGTGGTCGACGCCATGACCGGCCAGGACGCCGCCAATACCGCCAAGGCGTTTAACGAAGCGCTGCCGCTGACCGGTGTGGTGCTGACCAAGGTCGACGGCGACGCGCGCGGCGGTGCCGCGCTGTCCATCCGTCATATCACCGGCAAGCCGATCAAGTTCCTCGGCGTGGGCGAGAAGACCGAAGCGCTGGAGCCGTTCTACCCGGATCGCGTGGCATCGCGCATCCTGGGCATGGGCGACGTGCTGTCGCTAATCGAAGATATCGAAAGCAAGGTCGACCGCGAGCAGGCGGAGAAGCTGGCCAACAAGCTGAAGAAGGGCGACGGTTTCGATCTGACCGATTTCCTGGAGCAGCTCAAGCAGATGCGCAACATGGGCGGCATGGCCAACATGCTGAGCAAGCTGCCGGGCGCTGGCCAGCTGCCGGACAACGTCAAGTCGCAGATGGACGATAAAGTGCTGGTGCGCATGGAGGCGATCATCAACTCGATGACGCTGAAAGAGCGCGCCAAACCGGAAATCATCAAGGGCTCGCGCAAGCGCCGCATCGCGATGGGGGCCGGCATGCAGGTGCAGGACGTCAACCGCTTGCTGAAGCAGTTCGACGAAATGCAGCGTATGATGAAGAAGATGAAGAAAGGCGGCATGGCGAAGATGATGCGCGGCATGAAAGGTATGATGCCGCCGGGCTTCCCAGGCCGCTGATAGGCCTCCGCACGCCGAGTGCGGGCGCTTTCAGCATTCGCCGTTCGCGGTGAAAACCGCCCGAAATTTGACAGGCTGCAAAAGTTGTCCCCTGCGATCGACGCTTTAGATTGCTTTTTGCGCCAAAATGAGTAAAATTTTCGGGCTTTTTATATTGCAACCGGGCCCCGTCCCTCAATGGGGCCCGGCTGTTTTATTAACTAAAGAGGATGTTATGGTAACAATTCGTTTGGCACGTGGCGGCGCTAAAAAGCGTCCGTTCTATCAAGTAGTAGTGACCGACAGCCGCAACGCTCGTGATGGTCGTTTCATCGAGCGCGTAGGCTTCTTCAACCCGATCGCTTCCGGTCAGGCTGAAGCACTGCGTCTGGACCTGGACCGCATCGAGCACTGGGTCGGTCTGGGTGCAACCGTTTCTGATCGCGTTCACGCGCTGATCAAAGACGCTAAGAAAGCAGCTTAATCTGTCGCGGTGGTGGCAATGAGCAAGCAACTCAAACCGGTAGCGCCGATCGCGCCGATTGTACTCGGTAAAATGGGGTCCGCTTACGGCATTCGTGGTTGGCTCAGAGTGTTTTCATCCACCGAGAACGCCGAAAGCATTTTTGACTATCAGCCGTGGTTTATCCAGCAGGCGGGTCAGTGGCAGCATATCGAGTTGGAAGACTGGAAGCGCCACAGTCAGGATCTGATCATCAAGGTCAAAGGCATTGACGATCGGGACGCGGCGAATCTGCTGACTAATCGCGAGATTATGGTGGATTCCGATCAACTTCCTCCGCTGGAGGGTGATGATTACTACTGGAAAGACCTGATGGGCTGCCAGGTAGTCACTACCGCCGGCTACGAGCTGGGTAAAGTCATCGATATGATGGAAACCGGCTCGAACGATGTGATGGTTGTGAAAGCGAACCTGAAAGATGCGTTCGGCATGAAGGAGCGGTTGATTCCGTTTCTTCATGGGCAGGTTATCAAGAAAGTCGATCTCACTGCCCGCGTGATTGAGGCAGATTGGGATCCTGGTTTTTGACCCTCGGATCAAACGGTCGAAGCAAGTGGAATAACGGTAAGGGGATTGGCTTGTGTTCATCGGTATTGTAAGCCTGTTTCCTGAGATGTTCCGCGCTATCACCGATTACGGGGTGACTGGCCGGGCAGTAAAAAATGGCCTGCTGAGCGTGCAGTGTTGGAGTCCTCGCGACTTCACCTACGACCGGCATCGCACCGTGGACGATCGCCCTTACGGCGGCGGCCCGGGAATGCTGATGATGGTGCAACCTTTACGGGAAGCCATTCATGCGGCGAAAGCAGCGGCAGGCGAGGGAGCAAAGGTGATTTATCTGTCACCTCAGGGGCGCAAGCTGGATCAAACCGGCGTGTGCGAACTGGCGGCCAATCAGAAGATGATTCTGGTGTGCGGCCGCTACGAAGGGATAGACGAGCGCGTAATCCAAACCGAAATTGACGAAGAATGGTCAATCGGCGATTACGTTCTCAGCGGCGGGGAACTGCCGGCGATGACCCTGATTGATTCAGTCGCCCGTTTCATACCGGGTGTGCTGGGCCATCAGGCCTCAGCGGAGGAAGACTCCTTCGCCGACGGATTGCTGGACTGCCCGCACTATACCCGCCCAGAGGTGTTGGAAGGGATGGAAGTACCGCCGGTTCTGCTGTCGGGCAACCATGCCGAGATACGTCGCTGGCGCTTAAAGCAGTCGCTGGGCCGAACCTGGCTTAGAAGACCTGAACTTCTAGAAAGCCTAGCTCTGACTGACGAGCAAGCGGTGTTGCTGGCTGAGTTCCAACGGGAACATCAGGCCAGGCAACAGGACTATGAAGGAAACGTCTGACATCAGACGGGACCGATATATCAGTTTACCTAGGGTAAGAGACATATTATGAGCAACATTATTAAGCAACTTGAACAAGAGCAGATGAAACAAGACGTACCTGCATTCCGTCCGGGTGATTCCGTGGAAGTGAAGGTATGGGTCGTTGAAGGTAGCAAAAAACGTCTGCAGGCATTCGAGGGCGTGGTTATCGCTATCCGTAACCGCGGTCTGCACTCTGCATTCACTGTTCGTAAGATTTCCAACGGCGAAGGTGTTGAGCGCGTATTCCAGACTCACTCCCCAGTAATCGACAGCATTGCTGTGAAACGTCGTGGTGCCGTTCGTAAAGCTAAACTGTACTACCTGCGTGAGCGTACTGGTAAGGCTGCTCGTATCAAAGAGCGTCTGAACCGCGTTGGCTAACGCTGCATCCAAAAGTTAATAGTTATCAGGGGTTGGCATTATGCCAACCCCTTTTTTTATCTGGAAAATCTATCATCTCGCATTTGCGAGACTTGGCCGCCTGGCAGCGACATTAAAAAGCCTGCATCAGCAGGCTTTTTGCATTACAGCGCGGCGGCGCTTTGTTTATGCTGACTCTCCGGCGGGTGCGGCTGCGCCGGGACAATGTCATCGCCAGGTTTGACGATCACCCGCGCGACGGACTCGTGCGTGGCGAACGTGCAGCTGCAATTGATGTTGCGGCATTGATGGTAACGCTCTTTGGTCGACTCGCTCAGATAGCGGCTGGAGCGAGTGTGGGCCACGTGACCGCATAATGGACAGTGCATCATAAGAACCCCCTTGAACAAATTAAGTGAAATTGTTGTGGCATCACCCTTCGGCAAGCGAACTCGTCATGATGAGGCAATACCCTGCAAGCACAGTGCGCGTTCCGTGGCGCGTCGCTGTTCCAGCCCTTTGTTTTTCTTTCCGTTTACGTAAATCCAGCGAGGCAACTGATCGCAGGCCTGCCGCCACTGGCGCTGTTGCAGCAGCGCGACCAGCGTAGAGTGGCAGGCTGCGCTGATGCCCACGTTGAAGGCGAAGGCGATCACCGCATCATAGGTTTGTTGCGAGAGCGTATGCGGCAGGCAAGCGGCCATGCCGCGTTCGGTGCGGCGAACATCGTCGACCAAACCCACCGCGGCTTGCCGTTCATCGATCGTCTTGCCTGGGATGACGTCGGCAGTATGCCCAATGCCCTGCGTCCACACCCCGGCGCTGCACTGGTAAGGCGACAGGCGGCAACCTTCGAGATCGGCGATCAGCCTGAGACCGGCTTCTGAGGTTTGCAGCTCGCCAAATGACGGTAACAGCACCGCGATGGCCAAAACGGCGGCGACGCTGCAGCGCTTAACGATTGCACTCATCGTAAATTTTCCTCCGTGATGCCGCATTGCGCTCAATGGCCTTCAAGATCTGCAGGCTTTTACGTCGGTAGTACCAGTTCACCAGAAACGTGCCGATGCCTACCGCCGCACCGACTAAAAAGGCAATGTCCTGCGGAGAGAGCTTGCCGAGCCAGGCGAGAAACAGCGCCATGGCGTAGGTGATGAATGAGGTGATTTTCTCCATAACTTATGCTCGCTTTGTTTACAGCATCTCGGGAACTATGGTGGCCATCGATGCGTTACTGGTCGCTCACTATCGAAATCCATCATGCCCCGAGGCTGTACAATAATTACTGTATATGCATACAGTATTAAGCTATTTGCTAAAGTCGTCAATGGGTGGGATGAATATTTTTAGCAGATTGTGCAAAAGAGGGCGGCAGGCATAAAAAAGCCCACCGATGATGGGCTTCGAGAGATTCTGGAAGGGAGATTACAGGCCGTAGACCAGCGTGACCGAGGTGGTGGTGTCGGTGTTTTTCGGTGCCGAGGCCGGCGGTTTGCTGTTGTAGGTCACGGTGTAGGCTACGCGCAGTGAGAAGCGATCGTTGATCGCCACGTTCAACGCGCTTTCCGAGTTCAGCGTGGTTTCCTCGTTCGCCAGCGCGGAAACGCCCTGAATGAACTTGGTGTTGTCGGTCAGCTGATAGGAATAGTTGGCCGCACCGTAGGCCAGCCCTTTGGTCGAGCGGCCGCCGCCGTGGTATTCGTCATGGCGCACGCCGGGACCGAATTCTACCCGCAGGTCGCTGAGCGGCCCGTTGAGGAGTTGACGGCCGTAGCCGCCCGTCAGCGTGGAGCGTGAATCGTAACCGTTGAAACGGTCGCTCAGCCAGCTGGCTTGGCCGAACAGGTAGTTGCGGTCGGTCAGGTTATAGCGCGTACGGCCACCGGCCTGGTATTTTTCGGAGGAGCGTACGTTGGAGGAGGTGGTGTTGTTGGCCGCCCCCCACAGGCTGTACGCCGCGTCGCTGTTGAACCAGGTCATGTTGGTGTTGGCCAGCAGGGTGGAACTCTGCGAGTTGCCTGACTGGGCGTTGTAGCCCGCCTGCACGTTGCCTTCAAACGGTTTCTTGGCGGTGGCCGGATCGTCCATCGCGGTGAAAAGCGTATTGTCGGCGAGAGCTGAAACACTGGTGAAAGTCGTTAAGCAGCAAATATACAGCGGAAAAGCGCGACGAGCGCGAGAAGAGAGCATTTTGGATCCAGTTGTTAAGGGTGGTTATTGTTGATGACGGTCACATTATATCGGTTCATTTCGGCGACAAAAATAGCCGCCATTAGCTTAAGTTTTTAATTTTTATTCCTTATTTATTCGCTTTTCTTCTACTGAAATTCATCGCTTTCAGCAGCGCTTCGTGCTGAGTCTGGCGGATGCCTGTCTCAGCCCATTCGTTGGCGCTGAGGTGGGGGGCGCGTCTTCCTTGTAAAATCAAATGTACATTTATGTTTACGATTCCCGTCTATTGCCAGGCAAGCGGGTAGAGAGGCGCTGGCAATCTTTTTGTTTGTATATGTTATTGAAATTATTGAGTTTATTTTATTTATTGAAGTACCTTTCCCAATGGTTTTTCTTAGGGGTAATTACGGTAATTTTTTATTTACGGAAATTGGATTGAAAACTTTACATTGCGTGATAAGGTAGAGCCCTGAAACGCTCAAGGTTCCACTTCAACGCATAACGCCAAACGACAGGAATAGCATCATGCAAAAAGACGCGCTCAATAACGTACACATCAGTGCAGAACAGGTTCTCATCACACCGGAGGAGCTGAAGAACCAGTTCCCGCTCAGCGCCGACGACGAAAATGAAATCGCCACCGCGCGCAACACCATCGCCAACATTTTGCAGGGGCGCGATCATCGCCTGTTGGTAGTGTGCGGGCCTTGTTCGATCCACGATCCGGATGCGGCGCTGGACTATGCCCGTCGTTTGAAAACCCTGGCGGCTGACTTGAGCGATCAGCTGTATATCGTTATGCGCGTCTATTTTGAAAAACCCAGAACCACTGTCGGCTGGAAAGGTTTGATCAACGATCCGTACATGGACGGTTCGTTTGACGTTGAAGCAGGCTTGCATATCGCGCGTCGCCTGTTGCTGGATCTGGTGGGCATGGGCTTGCCGTTGGCTACCGAAGCGTTGGATCCGAACAGCCCGCAGTACCTGGGGGACTTGTTCAGCTGGTCGGCGATCGGTGCGCGCACCACCGAGTCGCAGACCCACCGCGAAATGGCTTCCGGCCTGTCGATGCCGGTCGGCTTCAAAAACGGCACCGACGGCAGTCTGGGCACCGCCATCAACGCCATGCGCGCCGCCGCCATGCCGCACCGTTTTGTCGGCATCGACCAGGCGGGCCAGGTTTGCCTGCTGCAGACCCAGGGCAACCCGGACGGGCATGTGATCCTGCGCGGCGGTAAAACCCCGAACTACAGCGCCGAGCACGTTGCGGCCTGTGAAAAACAGATGCTCGAGGCGGGACTCCATCCGTCCTTGATGATAGATTGCAGCCATGGCAACTCGAATAAAGACTATCGCCGTCAGCCGGCGGTGGCCGAGTCCGTGGTGGAGCAGATTAAGGCGGGCAACCGTTCGATCACCGGCATCATGCTGGAGAGCCATCTGCATGAGGGCAACCAGTCTTCCGAGCAGCCGCGTGCAGACATGCGTTACGGTGTGTCCGTCACCGACGCCTGCATCAACTGGGAAAGCACGGAAACGCTGCTGCGTCATATGCATCAGGAACTCGGCGCTGCGCTGACGGCACGCACGGGAGAAAAGTAAGTTATGGTGGCAGAACTGACCGCGTTGCGCGATCAAATTGACGAGGTGGACAAAGCGCTGCTGGATCTGCTGGCGAAACGCCTGCATCTGGTAGCGGAAGTCGGCGAGGTGAAAAGCCGCCACGGTTTACCGGTTTATGTGCCGGAGCGCGAAGCGGCGATGCTGGCCTCGCGCCGTCAAGAGGCGGAAAACCTCGGGGTGCCGCCGGATTTGATCGAGGATGTCTTGCGCCGCGTGATGCGCGAATCGTACGTCAGCGAGAACGATAAAGGCTTTAAAACCCTGTGCCCGCAGCTGCGGCCGATCGTCATCATTGGCGGCAACGGCCAGATGGGCCGGCTGTTCAACCGTCTGCTGACGTTGTCGGGTTATCAGGTCAGGGTATTGGATCAGGAAGATTGGCCGCAGGCGGAACAGCTGTTGGCAGACGCCGGCATGGTGATCGTCAGCGTGCCGATCCATGTGACCGAACAGGTGATAAGCCGCCTGCCGCCGTTGCCCGACGACTGTATTTTGGTGGATTTGGCGTCGGTGAAGAACCGTCCGCTGCATGCGATGCTTGCGGTGCACAGTGGCCCGGTGGTGGGGTTGCACCCGATGTTCGGCCCGGACGTGGGCAGCGTGGCGAAGCAGGTCGTGGTTTACTGCGACGGCCGCCGGCCAGAGGCTTACCAGTGGTTGCTTGAACAGCTACAGGTGTGGGGGGCGCGGCTGCACCGCATCAGTGCGGTCGAACACGATCAGAACATGGCGTTTATTCAGGCGCTGCGGCACTTTGCCACCTTCGCCTACGGGTTGCATCTGGCGGAAGAGAACGTGCAACTGGAGCAGTTGCTGGCGCTCTCTTCGCCGATCTACCGGCTGGAGCTGGCGATGGTTGGCCGCCTGTTTGCGCAGGACCCGCAGCTGTACGCCGACATTATCATGTCGTCGGAGGAAAACGTGGCGTTGATCAAACGCTACTACCAGCGCTTCGGCGAGGCGATCAAGCTGTTGGAGCACGGCGACAAACAGGCGTTTATCGATAGCTTCCGCAAGGTGGAGCACTGGTTTGGCGATTACGCCCAGCGCTTCCTGGTGGAAAGCCGCACGCTGTTACGGCAGGCTAACGACAGCCGGCAGTAAAATACCGGCGGTAAATAAAAATGAAGGGTTCGGCTTGGCCGAACCTTTTTTTATCGCGTCAGGATGGGTTGACCGGCACCACGGTGTCGCTGGGATAACAGCCCAGCACCTTCAGCGAGCGGGTGATGGGCGCCAGATCGCGCAGCGCTTTTTGCATTGCGTCGGCACGCAGGTTGGCCTGCACATCGATGTAAAACATCTCTTCCCACGGATTGCCGTTGATCGGGCGTGACTCCAGTTTGGTCATGATGATGCCGTTGTCGCGCAATACCAGCAGCGCTTCGACCAGCGCACCGGATTGCTGGCCGGTCGCCATGATCAGCGTGGTTTTGGCCGGCACCTGTTCGGAGACGTCGATCGCTTTACGCGCCAGGACGATAAAGCGGGTGATGTTCTGCTGTTGATTGGCGAGGTTGTGTTCCAGCACTTGCAGCCCGTACAGCGCGCCGCCGGCCTCGCTGCCCAGCGCCGCCACCTTCGGCGAATTCAACTTGGCGACTTTCTCCATTGCGGCGGCCGTGCTTTCGGTGTATTCGATTTTCCAGTGCGGGAATCGATTCAGGAACTGGCTGCACTGTTGGAACGGCTGCGGGTGGCTGTAGACGGTTTCAATCTGGCTCAAATCGCTGTCGCCGGCCACCAGAACGCAGTGGTTGATCGGGTTGGTCAGTTCACCGACGATCGACAGACTGGTGTGTTGCAGCAGGTCGTACACCTCATTAATCGAGCCGGAGCTGGTGTTCTCGATCGGCAGAATGGCGTAGTCCGCCTGGCCGGTTTCCACCTGGGCGAAGATATCCTGAAACTTCTGGCAGCCACATTCGATCAACCGATCGAAATGGCGGGCGGCGTATTGGCGCGCCGCCAGATGTGAATAAGAGCCTTTCGGGCCGAGAAAGGCGATGCGGGCGGAGTGTTGGCTGACGGGATTGAGCTGGTGCTGCAGCAGCGCCTGCTGGGTCAGGACGGAGTCTTCAATGATCAGTTGGAACAGGCGGGTGACGTAGAAACCGTCCAGGTCGTAAGGCTTGGCGGCGGCGATCAGCGCATCCAGCAGATCGCGCTCGCGCTCTTTGTCGCGGATCGGACGGTGAGAGTGCAGTTTGGTCTTGCCGACTTCGATCGCCAGTTCACGGCGTTCCGCCAGCAGGGCCAACAGTTTCAAATCCAGTGCGCTGATGCGCTCGCGCAGCACCAATAACGGGTTGTCAGTCATAATCAGCTTCCGCCTTCAGTTCTTATTCGTTATAAAACAGCCATAAAAAAAGCCTCCTGTTTCCAGGAGGCCTTGTTGTTCGTCTTCGCATTCTTTCTCACACGACGAAACGCCTCCCAGTCAGGGGAAGGTAAAAAAGAATGCGAAGAAAAACGGTGTGCGTGGCATGGTCTACCTAAGGTTAATGCGAACAGGTTTTAAAGTAACCGCTGGCTTTTACCCCGTCAACAAAAATACCCGACAAAAAACGCGCCCTCGGGCGCGTTTGATGCGGCAACCGCAGTCGGACGGTTATTCCTGTTCCTGCGTCACTTCCGGCACGATGTCTTTCACGCTGGCATTGCAGCGGCGCGCTTCGCCTTTGTGCTGCACCTTGTTCAGCTGGCGCTCCAGCTTGGCGATCAGCTCGTTAACGGCGGTATACATGTCATCATGTTTGGCGCTGGCGACCAGCGGGCCGTTCGGCGTGGTAATGGTAGCGTCGGCGACAAACCCCTGCGGTTCTTTGGATAAGACGATATGCGGGTTTATCAGCTGGGTCTGCCATTTTTCCAGTTTGGTGAGACGGTCTTCGACGTGATTGCGGATTGCGGGAGTGATATCCATTTGTTTGCTGGTAATGTTCAATGTCATATAACTTACCTCTCTGTCTTTCCGTCTTGGTGAACCCAGCATACCCCGCTTTTTGTTTAAATGCGTGATGTAAATCACGATTTTTTGTCACTTTTTGCAAAGTTAGTTCAATCTGTGATTCAGCATTTGAATTGGTTATCTAATGCTTGAGAGTTGCCGCCGGATGGCGCATTATCGATGAGATGACCGGTGAGGAGCGCTAGCTAACACCGTGTTTTTACTTGTGTATTCTTCCAGTGAAAACCAGGTCCACGCCAATGAAAACGGCAGCCGAGGCTGCCGTTTTGTTTTTTTGCCGTTGCCGACGCGCGTTTATTGCGGGTTGGCGGCGATCACTTTGGCCACTTTGTCAGCCTGGCCGTTCAACTGCAGTTGCTTGTAGGCATTTTCCATCAGCGGCAACACGTCGTGCGTCGCTTTGGTATCCGGGAATTCACGCAACATCTGCTCGGCGCGATTAACGACCGCGACGTAAGCACCGCGTTTAGTGTAGTATTCCGCCACCGAAAGCTCATACTTGGCCAAGCGGTCTTTCAGATACACCAAACGCTTGTTGGCGTCGGTCGCGTATTGGCTGTTCGGGTATTGCTGAATCAACTGGCTGAAGTCGCGGAACGCAGCGCGAGCGTGCTGAGGATCGCGGTCCGAACGGTCAACCCCGAAGAAGCCCTGCAGCGCGCTGTCATCGAGCGCCATGTCGGTCAGACCGCGCATGTACATCACGTAATCGATGTTCGGGTGCGTCGGGTTCAGGCGCATGAAGCGATCGATGGATGCCTGCGCCATCGGCAAGTCGGCGGCCTTATAGTAGGCGTAAATCAAATCCAGCTGGACCTGCTGGGAATACGGCCCGAAAGGATAGCGGTTATCTAACGCTTCGAGTTGCGTAATCGCGCCCTTGAAGTTACCGTCCTGCAGCTTTTGCTGCGCGGTGGCATAGATTTCCGAAGGTGGGTTGTCGGGAACCGCATCCTTGGATGTGGAGCAACCTGCCAGCGCCAGGCTCAACGTGGCTGCCGCCACCAGATATTTCATACGCGTCATGACGTTTTGATTATCCTCAGGGTGTTATTCCGGGAGACTGTCCGTTAAGCTCCCGACAAAGACCAGGTACAATAGCACATTATATTAAACGGCATCGCCGTGAAAACCCAACGTTAACGAAGAAGCTGCATATGGCACAACAAGTACAACTCACCGCAACGGTGGCCGAATCTCAACTCGGACAACGTTTAGATCAGGCTTTGGCCGAATTGTTCCCTGATTATTCACGATCTCGCATAAAAGAGTGGATCCTGGGCGATCGGGTGAAGGTCAATGGCAAAACGTCAAACAAACCGAAAGAGAAGGTGCTGGGCGGAGAGACGGTCGCCATCGATGCACAGATAGAAGAAGAGGCGCGTTGGGAGCCGCAGGATATCGCGTTGGATATCGTCTATGAAGACAGCGACATCCTGGTGATCAACAAGCCGCGCGATTTGGTGGTGCACCCTGGCGCCGGTAACCCGGACGGCACGGTGCTCAATGCGCTGCTGCATCACTACCCGGAAATCGCCGACGTGCCGCGCGCCGGCATCGTGCACCGTCTGGATAAAGACACCACCGGCCTGATGGTGGTGGCGAAAACCGTGCCGGCGCAAACCCGGCTGGTGGAAGCGCTGCAGGCGCGTGAAATCACCCGCGAATACGAAGCGGTGGCGATTGGCACCATGACCGCCGGCGGCACGGTAGAAGAGCCCATAGCGCGCCATTCCACCAAGCGTACCCACATGGCGGTACACCCGATGGGTAAACCGGCGGTGACGCACTACCGCATCATGGAACACTTCCGCGCGCACACCCGTCTGCGTCTGCGCCTGGAAACCGGCCGTACTCACCAGATCCGCGTGCACATGGCTTACATCAGCCATCCGCTGGTGGGCGATCCGCTGTACGGCGGCCGTCCACGTCCGCCGAAGGGGGCTTCGGAAGCCTTCATCAACACGCTGCGCGGTTTTGACCGCCAGGCGCTGCACGCCACCATGCTGCGTTTGTACCATCCGATCAGCGGCATCCAGATGGAGTGGCATGCGCCGCTGCCGCAGGACATGGTCGATCTGATTAACGCGCTGAAGGCGGATACCGAAGAATTCAAAGATCAGATGGACTGGTAATGAACTCGCTCATTCTGCCCGACTGGCCATTGCCTCCCGGCGTTAAGGCCTGCAGCACCACGCGCGGCGGCGGCGTCAGCCTGCCGCCTTATGACTCGCTGAACCTCGGCGCCCACGTCGGTGACGAGGAGCAAGCGGTGAAGCGCAATCGGGAACGGTTGGTTACCGTCGCCGGCTTGCCGCAGATGCCGGTGTGGCTCGAGCAGGTGCACGGCACCCGCGTGGTGACGTTGACGGGGCAAACGCCCGCCGATCTGCGGGCGGATGCGGTGTACAGCAACGTGCCTGGGCAGGTGTGTGCCGTGATGACGGCGGATTGTCTGCCGGTGCTGTTCTGTTCGCAGCACGGCGATGAAGTGGCCGCCGCTCACGCCGGCTGGCGTGGGTTATGCCATGGCGTGCTGGAGCAAACCGTGGCGGCGTTCAGCGCCGCGCCGAGCCAGATCAGCGCCTGGCTGGGGCCGGCGATCGGCCCGCAGCAGTTTGAGGTCGGGCCGGAGGTGCGCGCTGCCTTTATCGCGGAAGACGCCGAAGCCGCGGCGGCGTTTACGCCGCACGGCGATAAGTTTTTGGCTAATATCTACTTGCTGGCTCGCCAACGTTTGTTGCGGGCAGGCGTGCAGGCCATCTACGGCGGCGACCGCTGCACGGTTAACGAAAAGAGTCATTTTTTCTCCTATCGACGCGATGGAATAACCGGACGTCTGGCAAGTTTAATCTGGCTGATATAACCTATTGAATTAGGACGATCCAACGACGCATGGCGTTGTACCGAAAATTTAGCGTCGAGATAACCTTGAAAATTTGAGGGATGACCTCATTTAATCTCCAGTAGCAATTTCGACCCATCTTGGAGGTGTTATGCGTCTGGATCGTCTTACCAACAAATTCCAGCTTGCCCTCGCCGATGCCCAGTCACTAGCCCTTGGGCACGACAACCAGTTTATTGAACCGCTACATCTGATGAGCGCCCTGCTCAATCAGGAAGGGGGCACGGTTCGTCCACTATTAACTTCCGCAGGTATCGATGCCGGGCGCGTGCGCACCGAGATCGAACAGGCGCTGTCCCGTTTGCCGCAGGTAGAAGGTACCGGTGGCGACGTTCAACCGTCCCACGAATTGGTGCGCGTCCTGAACCTGTGCGACAAACTGGCGCAGAAGCGCGCGGACAAATTCATTTCTTCCGAGCTGTTTGTGCTGGCGGTGCTGGAAGACCGCGGCTCGTTGACCGACTTGTTGAAAGCGGCCGGCGCAACGGCCGACAAAATCAGCAAAGCCATTGAACAAATGAGAGGCGGTGACAGCGTGGAAGACCAAGGCGCCGAAGACCAGCGGCAAGCATTGAAGAAATACACGATCGATCTGACCGAACGCGCCGAGCAGGGCAAACTTGACCCGGTGATCGGCCGTGACGAAGAGATCCGTCGCACCATTCAGGTGCTGCAACGCCGTACCAAAAACAACCCGGTGCTGATCGGCGAACCTGGCGTGGGTAAAACCGCCATCGTCGAAGGCCTGGCGCAGCGCATCATCAACGGCGAAGTGCCGGAAGGGCTGAAGCACAAGCGCGTATTGTCCCTCGATATGGGCGCCTTGATCGCCGGCGCCAAATACCGCGGCGAGTTTGAAGAGCGCCTGAAAGGCGTGCTCAACGATCTGGCCAAGCAGGAAGGCAGCGTTATCCTGTTTATCGACGAACTGCACACCATGGTCGGCGCCGGTAAGGCGGATGGTGCGATGGATGCGGGCAACATGCTCAAGCCGGCGCTGGCGCGCGGCGAACTGCACTGCGTCGGTGCCACAACGCTGGATGAGTACCGCCAATATATAGAGAAAGACGCGGCGCTCGAACGTCGTTTCCAGAAAGTGTATGTGGCGGAGCCGAGCGTGGAAGACACCATCGCTATCCTGCGCGGCCTGAAAGAGCGTTACGAATTGCACCACCACGTGCAGATCACCGACCCGGCCATCGTGGCGGCGGCGACGCTTTCTCACCGTTATATCGCCGATCGTCAATTGCCGGACAAGGCTATCGACCTGATCGACGAAGCGGCGTCCAGCATTCGCATGCAGATGGATTCCAAGCCGGAATCGCTCGACAGGCTTGAACGCCGCATCATTCAGTTGAAGCTGGAACAGCAGGCGCTGAATAAAGAGTCTGACGACGCCAGCAAGAAACGCCTGGACATGCTCAGCGATGAGCTGGGGCAGAAAGAGCGCGAATATTCGGAGCTGGAAGAAGAGTGGAAAGCGGAAAAAGCCTCGCTCTCCGGCACCCAGAACATCAAGGCTGAACTCGAGCAGGCCAAAATCACCCTGGAGCAGGCGCGCCGCGTCGGCGATCTGGGGCGGATGTCGGAACTGCAATACGGCAAAATCCCTGAGCTGGAGAAACAGCTCGCCGCCGCCACGCAGGCCGAAGGCAAAAGCATGAAGCTGCTGCGCAATCGGGTGACCGATGCGGAGATTGCCGAAGTGCTGGCGCGTGCCACCGGCATCCCGGTGGCCAGAATGCTGGAAGGCGAACGCGACAAACTGCTGCGCCTGGAGCAAGAGCTGCATTCGCGGGTGATCGGCCAGGACGAAGCGGTCAGCGCGGTCTCTAATGCTATCCGCCGCAGCCGCGCCGGGTTGTCCGATCCTAACCGGCCGATCGGTTCGTTCCTGTTCCTCGGCCCGACCGGGGTGGGGAAAACCGAGCTCTGCAAGGCTCTGGCTTCGTTCCTGTTCGACAGCGACGACGCCATGGTGCGTATCGACATGTCCGAGTTTATGGAGAAACACTCCGTTTCGCGTCTGGTCGGCGCGCCTCCGGGCTATGTGGGTTATGAAGAGGGCGGCTATCTGACGGAAGCCGTGCGCCGCCGGCCTTACTCGGTGATTCTGCTGGATGAAGTCGAGAAAGCGCACCCGGACGTATTCAACATTCTGCTGCAGGTGTTGGATGACGGCCGACTGACCGATGGCCAGGGCCGTACCGTCGATTTCCGCAATACCGTGGTGATCATGACTTCCAACCTGGGCTCCGATCTGATCCAAGAGCACTTCGGTCAGATGAACTACGCGCAGATGAAAGAGTCGGTGATGGAGATGGTGAGTCACCACTTCCGTCCTGAGTTCATCAACCGTATCGACGAAGTGGTGGTGTTCCATCCGCTGGGCGAGAAACACATTGCTGCAATCGCCAAAATTCAGCTGTCGCGTTTGTACAAACGTTTGGAAGAACGCGGTTACGAAGTGACCATGACCGAACCGGCCCTGGCTTTGTTGAGCAAAACCGGTTACGACCCTGTGTATGGTGCGCGTCCGTTGAAACGCGCGATTCAGCAGGAGATCGAGAACCCGCTGGCGCAGCAAATCCTGTCCGGCAAGCTGATTCCCGGCAAGCTGGTGACGCTGGATGTGGAAAACGACCATATCGTTGCACGCCAATAACGACAATTAAGCGTCATGAAGATGAAAGGGAGCGGGTGACCGCTCCCTTTTCTTTATCTTCATTTGTCTCTATTTACAGGGTTTGCCGCTATTGCTGCGCTAAAACCGGTGTTTTTTGACTAATAAACATCCTAAAAAGGCATTTTGGGCGATTATTTG